>CAZAQV010000005.1:0-12178 GCA_964487255.1 uncultured Polyangiales bacterium | reverse complement strand
CGCACCGGCGGTCAAAGCGCCCACGCATGCTCAACCGACCCTCAGAGCTCCCGTGACCGCCAAGACAACCGTTCGTGCGAGCACCACGCATTCAGGCACCGCAACCGCCACGGCACCCGAAGGCATCAAGTGCAACATCAAAGCAACGCGCCTCTCGACCGGGGGCTATCTGACGCTTCAAGGCCAGGGCCTTGCAGCCATCAAGACCGTAAAGATTGGCGGCAAGTCGGTTCCGCTTTTCTCGAAGCGCGACAACATGCTGACGGCCAAGGTTAGCGTTGGGACCAAGTCGGGCGCGGTCATGCTCACCACCAACAAGAACAAGACGTTCTCATGCGGTCAGGTTAGCGTGCGTTAGTCGAGACCCTGCGTGAGTCGATGTGGCCGAGCGCGCGCATGCGCGCCGAGCCCTTGGATTGGGCAACCACTCTTCGATCTGACATAGTGCCGCTTTGCGACACCCTATGTTCGACAGAGACAAACGCAGCGCTTACGACGCCCAATACGAAGCTCAGAAGTTGGCCTTCGCCCCGGTCGCATTCCAAGTTGCCCGGATCTGCCGTGACTGGGGCCTGCTACAGGCGCTGATGGATGCCGGTGAAGCCGGCCTCACGCACGGCGAGGTTGCCGAGGCGATCGAACGCGACGACTATGCAGTGACGGTGCTGCTCGAAGGCGCCATCGCCTCCGAGCTCGCCTACTTGGTCGATGAGCGCTTCAAGTTGACCAAGGTCGGGTACTACGTGCTGACCGATAAGATGACGCGGGTGAACATGGATTTCACTCACGATGTCTGTTACGAGGGCATCTTCCGCCTCGAACGGGCGCTCGACGAAGGCAAACCTGCTGGGCTGGAGGTCTTCGGCAACTGGACCACCATCTATCAGGCGCTGGCCGAGCTGCCCGAACCGGTGCGGAAGAGCTGGTTTGGATTCGACCACTTCTACTCAGATGGTGCTTTCCCCGAGGCACTGCGCGTCATTCAAGAACGCGGCGTCAAACGCATGCTCGACATCGGCGGTAACACCGGTAATTGGTCACGCTACTGTTGCGAGCAGGATCCCGCGATCCAGATTACCATCGCTGACTTGCCTGGGCAGCTCAAGGAAGCCCTCGCCACTGCGAAGGAGCTCGGCCTTGAGGGGCGCATCCGCGGCCACGAGGCGGATCTGCTCGATTCCGCTTTGCCTTTGCCCACAGGCTTTGATGCGGTCTGGATGAGCCAGTTTCTGTGCTGCTTCTCCGAAGCCGAGGTGCTCTCGATCCTCCATCGGGCTAAGGCGGCGGTTGGTCCCGAGGGCAGGCTCTACATCCTAGACACGTGTTGGGATCGTCAGCGCTTCGAGACCGCCGCCTACTGCGTGATCATGACCTCTCCTTACTTCGCTTCGCTCGCCAACGGCAACAGTCGCATGTACAGCGCCAGAGACTTCATCCGCCTGTTCGAAGCTAGCGGTCTGAGCGTCGAGAGCGAACACGACGGCCTCGGGCTCTCGCACACCCTCTTTTGCTGCAAGGTCGATTAGTCGATGTAGCCGAGCGCGCGCATGCGTTCTGCGATCACGCGTGCGTCCCCAACAAGTTTCGTTTCCTGTCTGTCGGGGTGCGTTGCTTTTCGTGCAGGGGAAGTCGCGTCGTGCGAATGGGCGAGACACTGAGCGAGAACCTGTCCGTCCGCGCAGCGCGCCAACTGAGGATCGAGCGTGGCGAGTAGCGTCGCGCCCGCGTCGAGGATGTGAAGCGATTGTCGTCCCGCTGCGCTGTATGTTGGACCCGCGGCGCACCAAAAGCCGTGGGAACGATGTGCCCCGGGCAGACTTCGACCCTTCTTTCCAAGGCGTTCGTGTAAGTCGAGTCGCCGTACGACCGGCCCAGGGCCCCCAGAGGGCATCAGGTTGTAGCTGTAAGATTGACCGCTTTGGCGATCGAGATTGAGTTCGAGTACGTAGTCAGGCGCCCGGTCACAATAGGGCCCGGCAAAAAGCTCTTCGCGAGGAACGATTTGCTTCACGATCGGTTCGCCGCTCCACGGATCGCGAAGCGCCAGAAGCGCTGCGTGCAAGCGCGAGAAGATCGCGTTACGATCATTGGGGCTCACTTGGCCCATGGGTTCGCGACCCAGCAAGTTCAAGTGCAGAGCCGGGAAGTAGTTGAGTTCGTCACTGAAGACTTGCGTGTGACGCATATCGATCGATGAAAAGCGCGCATGCGACTCCAGCCAGCTCGGAGCTGCACGGCCCGCTAGTGAGAAGAGCCGTTGGCGCAGGGACGGAGGCAGCCGGAACGCGAGTTTCTTGAGGTTTGACCCTGCTCCTGAGAGGCCGACCGAACGAAAACGGAGCAACCCAGCCTGCTCCAGCGCGCGGTTGAGGTAGACGACCTTGTCGGACGCCCCACCCGAGCCATGGTCACTGATGAGTGTGATGTTGACGTCTTCGCCGGCGCTTTGCGTGAGCACGCCCAGGCTTTGATCCAGCGCACGATACACCTCAGCCAATGGACTTTGTGTTCCGGGTTGAAAGGGGCATCTTCGCGCCCAACTGTCCGGACGTCGCGGCGAGTGCGCATCATGCGCGGGCCACAGGTAGTGGCTGGCCGTATCGCTCTCGCCAAAATAGACCGCGAAGACATCCCATGCGGTCCCGTCGAGAAGCCACTCGCAAAGCTGAGTCTTCCGCGAAATCCGGGTCTTGAGCGCGGGCGCGAGCCGCGTCAGCCAACCTGGGGTATCCGCGGCGAATTCATCGACGTCGTCGAACGTGGGAGTCCCGAATCGCGCTTCGATCTGTGCGTACCAATGTTCGGGCCAGACGAAACTCTTGTCGGTGCGAAAGGACACGGGTGAGTCCCAGCCGCTCATGAAGAGACCGCGTTCAAGTCGTTCGGGCGGCCATGTCGCGGGAAACGAGAGGCAGGCGACTTTGGCGCCACGGCGGTCCAAGGCACGGAGCCAAGTTGGTACCTCGCGAACCGTGCCGCCTGTGAAGGACACCCGATAGCCTTCCCGCGACGTGAAGTCGAAAACTCCGTGTCGGCCGGGGTTCACACCCGTCAAAAAGCTCGTCCAGTTCGGTAGCGTCGCCGGTGGCTGAACACTCTGCGGTGCACCGAAAGAGCCACGCCTCATCAGCGCAAAGAGGTTGGGCAGCGCAGCCTCGCCAAGCTCTTCGATCACATCGAGGTCGGCACCATCCCAACCGATCACCAAATGCTTCGCGGGCATGTCGTGGGTCTAGCACAGCTTCTTTGCGTCGAAACCAGTGTGGCTTTGCATTGCCTTGGGGCCCGAGCGCTTGCCATAGTAAGATTGGTGGCGGGTCGAGACAATGAGTCGATCGTAGTCGTTTCGGGACTTCCTCGCTCCGGGACTTCGCTGATGATGCAGGTCCTCCAGCAAGCAGGGATCCCACTCTTATGCGACGAACAACGGCCCGCCGACGCGGACAACCCGCGCGGTTACTTCGAGTACGAGCCTGTCAAACGGCTCGCGACCGACAATTCGTGGCTGCCTGCAGGGCGGGGCAAAGCATTGAAGGTCGTCAGTCCTTTGCTCAAGCACCTTCCTGTGAACGAGCACTACCGACTCATTCTGATGCGGCGCGACGTGGGCGAGGTGTTGGCTTCGCAACGCGCGATGATGCAGCGACGCGATCAAGACGACGCGATGACGGATCGTGAGCTTCGCGCGATCTATGAGGGCCATTTGTTCGAGGTCAAGACGTGGCTGCGACGCAACGCCGCGTTCGACGTGCATGAAGTGCTCTTCGGACCCCTCGTTCGATACGGAGCGGGTCTCGACGAGCTCGCAGCGTGGCTTCCGGGCGAGATCGACGGAGCTGCGATGCGCCATGCGGTCGACCCAACCCTCTATCGTCAACGCCAAGCGCCGGCCTGTCGCTCCTGGACGCGATCGGGACGCGGGTGCTAAGGGCAGGGCATGTCGCAGTTGCAGATAGCGGTAATCGGGGCGGGGACGATGGGCCATGGTATCGCGCAAGTCTGCGCCGTTGCAGGACACAGTGTTCGGCTTGTGGATGCCAATCCGGATGTTCTCGAGCAGGCGCAGGTCAAAATCAACCAGAGTCTCGACAAGCTCGTGAGCAAAGAAAAGCTGAGCGAAGCGCGCGCGCGTTTGGCACGGAGCAATATTCAGCCGACGGAGGCTCTGTCGGCAGCGACCGCCAGTGCGGGGCTTGTGTTGGAAGCCGTGCCCGAACGGCTGGAGCTCAAGCAGGCGCTGCTAAAGCAAGCGGCCAAACATGCAAATCCCGACGCAGTGCTCGCGACCAATACGTCGTCGCTCAGTATCGGAAGCATCGCCGAGGGGCTTCCCAAGCCCGAACGCGTCATCGGGTTGCACTTCTTCAATCCGGTTCCATTGATGGCGCTGCTCGAGATTGTTCACGCAGAAATGACTTCTTCACAAACCATCGAGTTCGCACAGAACTTCGCGCGTGGCTTGGGTAAGGAACCGATCGTCGTGCGAGACGTGCCTGGTTTTGCAAGCAGTCGTTTGGGTGTCATTCTCGGAGCGGAAGCGATTCGCATGCTTGAAACCGGGGTTGCGAGCGCAGAAGACATCGATAAGGCGATGGTGCTTGGCTACCGCCATCCGATGGGGCCGCTGCGTCTCACCGACCTGGTGGGACTGGACGTACGGCTGGCGATTCTCGAGCACCTGAGCAAAGAGATCGGGCCCCAGTTCGAGCCGCCGGCGCTGCTTCGGAAGATGGTTGCGGAAGGAAAGCTAGGTCGCAAAAGCGGTCAGGGCTTCTACTCCTACGAATGACAGAAGTGGACAGTGCGCTTGTGTCGTCAAGCGAGTCCGGTTCGAATCTGGGCGAGACGCGACTCCTACACATCGCAGCGATGCCGTTTCCAACAAGGCAGGGAACCCAGGTCTGCGTCGATGCGATGTGTCGTGCCTGTGCAGAGGCTGGGCTGAGCACACACCTGCTGAGTTATGGACAGGGCGTCGGGGTGGCCTATCGACCCTACACCCTTCACGGGCTGCCTTCGCAGATCGGTGGTGTTCGCCCCGTCGATCATCGCTCGGGACCCTCACTTCGAAAGGTTGTCTCCGATGTGCGGCTAATTCGTGCCATTCGCGACCTTGTGCAAGAGATACAACCGACACAAGTGATTGCACACCACGTTGAAGCGGCCATTCTCTGCCAGTTTGCCCGTGTGCCCTACAGCTGGGTTGCGCATACCGATCTCGGTGCCGAGCTCCCTGGCTACTTTGAACGCGGCGCAAGAACACTCGAACGAGCGGGAGAGTTTGTCGATCAGCTTTGCGTCCAACGAGCGCGTGGCGTTGCTGCCGTGAGCCCGCTCCTCGCACAGCAACTCGGCAATCGCGAAGACGTGCATGTTTTGCCAACGCCGTGGCTTCTCGATCAATCGCGTGTCTCGCAAGACGTGCGCAAACCGGAGCTGATTTATGCGGGCAACCTCGACGGCTACCAAGGCTGGGAAGACCTTGTGGACGCGCTCGGCATTTTGGCCAAACGCGGTCAACGGCTGCGGTGCACGCTTTTGACGGCGTCTGATCCCACGCCCTGGCTGGCGCGCGCTGAAGCGCAGGGTGTGCTGAGTGAGCTTCGAATTGTACGCAATGGCGGCGAAGAAGACCGGCTCTACGCGATGCGCCGTACGCAGATCGCCTTGGTGCCCCGCAGGGTGCCGGGAGGCCTTCCGATCAAGCTCTTGGACCATTGGAGCCTGGGCCACGCGGTCATTGCGCAACAACGTGCCTTGGCGGGATACCCTGCAGAGCGCGCGCTGATGTGCGTTGCCGACGACGACCCTGAAGCTCTGGCCGAGGCGATTCATGCCCTCGTCGCCGACGTCGAGTTGCGTCATGCCCTCGCACGAAGTGGTCGCAACTATCTGGCGACGGCTCACAATGACGCCACCTTTTTGCGCGCGCTCTCCGAGTGGCTCAAGGCCTGAGAGCCCACGGCGGTGCGCTTACGCCGCCAGCCACCGAAGCACGTCTCCCGTGGAAACAATGCCAACCAGTTTGTCGTTCTTGTGGCTCAGAATCGGTACATGGTGGAAGCCTTCGTGCAACATGAGCAGTGCTGCAGAGCGGATCGGGGCATCGTCTCGAAGAGCAAACACCTCGCTCGTCATGACGTCCTTTACGCAAAGGTGCGGATAGTCGCGCACAATGTACTCGGCTGCGCGAATGCCCAGGCCGCTGGCGATCAGCTCGTCCAGCACCTGTGGACTTTCAAGCAGAGATCCGTTGTGCGCTGCATACTGAAAAAGATCTTTGGTGGAGAGCATGCCCTCGAGGCGTCCGTTCGTGGTGACCGGTGCGGCTGAGAAGGAGTTCTGTTCGAACAAGAAGACGGCGGACTCGATTGTTTGTTCGGGGCTAAGTGTCTTGGGCTCGCGAGACATGATCTCGGTCACCGCAGATGTGGGGCTCCGATCTCGCGGTTTGGTTCTGTACTCGGCGTCGACGAAAGGAAGGCGGCAGTTGACAACCGCGTCCTGACCACGAAACAGGATTCCATCGGCATGACCACAGCGGACGCAATCGTCGATGTATTTGAGAGCAGAGGTTTTCGGACAGCTTACGAGTTCTTCGGTTTCGGCCTGTCCTTCTCGGTTGATGCGGAGTCGTCGCACCGATTCGATGCCGTTTTGATGTGTTTCAAGTGTCCGTCGAATGCGTCCCATGTGTTTCTCCTCGCTCGAGACAGGAACGCAAGCTTTGTGCCTCACAGAAAAGCTTTGAAAAATAGGCGTGGTGGGTCCGCCAGCCTGAATCCATTGCGTTGTCGTGACGCGCTCACGCAAACTTTGCGCCTCTCAATGGGTGCCGGGGGAGCAATGAGACTTCCGAACATGCGTGAAGGCCCGCCGTGCGCTTTCGACCAAGCGCTCGAACGGACATAGGGACGCGAACTCTTCAAGCGTGACCCAACGAAACGCGTCGTGTTCATCAGAAAGCACCACGTGCGAGGTCGTGACGTGCGCCGTGAACATGTGTACGCGCATGCGCCGCTCACCATAGGGGGCCTCATACGTTTCAAGCGGTGATCCGCACACGAGCGTGTAGAGGCCGCTCTCCTCCGCGATCTCGCGAGACGCAGCCGCGCTAAGATCTTCGCCGGTGCGCACACGACCCGACACTACCTCCCAGGCGCCCGCGTGGATCTTGCGATCAGCCGATCGCCTGAGCGTCAAAAGGGTTTGTTCATAAAACACACATGCACTCACCACGTCGATCGTCACCACCAGGACAGGATCCAAGCCGACGAACCCTTGTCAACTTCGAGGCAGGACAACCACGTTTTTTTTATCCGAGCGCTTCATCCTCTAACATCGTGAGTCTAAGTCGATGCAGCTCGTGACAGACGAAACCAACCCCCGCGTGCCCGCCAAGAAAGAGTCCGCTCCGCGGCTCGTGACAACGCTTTTGGGAAAGCCCTTTGAAGAGCAATCGCCGTCCGTTCATGACCTCGGCGCAGCACTTCTGACACTGGCCGCAGGTCGCAAGATCAAGGCCCTTCTCGCTTGGAACGATGCGCCCTACGAGCTTGCGCTGGAGCGGCGCGAGGGCGCGCTTCTCGTCTCGCTCTACCAGACGGGCCCCTTGCCTGAGGTCGCGATTTTGAGACGCCGAGTTGGCTTCGAAGAGGCTTTGACGGCGGCTGCGATGGATGCGGAGAGTTGCGCGAGCGGAGCAACCGAACTTGACCGTCAGGTGCTCTTGCGTCTCGCCGCTGAGCTGCGTGCGGCAAACCTTGAGGCCCCCGCGCTAGCGTATGTGGAGAGACGGCGCGTTGCGGGCGTCAAACCCACGGAAGAGGACATCGCATTGGCGTTCGGCTTCGAGGCCATGATTCCACGTGGTGCTGCCAACACCCGAGACGGCGCCAACCGCGCCGATATCCACGCACTGCTCTTTGAGGGCAAGGTGTGGGCGTGGGTCCGAGGACGAAAAATCGAACTGTGTCAGGGGCCCATTTTCCTGCCGATGTTGAACATGCTTCACGGCGTGGGGCTGCTCTTCTCGGCACTCGATCGCGGTCGGTCTCTCAATTTGAGGTTGGCTTCTGGACGGTTTCGTTTTGGGTTGCGACTCGACCGTCAGGGCGAGGTGACTTTCGAGCTGGCGCCGGGTCAGGGTGAACCTCTGACACTTCGCGGTCTTCGGGTCGATGAGGTGGCTGGCGCCGTGCTTCGGCTTTCGTCCGATTTGACGCGAGCGATGGTCGTGGTGGACCGTACGCAGCTCCGCAACCTTCGTGTCCAATCGGTGCGTGACGAGGTGCGAAGCCTGAGGCGCCGCATGCGCGAGCGCTCAGAGATCAAGTCTTTTACCAACGGAAATCCGGATCGGCTTCGCGCATCGAATCACTCGCTTCCGCCTCCCTCAAAGCCGCAGGTGGAAGCGCAGCCGCCTTCACGGTTGCGCTTCAGTGAGCGTTGGTACCTCGAAACGGGTGACCTGGATCCACATGGCGTTACGGTCTCCCAAGACCTTATCTTGCTCAGCAACAAGTCGCGTATCATTGCTGTCGACCGGGCCGAAGGCCAGGTGGTGTGGACCGAGCATGCCCGCGCTGAGCGCACCATCATCGCTGCAGACTGGCTTGTGCGCATTGATGACGAAGGGCTGGCGACCTTTATCGATGTACGCACGGGCGAGCAGACCGGGTCGCTCATGCTCCGGCTCGAGGCGGGCTCGTTCCAAGCGCTCTTTGCGGGTCGCAGCAGCCCCCCACCGAGCCTCATCGTGGTCGAGGACCGACGACTTGTTTCGGTCGATCTGCGCAGCGCCGAGCGACGTTGGGCTGTTCCGGTACGCGGCGCGGGGCCGATGCGGCTCTTGCGCCAGGGTCGGCTTCTCATTCAGCAACAGAGCGATGGCAGCATCGCGGGTCTCGATGCTGCTGACGGTGAGGCGGTTTGGCAACGCACCGGCCTGGCGATGAGTGGCCCTCAAATGTGGATAGCAGATGAGAAGGTCCTCGTGCCATTGCTCGGTGAAGAAATCGCTGCGCTCGATCTCTATCGTGGGCAAGAGCTGTGGCGTGCACGGTTGCCCGGTGAACCTCGCGCCATTCAATACGTCGACCGCGGGTCGATGGTCGTTGCGACGGCAGAGGAGCGCCTGTGTCTGATGGACACACGGACAGGGGAGACGTTGTGGACAGCGCACGATCCCGGTTTGGGCCGCGGCGCTGGCGCGCTGGCGGTTGATGGGCAGCTCTTTTTGCACTGCACCGACGGCTCGCTGCGAGCGCTCAGCTTGAGTGATGGAAGCGAGAGCTGGGCGAACGAGCCGCCAAGCGGCGCCCGAGACTTGCTCCCCGGTGAGCTTAAGCCGCGCCTGAGTAGCGGAGCGCTCTTCGTTCCCTCATCGCATCTCAAAGTGGTCTCACCCTCGGACGGCAAAGTTCTCAGCGAAGTGATCCCGAGCGACTTGGTGCCCGACTGGCTTACGGTTGACCCGCGCGGTTGGGCGTACATTGCCGAAGAAAACCACGCGATCGCCGCCTACGCCCCGAGCGCCCGCCTACGACTCGTCCGTACCTAGCTTCTCCGTTCGGCCGGGTCTTACGCAGGTGGCTCGCTGGAGTTGGGCGAGTCTCCTTGCGGGTCGAAACGAGGGAGACGGATCGAGAAGGTTGAGCCCTTGCCAACCGTACTCTTGACGTCGAGTTTGGCTCCGATGCGCTCGGCGAGGTGTTTGACGATGGCGAGGCCCAGGCCGGTTCCGCCCCCGTCGGCGGCGCGTCCCCGGTCGACGCGGTAGAAGCGCTCGAAAATTCGGCTCAGGTGCTTCTCCGGGATGCCCGGACCGCGGTCCGAGACGTCGATATGAACCACGGACTCTTGCTCGTAACAACGCACGGTCACCGTATCACCCGCTCTGGAGACTTTGAACGCGTTGTTGATGAGGTTTACCAAGATATGGTCGAGCGCGACGGCATTGCTGAACGCGACAGGCTGGCCATCGAGCGTCGCGTCGAAGAGTACGCCTCGTTGCTTCGCCTGTTCCGAGAAGGTCTCGCCCAAGTCCACGAGGACATCCTGCAGCTTGACAGGACCGAGGTCGAAGTCTTGGGTTTTTGCTTCGGCTTTCGAAAGATGAAGCAAGTCGTCGGCGACCACCTGCAAGCGCATTGCGTTTCGGATGATCACATCGACGAAACGTCGCGCTTGCTCCGGGTTGTCAATCGCACCATCGCGCAGGGTCTCCGCGAAGCCACGGATCGCGGTGAGCGGCGTTCGCAGTTCGTGACTCGCGTTTGCCACGAAGTCTCGTCGGATGCGATCGGCCCGGCGCAAGGGCGTCACATCGTGGATCATGATGACAGCTCCACCTTCTTCAGCAAGCGCACTCGCCTGGACGAAGAGCGACCGGTCATCGCCGTCTGGCGAAGCCATCTCTACCGTGTCCACGGTGTCCGCCCCACCGAGCGCCGACCAAACGCTCTTGCGTATGCCGTCATGACGAATGACGTCGACGATGGGACGGCCGGTGGCATCGGTCGCGAACAGTTCATCGAAGGCGCGGTTGCTCAGCGCGATCTGCCCACCGCCGTCGGTCAGGCATACGCCGTCTTGCATGCCGTTGAGCAGCGTATGGAGACGAATGGACTCACGCCGTTGTTCGCGCAATGTCGTCTCCATCTGTTTCGCCACATCGTTGATCGCTTCGCCGAGGTGGTTGAGTTCGTCCTCGCGGTCGAGAGAGGTCCGGACGCTCAAGTCTCCCGCGACCATGCGTTGCACCACACTTGTGAGGCCTCGAATGGGGGCAATGACCGAGCGAGAAAGAAGAAGCGTCGCGCCCCAGCCGATGATGAGCGCTGCGAGGGCGGCGAGCATCAGCCAGCGGGTCGCGAGGGTCAACGTCCGTTCGTGAACAAACGCCGCGACCTCCTCTGCCGGGCCCTCCGTGACAGCGCCCGGCAAGGGAGTGACCGGGATCTCGGTCCACATCAGAAAAAGCGACGTCGCGACCATTACGGAAACGGCCAGAAACAATGTCGCTAGTAGATGGCGGAGCATGCTCTACTTACGGTTCTTCGCGGCTACGCGTCGCAACCATCGATGTGGTTGATACCACATCGGGTTGCTTAGGCTTCGCACGCTCATCACAGAACATTCGGAGGACTCGGCTACGCGTCGCAACCATCGATGTGGTTGATACCACATCGGGTTGCTTAGGCTTCGCACGCTCATCACGACACGGGCTCGTCGCGCATCCGGTAGCCTACGCCGCGAATCGTCTCAATGTATTTCGCGGCCTCGCCGAGTTTCTCGCGAAGCCGCTTGATGTGGGTGTCGACCGTGCGTGTCTCAACGCCAGATTGGTATTGCCAGACGCGTTCCAGCAGGTCGTCACGGCGCTGCACTCGGCCCGCGCGTTCGGCGAGGTCACGCAGTAAGCGAAACTCGAGGGGGGTAAGATCGACGGCCTCGCCTTGATAACGGGCCTCGTGCTTAGCGATGTCGATCGTGAGATCCCCGGTACGCAACAGCTGCTCAACGGAGGAGCTGCCTGCGTTTGCGCGACGAAGGATCGCATCGAC
Organism: uncultured Polyangiales bacterium; assembly: GCA_964487255.1. Lineage (GTDB taxonomy): Bacteria > Myxococcota_A > Polyangia > Polyangiales > CAZAQV01 > CAZAQV01. The sequence goes on along the minus strand of CAZAQV010000005.1, from coordinate 611 downwards.
GCGAAGGCTCAGCTCCTTGGGTGAAAAGGGCTTGACGACATAGTCGTCGGCTCCCGCCTCGAAGCCTGCGATCCGGTCGGCCTCTGCGCCCTTCGCGGTCAGCATGATGATCGGCACTTTTGCCGTGGCCTCACGCGCGCGCAGGTTGCGGCAAACTTCGGTCCCCGAAATATCGGGGAGCATCAGGTCCAAAATGACCAGGTCTGGTCGCTGCTCGGCCGCAGCGCTGAGCGCCCGAGCGCCCGTGTAGGCCACGGTGACGGAGTGTCCGGCCTGCGTGAGGTTGAACGCCAGCAGTTCCGCCAGGTCCTTTTCATCTTCGACCACCAACAGCGCACTCATGACGAGCGAAGTGGTATCTCAATCTCTGCGCGCTTGCACTCTGCGCGGCTCCGGATTCGGCCGGAAAACGTGGTTGTCACGGACTTGTCACGCTGCTTTTCCGGGAATTTTGGCCGGCGAAGTCTACAAGGGCCGCGCGGTGCTGATAGCACAGCACTTCTCGGCCTCACTGGCCTCATCACGCAGAATCATCGGTTCTTCGGCTCTCGTTCGGTTCGAAGCGCGGTGCTGATAGCACAGCACTTCTCGGCCTCACTGGCCTCATCACG
>CAZAQV010000004.1:289941-307105 GCA_964487255.1 uncultured Polyangiales bacterium | reverse complement strand
ATGAGCGGTCTTTGCAGAGGACGGGATTTGCTACCTGCAAATCGATCGTCCGAGCAAAGCCTAGCGAAGAGTCAGCGGAAGAGAGGGTCTGGGTGCCAGACCCTAGAATAGGCTAGCGTGGTTTCATTAATTCACACTGTGCGAGATCTCGATCGCCTGCGCCAAATCGTTTTGGTGCTCACGCGCCACGGGTTCGGCGAAATCATGACACGCTCGGGCTTTGGGTCACTCTTACCGGGCAAAAGGCCAAGCGTGGTACCGCACATCGACCTCGCCACGCGCATTCGACTCGTGCTCCAAGAGCTTGGCCCCACGTTTGTGAAGCTCGGGCAAGTGATCTCAACACGTCCTGACTTGATTCCTGCCGATATCATTCGCGAACTGAAGAAACTCCAAGACGAAGTCCCACCGGTTCCATTTGAGGAACTCAAGCCACATATCGAAGCTGAGCTTGGCCGGCAGCTCAGCGAGGTCTACGAGCAGTTCGACGAAGCCGCCCTCGCTTCGGCATCGATTGGACAAGCGCACTGCGCCAAACTTCGGACGGCCAATGGCGCGCCCCCCATCGACGTCGTAGTAAAGGTTCAGCGACCAAATATTCAAAAGACCATCGAAACCGATCTCGACCTTTTGCATATCTTGGCTCGTGCCATCGAGCGTTCGGTTCCAGAATCCCATATCTACAGTCCCAACAAACTCGTCGATGAGTTCGACCGAGCCATTCGCGCGGAACTTGACTTCGTTCTCGAAGCCGATAACGCCGCTCGCTTTACTGACAATTTCGAAGATGTGCCGAGCGCCCGTTTTCCAACCGTCTACCGCGATGCGAGTTCACGGCGCGTCATCACGCTTGAACGCTTCGAAGGCCACAAGGTCTACGCTGCCACTGAAAACGGCTTTAGCGGCGAGCGCATCGCAAAACGCTCTGTGCAGATTTTCATGAAGCAGATCTTTGAGGACGGCTTTTTTCATGCCGACCCACATCCGGGCAACGTCTTCATTCTCGGTGACCCCGAAGAACCGGTTATCGGCTTTATCGACCTGGGCCTCGTCGGTCGGCTCACCCCGCGCCTGCGCGACCTGGTCGTCGACTTGATGGTCGCCTCGGTGCGGCGGGACTATCGCGCCATGGCGGACGCGCTGTACGCTATCGGGCGGCCCACCAAAAAGGTTGACCGTCATGCCTTTGAAGCCGAAGTTGCGGCGCTCTCGGACAAGTATCTCGGCAAGCAGCTCGCCGATATGGAACTGAGCGCCATGATTCGGGACCTCGTACAAGGCGCAACGAAGTACGGGCTTGAGATCCCCCCCGACTTTTTGATGATGGGTAAGACCTTGATGACCGTCGAAGGCGTAGGCAAAGAGATATACCCAGAACTCGATGCCTTCGAAGAGGTCAAACCCTTCTTTCTTCGAATGCTCAAAGAGCGGTACTCGCCCGAGCGAATTACCCAAGACCTCATGCGCAACCTGGTGCGCTTTCAGGGTGCGGCCAACGAAATGCCGTATCAGGTCCAAGAAATTCTCGACGACCTGCGCCAAGGTCGGCTCAAACTCCAGATTCAAGAGAGCTCGATCGAAGTGGGCGCCGAGCGCATTGGGCGCCGGCTCTTCAGCGGGTTCGTCATCGCCGCGTGCCTGATTTCGGGCGCTCTACTCGTCAGTAACCAAAAGGATCTTCTCGGAGGCATCGCCTTTGGCCTGGGCGGGCTTTGGCTTCTAGCCCACACCTTCGCGGTCTTCGCCCTCGCCCGTCGGCGCAAGACCCCCCGCTTCTAACCAAGGTGTTCCATCACGGCGTCATGCGGCCGAGGACAATACTGGGGCTCATCGTAGTTGTTCCCGCACTCGTGAGAACAAGGCCAAGCCTTAGCAGAAGGTCAATCGACACGACATGTAACCTACACAAGCTCCGCAATCCTGAGGGCAGCTCAAACAGCTTTCGATGTATGGGCTCCCGAGGCATGGAATTAGATCAAGCACTCCCGCGCAGTAGCCGTCACCGCACACGCTGTACTCTCTGGGGGACAAAAAAACCTGGGTGCAGCGATTCGTCGGGCAATCTGAGGCGCACGGTGTGACCGCCTCTTGCTCAGCAACGCTGCAATGGCCGTCGCCACACTCGTCGCCACAATCCGCCTCGCAGTTCTCAGGGCTTTCATCGGTGCCGCAGCTTCCCGTTCCACAGTCGAGCGCACAATCCTGGGGACACGTTGAATCGTTCTCAAAAACTTCGCACACCGCATTGCCGCACCGAGGCTGCCCAGGCAGACAATCTCCTGGGCACTCGCTGAGTTCGTTTGGACAACACGTGCCGTCCCCACATCGACAACTTTCGGGCGGCTCACAGGTGGCTGTCACACGCTCGAAATCGTATCGATTTCCACGTCGCATCCAGGTGAGGTCGCATATGCTGCCGGCCTCGCACGTGAGCTCACAAGTTGACTCAGGAGCGCAACCGGACTTACAACAGGAAAGCAGGTCGCTGGGTTTCCACCCAAAGATCGACTCGGCGATAGCATTCGCTGTGCATATGCCGACCGCTGCGAAAGTAGTGAGCTTGTTATCGCAGCCCATCGCGCCACCGACCGTCCCGCAGACGGCCCCAGCAGGATTCTGCGGTCTTCGAAAGTCGAGACATTGCTGCCCCGGCGCACAATCGCACGCCGAACCAAAACACTCCACTCCGCCACAGCTATCGTCAGCACGGGCGTCGACCGTATCGTATGCAAGAAAAGCCCCGGACCTATCTGGGTCCTGTAGCCACGGCAGCATCGCACCAAAGCAAGCCGGGTCACCTTTGCAGTAGGTGGGCGTACGCTCGTCTACGGGAACCGCGTTGCCGACGCGACAGCTCGCGCCAGCTCCAGTCGTCGCAGGTCCCGGCAAGTAGGGGTCCTCCGTGTCTCGCACGCAGCGTTTCGGAGTACTGGGATCGGAATCCTCATCGATGCAGCAATGCGCCGGACCGCAGTCACACGCATTGTCGCAAACGTAACGAAGGTCTTCGGCGCAAGTAGAACGCCGACCATCGGCTTCCACACACCACTGCCCGGGAGGACAACCGGATTTCCCGCAATGGTAGACCGGAAGCGGCTCGAGCCGACACGTACCACGATGGCAGAACCACTCTTGTGGGCAGTCGTGGTGGTCAGCACAAGCTCGGGCGCCCGCGTCACCTTCAACCAAACCGCCATCGGCGAGCGCGTCGCTACCCGCATCAGACGTCGGGTCTGCGGCGTCCGCTAGGATTTGGCCATCTTGAGCATCCTGGCCGGAATCGCGTGACTGCTTGTCATTGGTCCCACAAGCGGTGACGCTCAATGCGAAAGCTACCGCAAACGCGAGCGAAGAAAGCCTCTTCTCTTTCGATGAGCGGAGCACCACACCATCATGACAAAGTATAGGCGCAACGGGTACTCTTCGCTGTCACGGCGTCATGCGGCCGAGCGCGCTACCCAACAAAGCAGCCACAACGCAGCCGAGGACGGTTACTGCGAGATAGAGCAGGCTGCGGGAGAGGCCGGCGCTTTCAGCGAGGCGGAGCATCTCGTAGTTGAACGTCGAGTAGGTCGTAAAGCCGCCACAAAAGCCCACGCCCAAAACAACCCGCAAACGCCCGGCGGCTGTCGGGTCAACGCGGTCGCTGTGCACGTAGAGCCATGCGATGAGAAACGACCCCAACAGGTTCGCGGCCAGCGTGCCCCACGGCAGTGCGCTCATGGGCAGCACGCGCGTCAGCCCGTAGCGGGCCACGCTCCCGAGTCCACCTGCCACTGCCACCCAAACGAAGATCATCGTGCTCCGCGCATGGTGCCTTTAGTGCAGTGACGCCGTAAAGGGCGTCTTGGCGATCACCTCGCGCTCAAGGTCGAGGATCTCATCGAGACGCTCGCGTACGCGCGCTTCAGGATAATAGTTGCGTGCGAGCCGAAGGAATAGTCCGTGGTGCCGCGCCTCGGCACGCGTCACCTCATGGTAGTAGCAACGAAGCTCCGGGTCCTTAAGGTGCTCGGCCAAAAGCCCGAATCGCTCGCAGCCGCGCGCTTCGACCACACCCGCGACCAGCAACCTGTCGAGCAGGTACTCGGGCGAAGCTTTTCGCACACACTCGAGCAAGCCGCGCACGTACCCGTCCTTGCGGTCTGGCCCCAGCTGCAGCCCCCGCACCTCCATCAAGGCGTAGACTTCCGAAAAATGCTCCAGTTCTTCGCGTGCCAAGTCGATCATGGCGCGCACCAACTCAAGCTTGTCCGGGTAGTGCGCCACGAAGCTCATCGCCATGGCCGAGGCTTTTCGTTCGCACAGCGCATGATCGAGCAAAAAGGCGTCGAAGTCTGCAAACACGGGCTCGAGCCAGGTGAGCGGCGTATGAGTCCGAAGGCGAAGCATCACTCAACCCTTGGGCTTCGCACGTTCATCACGGAATCCTTGGTTCTTCACGGCTGCGCGTCGAAACCAACGATGTGCTCCTAGCACATCGGCTTCCTTGGGCTTCGCACGTTCATCACGGAATCCTTGGTTCTTCACGGCTGCGCGTACAGTTTTCACTGCTTGCTAGTCCGGTTGTCAAGTGGATATCCTCCTCGCCGATGGCCACTAAGTCTGAACAGAGCTACATGAAGTCGATCTTCCACGGCGTGATCTCCGAGCAGATGATCTTCCCCTACCCGGAAGTCTCTAGCGAAGAGCGCGAAAACATCAACATGATGATCGACGCCGTTCGTCAGTTCGCGCACTCGCAGGTGGACTCCGCGAAAATCGACAACGAACACGAGATCCCGCAGTCGGTCATCGACGGCGCCAAAGAGCTCGGGCTCTTTGGGCTGAGCATTCCCGAAGAGTACGGCGGCATCGGCCTGTCGGCCACGGGCTACGCACGCGTTATGCAAGAAGTCGCCGCACTCGACGCCTCGCTGGCAGTCACGGTCGGTGCGCACCAATCCATCGGCTGCAAAGCCATCATGCTCTTCGGTACCGAGGCACAGAAGAAGAAGTACTTGCCACGTCTCGCCACGGGAGAGTGGATCGCTGGATTTGCCCTCACCGAGCCTGGTGCGGGCAGCGATGCGGCGGGCATCACGACGCGCGCAGAGCTCGACGCGAGCGGCGACTACTACATGCTCAACGGCAACAAGATTTGGATCACCAACGGGGGCTTCGCGAACGTCTTCACCGTGTTTGCGCGCACATCCGAGATCGGTGAGAAGCCGCGCATCACTGCGCTCATCGTCGAGCGTGACCATGGCGTCAAAAATGGCCCCAACGAGCATAAGATGGGCATCCGTGGCTCGTCGACAACCGCGCTCTACTTCGAAGACGTCAAGGTCCCTGCCGGCAACGTCATCGGTGAGGTGGGCCGCGGTTTCAAAGTGGCCATGCACGTTCTCAACAGCGGCCGCATGAGCCTGGCCTCCGGCGCGGTCGGCGGCTGCAAAAAGATGATCGAGATGTCGGTGGAACGCGCGACGCAGCGCAAGGCATTCGGTCGAAACATCGGCTCCTTCGGCATGATCAAAGACAAGATCGCCCGCATGTCCTGCGAGACCTACGCGCTTGAGTCCATGACCTATCTGACCACCGGTTTTGTCGACTCAGGTGTGCCCGACTATTCGCTCGAAAGCGCCATTTGTAAGGTTTTCGGCTCGGAGACGTACTGGACAGTCGTCAACGAGGCGCTGCAAATCGCCGCCGGCATCGGCTACATGTCCGAGTACCCGTATGAGCGGCACCTGCGCGATGCGCGCATCAACCTCATCTTCGAGGGTACCAACGAAATCTTGCGCGCTTTCATCGCCCTGGCTGGCCTTGAAAGCCCTGCCAAACAGTTCCAAGAAGTCTTCTCGAGTCTACGTGAACCCATCAAAGGTTTTGGAGTTCTGAGTGACTTCGTACTTCGGCAAGCGCGCTCACGCCTGATTCGCGAACAGATGGATCGCGTGCATCCTGAACTTCGCAAAGAGGCGGTCGTCCTTGAAGAATCGGTTGCCGTACTTTCGCGCGTCACACTCACCGTTCTGCGCAAGCACGGCAAGGACACCTTCGAGATGCAGTTCGTGCAAAAACGCATCGCCGAAGTTGCGATCGACCTCTACGCGCTCTCGGCGGTCCTTTCTCGTACGACGCTCGCCCTTGAGCAGAAAGGTACAGCGGGTGCGGAGACCGAGCTCAACCTCGCCCGCGGTTTCTGCGTCCTGGCCGAAAAACGCCTGCAAGAGCGTCTTGCACATATGGAGAGCGAAACCGACGAGCTCCTCAAGCTCATCGCCGATGGCACCTATTCGTCCGAAGGCTACAAGCTCGACGTAATTTGATCCCTACCCGAGTGTCGTCTGAGGTGCGAGCCAGTCGAGGCAGCGTGAGAACCGCAGCGCAGTGTACATTGCGGTACTCGAGCAGCGGAAGCGGAGCGCAACGAAGAGTGGCGACGCAGATCGGGCGGCAATCAGCCGCGTTCGACGTCGAGGCCGTCGGCTTCCCAGTGCAGAAAGCCGCCCTCAAGGTATGCGACCTGGACTCCCATTTGCTGCGCAGCTTCTGCTGCTTCTTTGGCCTCGTCCGTCGTGCGCCCGTAGAGCACGCGCACGCGTCCGTCAGTCGGCGCCAGCTTCTGAGTCTCGGATGAAAGCTTATCGACTGGCACATTCTGAGCCGTCGGGATGCGGTAACGCGAAAACGAGTTTTCGTCGCGAATATCCACAGGCAGGGCCCGCCGCTGCGCGATAAGTTGAGCAAGCTCTTCTGGCTTCACCGAGTTCCCACTGCGTGGCAAAAACGGTTCGACGAGCTTCATGAGCCCGTTCTTGTCGAGCAAGCCCATGTGTTGCTGAACGGGTCGTCCCTCGTGGACGACGACGAGCATGGGAATGCTCTGAACGCGGAAAGCTTGGGCCACCATCGGGCTCTTATCGACATCGATCTTGACGACCTTCAACTTGCCATCAAGTTCTCGCGCCAGCTCCTCGACGAGCGGTGAGAGCTGCTTACAGGGCCCGCACCAATCGGCGTACAAATCGATGAGCACGGGCAGTTCACTCGCGAGAACCTCTTGTTCGAAAGTCGAATCGTTGACGTCAAACACACTCATTGCGCTCACGATGTAATCATCCGCGCCCGTTGCCACAAGGGCTTTTGCCGGATTAAGAACACCTGTTCTTGAGCGCGGACAGCCCCTTCGGCGAGATCTTGCAAATACCCCAGATCGCTAGATTATTGAGCGGGGAGTGCGGTCCCCACCCCCCAGAACAGTGGAAGCGGCGTTGGCCGGACGCTCGTTGCACAACCTGTCCCAACCCCGATCCATCGCCGCAATCCGAGAACTTTAGCAATGATGTCCAGGCGCCTTTGTGAGTTGTGAGCACGATCGTTCACACCCGAAATCATGGCATGTCGATTGCTTTGTACCGCAGCATGACGGTGTTTGCGTGTGTGTCAGCGAGAGGACGACTGCGATGAGAAGACCTTCCTCGAAGAATCCCCAACGAGGCCTCGCCAAGCTCGAGCAGCTTCTAGTGATCGTGCTGGTGTGCCTCTCAGGCCTCTGGTCGTTTGCGGACATCGGAGCGGGGCTTTCGAACGCGATTCAGGGAACGGCTCAGTCCAGTGTCGTGACCTCAGCGCTGGAGCGTCCGACCTCTTATCTTCGAACCCCCGCGCTTCGCAGCACCAGCTCCGCAGCGACAGGCGCACTCGCCCGCCTCGCAAAGCTCGAAACACTCAGCGATATCGCGCGCGCTTCTCTCGGACGTACGGCCCGCCGCATCAGCGAGCAAATTCCCCTCGAGAAGGTCCGCGCTGCTTCGAACCTTATCGATGACTCGAAGGTACATCACCGAAAGCTCCGATCGATCGAAGATCTCGCCGTCATCGATCTCGAGTTTCTTCGTGTTAAGCAGGGTCTAGAAGGCCAATACCCCGATTGGTGGGTGTTCGAGATCGGCCTTGCAACAATGGAAAACGGCCGTGAGGTGACCCGCTCTATCGAACTCGACGTACCGCTCAACGAATACGATCAGTCCCGCAACTTTCGCTCCCGCGGCAAGCGCAACCCCATCGACTACGAAGAAGCCATCGTCTCCGTTGCCCGTGAAGTCGTCGGTCGCGAGTTGGCTTTTTACAACAATGTAGACGGTCCCCGCCTCCTTGGTGCAATCGACGAAAAGGTTCCACAGATCGACGGCATCACCCGAATCAGCGATAAACGCATCAAGTCGCTTCACAAGGTCGACCAACTCGCGAAGAAGGACCCCGTGACATACGGGGAAGCGCTCGAGAAACTTGAAGGGCTTCTAAGAGCGCATCGCGCGCTCGACGACAGTGACAGCAAGGCGGCTCGCATCAAGTTCAACCGGCAGATGGGCGCTTTCAAGCGATACTCCAAGAAGAACTTCGGGCAGACCATCAACCCCGATGACCTCGCCTTGGCCGAACTGCGTCGGCGACTTCGCCATGAGGAACAAATCGACCTTCTCGTCGCCGTCCGTATGCACGAGTATGATGGGCGTGCGAACAACCTAACCGCTGTCTCGCAACGCAAACTTCCGCGTGACCAATGGCTCACAGAACATGTCGACGGCGAAGAACTGGCCGAAAGCGCAGCACACCAAGCTGACGTCGATGCCCTCGCCACCTACCGCATCGCCCGCACCGAGAACATCAAGTCGGCGCTTGAAACCGATCTAACAACCTATCTACGGGAGCAACTAGCATTCCGTGCACTCGATCAAGAGATGTATAACGTCGTCGGCGCCGGGATCGAAGACGACCCACTGCTTGCAAAATCTTTTTCTGAGCTTTCCGTTCTTCACATCGAAGCCGCTGGAACAGAAGCGCGAGCTGCTGCTCGCAACGGCCGCATGATCGGGCTGGGCATCGCGGCAAAACTCGACGAGTCCGACTTGGTTCAGGCTTTTCACATCTCCGATACCACGCGTCCCATACCTGAGGTCGGTCAAGAACTCCGCATTCGACCGGTTCGTTACAAGGTTCCCTTCGACACCTCCACAGATTTCGTGGAGATTGAGGTAACAAGGGCGTCACAGGCCGCGCACCGCATCAGCAATCGCGCCGTACACGGTTCGAAGGCCGAGGACATCGCTCCCAAACCGACCTTCCCAGAACTTGAGAAAGGTTCGCTCCGCAGAACGTTGAACGCACACGACGTCGTCGCCTCCTGGGGCAAAGACGTAGAAGAGGGTTTGTTTGGCGCGGAATACTACTCGCGCATCGCCGAGAAGGGCTCCACCGCACTGCCCACAATCTTACGTCGCGAATTCATCGACCCGGAGAAGATCTTCGTCAATCTGCTTAATTCTCGAGCAAGAAAGCAACTCAACGAGGCCTACAAAATCAACGTTGACAGTGGCGACCGCGTACCCCTGGGGATCGCATACAAGCTTCTCTTCAATACCCATGTGACGAAACCGGAAGGCAACCTAAATCGTAATGCCGCGATGGTCCGCAGGGTCATGCTCGAGCTACAGCGCCGAGAGCTGTTGCCAGAGACGCTGGGAGAGGTCCTCGAACTACAACGCGGCGAAACTCGCCCGAAGAGGGTCTTTGATTGGGAATACGACGAGCTTACGACGCGCACCGTGGGGGGAAAGTAAATGGAACGCAAAGAACACGGTATGACGCAGATTCAGAATCTCGTTCTTCTATGCACGGTCTCGGCACTCGCGCTGGGAGGATTCGGCCAGCTCGGCTCGAACCTACGCGAAAACATCGTCGGACGTAGCAGCGCAACGCTGGTCGGCCGCGATCTGGTCGAGCCCACAGGTCTTGGCTCAAGCCACACCGACCTTCCGGCACCCACCGAGGAGCACCGGACTCTCCGCCTCAGGAGTCGCAGCGAAGCGGCCGTCGTCGGCCTTTCTCGATTCTCCGGCAAGGTCGCCAAGGCCTTCGAGCGAATGGCGGACCCGGCGCGCAAAGCCCTCAGAGACACAGGGCGTATTCCCCGCAGGTGGTGGATGGAACACCGGGGACTTGGCAATCGCTTGATCGATATCCACCCCGACATCGCCAAGAAGATTCGTAAGATTCCGGGCGAGCTACTCAATAACACGCATGGCTGGCAGTCTGGAGACGACGGGGCTGCGCAGCTTCTGTTTGTACAGGTCGGACGCTCCTTTGGCGATGGCGATGACCTCGACGTCTCTCGCATAAGCGTCGTCGACGGTATTAAGCCAGGCACTGAAGAAGTCGTGTGGCACGTTGAAACGCGACCCGGATTTGAACTCGGTTATTGGGACCAGAAAATGCGCAAGAGCAGTACCGAAGGGGCGCAAGGGCTACCCTTCGACCGCGTGATTCGTCGCTTCGCGGATGCGGTTGCTTCCGATGACGAGGCTCGGATGCAGGCCGCGTTCAAGAAGCTGGCAAAAGATCGAGACGTCCCCAGACGACTTCGCGAATCTCTCGATACCTATCTCAAGCCCGCCGAGACTGCGATCGAGGATGCCTTCAAAGCCGCCGATGCTGGAGACGATATCGGTTTCAAAGCAGCGATCAAGGTTCTCAAAGGCGAACTCGACGACCTAACAAGCCGCGGCTGGCTCTTCCGAGAAGACCTCTACAGCGATGACTTCCCAAACTTCAACTTGCGAGGCAACGTACTCTCCGAGGAGCGCCTGGCAGAAACGGCTGCTCACCTCAAGTTCCACCGCTCCCTGCTCAACGAGCTGCGCGAGTCAGCGAGCAAGGAGCTCGTCGAGATTCGTCGCGCCATGCGCGACTATTCAAGCCCCGGCAAAGGTAACCAGCGTTACCGAAATCGCCTTGAAGCCGTTCGCGAGCTGGTTCTTGACGGGGAACTCGAAGCACCTGGGCGGCTTGCCGACCAGCTTTTGCTCGATGAACTCAACAAGACCTTCACGCGTCGTCGCCTAGTATTTTACAACGGCGGCCGCGACGGGACATTTCTACGCAAAGTTATGCGTGAGCGGCTCATCCGTGATGGCGAGGGCCTGCGCCCCGATTCTCCGGCGCGTCTCACCTACAAAGAGACTGAAAACGGCCGTATCCAAGTCACCGGAGGCGAGCGAAGCGTCTATCGACTCTATCGACGGCTGGGAGAGGCGCATTTCAGCATCAAAGACTTCGGTCAGATGTATCTCTATGATCCCATCCACGATGACCTGCCGAGCATGATGCAAAAACTGGGACTCGAGCCCGATTCCAGCGTATCGAACTACAGCGCCGAGTCCTTGCAGCGCGTGATGATCGCGGCAGGCAAGCAGGGGTATCTACCCGACGACTACGGGGCAATCCTTGCCGAGCAACTCTTCTACCGCTCGGTCTCTCGACAGATTGCGGCGGAGATTCTGCCCACCATCTACTCCGCGGAGGATATCAAACGCATCGAGGCCAGCGATCCCGAGTTCAGCAAGCTTCTCGACACACCGATGCGCGAGATTACGCTGGGCGCGCTCGACTTTGAAACGACCGACCGATACGCGCCCCAAGCGGTTCAGATGGCGCTGGTGCGAACCCTCAATGGTGAGCCGGTCGGCGAGGAAATGGACCTCTTGGTCAAACCGGTTCGCTACGCCGACCCCGACGAACTCGGCCACTACGAGGTAATTAGCATCGAGGAAGGCGCAGCTGAGATACACGGCATCACCGACGAGCTCGTGGAAGACGCCCCGACCTTCCTTGAAGTCTATGACATGCCGCTCGATGAGCTTGGCGGTCGATCTCCGCGCGACATCATGGAGTTAGTGGAGATCGCCCATGCTTACAATAAGACCTTCGAAGGTCGCACGCTCAACGGCGATTTCGGACCAAGGTGGATCAAAGCCGAACGGGCAAACAAACGAGTCATCCCCGAAGGAGAGCTCACGCCCGCGCAAAAAATGATGAGCCCAGCATGGCGCCGTTCTGTGATCGACCCCATGCGCCTTTATTACGTCGTATCGTATGGCGGAAGTGGCCGCCTAGATATCAAGCGTGCCAAGGGCGTACACACGCTTGGCGCTGCCTATGAATCGTTCTTCGGAAGGAAGCTCGAAGGCGCACACGACGCGCTCGTCGATGTCAAAGCCGCCGATCAAGTGCTTTGGGCAATGATCAACGAGGGGCTGTTCGGTGAGAACCCAACCTTGCGAGACGTTATCGAGATTCAAAACGGCCTCCGCGCTCCGGAGAAGCTTTGGAAGGCGCCGCCCGCCCGCGGCCGCAGAGGCTATACGCGCGGCAGAACCGGCAAGGCAGTCAGCGTTCACGACGGCGTCCTCGAGGTCCGAGGCGCGGGCGGAAAAACACCTAAGGCCTGGACAGCAGGCGATAAATAAACTTCAGCAACGAACGTTGTTTCGGGCATAGCCACTAGGAAGACAGCATGAAAATCGGATACGCACTACTCTCACTTCTCGCCGTAACCGCCATGAGCGCCTTTGTCGCACTCGGCAACGCATCGTCCACCACCCTCGTGGGTCAAGCTTCCGCGAGTGCTTCACTTACGCAGACGCCGACACTCACCAGCGATTCCGCTGCATTTGTTTCGCGTGCCATCTCGGCGGCTCGAAAGCTGAGCGACGCCGCGCAATCGACGGCGCGCGCAGCGCTTGAGTCGATCAACGCACGAGTCGCGCATAAGCTCAACGTCGCACCTGAGCTACCGTCCGCACAGGCTGCGAAGGCAGCTGACGAGTACGGCGTTTCAACGTTTGCGGCGCAAGCAATCCTGGGCAATGCGCACGTTCGTCAAGCCATCGCGGGGTCGCCGATTCACGGCGGAGCCGTCGAGTTTGAAAGCCCCTTCGGGACAAGTCACCAAATCTACCGCTCGCTCGAGCCCATAAGCGCTGAGAAGAAGGCACGCATTCTTGTCGATGTCGACAACGTTGTCGGTGCGTACTGGGAGCAGTTTCGCAAAATGATCGCCGAGTTCCTCGACATCGACAAGCGCGACCTTCCCGCCAACCCGAGCAGTTACGATTGGGCCGAAGGCTCGACGCCGATTCGTGACCAGTTTTTCTCAGGCGAGCCACTTTCACCAAACCTTCGTCACTTCCGCGATTGGATGGAGGCCAACGACATGCTTGAAGGGTTTTTGAAGCCCGACGCCGGGTTTTTTGAAGTCTTCAATCCGTTCCACCGCTACTTTGTAGAGCAAGGCCTGTATCGAAAGATGGACGCCTTTCCAGGCGCGCGTGAGGGACTCAAGAGCCTTCGTGAAATCTGGGATATCGGCATCGTGACAAAGCGTTGGGGGCATGACCCGGTTCGCTACGGTTGGACCAGCGCTTCGGTCCCCTCGGACTCGGCACGGTGGATTTCCGAAGCAACCGACAACGCTTTCGATTCACTCACTGTGATGGGTGAAAACAAAGCCGACTTTGCTGGCCACGTCCGCGTCGTCTTTGAGGACAGCGTGGGCAACATTGAGAAAGTCCGTTCGCAGAACGCTCCGGCAGCACTCCGCGAGCGCGCGCTCGCCGCTGGCGTAAGTGCTGACGGGCTCGACAACTACCTTGCACAAAACAATACTGGCGTTCTCGGTGTCGTTTTCCGCTACGGCTACAACGACAACCACCGGCACCTCAAGGCTCCGAACGTTGTCGCGGTCGACAGTTGGGACGAAGCCCACGCTGTTGCGCGCGCCTATCATTATCTTCAGACCAATCCTGAAGCTGCAAAATCGGGCAAACTCCATTGGAGCGAAGTTCCAGGACTCAGCAACGTCGATGGAACACCCATCGCGTCCTTTGGCGGCAAGCTGATCGCCGAGGACGCCCCGCGCGCTCCGAAGGTGCTAAAGCTCAACGGTTGGAAGGACGGAGACCCGCTTCCGTATGGACTGGGCGGGTACGACAGCATCCCGGAGCACTTGAAGCCAAAAAGCTCAGAAAGCATCCCGCCCAGTAACCGACCGAACCCAAGCGGATTCAACTAAAGTTAGTAGTTTGACTTACTCGTCTTGCCTTGGACGATTTCGACACTGGCGCTGGCACCGATGCGCGTAGCACCCGCCTGAACCATACGGTCGACGCCCTCGGCGTCGCGAACGCCACCTGAGGCCTTGACGCCCATTTCGGGACCGACCACGCGACGCATAAGCGCAACGTCGGCCTCGGTCGCGCCACCGCTACCAAACCCCGTCGAGGTCTTCACGAACGCCGCGCCTGCCGCTTTGGACAGCGCGCAGGAAATCACTTTTTCTTCTTCGGTAAGAGACGCGGTCTCAAGAATGACTTTGACGGGCTTGGGCTTCGCGGCTTGCACGACCGCCACGATGTCCTCAAGAACAACCTTGTAGTCACGGCTCTTGAGCGCACCAATGTTGATGACCATGTCGATTTCGTCGGCGCCATCTCGAATCGCTTCGCGCGTCTCGAACGCCTTGGATGAACTCGTTCCAGCGCCCAATGGGAAACCGACCACAGCGATGGTCATCACTGGCGTCCCACGCAAACGCTGCTTGCAATAGCGAACATTCGAAGAGTTCACACAAACGGATGCGAACGAATACGTCCGCGCCTCGTCGCATAACTCGGTGAGTTGCTCTTTTGTGGCGTCGGGCTTGAGGAGTGTATGGTCGATATAGCGAGCCAAATCCGCCCGCACTGCACCAATGCCCGGCGAAGCGCCCACGCGTGCAGCGCCGACCTCACGAATTCGTTCAACATCTTGCGGTCGTCGAACCGCACACAGGCCATCACCCTCACAGTTTTGGGCACTCGCCGTACACGGAGTTGCCCGACGATCCTCGAGGAGCTTGAGCTCTACTCGCCTCGCTACAGCGTCCACAATTCTCTGGGTATCAGAGCGCGTCATGCGCGCACAGTAGCGCGGATCGGCGCCGTCGGAAACCGAAGTTATTTTGTCCTCAACACCTTGAGATCTCCCGGAAAAGCGAAGACAATCGGGGTCGCAATGCGGGTCGTCTGTCAACAATGCGGGGCCGAGTACGACTTCGAAGAGACACTGGTCTCGCCGCGTGGCACCTCGGTGCAGTGTACGGCTTGCGACGACATTTTCGTGGTTTTCGCCGAAGGCCGAACCACCTCGGACATCACCTGGCTGGTTCGCACCGAGGTCGGCGAAGAGATCCGCTTCGAGTCCTTGCGCCCACTGCAGTCAAAACTCCAAGACGGCAGCATTTCGCGACTCGACCGTTTCTCGCAGGATGGGAAGAACTGGCGTCGAATCGCTGACATCACGGAACTCGACGAGTTCATGCGCCTGCACAGCCCGGCCAACCACGAGCGACCGATGCCAACGTCGTCGAAGCCTCCACCAAGCGCAGCGAGCGCGAAGCCGAGTTCGAGCGCCGCGCCCGCCCCCACCGCGGGACGAGCATCGCTGTCCCGTGCCTCGAAGAAAAACACAGTCTATGGCCTGCGTTCGACCAAGTCGCTTGACCCGAGCGAGGGTGGCGGCGAACCGCTGCGCTCGTTGCCCGTGCCAAACCCGAACGCCATCCCTCGTGCCCCCGGCGTACCGCTCGAAGCCTCAAGCTTCGCCAATGAAATCCCCGACCACGCCGCCGAAACCAACCCGCCACCTGCAGGTTCCGCAAGCCAGGCGGCCCCCAGGGTCTCCCGTGTCAGCCGCAACAGAACCCAAACGGAGGGTGGTCTTGCCGGCATTCCCAGCCCTGGGCCAGAGGCCGTTCGCGACAGTGGCGCGCCCATCGCACCGATCCCGTCCATTCCCGTCAAATCCGCGAACGATGACGACCATCCAACCCCGGTTAGCTCTGGGCCACCGACCCGGCGCCACGCCGTCCCCGCTGCGTCGGCGCGCGCTCGAAGTATCCCCCCACGAAACAACCGCAAGCTCTCACCGCACTCGCAGGACACGCGCGCACCCGGTGCGACCGCGGACGCAGCGACTCAACGGGGCCTCGGCGAAGAAGCCTCGGCAGCCCTTGCCGAAGCAGCCCAACGCGCCATTTCGAGCGCGCCTCCGAGCGACGCTCCAACAAGGGTTCAACCGGCTCTACCAACCGCCGAACACATCGAAGAAAAACTTGGCCCCAAGGAACGCAAGCCCGCTTGGGTCTGGGCAATCGCAGTGCTGGTGCTGCTCGCCATCGGTGCCTGGCTTTGGTCGGACACCTCAACCAGCGAAACCGCCAACTATCAACTCGCCGACGAAAGCAGCGCGCTGGCCACCGTCGAAGGTTACGAAAAGGCAATTCGCTACATCAGCAACCTACACGACGAAACCGAGCGACCGGTCATCGCCAATCAAAAACTATCTCGTCTTCACGCGCTTTGGGCCCAGGCCCTGCGTTTCGAGGCCTTCGACCTTCGCTCGCGCATTACAGACGCGGCGCAGGCAGACACAGCTGACGTCGCCGAAGAGAAGTCAAAAGAAGCGACCGCTCACGCATCCGAAGCCCAGCGACTGGCCACGCTCGCAGCCTCGCAGCAGCAAAGCGCAGACGCGGAAACGCTGGTCGCGTTGGCTGACGCACACCGGCTTCAAAAAGCCTTCAAAAATGCAGAACGCGCGCTAACCCAGGCTCGTCGAATCCGGGGCGAACTTTCGTCAGACTTTCTCTACGTGCGGGCGCTTCTCAAAGCCAACAAGGCGGGCGATATCGCCGAGGCCCGGATGGACGCGCAACGTGCGATCGAGACCGACGCTAGCAACATCGCAGCTCGCATCGTGTTGCTTCGTTCCCTACTCGCTCGTGGAGACAGCGCGCTAGCCAGCCAGCAACTGACAGAACTCGAACGCCGTGCTTCGAACAACCCGCGCGTTCAATCCCTGGCCCTCGCGTTGCGAGAAAACACCATTTCAGTGGCCACAGCGAGAGACGCGGGGGTAAGCGATTCGTCCTCAACGACCGCATCGAAAGGGGTAGACGCCTCTTCAGCCGCCCCTAAAAGTGGCCCTCTTCCGGAGGGGCCTGATCTCAACGCGGGGTACCAAGCGCTCGAAGACCGACAATACGCGAGCGCTGAAAAGATCTTCAGCAAAGAACGCGAACGCCACCCCAACCACCCTGCCCCCTTGATCGCGCTCGCCGAGTTGGCCCTCACCCGAGACAGGTTGTGGGATGCTGGTTCGTACTTGCGACGCGCCGAACAAGTGCTCGAGTTCCATCCTCAGTCTCTCTCGACTTTTGAAAAAGCGCAGCAAGCGCTCGATGGCGCCCGACAGCAGCAGCAGAAGAGCGCAGCACAAGCGGCTCAGCCCAAAGCCGAGC
>CAZAQV010000004.1:207583-289841 GCA_964487255.1 uncultured Polyangiales bacterium | reverse complement strand
CAAAACCCAAAGCCGAGCCAAAACCCAAAGCCGAGCCAAAACCCAAAGCCGAGCCAAAACCCAAAGCCGAGCCCGGTGACACATCAACGAGTCCGATTCATGACAATCCCTACGACTAGCGCCAGTGGACAGATGCGCCGCGGCGCGCTGCTACTCTTAACAACCACGCTCCTATGTGGAGCCTTCGCGTGTGGGGACGAGGAGAAAAAGAAGGGGCCCCGCGTTGTGTCCATCTTCATGGATGGACCCGTGGCGGAGACCAAACGAGGCACCCCCTTTGGACCTCCTGTGACGTCGCACCACGACGTTCTCAAGCACCTTCATGAGCTCACCGACGACAAGAACGTCAAGGGGCTATTCCTCTACCTCGGCCAACTTGGCGGAGGCTTCGCTCAGTTTGCAGAGATAGAGCGCGCGGTCATTCAGTTCAAAGGCTCTGACAAGAAGAACGCTCGTCCGGTCCATTGCCACTTCGACATCGCCGACAACCGCCCCTACGCGTTCCTGGCCAACGTGTGCGACCGTATCAGCATGGGACCGGGTGGAATGATCAACCTTGTCGGGGTCTCGTCCCAAACGGTGTACCTCAAGGAGCTTCTCGATCACCTGGGCATCGAAGTCGAGGTCCTGCACATGGGTCGCTTCAAGGGCACAGGCGAAAACCTGACGCGCAACGAAAGCACGCCGGAGAAGCGTCAAACCATGAACGCCATTCTCGACGCGTTACAGGCCGAACTCAACAAGTCCGTCGCAAAGCGCACCCAAGCGGATGCGGCTGCCGTCCAAGCGCTCTTCGACAAAGGTCCTTTCGGCTCCGTGGAAGCCCTCGAAGCCAAGTTGGTCGACGATGTGGGTTTCGACGACGAAGCCTTGGAGCACCTGCGGCAAGCGACCAAGACCAAAGAGATCGAGCGTCGCAGGTTGGCCCCAGACCGCGACGAGCCGTCGTTCGCGGACCTGATCGAAGCCATTGCCGGCTCCGACGAGCGCGACCCGGAAGGCAAGCGCCTTGCGATTGTGAGTCTCAACGGGACGATCCTGGATGGGAGCCAGGACTCGGGCGATGCCGACCGTATGCACTCTGGGCCCTTTGTTCGCAAACTTCGCGCGCTTGCCGACGATGAACAGGTCAAGGCCATCGTGCTCAGGGTCGATTCTCCGGGCGGCTCGGCGCTCGCCAGCGACCGCATGTGGCATGCCGTACGGCGTGCCGCGGCTCGCAAACCGGTCATCGCATCGTTCGGCAATATGGCGGCATCGGGCGGTTACTACGTCGCCAGTGCTGCGGACGAAATCTTCTCGGAGCAAGAAAGCCTCGTCGGCTCGATCGGAGTCGTGGCCATCAAACCCAACGTCAAACAGCTACTCGGCCGGATCGGCGTTCACCCTGAAATCTTCTCGCGCGGCAAGAACGCAACTTGGCTCTCCCCGCTCAAACCCCTGGATGCGGGCGAGCGTGAAGAATTCCACAGCATCATCGAACGCACATACTGGCGCTTTATTCGCCGGGTCGCGAGCTCGCGAGAGATGAAGCGCGAGGATGTATTGGCGGTCGCCGGCGGTCGGCTAATGTCCGGCAAAAAGGCGATGGAGGGCGGACTCGTCGACAAGCAAGGCGGGCTCGCTGACGCCATCGACCGCGCGCGAGAACTCGCCAAGCTCGATGACGATGTTGAGTTGGAGTTCTGGCCTCGGGACATGTCGCTTCTTGAGATGCTGCAAGGACGCGATTCACTCGACGCACATAGCGCACTGGCGGGTCGCGGTGCCACTGCCGAGTTCCTCAAGGATCTGCGCATACTCGAAGCGCTCGCGACGAGCGGCGTGCCACTCGCGTATTCCCCATATTGGATTAACTTCCGCTAGCCACGCTCATGTCGTCCTCAAGCAGTCACATTCCACCCAGTCCTGTCGCGCGTTCGCTCATGACCTTCGCACGTCAGGCCGCGTCGGGGGTGATGCGACTGTCTGGGCGGCGCATCGGCACGTGTGAAGGCTTTGTCATGGAGGTCTCTGCAGGGGCAACGGACGCCAGCGCCGAGCAGTGGCTCAAGTCACTGGGTCAGCTGAGTGTGAGCGCTGAACGCAGAGCCAGCGCGCTTCGCAAACGCGGGGCGCCAGAGTGGGAGGTGCTTTCGGAAATCTCCCCCGTCGGCAAGGCGCGCGAGACCATCTTGACCCTCTGGGTGATCCGACTCGCGCAGGCGATCGAAGAAGCCGACAAAGAAGGCTCCCCTTCCACCGTCTATCTCGAGGGCGGGCAGATGGCGCGCGCAGGTGCGCTGCCCAAAATTGGCTTGGGTCGCCTCTGCTTGGAGGCTCTCGCACGCATCGCTTCGCGCTCAGACATGAGCTGGATCAACGCGCACCTGACGTCGCACATTCATCTATCGGCCGGCCCATTGCACGAAGAGTTGATCGAGTGGTTTGGGATCAAAGAGCTATCAGCGCGACCCATCCTGCGTTCACTGCTCTACGCCGACCCTTCTTCGGCAGCACGGGTGACCGCACTGCTGCGCGCCGGTGTCGCGGTGATCGAATCGAACGACCCATCGATGCCCCCGCCACCACTCAAACGCGCGGTCACGTTCTCGACCCCACCGGTCTCACCACGCGAGCTTGCTTATCGAGACCATCATGGCCCTCAGGAGTCGCTTCAGCCTCCTCCCGAGCCCACGCGCAGGCTCGACGACCCGCTGGCAACGCTCGAGAGCGAGATGGATGTCCTTGAGTCAAGCCGCGCACCTGGTCCCGAACGCGCCGAACAATGGAAAGAAATCGCGACCTGTTGGGAGCACCGCTTTGGCTCGTACACAGAAGCAGCGCGTGCCTACCGGCACGCAGCAGCTGCAGCTCCCGATGACGACGAAGCGCACCGGATGGCGGCGCGCTACTGCGCACGTGTCGGGCGCGTTGACCTCGCTCGCTCACACGCCTACGCAGCATTCGCCCTTAGCAAGGGAAACGAAAACCGCTCCGTCGCGCTTCGTCAATGTGCAAGTTACGCCATCATCGACGACAACATCGACGATGCACTGACGCTCTTGCGCCAAGGTAGCGACTATGACCCCGACAGCCTCGAGATCGCGCTCGTCCGCTGGTCGCTACTGGCTTCATTGGGACGCCTACGAGACGCCTCGGACGCGGCGCGAGTCGCGGCGCGGCTTTCCACACATTCGAACCCGCGACGCGCCCGCGCATTGCTAGGCTGGGCGCACCACGTCCAACCGGACGACGTGGACCTCGCGCAGGAGTTCGCGATGTCGCTGAGCGCACTCGATAGCCGCAGCGCTGGCCCCTGGCTTATCGCCGAGTCCGTCATCCTGCGACAGCAACGCGTGGGCGGAGAAGAGCGGATCTCAAGCCCGAGCATGCCCATCGAACCCGCGCGAGCCCTCGCCGCCGCGCGCGAGCAGTTGTTCGGTGACCCTGACGCGCACGCCGACCCCTTCGACACCTCAGCGCTCCCCTTGTTAGCGAGCAACGCCCCAGAGCAGACGCTGCTTGAGCTCTTGCGAAGCGCACCAGACCATCCCGGTATTCAGTGGTTGGCGTTCCGCCAAGCACCACAGCTCTTTTTTGAGACGAACGAGGCTGGCACCGACGTTGAACGGGTACGCAAGCTACAAGCATCGATCGGCGAACAAATCACAACCCTACGCTACCTTTCCGACCGCCCCACCTTATCGGTCGACGCCCGCCGTCGAGCACACGAGCGCCTCTGCGAGATAGCGCCGTACGACCCTACGCTCATCCTGCACCGAATCCGCTTTTTGCGTGAAACCGGCACTGTGGATGAATGGAAGGACGCGATTTCGATGGCGTCCAATAACGAGCTATTTGCGGGCGACGAAATTTTCACAGATGCACTGTCCGGAGGGAACGACCTTGCCCCCGAAATTGCGTTACGGATCTACGAACGCCGGGGGCGCGCCAACACGTCCCTCGGTCGTCTCTGTGTCGACTACGTGTTGCGACATCCTGAGTCGACGCTCCTGCAGCGCTATCAAATACTCGACCTCTCAGCGGACCTTAGCGCGATCACCGAACTGGCACGCGACGCTGAAGACTGGGCCGCAGAGGCGCGCGCATGGCTTCGAATTCTTGAGGACGAACCAGAGAACGAAGGCGCGTTGCGCAGACTGACGCGGATCTACACCGACACGGGTCAGGCCAAACGAGCTTACGCGACACTCTGTCTTCGCTTGTCGAAGACGGACGACATCGAGACACGCTCTCGCCTTTTGACGCAAATTGCCCGATGGGCGAAGTTCCATCCCGAGCTGGAGGCGGACCCCGAGAGTCTGGTGGGTGCCCTGCTCGAAAACGCGCTGGGCTCGCCACTTCAAGAAAAGGTATTGCTGCTGATCGACACGATGTTCCAAGAGGGCGACCACGCGGGCGCGCTCCTCGGAATGGCGAGCCGCTACCCTTCAGCGACCACCGTGCTCGTACACCACGCACTGCAAACGGTGCCAGCCGATGCACCCAACGCCGCGGAGGCGCGGGCCCAAATCGTGCTGCGCGCGCTGTCGATCGTACACACCCCCTCCGTACTCATTCCGACCCTTGAGCACTTCATCACGCAAACTGGGGACTCGGAGATCGCGCGACGAGGTTTCCAGACACTCAAGGAACGCGCGATGGGTCAGAACGGTCGGCGCGCTCTTGCCTACCGAGAAGGTCGAATCTTAATGAAAATCGGGCGTGAGAAAGACGCCCTCCAGTCTTTCTCCCAAGCCTTCTCATTGCTCGACCCGCCGTCAGAGGGAGGCATCTACGCCGCTCTCAAAGAGGTATCTCGACGCACGGACAGCTGGGAAGCTCTCGCTGAGGCTCAGCTACTGCTCGCCAATACATCCCAAGTTCCCAGTCAGAGACTTGAACTCATCGGTCGAGCCGCGGAAACCTTCGAACACCACCTCTCAAACCCCAGCAAGGCCTTCGACATCTACCTTCAAGGGTGGAAAGGCACCGGTGATCTCAATCTGGGGGAGCATGCGAAACGCGTTGCACGAAAACTCAAGGAGGCGGACCCGAAACTAGCTGTCTCTGCCTTCGGCGAGATCGTCGAGCATCTGCGTGACCTCGCGGAAGGCGCCTGGGACGAGGAGGAGCGCATCGACAAGCTCGCACAAGTGAGCGCTCTTTACGCGCTCGACTGCGACGCGCCTGAGCTCGCGAGCGCTGCAACCGAAGAGGCACTCAAGCTCGCAGTCGACTCAGCACCACACCGCGCACCAGGGCTTCTATGCGACCTGGCCACATGGCTCCTCAATGTCTACGACAAGCCCGAGAAGGCAATGGCCTACGCAAAACGCGCACTAGAGTTCGACGCCGAGTTTAGCGCGGCCAAAGCTTTGCTTGAGCGCGGCCAAGGCAGCCGTGAGCTGTTGGCGAGCTATCCGGCAGTTCATACCTCGCTTGTCCCCATTCCCGATACGTCTCGCCCCGCCGCCGACTTAGAACGGCTGCGCGAGGCAGTTCGCGCGGGCGATATGGACGCAGCCGCTGCATTGCGAGACATCTTGACGGGCAAGAGTAAGTACGAAGAGGCCGCCACGCTGCAGCGACAGATCCTTTTACAGGATCCCCGGCGCATCGAAGACGTCACACGCATGCTCGACCTCGCAAGCCTGAGCGGCCACTCCACG
This sequence comes from uncultured Polyangiales bacterium, assembly GCA_964487255.1. Classification (GTDB taxonomy): domain Bacteria; phylum Myxococcota_A; class Polyangia; order Polyangiales; family CAZAQV01; genus CAZAQV01. The sequence continues at coordinate 284,187 of CAZAQV010000004.1, read as the reverse complement.
CTCGAAGCATTGGCCGACTGGATGCAGCGCGCGTTCGAGGCTCTCCCCTCCAACGACAACGTCAGACCACCGGCGTACTGGCCCCCACCGCCTCCGTTTTCGTCTCCGATCGACAAGGAGCTCGGCCGAGGACGACAGCTTCTGGGCGCGATTTGGCGACATCTGGGCCACCGCTGGGGCGCGCCACCGCCCACCCTTAAGACATCGCTGCGCGCACGGCGCACCCCGTCTATCGACATGAGCGATTTTAAGGCGGCGTACGACGCTGCCCGCAGCGAGCCTGACGTCGTGTTGGCCTTCAAAGCTACCGAAAAAGAGCTCGATGACGTACTCGACGAACTGGGCGGGGCGTTGGGGCAACGGTCCCGTGCCCGCACCATGCCCACCGATCTCTCGCAAGACGGAGCACGTGAACTCTCTGCGATTTTGAGCGACTACGAGATCATACCCGCACAGCAGCTCGTGGACTACATTCGAGGCCGATGCGCATGCCTTGCACTCGAAGCCTGCTCAAACCTCGTAGGCGGCCTACGCACACTCATGAACGAGAACGGCCACACTGAACTTGCGAAGGCTATCGAAGCCGACCGCGCGCTACGAGTATTGATTCGCCATATCCTGTCCGACCGCGCCCTGTCCGCGCCAGCTCGACGCACAACACTGTCACCAGCCGAGAGATAGCCGACGCCAGATCGGTTTCAGGTTGAACTGAGGTTGAGTGCCCCCGCACAGAGGGAGCGAAGACGTACGAAAGGGTACTTCGAGCGACCTGCGGAGGAGGTAAGCCAAGATCAGTTTAAGATGGAGCCGATCTAAGGAGTCGTCTCCTGAGGCGGGAAGCAAACGTCATAACCGCCACAAACCGAGTCGATGAGCGCCGCCGACTGACAAGCGTCCGCCACGTAGTCTTGCCCTTGAAAACAACCTTCAGTACCCACCAACTGCGCACCTGGGATCTCCCCAACACACTGAAACCCCGCGGAGCCCGTGACGATATCGACGGGATAGTCCCACTCAGGCGCGACCACGTCCACACCCCCAAGCGTCTCTCCGAGAATCTGAACACGAATGAGAATCGTGTCCGACCCGTCACCGACAAAAGCCTTGAGGTCACCGATGTAACTAATCGGGATGGCCGTAATCTGCGGAGCCGCGACGCCGCCTGTTTGTGCCAAGCCATTGGCAATGGTGGTGAAGGGATTGGGCCCGGTGGTGGGTAACACGTCGCCCGAACTGGTCAACAAAGTCACCTCAGCCTCGGTGAGACGAACGTCGTTCGGGTTCGCAGACAAGTCGGTCGTCCTATCGATCAAGCGATTTTCGACGATGGGAAAGAGTTGATAGCCACTGCTTGCGTAGTCCACGTTGTAGCTACCTGCCGTGAGCGTCGTCGTGGTGGTCGTGAGGCGCCGCTCTCCACAGGGACTCACCGGACTCGCATGCCCGTAAACCACAATGGATGCCGAGTCGTGATCCACACAACCGCTCAAAACAGCCACACCCAATACCGCTCCCAGCAATGCACTTAGTCGCATAAGAAATGTCCTCCGCCGACTCTTCAATTCTAACGTGCTGGGGCGGTCAGGGAAAATTATTCGCCAGAAATGTCTCAAGCTCGTCGAGCGTTACGTGCTCAACGCGTGTAAGACCGGGTTTACCAGGAAAAACAAACCCAATGTGCTGCCCACTTCGCTTCTTGTCTTGGTGTAAGAAAGGTCGTGCTTCTGCGGTTGTGTGGACGGATGTAGGAAGCGCGAGCCGACTGAGCAGCGTTTGAACGCGCTGTGCGTCGGTGGGGTCGGCCCATCCGCGGCTCGTTGCGTAACGAAACGCGATGATCATACCGAGAGAAATCGCTTCGCCGTGACGCAGCTGCGCATACCCACCCGCAGCTTCGAGCGCGTGGCCCACTGTGTGGCCGAGGTTCAGCAACCGACGCAAGCCACCCTCGCGCTCATCTTCGGCCACAATGCGCGCCTTCAGTCGAACCGCCATTCGAACGGCTCGCCCGAGTGCATCAAGGTCGCCATGGCGAAGCGCGTCGGCGTCTGCCTCGAGGGCGCGTACGCTCTCTTCACCATCGAGCCAGGCTGCCTTGACCACTTCCGCAAGGCCGGAAAAACGTTCTTCTTTCGGAAGCGTAGAGAGAAAATCCAGATCACAGATCACGCTTTTGGGTTGGTGAAAAGCACCGATCAAGTTCTTACCCAGTTCGTGGTCGAAACCGGTTTTGCCGCCCACCGAGCTGTCGACCATCGCGAGCAGCGAAGTGGGCAGCTGAAGTACATCGACCCCGCGAAACAATGTTGCCGCGACAAAGCCGCCGAGGTCACCAGCAACGCCACCGCCGAGCGCAACCAGCAAGCCCTTGCGATCAAGGCCCGAGCCAAGCGCTTTATCCCACAGTGAGAACACGGTCTGAGCGGTTTTGTTGGACTCGCCGGCGACGAAGCTCACGTGCTGGACATTTGGGTGCGCCGGCGCGAGTGCAGCAAGCGCATGCTCAAGCCAAAGCTTTTCGACGTTCGAATCGGTAACCAGAAAACAAGAAGAAGCTCCGACCGCAACATCCGCGGCGCGCGACCGCAGACCTCGACCGATGTCGACGGTGTAGCTTCGAGCTCCGAGCGGCACGAGTACCTTGTCGATTTCGAGTTCGGGCAGGAGCCGGGCGACGACCTCGCCCGGGTCCGAGTGCCCCACATCCATCACGTCGTGGGCTTCGCAATACGTGTCGTGACGCTTCTGGGTGAGCGCCTCAAGACGCGCAAGCCCGTCTTCACCCGCGATCAGGGGTCGCCTTTTTCGCTCCTCTGGACTGAGTCTGGCCCGAATGGCTTCAGCCGGGGCACGCAGTGTGACCAGGCGTCCGTCAAACTGCGCGGCGCGTCGAACTGCCTGTTGTGTGACCGCTCCCCCACCGAGCGCACAGACAAACGCGGACTCTTTGCACACCTCTTCGAAGACCTCGCGTTCTACCCGTCGGAAGTGTGGCTCGCCGCCATCCGCGAAAATATCTGTGATGGACTTACCCGCAACCGCCTCGACACGCGCGTCAAGGTCGACAAATTCAACCCCAAGCTTCGCCGCCAACGCGCGGCCCACCGTGCTCTTTCCGACCCCCATCGGGCCCGATAGGAAAACTTTCACCGCTCCAGTCTACAGGGCTTCAGCGGCACACGCTAAACTCGAGGCAGTGGAATCGATTCCACCCAAACATCCTAGGCGTGTGTTTCCGGGCTTCGTGTGTGGCCTGCTCGCAGGCATTTGGATAATCTGGAGCTATACAAAGGAACTAAGCCCCTGGACGAGCGACGAAACCCTGCGCTTGTTGTGGATTCGGGTACCCACTTTTAGCGCAGGTCTGGGAACCCTCCTCTCCGTCGGGCTGAGCGAGGTCGTCGGACGCTGGGAGAAGCGCGGCCGGCCGACCGCGTTTTTGCTGGTCGCCGTCACCTTGCTCGTTGCGACTCTGTCCATCGTGTTCACGAACATTGGAGGCTCGTACTTTGGTTCGCTGCGCCTGCCCTACGTGGGCGGCACGCGCCTCGCGATTGGTGTCGTGAGCGTTTTATTCTTGTCTGGCTATAGTCTCGGCCGTCAACAAAAGGTGAGTCGTAGCTTCGCAGCAGTTTCAACGGTCATCTGGACCGCGTTGATCCCGGTCCTTAGCATGTTGCTTGCATCGCCCTGGCTAAGTTACACGCATATCCGGGCCTTGGCCCGTCAGGTGGGTCACACACTGACTTTTTCCTTTTTCGGGGGCATCGTCGGCGTGGCATGCGGCCTATGCATCGCCATGCACATCATGATGTGCGCGAAAAGCTCAGGCGCGGGGCCAGCAAGATAATCTTGTCCACATCTGGCACTTCGGTGCAATGCACCTGCTTGTCAGCGCATGGCATGTGCTGGCAAGATTCGGTGCATGCGAAGAAGCCGGATTGGCCTCGCTATCACCAGCGTCGCACTTGGAATAGGCATCTTGATTTGGATGCGATTTGCAGCCACCGATAGCGCCGATAGCGAGCCGGGGGCGGACGAGCCCGTGGCAACTGACAGAAATGCGTCCATGGAGGTGCAAGAGGAGCCCGAAACCAACGCCTCAGTGCAGCAGCTCGTCGAGAATCTGGCACGCGGCGTGATTGTGCCGAGCTTCGAAACCTTCTCGCTCGCTGCCACGACGCTAGCAAGCAGCGCGAAAGACTTCGAAAAAGCCCCCACGCACGCCAAGTTCGACGCTCTTCGCTCGGCCTGGCAAGCGACCTGGCTCGCCTGGAAAAGCGCGGTGCCTTGTCTCGTACCACCCGAAAATGCTGAGATTCTCAGTCAGGAGCTTGCCAGTTTTCCCATCGACGAAGCGGCCGTCGAAGCGCTCGCAAGGAAAAGAGAACCTCTCAGCACTGAACACATCGCCGCTCTTGGTTCCCGACAAAAGGGATTGCTCACCCTCGAATACGTTCTCTACGATCAGGATGGCGGAACTAAAAAGGCATTCGCTACGCTAACAAAAGGAGTCCAGGGCACACATCGTCGTGCTTTGCTCACCGCGCTCAGTCGCGGTGTCGCGTCGTCCGCGCTCGCGCTCAAGGAGCGCTGGGATCCCAGTGACGGACCGGCCTTGCGTGCGTTTCTCCGCCCCAATTCCTCGGGCTCGCCGTACCCCGATGCTCAGGCAGCCCTCGACGCGATGATCAGTCGAATGGTGAGCCTGGTCGAGCTGCTCAAAGACTCACAACTTCGAGAACCGATGCACGACATCGACAACCGGCGCCCGGAGCTGATCGAGGGCCATCGAAGCGATCAGGCGATTGCTGCGCTGATCGCACAAATCGAGGCCATCCATCGCCTCTACGATGGAGCCAACTCACGCCCCGGTTTGCGCCAGCGCGTCGAGATGGCGAGCCCTGAGCTCCACGAATCGTTGGCCTTCGCCTTCGACCGTTCCGTTCACAATTTGCGAGCAATCCCTCCTCCGCTCGATCAGGCGATCTTCGAATCAGAAGTCTCGATTAGCAAAGCGTACAACGTCATGGGAACCTTGCGTGACCGTTTGGCGGCTCACTTGGTGGCGACCTTCAACAGCAACCTTTCGTTCGGCGGTTTCGACGGAGACTAGATCATGACCCTATTGCGCTCAATCATCCTTTGCACGCTCTGCCTTTGTTCGTGTAGCAAAAACGACGACGTAGGCAAAAAACCGAAAGCCAACGCAACGCAAGCGACGTCGGTCAAGGACATCGTCTCTGATTACGCGGATCTCATGCATAAGATGTATTCTGATAACGTCGCGTTAGCAGGAGATCTGCGAACGGCGATTGAAACCTTCAAGGCCGATCCAACCGAGGCACACTTCGAAGCATGCAAGTCGGCGTGGCGCGCCGCACGGCCACACTACATTCAGACCGAAGTTGCCCGCTTTAGCGGTGGCCCCATCGATCGCAGCCCAGATGGTCCTGAAGCGTTCATCAACGCTTGGCCACTCGATGAGTCGTATATCGACTACGTGATAGGCGAACCCAAATCTGGGTTAATCAATCAAGCCGACCAAACACTCACTATCGATGCGCTGCGCGCTGCCAACGAACAGGGTGGCGAGACGCACGTATCCACCGGGTGGCACGCGATCGAATTTTTGCTTTGGGGTCAAGACGTGGACCCTGGACCGGGCGGCGGCGAGCGCAGCTACACAGACTATGTCGATGGGAAGGGAGTGAACGCCGAGCGACGCAGAGCCTATCTTTCGGCATGTGCGGAGATGTTGGTGCGTGATCTAACATTCGTACAGCGCGAGTGGGCGCCGGGTAAGAAGGACAACTACAGGGCGAACTTCCTCGCGCTCGAGCCCAACTCAGCGCTCAAACGAATCGTCACCGGCGTCGGAAGCCTCGCCTTTGCCGAGCTGCGCGGTGAACGTTTGACGGCGCCCTACACAACCAAGGACAAAGAGGACGAGCACTCCTGCTTCAGCGACACCACCCATCTCGATCATCTCCATGACGCCATCGGAATTCAAAATGTCTGGCTCGGGAAATACGAGTCGAGCAGCGGCCAGTACGACTTCGAGGGCCGAGGCCTACGGAGTTTGGCGAGGGAGCGCGATCCAAAGCTATCCGCCGCTGTCGAGCGTAAACTCGCCGACGTCATCGAAGCCCTAAAGAGTCCACATCTCGAACCTTTCGATCAAGCGATCCAGGGTACCGACGATCGACCTGGCCGCCGTGCCGTGCGCGCGGCGATTGACCGGTTGACCGAACTCAACGGGCTTTTTGCTCGACTTGCGAGCCAGCTCGACGCGGCGCCTAAAAAGAAGGTTCAACAGTGATCTTTGTCGGATGGGCGAAGTTAAGAGTTGTCGCTCTTGTTGTTGCCGGGGCGAGCTTTGCGCTGGCTTGTGACAACAAAGCGGCGTCCAACGAAGAACTCAGCACCGATCGCGAAAGTTTCGCCGATGGGGCCCTCGCACATCCTGCGGGCGGCGACAACACCGTCTCCGATATATCTCGCGATGCCTTTGGACAGGTTTCTCCACAAGTGCGCGGCAAGCGTGCGGACGCATTTTTCGGCGGCAATTCACTCTTCCGGGTCAACTGGGTCATCGCCCCCGCTTCGGCACAAGGCCGGGACGGACTGGGGCCCTTCTACAACGCTCCGTCGTGCTCTGCGTGTCATATCCGCGATGGTCGCGGAGCTCCTCCCACGAAGCCGACAGATCCTTTCGTCGGCCTGCTAGTTCGAATTTCAGTGATCGATCCGACGAATCAAAAGGTTTCCGCCGATCCGGTGTATGGACAACAGATTCAGCCCTACGGCATCTTGGATCTCGCTGGCGAGGCGACCCCGCGCGTCCACTATGAGGAAATCGTCGGGACGTATTCCGACGGCTCCAGCTATTCGCTGCGCAGCCCGACCTATTCCCTTGAAAAGCCCACCTACGGCGCCCTCGATGTAAACCTGCGAGTTTCTCCACGGGTTGCCCCACCCGTTTTTGGTGTCGGACTGTTGGAAAGCATCCCCGTCGAGCGACTGATGGAACTCGCCGACCCCAACGACGACAATGGCGATGGCATTTCGGGTCGACCCAACCGAGTGCCCGACGTCGCATTGCAGAAGACGGTCGTCGGCCGCTTCGGTTGGAAGGCCAATCAACCCACGGTGGAGCAGCAAGCGGCAGGGGCGTTCGGGGGCGACATGGGCATCACGACGACACTCTTTCCCAACGAACACTTCTCGTCGAGACAGGCCAGCGCAGGCAAGCATCCAAATGGAGGAACACCCGAGCTCGAGCAAGAAAAACTCGACCTCGTGGTCTTCTACCTCAAAACCTTGGCCGTACCGGCCCGTCGAAACCCTTTGGATTCGAAGGTTGTGCGGGGTGAACAACTCTTCGGCCAGGCATGCACAGGGTGCCACACCCCGATGCACGTGACGGGACCAGACGAGGCTTTCCCCGAGCTGGCGCACCAGACCATCTATCCCTACACCGATTTGCTCTTGCACGACATGGGGCCTGGACTCAGTGACGACCGACCCGACCACGACGCCAGTGGCCGCGAATGGCGAACACCGCCGCTGTGGGGCATCGGTCTTGTGGAACGGGTCAACGGCCACACGACGTTTCTTCACGACGGTCGTGCGCGCAACTTGGCCGAAGCGATTTTGTGGCATGATGGCGAAGCCGCCAAGGCGCAGGCGTTTTTCCGCAACTTGTCCGCCGACGACCGCGCCGCGCTGCTCGCGTTCTTGGAGGACCTTTGATCCGCATTGCGACGGGCTCACTCGTCGCCTTTCGCATTGCATTTGGAGCATTGCTGGTCATTTTGGTCGCTCGATATTTTGTTCATGGTTGGATTGAGACCCAGTTCTACGACCCCGAGCACTTCTTCACCTGGACCGGTTTCCATTGGGTGAAACCGTGGCCGCGACCATGGATGGAAATCCATTTTGCCATACTCGGATTTCTCGGCGCATGCATCGCGCTCGGTTTTTTCTACCGGCTTAGCGCCGCGCTCTTTTGCCTCGGCTTCGCTTACGTTCACCTGATCGATAAGAGCAACTACCTCAACCACTATTATTTGATCATTCTGATCACCGGCCTGCTCGCCTTCCTTCCTTTGGGCCGAGCCGGCTCCTTGGACGTGCGCCTAGGCAGAACAGCCCGTTTGGCAACCTTTCCCGCTTGGGCATTGTGGCTCCTGCGTTTTCAGGTCGGCGTGGTGTACTTCTTTGCTGGTGTGGCCAAGCTTCAACCCGACTGGCTGTTTCGAGCTCAGCCTCTGAGGCTCTGGTTTTCGCAAACGGATTTGCCTTTTTTGCATCATCCCGAAGTGGCGTTTGCGTGCAGCTGGGCAGCGGCCTTGCTCGATCTCAGCGCGCCATTTTTGCTTCTTGTCCAGCGCACCCGGCTACCGACAATGTTTGCGTTGGTCGGCTTTCACGTCACCACAGCATTCTTGTTCCCCATCGGTCTTTTTCCTTGGGTCATGCTCGTGTGCCTTACGTTGTTCTGCGAACCAGGCTGGCCGCAGCGATGTTTGAGCAAAGCTCAGGCGGCGATGGGTAGTCCGTGCACTGGCGAGGAGCGCTATTTACCCTTGTCCGCCCGTCTCGCGCTCGGAGTATTTGTTTTGGCGCAGCTCGTTGTACCCCTTCGCTGCTATGTGTATGGCTCCGACGTCTTGTGGTCGGAGAAAGGCTTTCGATACTCGTGGCGGGTCATGCTCATCGACAAGGTCGCGATCGCTCGGTTCTACGAGCGCAACCCCAACAGCGGCGAAACGCGCGAGCTTTATCCCGAGAACTACTTCACATCGGCACAAGTTCATTTTATGAAAACCCAACCAGACATGATTCGCGACTTCGCGCGCATCGTCCAAGAGAAGAATGCGCGGGAACGTGGCCAGATATGGCCGATCTTTGGCGACGTCAGCGTGTCTCTAAACGGCCACCCCGTTCGCCGAATGCTCGATCCAACCATCGATTTAGGCGCAGACGATGGCTACGTCAGCGCGATGATGACTGCAACCACAACAACAGCTGCGATGCCAATACCGAGGTAGAGCAGCCCGTTACCGCCGGAATTGACCGGCAGTTGCATGTTCTCACTGGACATCGTGGCCTCTCTTGGAATGCGCGGCGTTTTGGGAACCTCAACATTCGTGATATTCGCGCTATCGGCAGAGGGAGGTGTCGCGCGCTTGGGCGATTCCATGGGCGGCGGTGCATCACTCATGATCGTGCCGGCCGTGCCGGAAGGCGGAATCGAAGCCGCTGCAGGTCCCTTGAGGAGCTCGGACTCAAGCTCTTTTTGACTGGCTTTGGCCCAGCGCAAGGAGTCTCCGGGCAAGCGAAGCTTTTGCACCAGCGCATCGGCCATCGCTTTGCAGCCCGCGTAACGTGCTTCTTTGTCCTTTTCGAAAGCCTTGTCGAAGAACTCGTCGACGAAGGACGGTAGCCCGTCGCGCAGCGTCGACGCAGGCACCGGCGTACCTTGCACAATCTTCATCAGGATTTCCGCGATGGCGCCACCTTCGAACGCGACCTTACCGGTGAGCATCTCGTAGAAGATGGCTGCCGCGGCCCACGCGTCGGAGCGGTGGTCGACGTCCTGCTTCCCCATCGCTTGCTCCGGCGACATGTAGTACGGAGACCCCAGGGTCGTGCCAAAGGCCGTAAGCTTGGGGCCCATCTCCATTTGCAGCTTCACAGAGCCGAAATCGAGAATTCGCACCACGTCACCCTCGGGCGACGGGACGAGGAAAATATTGTCCGGCTTGAGGTCGCGATGGATCGCCCCGAATGAGTGCGCGTACTCAAGTCCATCGCAGAGTTGCATCAGAATACGAACCGCGCGTGGAACCTCGACGCCTTGCTCACGCCGCAGCACCTCGCCCAGCTCCTCACCTTCGAGAAACTCCATCGTCATGAACCACGACTTGTCCGGCGTCTCACCGAACTCGAGGACCTTGATGATGTTCGGGTGGTCCATTTCTTCAGAAGTTTCGTACTCACGCTTGAAGCGCTCGACCGAGACCTTGTCTTTGGCGACGTGCTCGTGGAGCACTTTGATCGCGACACGCGCCTTCGTCTCGGGGTGACGCCCCTCGAACACGCGTCCCATGGCGCCGTCGGCGACACGGGCTGCCACGATGTATCCGCCGAGCTGTTGACCAAGTCTGGGATCGAAGTCATCCGGGGCTTGGACCTCGATGGTGATTGAGCCATCCTCGCCACAAAAGAAGACATCGTCTGCGTATTCGGTCGCGCAGGTTGGACACTTTCGACTCACGGTCCGAGTATGCTATCGGACTCGCCGCGACGCGGCAATGAAGGAAACGACCGCCGATCGACGCAAATCTACGATGAAAGCGAACCTTCTACAGAGAGCGGGCGATCGCTTCGCTCATTTTTTCCGAAAAACGACCCCCGATCCGATGGTGCTCGCCATCCTGCTCACCGGGCTGACGTTTGGGCTCGCCTGGCTCAGCCAAGACGCAGGGCCAGCCCAGATCATCGCCGCATGGCAGGGAGACGCAGGTTTTTTCAGCCTCTTGGCGTTCTCGATGCAGATGGTGCTGATTCTGGTCACCGGCCACGCGCTCGCTTGCTCGCCGATCGCCGAGAAGCTCATTCGCCGTGTCAGCAGCCTCGCGCGCTCTCCGAGAGCGGCGGTGGCGCTCGTCAGCGCGACCGCAATGCTGTGCGGCCTACTGAACTGGGGTTTAGGCCTCATCGTCGGCGCCATGCTGGCGAGGGATATGGGACGCTCGCTCGGACGCCGGAACATCCCCCACAACTACCCGCTCTTGGCGGCTGCCGGATATACGGGAATGCTCTGCTGGCACGGTGGTCTGAGCGGCTCAGCGCCGCTCAAGATGACGCTTGAAGCGGACGTGCGAAAGTTTTTGGGCACAGAGCTCGCCGCCCGGGTCGGCACCCTGCCCTTTACCGAGTCGGTGCTGGCGGCGCCCAACCTCATCATCACCGGCGGCCTGCTCATCCTTGTACCGCTGCTCTTGTTCTACCTGCACCCGCGCCGCGATGAGGCCAGCGAGACCGAGCAGCGACGTGCTACCGGCACGGCCGTGATGAGGCAGCGAGATCGAGAACCGTTGTGCTACCAGCACGACGCGTTCGAATCGAGCGATCGCCGAAGAACCATGAATACTGCGAATCGAGCGTTAGCCGAAGAGCCAAAAGTAGAGCCCGAAGAGTCATGGCTACAGCGCCTCGATGAGTCGCGCGTGCTGGCGTGGTGCGTGATCGCCGCACTGGGCGCGGGCGTGTGGAACTTCCTCGCGATGCGCGGCATCTCGCAGCTCGACCCCAACGCACTGAACCTCATCTTCCTGACCCTGGGACTCGCTGCGCACGGCAACTTACGAGCGTACGCAAAGGCTGTGGCAGACGGCGTGCGCGGAACGACCGGCATCGTGCTGCAGTTTCCATTCTACGCCGGCATCATGGGCGTGATGCGCGGCACCGGTCTGGCAGCGAGCATCGCCACATCGTTCACGCAATCGGTCCCCGCAAGCCTCTTTCCGCTCGCGACCTTCGGTTCGGCAGCCTTGGTCAACATGTTCGTGCCGAGCGGCGGAGGGCAATGGGCTATTCAAGCGCCCATCGCGATGCAAGGCGCGGTCGACCTCGACCTCTCATCGGCACTGACCATGATGTCGGTGGCGTATGGCGATCAGTTGACCAACATGCTCCAACCTTTTTGGGCATTGCCGCTCCTGGCCATCACCGGCGCCAAGGCCAAGGATATTATTGGTTACACGGCCCTCGTGATGCTGTTCGCCGCGCTTTGGATCGGCGCCTGGCTCGTCTATTTCGCCAGTGCGGGCTGGTAAGGCTCGCCTGCTTCGATATGCTCGCTGCATGAAAATCTTGGTCGTCAACAGCGGTTCAACGAGCCTCAAGTACGCACTCTTTTCGGGCTCGACCCGCGAACAAGCCGGAAAGGTCGAACGGCTCAACGAAAAAGAAGACGGCCATACGCACGCCATCAACGAGCTCCTCGAAAGCCTCGACGGCTCAAGCATCGACGCAGTCGCCCATCGCGTTGTGCACGGCGGCGCCAACAATGCGCGTCCGGCGCTGATCGACGACGCTACCGTGGAGCAGCTCGAAGCCCTTGTTCCGCTCGCGCCCCTTCACAACCCCCCGAACATCGCCGGGATCAGGGCCGCACGCAGAGCGTTGCCCGACATTCCGCACGTCGCCGTCTTCGACACATCCTTTCACCACACCTTGCCGCGACGCGCGAAACACTACGCCATCGACCCTGAGGCACACTCCGCGGTGCGTCGCTACGGTTTTCACGGTCCGTCGCATGCGTGCATCGCGCAGCGCGCCGCCGAGCATTTGGGCCGCGACCCACGTGAACTTCGCACCGTATCGCTGCACCTTGGCGGCGGCTGTAGCGCGTGCGCCATCGAGTATGGTCGTAGCGTCGAGACAAGCATGGGCATGACGCCGCTCGAAGGACTCGTGATGAGCACCCGCGCTGGCGACATCGACGCAGGCGTCGTGCTGCGACTTGCACGCGAACTCGGCATCGAGGAGACCGAAACACTGCTCAATCGAGACGGCGGACTCAAGGGACTAAGCGGTATCAGCGGCGACCTGCGCGACCTCGAAATGGCCGCCGCCGAAGGCCACGACCGAGCGCGGCTCGCCATCAACGTCTTTGCCCACCAAGCGCGAAAGTACGTAGGCGCTTACGCGGCCGCCATGGGCGGCGTCGACGTGATCGCGTTTACGGCAGGCATCGGCGAAAACAGCGTTTCGATGCGCCGCCGTATTTTACAGCGGCTCGAGTTTCTAGGTGTGCACCTCGACGAGGACCGAAACCGGGACGCCGCCGTGAGCCAAGAACATCCCGTGCGGGAAATCAGCGCGCAAGGCTCACGCGTGCGCGCCCTCGTCGTCAAAACGGACGAAGAGTGGATGCTGGCCGAAGCGACACGTGCGTTGTTGCAGAAGTCGCCACCGAATCGAAAGCCCATTCCGATCGCGGTCAGCGCGCGACACATTCACCTCACGCGCGAAGCGATGGACGCGCTCTTTGGCAAAGGCAGCGAACTTGAAGAACTGCACCCGCTTTCGCAGCCCGGGCAGTTTGCGTCGAAGCAAACCCTCACGCTCGTCGGTCCCAAGGCAAAAATCGAGGACGTGCGTGTCCTGGGCCCACTTCGCCGTGCCTGCCAAATCGAAATCTCACGCACCGATGAGTTCAAACTCGGCGTCGACGCACCGGTGCGCCACTCCGGCAAAGTGAAAGGCTCTGCGCCAATTACACTGGTCGGCCCCTCGGGCACTCTCAAACTCGACGAGGGTCTCATCTGCGCGTGGCGTCACATCCACATGACGCCCGCGGACGCCGATGAGTACGGGGTCAAAGACGGCGACGAGGTCCAGGTGGCGATCACCGGTGGTGAGCGCGACCTCGTTTTTGGCGATGTCCTGGTGCGCGTCAAAGACAGCTATCGGCTCGAAATGCACATCGACACCGACGAAGCCAACGCGGCCGAGTTGGGGCGTTCCGCGGAAGGCGCACTGGTCTACACGGCAGCCCCCGACCACGAAGCCATCATCCGAGAATGAGCCGCAGCAAATAGTAAGAACTTGCGGCCGAGAACAAGACTCACAGCCTCATTCACGGGTTTGAAGAAGACCGCTTACACGGGTGAAACCGCGAATGCGCTTCCATACGCGACGTAGCAGCAAGCAGCCGAGCAACAGTGCAAGCGCACTGCCGAGCGCAACTGGCAGCGGCAGGGTTGGCCCCGGCCGCACGGCAAGACCAACGCCTGACGCATATACGATCGCGATGTGCGTCACATAGACAAAAAGCGACGACGCCGACACGTCTCGCGCGATGCGCAGCGTGGTCTGTCCCATGCGAGAGGCGACAACGCCAAAGAGGCACATGAGCAGCAGCACGCACACAAGGCGAATGCCATGCGCCCCGACGCCACGCGCCAACGCATCGAAAAGCGCGGCCAGCACGATCGGCGCGGCCAGCAAACTCGCGCGCGCAAGCCGTCTCCCTCGGACTTGCGTCGGGGCCAGTCCGCGAAGCTCAGCGAACAGTGCGCCAGCCGCGAGATGCCCTGCCCACGGCAGCAACGCAAATAACGTGTCCTGGCCCAGATAGTTCGCGGTCCATGTCGGAAGGCCGGGGCCGAGCCATAGCCCGCCCGGCCCCAGCAACAAACTTACCGCCGTCACCAGGCCCCAAAGCCAGGTCCGCCCTGTCGCGCGGAGGCGCATGCTCGCCTCGAGCAGCGCGATGCTGACACCGATGCACTGAAGAACGTCAACGAGCGCCCAGCTGCGAAGGGAATCGGCATCCAGGTTGCCTGTAAAAAGAGCGAGCCAGGGCGTCCGCAGCGCATAGCCGAGACCGATAAGCAAAAGCGCACGCCGCATTCGTCGGCCCACAGCTTCCGGACGTCGCTGGTGCGCCAAGATGAACGCAAAACCTGCACAAAATAAGAATGCAGGCGCGGTGAGGCCGCGGAGCCAACGCCACACTTCGAACCACGTTCCGTCACGGAGCGATTCATCGAGCAGCGCGTCAAGCGTGTGGCCCTGCACCATTTGCACCACCGCGAACGCGCGCAGAACATCTAGTGCGTCGACTCTGTTCATGGTTCTTCGTTAGCCTTTCACTTTCAAGCATCGATGTGCTCCTAGTGCTCTGACCAGGAGGTTCTGATCCGTGTCGCTTCGCAGCAAAGCGAACTCGGTTGTCGTTCAAACTCGAATGTACTCTGCACGTCCATCGTTTTCTCTCCTACGATTTCACTCCGCTGCTGTGCGATCCAGGCTCACAATCTCCCGGTCAGAGCACTAGCACATCGGCTTCCGCGAAAGAGCACTCATCGCGGCCTTCATGGTTCTTCGCGATTCATGGACGTGAACGTGGCAAGTTCGCTTCCCGCTGCTTGCAATAGTTCGACCAATGTCCGAGCCCGCCGCGCCCCGACGCGGCATTTTGTTTACACGCCGAATACGCTGCCCGCGAATGCTCGAGGTAGGGACGCGCCTGGCCCTCCACCACATGCTTGAACGCCTCGACGATGTCCGGGTCTTCCTCCAGAATCGCTTTGGGTGTCGGTACAGCGAGCAGAACATGCGCAAGGTCCTCGTACAGGAGCCCAACGATCGCTCCTGCCATAATGCGCTGACGCATGCTTTGCGTCGCCGCCATGTCGAGCTCACGACGCGCCGCCACCACCATGCCTTGCTTTTGCTGAAGCCATGGTTGAAACACGCGTTGACTCCATGCATTCCACTCCTCACTGGTAGGCTCTTGGGGAAAAGCGGGTGCCTTGAGCTCGAGTGCGTCGCGGCTCGCCTCCCAAGCGCGCTTCATCAGTGGCGTGAAGGTTCGCGGGTCCACATCATCCGCCGGAAGCGATCGCAGCGAAGGGGCGCCATGGGGGTCCCCACCATCGCGCGGCCGCGTCTGCACCTCTGGACCAACTTCGGCGCTACCACCGCAGGCGCCTGTCGCCAGCGCAAGCGCCACATAAAGCTCAAGAATTCCGCGTTTCGGCATCGCAGTGGGAGACTAGCACGTCTGTTCCCGAAGCGTGTTTGTGGAACATGCCGCTGGACATCGACTAGCATTGCGCTGTGCGCCTGCAGTTCGCCGCTTGCTTCTTTTATACACTTTGCACGCTCGGACAGAGCGCCGCGCAGGGACCCACGGAACTGCAGAGTGCGCATCACGGCGTCCACTACCCACTCTCGCTCACGTCCGAGGCCGAAGCCGCGACCGAATACGAATGGATGAAGGACCTTCACGCTCCGGCGTTCTCGGCGCGTCTCTCGCCCGAAGTTGCAGATGCCCTTGAACGCTACCGCAGCGACCCAGGCATGCGAGCCACGCTCAAGGTTTGGCTCCGCCGTGCGGGTCGCTACGAAGCGAAGCTACGTGAGGTACTCAAAGAAGAAGGTGTGCCTGAGGACTTGGTCTACGTCGCATTTGTCGAAAGTGGCCTCGATCCGGTCGTCAAGTCACGCGCCGCGGCGGTTGGCATGTGGCAGTTCGTAAAGCGCACAGGCGCGCATTACGGTCTTCGTATCGATCGCGAGATCGACGAGCGCCGCGACCCTATCCTCGCGACGCGTGCGGCCGCTCGTTTCTTGCGCGAACTTCACTCCAAGTTGGGTTCCTGGGAGCTCGCGTTCGCCGCCTATAACATGGGCTATTTCGGCCTCACAAAGTCGATTCGCAAGTACAACAGCAACGACTTTTGGTTTCTTGCTCGGATGGAGTCGGGCATTCCCAACGAAACTCGTCATTACGTGGCACGGATCGTAGCGGTCGCCTTCGCTGCAAAGAACGTGGACGCGCTATCGCTGCCGGACATCGACGAACTGGACCCGTGGCACTTCGATGAAGTCGAGGTTCCTCCTGGGAGCCACCTCAAACACATTGCGCGCGCAGCGCACACAAGCGTCGAAGTGCTCGAACACCTCAACCCATCCCTCAAACGCAAGCGCACCCCGGAAGACACGACGTACAAAGTCCGCATCCCGCAAGGTAAGAGCGTCGTGTTCATGGAAACATGGTCGAAAATACGGCAACGCAACATGGCGCATCGCATCCATAAGGTTCGCTTCGGCGAAACCGTTGATGCGATCGCCTCTCGTTACGGTGTGGCCATCGCTCGCATTCGTGAGCTCAACCCCATTTCACTCCGCCTTCCGCTTGAGCCCGGCACATGTATCGTCGTGCCCAAGAATCCGCCTCGCGAGCCCGCAGAGGAAGACACCACGCCGGTCGTGGTCACGATCGCGGACGGTCATTTCAGCTATCCCGACCGCGAACGTGTCTTTTACGAGGTGACTTCGCGAGACGACGCCGGTCGAATCGCTCGTTTCTTTGGCGTCGCAATCGAGGACTTGGCTCGTTGGAACAACATTCGACCCAACGCACCGCTGCAAGCTGGAATGGTGCTACAAATCTTCGTCGACAAATCGTTTGACCTGTCGACGGCCCTGGTACTCCGCGAGAGCGAAGTCACCCCACTCGTCGTCGGCTCAGACGACTTTTTTGCACACCACGAGGCGCAGCGCGGGCGCGTACGTATCCTGTACACGGTCAAAGATGGTGACACCTTGACCGGGCTCGCCAAGCACTTCGAACTTGAAGCGGCTTCGATTGCGCGCATCAACCGTTTCTCACGCAACACGACGCTCAAGGCGGGCGAGGAGATTATTCTCTACGTACCCAAAGAAAAGGTTCCTCCGGGCGTTGCCGAGGCGGCTGCCGAGCAGGCCGCAGACGAAAGCTAGCGCCCCTCGCCGCCGGACTCGGCCACTTCGTGATATATGCCTGGCTGTGCTCCGGGCGAAGCGCCACCGACCTCGAATGCGATTGCGACGCGCCGCTTGGCAGGGCTTGGCTGTCGTGTGCTTTACAGCCCTTGGCCTGGTGACCACAACCGCTCGCGGGCAAGACCTCGACCACGTCCGCAAGACCGCATCTTCCATCCACGAGCAAGGCAAGTTCCCAACCGAACTGCATCGCAAGGAGTTCACAAACGAAGAGCTATCTCAGGGTGTCTCTGACTTTTTGGGCAATGTATTCGGCGGGCTCGGCGACGCCGCACGTGCGACGGCACCCGTAGCGAAGTGGGGCTTCATCATCCTCGCAGTCGTCTTGGTCGTTCTCTTTGCACTTGCACTTTACCGTCTACGTCCACGACTGGACGTAGACGAAAAGAACAAAGAGCCAAAGCGCGGCACCGCAATAAAGCCCAAGGCAGACGCCCCAAGCGTCGACGCTCTGAGCGACGACGGCCTGAGCGAGCTGCTCGCCAAGGGACTCTATGCCCAGGCGGTCGCCTACCTTTTGCGCCTGATGATTCACGAGTTGGGCTACGACCGCGGCATTGAACAGCAGAGTCTCACACCGCGCGAAGTGGTCTCCGTGGTGCGATCCGACGAACTTTCGAGCGCTGTCATCATTGCCGAACGAGTGCGCTTCGCAGGTCAGCCCGCATCCTCTGAGACCATCGACGAGCTGCGGTCGCTCCGCGCTGACCTCGTCAGCCAACGAAAGCCCGATGGTGAACGCTGAATCGATCATGGACAGGCGTACGCGGCGCCTCTTTGTGCTGCTTGCCATCGTTTCGTTCATCGCTGCGATAGGCACACTCGTCTTTGGTCGCAAGGTTCGGGAGTTCACCCCCATCGCGACGGACTCGTTCACCGACGGACCGCTCGGAAACAAAGCCTTCGTCCAAATCATGGAAGAGCTCGATATCTCGACCGACCGCCAACGCGGAGCGGGACGAGGCCACGAGGCACTCACCTGGTTTATCGAACCGCTGCGCGCCGAAGTGCCTGTCCCGGACGGCACCGCTCGACTTCGCGAAACCCTTCAAGAGCGGCTCGACGCAAGTTATCCAAGTGTGATGGTCCTGCCCAAGTGGTTTTTGGGCGCACAAGGCAAAGCCGAACCCGTTCCCGTCCTACATATTCAGAACCTACTCGGCGAAGTGCCGCCACTGGCCGCCGGTGGACTACAAGTCGACCGCAAAGGCATGCCTCACGAGCCGGCGCAAAGCCACGTCGTCATCACCCCGGTCGGCGAGTACAACATCACGGTGCCTTGGCTGCAAACGATGTCGTTGCCTCCGGACTTTGCACCCGTGATCGAAGTCGCAGAAACCGGGGAAGTTCTGATGGCCGTCTCAAACGACGGCATGATGTCCATTTTAAGTGAGCCGGACCTCATTCACAACTTTAACATCCAACGCGCAGACCACGCGGCCGTCTTCACGGGGCTCGCGCAATGGCACGGCGACACGACGTTCGCAGTTGATGAGGTTTTTCACGGCCACGCGCACACGCTTTCACTACGGGACGCGCTCGCACGTTGGCCGGTCGTCCTACTACCGATTCACGCGATTGTACTCGCACTGCTCTTGGTTCTACGTGGCGTTCAACGCTTTGGTGATCCGCGCGACACATCTCCACCGTCCGCGAACACGCAACCAGACGAAGGCATTCGCGTCTCTGCTATGGCACTGACCATGAGCAACAACGATGCTCGCTTACTGACGCGTTACGTGTCGGCCATCTTCGCGCGCATCGCGCACCGCAATGGCCTTCGCACAAACACCCCGCTCGCGCGCGCGATGGAGATCGATGCTCACCGCGAAGCGCGCGGCCTTGAGCCAACCGCCGAAAGCCTATGGCGCCAAGTCGACGACTACAGCAAGCAAAAATCCCCGAACCGCAACACGCGCGCGCGTTTGGTAAGACTCGCAAAACAGCTTCTCCAACAGTATTAAGGAACCCGATGCAGCCCAACCAAGTTCAACAGTTCTTTGTTCACCTCCGCGAACAAGTCGGACGCGTCGTCGTCGGTGCCGAAGCGCACACACTCCATGCCTTCATCGCGGTTTTGGTGCGGGCACATGTCCTACTCGAAGGTGTCCCCGGCACGGGCAAGACGCTCTTCGCCCGAACGCTCTCGCGGCTTCTAGGGCTCGACATGCGCCGCGTGCAGTGCACCCCCGACTTGATGCCAGGCGATATCTTGGGGGCCAATATCTTCGACTTTCGCACGCAGTCCTTCAATCTTACCAAAGGCCCCATCTTCACCGAGTTTCTGCTCGCAGATGAAATCAATCGCACGCCGCCCAAGACCCAGTCGGCTCTACTCGAGGCCATGCAGGAGGCGCGCGTCACCATCGACGGCACGACGTATCCGCTCTCCGAGCATTTCACGGTCGTGGCAACCCAAAACCCGGTTGAACATGAGGGCACGTACCCACTGCCCGAGGCCCAGCTCGACCGCTTCTTGTTCAAGCTCGTCGTTTCGTATCCACCCGAGGACGCCGAAGTCCAGTCAGTCCTGCTTCACGGGCAGACTTCTCGCGCGCCCGATCTCGACGCGCTGGGAATCCAGCCTCTTCTTACCCTCGACCAGCTCAACCAACTTCGTCAGTTGTGCGCGGACGTTCGCGTCGAGCCCACCATCGCGCAATATGCTGTGCGCTTGACGCGTTCCACGCGGGACCACAGCGCCCTCGAAGTCGGGCTCTCGCCTCGTGCATCTGCAATGTTGGTCGCCGCTTCACGAGCCCACGCCGCCATCGATGGCCGCGACTTTGTGATTCCCGATGACCTCAAAGCCCTCTTCTTGCCTATCGCGAGGCACCGCATCCTGCTGACCGCAACCTCCGAGATGGAAGACCTACCGGTCGACACTGTCATCAACGAAATCCTGAGGACTGTGCCAGCACCTCGCTAGCCGTAGCCTGACATGACCTCACTCCGCCCCTCCAAAGCGCTCCTCACCGTCATGGTGATCGGCTTGCTCGTCGCCGCTGTGCCTATCTTTGAGCAGACCTTGTGGATGGCCGTCGTGGGTATCTGGTCGATTTTGACCTTGGCCATCCTCATCGACATGTGGACCTTGTTTCGGGCGCGAGTCACGCTTGCCGTGACTTTGCCAAAACAGGCGGGCGTTGGCGAAGCTGTTGCCGGCACGCTACACCTTGAATCGCAGTCCGCTCGACCGTTGCTCGGCGAACTCGATTTTTCGCTCGAAGGTCCCCTTCGCTACGACAACTTCAATGAACGTCAACTCGTCGAGCATGGCGCGAGCGCATTCGACTTTGAGCTTATCGCAAGCGCCCGTGGTCGCGGAACGGTGCGCGCGACTTGGCTCAAACTCGCAGGGCCTCTCGGTCTCGTCGAGGGCATCTGGCGGCAAGAGACGCACGCCAGCGTGGCGATCACGCCGTTTGTCGAGCGCTTGCGCAACTACGCCATTCGTCACGTTCCAGCGCTTGAGCGACGAGGCGGCCTTCGGCTCTCTCGGCGACGCGGCGAAGGCACGGAGTTCGACTCATTGCGCGCGTACGCCATGGGCATGGACACCCGACACGTCGACTGGAAAGTCTCCGCTCGTCACCACGCCCTACGTGTTCGTCACTATCGACACGAGCGCAACCAGAACGTTGTCATCTGTATCGACACGGGTCGGCTCATGGGCCGCCCCGTCGCAGCGCTCACTCGCCTCGACCACGCCATCCATGCCACCCTGCTGCTGGCCGAAACGGCACTCCGAGGTCGCGACCTGGTTTCCATGACAGCCTACGGCGCCTCGCCGCGCGCTTTCATTCCGCCCTCATCGGACTTCCGTCAACTGGGTCGGTTGCGACAGACGGTCGCGGAACTCAAGCCCGAAAGCGCCGAAACCAACCACGCGCTCGGATTGCGCGCGCTGCTCAGCAGATTGCGACGCCGCTCATTTGTGGTGGTCTTCACCGATTTCGTGGATTCGACGACCGCCGAAATCATGACCGAGTACCTGACAGAAATCGCCAAACGTCATTTCGTCGTCTTTGTCTCCCTCGACGACCCCGCCATCGAAAGTGCCTTCAAGTCGAGCGCCGACGACCCGCAGTCCCTCGCCGAGGCGTTGGTCAAAACCCAGCTATCCGACCGGCGTGCGCTGGTCATGAATCAGCTCGCTCATGCGGGCATCCGTGTCGTGACCGGGTCGCCCGAAACGGGGGCCGCCGACCTTTTGCGTCGCTACCTCGACGCCAAGCGACGGGGGCAAATCGGATGAGCGCGGGTGGACCCAACTTCGGCCGCGACGCCGTGCGGGCGCGGCGCGTGTCGGCGACGACTTTGGCACCGGCAGGCTATCTGCCTCGTTCCGCGCGCTTTCGCAAAGAGCGCGAGCGAGACTGGCAGGCCCTCGAATCGATGGTCAACAAGGCGTCCAGCGGGCGCGGCCTGCACAAGCTTTCCGCCGACGAAGCCGAACGCTTTCCTGCGCTCTATCGCGCGACACTGTCTGCGCTTTCGGTCGCACGCGACACAGCCATGGATCGCGAGCTGGTCCGCTACCTCGAAGCATTATGCAGGCGCGCGCATCTACTGCTCTACGGCTCGCCTGCACCCGGCCGCATGAACTTCTTTCGTGCGCTTCGCGCAACGATGCCCCAGAAGGTGCGCCACCTCGGCTGGGAGCTTCTGCTCTCCACCGGCATCTTCTTTCTTGGCGCCGTCGTGGCGTACGTCCTGGTTATGCAAGAGGACAACTGGTTTCACGCTTTCATCAACCCGGCTTACGCCTCGGGCCGCGACCCTGAGGCATCCACGCAGTCTCTGCGCGAAGCCATCTACTCCAAGAGCGACGGGTCCGGTCTTTCGATCTTTGCGGCATGGCTTTTTACGCACAATGCGCGCATCGGCATCACCGCATTCGCACTCGGCTTCGCGGCGGGTATCCCGACCGCCCTACTTCTTTTTACCAACGGCACAGTACTTGGTGCGTTTGTGGCCTTGCACCATCAGCGCGACCTTCTCGTTCCCATTCTTGGCTGGCTACTCCCACACGGTGTGCCGGAGATCTTGGCCGTTTTGTTGTGCGGGGCGGCCGGCTTTCACATCGGTCGCGGCTCCGTCCTACCCGGCAAAAAGTCCGTCGCGCGGGCACTCTCCGAACGCGGAAGAAGCGCCGCGATGGTGGTTGGCGTAGCGGTTCTTCTCTTCTTTTACGCGGGCGGCGTTGAGGGCATCTTCCGACAGACAGTTAATGACGACGTGATTCGCTTCTTGTTTGCACTGTTCAACGCGGTGTGGATCTTCGGCTGGCTCGTGTTGGGGGGCAGTGCGCAAAGGGACAAAGATGGCGAGCGTTCCTGAAGTCGGCATCATCCGCATCACAGGCCCCGAGGGGGTGCCACTCGACTACGACCTCGCGACTGTGCTTGAGCGCGCCCTGGCCGTACTTTTTGACTTCACGATCATCATCGCCTTGTCGATCATCGCGGGCATCACCTTGCTCTTTTTCGGGATCGCATTCGCCGAAATCGCGGTCGCCTTCCTTTTGGTGTCCACGTTCGTCCTACGCTACTTTTACTTCGCGTTCTTTGAAACACGCTGGCACGGCGTAACCCCCGGAAAGCGCATTCTCAACCTGCGTGTCATCGCGCGCGACGGCACCCGCCTCGGGGGAGACGCCATCTTCGCTCGCAACCTCATGCGCGACCTCGAGATCTTTCTCCCCCTGGGCGCCTGGTTTGCTCCCGAACAACTGATCGGCGCAGCGCCGGTTTGGATGTGGATGCCCGCTCTGCTTTGGGTCTTTTTGATGAGCGGTCTTCCGCTTTTTACCAAACTCCGCACTCGCGCGGGCGACCTCCTCGGCGGCACCGCGGTCGTACGCGTGCCCAAAGTTGCCCTACAGCCCGACGCGACGCGGGGCGAGCGCCGAAAAGACACGCGCATTGCGTTTCAAGCACGTCACCTCGCGGTCTACGGCGAGCACGAACTCGAGACCTTGGCCAGCATCATCCGCGACATCGACGCCGGGCGCGCCTTCCCCGACGAGCTTAAGACGATCGCGCATACGATCGCCAACAAAATCGGCTACACGGGGCCCGAGCCGGACTTTGCGACCGAGCGCTTCTTGCGGAACTTTTAC
The DNA here is from genome assembly GCA_964487255.1 of uncultured Polyangiales bacterium. Taxonomy (GTDB): domain Bacteria; phylum Myxococcota_A; class Polyangia; order Polyangiales; family CAZAQV01; genus CAZAQV01. Next base: position 260,708 of record CAZAQV010000004.1, on the reverse strand, counting down.
GCGGCCCAGCGACGGGTTCTCGAGGAGCGACTGGTCTTCGGCAAGCGCAAGGCCGACAAACACGACTCGAACTAAATATTGAGGAAATACAAGCCCGTCGAGGTTGTTTTTGGAGTTCAAACGTCTCTATACTCCCATGGTGCAACTTATGAAAAATCCACGTTTTTTGGCGGGCAGCGCCGTGGTCGTGTTGGGCGTCTTCGTCGCACTCGTCTTCCCTGGCCCGACCGGCAACGGGCTCGAAATCGGCCTTCGAAGCTCTGCGCGCGCGCAGGAGACCACCAAACTCCGCCACTACAAGTTCACCGACCACTTGGTGTTGACCGAAGTGGTCACTCACGTTTACGACAACTACGTCGACCCCGAACGCATCGACGCGCAAGCCATGCTGCTCTCCGGCTTGGCCGCGCTACAGCGCAACGTGGCCCCGGTGATCGTCAAATACACCCCGGGAGAGCCCGAGCTCACCATCCAGGTGCACAATGCCTCGCAAACCTTTCAAATCAGCGACGTAAAGGGGCCCTGGGACCTCGACCGCCGGATCGGTGAAATCTTCGCCTTTCTTGAGCCCAAACTCGAAAACGAGAGCGTCGAACTGCACCGCGTCGAGTACGCGGTGGTGGCGGGCATGCTTCGCACGCTCGATCCGCACAGCGTGCTTTTGACACCCGACGTGTACGAAGACATGCGCACCACGACGCGCGGCGAGTTTGGCGGTCTTGGCATCGTCATCGGTGTTCGCGACGAGCAACTGACGGTCATCCAGCCCATGGAGGGCACCCCCGCCTCGCGCGCCGGGCTGCAAGCCGGCGACAAGATCGTGAAAATCGAAGACGAGTCTACACAAAACATGCCGCTCACAGGCGCCGTCGACCGTTTACGCGGCAAGCCTGGCACCAACGTGACAATTTGGATTACCCGCCCCGGCAAGTTCTCCAGACCCAAGAAGGTGGAACTTACGCGCGCCATCGTGCAGGTGCGCTCCGTCAAACACCGCATGCTCAGTGGCGGCATCGGCTACGTCTACATCAGCAACTTCCAAGGCAACACGCACAGCGACCTCAAAGAAGCGCTCGAGTCTTTCCATCAACGCGGGCTCAAGGGCCTCGTTCTCGACCTACGCGAAGACCCGGGCGGCTTGCTCGATCAAGCGGTGAAAGTGGCCGACACCTTCTTGCCAAGCGGCACGCTCGTCGCCACCGCTTCGAACGACCCGAACGACCGCGAAGAGAAGTACGCCTCGCCGGAAGGCACCGAACCGAACTACCCGATGGTGGTCCTGGTCGATGGACGAAGCGCCTCCGCCAGCGAGATTGTCGCGGGCGCACTCAAGGCGCACGACCGCGCTCTCGTGGTCGGACAGACTACCTTCGGCAAAGGATCCGTTCAGGTGCTATACGACTTGGTCGACGATTCCGCCCTCAAGCTCACCATCGCCGAGTACCTCACCCCCGGCGACGTGTCGATTCAGGAGGTCGGTATCGTGCCCGATATCGCACTCGACCCGATGACCGTCGACAAAGAGGACATGGACGTCGCGCTCACCACGACCTACCAGCGCGAAGCCGACTTGAGAAAGCATCTGACCAGCGCCCACGTTCGCGCCGGGGAGAAGCCACAGGTCATGCTGCGTTACTACTTGCCGACCGATACACGTCGACGCATTCGTGAAAACCCACAAGAGGAAACAGAGAACCGCAGCGAGGACGAGTTCTTGCTCAAGTTCGCCCAAGAGCTCTTGCAAAGCGCACCTGACAAAGCGGGTCGCATTCAACTACTTGCTTCGTCGGCCAACGCCATCGAGCGCGCGGGACAAAGCGAAGACGCAAAGTTGACCACGGAACTACGCAAGCTGGGGGTCAACTGGGCCGCCGCCAACAAGAACGAAGGAAGCACCGAGTTTGAAGTCGAAGCGTGGACCAGCTCAGGATCCAGCAAAAACGAACCGGTCCAGGCCGGTGAACCGTACTCCCTCACGGTGAAGGTCACCAACACAGGCAAAAACCCAGTTCATCGCCTGCGCGCAACGACCGAAAGTGACTTCGGTCTTTTCGATGAACGTGAGCTGGTGTTCGGGACCATCGCACCCGGCAAGAGCCGCGAGTGGACTGCGCAGCTCGGCCACTGCAAAGACAACGAAAAGAAGACCAAACGCGAGTGCGCCATCCCACGAGGCACCCCCTCGCGGGCGGACGGCATCAAGATCGAGTTCGATGAGCAGTTTGGTCGTGTGCCAAAGCCGGTCACGGTGCGCACCGAGATTAAGAGTGCCCCGGAGCCCAACTTTACCTACAGCTACCAGCTGCTCGACGATCGCGAAGGCAACGGTGATGGAAAGCTCTCACAAGGTGAAAAAGCCACCATCTACTTCAAGATCAAGAACGTCGGCCCAGGTCCTGCTATGGAAACGCGCGCCTTTTTACGCAACGAATCGGGCTCCGGCATCTTGCTCAAAGACGGGCGCTTCAACCTCGGACGACTTGACGCTGGTGAAGACAAACTCGTGAAATTCACGTTTGATGTTCTGGAAAACATTCGCAAGCGGGACGTCGAACTGGTCATGGCGGCGCACGACGTCGACACCCGCCAGAGCGTGGCCAAGGAAATCACCGTCCCCATCGTGCCGCGCAGCGGTGGCGGCGGCAGTGCGAAGCTAGACCTTCCGCCGATGTCGTCCGAGCCCAAGATCGAGATCTCGAACCCGCCACCGACTACGACGACCCACTCCGCGATCACCATCGCCGGCAAAGCCAGCGACAAGCAAGCCATCAAAGACGTCTACATCTACGTCGGCTCGAACAAGGTGTTCTACAAGGCCGCCGCCAAGAACGCCAAGAGTGTCGATTTTAGGACGACCATCCAGCTCAAGGACGGCTCCAACTACGTCATCGTCGTGGCACGCGAATCGGACGAATCGATTGCGCAGCGCACGTTTGTGGTGCGAAAAGACGGCCCCCAAGGCCAGCTCCTCGACACGCCGGAGCGTCACGATGAGGACGATCCGTGGGCAATGCCCCTGCCGGACGGTAGGCCGGACGGGAAGGATGAAGAATGAGCGCGCTAGACCTTAGAGATCGGGTTGCGATCGTCACAGGTGCCGGCGGCGGCCTCGGCCGATCGCACGCGCTCGCACTCTCACGTTGCGGTGCCAAGGTCGTGGTCAATGACCTTGGCGGCTCACTCGACGGCAAAGGCGAAAGCCACAGTGCGGCCGATACGGTGGTCGAAGAGATCCAAGCCGCCGGCGGCAAAGCTGTGGCCGATTACGGCTCGGTGACCGACAGTTCGGATGCACAAGCAATGGTCGCTCGCGCGGTCGATGCATTCGGCAAGCTCGACATCGTCGTCAACAACGCCGGCATCTTGCGCGACGTCTCGTTCAAAAAAATGACGGACGATGACTGGGACGCGGTGATCGCCGTTCACTTGACAGGGACCATGAAGGTCAGTCGCGCGGCCTGGCCCGTCATGCGAGAGCAAAACTTCGGCCGTATCATCAACACGACCAGCGCTGCTGGCCTGTACGGCAACTTCGGACAAGCCAACTACGCCGCGGCCAAGCTGGGCATCGTAGGTTTCTCGAAAACGCTCGCTGTCGAAGGCGCGAAAAACAACATCCGCTGCAATGTCGTGGCACCAGTGGCCAAGAGTCGCATGACTGAGACCATCCTTCCGCCCGAGGTGCTCGCCAAGCTGAATCCAGCTTTTGTCTCAGCCGTGGTCTGCCAGCTCGCGAGCGCCGAGGTCCAAGAGACCGGAAGTATCTTCAGCGTCGGGGCTGGCTACGTCTCGCGCGCTGAGGTGCTCGAAGCCAAGGGCATCCGCCTAAGCGACGAGGAGGCCGAAGACCCAGGGCTAATCCGCGCAAACTGGGATAAGATCTGCGATCTTTCCGAGACTACGCGTTTCGACAACGCCATGACCGCCATCGGCCATACGCTCGCCCAGCCCTCGTCCTCGCGGTGAATAATTTGCCTCTTGTGTCGCCAGCAGGTTATACACCTGTCACCTGCAATTTTGCGCAGGTCACAAATGTACAGTAGGCTCACCCCGCCCGTCCCTCCGGGCAACACCACAAGGACCACGGATGCAAAAACTCACCGCGCGACAACAGGCCGTACTCGACTTCATCAGCCACTCCATCGATGAGCGAGGCTTCCCCCCGACGCTGCGAGAAATTGGCAATCACTTGGGCATTCGCAGCACCAATGGTGTCAATGACCACCTTCGTGCCCTTGAACGCAAAGGCTACCTCACGCGCGAAGATATGAAGTCGCGCACGCTTCGGCCCACCGAGCGGGGCCTCGCCAGCACGAGCCGTGGCCTTTCGAACGGACGCTCAAACAGCCCACGCAGTACTGACAGCAATCGCAGCGCGGAAGGCGAGCGTCACGACTCCATCCCGGTCATCGGCCAAGTGGCAGCCGGCGCGCTCACGGAGGCCATCGAGCACCCGGAAGAAGACTTCCCGTTGCCTCCCTCCACGTTCCCCGGCAGCGGCGAGCTGTTCGGCCTCAAGGTTCGCGGCGACTCGATGATCGAAGCCGGTATCAACGACCGCGACTATGTCTTCGTGCGGCAAGCAAACGACGTTCGCCGCGGCGAGATCATCGTTGCCCTCGTCGGCGAGGAAGCCACGTGTAAGTACTACTACCCCGAGAAGGACCACATCCGTCTCGAGCCCGCCAACTCCGAAATGGCGCCCATTCTCATCCCGAAGAACGACTGGCAAAACTCGCAGGTCGTCGGTCGCGTCGTCGGCGTCTTCCGCCGCGTCTAGCTCAGCTTGATGAACTCATCGAAGCGTCGATGGTCGACCACGGGCCGACCATACTCGTCCGGGTGAATCACGTCGGCAAAGCGGACGTTTTCGATCACATCGTTGACCCAGTATGCGTGACGCGCGTACACGGTCTGCATGAGGCGCTCGTCGGTTCCGGTCATTGCGACCAAGAACATCGCGTTTCTTTCGGCGAGCCCCTCGAGCGTCTGTCCTTTGAGCGGGCTGTGCTCATCCACGAAGTGGACCGCGGTAAAACTCAGGGCGAAAAGCGGCGTATGATTGCGCCGTAGCTTCAAGTCGTACACACGTCGAAACGATGTGCCATCTACAGTCGGCTCATCGAGCGCGAGGTGTAACCGAATCTGCGCATCGACAATCGACGTGGAGCGCTCGTTGGCCATGCGAATCACGAATGCGCGCTGCTCGCCGATCATACGCCATATCCACCGCTTACTGAAGCGCACACGCGCGCTCGGGCGAGAGAACTTCGCGAACATGATGCCTGTGCACACGGCGGTGAAGAGCAGACCCGAAAACGCCTCGACCGCCGCGAGCGTGTTGGCATACGCGTCCACCGGGTACCAAGCCCCATAGCCAATCGTCAGGATCGTCTGCACGCTGAAGAAAAAACAGTCGAGGAAACTGCCCTCAATATTTGCGATGCAACCGGGACGAAGCCAGTAGAGCAGTCCAAAGAGCGCGTTTGTAACGATGAACAACCCCGTCAGCAGGCTCAACAGCCAGAACCAAGATACCGTGCTCAAGAAGTGGTAGGCGTCGCGTGACCATGCACGCCTTGCACCGACGCGACGTGCGCGAAGCCCCCCCTGTTCGTCGATCATTGTAGGGAGAGGTGGGCTTTCCCGGTCGGCGCTCTCGCTTTGGCCTTGCATGTCGACTGACGAAAGCGTCTATTCTTCGTCGCCGAGCAACTGTGCGGCGATCGCAAGAGCGCGGCGAACACGTTGACTCTTCGCTTGCTCCTCTTTGCTCCACTCTTGCAAGGCAGCCACGCGTGAACGCTCGGCGGAGACCTCTCCTTCGAGGTCGCGCACGCGCTTGTCCGCGGTTTCCGAGGCGCTCTCCAACTGCACGAGGCGCTCTTGCAAGCTCTTGATCTCGCTCTGTCGCGCCTGAAGTAATGTTTGGGTATCGTCGAATTCTTGGCGTAGCGTCTCGAGCGCGCTCTGCTGACGATTCGTCTTCTCGTCAAGCTCGCGACGCGTTTCGTCGAGTTGGCCCACACGAGCCCGCAACTCTTCGACCTGCTCATTCGCTTCGGACAGTTGGCCACTTGTGTTTGCGTGAGCTTGGCGCTCGGCTTCGTGCGCTTGCTTCTCCGCTTCATGCGCGGCCTGCAGCTGGTCTCGCTCAGCACCAACGGAGGCAGCCTTTTCACGTGTCGACTCAAGCTCGGCCTCCAGCTGTTGTCGCGTTTCGCGCAGCTTGCCAAGCTCTCCTTCGAGCTCCATCACGCGCCCAATCTTGTTGTCACGGTCAGCGAGAGCAGCTTGCTCTCGCTCGCCTGCGGCTTTGAGCTGCTCCGAAACCGTTGAAAGTTCCGCGGCGCGACTTTCCACGCTCGCCGCTAGTTCATCGCGCTCGTGTGTCAGCGCGGCCAACATTTCTTCAGTCGTCTGAAGCCGCGTCATTGCCTCGGCGAGGCGTCCCGAGGTCTCCTCACGTTCCGCTTGAAGCGCCGCAACTTTGGCCTGGAGGGCGTCGGCACGGTCCCGCTCCGAACTTAGCGTAACTTCTCGAGCCTGCATGCTCTCTTCGTACTCTCGTAGCCTCGCCTCGTTCTTTTCGAGCTGAGAACGCGCCGTCTCGGCTGCGCTCTCCGCTTCGGCCAACTTACGCCCAACCAGCGCGAGTTCAGAGTTGTGAGACTTGCGCAGCTCCTCTTCGGTGCTGGCACTCTCGCTACGCAGGCGCGCCTTCTGCTCTTCAAGCTTTTGCTTGAGCTCCTCTTCAAAGCCGCGTGACAACTTGCGCTCAAGCCCTTCGAGCGCCTCTGCCTTATCGGCTTCGAATCGCGCAGATGCTTGCTTTATGGCGCCTTCGTGCTCTTGTTGCGAGGCCGCCAAGGCCGCCGCATGTGACGCCCTAACCTGCTCGAGCTCCTCGGTCTTGCCACGCTCCAAGTTGAGATTCTGATCACGCAAGGCATAGAGTTCTTTGTCTTTGCCGTGAAGCTGGTCCCGAAGATCGAGGATTTCTTTGTCCTTGCCGTTAAGCTGTGCTCGGATCTCCAGGAACTCTTTACTCGAAACGCCCCCGGTCTGGGCTGCCGGCTTCGCTTTGAGCTTTTCGTGAAGGTCGCCGATTTCCTTCTGCGCAGCCTTGAGCTCGGCACGCGCCGCCTCAAGGTCGGCCAGCGCGGCATCCCGTTGCTCGTTTGCTCGCGCGAGCTCTGCGGGATCGATTGCTGGCGCGGACGGGACCACAGGGGCAACGATGGGCTCAGGCGTTGCGGGTTGAGCGGGCGCTGATGGAATTGACGGTGATGCAGGAACCGGTGCCGCACGCGCTGCCGATGGCTCAGTCATTGAGCCAATGGAGGCAGCAGGCCCCGAAGCGCGCGTGGCGGTAGGCACCGACGCCGGTGACAGTGCCTTCATCGTGCTCGTGGGCACGCCCTCGTCGGCCTCCGATTCAGGCGAGTCAGACTCGAACAAACCTGAAAGCGGAGATGATGCGGCATCCGAAACCGGCGGGCCGGACGGTGGTGCGTCTGGGGAGAACGAAGAGATCAAGTCCCTTACCTCCTCATTCTGCGCGCTTTCAGACCCGACATCAGATGTCCCGGGAACGTCGTCTTCAGCAAACAAGGGGTCGTCTGCGAGCGACGGAATTTCTGTTGCGTCGGAAAGCAAAGAAGATGCTTCAGGTGGATGGTTGGCCACAGATGCAGACTTGGCCCCAAAAGCAAGGTCCGCAGTACGCTCGTCTACCTCCCCGACGTTGGTAGGGGCTTCGTCGTCGTCAAAGTCAATGTCGTCGTCGAGTTCGACAAACTCTTCGATCTCCTCGACCTCATCGAGCGCTTCAACCTCTTCGGTCGGAACGGGTCCTTCTTTGGTGGACTCATCGAGGAAGATGCTGTCGAACGCACTGTCCGTGAAGGCGTCGATTTCGTCATCGATTTTGGGGTCGGACACCTTCGAATGATAAGCCTGTCAAGTTGGCGTCGTCAAAGGTCAAATCGCCCTCGACGCACCAGTGCGTAAACTCAGCGAACCTTGGCCGCAACGGCCAGCTGAAAGAGCGAGTTGCGGTCCATATCGCCCAAAAATGCGTAGCTGAGGCCGTTTTGGTGCACAACTGGAACGTCATAGCCACGAACGCGTTGGTAGTAGACACTGCGCCCGCCCAGCGAGACTCGTTTGAGGGGCAGGTCTTCCGAGCTCTCAAAGACCACCACGGTCACCCGGTTGTTGTGAACCTTGTAGTACAGGGCTGCCGCGCGTCGCTCGCGAACGTTTGAAAGGCGCGCCCCCACAAGCTGCGCATCGGGGGAGTCGAGCACGGACCGCACCGGGAAACCAACCTTGTCATGAAAGTAGGTTGCAATGCGGTCTGGCTTGCTGTCCGGCTCACGCACATCCGACGGGAGCTTCTCGTGGTGGAGCCGCACGACGTCCTCAAGTGCAGGCAACAAAACACCCGCGTGGCTGCTTCCACCGCCTGTACCGGGTCGCCCACCGAGCCCTTGCTCCAGCTGCGTCGTCCCCGCATACGCAAGCGCCAACGCCGCCGCCGCAGCCGCTGGGATCGCGAACCGCTTCGGCATACGCACAAAGCGAATCAACTTGCCGTGCTCTGTATCTTGCTCCGCAAGCAAATTGTCCTCGGCATTCAAAGCCGCCAAAATTGAACTTCGCACGTGCGAAGGCGCTTGTGTCTCACGACACACCATCCGCACCTGCCGTTTCGCCTCAAAAGCAAAGTCCCCGAGATCCTTGCACGGTGGACAGTCTGAGAGGTGGCGATCGAACTCTACTTGCGTCGCAGCCTCGAGTTCGCCGTCTACGAATGCATCAAGATGCTCTTTCACGAATTCACACTTCATGATTTGCTCCTCGTTCGTCGATTTCGATAATCCTCAATGGAAACCGGGGTCCCCTTCCCCGACACGTCTTCTTGTGGCGTCTCGGAACTGACTTCAACAATTCCGAGAGCAACAGCTTGATCGACCAGACTCGCGCGCAACATCTTGCGTGCTCGGTGAAGCCTGGACATCACAGTGCCGATGGGACAGCCGAGAATCTCGGCAATCTCACGGTAGGCCAACTCCTCCACGTCCGAGAGAAGCACGACCATACGATAATCCTCGGGAAGCTCATCGAGCGCACGCTCGATTTCCGCGGAGATTAGCGGTCGATCGGCCAGTCGAGATGGGTCGCGCAACGCCCTCATCGTCTCTCGGCTCATCACGCCGTCTCCTACCATACCCGCCGATTTTCCGCCCAAAGCAGCTCGCTCGCGCGTCTTACGGCGGTAACGGTTGATAAACGTGTTCGTCTGAATGCGAAACAACCACGCCTTAAGGTTCGTGCCCGACTCGAAACTGTCGTAAAATCGGTACGCCTTGACAAAAGTGTCTTGCACGAGGTCTTCGGCATCCGATGGTGAGCGCGTCAACCGCAGCGCTGCGCCGTAAAGCGCGTCGAGGTGACTCAGGGCCTCCTCTTCAAAATTCGCACGCATGGCCGTTGTCATGCCAGCTCAGACACCCAGGCCGCCATATCTATTCCAAGCACCAGGGGTGTTTTCGTTCATTGTTCGTCGGGCGTGGGCGGAGGCGCAGAGGAGCGCTTACGACCGAGGCGCTGCTCGAGCTCCTCGATACGGGCTTGGAGCTTCGCAACTTCGGCTTGGATCTGCTGAAATTGGCGCCCCACCACGGCGGCCGCGCCGCGCATCTGATGATCGGCCTTGCGTTGCAGGTCTTCGACGGCCTCGCGTGACTGGTTGAGTAAACGTGTGACTGGACTATCACGCCCGGCACGGGCGCCCCCTTCTTGCACAAACTTGGCGACCGGCCCCTTCTGCAGCGTGCTCATGATGCGCTCGCCACTTCGCTCAATAATCTCTTTAAGTTTGGCGGAAGAGGCATTGTTTTTCTTTGACTTTTCAGATTCATAGATAATCTGCGCAAAGGTCACGCTCGTCAGGTCCTCTTTGCTGGTGTTGTCGATGACGCGCACATCTTCGCCCTCCCGAATCATGGTGGCGATTTGGTTGAGGGTCACATAACGACTGGTCTCCGTGTCGTAGAGCTTGCGATTCGCGTACCTCTTGATCAACCTAGCCTCAGATGCGCCGTCCATATGAGGAAAATACGGCGCTCGACGCGACGCGTCAACCTCGAGTTTGTGTCATGATGCGCGCGATGGAGGACGGGTCCTCGGCCATGCTACGCCGGCTCGCGGGTTTGCTCGATCCGAGCCTGCGTACGGGAATGTTAACCGAGCACTTCAGCCAGCTGTCGGTCGAGGGAGCGGTGGACTTACTCGGAGCGCTGGTGGCCGGCGCCGAAGCCCGCTCCAGCCCGCACCGAAGTGCGCTGCTTCACGCCTGCCAAGCGTTGCACCAACCAACTTTCCGGGATTTTCGTAGCGCGCTGGCCCAGCAGGCCGCCGACCGCGCGCAGTATGCGCTCACCCAGATGTTCCGTGTTCAGCCGGGAAGCGAACAGCGGGCTGTTCAGGGACGGGACCTACAGCCGCTCGGCTCACGCAAAGCCAAAGCTCGGGTCGCTCGGCCTGCAGAGATCCCCCAATTGCTTGTCGATCCCGACCCGGCGGTTGTCGAGATCTTGCTCGATAACCCCAAGATGCGCCTCAGTGACGTGCTGCGGATCGCCACGCGCCGGCCCTCGAACCCCGCACACCTCGAGGCCATTTTCAGCCATCCCCGTTGGTTGCATCACTACGCGGTGCAATCCGCCCTCGCAAAGAACCCCGCAACGCCGGCACCGATCGCGCATTGTCTGCTCTACCAGCTGCGAGAATCCGACCTCAAAGAAATCACGCAGGCGGGACGAGTCGAAGAGCCCCTACGCATGAGCGCGCAGCTGCTTCTACATCAGCCGTCCGCGGACGAGCACTAGACTAGAGGACGATCTAGGCCTCTGACTTTTGCTTGGCTTCGACCGAGACCTTCTCTTCTTTTCCGGCCTCGACCTGTTTGGGCTCGGATGGTGAGACATCGATCTCGTCGTCTCCCGCAAGTCCGCGCTTGAGTCCGCGCACGGCCTTGCCCAGCCCCTCACCGATCTGCGGTAGGCGATTCGCGCCAAAAATGAGCAGCGCGATGACGAGCACGATGAGCGCCTCAGGCCAGCCAATTGCCATGAGAGTGGTGAACATTGCTAGTAACTCTATCGCTGCTAGCAACCTCCGGCAACATAACGTTGAACGTCCCGACCGGAACCATGATACTTTTTACTTTGGTCGCAAATGGGGGTTTACCGCTAGATGGCAACCGTCCACCTCAAGGCCGGACATGTACGCCCGATATGGGCGGGTCATCCCTGGGTTTTTAAGCAGGGAATCGAAGAGGTCAAAGGTGCGCCCGGCCCTGGGGACGTCGTGACGGTCGTTGACCCGAAGGGCAAGTTCTTGGGTCGCGGCTATTGGTCGCCTAAGAGTGCGATTCCCGTCCGCATTCTGACGCGCGACCAAGACGACGGACTGACGGTACCGGAGCTCGCAGCGCGGATCGAAGCCGCTGCGGCCTGGCGCAAAGCTCTCTGGAAATTGCCTGGAGAGGAGAACACTGGTTTTCGACTCGTCCATGCCGAAGGTGACCGACTCGCGGGGCTGATTGTGGACGTCTACGGTGACGTGGCTGCAGTTCAGTTCCTGACCATCGGCATGAAGCGGCGCGAGGAGGAGCTTATCGCACACATCGCACGTGTCGCGGGCGTCAAGTCGGTGATCGAGATTCCGAGCGAGAAACAACAACGGATCGAAGGGTTCGAGGCAGAGCTACGCGTCGCGCGAGGTCCGGACGTGGACAACCTACGCTTCCTCGACCGCGGACTGGAGTACGAGATCCCACTCTCGATTGTGCAGAAGACTGGCTTCTATTTTGATCAACGCGACAACCGTGCTCGACTCGAATCACTCACTGAGGGCAAGCGTGTACTCGATGCTTTCTGTTACGTCGGAGGGTTCGCGCTGGCGGCCGCACGCGGAGGAGCGCGTGAAGTACTTGCGATCGACCGAAGCGCCGGAGCCATCGCCACCGGGTCCGCCATCGCAGCCAAGAACAAACTCGCGGACCGCATCACATTCAATGTTGCCGACCTCAAGAAGGCGCTCGCCGACCTTCACCGCAAGAGCGAGCGCTTCGACATTGTGATCGTCGACCCGCCGAAGCTCGCGCCCACGGCCCGTCACCTGGAAAAGGGGAAGAAGGCCTATCGTCGCCTGAACGCCAACGCTCTCAAACTCGTCAAACCAGGCGGAATGCTGCTTTCATGTTCGTGCTCAGCCGCACTCAAACCGAGCGGCCTGATGCGCATCTTGGGCGTGGCAGCCGCAGACGCCGGGCGCGACGTCACCTTGCTATCGATGGGCGAGCAATCTCCCGACCACCCTATTCCCGCTGCGTTCCCCGAGGGACGCTACCTCAAATGCGCGTTCGTTCAGGTTCGATGATGGCGCTACCTCCCTTCGCTGATGCCCCACAAGAGGCCTTGGCCAACGCGCGCGGCGTCATCTTCGATGTCGACGACACTGTGACCGAGGACGGCCGCCTTCAAGCCGAGGCCTTCGACGCAATGTGGCGCGCGCGCCGTGCTGGACTCGCGCTGGTTGCCGTCACAGGCAGACCGCTTGGCTGGTCCGATGTCATAGCCCGCCATTGGCCGGTCGACCTCGCACTCGGCGAAAACGGCGCTGGTTGGGCATGGGTTCGTGACGGTCGGTTCTTCAACGGCTACTACGCGGATGAACAAACGCGGCTGGCGTATCAGGCACAACTTGAGGGCATCCGACGAGCCATGAGCGAGGCTTTCCCAAGCATCGCGTTGGCCGGCGATAGCATCGCTCGACGTTGCGACCTGGCGTACGACGCTTTCGAAGAGGCGCAGCTCGATGACGCCACGGTTCAAGGTGCCGTTTCACTCATCCGCGAGCACGGGGCCGAGTGCTTTGTCTCAAGCGTGCACATTCACGCGGTCCCCGGAGACTGGAACAAGGCGCGTGGCTGCGCACGTGCGCTCAAGGCCGTGCTCGGCGAGGACGTCGCGACGCATAACGCACGTTGGTGGTTTGTGGGTGACAGCGGCAATGACCAGGCCGCCTTCGCTTTTTTTGAAAACAGCGTCGGCGTCGCAAACATCAGCGAGCACCTCGAACGTATCGACACGCCGCCCCGCTATGTCACAAACGAGGCCCGCGGACGCGGCTACGCCGAAGTCGTCGACGCCCTCATCCAGGCCCGTACGTAGCCGGTGCGCTATTGGGCGCGCAGGGCAGCTTGAGCGGACTCGATGGTGGCGAGCGTCACGCGCGACGCGAAGTCATAGTTCAGGTCGTCGGGTGAATCGACGCGCGAACCTGGACAGTGGTAGTTGTGGTTACGAAAGTTTGCCGTGTCCGTGACCATGATGGCGGGATAGCCCTGCAGCCAAAACGAAGCGTGATCGGAACGCAGCACCGCGAAAAGAAGCGGGTTTTTCATCAAATTGGCGCTAAACTCGAGGTCGATGGTGCGAAGCCCGATGCGCGCCGCCGTCGCTTCAAAGACGTCCACGAAAGGTTGTGACGGGGTGTCGGTAACCAGCGCGATAAAATCACCCTTGTTTTCACGCGAAGCGAGAACTTCAGTCTGCTCCGGAAAGAGCGCGTCAAACCCTTGCGGCACCTCTTGCGATCCCGCTTCCTCCGAGTAGTAAGCGATCATTTCGAGCGAATAGCTCGTCGCAAACTGCATGTTCGCGTCCTTGGCCGCGGCGACATAGGCAATGGAGCCAACGAGACCGCGCTCTTCCTCGTCCCAGCACGCAACGACGAGCGTGCGCTCGTGCGCGCCGGACGCACTGAGGGCCCGCGCCGCCTCGAAGGTACCGGCAACCCCTGATGCATTGTCGTCTGCGCCGAGGCAATCGTCGACCGAGTCATAGTGGGCGCCGATGAGAACGTGCATGTCCGGCTCTTTGCTGCCACGAAGCGTCCCAATGACGTTGGTGCCAGAGCCGTAGTTTTGTCGTTCAACTTCGAACCCTAGGTCCGCAAAACGTTGCGCGCAAAGGTCCTGGGCCATCTGCCAACCGGGCGAGCCAAGCTCTCGATTCACGGAGAGCTTGCGAATGTCAGCTTCGAGTCGCTCCGCCGACTTTCGCAGGCGGCGTTCCTCGGTTTGCTCTGGCTCATAGCGACCGAAGATGTAGGGGTCGTCACACGAGCCCAGGAGCACAAAGGCGCTAAGAAGAATAGGAGATGTGTGATTTTTCATAATGAATCTCGAAGCAGTACGTCGCAGTAATACTTGGCGCGTCGGATTAGACGACCGTGAGGTCTCTTGTCGATGTCTTTTTTGATGGCCAAGAAAATGCGCCGCTGCAGCGTATGGCGGTTCAAGACGCGTTTGGGCGGTGGCTGGGCGCCGGCCGATCGCATCGCTTCGAAGAGCGACTCACGCGGGTATCCCCAAGTTTCGAGGTCCTCGTCGCTCAGCCCTTCGACCATGCGCGTCGCCAAGTGCAGCTTGTCCGTGTCGCGTGCAAGTTCCTCTGCCCATTTTGCGGTCGAACTCGCGACGGGCCGCTGGTTCATGTGCACAGCCATGGGATCACCGCGCCCACTTTGTGCCTCGAAACGCTCGCCGTAGTTGACCGCACCAGGGTCGTTCTCGATACCCAGAAAAGCAAAGATGCGCGCGAGCTGCTCCTCGGGCTGCGCGACGAGCTGTTCGTAGGACACCTGCAACTTCGGAACATCGGCGTCGCGTAAAAAACGGGCCATCGCCGGGACGTAGCGCTCCACCACGGGGTTGAATGCGCGCGCCGTCCCCCAATCGCCTTCGAAAAATGAGCTTGCATAGGAGGAAAACACCGCGAGCGGGTGGCGGGTAAGCACCACGTACTTCGCTTCGGGAAAGAGTTTCTCCAAAAAGGGTAGCACCAATGCGTACGCTGGAGTCTTATCCAGAAAGTAGCGAGCTTCGCTCGTCTCCAGCATCCGCCCATAGAGGTGAAGCGCCATCTTGCGGAGCGCCTCGTAATAGTCCGCTTCCTGTCCAGGCAAGCGCGAGACAAACAAACGAAGTGACTCCGCGGCGTTGATGTGGTCGTAAGGCGCAGCGTCCACAACCTCATCGTAGCCAAGGTGCGCGAGCGGGGTGATCAGATGTGGTTCGGGGTGCGTGAACACGTCGGCATGCGAACCGAGCATCCTTTGAAGCAAGGTCGAACCGGCGCGCGGCGGGGAAATTACGAAGATAAGTTGCTGTTGGTTCATCTGGACACCAGAGATCTAAGGGAACGTAGCTGGATCATTTAACGCGAACAAGGAACACTAGAGCTGTGAGCGAACCAAAACTTACCCTACTGAGCGAAAACGATGCCCCAGACCGCACGCGCCCCTCGGTGCCGGCGGAACATCTGCGCCATCGGGATCTCCTCGAAGGCGAATTCTGGCGGAAGATCCCGAAGTTTCGTGACGTTGACGAAGAAACGTTCCTCGATTTCAAATGGCAGATGAAGAACACGATCACCCGCGTTGACCGCTTGCTCGGCACGATCGAGGGGTTGGTCAGCGATGCTTTCATCGAGGACGCTCGTCAAGGTTTCGGCATTGCGCCGATGGCGGTTCGCGTCTCGCCCTACCTCATCAGTCTCATCGACTGGAAGAACCCGTACGCCGACCCCCTGCGCAAACAGTTTCTCCCGGTTATCTCAACACGCCTCCCCGACCATCCAAGGCTCACGCTCGACTCCCTCAACGAGCAAGGTGACTCGCCCGTACCGGGCCTCACGCACCGCTATCCCGACAAGGCGCTCTTCTTGGCGCTCGACACCTGCCCTGTTTACTGCCGTTTTTGTACCCGCTCGTATGCCGTCGGCCCCGACCAAGAGTCGATCGAAAAAGTGAGCCTCAAGGCAAAGAACGAGCGCTGGGAGAAGGTCTTCGAATACGTCGCATCGCGCCCTGAGCTCGAAGACATCGTGATCAGCGGTGGCGACGCTTGGAACCTTCGCTCCGACCACATTCAGGCCATCGGCGATGCACTGTTGAACATCCCTCAGGTACGGCGTCTTCGCTTCGCGACCAAAGGGCCCGCCGTGATGCCACAAAAGCTACTGAGCGACGACAAGTGGTTCAGCGCGTTTGTCGGCATCGTGGAGCACGGCAGAAAGATGAACAAGGACGTCGCCCTTCACACGCACTTTAACCACGCCAACGAGATCACCGACATCACGCGGCGCGCGATGCAGCGTCTCCATAACGAAGGCGTCATGGTGCGCAACCAATCGGTCCTTCAACGCGGCGTAAACGACACCCCTGAGACCATGGTCTTGCTGACGAAGCGACTGGGACATATCAATGTGCACCCGTACTATGTCTACCAGCACGACTTGGTGCGTGGCACCGAAGAGCTGCGCACGACGGTCGCGACCGCGATGGAACTCGAAAAACACGTACGCGGCTGCACGGCGGGCTTCAACACGCCCACGTTCGTGGTCGACGCCCCTGGTGGTGGCGGCAAGCGCGATGTTCATTCGCGCGAGTTTTACGACCGCGTGACAGGCATTTCGGTTTTCACCGCGCCATCGGTCAAACCGGGTCAATACTTTTTCTACTTTGATCCCGTCGACCTCCTGCCAGAGGAAGGTCAGAGGCGCTGGGCCGACCCCGCGCAGCACGACCAGATGGTCCAAGAAGCGCTCAACACCGCGCGCTCACGCCAAATCGGCAGAGGTTGAGTTTTTGACACTTCGCCGGACTGTCCACAGAACAGTTGCCGCCAGATATCACACAGCCTACACCTTCGCTTGGACGAGCAAATCGACGAAGCAAGGAGTCAAGGATGTTGGACAGACGGCGTTGGAGTGACACACTATTTTTTGTTGCACTGATTGGATGCTCGTCAAATGGCGACGGCGAGCGCAGTGTCAGAGCTGACAGCTCTACTCCGGAGGTCACGGATCGCGGAGCTTCGTCATCCCCGTGCGAAGATGCGGCGATGACCCTATTTGATTGCGGTACACTCAACAGCACCGACTACACCCAGCTCAAGTCTGCGTGCAAAGATGGTTCTCTCTCAGAGAATGAAAAAACGACCCTTGCCATCTGTGTATCCGCTGCAACCGCTTGCGAGGCGAAAGCCAAGTGCATTGGCCGCTAGTGTCCGATCCACCCAAGTTGTCACAGTTTTCTTGTGAGCTTCGCCTCCTGCGACGACCTGAGTGGATCGGACACTAGTTTGACTCACTTTGTTTTGCGGCGGAAGGTGTCGACGGGCGCGGAAAACGTCGGGCGATACTGGAGCACGACCTGAACGCTAGCCGTGTCACCCGTGAACGTACGCGGATGCCCCTTGGGGATGTCGATCTTGTAGTCCTCCCACTTAAGGGGAAACGACAGATGCACGGCCAGACGTTCAACCTGCCCGCGAAATGGTCGTGGCGGCCACCAGCGCGCCATTCCTTGGGCTGAAATCTTGTTGGTCACGCCGTGCAGCGTGAACTCACCGTGAACGACGATTTTAGTCCACTTGCCGCTCGCAAGCGACTTGGCACCACTGACACGAGTGAGCTTGAAGTAACTGCGGGGGTACTTCTTCAGTTCGAGAAACGCGGCTTTGCGAAACAGTTCGTCCCACCATAAGTCGCTGGTGACGATGGAACTTAGGTCGACCGTCACCTGACCGCTGGCACTTGTCAGATCGACGGGATCCATCACCAGTCGACTGCTTACCGACGAGAAACGACCGAATGCCGGCACCTCGATAGTTGGCCCCGAGCACTGGAAGCGAACCTCCGCGTGCGCGATTGAAAACTGTCGGGGTCGCACCTTGCTGGGTTGCGCAACCGCGATGATCGGCACACCGAACACCGCAAGCGCCAGCAGCAAACCCGAAACGCCTTTATCATATCTCTTCACGGCATCGACTAAAGCATGTGCTGTGCCATCGCCAGACGGAGCGTTTCGCCGCATAAATCTGGCTCTTTGAGCGGTGGTCGCGTAATGGCTGCGTCAGCACGACAAGAGCGGCGCAACTCTTTCGTCCGCGTTGGGTAGGCCCGCGCTTGTGTCTGCCTTGACACAAACGGGGCCCTCGTTGACTGAAATAACGAACTTTTTCATTGGGCACACCCGTTGCTCTGTCAATCGTCGACAGCAAAGGAGCTTGTTATGAACACCATCATCCCCACCTTCGTCCTCATCGTCATCTTCGCAGCCACTGTTTGGGGCTGCGGCAGCGACCCCGAGAACACCAGCACACCTGAGACCTCTACGCAGCAGATCGAACGACCCGGCCAAGACCTGGGCCAAGTTCAAATCGAGACTCCGCCCAGCGTGGAGCAAGAGGAAAGCCTCACGAATGTGGCCACGCCATCCGAACCTTCGAGCGTGCTCAACGACGACGCCCCAGAGCGCATTAAGCAGCCTGTTCTGCACGGTGAGCTTGGCGTACAACGTCTCGCGATTAGCCGAGAGATTCGCAATCGCGAGCCCGTCGATGCCGGCCTCATGTTCACGGCCGAGGACGAGAAACTGTTCGCCTTTGTCGAAGCGAGCAATGCGGGCGACTCCGATCGCGCCATCTTTGTGACCTTCCGACACGAGTCGGGACACACTGCGGGTCTGGTCGAGCTAGAGATTCCCGCGGATAGCCCGCGCTGGCGCACATGGGCGTTCTCCCGCAACGTGCAGCTTCCGGGGCTCTGGACCCTGCTCATCGAAGACGAGGATGGACAGGTGCTCGATTCGGTGGACTTCGAACTCGCGGAAACTTCCAGCGGTCTTTGAACGACGGGAAACCGCACTCCTGTCGTTCATTCGTACGTCTACTCCTCCTGGAGCGAGCCGATCGTGAAACGATCGGGGTATCGATTCCGCAGACACGGAGCCGATCGCGTTCCACTGCGCGGAAAGTGTCGCGACAAAGTCGCCAATTGCTTAATAAAGCGCAATAATTATAACAATCAGCAACGCGGCTTTCTTGGTCCCTAAATTGCACACCTTTTGTGTGCTGTGTGTGGAAAAATCGCCCCCTTCTTGCTCATCGCCTTCGTCGCATGCGCAGGTGAGCTCAACGAATCGGAGCAGCTCGCCGGCGCACACTCCGCCGATCCAGACCGCATGTCCTCCAAAAGCGCCGAGAATCCGGGAAAAACCGAGACTACCCTCGACTTCGCGATCGACCAAAGCGGAACCCGACTTCTGCCCTTCGATGTGCGTGTGAGCAAACTGGAAGCGGCGACTGGCATGGACCGCACGGACCCTTCCTTCTCGGGTCTGCTCGCCGCATCCGTCGAGCTCGGTGCATCCGATCATGCGGCGGGTATCGCCGCAGACCTCAGCTGGACTGCAAACCGAATCGCAACCTGGGTGCGACACATCAAGCCCATCTGCGCTTCGCAAAACTTTGCGACATACGGCACGGTCGAAGAGTTCTTCGCGCGAGCGTACGGTCGTGAGGCGACCCCCGAAGACACCGACATGCTCGCCCAAGAGCAGCATCTCATCACGTGCTTGGCTGTCCTCACCTCCACGGAGTTCGTCCTCCAATGAGCACCAACAATTTTGCCGTGCTCGCACTGCCGCTGGTTGCGCTCTTGGCGGCCTGCAGCCAAGGCCCTCCGACGTCGAGCTCGGAAAACGACACACCGAACAACGACACGTCGAACGCCCCCCCTCAGGGGACCGAGGAGATCAGCCAACCGCTAACCATGGAAGAGCAACGTGTCTATCTCGGCGCCATCGCGCCTTGGCTCATCGGCCGCGTACTCAATCAAACAGAACTCGAGGCATTGTCGGCAGCCGACGACGTGTCGACCGTGATCGAGTCCTGGCGCGACGAACCAGGCCTCGCTGACGCTGCTCGACGCTTTATCGACAACCTCCTCTTCACCGGCGGATCCGCTGGCGACATCGACTTCAACTTACCAGGCAATCTCGCGCACACGGTGACGCGAAACCACCTACCGTGGCGCGAAATCCTCACTTCAAGCCAGTGCTACGATGCGGCCGGGAAGGCCATCGAGTGTGACACGGGCGCGCCTTACGCCGCCGGCCTCTTGACGACGCGTGCCTACCTTGCGAGCCGCGCGGGCCGCTTCAATCTGACGCGGGCGAGCGCCATGCTCGGAGCGTTTATCTGTAGGTCCTACCCGCTACCGGTGCTCGAAGAACCGCACATCGAGAAAAGCCGACTGCTTGTTCTGTTCCGCGCCGAAACGGCCGAGGAGCAGGAGGACGCCCGCGCACAGGCAGGGTTTGGCAACGGTTCGGAATGCTACAACTGTCACGGGCAGTTTAGTCTCCACGCGCAACCCTTCGTACGTTTCGACGAGGCGGGTCTATGGCATGAGAACGCGACCGGACTGCAGGACGAGTCGCCCGAGGCAGAGCTTGGCCGCTCAGTGGGTGGACTGATGACCTCCCATCTGGAGGCGCCCGAAGAAGCGCGTAGCGAGCAAAGCCAAATGCTGGGTCAGCCCGTGGATAACCTGACAGGCGTCGCGCAAGTCGTCGCCGAAAGCGAACTCTTTATCCCCTGTCAGTCGCGGCATTTGCTCGAAGCCGTATTCTCCGTCGACTCCGAGCAGCCGGTTTCTCCGAGCTTGATCGACAAGATCACGGCTACGGCAAGCGAGCGAAATGTCGAGCCCACCTTTCACGATCTGGTCGTCAGCACTTTTGCAGAACGGCGCGTGATCGACATCTTCCTCAAGTCCCTTCCTTCGACGGATATGGAGGTCTCACCATGAAAATCCACGAGCTAGAACGCCTCTCCCCGGTCGAGCGACGCACTTTTATGCGCTGGCTTGCGCGCGGAAGCGCCGCACTGGGATTGACCGCGACCACACATCAGGACCTCGTTTCTCTCGTCGGTGGCAGAGCACGCGCGCAGGCTATCGCGCCCACGTACTTCATCGAGATCAACCTGCGCGATCAATGGGACCAAGCGCACGTCATGGTCGCGCCCTCACTTGCCACCGATCCAGGGCTACCGCGCGGCAACAGCGCTTCGGAAACCGCCCTCCACTACCGTTCCGACGAATTGGTCTACCACGAGAACCATCGCGCCTATCTGACCGACGACTCGCAGGCGCTCGCTCCGCACCTCGACCACATTGCCATGGTCGACACTTGTAATCCTTCCCTCGGCGAAATTCACGGCCACGAAAGCGCCAACCCGATTCGATCGCCCGGCCGACAATATGGCTCGGGTGCGGGAAAGACCGAGATGTGGCTGCGCGATAAGCCTTCGAAGTTCCCGGGCGGAAACGAGGCGTTCTACAGCAGCACGCCGACGCCAGCATGCCTGCACAACCACGTCCAGCATGCGATTACGCCAGGTATCCGTAACGGCATCACCTTCAAAGGGATCAGCCGCTCGATTCACACGGCATATCACTTTGGTGCAGGGCTTGCGAACGCGGAAATCGACAGAATCCGCTCGAAGGACGAACTCTTCTCCACTTTCCCGAACTCGACAGTTGACCTCAACGTACTGAGCGAGCGGAACGCAGCAGCGCTTCAGGCGATCCTCTCCCGGATGGACAAACGCGATCTCATTCGCCGTGGCATTCACGACAATGCGCGCGCAGAGCACGAACGGCAGCTCGTATCCGCCCAGGGCCAAATATATGTCTCGGAGCCTAAGAACATCTCCCTACCCCTCGACCAAGCAGAGGCCGAGTTTTGGGGCAGCGGTGTTCCAAACCAGGTCGGCCAAACGATCAAAGCGCAGATTTGGGAACAGACGGCTTATGCTTATAAGCTCATCGCGGGCGGCCTCGTGCGCACGGTATCGCTTGAGTTCGACTACGTCGACGTCCACGCCCCACGCACAGAGAACATCATTCGCACGATGGCGAAACAAGCCGCGATCCCGCTTGCCCGGCTCGTTCAGAGGCTCAAGGAAACTCCTCACGGAACTGGTAGTCTTTTCGATAGCACGCTCATCGCGATGTACACGACGGACGGCAGTCGCTCGCCAAAAGCCGACGCCTCCTACGGAGACACGCCAGACGCCAAGAATACACTCATCCTCGCGGGCGGTATGATCAAGGGCGGCTACTACGGCGACTATTCCGGTCGCCCAGAAAACTTCGTCCCCCACGCCCCAGACGTCACCACCGGAGCGCCGATGGCAGGCCAGCGCACTCGCGACCAGGACGCGTGGATGACGGTCGCCACCGCGCTTGGCATTGACCGAAGCACCGCCACGCAGTTTCCCGATGTCGCCGACGGCCGTGCGCTCGAGTTCTTGCTTCGTTAGCGCCCCCGACGAGCGTCACTACCCCTCGATGGGCGTGTCATCTTCGTTGCAAAGGCCGTTCTTCTCGACGCTGCGGTTGAGCTTCGCGGCGACGCACGGACTGCTGTACGACTTGCCATCGCAACCGCAAACCGGGCGCAGTTCATCCACGCACTCGCTAGGTCGTGTCTCGCAATTGCCCGCCGTACCACAAAAGCCCACGGGTCGCTGACAGTACTCATCGGACGTGCACTGCTCACCGCCACACGGCACGAACCCCACGTCCGCATCCGAGTCCATCATGGCAGGCTCATCGTCTCCACACCCGCTCAACGCAAGAACCGCAATGAGGATGAGAGGCATGCAGCTGAAAGCGACATGAGCCGCGGCGAGTTCAAGGCCGAGCCGAGCACCCCGAGAGAACCGAGGGATGAGGCGCTTCGGAATCAAGGCGGAGTGAGAACCGCCGCGCAAGGTACGTTCTGGTACCTGAGCAGCGGAAGCGGAGCGACAACGCAGAGTCCGGAGATGCATCAGGCTTCGGCGCTATGCATCGAACGGAGGACGTAGTTGAGGATCCCCCCATGATTAAAGTACTCGACCTCTTGCGGCGTATCGAGGCGCGCAACGACCTCGAACGACTTGTCGCCAGCGCTAACATTGAGCGTCTGTTTGGGCCTCAGTCCGCCCGAGATCCCCTGGATGGAGAACGTTTCCTCTCCAGTGAGTCCCAGCGATTCGCGCCCCTCACCGGACTTGAACTCGAGTGGCAGGACGCCCATACCGATTAGATTCGAGCGGTGGATACGCTCGTAGCTCTCGGCGATGACCGCTTTAACCCCGAGCAGAAACGTCCCCTTTGCCGCCCAGTCGCGGCTCGAACCGGTCCCGTACTCTTTGCCAGCGATGACCAGAAGCGATGTGCCGTCTTCGATGTACTTCATCGCGGCATCGAAAATGCTCATCTGCTCTCCGGTTGGAAGATAACGAGTCACACCGCCTTCGGTGCCGGGTGCAAGCAGGTTCCGCAGACGGATATTGGCGAATGTGCCACGCATCATGACCTCGTGGTTGCCGCGACGCGAACCATAGCTATTGAAGTCTCGCGGTGAAACGCCCTTCTCTTTGAGATAGCGCGCCGCAGGGGAATCGCTTGCGATAGAACCTGCGGGGGAAATGTGGTCGGTCGTGACGCTGTCACCGAGCAAGCAGAGCACACGCGCGCCCTCAATGTCGGCACGTGCAGGCGGCTCACCCGCTTCAACATCGTCGAAGAAAGTAGGCTTGCGGATGTAGGTGGAGCTGTCTTGCCAGTCAAAACGATCACTTTCAGTGACGTTGACCGCGCGCCACTGCTCAGGGCCTTTAAACACATCTGCGTAGCGTTCAATGAACTGTTCGCGTGTCACGCCCGAATGCATCACCGACTTGATCTCGCTCGTTGAAGGCCAAATGTCTTTGAGGAACACGTCCTTGCCATCCTTGTCTTGGCCAATGGGGTCGTTTTGAAAATCGACATCCATGCGGCCCGCAATCGCATATGCGACGACCAGCGGCGGCGACGCAAGATAGTTGGCCTTGGTCATCGGACTCACGCGCCCCTCGAAATTTCGATTTCCCGACAATGCTGAAACTACCACCAGGTCGCCCTTTTCGATCGCTTGCGCGATCGGCTCGTCGAGTGGCCCCGAGTTGCCAATGCAGGTCGTGCAGCCGTAGCCGACCAGGTTGAAGCCAAGCGCTTCAAGGTCGTCCATCAGCTCGGTCTTCTTGAGATACTCCGTCACCACTTGCGAGCCAGGAGCGAGGCTGGTCTTGACCCAAGGCTGACTGCGAAGCCCCCGCTTCACTGCGTTTCTTGCAAGCAACCCCGCCGCCAGCATGACCGCCGGGTTGGACGTATTCGTGCAACTGGTGATTGCGGCAATGACTGTCGCGCCGTCTTTGAGTTCGAACTTTTCGCCCTTGTGTTCGACCGGGACCGCGTCTCGTTTGTCTCCCTTGAACCCTTCGAGCACGTGCATGAACGCACGCTTCGAGTCGCTTAAGTTGACGCGATCTTGCGGCCGCTTTGGTCCAGCAATGCAAGGCTCTACGTCGCCAAGATCGAGTTCGAGGGTATCCGTAAAGCGCGGTTCTTTCGCATCGTCCGTACGAAACAGCCCCTGCTCCTTGAGGTAGCGTTCGACGATTTTCACGTGCGACTCTTCGCGGCCTGTAAAGCGCAGGTAGTTGAGCGTCTGGTCGTCAACGGGACAAAAGCCCATGGTCGCGCCGTATTCAGGGGCCATATTGGCGAGCGTCGCGCGATCCGCCAACGTGAGCGCGCTCAGCCCATGACCGAAGAACTCGACGAACTTTCCGACCACGCCTCGTTCGCGCAGCATCTGCGTCACAGTGAGAACAGCGTCGGTCGCTGTGGCACCTTCTCGAAGTTTACCCGTAAGCTTGAATCCAACAACCTGTGGCAACAGCATCGCAATGGGCTGCCCCAGCATCGCGGCCTCTGCCTCGATGCCGCCCACGCCCCAGCCCAGGACGCCGAGCCCGTTGATCATGGTCGTATGCGAGTCGGTCCCGACGAGGGTATCGGGATACGCCTCAACACGGCCGTCCTTTTCGCGCACAAAGACCGAGTGCGCCAGGTACTCGAGGTTGACTTGGTGCACGATGCCGGTACCGGGGGGCACGACGCGCATGTTCTGGAACGCGCGCTGGCCCCACTTGAGAAACTGGTAGCGCTCGTGGTTACGTTCAAACTCGCGTTTGACGTTCTCTTCAAACGAGCGCAAGAGTCCATAGGAGTCGACCTGGACGGAGTGGTCGATGACCAGGTCCGCGGGCTGAAGCGGGTTGATCCGCGACGGGTCGCCGCCCATCCGAGCAAAGGCATCACGCATGGCGGCGAGATCGACGACCGCAGGGACACCAGTAAAATCCTGAAGCAGGACTCTAGCGGGGCGATACGCGATCTCTGTCGATGGCTCTGCCTGAGGGTCCCAGTTCGCAACCGCCTCAATGTCGTCTTTCGTGACCGTCTTTCCGTCTTCGAAGCGGAGCAGGTTCTCGAGCAAGATGCGAATCGAATACGGCAGTGTCTCGACGTCGCCCACGCCGGCCTTACTCAGTGCGTCGAGGCGGAAAATATCGATTTCTTGGTTGTCGACCTTGATGGTTGCACGCGATGAAAAGCTGTCTGCCATGGCACGAGTTCTACCAGAGCCACGACCTTCGCGTAAGGCTCTGTCGCCGCTCAAGAAGAAGCGTCAGGGTTGCTTGGCGAAGTGATGCGCCCGTATGGCGAAAACTTCGTGCGGTCCCACAAGCAGAGCGTCACATCCGTCGCAAAAAGCCAACTCAACCCTGCTCTCCTCGTACTCGAGGCGCTTTGGTAACGCACCACAGGCGGGGCATTGTGCCACAGCGGTGCTGCCTTCTCCGTACCGGTCAATAAAAAGCTTGTGCTCGCTCAGCGAAAGGCAAATCTGCGCAAAGTTCCCGTCGAATACTTCGACCCGGCCAGCAAACAGCGCGCGCACACTTCGATGCTGCCCTCATGACCAAGGTCAACGGTCTGCATGATGAGGTCACACCCTCTGCAGCGCACTGTCGCTTCACGGTACGCCACCCTTCGGTCAAGTCCGTGTAGCCGCGTCGAACCGACGGCCCTGCCCGCAAAGGGCTGGTAGGCGCTTCGAGGACAAGGCGGAGCGAGCAACGAAGCGGAAGCTACTTGCGGTAGCTGAGCATCGGAAGCGCAGGGACAACGCAGTCACCGGAGATGCATCTCAGCCCGGGATATGGCGGAGTTTCATCTGGACGTCCGACGACCAGTGTTGATCGAAGGCGCGAACGCAGGTGTCGAGATAGCGCTCATAGTCGACGAATACCTGGTCGCCCCATTTCTCGCGAATCGTCCCTTCGTGGAGGCGCAGCTTGCGAAGCCATTCGGCCGTGGTTCTGCCGTACGACGTCCGCTGCGTGCGCAGCTCGCAGATTTCCCAGTAGGGGTTGACCGCCGCGGTAAGCTCTTCAAGACGCGGGTTGAGGCCACCCGGGAAGATCACGTCTGCGGTGAACTTCAGATCCGCGATGTCTTTGCGCGTGCGCGGAATACGATTGCGCAAGATCGCCTGAAAGCCAAAGTAGGAGCCTGGCTTGACCAGCTCCGCACATTTTTTGAAGTATTGGCGATAGAGGTCGACAGCCTTCCCCTGATTGGCCTGCTCAGGCGAGCAGATGTGGTCAATCATCTCGATCGAAACAAGTGCATCGTACTTTTCTTCGTCCGCGGGGTTGAGCGTATTGAAGTCCTGCAGCCAAGCCTTGGTATTGGGGAGGCCGCGATCGTTGCACCACTTGATCTGCTCGGGTGAAAGCGAAATACCATGAACCCGCTTCGTGCCCTTGTGCTTGTCGAGAAACTCAAGGTTTGCCCCCCAACCGCAGCCGATATCGAGCACCAGTTTGTCGGGATTCATCTCGGCGTAGTCGTATAGAATCTGGCACTTCTGCCATTGCGCCTGCTCCAGGGTCTCGTCCCCGGTCAGAAAGCTCGCGCTGGTATAGTGCATGTTGTCATCCAGCCAGAGCCGGAAAAACTCATTGGAGACGTCATACGAAACTTCGATTTCTGCCTGATTGGAGGTCATTGCGGGCGCAGCATGCCACTTGTTCGCCGCCCCTGCCAGTCGATGAATGCGCAGCACTTTCGCCGCTTTTTGGGGCAGCAAAAACTGGGCTCTATTCTAGAGGCTGGCTCTGCTAGCGAAGAGGCAGAAGTGCCCCGATGAGCGCTCTTCCCCAGAACTGATTTTGTCGCTCCGCTCGAACGCCGCTGTGGTGGTACCACACTGCGCCCTCCGCTTTGCCGATCTCACTTCTTTTGGACTTGCAAAATCACTGTTCGTGGGCTCTATTCTAGAGGCTGGCTCTGCTAGCGAAGAGGCAGAAGTGCCCCGATGAGCGCTCTTTCCCCAGAACTGATTTTGCTACTTGCAAAATCACTGTTCGTGGGAAAGGCTAGCGAAGAGGCAGAAGTACAGCGGGCGACGTGGCCAAGTGGTAAGGCAGAGGTTTGCAAAACCTCCATTCACCGGTTCGAATCCGGTCGTCGCCTCCGGACGCGAATTGATCAGCTAGACCTACCAAGGGGAATCTGATGATCACTCAAAAAACGATATACCTGAACCTGTTGGGGCTCCTGCTACTTGGCGGCTGCGGGAACAGCGACAACAACCCCTTCTCACCAGATGCGACCGCCATGACGGATGCGCGCCCTACTGCGCAGGATTCCGCGCTCACCAGCGCAAACGCGAACACTCAAGACGGGCGTATTCAAGACGGAAGTACACTCCGCGATGCTTCATCAGCGACAGATGCAACCGTGGACAGCGATGCTTCATCAGCGACAGATGCAACCGTGGACCGCGATGCTTGGTCAGCGACAGATGCAACCGTGGACGGCGATGCTTGGTCATCAGCGACAGACGCAGCTGTGGGCACCGACGCCGCGGCGGTCGACAGCGGCGCGATCAGCGGGCGCTCCTGTGACGATTCTACCGCGCGCAAATGCAGGCGCGACGAATACTGCAAGTATTCTTTGGCGGCTCAATGCGGAGAAGCTGGCGCAAGCGGCGAATGCACGGCTCGACCAGACGCCTGCAGAGACGTGGTGGACCCTGTCTGCGGCTGCGATGGAAAGAACTACTCGAACGCCTGTTACGCAGCCGTGGCCGGCGTCTCCGTGGCTTCCGAAGGCGACTGCCCGCAATAAATTCAAGCGTTCGAGAGCAGCGCGACTGCTAGATGAGACCATATTGGCTGCGGGTTTCCGTAGGCGAAGCGATATCGAAACCGCACTCGCGAACCATCGCCGCAAGCGCTTCAACGAGTTGACCGTTACCCGAGGCACGCGCCCCGTCAGGAAGATAAAAAGTATCTTCGAGCCCGGTTCGAACGCGGCCTCCCAGTTCGATCGTGCGTCGGTGAACCGGCCAAATCTCCTGGCGACCGATCAACGTCGTTTGCCATTCGCAATCCGCCTTTTTGTAGCGCAACAGCAGTTCGAGAAGATCTGCATCCGCCGGCATACCTGACGAGACCCCCATCACGAAGTTGTAGTCAGGGCGCCGCACCATCCCGTTGTGCGCGTACATTCCCACTGAGCGAACGATCCCCACGTCAAAGCACTCGAACTCAGGCTTTGCACCACACGCTGCCATCGAGTCCAGCATCGCTTGCACCTTCGAGACCGCATTGTCGAACACCATAGGGGGCCACGCCCACGAGCCGTCACGTCGAGTTTTGAGATAGTTGAGCGTACCAGCATTGCATGCGGCGATTTCGGGCTCGATGCGCTGCATACAGCTCTGTGGACCGCGAATATCATTGCCTACGACACCGGTACTCATGTTGATCACAACGTCCGGACAGGCTTGCCGAATCGCGTCGACGATTGACGCGGCGACTTCGGGATCCCAAGTGGGAAGGTGGCCACGACCCTCAGCCTGATCGCGAAAATGCACATGCATAATGCTCGCCCCAGCATCAAAGGCCTCCTTCGCAGACGTCGCCATTTGGACCGGCGTCACGGGCACCGGATGTTGTGCGGGGTTGGTGAGCACCCCGGTAAGCGCGCAGGTAATCGGGACTTTGCCAGTCACGACAACGTGTTCTTTCGTCCTCGTGCCCAACTTGCGAACCGCTTCTCCGCGAAGGCAAGCAAACCTTCTTGCCCCTCTTCGCTCACAACCGCATCAGCAAAGAGCTGCGCCCCCTCATCGAGCGCTTTCGCAAGCGGCTGGCATTCCGCAATCCGTACAAGTTTCTTGGTCGCAGCCAGTGCACCGGGAGCGCATCGACGAACGCGTTCGACACACTCGGTGGTCAAAAGATTGAGCGGGCGGGCGGCCGTCGCAACCTCGTGCACCAGCCCCAACTGAAGGGCTTGTTGTGCATCGAGCGAGCCACCTAACACGGACAAGCGCCGGGCCTGCGACGCACCCACCCTTCGGTATACGAATGGCATGATTTGTGCCGGTGGCACGCCCAGACTGGTCTCGGGTAGCCTGAACTTGGTGTTGGCTTCTGCAATCACGACATCGGCCACGCACGCCAAACCGACTCCGCCCCCCATCACAGCACCGTGCACCACCGCAATGACCGCCTGGGGTAGCGTGTCGAGCTCTTCGAGCACATGCCCGAACGAACGACTGCGCAACGAGATGGCCATCTTCCTCTCATTTTCACTTTCAGAGGCGCTCGCCAAGCGCATCATATCGCTGAGGTCTCCCCCTGCGCAGAAGTGATCGCCCGCCCCTCTCAAAACAACCGTCCGAATCGCTTTCTCTCGCCGGATCCTTCGAGAGAGCTTGCCCAGTTCATCGATCATCTGACCCGACATGGCGTTGCGCGAGTCGGGGCGGTTGAGCGTGACCCAGATTTGCTCGGAGCGTCTTGACACTTCGATAGACTCAAACTGGTTTGTGAAGTCCTGGATCATCGAGGCAGAATCCCATCAAGTTTGCAAATGATACTAAGCATAATCTCATCTGCACCGCCACCGATGGAAAGGAGCCTTCCGTCGCGGTAGAAGCGCGCCACTTTCGACTCCCACATGAAGCCCTGGCCACCGAAATATTGTAGGCACGCATCCGTCACCTCGCGCACCAGGCGACCGGCCTTGAGCTTGGCCATCGAGGCCAATCGCGTGACATTCTCGCCGCCAACATAAAGCTCTGTTGCACGATAGGTCAGTGCACGCAGGGCTTCGACCTCTGTCTTAAGCTCGGCCAACCTGAAATGCACCACCTGATTGGCAAGCAGCGGCTTACCGAAAGCCATGCGCGTGCGGGTGTAGTCGATGGTTTCCTGAATGCACACCTCAAGTGCGCGTATGGCATTAGCGGCGCCCCAAAGACGTTCTTCTTGAAACTGCATCATCTGGTAGGCGAAGCCCATTCCCTCATCACCAATGAGATTACTTTGTGGGACACGCACGTTGTCGAAGAATATCTGTGCCGTATCGGACGAGCGCATGCCGAGCTTGTCGAGCTTACGGGCACGGTCAACCCCCTTCGCATCGAGCGGAATGATGATCAACGATTTATTACGGTGTGCGGAGCCCTCGCCGGTGTTGACCAACGTGCACATCCAATCGGCTTGCATCCCGTTGGTGATCCACATCTTCCCGCCGTTGATGACGTAGTCATCGCCATCTTTAACGGCGGTGGTTTTAATGGCGGCGACATCGGACCCGGCATGCGGTTCACTCACGCCGATGCAACCGACCATGTCGCCCGCAATACTCGGCGCAAGGTACTTCTCTCGAAGCTCGTCGCTGCCGACAGACGCAAGCGCGGGCGTGCACATGTCGGTCTGCACACCGATCGCCATGGGTACGCCGCCGCAGCTGATCGATCCAAGCTCTTCGGCGAAGACCACCGAGTAGGAAAAGTCGAGCCCAGAACCCCCAAATTTCTCCGGGCGGTTGAGGCCGAGCAAGCCGAGGTCACCCATCTTTTTGAAAACCTCGTGCGCAGGAAACCCTCCGTTTTGTTCCCACTCATCGACATGCGGATTGATCTCTTTCTCAACGAAATCCCGCACGACCTTGCGAAGGGCAAGGTGCTCGTCGCTTTGCATAAACGCAGCCATCGAGAGCACTATACCTCTCGGCCCGCCGCTGCGGAACCTCGGCCCGCGCCCGAAAAACGCCGGCTAAAAGCGGGGAATGCCGAAATTGCTTCGACGTCGAGTTCGCTCGACGGTGCAGATGCGGAGGCAGCGTGCGAGGACCTTGCGGGTGTCGCGAGGGTCGATGATGCCGTCGTCCCACAGCCGAGCGGTCGCAAAGAGCGCGCTCGATTGGTCGTCGATGCTCTTGCGAAGCGCTTCACGCATCTGCGCAAGGGCAGCATCGTCGACCTTCTGTCCGAGCTTCTCGAACTTGGCCCGGGTAATGGTCTCCATCACCGCGGCAGCTTGAGCCCCACCCATGACCGCCACGCGTGCGTTCGGCCAAGCAAACAAAAAGCGCGGCTCGAATGCCCGTCCGCACATCGCGTAGTTGCCTGCACCGAAGCCCCCGCCAGTGATGATGGTGAGTTGCGGCACACTGGCGTTGGCCACCGCCTGAATGAGCTTCGCGCCGTGCTTGACGGCTCCGCGTTGCTCCGCCGACGTACCGACCATAAAACCCGTCGTATTCTGCAGGTACACGATCGGCAATCCGGACTGACAACAGAGCTGTATGAAGTGCGCAGCCTTGTTTGCGCCCTCGGGCTGAATGGGCGCTGCGTTGGCGATGAAGCCCACTTCAATGCCCTCGATAGCGCCGTGTCCACAGAGGGTGTCACGCCCATAACTTCGCTTGAACTCTAAGAAATCTGAAGCATCGACCAGGCGCGCAATCACCTCGCGCGGCTTGTAGGGTGTGCGCGGGTCGGCGGGAATGACGCCAACCAAGTCGGCGATATCAAAGGCTGGTGGCTCAAATGAGCCCGCAGCGAGCGGCGGCTCGCCGAGTTTGATCTTGGATACCAGTTCACGCGCAAGCGCGAGCGCCTCGGCGTCGTCACCTGCGATGTACTCAGCCGTGCCTGTCGTGGTGGCGTGCATCTTCGCCCCACCGAGCTCCTCTTCTTTGGCGTCCTCGCCGAGCGCCGCCTTCACGAGAGGTGGGCCGGCCAGGAAAACCTTGGCTCGTCCTTTGACCATGATCACGTAGTCGGAGAGTCCTGGCAGATAAGCGCCGCCCGCCGTCGAAGAGCCGTGCACGACCGTGATCTGCACGTTTCCCGCCGCCGACAAGCGAGCCATGTTGCGGAAAACCTTGCCGCCTTCCACGAAAATATCGGCTTGATACTCAAGGTTGGCCCCTCCACTTTCGACCAGGCTCACGATGGGAAGGCCGTTCTCAAGCGCGATGGTCTGTGCCCGGAGTGTCTTGCGCAACCCCATCGGCGTAATGGTCCCGCCCTTGATCGCGCTGTCATTGGCCACAACCACCACCTCGCGACCTGAGATGATGCCCACGCCGGTGATGTTTCCGCCGCCGGTCGCGCGTTTGGCGCCGTCGTCGCCATGCATTCGGTGACTTGCGAGCTTCGAAAACTCAAAAAACTCGGTACCGGGGTCAATTAGGGCGGCGATCCGCTCACGGGGCAACAGCTGCCCTCGCTTTTCGAACTTCGGCCGCGCTGACTCGGCACGGGCGACCACGGCTTGTTCGACAGCACGCACTTCGCGCAACAGCTCTTCCATCTGGGTGCGATTTGCAGCAAAGGACTTGGACGCAGTGTCGAGCGCGGTCGATTCGATGACAGGCACGACGCGGAGACTACTTCTCCGCAAGAAAAAAGGCCACGCCAAGCAGCGCGGCCTTTTTCCAGTTGGGCGTGTTCGGTGCTAGCGAAGGGCTGGCTTGCAACAACCCGTGATGCAGTAGAAGCCCTCTTGGCAAGGCTCCTCGCCCGGCAACCCACAAACCTGCTCACCGACGGCGCAGCGCGCCTCGGGAACACTCGCATCGGGCACACTGCCGTCGGGTGTGCCGACGCTCGCATCGGGCGGAGTCGAGACACAGTCTGCGGGCAGCTCGTTTTTGCCGAGACACAACTCACAGCGTCGACAGTCGTTGAAGCAGTCTTCGACAGGAATACACGGCTTACACAAGGCGGTGTCCTCAATGTCGGCAAAGGTGCACGTCCCCTCGCCGTCCTCGCCTTCACCCACACCCGAGCCTAGCCAAACCCACTCGCCACCTTCGCCCTCAGCGCGACCACTTAGCTCCGGGAAGGTGCAGCAACCAAAGCAGTCGCATCCGTTAGGCGTGATAGGTCGACAGGTGTTTAGACAAAGCTCGTTCTGGCTTCCTGGGCAACGCGTGCCGCCGCCAAATGACATGTCAGCCCCAAAATCCACGTCTGCCTGGCTATATGGGCAAACCGCGTCGGGCTCGAGCGGGTCGCACGAGGTGTCCCAACGACACTCGTCGTTGCCATGGCCGTTTCCGAAGTCGAAGTAGCAGTCGCGGTTACAAGAGTTTCCGCCCTCACCACCAACGCCTGCTGTGAGTGCAGGGCCCTCGGTGTTGTCGCAGGGGCCTAGGCATTCTTGGTCGCGTGAGTCGGCATGGCCATCGCCGTCGTTGTCGATGCAGTCGCCGCACTGAAGCATCTTTCCTTGGCATGTCACGGTACGGCATACCCACTGATAGCCACCGTCTTCGGTGATGACAACGCTTCCGTCGCCAAGTTTCACCGCGCTATCGTTGATGATCACCCAACCGCCATCGTTGGTGTTGATGTTGGAGCCGTCCGCACCGCCATCCCCAGCAGCATTGGGGTCGTCATCGTCACAGCTACAACCCGTCCAAATCAAAGCACTCGCAGTGAACAATGCGAACGCCGCCCTTCGCCAAGCCATTCTCTTCATGACTCACAGTTTACGCTGTTGCGCGCAGCCCTCCAAACTACAATGTACGCGAGCTGATGAATTGTGAACGATTGCGGAGAGCCGTCAGGTTTCTTCGAGTGTCCCGTGCCAGTACAGCCAATTTGCCCAAGCCTCCGGCACGCTGCTCGCTGCGTCGATTCGGAACGCGACGAGCGGCAGCCAACTGGGCTTGACTGGCGTCTTTCGCAACTGAAGGCCTGCCTCATCGGGCGTGAGCTTGCCCTTCTTGCCGTTGCAGTCGTAGCAGGCCATGACGATGTTCTCCCAACTGGTCTTACCTCCGCGACAACGCGGCACGACATGGTCGTAGGTGAGCTTTTTGAGCGGAAAACGCCCTGAGCAGTACTGACAGCGAAAATCGTCCCGTGTCGCGACATTGATGCGCGAGAACTTGATGGCGCGCTTGCGGCCCGAGAGCTTGCGCAGGAGCCTGACGACGGCGGGCATCTTGATGGTGAGGCTGACCGAGCGAATGTCGTCGTCGTATTCCTCGACGATCTCGACCTTCCCATCAAAGAGCATACATACAGCACGCTGCCAGCTGATGATCCGGTGGGGCTGGTAGCCCTGATCCAAGACAAGGGTGCGCATACTCCTTTGTGTATTGTGGCACGAAGCAGGGCGATCGAGAATTTTGCGAAAAAACCTCAACATTTTTCGATCACGATCTCGCCAGAGTGCGATAAAAACGCAGGCTCCGATGGCTCGATCGAGGTCCAAGTCTCCCTGGCTGCGCGCAAGCCAAGTGTCGCTCGCGAGTCTTGTCGGCGGTGCACTTGTGGCGTCCATGGACTTCGGTGCGGGGTGGCTCTTTCTCGCACAACCGGCCGACCAAGGGCTCTTTGCGCTTCAGTTGTGGCTGCTACTTCCGGCCCTTTCGTGTCTGATCGGAACAACGCTTTTTGCCCCCTGCTCTTGGATGCCACGACGTTGGCAACGACTGACATGGCCCTGCATCTTACTCAGTCCATGGCACGCCTTTATCGCCATCAAGCTCTTTTCCGGCGGAAAGATGCTCACGCTGCCGCACAGATGCGTGTGGATCACCAGCGTTTTCGTGTTGCTGTGCGCCGCGGTCGTCATCACTCAAGCGCTGATCGAGCGCTACTGGCCGGCCCTCGTCCGGCGCCGTCTTTGGTATGCCCCGGTGATGCTTGGGCTCGCGCTGCTCGCAACGAAGGTCGATCAGCATGCCTTTGCAAACCTCTACGAGTTCTTACACGGAGAGCTGAGTCTCGTCGTCACGACGGCGTGCTCCCTCGCGTGCGCGCTGTTGATCGAGCATCGTGTGTTAAAGAACGCCCGACCAGCGGCACGACTCGTCACCATGTCGCTCGCAGTACTGTCCGTCTTGTCGCTGTCGCTGGCTTTCCGCACACAAGACCAGAACCAAAACGTGTATGTGGCGTTACTCTCGCCTCGCGCTCCCAACGCACACTCCGCACTGCTGGGCTTGCGCACCCTGTTCCCGAAGCACGAAGTGCGCGGAAAAACGGAGGCGTTGGACGGCCCCGCACGCTCTTTGTCGAAGGACGCACCTGCTCAGATGGCCAATGTTCTGCTCATCACGGTCGATGCGCTGCGTCCAGACCACCTCGGCACCTACGGTTACGAGCGAAAGACATCGCCGGCGCTCGATCGCTTCGCGCAAGAAGCCATCGTCTTCGAACGCGCCTACGCCCAGGCACCACACTCAAGCTATTCGATCTCGTCATTGATGAGCAGTCACTACATTCACCAGCTCGTAGATCTCGAAGTCGGCCTTCCCAACGAGACCCTTGCCAGCACATTGGCGGGCGCGGGGTACCACACGGCGGCGTTCTTCACGGAGGGGATCTTCCATACTGAGGGAACGCGGCTGGCAGACTTCGACAAAAGCGCATTCGGCTTCGAACGCTTCGACCATACCGCGGCGCCCGCCGAGAACATGACAGACATGGTTCTCGCGGAGATTCACCGCGCGCAGGGCGAGCAACTGAGTCCAATGCTCGTCTGGGCGCACTATTTCGATGTGCACGAGCCGTATCGCGCGACCGACTTTGGGTCTTCGGACATCGACCGCTACGACAGTGAAATCAAGCGCACCGACGCAGCGATCGAACGCCTGATCAAGTCCGCTCGTCAGCTGACAAAGCACGAGTGGGTTATCGCCCTCACATCCGACCATGGCGAAGAGTTTCGAGACCACGGCGGCCTCTACCACGGGTCCACGCTTTTCGACGAACAGATTCGAGTTCCCTTGATGTTCTACGTTCCTGGGTTTGAGCCGCAACGTATTGCCAAACCGGTCGAGCTCGTCGACGTGACACCAACTCTTCTGTCACTCGTCGGCGCACCCATCCCCAAAAGCATGCGTGGCGACGATTTACGCAAGCTCCTTCGAGGCGAAACGGCAGATTGGAGAGCGCCCGTATTCGGCGCGGTCACGCACAAACGAATGGTGGTCAAGTGGCCCTACAAACTTGTGGCAGACCTGCGCTACGGCACGCGGGAACTCTATGACTTGCACAAAGACCCACGCGAGGACGCCAACCTCGCAGCCACACGCACCGACGTCATCGATGAACTGATGCCATCCATCTACGGTTGGCTCGACAGCCTTCAGTCATCGCCCGAAGGAGAAACCATCTCCGCACACGACACCGCCCTGGGACTGGGTCGCCTCGGAGACCGTCGTGCGGTCGACCCCTTGTGTGACCTCCTCGGCGACGAGCAGGCCGAACTCGCCAAGCGTCTCGAAGCCGCGCGGCTACTCACCCAACTCTCGGACCACAACTCAAAACAGGCGCTGCTTGACGCCATGCGGGGTGACAATGCGCGCGTTGCGGCGGAGGCCGCGGTCGCGCTTGGCCGAATGTTCGACCCACGGGCCCAAGATGCGCTCCGAGAGCTAATGAAAACGAGCGACCCGATGCTGCGTGCTCGGGCAGCGGTGTCGCTGGCAAGGCTCCGTGATCCCGCTGCGGTTCCAGGCTTGGTCGACGCGCTGTACACGCATCCGTCGCGGTTTGAGCGAGACGAGGCGATTCGTTGGCTCGGACGCCTCGAAGACCCGGTCGCGCTCGAACCACTTCTCTCCCTGCTCGGCGACAGCCAGGCGCGCCACCTCGTGCTCTATGCGTTGGGGCACTTGGGTGACAACCGCGCGCTACCGGCGCTCGTCGAGACACTCAATAGAGAGCGCAACGCCTTTCGAAAGAACCGCGCAGTGCGAGCACTCGGACAGCTGGGCGACCCAGCGGCGCTCGATTCACTCATGCCTCTGCTCTCGCAAGGACTCGAACTTACCAATCTTTCCGAATCGCTGGTTCGCTTGGGCGCTATTGATCGTGGATTGCTCGGCGGCGTGGACGTCGGCCCGGTGACACGGGGACGCCTGCGACCAGCGCCCAAGCCAAGCGATTGCCGAGCGCGTGCAGCGAAACACGACTGGGACTATCGCGAGCGCACGTGGTGCGAGTTGAAGCGCCCGACCAGCCTGAGGCTCACCGCACCGGCGAAAAGCGAGCCCGGCGAAATACGTCTTCGCGCACGCAGCGCAGAGAGTCCGAACACGACATTACGCGTGCGGCTGGGCGACCAAGAGCACACCTGGGAGCTCACCCACACGTGGTCAGAACACGCGCTCGCGGTCCCCAAGGGCACTCCGCTACGGCTCAAACTCGACTTCGACGCTCCGGTGGGCCTCGATCATGTGCTAGTGCTACCCGCTAGTACAGATGAGTCCCCGTAGCATCATTGAAGCCAACTACGATGGCCTTGTTGGGCCGACGCACAACTACGCAGGCCTTTCCTTCGGAAACATCGCGTCTCAAAGCAACAAAGACTCGACAGCGAATCCAAAAAAAGCTGCGCTTCAGGGGCTCCAGAAAATGCGCACGCTATCGGAACGAGGGATCGTGCAGGGTGTCATCCCGCCGCTGCTGCGCCCCGACCTGACAACTCTGCGGCGCTTCGGTTTTTCGGGCTCCGACGCCCAGGTCGTCGAGGCGGCTCACAAGGTCGCGCCTCAGCTGCTGCGCGCCGTATACTCGGTCTCCTCGATGTGGACGGCGAACGCCGCGACGGTCGTCCCCGCGGCCGACGCCAACGACGGACGCACGCACTTCGTTCCTGCCAACCTCACCGCAACGTTTCACCGCAGCCTCGAGCCGGGCCATACTTCAACGATCTTGCAACGGCTTTTCCCCGGCAACGCGTTCGCGCACCATGCGCCGCTGCCCGGCCACCCCTTATTCGGAGACGAAGGAGCCGCAAATCACACTCGTCTTACCAGCGACGAGGCTGCTCTGCACCTATTTGTGTTTGGCAAGAGCGCGACGATCGAAGGACCAAAACGCTACCCCGCACGGCAGAGCTTGGAGGCTTCAGCGGCCGTAGCGCGACTCTGTCGCGTCGAGCAAAACTCACTGTTCTTGCAGCAGTCGCCCGAGGCCATCGACGCCGGGGTATTTCACAACGATGTCATCGCCGTCGGCAACGAAAACACACTTCTCTATCACGAGCATGCCTTTGAAAAACGTGAGGCGATCGAGTTGCTACGAGGCCGTTTGGGAGGCGCGTTCAACCCCATCTGCGTGCCAAACGACGCCCTGAGCGTTGAGCGCTGCGTCAAAACCTACCTTTTTAACTCACAGCTCATCACATTGCCCACCGGCAGGATGCTTCTGGTTGCCCCCTCCGAATGTGAACAGGACCCCCAAGTGCGTTCGGTCGTCGCAGGTCTGGTTTCGGACAGCAGCAACTCGATCGACGAGGTGATTTACATGGACTTGCGAGAAAGCATGCGCAACGGCGGCGGCCCGGCATGCCTGCGCTTGCGTGTCCCGCTCGGCGAGAGGGAGCGCGAGCAACTCCATCAGCCCGTTTTGTTCACCCCAGCGCTCGAGGCTCGCCTCCAATCGTGGGTGGAAAAGCACTACCGAGAGACCCTGTCAGGCGACGACTTGCGCGACCCTGGCCTGATCATCGAGGTTCAGACAGCTCTCGACGAGCTCTCTGCGCTGCTTGCCTTGCCTGGCTTGTACGACGCGCAAGCATAGCCGCGGGCGAAATTGGGCGCCGCGACCCTCGAGGTCCCGTATACTGTTCTCTGGTGGTAGAGGGAGACGGCGGGCGCGGCAGAAACTTCGGGACTTGGTTCTCTCGTCAACCGCCAGGACATACAAGGGGCGTCGACCCCCGTTCGGTGCCACCCGTCTTGCACACGGGAAACGTACGAATCGTCTACCAGCCTATCGTCGACATGCTCAGCGAAAATGTCTTCGCCTACGAAGCGCTCGTGCGCAGCACCTCACCCGACTTCACCACACCGCCCGCACTCATCGAGGCGTCCGTGGAGGCCCATATGTGCGGCGCGCTCGGTCGAATGATTCGAGAAGAGGCGATTCGTAGCTGCCCCGACCACCCGCTCTTTATGAACATCCACCCCGCGGAACTCGAAGACGCGTGGATCGTGCGACCCGACGACCCCGTCTTTAGACACGCACACCCGACTTACATCGAGGTCACCGAATCAGCGCCCCTCTCGCACTTTCAACTGTGCTCCATCGTGCTGAGCGAACTTCGCGGGCGTGGTGTCTTGGTGGCGATCGACGACCTGGGCGCTGGCTACTCGAACATGAAATACATCGCCGACCTCGAACCGAGCATTGTCAAGCTCGATATGGGCCTGATCATCAACCTCTCAAAGAGCCCACGTCGCCAAAGGCTCGTCCGCGCGCTTGCACGGCTTTGCGCAGACCTTGGCGCTCGCTGTGTGGGCGAAGGGATCGAGAAGGACGACGATGCCAAGGCCGTCCGCGACTGCGGCATCCATTACGGACAGGGCTACTTCTACGCCCGACCCAAGTTCGCGCCCGAAGCTTTCTGCCCGCCCAAGCCCAGTTAGACAAAAACCAGCTTACCAATGCTCGCTGAGATCGCGAGCCTCGATAATATTGTCCTCGATGCTGCAGTAGGTCCACGAACCGTAGCGACCAATACTGTAAAGACCTTCGCTGGCCCAGCCCGCTTTGATTTGCTCAACAAGCGCGTTTGACTCGCCGGAAATGTGCACATACGCGGGGTCAAGGACCACCGAATGGTGGCTGACAAGCTTGTGACCGTCGACGATGCCAACCTGCTTGAGGGCCGTCACAACCTGCTCGCGAATCTCGGAGTGTGCTTCACCCGGCAAGTCCGCATCGTGCGGATAGCCCAGCTCCACATACAAGCTCATGCGGTCGGTGCCGAAGATGTTGTCGTAAAAGCCCACGCGATAAAACGGCAGGTCGCGTTGGGGAAAGTACACCCAATGCGCGTCGCCAGCGCTCGGTTTGTCGAAGCCGAGATTGAACACCAACACCTTGTTCCAGGTAAGCGCAGGATGCGCCTGCTGCCCGGTCGCCGCGAGCAGCTTCGAAAACGGCATGGTCGACACCAGCCGCTCGTAACGAATGGCTCGACCGTCCTGAAGTG
Organism: uncultured Polyangiales bacterium; assembly: GCA_964487255.1. GTDB lineage: Bacteria > Myxococcota_A > Polyangia > Polyangiales > CAZAQV01 > CAZAQV01. The sequence continues at coordinate 220,555 of CAZAQV010000004.1, read as the reverse complement.
TCGCGAGTCTGTTGCCAACGTCGACTTCTGCCACCTTACTGCCATAAAGCACACGCTGCTCATCGACTCCCTCCATCATCGCGTGGATGTATTGAATCGCGCCGCCTTCCGGGTACGTGAAGGTGGCGTTGTAGCTGCGGTTGTCAGCGGCACGAAAGTTCCGCACGATCGCCTCGAGATCGGCGTGCGGAAAGAATCGCCCCATCGCATCGACGTCGAGGTTGGTCAGTGAGGTCGCATAGAGCTTCTCGTTGTAAGGAATGAGAAACATATCGGCGATACTGCGACCAAACTTATGCACGAGCATCTCTTCGAAGTTTTTCGGCTCGCCCTCCTCGCGAAAGACCAGATCGTACACGCAGTCGATAAAGTCCTGCTTTGGTAGTTGGTGGATATTCTTCTGGAACGGAAAATCAATTAACTCCCCCTTCCAAAAGATTCGACTGCGGCGTTCGATTCGACGCACTTCGCCTGTCATTCGCGAGACGAGTTCTTTTTCGATCTCCGGTCGCCGAAAATGGAAGAAATGTCCCGAATAGTCCCACACAAAACCGTCCTGAATCACGGTTTTGCAATACCCACCGGGCTCCTGGTCGGCTTCGGCCACCAGGTATTCGAAGCCTTTCTTCTGCATGGCGTCGGCGAACGCGAGTCCGGTCATGCCGGCACCGACAATCAACGTATGCGTGCGAAGCTCAGTCACGCCCCGACCATATCACTGTCCTGGTCCTCCAGGTCAAAGCCACGCACAACGCGAATCTCGCCTTCTACGCACTGCACAATCGCCACCAGTCGCGCCAGATCACCGTCACCAAGGACGGCGGCCCATGCGCACTCCGGATACCCTTTCATGAGGCGCTCAGCCTGAGCATCGGGAAGCTCAGTCGCCGCGATGCGCTTTCCGTGAGACAACGCCTCCGCATGCGATGCCCCCAAGCGCAAGCGCGTTTCCGCCGGCCACGCCGAAAGCAGGGGACGAACAAATACTCTCGGGTCATCGGCGCTTTGCAAGGTGGACACCGCGATGAGATCCGCCTCATCGAAACCAGCATTATGCGTCCGACGGAGCGCCACGAGGTGCCCCAATGTACCAAGGCGACTCGCAAGGTCTCGACCCAAAGACCGAACGTAGTAGCCCGCGGCGACGACGGCGCGGATCTCAATCTGCCTCTCATCAAAGCGCAGCAGCTCCGCCTCGAAGCACCGGACGCGACGAGGCGCCATCACAACTTGTTCGCCGTCACGACTGCGCTGATAGGCGCGCTTTCCGTTGACCTTAATCGCAGACACATTTGGCGGGACTTGCTCGTACTCCCCCACAAAGGAACATAATGCGGACCGCACATTATCGGCTGAAAGCCGCGGGACACCCGCGCGCTCAAGCACGTCACCGTCTGCGTCGTCGCTCGACGTCCGGGCGCCGAGTTCAAGTGTTGCGAGATAGGTCTTTCGGCTCTCCTGGACGAAGCGAGAAAGCTTCGTCGCCTCACCCAGAAGCACGATAAGTGCTCCCGTTGCCATCGGGTCCAGCGTGCCGGAATGCCCGACCTGACGTTGAGCAAAAACGCGTCGCAGGCGTCCCACAACATCGTGCGAGGTCCATCCCTGCGGCTTGTCGATGGCCAAGACACCGTGTACATGCGCACGCTTTCGCGTCCGTGCCACTAGGTCGACTCCCGTCTAACTCTGCAAGGCTTTGCGGCAGGCTTGCCGGACGAGCTCACACACGGCCTCGAGACCATCTTCGATGCGGGTCGCTGCAGCAGCGCGGTGGCCGCCACCGCCCAGCTCTTTGGCGATCTTTGACACATCAATATTGCCTTTTGAGCGAAAGCTGACCTTGCATGCCGTGTCATCGAGCTCGGTAATGAGCGTCGCCACCTCGACACCATGAACCGAACGCCCGTAGCCCACGATGCCATCGACCATCGGTTCGTCAGCACCGGTCTCTTTTAGCATGCGCTGGGTCACCTTCATGAACGCTAGCTTTCCGTCGAACTCAAAAACTGTCCCTGCCAAAACGTCGCGCAACAGGGCAAAACGCTCGCTCGACCAGTTTTCAAACAACCGATACGCAACATCCCACGGGTCAACGCCGCGATCGAGCAAGGCTGCCCCGAGTCGAAGCACAGCAGGCGTCGTACACGCGAATCGAAATCCACCCGTGTCCGCAACGATTCCAGCGTAAATGGCCCGTGCCGCTTCGACATCGAGCGATTCAATTGAAACGTGAAGCGCCTGAGCGAGCATGGCCACGATTTCAGCCGTTGACGAAGCCTCAGAATCGCGCAACACGAGGTCCGCAAAATCGTCGAACGCCGCATGGTGATCGATGACGACGACCGTGCCTAGTTGCTCTCGTGCGGGCAAACCATCGGGAACAAGCGTACGTGAAGCAGTGTCTGCCACAATCGTTGCGTCAAACTTCGCATCTACAGGTATCTGGCTCTCAACCTGTGCCGACCCAACAAGAAACGCGATCGATTCGGGAAGGTTCTCCGGACAGTACGTGACGACGTCTTTACCCAGTAGTTTGAGGATAGCCGTCAGTCCAAGCGCGGAGCCCAGCGCATCGGCATCGGGTCTGCGGTGACACGTCACCAAGAACCGCCTGTTCTCCCTTACGAGCGAAACGAATGCATTGGAGTTCATGCGTCCTCCTCGTGGACGGGACGTTGCTCTTCTGCCGCAATCTCGGCCAGCAGACGATCCATCTTCAGACGATGATCCACTTGGTCATCCCAAAAAAACTTAAGCTCTGGATTTCGCTTCGTTTTGAGACGAAGCCCGATCTCTCGCCGTAGGAAACCCGCGGCATTCTGCAATGCGGCCACCAACGTGACGCGTGCACGCTCTTCGTTGGCCCGTTTTCGAAGCGGGTCCCGAAAGCGCAAGTAAACCCGAGCGAGCTGCAGATCATCCGTCACCTCGACGCGCGAGATGAGAGCCTCTTGCGCACGAGGGTCCTTCACCGTTCCCTCAAGGAGCAGCTCCATGAGTTCGGTCTGCAGTCGCCCTGCAACGCGCGCCGAGCGTTTCATAGAAGGCCCTCGTCAAGCTCGCGCGCAACAGGCGACCAACGCGTCACGCCCTTTCTGATCTCCAAGATCGGCTCGCGCGCGTCGCGTTCTACAAACGCCGCGACCTTGTCGATCATCGTCTGGGCATGCGTCGCATCGCCCGAAAGTACAGCGCAGCCGATCTCCGCCCGGCCGTGGTTGTCCTGAGCCCCGACCTCCGCACACACCGCTGAGAAACGCGCGCGCACGCGATCCATGGTCCGTCGCAACACGGCCCGTTTGCCTTTGAGGCTGTCGTTTCCAGGAAGCAGCATAACGATTTTGGTGACGCCGAGATACATCGCAAAAGCGGGCGCAACGCGCGCCGCTAGAGCGTCGCAGCGACCTCCTCGATCTCGTAGGCTTCAACCACGTCGCGTTCCTTGACGTCGTTATAGCCCTCGAGCGAGAGACCACACTCGTACCCGGAGGTAACCTCACGGACGTCGTCCTTGAAGCGTTTGAGCGAAGCCAGTTTACCTTCCCAAACTTTGACACCATCGCGGACAAGCCGTGCATTGGCCTTGCGCGTGATCTTGCCGTCCGTGACATAGCAACCTGCGATAGTTCCGACTTTCGGAATATGGAAAATCTCGCGGACCTCAACCTTGCCCAACTCCTTTTCGACGAGCGTGGGAGCGAGAAGACCGGCCATCGCCTTCTTCACCTCGTCGACGGCCTCGTAGATGATGCCGTACATTCGAATGTCGACGCCCTCCTTTTTGGCGACGGACCCAGCTTGGCCGACCGGACGAACATTGAAGCCGAGCACGAGCGCTTCTGAAGCGCTCGCAAGCATGACGTCGTTGTCTGTGATGCCACCAACTCCGGTATGAATGACTTTGACCTCCACCTTGTCGGTACTGAGTTCGGTGAGAGCTTTGACCAGCGCTTCGACCGAGCCCTGTACGTCGGCTTTGACGACGAGCTTGAGCTCTTCGATTTCGCCACGTCGCATCATTTCCTGCAGCTGGTCCAGTCCCTTGGGCGCGGTGATTGCGGACGGCGTCAGGTTTGGCTTCCTTGCGGAATCCGCAACTTCCTGCGCTTTCTTTTGGTCGGTAACCGCGTACACGTGATCACCTACCGCAGGCATCTCCGAGAGACCCAAAAGCTCGACAGGCGTTCCTGGCTTCGCCGACTTGAGTTGCTTTCCGCGGTCATCCGTCATGGCGCGAACGCGGCCCCAAGCCGAGCCCGCAACCACGAACTCTCCGGTGCTTAGAGAGCCGTCCTTGATGAGAACGTTGGCAACCGGGCCGCGACCCTTGTCCAAGTACGTCTCGATGACGATGCCCTCGGCTGGAATATTCGGATTTGCTTTGAGTTCGAGCATCTCCGCTTGGAGCATGGCCGCCTCAAGCAGTTCGTCGATGCCTTCGCCGGTGATGGCGCTACAGTTGATGAACGGAACTTCGCCTCCCCACTCCTCTGGTTGCACACCTTCGGAAGCGAGCTGCGTGCGGACCTGCTCCGGCTTGGCGTCTTCTTTGTCGATCTTGTTGACGGCGACCACCATCGGCACTTTGGCCGCTTTGGCGTGGCTGATGGCCTCTTTGGTTTGCGGCATCAAACCATCGTCTGCCGCACAGACGAGGATGACCACGTCGGTGACTTCGGCGCCACGTGCGCGCATTGAGGTAAAGGCGGCGTGACCCGGGGTGTCTAGAAAGACCAGCGTACCCTTCTTAAGTTCGACTCGGTAGGAACCGATGTGCTGAGTGATGCCACCCTTCTCGCCTGAGGCGACCGAGGTCTTTCGAATTCGGTCGAGCAGCGAGGTCTTTCCGTGGTCGACGTGACCCATGACCGTGATGATTGGCGGACGCGGGATCTGATCTCTTTCGTCGTTCTCGAACGTACCGCGCGCATCCTCGATGATTTCCTCTTCGGACTGCGCAACATTCTCGACCTCGTAGCCAAACTCGCTGGCGATGATTTTCGCGGTGTCCTCGTCCAACGTCGAGTTGATGTGAACGTTACCCATCCCGAGCTGCATCAACTTCATCAGCAGGTCGGTGGCTTTGAGGCTCATACGTTGCGCGAGCGTCTGCAGCTGCACGTTCTCTTCGATACGGATCAAACGCTTGGCCGCGCTCGGCACCGTGATCTCGGTCTTCTGCGCCTTCTTGCCCGGCGCCATACGGCGCTTACCGCGAGGAAGTGACTTGCGCGCACCACCACGACCGGACTGGCCAAGGGCTGCGCGGCCAAGCTCACGCCGACGCGACGTTTGATGACGCGCCGCGTGCTCGGAAACGATGCGCTGACGAGCCTCCTCGGAAAGCGGTGCAGCCCCCGGGGCCACGGCTCGACCGCGCCCGATGACGCCCGGCGGCAACGCCCCGCGCTCGACCTCGACGGTGTCGACTCGCTCGCTCGGCCTCATGTCATCATCTGTTTTTGGTTTTGCATCCGGCGCAGCCTCGGTGGACTCTTGCGCTCGCGCAGGCTCGGGCTTCTTCTCTGCCGCCGGCTGCTCGTCGGCCGGCTCTTGCGGTGCCTCGACAGCGGGCGCGGCCTCGGCCTCGGCCTCGGCCTCTGGCGCTGGAGCCTCTTTTTCGGCGACGGGAGTTGGTGCCGACACCTCGGGTTCGGGCGGCCTCGCCTCAACGACTGGAGGTGGCTCGGGGATGGGCTGCTCGTCGGCCTTCACAACCGCGGGCTTGCGACGTCGCACCGGCGCCTCCACGGGCTTGGGAGCAAGCTCCGGTTCCCGCTGCTCATCCTCCGGTGGTCCGAACGAACTACGTGCCTCGACCACCTTCGGCTCGTCCCGCTTGACCTTCTTCGCACGGCGACGAACGACATTGGGACGGATCTTTTCTTCGACCAGGTTCTCGTTCCGGTCGCGGTTGAGCGCGCGCTTCACGCGCTCGACCTCGGACGCGTCCAAGGAACTCATGTGATTCCGCACCTGAATTCCCAGTGCAGCCATACGGTTAATGAGCTCTCGGTTATCGAGGCCCAAATCTCGCGCTACTTCGTATACTCGCTGTTTTGTCATGCGCCCTCCGCGAGTTCGGCCAGTCCGCGCATCACGCGCGCGACCTCTTTCGCGATTCTCTTATCACTCACGGCAAGCACGCCAAGGGCGGCGCGCTGCCAACATTGTCCTAGTTCCTGCTTCGTTCCCCAGCTGTATACCGGAATCTCGGCTTCCATGGCGGTTCGCTCGAACGAATTACGCCGTCCAGCCGCGTCCGAGGCGAAGAGCAGAAACTCCGCGTTCCCTGACTGTAGGGCCTCACGAACGGCGCTCTCCCCAACCGCGCATGCCCGCTTCGAGCGCGCAGCCGATAGTAGGGAGAGTAGTTTTTTGCGGAGTTGCTCCCGTAAAGCCACCTCAACGAGCGCAGCATCGACACCAACCCTCGCTCGCAATGACCGGCTGGCGCCCCCCGCCACAAAGCCCTCAATGCAGCGCTGGCGCGGGTGAACGTATACACCACGTGCCGAAGCAGCACCGGTCGCACCATCGGAACCGAGTTCAAACGCGCGCAGTCGACACAGCTCGTCCTGCGCATCGCGTGAACGACAGCCGGCACAGGTCCGAATGGGACCCTTGGGCGTAGGTCTTGGGCTTTGAAGCGCCGGGCTCATACTCAGACCTTCGCCTCCTGGCTGGCCTCGGAGTTCGCACCGTCATCGTTGGTCTTTTCGGCATCGAGCCGCTCTTGCTCCGCGGCGACGCGAGCTGCTTCAGCCTTGGCCACGCGCACTTTTTCCTGCGCAGCCGCAATCTGCGGCCACTCATCTTTAACGAACGTGTTGGCCGAGTCCCAGACCACTTGTCCGCGCTGAGCCCCCAAACCGCTGCGTAGGGTGAAGCGATCCACGTCTCCCTCGGCGATGATCGCATCAATATTGCCAAGGCCAGCCTTCTCCAGGGTTTCGGCAACGCCTTCGGAGACTCCACGAATGAGTTGAAGCTTGTCGCGCTCACTGAGCAACTCGGTGGCAGCCAAGGCCTCTCGCACACGCTCCTGGCGATAGAGTTCACGCGCCTGGTTCGCACCGCCTCGCACGGCAGCCACGTGCTCGTCTCCGACGATGGCGGCAAGTTCCTCATCGGGTGCTTCGGCAACCTCGTCCAGACTTCGAAAGCCCATCTTGTATAGCGCACGCGCGCCGTCGTCCCCGAGCCCCTGGATTCGGGCCAGCGCGGAGAGCGCCTCTTCCTCCATTTCCTTGAAGCGTTTTTCGCTTACGATATCAAGGCGCCAGCCTGTTAACTGAGAAGCTAGACGAACATTTTGGCCACGCCGACCGATGGCGAGAGAGAGCTTCGCGTCAGGCACCACAAGCTCCATGGCTTTACGTCCCTCGTCGATCACGACACGAACGACTTCGGCAGGCGCGATGGCATTGCACACGAAGCGTGCGGGGTCGCGGTCCCAAGGAACGATGTCGATCTTCTCGCCACGCAGCTCCTGAACGACGGCCTGGACGCGCGAGCCTTTCATGCCCACGCACGCACCTACCGGATCGACGTCGGAGTCCCGGCTGGCGACCGCGATCTTTGAGCGTGCGCCCGGCTCGCGAGAAGCGGATACGATGCGGACAATCCCTTCATAGATTTCCGGCACTTCCATCTCGAAGAGCTTGACCAAAAGCCCCGTATCGCCACGGGAAAGCACGATTTGAGGGCCGCGCGCTTCGCGGTCGATACGCTTGAGGTACGCCAAGATTCGGTCACCAGGGCGATAGCTTTCACGCGGCGTCTGCTCGCGATTGGGCAGCACAGCTTCAACACCGTTACCAAGGTCGACAATGATGTTGCTGTGGCGCTCGAAGCGACGAACGACACCGGTGATGACCTCACCAACGCGATCCTTGTACTCGTTGTAGACCTTCTCGCGCTCTGCATCCCGAAGGCGCTGGATGATGACCTGCTTGGCCGTCTGAGCCGCGATACGTCCAAACCCCCCGCGAGCTTGCTTGAGCTTGAGCAAGTCTCCGAACTTCTTGTCCTGCTCGGCAGCCTCCGCGGCATCCTCCGGGCGGTAGAAGATTTTGAAGCCGAGCTCATCACCGACCTCGGCCTCGAGCTTGTAAGCCTCTGCATCCGCGGCCGAGATTTCGCGCTCCTCGTCGTCGACCTCGTCCACAACCTCCATGTACTGGAACAAGTCGACCCAGCCGCTCTCGGGGTTAAAGCGCGCTTCGAGTTCGCGATTGACGCCAAAGGTACGCTTGGCGGCTGTCAGAATCGCTTGTTCGGTCGCTTCCACCAAGACCTTGGGTTCGATGCCCTTTTCTTGGCTTACGCGGTCGATGACTTCTCGTAGGTTGATGCTGGAGTCCATGTGTTTGAGCTTTCTTTAGAAACGAAAAACCACGTTGGCTTTCGTAATCTGTGGATGCGGAATGCGAACCTCGGTTCCCTCATCGGAAGCCGGGGGTTCGAGGAGTCGAATGTCGTTGCCATCGACCCCCAAGAGAGTTCCGTGGAAGCGCTTTCGCTCTCCCAAAGGAGGCCGAACCTCGACCTTGATTTCTTTACCGGCGAATCGCACAAAGTCGTGCAAGCGAACGAGCGGTCGGTCGAGCCCTGGAGAGCTAACCTCAAGATGGTAGCGCCCTGGGAGCAGTTCTTCGTGAAGGTCAAGAAGAGTCGAAACGTCACGACTGACGAGCTTGCAGTCGTCGACCGTGACCCCCGAGCCGTGCTCCACCGCCACGCCGTCCTTTTGTGGCGCTGCGAACTCGCGATCGATCAGTACCTGCAGAACCGCGCCCTTACCCTGGCTGAGACGTACCAACACCAGTTCGAGCCCATGGGCCGAACAGATCGGCTCGATCAGGCTTTCGATTTTTTCCATGGCGACGGTGCGGTTCATGCGGATGTGGGAGATCGGTTCGTGTGGGACAAAAAAAAGGCGGCCCTCCGAAGAGACCCGCCAAGGTTGGGACCTTAGCTGTTCGGGCGGAGGGGTAGCACGCCCCGAAGTCGGTGGCAATTCGAGCAGCACATCCTCAGCACAATTCCACGTTTTTCGGCCTTGATCGGCTCATCGCGGTGGAAAGGCGAACACAATTCACGGTAGTCTCACCAACATGCGTCGTGCGAGGCGGATTGGGCGCTATCAGCTCACCGAGCGGATAGCGTTTGGTGGGATGGCTGAAATCTACCGTGGTTTCACCTTCGACCTGGACGGATTCCGGCATCTGGTGGCCGTCAAGAAGCTATTGCCCAGCTACCTCGAAGACCGCGAGTTCGTAGACATGCTGACCGACGAATTCAAGCTCGTGAGTTACCTCAAACACCCCGGCGTCGCCAAGGTCTACGAGCTCACGGAACTCGACGGCTCACTCATCATCGCCATGGAGTACGTCGACGGTAAAGACTTGCGGGCAACCATCGAGCAATGCCAGCTACGCGGCAAGCCTCTGACGCTCGACGACTATGTCTACATCATGGCGCGCGCACTCGACGGGCTACACCAGGCGCATATCGCGCGCGACAACCGTGGAGACCTCCTCAACATCGTCCACCGCGACTTTTCACCTTCGAACGTGGTGGTGGCGTATGACGGTATGGTCAAGCTCATCGATTTTGGAATTGCGAAGGCCGCCAGCAGCCGCATCCAAACCGAAGCGGGCATCATCAAGGGAAAAATTAAGTACATGTCCCCCGAGCAAGCGCTCGGCCGCAAGCTCGATTGGCGAAGCGACATCTTTAGCGTGGGCAGCGTGCTCTATGAGCTGACAACCGGCGTCTCCCCGTTCAGCGCGCCGACGGAGCGCGACCTCATTTTCACCGTGCGGGAGGCGACGCCCACACCGTGCCAGCAAATCAATCCCGAGATACCAGACGGGCTTGCCTACGTGATTCAAAAAGCGATGGCGCGGTCTCGTTCGGCTCGCTACCAAAGTTCAATCGATTTTCGCGACGACCTCATCAAGTTCCTTGAAGAGCACAACCCCAAGTACCGAAGACGGCACCTATCGCAGCGCATGCGTTTTGCCTGGAGAGACGAAATTGAAGCCGAGCTTCGCAGCCTCGAAGAGTTTGCGCTTGAGGAGGTCGACCCTGACACGATCGACTTCGGCACCAACCTGCTGGCCGATGTCATGGGTGACGATGCGGAGTTCTCACAGTTCGTTCCCGCGCCGGGTACGCTCTCGGGTGGCGAGCAAACCACGCTCGGTGACGACGAGGACGAGACGGACGACGGCCCCAAAACCACCACCCCCTTGCGCCAAAGATAGCCGCGCGAGCCACGTTACGTCGTAGTGCGACTGGGCCGCTCTAGTCCCAGGTGATTTCGGCGATGCCGCCAGCGGGCCCGTAGTTCGTCAAGACGTAGACCCGAATGCGGTCGACTCTCTTGCCGATCTTATCGCTGGTAAACCAAGGGCTTTTCACGTCGGGTTTGCCGAAGCTGCCCTCTTGTTTGAAAGCAAGCTTCCCGCCCTCGTATGCCTCAAGCCGAAAGGTCTTGGCACCGTACGTGTGATGGGGGGGGTGAGAGGCGTTCTTAATGCGAACTTTGTCTATCGTTTCAGGAGTACCGAGCTTCACTTCGACCCAGCCGACCTTCCGGCTGTGTGGCAGGATCCATTCGTTCGTTCGCGACTCGAACTTGCCGTCGATAACGGCACTTGCCGGATAAGTCGCGCTAAACGACGATGAGGCCGTTGCGATTGCGGGTACCGGCGGGCGAGTCACCCCGTAGGCAACCAACCCCGCAACGATCACCAACAGCAGAACCGTGCGAAACCGCCGCAGCCAGACTCCAAAGCGGGTGTGCAGCTTGTGCAGGTGCCCCCGCAGCGCAGCCTGCTGAACCTGAATCAGCGCGCGAAAGTACGCGCCCCCGCGAAGCGGAACGTCGCGATCCACTTCCGGTACCCGATGCTCTGCGAAGTGCTTCGCACCCGCTCGTAAGCGTTCGCGATCTTGCGCGGATAACGCGGAGAGGGATGCCTTGAGCCATTGTTCAACCGTGATGCCTTCGCTCGATAAGTTGCCTGAGGACTCGGGATCACCGCAATCGCCATGTTCTGGGCCATCGGGCGTTTCGGAGGCGCCAGCGCCCGCTGAAAGCTCTGCATCGTCGCGTTCCCCCTCGGCAGCGACGGACACACCCGTTTCTGCACTCGGCGGCAGGTGCATGGCATGGTAGAGGCTGCGTTCCGCGTGGTGGATCGCAGCGCAGCGATGACCCGCGTACCAAAGCACGTCCGCGGAGGCCGCATACTGCCGCGCCAACTCGATTTCACGCCGTTCCCGTCTGCTCGCACCACGGGGGTCGGGCATCGAGGGCCATAGCCAATGGAGTACTCGTTTGAACACGTCGACGTCGCCGATCTACGTCAATCGCGGTCGCAGTCAACTTTCGTACGCAGGGTCAGAGAAAATCACGCCTTATGTGGACAGCCGCACGGACACGGCAATGTCGTCGCCGACGGGCACAACGGTGCCGCGCTGCTGCCGGAAGTCCGTGTCACGGCGCCGGTTCGCGCCGAAGGAATAGATGGAGAGCACTCGCCGATCCCGATCGTAGATCAGCCAGATCGGGCTGTTCCATGGATCGAGGTAGTAGCCTTTGCGATCTCTGCGCGCAGGCCCGTTGCTTTCCGCGGGGCTCGCCATACCACCGAGAAACGCGCTCGTGGTGTGAAACGAGACATAGCCCGAACGAATCGCGGTAAAGATCCGCTTGTGCACCCGTCGCTTCCCTTCGATGCGTAAGTCGCCCCGGGCATCCGCACGTAAAAGATCGCCTGCCAGAAGCTTGAGTTCTTCCGTGGTCTGGTCACGGAGCTCGACCTGTGAGCCGTAGACCACGTACTCGGTAGCCGGAACTGTCGCAACACTGAGCCCAACCATTGCCCCGACCCATGCTGCCGCCCGCCACGAACGTGTAGTCGAACGCCAGCGTTCGGGCAGCACGCAGGCGTTTCGGTCGAGTGCATCCGCAGCGAACAACATCGCAAGGCCCATCTCGGCAGCCTCCCCGGTCAGATCGAAGGGATAGCTCAGCTCTGCAACGGCGACGCCCACGAACGCGGGAGCCCAAATCCAACGCGGCCCGAGCGCAACAAGAAACGAGAGGCGACGACCGAGAACGCTGGCCAGCATGGGGAGCAAGACGCCAAAGCCGAGCGCGATCAGCGCCACCAAAAAGCGGCTGTCGAGCGGGATCCCTGCAAGTTCCTTGTGCGTGAGAAAGTTATGCAGGTTCGCTTCCTGCTGAAAGTTGTTCTCAAGGAAAATTTCGGGAGGCTGGAAGGCGAAGAGACGCTGCCCCCAAGAGAGCTCCTCTCCGGCTACGAAGAAACAAAACAAGCCGAGTGAGAAAAAACCGAAGGTCGCGATACGGTTGGCCACTTGCCCGGACTGCGCGCGATGCGCCCGCCAACCACGAACGAGCCAGAGCATCCCTGCAAGCAAGAAGAAGTAGACCGTCGCCCACTCGGCCCATCCGTCCTCCTGCATCCATGAGGAGAAGCGAGCGGGCGCATACGTGGCAGCTCCCACGAGCACGGCGAGGATCGCAAACACTGTCGACGCTAAGATTAAAGGGGGCTCCCCCGCGCACTGCGAGTGGGTGTGTGGATTGGTGCGCGAGGGAGCCATCAACTAGCGGAGTTCTGACGGGTCGGCGGATGCCGCATCAGCGGCTTCTTGCGGAGCCCCCGCGTCAGAATCGTTCGAGTTGGAGTCATTTGGATCGCTCGTGTCACCAGGAACGCCGTCCATGATGCATTTGCAGTTCGGGATACCGTCCGTGTCGTCGTCGTCGTCGTCGTCGTCGTCGTCGTCGTCGTCGTCGTCGTCATCGTCATCGTCATCGTCATCGTCATCGTCATCGTCATCGTCGTCATCGCCTCGATGCACCTTCGGCGGCTTGCCACCGTGGAAATGCAGGATCACCGAGCCTTCATGGTTGTGGATGTGGAG
>CAZAQV010000004.1:192964-207573 GCA_964487255.1 uncultured Polyangiales bacterium | reverse complement strand
TCGTCGTCGTCGTCGTCGTCGTCCTCGTCGTCGTCGTCGTCGTCATCGTCGTCCCCGTCGTCGTCGCTGTCGGTATCGCCGTCACAATTATCGCTATCGGAGTCGGTATCATCGTCATCGTCATCGTCTGACGCCGCTGAATCCGCGCCGTCGGTATCGGTGTCGGTGTCCGAATCGGTGTCGGCGTCGTCGGCGCAATAGATCGCGTCGATGGTCCCATCCCCATCGATGTCCTGATCCTCAAGCGCGGCGTCCTCCCGGCACGTCACGCCGTCTGCTGTCTGGAAGCAGACAAGTCCGAGTTGTTTGCGGGCGGTCTCATTGGACATGCAGCCAACGGCAAACAGGGTGAGCAAGAATACAATCGTGGGTCTCATGAGGGGGCTCCTTTGTTCACACATAAACTGACATGTCGCCGCCACGGGTCGAACACCATTCGTATACGACTTGAATACAAAACTGAGCTTGAACATCATTTTTTCACTATTTTTACAGCAGTGTATTCGGAAGTGTGCCCTCCACACACGGCCATGCTAGAATACACAGGTGCTGTCTGCGAGAGACGCCGAAGAGCTCGATATCTATGGGTATTTGGACTACCGCTCGTATCTTCGAGATGCCTACACCCGTCGCAAGCGTACGCAGCCAGGGTTTTCGTATCGATCCTTCGCGAGGCGTGCGGGGATGCGCTCGCCGAACTTTCTCAAGCTGGTGATCGATGGCGATCGGAACCTCTCGATGAAAAGTGCGGAACAATTCGCACAGGCACTCGATCTTGGCCCGTCGGAAACGTCGTTCTTTATCGATTTGGTTGGTTTTGGACAGGCCGCAAGCTCCATCGAGAAAAATCACTTCTTGGAGCGCATCGGCAGTTATCGTAAACACCAAAAGGTCAAGCGTTTGGAGCGCAGCGCCTTCGAATACCTTTCGCACTGGTATTACCCCGCCATCCGCGAACTCGCTGCATGCGAATCGTTCACCGACGACCCAGATTGGATCGCAAACCGACTCGTTCCCAAGATTTCAACGACGCAAGCGAAAGAGGCTCTGCAGGTCCTTCTCGAACTGGGGCTTCTCGTCCGCGCGCCGGACGGCACCCTGAAACAGGGTCACCCTTCCATCTCGACGGGCAACGAGATGCGGTCTCTAGCGATCGGAAACTTTCATCGACAAATGATGGACCGCGCTGCCGCGGCCATCGAAGACGTTCCACAGCGGGATCGGGAAGTTTCAGGCGTCACGGTGGCACTAAGCCGGCAACGTTTCGACGCATTAAAAAAACGCATTCACGAACTGCGCGCCGAAATTTTGCGACTGGCTGAAGAAGAGTCGGACGCCGACCGAGTCATCCAGTTTAATTTTCAGGCATTTCCGCTCGCAAAAACTGAGGATAACCCATGATAAAGTACGCTCTATCGTTGCTTTCGCTGGTCTGTGGTTGTGTTGGTACCGACGTCGGTAACCCCGTTGAGTCGCGAAATGACGTCGCCCTCATCGAACCAACGTTTCAGGCAGGCATCGATCTAGGAGAGAACTCCGGCGAGGTCACCGAAGCGTGGTTGGTCGTAGACGACGTGCGACTCTATTCGGGCACCGATTGCAGCAACGAGTACGCACGCTACGAAGAAGAAAACGTGATCAATCTCTTGGGCAGCGGCAGCAGCGAGATGTTCGGCGATATCGATTTGAGTGCGGCGTGTGCCGTCGTTTTCGACATCAGCATCCCCGAAGAAGCCCTTCCAGCGACGGCGCCGGCCGAACTCGAAGGTTTCGCGGCCTACTTCGCCGGCACCTGGGGCGACAGCGGAACGTTCAGCGTCCGCCTCGGGGAGCTCCCTGATATTCGGGTCATGGCACGAGATACGCAAACGCTCTTCGGCGCATCGAAGCTGTTCTTTACCGTCGCAGCCCGGCAGGTATTCGAAGGCAGCTATCTCGATACCGCTGAGGTCGACGCCGAGGGGGTTGTGCGGGTCGAAGAAGGCAGCAACGACGCCATTCGGGCGGCCGTGGAAGCCGCACTCCGAGGTGCATTCCGCATCTACGACGACGACGACGGGGACGGAGAACTCGACGACGACGAATACGACAGCGACGACGATATTTTGGCCGATTGACGACAGGACGCACCCACGTGCTGCCCGAAAATTGGCCGCCCCACAATTCACAGACGCCTGCCGCCTGATTGTGTGATAACTGGCTAAAATGGCCTCAGAAGGTGCGACATCAGCGACGGGTCCGGGCAACTTTATCGACGAGATGATCGCCGAGGATGTTGCGAAGGGCAAACACGGAGGCCGGGTGCAAACACGCTTCCCCCCCGAGCCCAACGGCTACCTGCACATCGGACACGCCAAAGCCATCGTGCTCAACTTTACGCTTGCGCAGAAGTACGGGGGCGCCTGCAACCTGCGCTTCGACGACACCAACCCAGTTGCGGAAGACACGCACTTCGTCGATGCCATCAAAAAGGACATTCGCTGGCTGGGCTTCGACTGGGGCGAGCGCGAGTTCTACGCGTCGGACTACTTCGACAAGCTCTACGAATACGCGCAAGACCTCGTTCGCCGCGAGTTGGCGTATGTCGACAGCCAAGACGAGGAAGCCATACGTGAGGGTCGCGGAAACTTTTATAGACCGGGCGTCAACAGTCCTTTTCGAGACCGCCCCGTGGACGAGAATCTGGCGCTCCTTGAGGGCATGAAGAACGGTGACTTCGAAGAAGGCACACACGTCCTGAGGGCGAAAATCGACATGCAGTCCAAAGACCTCAAGCTCCGGGACCCGCTCATGTACCGAATCCTGCGGACTCCACATCACCGCACTGGCGACGTCTGGAGCATCTACCCGATGTACGACTTCGCGCATGGACAAAGCGACGCGATCGAAGGTGTGACCCACTCGCTTTGTTCACTTGAGTTCAAGAACCACCGCAATCTCTACAACTGGTTCGTCGAAACCCTCGGCTTCGAGGATCCGCCCGAGCAGACGGAATTCGCACGCTTGGCACTCGACTTCATGACGCTCAGCAAGCGTCGCCTGAAGCGACTTGTCGACGAAGGGCATGTCAGGGGTTGGGACGACCCACGAATGCCAACCCTCTCAGGGATGCGTCGCCGCGGCTACACGCCAGAGGCCATCGTCAAGTTCTGTCGCCGCATCGGCGTCGCCAAGAAGAACGGCGTGGTCGACATCGGCCTCCTTGAGCACGAAATCCGTGAGGACCTCAACGCGCGCACGCCGCGCATCATGGGGGTACTCCGACCGTTGAAGGTCACGCTCACAAACTTCGAAGAAGACGAAATCTGGTTTGACGCGCCTCTTCACCCCACCGACGAGAGCTTCGGCTCGCGCAAAGTACCGCTCAGCCGAGAACTCTACATCGAGCAGGACGACTTCATGGAAGAACCCGTCAAAAAGTGGTTCCGGCTTTCGCCCGACAAAGAAGTGAGGCTTCGCTACGCTTGCATCATCCGCTGCAACGAAGTGGTGAAGGACGAGAACGGAAAAATCATCGAGCTGCGCTGCACGTGGGACCCCGACTCGAAGGGCGGAACGCCCGCCGACGGAAGGAAGATCAAGGGCACGCTCCACTGGGTGAGCGCTCAGCACGCGAAACACGCGGAGGTGCGCATGTACGACCGTCTCTTCAATGTCGAAAACCCCGATAATGTCGAAGACGGCCAGGACTTCGTCCAGCACCTCAACCCTGAGTCTGAGGAGGTCTTGGATGGCTGCCAGGTCGAACCGCATGCGAGCGAGCTGTCCCCGGAGGCCCAGGTTCAATTCGAACGCCTTGGCTACTTCGTCCAGGATGAGAGCTCGACCCCGGGTCAGTTGGTCTACAACCGGACCATCACGCTCAAGGACACCTGGGCGAAGATCGCAAGGCGCCAGGGCGGCTGACCCGTAAGTGGATGGCACACACGTTGTGCCCTTCGAACGAGAACTGTAATCTGGAGCCTATGCGCTCCACCTTAGCGGCAGTCGTCATCGCCCTCGGCTCCCTCACTGCAGCTGGACTTCAGGCGCAAGACAAGCAGGCGCAAGACAAGCCCCCCAGCGAGCTGAGCGCGGAAGAACGCGACCACCTTGGTCGGGAAGAGTTTATCAAAGCGACCGAAGCTTATGACCGAGCCGATTACAGCGCAGCACTGAAGCACTTCGAACGTGCGCTCGAGCTGAGTGAACGAGCCATGCTTTATTACAATATCGCACTCGTTCACGAGCGGCTTCAGAACGACAAGACAGCGCTTCAATCATACGAAAAGTTTCTTGAGCTTGTGGACAAATCAGAACATCACCCGCATGCACGCGCACGTGCCCAGGCCATTCGCGATGCGATTGCGAAACGCGAACGCGAAGAACAAGCCAAGATCGAACAAGCGCGCAAAGAGGCCGCAGAGCAAGCTGCGGCTCAGGCCATCGCTAGCCACCCTCCCGAAGAAACGGGCTCAACCTGGCTTTGGGTTGGCATCGGCGCAGGCGTGGTCGCGGTGGGCGCCGGCATTGCGATTGCGGTTCTCGCAAGCGGCGGCGATCCCGAATACCAGTCAGGGGACTTTGGCCCGGCAACGAAGGCCTTGGTCGAGTTTTGATTAAAGAGGACGAAATCTAATGCGCGCAAAGACGCTCGTGCCCCTGGTGTTGTTGACGGCCGCCTGCTCGTCCGACCCAACACAGATTATCGTCGAGATCGACGCCCATCCCGACGTCATCGCACGCGCGACTCAGCTCGAGCTCATCGTCGCGGGACGACCTGGTGTTGAGGAAGCTGAGCAGTTTGAGACCAGCGGCATCGCCGAACGCCAAATCAACGAATTGGACTGGCCATTGCGCCATGTCATCGCTCCAAGAGGCGAGGACGCAAAACGCGTGTTTCGCCTGACCGTGGAGGCCCTCGGCAATACGGAGTCGGGGTTCGGGCTCGTCTCCGAAACCCGGGTCACCTCCAGCTTCCTCGCCGAGCAGACTCGCTACCTTCGGGTTTATCTGCCAGGAGACGGTTGCCTCGGGCAACGTTGTTCACTCGATCGACGGTGTGTACCCGCCGAAGATGGTGCTTTTGAGTGCGCAGAGCTTGAGTTCATCGACCCCTCGACGCTGCCCACCTCTCCAGAAAAGGATGCCGCGGTAGACGCAGCGCCCGACGCAGATGCCGGACCGATTTGCCCACAGGGCGAACCCTGCGATGTACCAGAGCAACCATGTTCGGTGGGACAATGGGAGTGCGGCGGTGACGAACCGGTTTGCAAACGCGTCGGCTTCAAAGACGTCAACTTTGTTTGCCGTCCGGCGGGCGGCGAGTGCGAACTCGATGCCCAATGCGACGGTGAAACCGGTGTCTGTCCGGCCAATCCCGCGAAGGATCTCGGATCCACGTGTGGCGCACAAGCCGACGAAACGGTGTGCATCGAAGGCCAGTGCCAGACTTGCGTGCCCGATCAGCCGTGTAGCACGGGCAAGCGCTGCGAGATCGGGCGAATCCAGTGCACAGACGGTGTTCCCGCGTGCGTCGGGATCGGCCCTCGTGCAAAAGACACGATATGCCGCCCCAAGAGCACCGAGCCCAACACCTGTGACCTTGAAGATGTGTGCGATGGCACCAACCTCGATTGTCCTGACGCCATCCAGCCTGCGGGCACCGAGTGCCGTCCTGCACTGGGCGTGTGCGATATTCCTGAGAAATGCGAGGCGGATAAAAAGGCCTGCCCGGTAGATGTGCGACAACCGGAGACGTATGTCTGCCGCGAGCCCGCGGGACTCTGTGACCAGGCTGAACAGTGCCAAGGCGGTGTCGAGTGTCCTGCCGACCATCTAAAAACGGCCGGTGCTGTCTGCCGGGCCTCCGCTGACAACGGCACATGCGATCCCGCGGAGAGCTGCAGCGGCGAAGGTGCGCGATGCCCCGAAAATCTATTTTCACCGTGGGGCACTGCATGCGGCGACGGCAACATCTGCGATGGTCTGGGTTCGTGCAAAGACTTGGGCTGCGGCGATCCTTGTAGCCCACCGACAGGTGCCAGCCCATGCAAGAAGTACCAGATCGACTGCAATCAAGACGGCCGCTGCCTTGAGGTCGGTAACCAGGAAGCGGGCAAAGCCTGCGGCGATTCTACCAATACAACCTGCAACGGCGCAGACACATGCGATGGCAACGGAAACTGCCAAGTCAATCTTGCGCCCAAGGGAACGTCGTGTGGCCCCACGGGCCAACCCATCAGCGAGTGCGACCAGCAAAACTCGTGCGACGGAAACGGCATCTGTCAGCCCAACTTCTCGCCTCCCGGGACCCCATGCGGAAGCAGGGTCGAAACTGAGTGCACAAAGCCCGATGCGTGCGATGGAGGTGGCGCATGCCTCCCCAATCACATCAGCAATGGCGCCCGCTGTGACGACGGAAACGTCTGTACGGTTGAAGACGCTTGCCGCGACGGCGCCTGCGTCTCAGGACCGGACCGAGACTGTAGGGACCCATACACGTGCACTGTCGACTACTGCAACCCAAACAGCAACTTGACTGACCCATGCGTCCATGAGTTGGGTTCTTGCGACTGCCTGATCGAAGGCAAGTGCTACGAGGCCGGCCAATCCAACCCAGACAACGGTTGTATGCAGTGCCAACCGTTCACGAGCCGAACACAATGGACGGAATTGTCTGAGGGGGCATGCTGCGACTCAAACGGCGAGTACGCATGCTCCCGCAAGGCCGAAACCCCGATCTGTGTCTCTGTTGAAGAGTATGGTTCGGCATGCCTCCCGACCGCGGTATTCGCCTGCTTGCCTTAAGCAGAACATCACGCCAGATACGTCGCGGTTTGCCACACGAACCAAAACGAAACCGCCAACAGCATGATTCCGAAGCCGCGGCGAATATTGACGAGCACGCCGTCATCGAAGCGGGCGTGCACATGGTGGATGATCCAGAGCATTGCGGAAAACCAAGCAACGATTCCCACAGCCGCGAACGAGGCAAAAAGGAGTCCATTGGTGGGTCCGAACGCCCTGAATCCTGTGCCGCGCAGGATGCCGACTGCAGCCGCCCAAGTAGCCAGCAGGGTTGGATTGAACAGGGTAATATTGAAGCCCACGGTAAAACTGCGAAACCACGACTTTCGGCGGGGCGTCCGCTCGGCGTTGTCAGCGGCAACGGCGGCTTTGACCGAAGCACCCTGCGACCGCATCATCCAGAGGCCGAGACCAAAGAGGATCACAGCGGCCACCGCCTTGCAGACCGGGTCCACCCAGGGGTAAGTGCCCAATAGTGCATCGAAACCCCAGAATGCCAGAAACGCGTAAAGCCCTTCGGGGAGGGCTCCGCCGAGCGCGATGAAGAAACCACTACGGAACTTACCGGCCAGCCCGCGAGCGAGAACCAGCGCGGCGATCGGGCCCGCCACCGGGACAGAACCGACGAATCCAAACAAAAATCCGATGAGCGGGGCCTGCAGCATTTGTGTTCCGGACCGAACAGAGCTAGCCCATGAACGAACACAGCTACCCCAAGGCCCGGCAGGGTGCATAGCGCCCTCCTCACCAAAAGACCAGAAGTCCCTATGAGCACACCGAAAACCGTCACTCCCGCAAAACAACTCCGAGACCTCATGTTCCGTAAGGAGGCGTCCATCATCATGGAAGCCCACAACGGCCTCACCGCCAAGCTCGTCCAAGAGGCGGGGTTCGAGGCGATTTGGGGCAGTGGCTTGTCACTCTCCGCCGCGCTTGGCGTGCGCGATAACAACGAGGCGAGCTGGACCCAAGTGCTCGATGTCCTCGAGTTCATGGCGGATGCCGTCGACATTCCGATCTTGCTCGACGGCGACACCGGCTACGGCAACTTCAACAACATGCGGCGGCTGATCCGCAAGCTGGAGCAGCGAAACATCGCGGGCGTCGCCATCGAAGACAAACTCTTTCCAAAGACCAACTCATTCATCGACGGTGAAAAGCAGCAACTCGCAGAAGTCGACGAGTTCTGCGGCAAGTTGCGCGCGGCCAAAGACACCCAACGTGACGATGACTTCGTCGTCGTCGCTCGCACAGAGGCGTTCATCGCCGGCTGGGGCCTACAAGAAGCCCTGCTCCGCGCGACGGCCTACGCAGACAACGGCGCGGACGTCATCTTGGTTCACAGCAAGCGAAAAGACAGCCAAGACATCATCTCGTTCATGGAGCAATGGGACGACCGAGTCCCAGTGGTCATCGTGCCAACGAAATACCCGTCTGAGCCGATCAACAAGTTTCTCGAAGCGCGCGTGAGCAACTTCATCTTCGCAAACCACACGCTGCGAACAGTGATCACGGCTGTACAGCAGAACCTGAAGAAGCTGCACGACACCAAGGACCTGATGAGCGTCGAGAACGACATCGTTCCCGTCTCCGAAATTTTCCGTATTCAAAACGTCGACGAGCTCAAAGGTGCCGAAGACCGTTACCTGCCATCCGCAAACGAAGAGCCGACGCGGGCGGTGGTCCTGGCCGCTACGAAGGGAAACTTTGGCGAACTCGTTGAGGACAAGCCCAAAGCGATGCTCCGTCTCGTGGGAAAGCCAGTCCTGACTTGGCACCGGGAGGCGTTCAACCGCCAAGGTATCAAGGAAATCGGGGTCGTGCGCGGCTACAAGAAAGAAGCCGTCAATATCTCCGGCTTCCAATACTTCGACAACGATGACTTTGAGAACACCGGAGAGGTCTACTCGCTCTACCAAGCGCGAGAGTTCCTCAAAGACAACGTCGTCATCACCTACGGCGATATTCTGTTCGACAATTTCATCCTTCAGAACCTGCTTTCGCAGGATGCACCGGTCTCCATCGCGGTTGACGCAGCTTTCCGCGTCCGCGCTCGTCCCGACAAGACACCCGACCTTGTCAAGACTTCCGGACACGTCGCGCCGATTGCGGGCGAAGCGTGCGAGCTCGTTCAGGTGGGAGACGGCGTCACCAAACAAGATGCTTCCGGCGAATGGGTTGGCCTACTTTCACTGCGCGGCGAAGGCACGACCGTCTTCGTCAAGGCGCTTGAGCAGCTTGCAGCCGAAGAGCCCGAGGCGCTTCGCTCCATGTCGATGGGCGGGCTTCTCAATCGACTCGTTAGGCTCGGTACGCCGGTCCATGTGGTGCATACGTTCGGCCACTGGCGCGACCTCGACGAGCAGGCGGACCTACTCGACTCCGACCAGGCGTCCTAGCCGGAACACCGCTCCCCGGAACCCTTATTCCGCCTTCTTGCCCCAGCTAGCAACCTTGGTGACTGGCCGTCGATAAGGAGCTTAGTGGGCAGACGAAACCGGCAACACAAAGACGCGGAGTTCCATCACGTCTATTTTCGAGGAATCAACCGCGAGCCAATTGTTCGCGATGACGAGGATAAGAGAGAATTTCTCTCATTCTGGGAGCGCTATGCGCAATGCACCGGTGTCCGCACATTGTGCTGGTCACTTCTAGACACACACGCTCATGGAACGATCGCATCGCGGATTGCGCCCGTATCGATATTCTTTCAGTGCACTCTCAGTCAGTACGCGAAGTGGTTCAACAAGAAGTGGGGACGTTTCGGAAATCTGTTTTGTGATCGCTTTCGCTCAGTTCCGATCGCGGACAGCGAGCATCTTCGCGTCGCGTGCCGGTACGTACTACTAAACCCAGTAAAAGCCGGATCGTGTCGACTGGATCAACTGCCAAGTTATCCCTGGACCAATACCCCCGATCTACTCAACCCGAGCGGCTCGCGCTTCGAGTCGCTCGACCGCGAAACAGTGACCAACCTGTTCGCAGCCAACTCCGCGAACCTACACACGCCTCTATTCAGCTGGTTGGAAGCAAAAACAGCCCGAGATGACCTTGGCTCCATCTTCTACGGCATTTGCATTCGACATGGAGTTAGCGCAGCTGAAATCCGCCGAGGGTCTCGAGCTCTACGAGCCACAGCCGCTCGAAAGGATGCCGCCAAGATGATGCGTCATCAATTCGGGATGGCGACGTCGGAAATCGGGACGTTCCTCCAGTGCTCACCTCGCTGCGTGCGGAAACTACTAACCGAACGTGGCACGGAAGACCAGGAATAGCCGGAACAGGTTTCCCCGGAACCCATGTTCCGGGGGTGTAATGCTTCGACTCGCACGAAGGACGCCATGTGTTAGCTTTGCGCGAAATGGATATTTCGGATTTCGGCACCATTCTCAAAGAGCACGGCATTCGCAGCGGAAGCGGCGTGCCATGCTCTTATTTTAAGCCACTCGTCAACTACATGGGAGCTGACCCCGAGCTCGACTATCTCGGCGCAGCAAGCGAAGGCGAGGCTGTGGCGATCGCAGCCGGGATGGTGGTCGCCGGCAAGCCGGCGTTTGCCCTGATGCAGAACTCGGGGCTAGGCAATGCGGTCAACCCCATCACCAGCATGCTGGAGATCTACCAGATTCCGGTTGTTTTACTCGTCTCACACCGCGGACAACCCGACGGTGCGCCCGACGAACCGCAGCACAAACGCATGGGCATGATCACCAAAGAGCTCATCGAATTGTGCGGCATCGAAGGTCACTACTTGCGCGAGGACAGTTTTGAAGCGGAGCTCTCCGACATGCTGGGGCGGGGCGTTCCTGCGGGTTGGGTTTGCCAAAAAGGGACGCTGACTGGCGGGCCAAAGGCCCCCCCCATCTCGTTCTCGGTCGAAACCGACCCGTCCTCAGATGCCAAGCCTGGAAAGTACACCCCTGAGGTCACCCGCGAAGAGGCGCTGCGCAGCATCCTATCGCTCCTCAACGACAGCGCTCATCGCGTCGCGACCGTCGCTACAACAGGCAAACTCTCACGCGAGCTCTACGAACTCGACGATCAAGACCACAGTAAAGCGGGCCGTTTCTACATGGTCGGCTCGATGGGTTGTGCGGCGGGCTTTGCACTAGGCGTCGCACGTGGCTATCGAAACAAAGTGGTCTGTCTCGACGGAGACGGAGCGCTCTTGATGAAGCTTGGTACCCTGGCAACGGCCACGCTTTCGGGACAAACAAACTTCCATCACGTCGTCATCGACAACGGTGCGCACGAGTCAACGGGCGGCCAACCCACAGCATCCCCGTACATCGACACAGCCGCAGTGGCCCGACACTGCGGTTATCACCGTACCGATACTGCCTGCAGCATCGACGATTTCCGAGAGAAGCTTGAGGCGCACCTCGGGACCGACGGTCCCACGCTGCTTCGTATG
Source organism: uncultured Polyangiales bacterium (assembly GCA_964487255.1). Lineage (GTDB taxonomy): Bacteria > Myxococcota_A > Polyangia > Polyangiales > CAZAQV01 > CAZAQV01. Next base: position 196,370 of record CAZAQV010000004.1, on the reverse strand, counting down.
CTGGTCAAGACAGGCTCCCGCGACGACTTGGGGCGTCCCAAACTCGCACCGCGAGATGCCTACCTACGCTTCAAGGACTTTTTGGCGTCTGGGGCGCGTTAGCATCTAGTGAGAAGCTCGCCTTGCGGAGCGAGCGTTGATCCATAAGAGTGCGCCCCATGTCGACACGCTGGCATGCCGTAATTTTGGCCGCAGGACGAGGCAGTCGTCTGAGCGAGGAAACTGACACCACGCCCAAATCGCTGCTTCCCATAGGGCCCCGCTCAGCCTCGGACACAACACCGGTCAGCTTTCTGCGGCGGCAAGTGGAGCTACTGCAAACCCTACCCTGTTGTTCGGAAATCACAGTTGTCATCGGGTATCGCCACGAACTGATGAAAGCCGAGATCGATGCGTGGAAGCTCGGCGTACGCACAGTGCTCAACCCCACACCCGAGATCAAGACTTCGGGGAGCCTCCATAGCTTTCAGTTCGCGTTCCGCGACGGCGTTGGCGTCTTGGACGGCGAGGCGACTACGGTGCTGATGGACGCCGACATCGTCTATCACCGAGACGTCTTGCATCACTTCGCCGAGTCGGACGAAAAAACCGCGCTTCTCGTTTGCGACCGCTACGAGCCTGGAGCAGAAGAGGTCCTAGTATTTGGGACACAAGATGCCCCGCGCTTTCTTGGCAAGGGCTTGAGTCCTGCACTTGCCGGAGATTCTCCGTGTCTCGGTGAGGCCACCGGTATCGTGAAGTTCGCGCCCGAAGACCATCCGCTCGTGCGCGCTTCAATCAACTGGCTACTGGGTGATCCCGACGCGCCGAAGGACAGTCTTGCGTACCGCGGCTTCGGGCCCGCCCGGCGTGCGACCGAACACGAGGAACTCACACAACGTTTCATGCACTATCGGAAAATCAAGGCGTCGATCTTCTCGGGCGATAAGCTTCCCTTCATGGAAGTCGATAACCCTGAGGAATATGCCGAGCTTCGAGCCAAAATGTACCCCAAGATCGTGCAAATGGAGTCCGCGTCAAACTCCGTCCAGGCCGCCCAACCCGCCTGAGTCTCAAAGTTATCGGCTCCTCGAAAGACCGCTCATCGCTAGCGGGTTAGTGTTGCACCGAAGTCACCGCTGCGAAACACTAGCGGGCAATGATTTTGCTCAACCCCGGCCCTGCCAACACCACCCAGACCGTCAAAGAGGCGCAAGTCGTTACGGACGTATGCCCACGCGAGACGTTCTTCGGAGACATCTGCGAGTCGGTGGCAACGCGGCTTGCACACCTCGTTGACCAAAGTGGCGATCATGTCGCGGTATTGTTTGGTGGCTCTGGGACCGCAAGCGTTGAAGCAGCCATCGCCTCGTTCGTGCCGCCAGAAGGCAAGCTCCTCGTCATCGACAACGGCGCGTATGGCGCACGCATCACCGCCATCGCCAAGGCCTACGGACTGCCACACGACGCGCTTGACTTCGGGGTTGGCAGCTGGCCCGACCTTGGCAAGGTCGAGGCCCAATTGAGCTCGAATGAGTACACCCACTTGGCGGTCATCCACCACGAGACCACGACGGGCATGCTCAACCCCGTGCGCGAAATCGCCAAACTAGCGCACGCACAAGGAGCCGAGGTCATCGTCGATGCCATGTCGAGCTACGCGGGGATTCCGATCGGCATGCAGGACCTCGGCGCAGATGTTCTGATCTCGAGCTCCAACAAGTGCATTCAGGGCATGGCCGGCATTTCCTTCGTGATCGCGAAACGACAGAAGGTCGAGCAGCTTCCCACGTACCCTGGACGCTCGCTCTACCTCAACGTCGGCGAGCAGCATCGCTTCTTCAAAAAGTCGCACCAAATGCGTTTCACCCCGCCGGTACAGACGATGTACGCCCTGTCTAGGGCGATCGATGAGCTCGAGGCAGAGGGCGGCGTCGAAGGAAGACACGAGCGCTACATGCGTTGTTATGATGCCCTGAGCGAAGGCATGGCCGAGCTCGGGTTTAAGCGCCTGCTCCCCGACGAGCAGCTATCCAAGATTCTCACGGCGTACCTTGAGCCGAACGACGCGAACTACAGCTACGACGAGCTGCACGACGAGCTCTTCGATCGCGGGTTCACGATTTACCCCGGCAAGGGCGCAAAACAAGCTACCTTTCGCCTGGCAAACATGGGAGACATCACGCCCGAGGACATGCGCGGCTTCGTCCGCGCCATGGCTGAGTCCCTCGAAGAAATGAACGTCAGACTCTAGCACTATACGGCTGCGACAACCCCGACCGCTGTGGGCTGCAGACGCTCGCCGTGCGCGCGAATCAACCGCTCTGCCTCGGCGTGCGCCGAAGGTGTGTCGACGTCGATCCACATCGCGTCGCCAACGTCGGCCCCGTGCATCTTACCCTGCTGCGCGAGAATGCGAACGCCGTCGGAAAGCGAACAGCCATCCGGTCCGTTGACCGACTCGAGCGCGTCGATAAGGCCCCGCGTGATGCGAAAGAGCCCCGTGTCGAGCGCATTGTAGTGCGAGAGCTGCTTGTCGATTGCCACGATTTGCGACCCAGCAAGCTGAACCTTTGTCGCATCGTCCAAATCGAAACAGCGCGGGATGTCTCGGTCGATGCCCAGCACGGCTTCACCAGCAACCAGGGGGAAGCTCGCGACTTCGCGAAACAGCTCTGCCGCCCACAGGTGATCGCTCATGAGCAAAAATGTGCCGTCCTCCACGAAGTCTGCAGCCTTGAGGAGCGAGGTGCCGTTGGGTTTGTCGACTTCGTCGTTCCAAAAGTAGTGCAGCTCGGCGCTAAACTTGTAGCGGCCGAGCGAGCGGATAAGCACATCGCCGAGGTGACCCACGACGATGCCGACCTCTTTCACACCGGAGCGCTCAAGGTTGCGAATGATACGCACGATGAGCGGGATGCCCTGAACTCGCTTGAGGGGCTTGGGAAACGCGAACCCGTTGACGAGTCGCTCTCCCTTGCCTGCTGCCAAAATTAACGCTTTTTTCTTCATTGAATACCCTCAAGTCCAAGTTCTGGTTGCGAAGCCGTGAAGAGCCAACGCGATGAACGTGCGAAGCCAGAGAAACGCGATGCGCTATCTGCGCATCGTTCGTTTCGAGGCGAAGCCGTGAAGAGCCAACGCGATGAACGTGCGAAGCCAGAGAAACGCGATGCGCTATCTGCGCATCGTTCGTTTCGAGGCGAAGCCGTGAAGAGCCAACAACTCTGTTGCAAAAACCTCACAGGTGTGAAACCGGGGCACACACATTTGCCCACATCTACCCCATGTTTACCGGGGTTTTCTGCGGTCCACGCAGCCCAATCGCAAGTCATGTCGCGCTACTAAGCATGATGCGTGCCAGCCTCTAACCAGTTGGTACGACTCGTGCACAGCAACGATGAGCGTGCGACGCCAGAGAAACGAG
>CAZAQV010000004.1:116091-192864 GCA_964487255.1 uncultured Polyangiales bacterium | reverse complement strand
ATGTGCTACTTGCACATCGCTCGTTGCGAAGCGAAGCCGCGAAGAACCAAGGATATGTTGATGAGCGTGCGACGCCAGAGAAACGAGATGTGCTACTTGCACATCGCTCGTTGCGAAGCGAAGCCGCGAAGAACCAAGGATACAGCATGAAACAACCCTCAGAACTGGCACCCGCGTCTGGCAAGCTCGGCGTTCTCCTTCCCGGCATAGGAGCCGTAGGCACAACCTTCATCGCGGGCTGCATGCTTGCGCGAAAGAAAGTCGCACCACCGGTTGGCTCCCTCACACAGATGGGTACCATCCGGCTCGGCAAGCGAACCGAAGGCCGCACGCCGGCCATTCGTGACTTCGTCCCGCTCGCGTCACTGGACGACTTGGTGTTCGGCGGCTGGGACCTCTTCCCCGTCAATGCCTACGAGGCGGCGGTCGAAGCTAGCGTCCTGAGTCGGGACCATCTCGAGGCGATCAAAGGCGAGCTCAGTCAGATCACACCGATGGAGTCGGTATTTTTTCCCGAGTACGTCAAGCGTCTTCGCGGTGAGCACGTGAAGAAACAAACCAGCAAGCGTGAACTCGCCGAAGCTGTCCGTGAAGATATTCGCGAGTTCAAAGCGAAGCACGCTTTGGAGCGCTGTGTCGCAGTCTGGTGTGGGTCGACCGAGGTGCACCAAGAGGTCGGCGATGTACATCAATCGCTGCGCGCGTTCGAAGCGGGCCTCGACAAAAGCGACCCATCGATCTCCCCTTCGATGATCTACGCATACGCCTGCCTCAAGGAAAGAGTCGCCTACGCCAACGGCGCACCACATCTCACTGTCGATGCGCCCGCGTTTGAAGAACTTGCCAAAGAGATGGGCGTTCCCATTTCCGGCAAGGACTTCAAGACCGGTCAAACGTTGATGAAGACGCTTATCGCTCCGGGCATGCGCGCGCGCATGCTGGGTATTCGAGGTTGGTTCTCGACCAACATCCTCGGCAACCGAGACGGCGAAGTTCTCGACGACCCCGACAGCTTCAAATCAAAAGAGGTTTCCAAGCTCGGGGTACTTGAGACGATCTTGCAACCCGAGCTTCATCCTGAGCTTTATGGAGACATGTACCACAAGGTACGCATCAACTATTACCCACCGCGGGGCGACCAGAAAGAGGGCTGGGACAACATCGATATCTTTGGATGGCTTGGCTATCCCATGCAGATCAAAATCGATTTTCTATGTCGCGACTCAATTCTCGCTGCGCCCATCGTACTCGACCTCGCCCTCTTCTCCGATCTCGCGCAACGCGCCGGAATGCGAGGCACGCAAGAGTGGCTTTCGTTCTACTACAAAAGCCCCATGCACGCGCCTAGCATCTATCCGGAAAACGACCTTTTTGTGCAGCTGATGAAGTTGAAGAACACGCTTCGTTGGATCCGAGGCGAAGACACCATCACGCACCTCGGCCACGAATACTACGACTAGTTCCTACTCGGGGCTGACAAGCGCCACGGTCGAAATCGAACCAAGGCTGCCGTACTTCGACGTCACCGTAACGGGGATATTGCCGTTGACGGGCTGGCCCTCTAACGTGAAACCGGGAAAAGGATGCTCGAACTTCGCAACCAATTCAAACGACCGTAGCGCTGCGTCGTAGCAGCCGGCCGGCTCCTCGCCGGCTTCATCGACACAGACATCTTCACAACGAACGGTATCTTGCTGCTCGTATTTGAGGCCCGATGGGTAGAGGGCAGCGATGTTAAATGAAAGTTCGCCACACCCGGACACCGACTCTCGAAGTTCGATCGACACTTGCAGGTGGTGCATATCGAGTGGCTTGGCACGCACAGTGACTGGATTGCCCTCAAACACGCAACGTTCGACGTCGCGGCCATCACCGTCAGGGGTTTGTTGCAGGTGCGGTCGGCACGCGCGGTCCGACTCAGCCCCTTTGGGCGGAGCTCGACGTTCGGGTGCTGAGCCGCACGAGAGACACAGCAACAACAGCGCTGACGAAAAGAACAAATGCCGCATCTGAGACACCATAGAAAGCATTGGTAACTTCATCAAGATTTGCGCCGCCACATCAAGATTGCGCTGGGACTCGTGGATCGGAGTCTGCAACTCCCACTGCCGCCCCGCCGTCGGTTGCGAGCGCTCCGCTACGAGAGTGCCTCGATTGATGTTTTCGCGAAGGTAAAGTAGCTTCGCCGCGCTCGACTTAATGAAGCACGCCCAACTCATTGCGCCGTCTTTACTCATCCTACCGTGGATTGGAGTCGAGGTTCTGCGTTCGAAGCAGCCGACGGGAGCTTTGGATATCCTCGCCATCGTTCTACTCTCCGTGGGCCTTACCCTTCCCATTGCGACGACCCTTGCCTTTGTGAAGCCATGCCCGAAGGCGAACGCTTGGGTCGTAGGCATATGGCTCGCGCTTGGCTTCAAGATCATCTGGAACTTCATGGAGCGCGCAAGTTCGTTCTGGGACCCTATCGAGCATGGCCTTGACCTGCTGACGCTGGGGGTCGCTCTTGTGCTTACGAAACGAGCCACCACGACGCTTACGCGTTCGAGCCGTGCGCGACGGATTCTTCGCCTTGTCTCCAGCACGCTGGTGATCGTTGCGGTCGCCACGTTGATGCATCTGGACCCCGACTGGTTCGTCTGGGCGCGTCGCGTCGCATTCTGTCTTTTTCTTTTTGAGTTTGCGCGCTGGTTGGCGCAGCCATCGCGTCCCATCCTCGTCTATTGGGTTTTGGCTTTGGGAAGCATCTCGTTGCTTGAACAGTTAGACCCTATCTATCGGGAACAAAGCGTGTGGCTCGCGGGAATGTATCTGCTCTGCGCGACCATTCGACTCAGGGCAGACTTTTCATGGGTCGGATGCCTCTCCGCAAGAACAACCATGCTCACGCTGCTCGCTTCAGGCGCGGCTCTCTTGGCAGCAAATCTCTTGATTGCACGGGATCGCTCTGCGCTCAACTTCCTCGAAGAGCGTGGCATTGCGCAGGTGGCTCTTAACGTAGCGTTTACGCTGTCCGACTTCGACCGAGACGGTCACGGCGTGCTTTTCGGGCAAACGGACTGTGCCCCCTTCGATACAGGCCGCAGTCCGGGCAGTCACGAGCGCCGAGATACCCCCGAGGACGATAACTGCCAGCAGCAGCGGGACGGCTCAATCTTTGGGGCGTGGCTACGCGTCAACGAAGCGCCACGGCCGATCACCGGGGACGCTGTGCTTATCGTCATCGATTCGCTGCGCTACGACACATCGCTTTCGGACCGACTCAAGTCGCTGCGTACGTTTGAGCGTGGCGCCGTGCGCTACGAACGCGCATACGCAACCTCGTCGTATACGGTTCAAAGCATCTTCAGTATACTGACTGGCGGCTTACCTCCGCAGACCTCTTATCGTTGGAAAAGCAGGCACCTGTCACAACCGTCGCGCATCCCCGAGACCTTATTCGAACGCGCGGCCGCTCGAGGTTTCGATACCGGCGCAGCAGGTGTCGTCCGCCAAGTTCTCGACGGGTTCACTCGCGGTGCCCGGGTCGTTCAGAAGAGCGAACTCGGAGCGATGCCGCAAGCAACCGAAGAGCAGGCCGTTGAAGTTTGGAAGGCACTCGACCCTCAAGGGCCTCGTTTTCTCTACGTCCACTATATCCACCTTCACAACCACCTTCGTCCTGGGAGACCGCTAGATTTCGAAGAGCTTCGTGAAAATTACATGAAGCACGCAAGCGAAGTCGATGTCTCGCTCGGCCGCCTATTGGCTCGACTTCCGGCGGATGCCACCATCATCGTCACCTCGGATCATGGCGAAAGCTTTGGTTCGCACGGGCGCGTTGGACACTCGATCGAACTCAGCGAAGAGCTGTTACATGTTCCGCTCTATGTATCCGTGCCAGGCGTGCCACCACGCCGTGAACGGCGTGTCACATCGCTTCTTTCGCTTTCGCCCACAATCGATGCACTCACGGCAAAAGCCCGCCCGACCTCGCCAGGCTTCTACTTTTGTATCGATCAGGAGCCATGTTCAAGCATGCATGCCCCTGCAGCGCTCGAGCGACGGAGCGTTCATCGCCACAGCGTGGTTGTGGACCAGCGGCGTGTTACCCGCGACGTGCGCACGGGACGCGGGTTGTTGTTCGACCTAAAGCGCGATCCGGCCGCCCTACACCCCGTCGATGCGACATCAGAGATTAAGGCGGAGCTGATCGCCTGGGAAGAGTTCGGGATGGACCCTTCGGCGCCTCCGGTCGCGTTTTCGCCCACTCATGCGTCGCGCTGAGCGGGTGCCACCGAAGTTGCGTACCAACTCCAACCCACGCCGGCGAGACAAAAAAGCGTACCCAGCGTTCCCCACGCCACGATGCACGCCCCGACAGCGATGAGGGCGAGAAAACATTTCTCACGCTTCGACTCGTCGATAGTCCAGCCCGCAAGCAACCCCGGCCATCCCAACGCCAGAAGTCCAGCGTCGTAATAGACGCAGTGCGGAACGCAGAGCAGCACAATACAGACCACGCCCAGCCACGACCGACGGACGTGCAGAAACCATGCGCCCAAAACTGAGCCCACAATGTAAAACGCAATCGCCACACCGGGAGGGATACTGACAAGAGCGAGAATCTCTAGCTGTTCTAGAAGGGAGATTAGCTTATCCCCTTGGTTGAAGTCCTCCGATCGAAACTGCATCGCCTGTTCAAGCCACTGCTGCGGCCAGAGCCACCCGAGGGCAACCACCCCAAGCAAGTAGAAAGATCCGAGAACGCCGAGTGTACCCACCAAGAAAGAAACGGAGCGAAAGCGTACAAAAAGGGCTAGCCCGAAGGGGAAGAAGAATTGCGGCTTGAACGCAAGCGCTCCGCAGCACGCGCCCGCAAGCACAAAGCGCTTGCTCCTCGCGAGCGAAATCGAAGCGCACAGAAGTGCCAACGTCACGACCGTATTTTGTCCGCCGCGAAGAGCCTCCGAAAGAGGCAAAAACAGGATCAGGGCGCTCAGCGCGAGGAGCGACTCTTGTTGCCCACGCTTTTGCCTCGCGCACAGCCTCGTCGCTAAGTACAAGAGCGAAAGCATGATGAGCGTATGAAGCGCGTATGCCACCCGATACGGAATCAGGGCAAACGGCGCATAAAGCACAGCCACGAAAGGGGGATAGGCGAACTTCAGGTACGAGTCTCGCTCGTCCGGCAAAAGGTAGGGTCGCTGAACAGCTTTGAGCTGTTCGGGCTCATAGAGGTCTGCGCCCTTGCCTTCGACGACGAGCTTTCCCGCAGCGTAGAAAGCTGGAAAATCCCCGCCGAGCCGTCCACGTGGCGCCCGCGCCCCGTCGCTAAGCGCGACGAAGATGACCCAAACCACGACCACAGTTGCGGCGCCCGCCTTGAGTGCAACGCGCAAAAACTGGGGTCGAAGCCCGAAGCCCATCATTAGATCCGCATCAGCGCAGCGCCCCAGTTCAGTCCTGCTCCGAGTGCGAGGAAGCAAATCAGTTGCCCAGGCTGGAGGCGACCATCGCGCAGCATCTCATCGGTCAGAATGGGAATCGTCGCGCCAGACGTATTTCCGTAACGTGCGATGTTCGAAGGAACACGCGCCGGGTCCACGCCGAGTCGTTCGACGACGGCTGCGTTGATGCGGTCGTTGGCCTGATGCGCAATAAACCAGTCGACATCTTGCAACGTAACACCAGAAGCCGCACAGACCTCGCGCACCGCAGCTGGGAGTTTCGTGACGGCATTTCTAAAAAGGTCGCGCCCCTTCATCCGGGGGATGTGAAGCTCGTCTTCAAACATCTCCGGCGTCCAGCGGGGTCGACGGCGAAAGCCTCCGCCCTCGATATAGATTTGGTCAAAACCTGCGCCATCCGTATGCACCTTCGCTCCCAGAAAGCCACTATTGTCGTCTCCGTGGGCTCGCAGGACCAACGCTCCCGCGCCGTCACCAAACAATATCGCCAGTCCACGATGTCGCGTTCCTCGATCATACTCTTCGGGTGAAACGGAGACCTTCTCACCACCCTTTTCTACCGCCTCCCACGAGGTCCAAGGCATGAAGCCCGCATGTGCTTCGGCGCCCACGAGCAGCACTGTCTTGGCGGCACCACTGACGACCAATGCATTGCTTACCTGAAGCCCGAATGGCATGGCTGCGCACTGCTGTCGGACGTCCAAAGCAGGCACACCAGAGATACCGAGCTTGCTCCCTAGAAGCCCACCGGAGCCTGGAAAGAAGTAGTCAGGCGTCATCGTGCAAAAGACGATGTAATCGATGTCGCTCGGCTGTAAGTTTGCCGCTTCGATGGCTCTTTTCGACGCCTCGAGGGCCAAGTCGCTACAGCCCACGCCCTCGGGGGCGAAGTGCCGTTGGGCAATACCTGTGCGTTGCTGAATCCACGCATCGTTCGTGTCCATGACGCGCGCAAGCGCTCGGTTGTCGATGGGCTCACCGGGAACGTAACGTCCTGACCCCACGATCGTCACTCCACTCATAGTGCCGGGTACTCTACCCCAGCTCTCATGAAATGCACCCAAGGAAGCCCACAAATTACGCTTCTATGACTCTTGCCAAGTCCGCACTACTTCGAACTGGCACCGAACTTGTAGGCACCGACCACATCGGCAAAGTCGTCGGTCCAAGGGCGCTTCTGATCCGCCTCAAGAGGCGTCCAACCTCGCTCGGAGAAAAAGTCCAACTGATGTGGATCACGACTCATCACCACCCACTTCGAAGCGCTCACCCAGAAGGGCGCACCCGGTGGAGGCGAGTACGACCGAATATAAGCCCGCACACCAACGGCGTTCGCGATGCGAGCGAACACGGGTTCGAGCCGAAGCATCCGGTTCGAGATGTGGAGCGTGAGGAGTCCACGCGCTCCCAAACGCGACAGATACAACTCGAGCGCTTCTTGGGTCAGCAAGTGGATCGGCACAGAGGCGGACGAATAAGCATCGACAATCATGAGGTCCCACTCGCTCCGAGCCATCCGATCGATCACCAAGCGCGCATCACCGTGAATCACGCTGCAACGGTCGCCGCATGTCTTCAAATAGCTAAATTCCCGGCGTGCGAGGTCCGTGACCAAAGGGTCGATCTCAATGAACTTCATCACGGGCACCTGCTCAGCGTATGCCGCGAGGGCCCCAGCCCCAAGACCAGCGACGAGCGTCCTGGCCTGTTGTCGCTCCGCCCAGTCAAAGACATCGCTCACCGGACCATCCTCGACGTAGTAGCCAACGCGACGCGGCTGCCCAGCGCCGAGTTCGATGCCATGAACGGTTGAGCCGTGCGAAAACAGCTTGGAACCGTCGGGACCATCGCTGACTTCGTACACGCCGAAGAAACTGCGCGCATGTAGCGCATTGCCCTTGCTGCCCCCGAGCCCGTGAAACACACCGACGACGATCATGACAGACCAGGCAGCGAACACACGCAGGCGCCCACGCCGGCTCGACGGGCGAATCAGGAGACAGGGCAAGAGCAGCGCGGCAAGATAGAGAACGAGCTGAAACTCAGAGGCTGTTGTAAACACCTGCGGCGCGATCACGCCGTTGAACAACCCACCCAACGCACCGCCGAGCGACACAAACCCATAGAACCGGGTCAACGCTCGCTTTGGAGGCCTCCGCTCGTAGAGCGCGGCGTGAAAAACCGTCGCGAGCGCGAAGAATAGCACGACGAGAAAGGTCACTGCCGCTTGTCGTGGGTCGAACGCCTTTCCGATGACAAACGTACCCGCGACGAGAACCGCACCTCGGACGAAGAGCTTGAAGACGCTCAGTGCGCCGCTGAACCCAACCATCATCGAGACCAAGTAGAGGACGAGCGGGACGAGCCACACCATGGGTACAGACGCAATTTCCATGGCAAGCAGCGAAGTGAGGCCGAGCATGAGACTCGACGGCACAAAGGCTGTGATGACCCAAAGCACAGGAGACGGCGCGTCGGCGGTTGGTTTGCCCATACGATCAGATGCGACGTCGACATGGACTGCGGCGGAAGCGCCGGCCCGATCCACAACAACCAGCACGATGAGCAAGCACAGGGTGACGCTCAGGGCGAGCACAAACGCAATGCGATGTTGACCCAGCGCGAGGTAGCGGCTCAAAACAAGTGGGTAAACGAGGAGCCCCGCAAGGCTGCCGAAGTTGCTTGCGACGTAGAGTCGGTACGGGTCGCGGCCAACACCGTATGGGCTTCGCCCGTACCAATACTGCAGCATCGGTGACGCCATCGAGAGAATCACGAAAGGTAGCCCCACTGTTTTTGCAAGCCCGAGCAAGACTCCCACTGGACTCGGCGCAACGTCATCCATTTGCTCTCCGCGTCCGAAAAGACAGAAAAGGATGACCGCCCCGAGCATCAGGCCGACGTAGATCAGGCGCTGGCGACGGTAGCCTTCGACGCGCCGCAAAGCATCCGCGGACCAATACCCCACCAGGAGCGCGACCTGAAAGAAAAGCATGACAGCGATCCAGACCTGCGCTGCGCCACCAAGGCGCGGTGTCAGCAGTCGCCCCACAAAAGGCTGAATCAGAAAGACCAGCGATGCAGCGAGCGCAATGGTAACACCCGATATGAGGCGAAAGAGCCGCTCCATGTAAAGCAAACCTACCTTCACACGCCGTTTTTGCCCCGCTTTTTTTGATAGATCGGAAATACATCCCGAACGTCGTATGTTTCATCTGCTGAGCCAGCGCCTACGCACACCTCGAGAGGAAAAACATGAGTCATGAACTTGAAGCCCGTTCCGTCGAAAAATCGTTCTCGGCCTACGTGAGCGCGCGAAAAAGGGAGTCGCTTGGTGGCGATGGCCCTACCCGCTACGCGTACGCGGCCGATGTGCACATGCTGCGAACCTTCCGCAAGATCAAACCCGTCGAGCTTGCGGCGTCTTCGATCGTTCGGATGGCCAAGGACCTGCGAAAAAACGAAATGCTGGGTACGATGATCCGGGTCGGACCAGAACAGTTCCCATCCATCTACGCCATCGCCCGCGAATGCGCAGAACGCTTACAGGTCCCCACGCCCGTACTTTATGTCGCGAACAACCCGTACGTAAACGCCTATACGTTTGGCACCGATGACGACGCATTTATTGTCCTCAACTCAACGCTCGTAGACCACTTTGACGAGGACGAGCTGCGCTTTGTGATCGGCCACGAAGTTGGGCACATTCAAAACAAGCATGTGGTCTACAACACCGTACTCATCTTGCTTGAACGTTCGGTCGGCGGCTTCTTCCGTTGGATACTTCCCCCGGCAGAAATCGCCCTCCGCGGCTGGTATCGACGGGCCGAAATCACATGCGACCGCGCCGGCATCTTGTGCGCACACAACCCCGAATCGGCGTTCAAAGGGTTTCTTAAACTCGCTTGCGGTTCGAAAAAGCTCTACGCCGACCTCAACGTCGACGCCTATCTCGACCAACTGCAAGAAGGCCGCAAAGGCGCCGGGCGCTTCTACGAACTCTTTGCCTCGCACCCCTACTTACCCAAACGAATCGAAGCGCTGAAAATTTTCCAAGAAAGCCAGCTCTATAAAAACGCAAAAGGCATCGCGCCGATCGGTCTCACGATGGAAGAAGTCGACGAGCGGGTCAGTAAAGTCATCAATGTCATCGGAGTTTAGCACCATGAAAGCAACAAAGAACCCGTCATCGCAGCACCATCAGCCACTGGACAAGGCGAAGGTCAAACTCATTCGGCGCGCTCTTCGCGACGCCGCGGAGGCCCTCGGCACAACGAAGCTCCTCGCCCATCATCCCTGGGATGCCGCGCTGGACGTTTCTGCGGAGCATGCAGAGCATAGTCGTGACGCGCTTGGCAGCGCCCTCAACCTTACCGAACAACTCATCGTCCGCGCCCGAGACTTCGAAAAGCTCGACGCCGAGTCGCGCAAGGCCTTGCTCAAGTCACTCAAGGCGCACAAGAAGGCCGATGCCAAGGAACTCGCCGCAATCGCCGAAAACGTCATGAAGCACGCGCGACCCGTTATCGAGCAAACAGAAGAGGAAATCCGACGGTTCGGACAACGTTTCGCCCAACAACTCGCTGACGAACTGCAAAGCGCCGATGTGAGCGACATCAAGCGTTACCTTGAGGGCTACATCCACGCTCGTTTTGAGGAGACACTTCGACTGCAAACGGAGCAAGCCGGCGCGCGGATCGAGGGCATCGTCGAGGAAGCGCAAACCCTCATTCAGGACAACTGGAACCGGCACGCCGAACAAGCCCTGGGACCCGTCGCAACGAAACTCGACTTGCGTATCGACTCATTTCGATTTGATGTGGGCGTGATGGCGCTGAGCGCCGTCGGCTTATCCTTAATGTTTACCAACTTCGCACTCGGAGGGCTCCTCACCCTCGCTGCCCCAGCGGCAGCGTTCGCGATCAAGGGCAAGCTCGACAAGCAGAGCAGAGCGCGAGCCGTGAACGAGGTGCCGCGACAAATCATCGCGGCCTCCGACCGGCTGGCGAACGAGCTCGGCACCCGTCTATTGGCCTCCGTGGCCGCCCTCTCCTCAAGGGTCGAACAGTACGGAACGCTTTGGCCTGCAGCGTTGCTCGAAACGCTGCGACACGCGGACGGGGCCGACATCAAACTCGATGACGCCGAGGCTGCAATCAAGCGCGCTCGCACAGCCCTAAACGCATAAAGCCTTCTACTCAGACCGGTCTAGAGCACCCGCGAGAGTTCCGGGCGTAGTTCTTCCGGGAACACGAGTCTCTCCGACCTAAAATGCTTTGCCCGTAGTTCGCCAAGCACCGTGGAGAGGTTTCCAAGCCGCTCGATCGGACGGTGGGAAATGGAGACCCAAACACCAGTCGGCCCTTCATCCGTCGGTTCGCGGTAAGGCACATCTTCGGTGACGTCGCGCCATACGTAGTATTGCGGGTCAAAGCCCCGCGTCTGCGACAGCTCGCGTACGGTCTCCTCAAGCCGATCGATCTGATCTGCAGAGAACCGCACCTCATCGAGCGGCAGCGTTTTGGGCAGGTGCCGCTGAAGGAGGCGCAAAGCGAGGTCGGCGAGCACGTCATCGTTGCTCGCGGCCCAGGAGGAAATGCAGTACCCGAGCTGGATATCATCAAGGGCGAGGTAGTCGCGCGTCGAGACTTCTTTCGACAGCGCGGCATCACGGATCGCCGTCGGCACGAGCAGCGTCTCGTCGCCCTCTGCCACTCGCCCCAGAACGCGGCGGAAGAGCGCATGCATGAGACACTCGGCCGAGCGCGTCGCCTTGTGATGATAGACCTGTTTGTACATGAAGTGCCGCCCAAGAAAAAACCCCTCGAACGGCTGGATACCCTTGCGCCCCTCGACCGCGAGTACCCAATCACCGGCAGGACATTGGTCCAACGAAAAAGCTTCTAGAACCCAGTCGAGGTCGTAAAGGCCATAGCGGGCGCCGGTCATGAGCGAGTCGCGAAGCAGATAATCCGCGCGGTCAACATCGATCATGCCGCTGACCGCGCGAGCCAAGTAGCCGAGACGATGCTCGCCGTGAAGCATCCGGGCGACTCGACCGGCCATGCCCTGGCTCCACCCCTCAAGAACGCGATGTACGTCGGTTTCGGGGTCGACCAAGATCGCTGCGGTCCAATGCTCGTGGCTTTTGGCCGACGGCAGCAACTCCTCAAAAAGGTGTGAAAACGGACCGTGTCCCAAGTCGTGCAGCACCGCGGCCGCAAGCGCATCAGCGCGGTCGGCCTTGTCGATGCGGACATCGACGGGAACGCGGGCTTGATCCCGCTCCAGACGACTGAGCAAGCGGACCATCACGTGCGCAGTTCCTAATGCGTGAGAAAACCGTGTGTGTTCGGCCCCCGGAAAAACGAGCGAGGTAAGACCGAGCTGTTTGACGCGCCGCAAGCGCTGCACCTCGGAGCATTGGAGCAGGCGGAGCACAAGCGTCTCATCATCATCCTCGAAGGAAATCAGACCGTGGACTGGATCGCGCAAGATCATGACTCGGAGCGTAACAGTCCTCGGCCTTAAGTTCCCCGTCTGCTTATTTTGCGATACTGTTCTGCATCACAGGCGCACCCAAGAACGGCTCGGCTTCGGCGGCGTCGACGCGAGTTCGAGGCATCGACGAGCTACGGGGTTGGGTGATGCTTTGGATGGCCTTCGATCACGTCTGCGACGCCTTCAGCCCGAGTCGCGTCCAAGGTGAGCTTGGCTACGGTCCGCCACCGGACGTTGCTTCAACCCTCGACCTCGTCGCGCGACTTGGCTCGCATTTCGTGGCACCGGCTTTCTGTATCCTGGCAGGTGTTTCGATTCGCCTCGCGCTGACAAAGAGCAAGACTCACTTCGGGCGAAGACTGCTGGAACGGGGCGTCTTTCTTATCGTGGTTGAAGCTCTGCTCTTGCATGCGGCCGTCACCTTCCAAGGTGTTTGGTTTTGGGGTGTGCTCTCGGCAATCGGAGTGGCCCTTTGCCTAAACGTGCCCTTCGTTCGCGCCTCGAACGCGTTGGCGTTGGTCACCGCGTTGGTGCTCATCTTCGGTTACCGCCTTCTTGAGGTCGTCCCGCTGTCCCAACTGCTTGCGACCTTGCTGTATCGTGCAGGCCAGTCGGGGCCGCTTGTGGTCCTCTACACGGTGCTGCCATGGACCGGCTTTGTGCTCTTGGGGCAAGGCATCGCCGCAGCCTTGAGGAACGAAACGCTACCGCGAGGTGTGGCGTTTTTGACGTGCGCCGTCTCGTTCGTCGTTGCGCGCGCGTGGATTGGAGCGGCCAACCTCTTCCCCTCCGACAACTCCTTTTGGCTCATGTCCAAATACCCCGCGAGCCCGTCTTACTCGCTGTTCGCACTGACCATGTTCTTCGCGCACGCTTGGTTGGTGAAACGACTACCGCGACTGATCCGCGCGCAACTTGAAACCATCGGACGTGTTCCTCTATTTTTCTACGTCGTCCACCTACTCGTTATCACCGTCGCCTCCGCGGCAGCATTCTCGTTGCCCATCTGGGGGTGCGTCATCGCTGCCGTCGTGCTTTCGTTCGCGCTCGTGCCCCTCTGTGAGCGATGGCACCGCCACCGCAAACGTCGTCGAAATTGGATCACCAGAAACATCTGAGCTCGCCAAGGTTTGCGTGGTACCTCGCCGTCGGCTCTGGTGCCGTCGGTCTTCTCTACGAAGTGCTGTGGCTTAGAGTGTTCACCTCCGTCTTAGGAAGTACGACACAGGCGGCAAGCGCAGTCGTTGCGGTATTCCTCTTGGGCACCGCGCTGGGCAGCTGGTGGTGGTCGCAAGACGTGGGCCGCGGCCTAAAGCCCTTCCAGCTCTATGCCGCGCTCGAAAGCGGGGCCGCTTTGAGCTGCGCGCTCGGTACGGTCGCTTTCATGCGGCTGCAGGGGGCGTTCGACAGCCCACAACTCAGCGCGGCGGCGCTTATCGGTATCGCCAGCCTCTTTATGTTCGTTCCCTGTTTTCTCTTCGGCGGTTGCTTGCCAGCGCTCGCGGCGGTCGTGCGCGCGAGGGGTCACAGCGGGCATGCGCTCGGTTTGCTCTATGGCTTGGCGACGCTCGGCTCGGCCCTGGGCGCCGGGCTGTTGCCCACCCTCGTCCGTACATTCGGTTACCTCAATACGCTAGGCATGACGACAGCCGCTGCGATCGCCGCTGCGATGTTGGCGCTCTTCGCCTCCAGGGCGCCACGCAAAAACGCTTCGCGCGCACCCGACGAGCCCGTGGACAGATCGCCAAGCTCCGAACGGCAAACGCGCTGGCTCGTGTACTACGGCTTGGTTGGTTTCACCGGAATCAGCTTCGAGATCGCTTGGTTTCGCATCATCTCGTTCGTCATACACGGTTCGATATCGGTCTTTGCCACGCTCCTCGCGGTGTACATTGGCGCCATTGGTTTGGGGAGCCTGCTTACCAGCCGCAGAGCTCGCCTGCTCAAGCCTCACACGCTTCACTTATTCATCGCGCTGAGCATGGCATGTGCCATTCCTGCGACGGCGTGGACGTACGATACGAGCGCAAACCAGATGCTTGCGCGCGTAGTCGCATGCGCTGCGCTCGCGTTGCCCGGGGTGGGTTTTGGCGCACTCTTTCCCACGATCATCTCCCGCCTCTGTGGTCGAGCTACGAGCACTTCCCAAGCGCAAGCCAAGACCATGGGACTTGCCCTGATGAGCAACACGCTCGGCAGCGTGGCAGGCGCATTCGCATCGGGCTTGCTACTGCTGCCACTTGTCGGCACCGAGCATACGCTTTGCGCACTTGCGGTGGTGCATCTACTTCTCGCGGTTCTGGTCTGCGCCCGTGCGCCCATCTATCGGCGCAGCATCGCACCGCTGCTGATGGCAGTGCTGGTCGTGACGAGCGCCCAAAGCAGAAGTCTTGAGCGACTCGTCCGCGCGCACGCCGAGCCTGGCAGCGCCAAAGTCGTCGCCCTCGAAGAAAACGCGCTCGAAGTGCTCTCGGTGGTCGACACGCAAAGCGCTCGCATGCTCTACGGCGGCCCCTACATCTCGGGCAGCACGAACTACACCCGCCGTCGCACGCAACAATACCAAGGGCACCTGCCGATGCTCTTCGCGCCGGATCGGCCGCGCGTCGCCGAAGTAGGATACGGCGTCGGAGAAATTCCCCGGGTCGTCCTCCTCCACGAGCCGCGTAGACTCGATTTGATCGAAATCGATGCGGACATGATTCGCATCGCGAACGCACACTTTCCATTTCTCAACCAAAATGCGAGCCATGACTCACGAGTTCGAATTCACATTCAAGATGGTCGTCGCTTCCTTCGCGCAAACGACGCACTGCACGATGTGATCGTGTCGGACTCGATGATGCTGATCAGCGAGGCTGCGCTGCGTCTCTACACCGTGGAGCACTTCGAAACAGCACACGCGCGCCTGTCGCCACGAGGCGTGATGCTTCTTTGGGTCCCGCTGAGCAACGGCGACCTCCCTGCGCTCTCCGTGATCAAGACGTTCGTCACCGTCTTCGAACAGACCTACCTTTTTCACCTCGGCGACCCGCTCGACGATGAAGTGTTCCTCTTGGGCTTTTCGAAGCCCCCCAGCGTCGAACGTGATCGCCTCTGTGAGCGAATGCGCGCGAGGACGTCAACACCCGATCTGCTGGATTGGCAGCAGTGCACAGACTTTTTGCTCACGCTGCGCGCTGGACCGTCCGACCTCAAACGGTTGCTCAAGAACCACCGCGACCTCGCGATCAATCGCGATCTCGCGCCCACGACAGACTTTTTGATTCCCAGCCCCAGAGGCGATCTGCGCAAGTGGGTCCTCGACGGCTCACGCGCACAGCGGGTGTGGCGCACACTCGGAGTTGACGCGCCGGAACTGGATCACGCGCTCACGGCGGAGGCCAAGCTCCACGCCATCGCAAAGAGCGCGAGCGAAGCAATCACAAACGGCAACCGCGCCAACCAGGTCGAAGCGATCGCCAAGCTCAGGGCCCTCCTCGCGGACTACCCTTTGCCTGCCGCTCGACGTGTCCTGCGCGCCTTACTGCTTCGAGAGTCGGAACGCCGGTAGTTCCCCGATCGGAACGTCCAGGGTTCCCGAGTGAGGTCTTCAGGCACCACGACGCCACACCCGATGTGCAAATTTTGTCGTATTTCCTAACGTGGTCGCTTGGTCTGGCTTTTGCTACGCTACATGTGTCAGAGATACAGAACGCTTGCTTCTTGAGCGTTTGATGGAGGATAAATCAGGCCATGAAAGACAAACTCACGAGATTCATCAAAAAAACCACACACCTGGCCATCGCAAAGCGGGAGGAAGGTCTTACCACCGTGGAGTATGCCCTGTTGCTCGTTTTGGTTGCACTGGCCGCGTGGGGTGCCTTTCAGGCGCTTGGAACCGCCGTTTCTACCAAGGCAAACAAGGCAGCAACGGACCTGATGAGCGGCGGCTAGGCTTACATGCGCATCCGCGACCTCAAAAACCTGGCCGAAGCAAACCTTCTTCGTGACGAAGAAGGTGGGGCCTTGGTTGAGTACGTGATTGCGCTCTCTTTCGCGACCATGACGGCCGTTTTTGCCATGTACGCAGTGGGCAAGCCGCTCATGGATCATTTCTTTTTTGCCTACAGCCTCGCTGTGCAACCGATGTGATCTCGGTGACCCTGCTATGTCATGATCACAGTCCTCATCATCGCGGCGGTCGTATCCTTGGCTCTAAGCGCAACAGCAGCCGTGACCGACACGCGCACGGGCCTCATCCCCAACTGGCTCACCCTTCCACCTTTGGTAATCGCCCCCGCGCTTCACGCCATCTGGGGTGGCTGGCCCGCGGTGGGGCAGAGCGTCCTGGCTATCTTCCTCTGTGGAATCATGCCCTACATCCTGTTTCGCCTCGGTGGAATGGGTGGTGGGGATGTCAAACTCTTCGCGGCGCTCGGTGCCATCCTGGGACCGCAGATCGGTCTGCAGGTCGAGTTCTACTCTCTGCTCGCAGGTGCGCTGCTCTCGATGATCAAACTCGCACGCCAAGGGCGCTTGACGACGCTTTTTCGCAACACCTTTGTGGTAATGAAAAACGCAGTTTCGCCCAAGGCAAAACGGAAAGAAATCCCCAGTGACCCGCGGGACGCACTGCGGCTCGGAGC
The DNA here is from genome assembly GCA_964487255.1 of uncultured Polyangiales bacterium. Classification (GTDB taxonomy): domain Bacteria; phylum Myxococcota_A; class Polyangia; order Polyangiales; family CAZAQV01; genus CAZAQV01. The sequence goes on along the minus strand of CAZAQV010000004.1, from coordinate 176,285 downwards.
AGCCATCTTTATGGGAAACGCCTGGGTTGTCGGTTTGCACGCCTACCAACTTCGGAACGTAATCCCGTGAGCACGACGTCAAAAAAAGGCCTACTCCGTCAAGAAGGTGGCGTGGTCTACGTCGAGTACCTCATCGCCGTCATGCCGCTGTTCACCATGTTCTTGTGCATGGTCCAACTCGCGTTGATGGCAGAGTCTGCCATTTTGCTCCACCACGCCGTCAATCGTGCTGCGCGCTCGGCCATTGTGGTCATTCGCGAACCGGCCAACTTCGTTGGCGCGGATAACGGCCAACGTCCCTCGAACGACAACTACGCGGACGCATCGACCCTCGATGACCTCCGCAAGCCCACGCTCCAGTTCATGAAGGGGCTTGAGTACGATGGCATTTTTGAGGGCGGCGCGTCAGGTTATGGCAGTAGCGCCTCCGGTCCCGGGCGGCTCTTCACCATCCGCGCCGCAGCCCAAATGAAAATGGTTTCCGTCGCCCCGCATATGAAAGACCTGCACGCGGCTGACGCTGGAGGTTCAAGCATTAAGTTTGCGATCGGTAACGGTCAATCACTCGATGACGCGGCCAGCGCGGGCCGCTATGTGCGAAGTGCGCTCGGCGTCGACGTTACCGGTCCAATCGACGGAAGTTGGGACGGTAATGCCAGCAGCGTTTCGATTCGAGCCGAATACCTCTTTCCCTGCATGGTGCCGGTCGCGCAGACGATGCTCTGTCACGGCGGCAGCCTGTCGGCGCCTGCCGAAGGGACCGAGGATGTTGCGGGCATGCAGGGCGGGTTCGTTCGGGTGATGGTCGCTGAGTCGGGTTCCGTTCCGGTCGCGCCTCAAATCTACATGCCTGGGGAGGACCACCGATGAGTCAGCGTCCAAAAGCGACCCGCCTATGCAGCGACGAGCGCGGCGCCATCTTGCCGATGGGCCTACTGTTCGCCCTGTTCTGCTTCGGCATTGGCTATACCGTCTACACCATGGCCCAAGCCGTCGACTTTCGCGAGCAAATGCAGGACCGCGCAGACGCCGCTGCACTTGGTGCGGCCGCGGTTTGGGCGCAAACACTGAACAACGTCAGCCACATCTCGCAAGAGTCGTTTGCCCAACTCGACGCCGTAACCTTGGCGCTCACACTTCGCGCGATTCCCTACTATTGCCCAGACAAAGACAACCCAACCGTCGATAACCCAAGCCAATGCAAAGATGGCAGACCGAGTCCCAGAAACCTCGCCCACGGCATTCCGTCCACCTGGCCGAGTCAAGGTTTTTCGACCGGGGAATACCAGGACGCAGTATTCAAGTATCCGCTCTGCGCTCCGCTTCTTAGTAGCGACTGTGAAAATCAGATTAGCGATGCCATCGGCCGCGCGAAGTCATTGGGAGGAGACTACGGGGGCTCGACTTTGGCTCAGGTCCTGAACGGAGCATGGGATGAGGCCTCCTCGAAGGCCGCCGTCGCCGGAACCCTCGGCACCTCGACCTCAAGCTTGCCCGGCCTGGGTATCACCACGCGCGTCGACCTCAACACCTTCCAGTCTCCCGACCCCAACGACACCTTCAACCCGCCAAACTCGCCAGGCGGGCGCACCAACGCGTACAAACTCGTCAACTGCATGAAGTGGGGCACCGACAACGAGAGCGTGGACGACTACTACATCACCAACCACCACATCAATCCCATCGCCGATAATGTGATTGCGCTCACGAACCATCACGGCTCCGTCGTCCAAGCCCTGAACAAAAAGCTCGAAGGCGACGCCAAAGACGAAGAGGTTAAGGAACAAGAAAAAATCAACAACAAGGAGAACTTGCCGCCCTTTCCCGAAGGCGCCCCGATCACGGCTCCTTTCGACGGTCGGGCCTACCTTTCGGGTTGTCCCCATGGATGCACGGTTCGCTTCGTGTCAAACGATGGCAAGCGAAAGGCACGCGCGACAAACATTCAGTGGACCTACGGAAACACCTACAATGCAATGAGTGGATCTGGCATTGGCGTGAGCGCCGGCACCAAAGTTGCTGAAGCGGGCCCACCCGAATCACGGCGTTGGGGCTTTGCGGCCGCGGCTGGCGCGGTCGTCGCCAAGAGGGCGTGGTTGCTCGAAAACCGAGAAAACCAGGTCCGCAACCTCGTGCGCAACGCCATGAAAGCTGCCTGGGAGAAGTTGCGCTCGCAAGGCGTGTGCTTTCCGTCGCTGTCGCGCAACACCAACCGCTACCGCTTTCTGGGCGTGGCAACGAGCGGCGAGGACGTCAACGACATTTTCACCAAAAACGCCGCGGTGGTCGCGGTAGGCGCCCCGACGGCCGACAGCGGCCGAACGGGCTATCAAATGGCGCGCGCGGGTAACTTTGCCTTCGCACAAGCGGGCATCGGCACGACCGTTGGCATTTCCGGCAACGTGAGCTCCCCGCCTGAGGTCGTTGCGCAAGATCGCATGGGCGGCAATGCGCCAAGCGGCCAGTGGTACACCGTTCCAGCGCACGAATTCGGTTTCCGCAACTGGCGCCCCCGCTTGGTACGCATTGAGTTCCACAGCGGCGGATTTTCGGGCATCGGCAACCCCGAAGGCCACTACGGCGAGATCAGTGGAACGCCAGGACCTGACGAAAAGAAAGTTTGGACGAAAACCAATGACGCATTCGCTCACTAGATCCGAAGAGGGCACCGCGCTCTTCGAGGGCGTGATGACCCTGCTGCTCTTTCTCCCCATTTGGATGTTCATCGTGTACATTGGGAGCGCGGGGACAGGGGTCGCCGATGCGTATCAGCGGGCGCGCAATGACCTGTGGCAGAAGGACGTCGATGGCGACTGCGTCGGAGGCGCAGCCGGTGGCTCTCTTGGGCCGAGCGCAAGCGTCCCTGGCATCAGCGACGTTGGGGGCACCTACTACTCACTTCAGTACGACCCACCACGCCCCGCGACGGTGAACTCGTACGCGGCAGCGCTGGGCTTTCCCACAACTCTCACACGAAATGCCGTCGCCGGTTGCGCGCGCTTTCCCGCCTACCGGACAGAAGATGGTCCGAATTTCCCCGACGCCGTCTATCGCTTCTGAGCACCTCACGATTACGGCTCAAACCCTTGTTTGAGCCAAGGATTTTCCCTTTTTTGGTCCTTGATCTTTAGCCGCCCTTCGCGGTCTAATCTCGGGAGGTTATCGCATGCGTGAGAAGGCTTTTTTGGTTGCTTTGGGCGTCGCCGTTTTGGGTGTCGGCCTGCTTTTCCTCTATCTCGACGAGTTCGAGGACCGGGTCTCCGGCGGTGGTCAGGTACCGGTTCTTATCGCCAAAAAGACGATTGGTGTCGGGGACAAGCTGAGCATCGACCATGTCGGCGTGGGCTACATCCCACAGGCTTACAAGCAAGCTCGCCACATCGACGAAGTCGACATGGGCCGCATCGAGGGTGTTCCGGTTCGAACCCAGCTTCAGCCCAACGAGTACATTCTATGGAGCGACCTGGCGGTCAACAGTGAACACACCCGCGACCTTTCGTCGCTGCTCAACGACGGCATGCGCGCAGTGACCATCGGCACCTCGGGCGGCGCTTTCGGAGGCCTTCTGCGTCCTGGTGACATCGTGGACCTTTTGCTGACCGTCGGCGACGACCCCACCAATCAACGAACCATGTCCCTGCTGCAGGCCGTCATGGTCATCGCAGTGGGCTCAGACATCGGTGCGGGCCAAAAGGACGAGCTCGATAAAAAGACGAGCGTGACCTTCGCCGTCACCATGCAGCAAGCCCAGCTACTCACCTTCTCGGGGTCGTTGGGACGCCTAAGCCTGACCCTGCGCAACCCAAGCGACACCAAGGTTATCAAGGGCATTCCCGACACCACCATCACCGACCTCGTCGAGGTGCTTCGTCGCCAAAAAGTGCAGTCGCAGCGCCGGGCACCATCCGGTGGGGGCGGTGCGTCGGGCCCCACGAAACTCTAGGAAGTGCGCATGCGATTACGTCTTACCCCTCAAGCCCTTGCTTTGTTCACCCTCGCGACGCTCTTCGCCTCCAGCGTTTTCGCGCAGCCTAAGATCGAAGAGCGACGCATCACGATCACGATGGGCGCACAGCGAACCATCTCCGCCAAAGACATCAAAACCTTTGCCCCGTCCAACGAAGACATCGCGGAAGTCGTCTATTCCGCCCAGCTCGGCACCCTTATCGTGCGCGGCAAACAACCTGGCGAAGCATCACTGCTTCTTTTTTACAACAATGACCGTCAGGTCAACTACACGATCGTCGTCACAGAGCCGGCGACATCGGGCGATGACTCCATTCCGGTCCCAGCGCGCACCAACATACGTCTCGACCTCTATTTCGTAGAACTCAACAAAAACAACACCCTGCGCGTAGGCCTGGCCTTCCCCCCCAAGCTCTTTACGACGGGTGGAACAGGTGGTTCCGGCGGGGGCAACGCAACACCCAGCCAACTTAGTTTCTTTGTGACGCTCGACCCCTTTGAAGTCGTATCGGGCGCGACCACCCTCGTCACCTCCCTACCAACCCTAGACATTCTTCACAATTCGGGCTGGGGAAAGATCCTGCGGCATGCCACGGTGATGACCACCAACGGTACCAATGCCGAGTTTGAAAGTGGCGGGGAGTTCAACGTACAGGTTCCTGGCACGCAGGGCGGGCAAGATCTACGCACCGTGCCCTTCGGCATCAAGATGACGGTCACACCACAATACGACGCCAACTCGAACCGCGTCGAAGTCGTGGTCACGAGCGAGGTCAGCGACCTTTTTGATTCGGGCGGCAACCTTCCAGGGCGGAACGTCACAAAGTCTCGCTCGACGGCGAACCTGCGCTTGGGCGAAGCATTCGTGATCGGCGGCGTGCAGTCGAGAAGTCAGAGCGCGAGCAAAAGTGGCCTTCCCGGCCTCAGCCAAATTCCCATCTTGGGCGTGCTCTTCGGCTCACACTCAAACGAAGAAAGAGCGCAAGAAAACGTGTTGATCATCATTCCCACGATCGTGGACGAGACCGCCGGCGTCTCCCAGGAGGTGATGTCCACCGTTCTCAAAGCCTACCACGAGTACGATGGAAATATTTCGGAAGTGAGACTCGACAAAGTCATCAACGAATCGAGCATGTCCGTTGACGACGACGACGAACCATCCAGGTCATCGAAGCGGCCCAAGCGGTCGGGACGCGACGAAGACAAGTAGCACAGGCCACGTGCCATGAACTCCGTTAGAATCGAACACAGCGACGGTCGGGTTGAGGAACGTGAGTTTCCAGCGGGCACTGCGATCTCCGTCGGGCGCGAACAGGAGAACTCGATCGTACTTTCCTCGCCGCAAGTCTCGCGACGTCATGTGGAGATTCACGTCAACGGCGAGTCGCTGACCATCTCCGACAGTTCGGCAAACGGGACGCAGGTGGGTGGACAGCGAGTGCGCAAGTCTCAAATCAACTGCCCGATCAACACCCCGATCGGCGTGGGACCGTTCAAGCTTTACTTTGGCGGCGCTCAGGCGCTGGCTGCATCGGCCTCATCCGCGTCGCAGCCTTCCGCGCCCTCCCTCGCCTCGCAGCCGTCGGGCTCCGTTCCCGGTTTTTCTCCGTCGCCTTCGTTCGCTCAGCCCGCACCCGCCGCCCCGGCCTCGCAGCCCTCGGACTTTTCCCAACGTTCCCAGGCGTCATCCGCTTCACGGGCATCTGCACTCAAACCGAAGGTCCCAGCGCGCGCGAAGAACGCCTATCGTAGCCAAACGGGCGCCACGTCCACCGCCCAGGTAAGCGTCGAGGTTCGCCGGCAGATCCACCAAATGCTGCTCGAAAATCTCGACCTCGCATCGATCGATGAGAACGCGATGAACGACGAGAGCATGCGACCAAAGGTTCGCGCTGCCCTGCGGCGGATCATCACACGGCTCGCCGAGGTGCTCCCCAAAGGGGTCGATAGCGCCCTGCTCATCGACGAAATCACGGACGAAGCGCTCGGCCTCGGTCCGCTCGAACAGCTCCTCGCCGACGACAGTGTTTCCGAGGTCATGGTCGTCGACCCGAACACCATTTATGCTGAACGTGCAGGAAAGATCTCACTGACGGGCTTACGGTTCACCGACGACAACTCTGTTCGCGCAGCCATCGAACGAATCGTGACCCCACTAGGTCGTCGCATCGACGAGTCTTCTCCGCTGGTCGATGCGCGGCTTAAGGACGGCTCTCGTGTCAACGCGATCATACCTCCACTCGCCCTGCGTGGGCCCTGCATCACCATCCGAAAGTTTTCCAAAGAAGCGCTCAATATCGAGAACTTGATCGACTTCCGCTCGCTCACCAAAGAGATGGCGCGCTTTTTGACGCGCAGTGTGGTTGCCCGCAAGAACATCATCGTCTCCGGCGGAACGGGCAGCGGCAAGACGACCTTACTCAACGTCCTAAGCGGCTCTATCCCCGAGTTCGAACGCATCATCACGATCGAGGACGCAGCCGAGCTGCAGCTACCCCAACCGCACGTCGTTTCGCTCGAGTCTAGACCTGCCAACATGGAGGGCAAAGGCGAGTACTCCATCCGCGACCTGGTGAAAAATGCACTACGTATGCGCCCCGACCGCATCATCGTCGGCGAGTGCCGTTCGGGCGAAGCACTCGACATGCTTCAAGCCATGAATACGGGTCACGAAGGGTCGATGACAACGACGCACGCAAACTCTCCGCTGGAGGCACTTTCAAGGCTTGAGACCCTCGTCCTGATGGCCGGGGTGGACCTGCCCTTGCGAGCCGCACGTGAACAGATTGCCGGCAGCATCGACCTCATCGTGCAACAAACCCGCTTCACCTCCGATGGCTCTCGTCGCATTACCAGCATCGCTGAGGTTGCCGGGCTCGAAGAAGGCGGCGAGTACCGCGTGTACGAAATCTTTCGCTACGTCCGCACGGGCACGGCACCTGACGGCACTGTCCAAGGCTCGTTTCAGGCGACGGGATACCTGCCCTCTTTCCTTTCTGAGTTTATCTCCAAGGGGCTTGTTACGGAGGGGGAGTTCTTTTGAACTTCGATTTCAACATCAACCCAATCTGGTTCAAGATCGGAGCCATCATCCTCATCGCGAGCGGCGTTGCGCTCGCCGCGGGCGTTGCCGCTTACACACGCGGAAGTTTGCCGCGCCAACTTTATGACCAGTACACCGGCAAGCTCGACAAGGAACTGCGCTCCCTCTTTATTCGGCAAGACGCAGGCCAAATCGCCAAACTCCAGATGGCAGCCATCGTGGCCATAGTGAGCTTGGCCGCCTTTACCGGCCGTGCGACCCTCTTACTTGGGATCGCAGTCGTCGCGTACGCGCCCAAGCTCTGGCTCGAACGCCAACGCGTGGAGACAACCAACCAAATCGAGGAACAGTTGGCCCACTGGCTGAGCCTGCTCGCCAACGCCCTACGCGCATCGCCATCGATTCCCGCCGCCATTGAGGCAAGTGTCAAGCTTGTGCCCGTCCCCATCCAGAACCACGTGGAGCTTGTGCTTCGAGAAATCAAACTGGGCCAACCAGCCGAAATTGCCTTGCGCAACATGGGACAACGGGTGGACAGCTACACGGTCAAAAACGCGCTCGCGACGATCATGATCGGTCAACGAACGGGCGGAAATGTGCCGCATCTTCTCGAGGAGTCCGCGTCCGGCTTGCGCGAAATGGCGCGACTTGAAAGCCTGATCCGCGCCAAAACCGCGGAAGGTAAAGGACAGATGATGGTGCTCTCCGTCATTCCCCTGGGACTCATCTTCGTACTCGAGTCGATGAAGGAGGGGTGGTTCGACCCTTTCTATAACAACGGCCCCAAGGGTTGGTTCCTGCTAGGCGGGGCCGCGGCGCTATGGGGACTGTCGATTTTCATTTCCACTCGCATCTTGGACATCGAGGTGTAGCGTGTTGGAGAATCTCCTGCCCATCATCAAGTGGACTTCACTCGGCGCGATTGGCCTCGGCGTGTTCGTTTCTATCTTCGTCGTCGGCGCACAACCCCTTCCCGCACTCCCTCGCCTGGGACGCCGCGGTCTGCGCAGACGCCAAGCACTAGAAGAGAGCCCGCTTCGATACATCGACCCGCTCGTGCGACTTTTGTCCGTGCGTGTCGAAAACCTGCCCATCCCCAAGTTGCGCAAACACATTGCCCAGCAAATCCGCCTGGGTGGTGAGATGTGGGGGCTCAACGCCAACGAGTTCTTGGCACTCTGTTTTATTACGGGCGTTGGTTCAATGCCCATCGCTTTTGTCCTCGCCACACAGATGCCCGAATACGCGCCGCACATCTTCATCTTCGTCGTCGGCGCGTGCACATACTTGCCCTACTCTAAACTTGGCGAGCAATACCGAAACCGAGAGAAAGCGGTCCACCGGGTGTTGCCGGGCGCCGTCGAGCTCCTCTCCCTCTGCATGGGAGCTGGCCTCGACTTCCCGGGCTCAATGCGTCAGATCATCTCGACCGCCGCAAACCGACGCGAACCACTATACGAGGAATTCGCCCGTATCTTACAGGAGCTTGAGCTTGGGCGGACGCGAAAACAAGCGCTGCTCGGGTTCTCCGAGCGTGTGCCAAGCGACATCGTCAAAGATTTCGTCAGTGCGGTAGTCCAGGCGGAGGAAAAGGGTAACCCACTGGCTAAGGTACTTGGCGTTCAAGCTGAACTTCAACGCGCGCGTCGCAGCAACTTGATCGAAGAGCAAGCGGGACAGGCGGCTGTGAAAATGACCCTTCCTTCGGTCCTTCTGATCGTTGTAGTCATGATCCTCGTCATCGGCCCCATCGCGCTCGATGGTGCGCTTTCAGGAGGTATGTAAGATGGATACTCGGATCGATGTCGTTTACAAAGATGGCAGCTCCGAGCCGTATCTTGCGGAGGGCGAAAGCTTCATCGTCGGACGAAGTCTCGAAGCAGCTGTGTCGATCCCGGATGCGCGAGAGCTCGAAATGGAGCACCTGCGTATCACACCCGAACTGGACGGCTGCCAGGTTGCTGTCAATCCAAGCGCCGCGACGCCCGCAACGGTCGGCGGCGCCGCTTTTCGTGACGGCATGTATGAGTGGGGCACCGAAATCGAGATCGGCGACCTCGTCATTGTGCTCACCGGTGACGACCCAAACAAAAAGAAGTCCAATGTTGGACCCCTTGTCGCTATCTTCCTGGTCGCGGCAGCCAGCTTCGGCTTCTACGTTTACCAACGTACGCAAGACCACCTCGCTGATGTAAAGGTTCCGACAGCGTTCCCGGAGATCATCCCCACCGAGAGAGCGTCGTGTGATAGTCCCAAAGAAGCGGCGGCCGAAGATGCCGTGGACGCACTCAACACCGCCGATGCCAAGAGCGACCGCTACGCCTTCGACCCACAGGATGGGATCGAGGCAATTCGGCTGTACGCCAAAGCTGTCGCTTGCGCTCAACGCGCGGGCGACAAACAGGTCGTCTCCCACGCTGCCACGTCAGGCAAGAAGCTTGTTGATAAGATCATCACCGACTACGCAACGCACCGCGTCGCCATGGCGAGGTCGATCGAAATGGAGGACCACAAGGCCGCGCTCTACCATACCAGCGTCCTCATCGCCCTGGTCCAACATACGGGCTCGCCCTATCTACAGCAGCTCTACCGCAACGCACAGAAGCTAAAAATGCAGGTTGCAAAAGAGGAGAAGGAAAACGCAGTCGAAAAGAAATAGCGTTCGTTGTACCTTACAACGATGGTCCCAACGGTACGGACAGCGCTATCTTTCGCCATCATGGCAGGCCTTTGCGTAGCCTGTGTCCCGACAGAGGAAAAGCGCCGTGGCCCCGTACCACAGACGCCCGAAGAGCTGTTTCACATTGGCCAAGTCAGTGCTGCACAAGGCAACTACTTTCGCGCCGAGCAGTACATGTCGCTGGGCCTCAAGACAGGTTACGACGACCCCTCCGGCATCCACCAGCTGCTCGAAGTTTGCATGAACGCGTCGTTTCTGCGCGCGGGCATCAACCATGCGCGGTGGTACCTGACAAAGAAGCCCCAGGACATGAGCGTGCGCCTCTCGCTCGCCGCTTTGCTTTTCGGCGTCGGAGACATGGACCAGGCAACGGCCGAACTAAGGCCCGTGCTCGAAGCCAACCCCGAGCGGGCCATGGCCCATTACCTCAGTGGTGCCATCGCGGCCTCACAAGGACATGACGGACGCCAGCGGGCTCGTGAGCACTGGGAAAAGTACCTTGAGCTTGCCCCAGACGGGTCGCGGGCTATTGAAGTGCAAATGAAATTGCGGGAGATTCGCGACGAACCCAAGCGCGCGGAATACCCGAGCGTCCAATCTTTGGATGAGAAACCCGAAACGAGTGAAAACGCACCATGATTCCTGAGGAAGTCTTTGCACAGACCATTCGTCAGTTTCTCGGCCCGATTGGCAAATACCTGGAAGACCCGGGTGTTAACGAGGTGATGATCAACGGCCCAAAGGATATTCGAATCGAGAAGTCCGGCCTATTGCACCGCACGGATGCAACCTTCGAGTCTCACGAACACCTGATGTCGGCTCTGCGCAACATCGCCCAGTTCGTGGGCCGCGTACTCGACGAGGAGCGCCCCATTCTCGAAGCTCGTTTGCCGGATGGCTCCCGCGTCGAGGCGGTCATTCCACCGGCTGGTCCGGGTGGTCCGTATGTGGCCATACGCCGCTTCCTCAAAAGCACCGTGGGCATTGAGCAGCTCATCGGCTTTAACGCTTTGACGGTCGAGGCTGCCCAATTTCTCAACGCTTCGGTGCAAGCGAAAAAGAACATCTTGGTCGCTGGAGGTACCGCGTCGGGAAAGACGACCATGCTCAACGCGCTCTCAAGCTTCATCCCGTCGAGCGAGCGTATCGTCGTCATCGAGGACTCGCAGGAGCTCCAACTACAGCAGGATCATGTGGTTCAGTTGGAGGCCCGCCCACCCGACGCTCGAGGTAGAGGCGCAGTCACCATTCGCGACCTTTTCAAGGCCACGCTCCGCATGCGGCCTGACCGCATTGTGGTCGGTGAGATTCGTGGCGGCGAGGCGCTGGACGTGGTGCAGGCGATGACTTCAGGTCACGCAGGTGGTTTGGCGACGGTTCACGCCACCTACCCGAAGGACACGATCAACCGCATGGAAACGATGTCGATGATGAGCGACGTCAACATGCCGCTCGATGCAATGCGGATTCAGATTGCGAGCGCCATCAACCTCGTGGTTCAAACAGGCCGAAATCGTGACGGAAGCCGTGGAATTAGTCACATTACGGAGGTGACCGGTTTTGACCCAGAGCACGGCTTTCAGCTCGAAGACCTCTTCACGCGCGTCATGCTCGGTCAAGACGACCAGGGTAAACTGCGCTCTGAACTTCGGCCGACCGGCGCCCTGCCGACGTTCGCCAAGGAAATTCAAGGGCTGGGCATGGACCTCCCACCTCTCATGTATGAGGCCGCGGCCGCCCGCCGTAAGGGAGGCCACTAGCTGCGATGAGCGCCACGATCTCATGCGTAGTCCTGAGTGGGACCAGCTCCATCCCCTCCTGGCAGATTTCAAGCGGCGACGCAGGCGCTCGCACCGCAATCGGCTCTGACCCAGCCGTGGCTTGGCAATTTTCCGATCGCGAGGTCCAACCCAAACACGCCGAGCTCTACTATGACGGCGCCGCGCTCTACGTATGCGACTTGGTTAACAGGGGTGACGTCCGCATCGGCGGCAATGCGGTCACGGCCGGTCAATGGGTCCCTGTTCCCGTGGGTAGTGAACTTTCCATCGGTCAGGCCCGCCTGAGCGTTCAGCAGGGAAATGCCTCGTCTATTCCACCGCCTCCGGCTGCAAAATCGAAAACTTCAAGGACCCGAGCGAAAGCCAGTGCGCTCCCGCCGGTGCGAACGCTGGTCATCGGTGCGCTGGTTGTCGTCGTTGCGCTCGGCGTGGGCGGCATGTTCATCTACAAGAAATTTCGCGCCGCGAGTAGCGCAGCGCAGGGCGTTCCTGTCCAGCAATCTGCGGCGGCACGGACAAGCCCTCGTCCGCAGTCGGTCGACCATCTTTTCCCTGCAAGTGGCAGTGAGATCCGTACCCGCGATGACTTCAGTAAGCGCACGGATCCCGAGGCACAAAAGAAAGTCGAACAGAAAATGGAGGGTTCGAGCGGGAACACGCTGCTCGAACGGCCGGAGCCCACGACCCTTGAGGGCAAAGCTGCCGCAGCAGCGATCGATGGCGATGTCACGCTCGCGCGTGAGCTCTACGGCCAGTTGGTGCAGCAGGACCCATCCAACCCAGCCTTTCGCGTGGCACTTGAACTCGTTGAGCGACAGCGACTTGAGCGATGTCGCCTACTTGGTAAGGGCGCATGCGAGTAGCTGGTGCAACCCTTCTGATCTGTTGCGGCGCGCTCGTCGGGTGCGAAGAAGAGCCTCCCGCGCCTTACGACATCATGGTTGAAGCCAAGGATGACAACGGCGGTGCCCTGCCCGAGGTCAAGGTGCGCATGGGTGACCAGACGGGAATTACCGGGAAGGACGGCACGCTCCTCGCGTCCATTCCGGGTACCGACGGAATGCCCGTCGAGTTTGAAATCGACTGCCCGCCGGGCTTTCGCCTGCTGAGTGCACCGCGTAAGATCAACCTACGGCGAATCCATCAGCTCGGCACCAAGGAGTATGCGCCGATTGTCGTGGGTGTCAGCTGCACGCCACTCATGCGCCGCGCGGTCGTCGTCATGCACCTTGGCGAGCACGGTGCCGGGCTTCCCTACTCGGTCAACAATGTCCCGGGCGGAGAAACCGACCCATCCGGTACGGCGCACATCTTGCTCGAAGGTATTGCCAGCGCTCGCTACACGGTCGAGATCGATACCAGCTCCGACCCCGAATTGCGGCCACTCGACCCATCACGGACCTTCGTCATGCCGGAGAAGGACGCCTTCTTTCCCTACGAACTGCTGATGTCGAAGGACGAAAAAAAGAAGCCAACGCGGCGCCCAAGACGCCGGCGCCGTCCGCGCGGGCCAAGCGGCCCCACTCGGCTCTAGCGCGAGTGCGATGAACAGGCACTTGGGGTTGAGGAGGAAGCAAAGAAAATGGGTCTCGCCGAGGAGAGTTCGGAGCTACCCAGGCTCCACCTTCGGCACAAATCCAGTTCCAACAAACTTTTTCACGCACAAATATTCAATGATTATCAGAGACCGGTGTCCCGCTCGCATGGCATACTGTGTGCAAATCGTACAACGGTTGGGGAAAGTCGTAGTTTGGTCGTGATTCGCAGATTTTTGGCAGACGCGCGTGGAAACGCAGTCGGGAACTATGCGCTGATTGGCCTCTTTGTGGGCGCAGTCGCCATGTTGACGGCCCCTTATATTGGCGAAGGCCTCAATGCCAACGTCCAAGATGCTGCGCACGCGAATGCGACGGCCACGCCCGGCCCATCAGGTAGCGTCGTGGAAGGCGCCGGCAGCGATGTTGCGCTTGGAACTGGGGAGGCCTGGACCAACATCGCAGCTTCAGGCGTCACCGCGGAGGGCGGAAACTACGGCGAAGCACCCGACTACCCGACCGGCGGTTTTCCGTGGAATGTCGTTAAGGGCGCGCTGATCGTTGGCGCGGTCGTCGTGGTGCTCGCGCTCGGCGGCGGGCCGCTTCTGGCGCTGGGCGCAGCGGCTCTTTTGGCCACCGGACTCGAACTCGGTGAGTGCGCGACCGGCAACGGGCCTTGTTCCGATGCGCTCGACCCTTGGGAAGCACTCGCACGGATGCCCGTGGACCTCATCACCATCGCCACCGATGCCGAGGCGCGCCAGGCGATGATCGACGGCTTTACGGAAGACCCGTGGGGCTTCGTCTACAATGGGTTCAAAGACATGGCCGAAGGCTGCTTCGGTGAGGGCGACAGCGGCCAATGCATGAACGTTGCGGCCTCGTTCGCCGGCCCCGGGGCAGCAAGTCGTTGGGCGGCTTCGAAACTTCTCCTTCGCTATGGCGGCACCAATGCTGCCCGCGTCGGTAACTTTCTCGCCAACGGTCCCATCCGCTCTGGCCGCACCGCGCTTGGCAGTCGGTTCCGCGCTCGCGGCATCGACAACTTCGGGGTGGAGGCGCTCGAAGGAGGCGTCCTTAGCTCAGCCTGGGGCCGTCTCCGCAACCGAGGACACGTCGACGTTAACGGGACAGCCTCGGCCACGAGCGGCGCGCACGAGCTGGGACTTGAGGAACTGGGTCTCCCGCCACCCGGTGGCTTTAAGCCTGGAGACGTGGTGCCGGCCGAGAACTTAACCGCGGCCATGAGCACGGCAGAAGGGGTTCTGCTCGAACTGGGATGGAAGAGTGATTTACCACCCGTCAGTGTCGACCTTTTTGAAGCCACGGATGCAGCTCGTGGACGCCCTACTCTCGATGGTGCGCACGGCAACCGACCGGGCTGGTGGGACATCGACACGCATGGTGCTCCTGGGGGAACGCTTACGCAAGGAAACGCAAGCGGCACCGCTGCCGATGTCTACCAATCCATGCTTGAGCACGGTTACCGCGGGGGGCCTGTTCGCTTGCTGGCCTGCAACGCGGCGACGTGTGGGCCCATGGGCAACCCAGCGGCCATCCAGGAACTGGCCGACCTTACTGGATTTCCGGTGGTCGGAGCCAACTCGACAGTCGGTGTCGGTTCGACCATCGAGGCGTTCGATGGCGGTCAATGGATGACCGCCATGCCTACACATTTCGCAGACGATTTCGGCTTTCGGCTCAGCGACGTGGACATCGAAGCGGGGCGTCGCGCACGACCCGCTTTTGATGGTGAGGCCGAAATCGGAATGAACACCACCGTGGCCGATTTCGACAGCTTGCCAGCCAACCAGGATTGGGTACGCGTGATTGGGGTTGAAAGCGTGGACGACTTTACGGGCATCGATTTGACAGATCGCGTACGGCCCGGTGGCATCGCCGAAATCCAAACCAGCAGTCCAGCTACAGCATCTCAAATCGCGGCCAGGCTCGGTGAGTTCGAGTCGGTGGCAAGAGTCGATGTGGTGGGCGAAAATGTGATTGTTGTGCTGCAGCGTTCACGGCAACACGGAGCCTCGCTCAACTTCGACCAACTTGACAGTTGGGACGTGGACATCTCCGACGAACGTTTCCCAGAGATGGTTTTCGCGCCGATTGCCGGCGACGATATCGCGCTGCGTAGCACAACGGATCTCCCCCCCGCGCCGCGCTCCGCCGCAACCCCGCTTCGCCAGGTCACATCGAGCATCGACGAGAGTTCGCGTCTCGTGCGAGAGGCCGAACGCGCCGGTCGGTCACACCAAGCGTCGCTCGACTCTCTGACGTCACAGCTCCAGGCAGGCAATCTCGATCCAGGTATTGGTTCGCGTCCGATCGGTGGCGGGATATCGGAAGCGCGCGCAAGGGACGGCGCTCGAGTGTATTTTCGTGAAGGACGTGATGGCGCGATCGAGATTCTTGGTAAGTCCAATAAAGGAAATCAAGATCGGGTAATCAATGAGGTCCTCCGTGTCTTCGGAGACTGATAAGTCCCCCAGCTTCACGTTCAAAGTCCTCGGTAGCCAAGAGTGGAACCGCGAGGACGACAACATCGACGTGGAGATCACCCTGGAGAACGGCGACCGCTACGGTGCCACGTTCTTCACCATCAAGAACCTCGAACGCCTATTCGAAAAAAACAAGCGAACTGGCGAGTTCGCAGCAGGCAGCTACCTGTGGGCCACCGACATGCTCATTGTCGAAGAGTTGACCCATGCTGCGATGAACCGAGCCCTGCATGACCTTGTTCTCTCTGGACAACTTTCCGTGGCCTGCAGCCGCTTAGAGCCACTCACTGAAGACAGCTGACCAACTACGGGGCACCAACAGGACGCTTGATCTGGAAAGCATGAAGTCGCTGTAACAAGTTCGCACATCGCTGCATACGTTGGGTGTGCAGGGGAAACTTTTCGGGAACCAAACCGGCGGTCCCGGCTTCAACTATGTACTGATTGGGCTCGCCATCGGACTACTTGCGGCGGGCGGCACCGCGAACCTCGGCACTGCCTTCAGCGCCGGCATCTCTGACGCCGCGGGCGGAGACTGGTAGCCGTCGCCGTTGGCGCAAGCGTCGCCGTCGGAACCGCGATCGAACTTGGTGAGTGCACATTCGGCGACGAGGCGTGCAGCGAGGCATTCGACCCGGCGCTGGGTCCACGACTCGGTCCATCGTGGCCTCGATTATGCACCCAACGCTTAGTCCTTCTCAACTCGATGCCATCGTGAACCATGTGGACGAACTCATCCTGCTAGCGCGTGATCCCGCCACCTCTCTCGACGACACACTCGTTGCGGCTGCGGAGATTAGCCGTGCATGCGGGTGACGGTGGCGGCCACGGCGTAGTGGTCGGAGAGGTCGCCCTTGATGACATCGCGGTCGGACAGCGTGAGGTCGCTGCTGGCGAGAATCCAGTCCAGACGAGCATGGTGACGTGGAAAGGTCGAAGTCTTGGTCTCCGGAGAGAACACCCGGAGGCCCAACTTTTCCGCCATGTGATTGACCGTCGACTTGGTCGGTTCGCCCCAGTCGGAGTTGAAGTCGCCCATCACGATAAGTGGCCGATGCCCCTTGAGCGCCGCCTCAAGGTCCAACACCTGCCGCACACGTCGCCGCCGGCTCATGAAGTCGAGGTGAATCGAGGCCACCGTCACGTCCGCATCGCCCCACTCGACGCGCGCTTTAACGAAGCCTTTGGGGAAGACGAGTGCCGAGCGCTTGAACATGTCACCACCGGCTTCGAGCACGCGATGCCGCGAAAGGATCGCAGTCCCATACTGGAGCCCCATGCGTTTGACGTGCGGCACGACCGCCATATGCGGATAGCCCGCTTTTTCTGCAATGAGCTGAGCATCGTTCTTGCGACCGTTCCACCAGGAGCCGAACTCAATCTCCTGGAGTGCAACGATGTCGGCAGACTCGTCTTTCAAGAAAGCGGCGATGGCACCGATATTATGGTTGAGCCTGTGGTTGCGAACAAAGGCCTGGTGAAACGCGGTCCCGCGCCCATGCGCCACATTAAAGGTCAGTACTCGTAAGCTCGAAGAGGTCATCAAGGACGCTACGACAGTGCGGGGCTAAAACACTCTTTCGGGGACGTAGATGATGTCTCCTGCCTGCAGCGGAATGTCGGGTGCCTCACCCTCGGAAATATCCTCAGCTTTCACTGGGATCTTTCGTCGACCATCTTTCGATTTTCGCGTGATCACGACGCTGTTGCGACTCGCGAGTGGCGAAAAGCCCCCCGCGAGTCCAATCGCCTGAATCACGGTAAGACCCGTTGTCATTGGAAACGCTCCGGGTTTCTCCACGGCCCCCATCACACTCACGCGCTTCGATGCGTAATCGGTCACGAACACCGAAACCTGTGGGTCACGCAAATACTGTCCGTCCTTGAGCTTGGTCGCGAGTAACTCAGAGATCTGGGGAGGTTCTAGGCCAATAACCGTGACACTGCCGATAAACGGAAAGTCGATGGAGCCGTCTTCGGCAACCCGGTAACTCGAACTTAGCTCCTCGTCGCCGTACACACGCACTTCGAATACGTCCCCCACACCTAGTTGGGTATTCGGCTCTTTTGCCTCGATCACACGCGCGTCGCTATTGCCACCGCCACAAGCGGAGGTCAGCACGAGACTGAGCGATACGAAGGCTATTGTTCGGATTGGGCGGAACATGGAAGATAAGGGGCTGATATCCTTGCAAATGCGACGCTGGGGCGCAAGCAAACATCGCTTGATTTTCTAGACCCCCAAGGCATCAGCGGTCGCGGATGCCACAATACGGCTAGAATATCGCTGTTCGGCAAAAGCCCGACTGTTTGCGGCCAGCAGACCAAGTCCGTCCGCGCCCAGCGAACACATGCGACGCATCGCCGCCGCCAGCGCGGGAGCGTCGCGCACGGGAACCATTTGTCCGTTTTCGCCGATTCCGGTCGCGGGCTCCGGGTCGCGAATGATCTCACGACAGCCCGGCACGTCCGTCGTCACAATCGGGCGGCCGACCGCAAGCGCCTCGAGCCCCGAGCGAGGCGTTCCCTCTCGATAGGATGGTAGGACGAAAACGTGTGCGGCGCGCAGGTCACTGGCGACATCCGCACTCTCACCTGCAAACTCGATCTGCCCGCGCGCGCGCGCAATGACCTTGTCGGGACGCAGGGCTCGCGGGTGGTCGATGAACGGACCAACCGCGACGCAGTGAAAATCGACCCTCGCCTCGCCCAGCATGCGACACGCGTCGCACAACTCCAAGACACCTTTGTCTTCGAGCATGCGCCCGACAAACAAAAAGCGCACAGGGCCGTCGATACTGGGAAGAGGCGCGCGCGCGAACTGCTCGATATCCACACCCGAACCGGCCACGAAATAGTCCTGAGTCCGCCTGGGGAGCGCATGATGCGCCCGCAAGTCGGCCGCGTCATCACGGTTCTGAAAGATGATACGCTCTGCTCCTTGCGTTCCAGCTCGCATGAGCGTGACCACCATACGACGGACCCATGGCGAAGTATCTTTCATGAATGCGGTTCCGAGCCCGGTAACCATGGGCACGAAACGGACCCCACGCAGCGTTCGCGTCGCGATGCCCGCGTACGCGATGAGCTTCGGCGTATTGGCGCTCACAAGTTCAACGCGATGGCGAACCAAGACCGACCGAAGCTGCAAGAGCGCGGTCGACTCGGCGCGCAGCGCGAGGCTTCCCGAGTCGAGTTCGATCGTCTCCCACGCGGCGCCCAAAGCCTCGAACTCGCTACGTAGCTCGTCGGACTCGTGCTGTTTGCCCGCGATGCCGACCACTTGGTGACCGCGGGCCACGAGCTCGCGAACCAGCGGCCCTCGAAAGCGCACAAGCGAGCGCGCATCCACCGTTGCAATCGCAATCCGCACGCTTAGTCCTGCGACTCGTTGGCCGGCTCTGCGCCCATAAATTCAGGCATTGAGACATGCCCTTCGGCGGCAATCCCGTCACGGCGCAAGACCGCCGCGGCGGTCTCCACCAAGATGCGCAGGTCGAGAAGCAGGCTTGCCCGATCCACATACTCCACATCGTACGCAAACTTCTGCGCCCAGCTGATGGCGTTTCGGCCACGCACTTGCGCCAACCCAGTCACGCCCGGCTTAACGTCGAGCCGCCTGCGTTGCTCGGGAGTGTAACGATCGTTGTACTTGAGATACAGAGGGCGTGGGCCAACGAGGCTCATGTCTCCCCTCACCACATTGAGAAGCGTGGGTAGCTCATCGATGCTGGACGAACGCAAAAAGGCGCCCACCCGGGTGAGCCGCTCGGCATCGGTTTCCGGACTCTGCTGCGAAGGGTCGGAGTCGCGCATGGTGCGAAACTTGAGGATATCGAAAGGTTGGCCGCCTTGCCCTGCACGCTTTTGGCGAAAGAGCACAGGACGGCCCATGCTCATCGCAACCGCAGCACCCGCCGCGGCGATGATGGGGGCCGTCGCAACGAGCGCCGCACCTCCCACCGCGAGGTCGAGGGCACGTTTCATGACTCGCTTTCTACGATCCTTCATCTCACTCGTTCGCCAATCGCAACCGTGGCACCAGATACGCACCCAGTCGAGCAGAAGTACTATGCTACGAGCAGCGACTTCACGCCGCGCACAGAAAATGATACTAGCTGCGCATGATTCGGAAATCTCTCTTCGCCTTTCTCGTAGCCGAGCTTTTTCTTCTCGCCTCCCCAGCCCAGGCTCAGCGGTCACGTCACGGAGACACTTGGACGTTTGGTAACCACTGTCGTTTGACCTGGAACGCGGGCGGAACAGCGTTCACGGCTACGCAAGACCCTGCGATCGACACCAACGAGGGCAGTTCTTCATACTCCGACCCTACAACAGGTGATCTTCTCGTGTACTCCGACGGCATTTCTGTCTGGGACAGCGCAGGAAACGCCATCGCCAGCGACCTGACGGGAGATCCAAGCTCGATGCACAGCAGTGCAATCGTTCCAAACCCGAGCGACCCCGACCACGTATTTGTCTTCGCGAACCCGGTGAAAAGCTCCACTTCGATCAGTTACCGCGAGTTTGACATCACCAATGGTGTCGTTACGACGGTTGGAGACCTGGTGACCATCAACCTGCCGGGAGTGTCGGGTGAAGGCATGCTTGCCGTGCAGCACGACAACGGAAGCGACTATTGGATCCTCGTCAATGGTCAGACCAATGTCTTCGTCATCCCGGTTACTGCAGCCGGCGTAGGCACGCCCACCGCGACACCCACGAGCCAAGTGTTGTGGGCGCCGGGCTGGGGCGTCTTCACCATTAGCCATGACCGATCGCGGTTGGTAGTTTCCGAGAACCCAACCGGCGAAATCGCAGCGTGGGATTTTGATGCATCCACAGGGCAGCTCTCTAACAAAACGGTGATTGAGCCCCTTCTCTCCGGCTTTTACTACGGTGGCGAGTTTTCCCCTGACGGAACGAAGGTGTACTTCACGGCGTTTCCGGAAGTCACGACAAATATGTACCAGTCTGTTCTCTACCAACACAACTTTGCCACCAGCCTCACATCGGTCGTCGACGTGCGACCCATGACATCGAGCGGCGATTATCGGCACGGAGCAGCAAAGCTTGGCCCGGACGGCCGCATCTACGTGGCAACCTACAACGGCCCCGACGGCACCTTGAGCGTGATCGAAGACCCCAACTCGGCAGCAGCCATCCTCACGTTTTCCTACGCTTCGGTTAGTACGGGAACGTGCGATGTGGGCCTCGGACTTCCACAGTCCCCCTCACCTCTGACGGTTATCGCAGTCCGTTGCGGCGACGGCAACGTCGACGCTGGCGAAGCCTGCGACGACGGTGACACCGATGATGACAACGCGTGCAGCAACACTTGCCGCATCAACACGGGCTTTGGCACTTGCACAACGAACGACCAATGTCGCAACCCGGACGCGATATGCGCAACCGGGGACGTCTGCCTGATCGCGGACAACGGCGATGGCTGTGGCGGCAACGCAAGTCTCTGCGCAAACAGTGAAGCCGTCTGCCCAGTCAACACGTGCCTCCCTCCTGTCTGCGGTGACAACAAAGTCGACGCCGGCGAATCATGCGACGATGGTGACAACGACGACACCAACGCGTGCAGCAATGGCTGCAAGTACAACACGGGCTTTGGCAGCTGCGCCACCAACGATGATTGCCAGGATAGCAG
Source organism: uncultured Polyangiales bacterium (assembly GCA_964487255.1). GTDB lineage: Bacteria > Myxococcota_A > Polyangia > Polyangiales > CAZAQV01 > CAZAQV01. Next base: position 155,114 of record CAZAQV010000004.1, on the reverse strand, counting down.
CGCGGTCTGTGGCCGAAATGACCTATGCTTGATCGACGACAACAACACCGGCTGCGGGGGCGACGCCACCTTATGCAACCACGCCGAGGCGCGTTGCCCAGCGGACACCTGCATCCCACCAGTGTGTGGCGACGGCTTCACCAACAGCGGTGAAGCCTGCGACGACGGCGACAACAATGCCGACAACGAATGCAACAACGCGTGCAAGATCAACACAGGTTTTGGCACTTGCAGCACCAGCGACGACTGCGCTGGGCCGGGCGCGGAGTGTGGCTCGGGCGACCTCTGCCTCCTTTCCACAGGCTCATCGGGCTGCGGAACCAACGATGCCTTGTGCGCAGCACAAGCGGCCATTTGTCGGTCCAATACCTGCGAGGTCCCTGGTTGCGGCGACAACGTTGTAGACAGCGGCGAAGCCTGCGATGACGGGGACAACGACAACACCAACGCGTGCAACAACTCGTGCAAGATCAACACGGGTTTTGGCACTTGCAGCACCAACGACGACTGCGCCGGACCGGGCGCGGAGTGTGGCACGGGCGACCTCTGCCTCCTGTCCACAGGCTCTTCGGGCTGCGGAACCGACGATGCCTTGTGTGCAGCGCAAGCGTCCATTTGTCGCGCCGACACCTGCGCCATTCCAGCTTGCGGCGACGGTGTCGTCGACGACGGTGAAGCGTGCGATGACGGCGATCAAGTCGATGACAATGAGTGCAGCAACGCATGCTTGGTTGGCCTCGGCTTCGCTTGCAACGATGCCTCAGAATGCGCCGACCAAGACGCCGAATGCATTGAAAGCATCTGTGCATTTCCCGTACCGGACGCCAGCATCCCGGATGCATCGATCCCGGATGCGATGATTTCAGATGCGGGTATTCCGGATGCAAGCGCACCCGACGCAAGCGCACCCGATGCAAGCTCGTCTCCTGACGCCGAGGTCACCCCAGACAGCGGTACCAGCGAGTCAAGTCTAGTGGGCGGCGCCTGCCGGATGCAAAAAGAGTCGAGCCCCGTCGCAGGCTGGGCCCTCTTGGCGCTCGCTGCGCTCGTGGCGCGCCGACGCCGACGCTAGTTCGCGAAAGAGCACGATTGTGAAGCTGGCGCGGGGGCCAACCCTCGCGCGAGCTTCCTGTCGACCTAAAGGCTCCAATAGCGGGGCTTTGACGAAAGCGTGGCCGCCTGCGCAGGCTCAAAAGCCGACTTAACATCCACCAACACGCCGCCTGGACGAAGAAGTTCTCCAAGAGATTCGACCTCACGTAAAAACTCTTGGTGGGGGACGGCGAGGATCAGCGCGTCAAGCTCCCTTAGTTCACTCAGCGGAGAGAGTTTGAGCCCGTACTCGGCATTGGCCTCGTCAGCATCGACGTAAGGGTCGTGCACCATCGGCTCAATTCCAAACTCTTGCAGCTCGGCGATGATATTCGGCACCCTGCTATTGCGAAGGTCTGGCACGTTTTCCTTAAACGTCAGTCCAAGGACGGCGACTCGAGCGCCGGTTACTTTGACCCCGCTTTCGATCAATAGCTTGATGGTCTTTTGGGCCACAAACCCACCCATCGAACTGTTAATTCGCCGCCCTGCGAGGATCACCTCCGGGTGGTAGCCCGCTGCCTCTGCGCGCGCAGTGAGATAGTACGGGTCGACGCCAATACAGTGTCCACCGACAAGCCCTGGGGTAAATCGCAAGAAGTTCCACTTGGTCGCGGCGGCGTCGATGACATCCTGGGTGCGAATGCCAAGGCGGTCGAAGATGAGGGCCAGTTCGTTCATCAGCGCGATATTGAGGTCGCGCTGGGTGTTTTCGATCACCTTGGCGGCTTCGGCGACCTTGATCGAAGGCGCCCGATACACCCCGGCGTCAATGATGCTCTCATAGACCGCCGCGACACGGGCCAGCGTCGCCTCGTCCTGACCCGCTACCACCTTGACGATCGTCTCAAGACGATGCTTCTTGTCGCCCGGGTTGATGCGTTCGGGAGAATAGCCGAGAAAAAAATCTTTCCCGACTTCGAGGCCCGACTCGGCCGCGAGAATCGGCCCGCATACCTCTTCGGTTACCCCGGGGTAAACCGTACTCTCGTAAACAACAACGTCTCCCTTTTTGAGCACGCTGCCAACGGTTCTTGATGCCGCCTTGACAGGTCGCAGGTCTGGCCTGCGCTGCTCATCGATGGGCGTCGGCACAGTGACGATGTAGACCGAGGCATGACGGATTCCACGCACATCCGACGTAAACTCAACGCCGCAATGCGCCAGCGAGCTGGTCTCAACCTCTCGGGTTCGGTCCACGCCGGAGCGGAGCTCCTCGATACGCCTTGGATTAATGTCAAAGCCCACGGTACCGGCTCGCTTCGGACCAAAGGCTACGGCGAGCGGCAGGCCTACGTAACCGAGGCCAACAACGGCTACCTTTTCCTGAGTCATAGCGCGGGTTCTGCCCCGGACTTCTCAACCCGTCAAGCTGCCCTCAGGGGGTTGGTTTGACGCGAAGCCGCGACACGCTAAAAGGACGCGGCTATGAAGATTTGCGTCGTTGGCTCCGGATACGTCGGATTGGTTTCGGCCACAGGGTTCGCAGAAACCGGTCAAAGCGTGGTGTGCGCGGACATCGACAAATCGAAGATCGCGATGCTCAATCGGGGAGAAATCCCCATCTACGAACCGGGTCTCGACGCCATGGTCGAACGCAACCGCGAAGCCGGACGCTTACGCTTTACCAACGAGGTGGAGACCGCGGTTCAAGGCGCGAACGTTATTTTTGTGGCCGTCGGCACACCCCCGCGGGTCGATGGCGGCGCCAACTTGGGCGCCGTCGACAGCGTCGCGGAGATGGTCCGAGACAACGTGCAAGAGGAAGCCGTGCTGGTCCTCAAGTCGACCGTCCCGGTCGGCACCAACGCCCGCGTTCGCCGCATCGTGGAAGGCGCAAAGCACAAAATTCACGTCGTATCGAACCCGGAATTTCTCAAGGAAGGCGACGCAGTCAACGACTTTATCAAACCCGACCGCATTGTCGTCGGGTGCGACCAAGGCGACAAGTTTGCGCGCGACATCATGTCGCGGCTCTATCACCCCGTGACACTTAGCGGTGAGCGCATCGTATGGATGAGCCCCGAGAGCGCCGAACTGACGAAGTACGTGGCCAACACCATGCTGGCGATGCGAATCTCTTTCATGAACGAGGTCGCGAACCTGTGCGAAGCTGTAGGGGGTGACGTACACAGCGTACGCAAGGGCGTGGGAAGTGATAGCCGAATCGGTCCAAAGTTTCTCTATGCGGGTCCCGGCTACGGAGGCTCGTGCTTTCCGAAGGACGTCAAAGCCCTGGTGCACACAGGACACGAGCACGGCCTCGAACTCGAACTGGCTAGCGCCACCGACCGCGTCAACGAGCGCCACAAGGGGGTCCTCTTTCGCAAGGTCAAAGCTGCGCTCGGCGGTGATGTCCGCGGCAAAACAATTGGCGTTTGGGGGCTGACCTTCAAGCCCCGCACGGACGACATTCGCGAATCCCCGGCCATTCGCCTCATTGACACTTTGCTCGCAGACGGCGCGCAAGTTCAGGCACACGATCCAGAAGGCATGAAGAATACGAGAGAAATGTTCGGCGACAAGGTCTCCTTCAAAGACGATATGTACGGAGCCGCGCAAGACGCTGATGCGCTCGTGCTCGTCACCGAGTGGCGCCAGTATCAAAACCCTGACTTTGAACGCATCAAGTCGTCGATGAACGGCAATGTCATCATCGACGGACGCAACATTTGGAACGTCTACGGCCTCCCCGAAAAGGGTTTCTCCTATGCAGGCATCGGTATCACTGCCTGATCTGCAACGATGCCGTCACCCATCACGAACAAGCTTGACCACGTGATCGTCACGGGGGCCGCCGGGTTTATCGGTTTTCATGTGTCGCGCATGCTGCTCGAAGCTGGGACGCGCGTGACCGGAATCGACAACCTCAACGACTACTACGACCCGCAACTCAAACGCGACCGTGTCAAAGAACTCGAGCAGTACAAGGGTTTTCGTTTCCTCGAACGCGACCTCGCGGACCGTGGCGCGCTGGACGACTTGGATGCTGCAGACGCCTTCATCCACCTCGCCGCGCAAGCTGGCGTTCGCTACTCCCTCGAGCACCCGAACAAGTATGTCGACTCCAACCTGGTGGGCTTCGCAAACGTGCTCGAGCATTGTCGGCACACGAAGTCACCACACCTGGTCTTCGCGTCATCAAGCTCGGTGTACGGCGCAAACCGCAGCGTACCGTTTCGTGAAACCGACGGCGTCGACCACCCGATCAGTCTTTACGCCGCCACAAAGAAAGCCAACGAGGCGATGGCGCATGCCTACGCGCACCTCTATCGCTTCCCTGTGACAGGGCTGCGGTTTTTCACTGTCTACGGACCGTGGGGGCGTCCCGATATGGCGATTTTCAAGTTCACCAAAGCGCTCTACGAAGGGACGTCGATCGACGTGTACAACCACGGCGACATGAGCCGCGACTTTACGTACGTCGACGACGTCGCACGCGGCGTCATTGAGACTGCCAAGCGACCGCCCGCAGAGAACCCCGACTGGGACGCCCTGCACCCAAGCCCAGAGTCGAGCGCAGCACCCTACGCCATCTACAATATCGGCAACCACTCGCCCGAGCCGCTGCTGCACCTCATCGAACTGCTTGAGGAGCTGACGGGCAAGACGGTCGAAAAGAACATGAAGCCGATGCAACCCGGTGACGTCAAGTCGACCTTCGCGGACGTACAGAGGCTCTCTGCACTGACCGGCTTTGCGCCCGAAACGCCGCTTGAAACAGGTCTTAACGCCTTCGTGGGCTGGTACAAAGACTACTACAACGTGGCGTAGCAACGCCTTTCAATGCGACAGAAGTGGACAGTGCGGTTGTGTCGTCAAGGCCAATTTCCCTGCGTAGAACGGCTGGAACATGCCCGCGGCTGGGCTCAACGGGCCTTCGGGTGACTCAGAGCCTGAGGTGCGCTAAGCCCCCTGCCCGGTGACGACTGCGCCCCACAACCCCAAAAAGCGCTTTGACGAGGCTGATGGCAGCCTCGAGGAACGCCTCTACGGCCAAATGACGCTCATTCGGCAGCTTGAGGAACGCCTTTTGGAGCTGTTTGAGCAGGGTGTGCTTTTTGGCACCACGCATTGCTACATCGGCCAAGAAGCCGACGCCGTAGGCGTCATCAACCACCTCACGGACAAGGACATCGTCTTTAGCAACCACCGCTGTCATGGTCACTACCTCGCGTACGCGGATGCACCCGAGCGCCTCCTGGCCGAACTGATGGGGAAAGAAACGGGTGTCGTAGGCGGCCGTGGCGGGAGCCAGCACCTGTGCGAGGGAAACTTTTATACCAATGGCGTTCAGGGCGGCATCGTTCCAGGCGCTGTCGGCATGGCGCTCTCCGAAAAGCTGCGTGGGAGGGGCGGTATCGCGACGGTGTTCATCGGAGACGGCACACTGGGCGAAGGCTCTGTCTACGAATCGCTCAACATGGCATCGCTGTGGGACGTGCCCGTCTTGGTCGTGATCGAAAACAACCGCTGGGCACAGAGTACGCCGACGCACCTTGAGCTGGCCGGCGACATGGTTGCCCGCGCAAAAGCGTTCGGCATCGATGCCGGACAGATCGAGTCGACCGACCCCAAAGAACTGTATGCGCACTTTGGACCTATCGTCGACAAGGTGCGAACGAGCGGTCGCCCCCACGTGGAAGTCATCCACACCTATCGCCTGTGCCACCACTCGAAGAGCGACGACAAGCGCCCTGAAGAAGAAATCGAGCGTTTCCGCAAAGGCGACCCCATCCCAACTTTCGCACGTGTCGTCGGCGAAGACCGTGCACAACTGCTCGACGAGGTCGCCAAAAAGCGGGTCGACGAAGCGCAAGCCTGGGCAGAAGCGCAGCCCTTCCCCGACCCGAGCGACTTGGTCGAGCCTGCCCCGACCATGGAGTACGCCCAGGCCTCTCCGAGCGGCAGTAAAAACGAAACCGTGCTGGCCTCGCTCAACGACGCGCACCATCGCATCTTGGGCAGCGACCCGCTGGCGCTCTTGATGGGCGAGGACCTCCTCGACCCCTACGGCGGTGCCTTCAAGGTCGCCAAGGGCCTTTCCACGAAGTACCCGGACCAGGTCCGAACGACGCCGATCAGCGAAGCTGGCTTTGTCGGTGTGGCATGCGGCTTGGCGATGCGCGGACACAAGCCCATCGTCGAAATCATGTTCGGCGACTTTCTCGCGCTGGCGATGGACCAGGTCCTCAACCACATCACGAAGTACCGCTGGATGTACAACAACCAGGTTCAAGTGCCGCTCGTCATCCGCGCGCCGATGGGTGGCCGCCGAGGTTACGGACCCACGCACAGCCAGAGCATCGAAAAGCATCTGATGGGCATCGCGGGCCTGGTCACGGTGGCGCCCCACCCGTTTTCGAACCCGGGTCGTCTACTCGTTCAAGCGGCAGAGCACGACCCGCGCCCTGTCCTATTCGTAGAAAACAAGCTGATGTACTCGCGGCCGTTGCGCGCCTCCGACAGCCCAGGCGTTTCCCAACGTGGCAACCTCTTTTACAAGCACAGCGACGCCCCCTACCCGACCACGACGCTCTCGCACAGTGCGTTTGACGAGGCTGACGTCACCATTGTCGCCTACGGGGGCATGGCCGAGCTTGCGGTGTCCGTGGCCGAGAAGCTCCTGCTCGAAGACGAACTCGTGGCCGAGGTGGTTCTACCAACCCAACTCTCGGACATCGAGCTTGGCCCCGTCGCAGATTCGCTAAGTCGAAGCGGGAAACTCTTGGTCGTTGAGGAGGGCATCGCCTCCCACGGCTTCGGTTCGGAAGTCTGCGCCCGCATGTGCGAGTCGCATTGGAGCCTTCTGCAAGCCGAACCCAAGCGCGTCGGCGCGCTTCCAGTACCGATCGCGAACACGGCGTCTCTTGAGCAGGCCATCCTGCCGAGCGAAGAGCAGGTGCTCGTTGCTGCACGTGACCTGGCCAATCGCAGCGCGACGCCAAACCAAGGCGTGATAAGACAGCGAGCTTATGGCTAACGAAGCCCCATATGAGATTCGTGTCCCGCTCCTCAATGCCAACGAGGACGAGTACACCTTGGTCAAACTCTGGGTCCGCGAAGGCGAAGCTGTAAGCGCTGGTTCCATCATCGCCACCGTCGAGTCAACCAAGGCCACGGTCGAGGTCGAAAGCGAACGCGCAGGCCATGTGCGGGCGCTTGCGTTCGCAGAAGATGACCGGGTCAAGGCGGGCCAGCGGCTGGCGTGGGTCACCGAGGACGCAGACACTCCTCTGCCGGAGAGAGCCGTCAAGCGTGAAGAAGGCGACGTGATTGCAACCGCCAAAGCGCGCGCCCTGGCCGAGGCCCATGGCATTGACCTCTCGACTCTGGGCGTTGAGGGCATCATCCGCGAAAAACACGTTCAAGCGGCCATTCCCTCGGACGCGCAACGGCCGTCTTCGCCCGCGATCGTACAGACTCGACAAAGCAGCAACCAGGTGCTCGTCTATGGGGGCGGCGGTCACGCGGCCGTACTCATCGATCTACTCCGCCAGTCTCGCCCCGACCTCAGCATCGCCGGCGCCATCGACGACAAAGCGAGCGGCGAAGTTTCGGGTGTGCCGATCGTAGGAGGCACGGATAAGTTCGCGGAACTGCTCGAAGCCGGCATTCGCAAAGCCGTACTCGGCATCGGTGCGGTGACCCACAATCAAAGCCGGATTGGCTTGTTCGACCAGCTCATCAATGCAGGCTTTGAGGTCATCAATTTGATTCACCCCAAAGCAACGGTGGAGCCAAGCACCTCGATGGGGCGCGGCAATCAAATCATGGCTGGCGCCATCGTGAGCTCACGTGCGCGCATCGGTGACAACACCATCATCAACTGCGGCAGCGTCATCAGCCACGACTGCACGATTGGCTCGCACGCCCACATCACGCCCGGGGCGGTGCTCGCAGGAGGCGTCACCATCGGAGAAGCCTCGGTCATCGGCATGGCCGCCACCATCTACTTGGGCGTGACGATCGGCAAAAACGTCACCATCGCCAACGGCGTCCACATTCTCTCGGACGTACCCGACGGCAAGGTCGTACGTTCGAGCCAGTAGAGCAACTCAGCCCTGGGACGACAACGGAGGAGCATGTCTTCTGGGAAAGACGAATATCCCAAGAAGCACGAATATGGCTGGAATGATCCACTTAAGATATTCGGCAGACCGCTCAATGAGATAGAGTCTTGGGCTCAACGGAACACCAACTTCGGAAACTGTGTTGTCACTCGTTGTCTGAAATTTCTGAATGTACCGATCGATCACCTCGTCGCTATATCCCCGAGCTGCCAAGGCGTCTCTCATCAAAGGAGCACCTTCCCTTGTTTCTAATACCTCAAGCCCGACTGGATAGGTCACGCCATAGTCTGGATCGACGACACGCCAACCATCACCGGATCGCACTTCGGAAACAACATGCCCGTTCAAGCCGACAAATCTTGCGTCATGTTTGTTGATGCTTGCAATGCGATTGAACACTGCGGACACCTCAGAACAAAGTGCGGCGCCGCCTGCAACGACCCTTTGGGGGAACTGCGTTCTTGACAGAGGTTCATAGAATTTGCCAGCGAGCCACAGTAGCCAATTTTCGTACACTTCTATTCTTCGCTGGTTGCTGTGCGCGATGGATCGATAGATTGTGTTGTTGACACTATCGATGTCGAACTTCTCCACCGGCTCATCCAACATTTTTTGTAGCCGATCCGTGTCTTGAGTCGAGTAGCTATAGCCTTCTATTGCGCCAGCCGTGCTCTTAGAACTTTCTTCCACAACCTTTGGTTCAAGGACGTATCCAAGCAGATTTAAGAGAATCAACGATGTCCCAATGGCAATCATGAGCTTCGATGCGATTTGTCGGTAAGAAAGTTTCTTCATTCGACGTCCTCAATTGAGACAGTCTTTGGCGTCTATTTGTAGCCGTAAAAGCGCAGCATCGGCTCGCTAAGACTGCGGACCCGCAACTTGTCTTTGGACGAAAGCGCACTCTTCCACTCTTCGTCGGTACGCAGGCGAACAACCTGAGACATGCGCATTCGGTTGCCATTTAGAAGGTGCCCCGTTGGAATTGGCTCGCCGGCTACAATGGCTCGCGCCACGTCCGAGTAATCGAGCCCGGCTACATCGCCGACTCGCTGCAGCTCCTTGCCCGGATCAGCCATCAAATCTTCGTAGCGAATGCGCACGAATCGGTCGGCACCGACACGTCCAGCGAGCTCGGAAAGCGCATTGGTGAGGGTCCAAAGCGCCGATGATCGCAACACTGGAGATCCTGGGTCGGAGTGATAAATGGCTTTGCTCGCATCCTTGCCGAATGCCTTCGCCATCGAATAGGCGACGCCACGTGGATCACGCACAACATGCACAACTACAAGCTCAATTTCAGGCACCAGAGAGAGGGCCATCGCTCGCCCCGGATCTTTCGAAGAGTCCACAACAACCTTGGAACGACTCGTCGCAGCAACCGCACGGAGCACCGAAAGCATCATTTGCGAATACTCTGCGAACATCGCGCTCCGGGATGACGACCTTTTCTCCTTTGCAAGCCTTAACCAACCGCGCCAGTCCATCAGATACGGTTCGAAAAGCCGCTGGAGATTGCGATAGCGTTCAAGGTCGAAACCGTTCAGCTCGGCGTCAACTTCTTCGCGCACCTTCGTCCAGTACCCGCACTCGTCCCAACGCTCACCGCATGAACAGAGACGGTCGCCTTCCCAGCCACGAAAAGGCGTGTAGCCAATTTCACCAGCATACGCGGCCAGGGGATGCGCCCCCAAAACGGCAGACGCCACCGTCGAGCCACTTCGCCCCGCGCCCACAACATAGAGCACGCGCAACTTTTCTTGGGAGTCAGGCTGGTCAGAATACATCTTTGAACTCACAGGGACCGCAAAGCTAACCGACACCTATCCAGTCCGCAATCGGGCGTGCGGGAGGAACGGGCTAAGCGCAGGCACCGTAAAACCCTTTACTTACGAGCCTTCGCCAAGAATTGAATCGACCTTGCGTACGAGAAGCGATGGTGACATGCCAATGCGCGATGCAAACGACTCCAGCGACTGAAAGCGAATCGACCACGGACTGGCGCGCATGGTTCGACGAGAAGATAGGAGGAGACTTCTACTCCTTCGCTCGCAAGCGCTGGAACTACAATCGAGAAGTCTTCGAGCAACTCTGCCAAATTCTTCCGCAAGGGGGACGCGTGGTCGAATGTGGATGCGGCAGCGGTGTCTATGCAAGTTACTTGAGCCTTTTCGGTTTCGACGTAACTGGAGTGGACGCAGAGCCTCAAATGGTTGAGATGGCGCGCGAGTACGCTAAAAAGCTGCGCGCACCCACCGTAGCTTTCGAGACCGCAGACATACTCGACATGTCAGCGCACTACGGCAAATTCGACGTCACGTACTCTTCGGGCGTACTTGAGCACTTTTACCACGACGATGCTGTAAAGGTCCTTGAAGAGCAGAGTCGCTGCGCGCCTTGGCTTTTACTCGTTGTGCCAAGCTCTCACCTATGGAAACGAAAGCACGAAGAGTTTGACGGTCTTTGGCTTCCTTACACACCATCGAGCCTTGTCGAGTTGGTGCGCAAAGCCGGCTACCGCATCGAAAGAGAGTTTTGCTACTCGGCTGCGAACAAGGTCGGGCGTGCGATCGAACTGGCAGCGCCTGAAGTGATTCGACGGCGCATCTTCCCTCCGTTCGCAGCCACGATCGGCGTGGTCGCAAAATCGTCACGCTTTACTCCATCGACCTAGACCCACGAGCAGGACAGCGGTCTCATGACGGCCAAGGACACCTACCTGTCGCTCACATCCGCGCTCCGCGAGCACGCGTTGCGTCACGCTTATTGGAAACCGGCCAGTGGGCTGGATGAGGTCCTTGCGAACCCTGCAAAGGATTTCGATCTATTCGTCGAGGCGACCCAGACAGATGTTCTCGACCGGCTCCTGAGCGAACTTGGGTGGAAGCGGTTCGAGCCACAGCATACCGGGGCATTGCCTGGAAGCGAGCATCGCCTCTTTCGACTCGAAACCGACAAGGTGAAACCAGCACTCCTGCACCTACACGTCCATCGGCAGCTCGTCACAGGCCGAGCGCCGCAATACGAACGCTTTATTCCCAACGCCGAGTGCCTGCTCGAGGACACGCGTGAAGTCCACGGTATTCCCGTCTTTGGTGCCCCTGGTGCGGCACTCGTGCTGCTCTGCCGAGCCGCATTCGAACCGAAGCTTCAAGCAGGCGGCGGACGCCCTTCGCAAGATACAATCGCCCTCGTACGAAGAGAGTTGTCCCAAGCTACCCCCGACGACCTGCTTACGCTCAGCCGAAAGCTCTGGGGCGAGCAAGAAACCCTCGAACGGCTTCTCGAAAACACAGCCCCCTCCGACGCAGAGCTTGAACGAGCCGTCGGCATCATGAAGCAGATTACCCCGCGCCGAGATACCTCCCCGGCTTTGCTGCTCAAGCGTGCGGCACGCAGCGCAACGGACCTCACACGCGCGAAGGCATCGCATGTCCCTCGCCTTACCGATGGCCCGAGACGTGGGCTTCGCGGCGCACAGCACGGGTTGATCATCTCTGTCGTCGGGCCAGACGGCGCCGGAAAAAGCACACTGATCCACTCGCTTACACAATGGCTTGCACCACTTGAAACGCACTACGTGCACCTCGGGCGAGGCGATAGCCTCACCAGTGCGCTCAACATCCTCGCGCGCTTCAAGTGGGGAGCGCTTCGCTTGCTCGGAAAGAAGCCGCCTCGCTCTCCTTCAGTACCGCCCTCACCCCGATCCCAGCATTCGACCGCAGAAGGTTCGCGTAAAAAAAGCGAAGAGGTAGGACAGTACAGTGACCTTCATATGGCAAAATACGCGGCGCTCGCAGAGCGCAAACTCTACGACCTCGAGCGCGCCGGGCGCCTGCGTTCCGACGGAGCCATCGTGATCACCGACCGTTATCCGCTTGGTGACAGCCTCTACCTCGACGGTCCAAAGCTTCAGGGAATGCAAGTCAGCGGCTGGCGCAAGCAGCTGCGCGACTTTGAGGCACGCTGCTACGCAAAGATTTTTGGTATTCAACCGGACATCTTGTTCCGGCTCAAGATCGACCCACAAGAGTGCATCCGCCGGAAGCCCGACCATGACCCAGAAGAGGTTCGCCGCAAGGCCGAGGCCATCTACGCTGTGACACCAAAGGCCAAATCCACCATCGACATCGACGCAACGCTCCCTGCCCCCCAGGTTTTCGCCCAAGCCCGCCTCGCAATCTGGGACAACTTATGAAACCCGGCTCCAAGCTCGCGTTTGTCGTTGCTGACATGGCAGGCGGTGGTGCCCAGAGGGTCATTTCTATCTTGGCCAACCACTGGGCAGAAAAAGGTCACGTCGTGACCATCTATACACTGGATGACTCCGCAACATCCCACTTCGAACTTCGCTCCCCGATAGAACTGAAACCGCTTAGTCTGATGCAGCCTTCGAGTCGCATCACCGAGAAAGTCGTGAATAACAGCCGCCGCATCAAAAGGCTTCGCAACGCGCTTGTTGCGTCGAACCCGGACCGGGTCATCTCTTTTTGCGACGGCACCAATGTCTTGGTCTCGGCGGCACTACTGGGCACGTCGTTACGACTTGTCGTCTCAGATCGCGTATTCCCGACGCGAGCAGAAACCAAGCTAGTGTGGTTGGCAGCCCGGAAGCTGGTGTATGCACGAGCTGAGCGCATCGTCTTGCAGACTGAGGACGTGAAAGCCACGCTTCCGCGCTGGCTTCACTCTCGGATAAGCGTCATCCCGAACCCGATTCGTGCGAATCTTCCGACGATTGAAAGCTACGAAAGGCGACGCTTTATTGGGGCAGGACGGCTCGCACCGCAGAAGGGCTTCGACCTGCTGATCGATGCATTCGCACAGGTTGCGGATAGACTCCCAGACTGGGAGCTTGAAATCTTTGGCAAAGGCCCTGAGTTGTCCAAGCTTCAGCAGCAAAGCAGCTCCCTCGGCGTACACGAGAGAGTGCATTTGCGCGGAGCGGTTTCCGACCTTCCGCTTGAACTTCGTCGAGGAGGCGTTTTCGTGTTGAGCTCTCGCTATGAGGGTTTCCCGAACGTCTTGCTAGAAGCGATGGCCGTGGGGCTGCCGGTGGTTGCAACGCGCTGCCGAAGCGGGCCTGAGAGCATCGTCGAACACGGCACGACGGGTCTTTTGGCGGACCACATCGACGCTTCGTCGCTTTCTACTGCAATGCTTGAGCTCGCAAAGAATCAAGACAGGCGGCAGTCATTCGGGCAACGAGCACGCGCCGTGCGAGAAACGTACGAAACGACACGTATCCTGCAGCTGTGGGAGAATGCACTCCGCTGACTGCTGCATCGGCACCGGTTCGTTAAGGGGTTGTAATCACGTTTCGGATCAGGCGAATACCGATAAGCCCTGACGTCTTTTTTACGCTTGTAGCCTTCCTGTCCGCGGACCGCAGTCGATCTCGATGCCCGCAAAAACCACCCCCACGTAGAGAAATGAGACCGTCAATGCGCGTCGGCCCATGTGGGTCGGTAACTGGGCCGGACGGGTAGTCTCCGTACTGATCCCAAATGATCGTCTTTACGCTGCCTATCATTTCATAGACGCCCCAAGCGTTCGGAAGCTTGCCCCCGAGCGGCTGGGTCGCGCACGAAGCCGGCAGGTTCGGCCTCTCACCACCGATGGAGCAGTCTATCGACTGTGCATAATTGGTCGGAGGCATGTCACAGGTTCCACAGAACCACGCGTAGTCGACAAGCTCCGGAATATCGCAGTGATCGGTTCCTGTAGCACTGCCAACAAAAAACGCTGTGGTCGTTCCCGCGCGAGCAATGTATTCAAACTCAGCCTCGGTCGGAATGCGGTAGCCGTCACATGATTCCGAGAAATCAGCAAACTTGGTGTAGAAATCCGTGGGGCAATTCAGGTCGACGCCGGGCGAACCAGTGCATCCACTAAGGTCATAGCAAGCCGACCGTCCGTGGGCGGTGGAAAGCCAGTTCGCGTACGCAAGGGCATCGTAGAAATTGACAGTTTCAACAGGACAGTTATCGCCGCATTCAGGATAGGCTGATGGGTTCACACCGAACGCTGCCTTGAACGCGCCCTGGGTAACAGGAAAGCGGTGCACAAACTTCGACGAGGAAAATGTCACCTGGTGCTGGAGTTCCGCGTCTGTACGCCCCTTCTCGCTTTCCGGAGAACCCATCACGAAGGAGCCTGCGGGGACAAAAGCTTCGAGCGGAAGCGTGCAATGGCCGAAATGGCACTCTGCAACACCAGACGAACCGCATTCCGCGCTCGTCGTACACGTCTTCCCGCAGGCTGTCTCTCCGTCACAAACAAAACCTCCGTCTGGACCGCATACCGTGGAGTCGAAACCACAGGGCCCGCACAAGGCCGGCGCACTCCCGTCACTGCACACAACCTCCGGGCCCGCATCCCGCTCCGGCGCTCCATCGGATGCGTCATGGTTGTCGGACGAGTCATGGTTGTCGGACGAGTCGAGGTTGGAGGCATCCCCCGCGTCTACTCGGGCGGCATCGATGGAAGCATCGGAGGACACAAGGCGCGCATCAGTTGTCGCGTCCGCCACGGAGGCTTCGCTCGCGTCACCAACGTTCATTCCCCCCCCGGACTCGCTACAACTTATGAGCAGCAGGGCTGCGCAGCAGGCGACGACAGACCCAGTTCCCAGGTGTCTTAAACAAGCCATCGAAAAAAGCTAGCACATGTAAAAACGGCTTCAACACTAGCTAGTCGGCGTACTCGCGCTTCGACGAGAGGCTTTTACGAAGGCGAGAACCATCATCGCCGCGGAAGTGACCGCCATCGTGGCCGAGAAGAAAACGATGAGTTCGTCTGGGCTTCCAGAAAAATCGATCAGCCAGGCACCTAGTAGAACCACAACAATATTGACGGCCTGCAAGGTGAGCATGCCGCGCTGCAGACGCAATGGCGCGATCAGGCCGATGGACGGACTCGATACAATAATCATCACGGTCCAAGGCAACATCAACTTCAAAAAGCGCGCGGCCGTGTTCCATTGTTCGCCAAAGAGCACTGGTACTAGCGGCTCCGCCAGGAACCACACACCAAGAGCGTAGACAGCAGCAAAGGCCACCATCAACGCTGTCACCATCGACAGATCAGGGAGAACCGACTGTCGAGCACGAACGCGTTCCGAAGCGCGTTTTACAAAAACTTGAGACACTGACATGACCAGCATTTGTATCGGCATCTTGCCAACCATCGTTGCGAGCGCCCACTGTCCTACGGTCGATTGAGAAAAAATTGCCGCGATAACGAAAACAGGAAGCTGCTGGCCAAAGTTGTTCGCCAGCGTGAGAGGCGCGTGGTAGCTGGGAAACTCGCGATAGCACGCCGCGACAAACTTGCGTGCCCAGCTCGGCTTGTGGCGATCATAGTCGTTCAAGACATTGTCCCGACGCATGGTGCCGTGAATCCACAGCCACGCAGCGCTAAGCCCAACCAAATGTCCGGTAACCAACGCGGGCCCATTTGCGAACAACACACCCGCCCCAGATTTGACTCCCGCCGAAACCAGCGCTCCGAACACCGACGCACGCGCGATTGCCGAGAAACGCCCCTGACGAATGGACCACCAACGGGCGACATTAAACGTGCCAGTGAACCAAACGACGGCACCTACCGCGAGCGCCCAAAGAAAGTTTGGAAAGTTTGCGAGGCCCGCGAGAGAGCCAATGGCGGCGCAGAGCACGGCGGCAGCGACGATGCCAAGCACGACAAACTCCGAGAGCCGCACAAGGCTAGCCGCCGTTCGCTCGCCTCGGGGCAAGGGGACGGCCATGTCGTAGCGAAGCGCCGCGATACCGACGAACACGCCGCTCCACGCTGTCACCTCACGCAACAAACCAAAGTCCTCGGGGGAATAGAGGCGTGTGAGAACCGGGCTAATCGCGAAAGCGATGACCTGCGCGAGCGACTGACCCGAGAGTAGGACCAGCACGGAACGCACAAGCGCGCCCACTCCCGACGTCTTCTTCGCCATGACAGGTCCAACCTACGCGAAAAGGACTGCTTTGGCCCCTGGTTTGCGCACCCGCACGTCTGGTGTCATCGTCCGTGCGCAATGCCGCAGAGACATGCTGATACCACCTGGAATCGGGAGATTGACCAGGGAAAACGCTTCGGCTTTGGCGCAAACTGGGCACGCTTTCTCAAGAACCTGAGCGAAGCACAGATCGAGTCCGCTATCGAGGGTCTCGTGGCTTGCGTTGGAGCACGCGACTTGTCAGGCAAGACATTTCTTGATGTCGGCTCCGGGAGCGGAATACACAGCCTCGCGGCGCACCGTCTTGGCGCCACGGTCCACTCTTTCGACTTCGACAAAGACAGTGTCCAATGCACCAAAACGCTTCGCGAGCGATACGGCGACGAAACGTGGACGATCGAAGAAGGCTCTGTGCTCGACTCGGACTTCATGGAAGGCCTGGGGCTCTTCGACATCGTTTATTCGTGGGGAGTGTTGCACCACACCGGTGATATGTGGACGGCAATCGCAAAAACCGCTGACCGCACAAAACCAGGCGGTCTATTGACGCTTGCCCTCTACAACGATCAGGGGGGCACGAGCCGACGGTGGAAGATGATCAAAAAGGGTTACGTGAGCGGCTCGGAGATAACCAAAGCCGCTCTGGTGACGGGCACAGGGATTTACTTCGAAGGAAAGCGCGCGATCTCTCGCGCCCTGCGCGGAAAGAACCCACTGCCTTTTGAAGACTGGCGCAAAAAACGCGACGACCGCGGAATGCAGCCGTGGACCGACCTTATCGACTGGGTCGGCGGCTACCCGTTCGAAGTTGCCAAACCTGAAGAGGTGTTCGAGTTCATGAAGGGCCGTGGGTTCGCCTTGGAGCACATGAGCACCTGTGGCGGCGGACACGGCTGCAATGAGTTCACCTTCCAGCGCCTCTAGGCAGTCGCTCGTGGTCGAGTTCGTAGGCTTGCCGGGCGCAGGTAAGTCGATGGTCTGTGCAGCGCTCACAGGACTTTTCTCCGAAAAACCGGGCGCCGTCTGGACCCGAGACACGCGGGAGGAAATCTTCATGCGCCACGTGCTTGAGGGAGGCCGCCTGACAAACTGGGCCGCGAATGGGCTTTACCTGGCTCGCAACCTCAGGATGCCGGCAACTCTGCTTCGATATGCACGCTCCTTTAGGCCATCGCACCACAAAGCACTTCCCCTCTTCACGAAGCGCCTCCTCAGAAAAGTCTTCGTTCATTCGCATCCACCAGCAATCGATGGAATCGTTTTGCTCGACCAAGGGATCCTACAGGACATCTGGTCGCTCTCTTTTGTACGAAGACCGACGGTTCGCACATATCCGCTCGGAGTCAAACTCGTGCAGCTCGTTTCCAAGTTACTTCCCGATATCGTCGTCTTCGTCGAGACTCCGCCATCGCTCGTTCAAGAGCGCCTCCGACAGCGCTACGCCCGCGAGGGCAACCTCGGCCTTAACGAGGCTGTTCTTCGCAATCCAGACAACATGGCATTGATCGCGCACGAGCTCGAGCTCGGAGAAAAACTGGTGGCCTGTGCACAGTCACTGGGCGCTCACGTTCTACGCAGCGACGGAACCCTCCCACCTGACCTTCAAGCCAAAAAGCTGTTCGCGCAGATTCACGACATCCAGCGTTGCCACCAGGATTGAAACATCAGGACGCCCCAGAGTTCGGGCGCCCACAGGCGCCGGCCAGAGAGGTGTGACGTCCATTTCAACCGCACTCGTTGGGTGTCGAGTAAGCCGTGCTGGTTTAGCGCTCGCTCCGAGAGAAGCGACTCCGCCCAATCGCGAAGTGGACCGCGGATCCACTCGCCAACGGGCACGCCAAACCCCTGTTTGGGTCGGTCGATCAGTTCGCGTGGAACATGCTGATAGAGCAAAGCAAGCAGCGGCAACTTACCTTTGTGTTGATCGCGCCGCGCTCCAGCCGGAAAACGCCAGGCGGCCTCGAAGACGCGATAGTCCAGAATCGGGGCACGAACCTCGAGGCTTGTCGACATGCTCGCTCGATCGACTTTGACCAAAATATCGTCCACCAGATAACCGTGCGCATCTTCGAGCGCGCAGCGTTCCGCGATGGTGGCTTCGGCAGCAAGCGGTCGCATTGATTGCGCTGCCAAGCTCGCTGGGTTCATCACGGCTCCACGAACAATTTCTGGGGTATCGTTCCACTGCGCGAGCAAAATTCGGTAAAAGGCCTCGGGCGAAGTCGCCCCCAACATCGCCGCTGCGACAGAGAACTTGGCAAGCTCGGAACCCTTTGTTGGCAGCCGTGTGGCCGCCGTAGAAAGAAACGCATGCCCCATCGCGCCCAGACGCGTAGGCACGATGCGCCTGGCAAAGCGCGTCTTGTCCCACCACTTCTGCGTGAAAGGGTAGCGATGGTAGCCCAGAAAAAGCTCGTCGCCCCCGTCGCCCGAAATCGCCACCGTCACGTCACGCCGGGCCAACTCGCTAACAAGCGTTGTTGGGATCTGCGACGGATCGGCGAAGGGCTCGTCGTAGATGTCGGCAAGGCGCGGAATGACTTCTCGCGTTTCCTCCGGCGTCACATAAAGTTCTGTATGCTCCGTCCCCAAGTGCGCGCCGACAGCCTTCGCATGATCCGCCTCGTTGTGCGTCGCCTCGTGAAACCCGATGGAAAAGGTTCGCACGGGCTGCAAACTCTGAGATTGCATCAGGGCGACGACCAAACTTGAGTCGACGCCGCCAGAGAGAAAGGCGCCGACCGGAACATCTGCAAGTGCGCGCAGCCGACACGCGTCGCGCAAGATGCCTTCGAGTTCCTCGTTCGTGGCGGGCGACGCACCGCGCCTCTCCATCGCCGTCATCGCGACCTCGGTCGGGTCCCAGTACGTGACACGTCGGCCCTGTGCACCATCGCGCGTGCTTCTATCGAAGCGCATCAGCGTCCCTTGAGGAAGTCGCCAAACGCCCTCGCAGATACTTTGCTCACCGTGAACGCCGTTAAAGCGAAGCATACTATCGAGCGCGCCAGTGCTCACCCGCCGCTCGAACTCGGGCAGCGCCATCAGCGCCTTGAGCTCGGAGGCAAACGCAAGCTTGCCCTGCACCCATCCATAGTAGAGAGGCTTCTTGCCCATCCGGTCACGGCCGAACCACAACACTTTTTCGCGCGCGTCCCACAGTGCAAAAGCGAACATCCCGTTGCTTCGCTCCACCGCACGTTCCAGCCCCCATTGGTCGATGGCTGCGAGGAACACCTCAGTATCGGAATGCCCGCGAAAGTGTGCGCCAAGTTGTTGCAGCTCTGTGCGCAGCTCGACGTGATTGTATATTTCGCCGTTGATCACGATATGCCAACGCGCACTCTCGCTCTGCATCGGCTGCGCGCCCTCTTGCGAGAGGTCCACGATCGAAAGGCGCCGGTGGCCGAGCACGACATTCGCATCATCGGACCAAGTTCCCGAAGCGTCAGGGCCGCGGTGGACGAGCGTGGCCAGCATATCCGCTACGGTCTGACGGTGCCGCCCAAAGGGTCCACCACGGTACTCAAGCAGACCGGCGATCCCGCACATTCGCCGAACCTACTCGTGTCCTATTCGCCACGCAACGAAGAAAACACTGCGACGTGCTGCTCCATCACGCGTTCGAAGGTGTGGTTTGCCAGAACACGGGCATGTGCGTTCTTGGCAAGCCTCTCGCGAAACGCGGCGTCCTCACCAAGTTTTTGCATTGCAGAAAGAAGAGCGCCTGAATCGCGAGGCGGCACGAGAAGCCCCGTTTCGCCATCTTTGATGAGTTCAGATGTGCCCCCAACATCCGTCGCGATGACGGGGAGCGACTCCGCCATCGCCTCCAGCGCCGAAGTGGGCATCCCCTCTAGAAGCGACGGAAGAACAAAAGCATCCGCCGCACGCAGTTCGGCGGATACGTTCCGAACGTAGCCCAAAATTTCGACCCTACTTCTCAGGATCTCGCTACGGTGCACGAGCGACTGTAGCTCTCCGTGTCGCTCGTCACGGCCGACGAGCCGCAAGCGGGCCTCGGGACTTTCTTTCGCATACTGCTCAAATGCTTCGAGCAAGTACTCATGGCCTTTATCCGGCAAGAGGTTCGCGACACAGATGAAACGTCCGCGGAAACCTGGACTGACTCGGAACGGCTCAACTTTCTGGAGGCCGTTCAAGATGACGTGCACGCGGTGCTCCGGAAAGCCAACGTCGACGAGCGCGTCTCGCCCCGCCGTCGAGTTAGAGATGATCACACCACTTCGACCCGCCACCACCCTCTGCGCCTGACTATGGCGCCGTGTCGAAACAGTGCGCTGCGCGCCCACGTATCCGACGCCAAAACGCCCTAACAAGAGCGATTTCGCCACCGCAGCAGCGCGAACACCCACGCCGTAAAGAATATCGATCGGTAGTTTCCGCAGACGAACTGCCGTGTGCTGGATCTTTCGGACGTGGGCGAATTCTCTGGTTCGCCCTTTGTCGAGCGGCACGTGGAGTGGCGAGAGCCCAAGCTCCCTCGCCCTTCTCGTTCCCGCGCCATCACCTTCACCCAGAATCAAAACCGAGCTCTCGAAACCATAGTCGGGGAGTGCAGCCGCCACTGGGAGCAAGTTTCGCTCAGCGCCGCCAAGCTCGTCACCAGAGAAGGCAAATAGTACGCCCGGTTTCGCCACGCACTTCATTAGCAAAGGCTCCCTGCATTGTCACCAGGTTGGCCGAAGTTCTCCAAACGCGACGACTTCCCACCCCAGGTGAGTTCGCGCTCTTGCTGCCGACCCAGCTCATGCAGTAACAAAGGACACCCAATGCGCGACCCTCTCGATCTACTCATCTATGTTCCGTCGCTGTCAGGTGGTGGCGCAGAGCGCGCGGTGATCGACGTGGCAACAGGCATGGGGCAGCGCGGCTATTCCTGCACGCTCTGCTGCAATCAGGTGGGCGAGGCCTACCGACCGCTACTGGATGAACGCGAGCTGCCCGTTCTTGAGCTTTGCGTGAAGCGAACGGTTGCCGCCCTTCCCGGTTTGGCGCGTACGGTCCGTTCGCGCCGTCCTCGAACCGTCCTGTCCACGATTACGCACGCAAACGTGGTCGCCGCACTTGCGGCGCGCGCAGCTTTCCCGGCTCCGCGCATCGTCCTGCGACAGGCGAATACCATGCCAGCGAGCGAGCAACGCAACCTGCGGGCAAAGCTCTCTGTCCGATCCGTGCCGTGGGTGTACCGTACCGCGGATGCGATAGTCGCTGTTTCCCAGGCCACCTCCGACGACATGGCAAGGCACGGAGTACCCGCCGAGAAGATCTCAGTGATTGAGAACGGTGTCGATCACGCTTTCATCGAACGCGAGGCCCTAAAGCTACCGGAAAAGCCACCACCCAGCATGAGCGACTCGTCGCGAATTCTCGTCTCACTCGGACGGCTTACAAAACAAAAGGCCTTCGACACACTCTTGCACGCGCACGCAAGACTGGACGACGATGTGCAGCTCTGGATCCTCGGCGAAGGCAGCGACCGAAGGGCGCTCGAAGCGCTGGCTCACGAACTTGGCGTCGAAGAACGCGTATGGCTGCCGGGTTTTGTCTCAAACCCATTCCCCTACATCAAGCGAGCGAACGCATTCGTTCTCTCGTCTCGCTGGGAGGGTATGCCCAACGCGCTGGTCCAGGCGCTTTCGCTCGGGGTGCCCTGCGTTGCAACCGACGCGCCCGGTGGTTCGCGCGAGGTCCTGATGGACGGGAAGGTCGGATGGCTCGCACCCGTCGACGACCCCAGTTCGCTCGCAGACGCGATTCACCATGCTCTTCGCACACCTGCTGTGCGCCGACCAGACTCAGCGTGGCGCGAGCGTTTCTCAAGCGAACGGATGATGGACCGCTACGAACGCACGCTATTCCCGAGCGGCATCGGACGCTCGACAGAAGGCATGCGTTCCGATTCCTGACTGATCTTAGAGTGCGAACCTTGCTTCGCGCGCAGTATCAGCAGCACTACAACAAAGAAGGGCAGCATCGGTATTCGATAACGCGAGAGAGTCCCCATGTTGGTCGTGGTCAGCCCCACGCCCATCCCGATCACGCATGCGACCACGAACGCGTAGGTCAACGTCGGCGAAGAAAGCAGGCGACCGACCAGTCGAAAACCATTGCGCCGCCACACTAGGACGAAGAGCACCAAGAACGCAGTCGACTCGAGCGCGTTAGCCAACATCACGACGTTCCTTGCCTCGAACAAGAATGGTCGAAAGCAACTCGTTACGAGTGCGAGCGGCGCGAAAAGTACCTGTTCGAAGACACTTCTGTCCGCGTACGAGTCAACCTCAAAGTCGGACCCGCCGGCGACGCGGTCAAACTGCGCCTGCTCGATGGCAACCTGCTGGGCCATATCGGCGAGGGAATATCGAGGAAAGATTTCGCCGATGGCAAAAAGAGCCGCAAAAGCCACCAATGCCCAGAATACAAGCGCGATCGGCCGAACACGAAATCTCCCGCGACCGCCGGACGCACGGTGCACGTAGCCTCCAGCAGCCACACCGCACGTGAGTGCAAGCAACAAAAAGGGCTTACTTAACCAAACCAACACGACAGCCAAGAGTGCCAAGACCACCCCGCTCAGGTACCGACTCTCGACAAAACGCAGCAAAGCGAAAGTGAATATTCCCAGCCCACCGACGGCGATCGTTTCTTTAACAACGCCTGCAGACCAGAAGGCAAGAGAAGGCACGAACAGACATGCGAAACCCACCAACTTCGTATGTTGCTCAGGGAGCTGCCTCCAGAAGGCAAGCGTAAGCGCGACCTGCCCCGCAAAGCCCACCATCGCAAAAACAATCGACACCGCCCAATCCGAATCCAGCACATAGAGAAGAAGCCCAGCAAGCGCAGCCATGCTCCCGGTCGACCTTCCCACGCCATGGATCCGCACAGGCACTGCAACGTCCTGCTGAAAAACGATTGCGACGGTGTCCTGCAGCCCCGAGAATCCGCTGTAGTCCATGTACCGAACGAGCGCGCGGCCTTCGCGCAAGAACGACAGCATATCGCCGTAACCGTAATAGTATTTGATGACCGACATCAGCGCGATGGCGGCTACCGTCTTTGCTGCAAGGCCCAGGAAAAGAATGCGCCGCTTGTCCTTGCCTAGGCCTCTCGTGATGGCGAGGAGTCCTACAAGGGCTAACGCTACAACAAAGGCACTGAGGACAAAATCAACCATGGCGACGCCGACAAGACGTAGCACCACGCCGCCTGGCTTCAACGCACGCCGCCCGAATGCCTGCAGCGTCGCAGCGTACTCGAGGAGGTCGCCAGCGGGTATTTACTCAATCATTACGAACTTCGCGCCAGCTTCGAGCGTTTGCCCGCCCACTCCGCGCATGTCACATTTCGGCGGCTGTGCCGGAAACCACCGAACGTATTTACTTGGCCGTGCCGCACATGGGCGGTGCCGAGCAGCGCTACGTTCAGGAAGCTTTTGAGAGCAACTGGGTTTCCACGGTCGGCCCGAATCTAACCGCGTTCGAGACAAGTCTTTTTGACCACTTTGGACGACCTGCCGTTGCGCTCAGCTCCGGTACGGGAGCCATTCACCTCGGTCTGACGCTTCTCGGTGTGCAGCCTGGCGACGAGGTCATCTGCTCGACCCTTACGTTTGTAGCTTCCGCAAACCCGATTCGCTACGTTGGCGCCTACCCGGTTTTTGTTGACTCACAGTACTCAGACTGGAACATGGATCCGGCCCGACTTGAAGAGGCGCTCGAGGCGCGCAAGTCGGCAGGGCGACGCGTCGCAGCGGTCATTCCGGTCCACCTCTATGGCCAGACCTGCGACATGGACACGGTCAACGAGATCTGCGCGCGCTTCGAAGTCCCCGTTCTCGAAGACGCAGCGGAGGCACTGGGAGCCACCTACAAAGGAAAGGCGGCGGGGACGCTCTCGCCAATCGCTGCGATTTCCTTCAACGGCAACAAGATCATCACCACGAGCGGCGGGGGCGCGCTCGTCTCAAGCTCGCAGGCGCATGTCGACCGTGCACGCTTCCTCTCTACCCAAGCGCGCGATCCTGGAGTCGCATACGAACACACCGTTCAAGGGTACAACTATCGGCTCAGCAATGTTCTGGCCGGCATCGGTCGCGGACAGATGGAAGTGCTCGAAGAACGCGTTGCGCAAAAGCGAGCCCTCTTTGCTCGCTACTGCGACGGCTTTTCCGGCCTTGGTGATATCGAACCGATGCCCGAAGCGGAAGGCCGCTTGCATACACGCTGGCTGAGCACGTTCTTGCTACGCGATTCGAGCGCGCGCGATCGGCTCATTGAAGCACTGGCAGCACAAAACATCGAAGCGCGACCCGTCTGGAAACCGATGCATCTGCAGCCACTCTTCGCGGATTGCCCGTCATATGGCGGCGAGGTTGCGCAGGCGCTATTCGAACGCGGCATCTGTCTACCGAGTTCCACCAACATGAGTTCGCAGGACCAAGACAGAGTCGTAGAGGGGGTGCGAAAGGTGGCGCAGGAATGACTGTCCTCATGAATCGCTTCACGCAGATCGCGATTGACATCGCGGCGCTAACGCTGGCGTTTGCCCTGGCATTCATCGTCCGCTTCGATGGCATCCCCGATGCCACGTTTATCGGTCGCTTTTTTCTCATCACCCCCTACGTCGTACTCTACGAGTATTTGACACTTCGTGTGTTTGGCATCCACCGCTTCTCTTGGCGTTACGTCGGACTGCGCGAGGGCCTACGCATCGCCAGTGCCGGCCTGACGTTTTCACTCGCGTTGGTCGCGTCCAGGCTCGTTGCAGGCGACCTACAAGACACTTACCCCTACCTGAGACACGGCGTCATTCCGTTCGGCGTGATTGCCGCAAACTTCATGTTTTCCATTTTCATGATCGCTGGCGTGCGTTTCTCTCGCCGCATCTTGGGCGAACGCAGCGACGTTGCGCGAACTTCGAACAGCATGACGCCACCCGACGCACGCAAGCGCATCTTGCTGGTCGGCGCAGGTCAGGCGGGCGTTCTCGTCGCCAAAGAACTCGAACAACGTCCTGAACTCAACTTGACACCGGTCGGCTTTGTCGATGACGACCCTGGAAAGATTGGCACCGAAATTCACGGGATCCGCGTGCTTGGCACCACGGCGCAGCTCGGACATATCACGGGGCGCAAGCAGGTCGACGAAGCGCTGATCACCATGGCCAACGTCCCCGGCGAGGACATTCGCCGTATCCGTGCGCTGTGCACCGAGGCCAACCTTCCGGTGAAGATCATCCCCGGCATCTACGAAATCGTCGACGGTAAGGTCAACCTCTCTCGCATCCGCGATGTTGCCATCGAAGACCTTTTGGGGCGCGACCCAGTGCAGCTCGACCACGATGCCGTGGCAAAGCAAACCGCGGGGCAAACGGTGCTGGTCACCGGAGCGGGCGGTAGCATCGGCTCGGAAATTTGCCGGCAGCTATGTCGCTTTAATCCAGCGCAGCTTATTTTGGTCGAGCGAGCCGAAAACGCGCTCTTCGAGATCCACCGCGAACTTGTACGCGACTTCCCTGACGCCCTACTGGTTCCGATCATCGCGGACATCGCCGACAAGCAAAGAATGCAGCAAGTCCTCGCCGATTACCGCCCGAGTCACCTGTACCACGCAGCCGCCCACAAGCATGTGCCGCTCATGGAAGATAACCCTTGCGAAGCCGTGAAGAACAACATTCTCGGCACCCGCACGATCGCTCAGCTTGCGAGCCAGTTTGAGGCAGAAGCATTTGTCATGATTTCCACAGACAAGGCTGTAAACCCGACTTCTGTCATGGGTGCAAGCAAGCGTGTCGCAGAACTTGTCGTTCAAGAGGTCGCAGAGAACAGTAAGACTCGGTTCGTCACAGTTCGCTTCGGGAACGTCCTTGGCTCAGCCGGGAGCGTCATTCCAATCTTCAAGAAACAGATTGCAGCCGGTGGGCCCGTGACGGTGACGCACCCGGAGATGACACGCTACTTCATGACGATTCCCGAAGCGTGCCAGCTCGTGCTTCAGGCAGGAACGATGGGAGAAGAAGCTGAGATTTTCATCCTCGACATGGGCGAGCCTGTAAAGATTACCGACCTGGCGAAAGACCTCATCCGACTGTCTGGCTTTCGCGTGGACGAAGACATCCGAATCGAGTTCGTCGGCATGCGTCCGGGCGAAAAACTCTTCGAAGAGCTGTCCACCGACCAAGAACACGCCACAAAAACGAAGCACCCGAAGATTTTCGTAGGTAGAATCGACAGAATTTCGCGCGAAACGCTTGAGGACGGACTACGCAAACTGGAGCATTTCGCGAAGACTGGAGAAGCACAGCGTCTCCGGCGAGCGCTTCGCGCATTGATTCCTGAGGCAACGATCAGCATTCATCCTCCTCCGCCCACCGCGCCGACCTCGCAGCCTGTCGCTACGCCCGCCCCCCCGCACTAGTATTTCCGCTGGCAACGGTATTGGCCTCCGCGTATACCCATCGGTCATGTGCGGTATTGCAGGGATCTGGGGCGGCGAAATGTCTCGCGAAGCACGCCTCGCCCGACTGCAAGCCATGACGGACCTGCAACGCCATCGAGGCCCCGATAACCACGGCCACTGGCACGACCCCATCTGCGAGCTGGCGCTCGGTCACCGGCGGCTTTCGATCATTGACCTCTCCGACCAAGGCGCTCAACCGATGCTCTCGCAAAGCGGCCGCTACGCGATGAGCTACAACGGCGAACTCTACAACTTCAAAACGCTGCGCAGTGAGCTGGCAACAAAAGGTGTGCGCTTTCGTGGCGCCAGCGACAGCGAAGTTCTGATCGAAGCCTTCGACGCCTGGGGGCTGGACGCCGTTTCGCGTCTCAACGGGATGTTCGCCATCGCGCTCTGGGACCGAGAGACGCAATGTCTGTCACTCTTCCGCGACCGCTTGGGCATCAAACCGTTGTACTACGGAGCGCAGGATGGAGTGCGCTACTTCTTTTCCGATCCGATCGCAGTGCGCGCCCTCGACGAGCGCCCGGCGGTTGATCGCCACGCGCTCTGCGAGTACTTCCGCTACGGGTACATCCCCGCCCCACTGTGCATCTACGAGAAGTTCTTTAAGGTTGAGGCAGGAACCGTGGTCCACCTCCGAAGTGCGCAAGAGCCTCGTGTCGAACGCTACTGGCGGGCGCCCTCGCCCACTTCAGCACGAGGCGAGTACGTCCCCGATGAGTTTGAAACACTACTGCTGTCGGCTGTTGAATCGCAAATGGTCTCGGACGTACCAGTCGGGGCTTTTCTGTCCGGTGGCATCGACTCTACGGCGGTCGTCGCCGCAATGTGCCAAGTCTCCTCTAACGTCAAGACGTTCTCGGTTGGGTTTGCGGAGAAAGACTTCGACGAATCGAGCAATGCGGAAGCCGTCGCCAAACAGCTCGGCACCGACCACCACTGCATTCGCTTGAACGCGCAGGACCTGATGGCTGTGGTCCCGGATATCGCCGATATCTACGCCGAGCCCTTCGCGGATTCGTCTCAAATACCGACGTACCTGCTGAGTAAGTTCACGCGCTCCAAGGTCACGGTTGCACTCTCGGGCGACGGCGGAGATGAAGTGTTTGGCGGCTACAACCGCTACGTTTGGGCGCCACGCCTCTGGTCGAAACTTTCTCGGGTACCCCTCCCGCTCCGTCGCATCGCAGCACGAACGAGCGATGCCGTGCTGGGTACCGGGCAACTGCATCGCCTCGATGCGCTGATCAACCCAGAATGGCTGCGTCAACCCAACGAAAAACTCGAGAAGGTTGCCACGATTGTCGATGCGAAGTCAGAGCAAGACCTTTTTCACCGACTTACGTTTCTTTGGCCCTCCGGTGCCGCCGCAGTATTGGGAACCAACGACCGACCCTTGCAAAACTATTCTCCGGACCACGATGGCGACTTCGTCGACTGGATGACTCGACAAGACATTTCCAACTATCTACCCGAGGACATCCTGACGAAAGTCGACCGCGCCAGTATGCGCGAAAGCCTTGAGGTTCGTGTTCCGCTTCTCGATCATGAGGTGGTCGAGTACGGGTTACGACTTCGAACCGAGGAAAAGATCCACGGGGGAAAGACGAAGGTGCCCCTCAGAGACTTCGTCTCCAAGTACGTACGCCCCGACTCGCATACGCAGGCAAAATCCGGCTTTGGTGTTCCGATTCGCCACTGGTTGCGTCACGAACTTCGTGAGTGGGTGTCCGACATGTTGAGTCCTTCACGACTTCGGCGCGAGAACTACTTGCGACCCGAGGCCATCGAGAGTGCCCTCCACGGGCTTGAGGCTGGCCGCCCCACGCATCACCGCATTTGGACAGCGTTGATGTTCGAAGCCTGGTTGGATAGACGTGCATAGTGCCCGGACGACAGTACGAGCGGCCTTTGCTTTCCTAGTGCCCGTGTGCGCATTGCTTTCCTACGGCGGAACAACGGTCCAACTCGACCTCGCGTTGCTCCTGGTCTTGGTGCTCGGCGTCCTCGCGCTCGGTCCGACCCGAAGGAAGGCCCCGTCTGGAATCTATGTCGTCGCCTGGGCACTCTTTCTGCTTCCGATTCTGCAACTGCTCGTACCTTGCAGCCTCTCCAGGCACGCCGCTTTGTGCGAGCCGCCGCTGGGCATAGTCAGTACGTTCCCCGGGTGGATCACGCACTCTCTCGACCCCGGAAATACCTTGGTCTACGTCGTGCAGGGCTGCGCGATTTTGCTCAGCATCCACTTTGGCCTCCTGGTCGTAGCAAAAGGGCTGCGCAAGAAGCTCGCGTTGGGCTGCGCGGCGGCCGCTTCAATCGTGGTCCTGGTGTCCCTTTTTCACGAGCTTGCCGGGCTTGAGAAGCTGTTCGGCTTCTACACGCCCACGCACCAAAAGCGCGTCTTGGGCCCCGTGCTTAACGCCAACCATTTTGGAGCAGTCGGAGCGGCGGGTGTGTGGCTCTCGGTCGGACTGGCAACCGATCGACGGCAAGGCGGGTATCGTCCCGGTTGGCTCGCGCTGGCCCTTCTTTGCGGCCTCGCCGTGGGCTGGAGTGCAAGCCGGGCCGCGGCAGGTGGGCTTGTCCTTGGAGGCTTGGTTTTCACCGTTCTGTACCTTCGTAGGCTTAACAAGGATGCGGCGTCGACGCGCCAGCTCGGAGCCTTCGTCTTCGGTGGTGTGCTCATCAGTGCGGTCGCGGGCTTCCTCTCCCCCCTCGGGAAAGCCTTCGCAGAGAAAGACCTCAGCAAGTTCGAGCTCTTTGCGCAAAGCTCTGGCGCGGTCTTAGAAAACCCACTTCTGGGAGCAGGACGGGGCGCCTTCGCGGTGGTGCATACGTCATTGTGGGATGGAGAGCGCGCATACTTTCCAGAAAACCTACTGATCCAGTGGTCTTCAGACTGGGGACTCCCGATTACCGTCGCCCTCATCGTCGCAATAGGCACGGTCATTCTCGGCGCGATCAGGCGCTCGTCGACTTCGCCCCGCGCCGGCGCCATCAGCGCATTCATCTCACTCGTGGCCCATGACATGTTCGATTTCGCCCTCGAGATGACTGGCATTGCAGTCTTCGCATCGCTCACGCTGTGCATCGCGGCCGGATCCTGGCGAGCCAGATCGTCCTCCCGTACCAACCGTCGCATGCATGTGGCCGTGGTCGCCGCGGCAACCGCAGTGCTCGCGTTGGCGTTCTCGGGCCGCATCCCCGAGCGGGCCGAAACTTTCGTGGTCAAAGCCGCCACCAGCCATGATTCAGAGTCCCTCGACTGGAAACGCGCTGCGGCCGACCACCCCAACGACCCCGCCGTACTGCTCACCGCGTCGCGACTAGCCGATAAAGACGAAACCAACAAAATCGCAGCTCACTTGGTCAACCGCGCCATGGTTCGCGCGCCGAACTGGCCGGGACCGCATCTGCAGGCTGCGCGACTTCTGAGCAAGGCGGGACGTGTTTCGCAGGCGATGCTTGAGCTACGCAAGGCCGAAGGGCTCAAGGCGGGAAGCACATACCACGTGCTCTGCAGTCTGGCGCGCAGCGATGAACTGCCAGCGCAACTTCTCTGGCAAGCTGTACCCGAAGAAGGGGCCAGCCGTATCGACGCACTCGGTGGCCTTTGGAAGTGCCTGCCTGCAAAAAGCCCGCTCGAGAAAGAGGTCTACGCTGAACTGGCAAGGGTGCCGCCGAGTGAGCTCCCGGCGCACTCGCTTCAGGAGCTCGGCCACCGTGAACTCGAGGCCGGCGAGTATAAAAGGGCGCGTGCACTGCTTGAGCGTGCGACGAACAAGGTCCCCACCAGCGAAGGCGCTTGGATCTTGTTGGCGCGGACATATGCAGAGGAAGGAAACGTCGACAAGGCCCTTGCTCTGCTCGAGCGCGCGAAGGCGCACACGGACAGACCCGAAAAAGTCATGCTTGAACTCACGCGAATCCATGCGGCAAAAGGCGATATGAGCGCGGCTCGTGCGGCGCTCAAAGGTGTGCGCACGCGCGCGACCAGCCGACGCAGCGATCGAGCCGCCGCGATGCGTCTACTGGCTCAACTTGAGGCTTCGGCGGGAAACCTGCACCTTGCCATCGACGCCTATCGCTCCGCTTACCGTTTCGGGCATGACCAAGCGCTGCGCGAGGCCTCGGAAGCAGCAACACGCGCTGGACATAGCCTGATCGCGCAGCGGCTGCGCCGAGAACATTGCGCAAAGAACCCTGGCGAACAGTGGTGTACTGACCCTGCACAATAGTCCTTTTGCACAGCACTTCGACTTGACCGAATGAGTATTTCGCCGAACCCTATTTGCCCCATGAGCGCTTCTGAGCCCCCAAGAGACATTAGCGAATTTGACCTGCGGCAGTACTGGGACCTCGCGCTTCAGTACAAGTGGATCATTGCGGGCGCCGTCATCATCTGCACCGCCTTGGCTGCGCTTTGGAGCGTGCGCCAACCCCGCATCTACGAAGCAAAGCTCACCCTTGAGTACGACCCAAACCCGGTGCGGCCGCTCGGCAAAGAGATCGAGGAAGTCGGTGACCCGATCAGCAGCTTCTGGTCCTCACGCGAGTTCTTCAACACGCAAAACAAAATTCTTGCAAGCCGCACCATGGCCGAGCGTGTCGTGACCGAGCTTGACCTCCACCAAGACCCACGTTTTTTCGCCGGGCCTGAAGAAGAGTTCAAGCCAATGGAGATCAAAGACACGGCGCGCATTCTACAGGGACGCATGGTCGTAGAGCCGGAGCCAGAGACGCGCATCGTTGCACTGAAGGTCCAGGGCCCGGACCCGGATCTGATGGCCACGGTCACCAACACCTGGGCCGACCTCTACATTCAGAAAACCCTCGAAGACCGAAACGCCTCGACCATCACCGCCCTTGAATGGCTAGGTCAGCAGATGGAAACGTTACGCAGCGACCTCGACCAGTCGGAGCTCGCGCTCCATAAGTTCAAAAAAGAGCACGGCGTGCTTTCCGTTTCGATGGAAGACCGGCAGAACCTGGTTGCCAAAGATATCTCCGCCTACAACGAGGCGCTGACCGAAGCGAAGAAGCGCCGCATCGAACTGTCTGCGCGCGTGGCGCGTCTTGAGAAGCTGAGAAGTGCGAACCCCGAGACGATCGAAGCTTCGGTGATTGCCGACACGGTCGCACTGGGCCTTCACTCGCAGCTCCTCAAGAGTATCGCCGAACGCAACCGTCTCTCTGAGACATACGGCAAAGCACACCCGAAGATGCAAGAGGCGGATCGTGAAATCACTGCGCTTCGTAAGCAGCTTACCGACGCGATCGGCTCGATCATCGACTCTGCCAAAGCCGACTTACACGAGGCGACACGCATCGAATCGGGAATCAGCCAAGCGATGGACGACGCGCACGCCGCCGGCTTTGACCTCAACCTCCGAGAAATCGAGTACCAAAGGCTCAACCGCGAACGCATGAACAAAGCCGCACTCTATGAACACGTGCTGCAACGCAGCACAGAGGCGGGCCTTACGCAGCAGCTGAAAACGAGTTTTGTACGCGTGGTCGACCGCGCGCTCAAACCCAACTACCCGGTAAGCCCCAACATCACCGCCAACACGCTCGGAGGCATGGGCGCGGGCCTTCTGCTCGGCCTCGCTTTCGCATTCTTGCTCTCGCGCATGGACCGACGCATCTCGACCGTCGAAGAAGTCGAAGCGCTGGGCCTGCCCGTGCTTGGCATCATGCCGGTGGTATCGAACGACGGCCCATCGTACAGCCGCTATGCGCCCAGGCTTCGTTCTGCCTCGAAGCCTCCACCGAGCGAGAAGGTAAGCGCTGATCGAATCGTCGCGACCCACCCCAGGTCGTCCGCAGCAGAGTCTACGCGCATGATACGCACCAACCTCACCTTTATGGGGGTGGCGTCGCCCCTTCACACGCTGGTCGTGACCAGCTCGGGGCCACGCGAAGGCAAGACCACCATTGTCACCAACCTCTCGATCAGTTTGGCGCAGAGCGGAAAGCGAGTGCTCCTGATCGACACCGATCTACGGCGTCCACGCGTACACAAAGCAATGAACATCGAAAACTCCGACCGTGGCGCGACCGCCGTCATGGCAGGCGAGGTGCAGCTTTCCGAAGCCGCAGTTCAAAATGCCGACACCGACGGCCTCTTTGTACTCCCTTGCGGGGCAATTCCGGAAACTCCCTCTGAGCTTTTGCACCAAGCGGGCTTTAACGCACTACTCGAGCAGGCTCGTCGCGAGTTCGACATCGTGCTTCTGGACAGCCCACCGCTTGGCGCGGTGACAGATGCTGCCATCATCGGACCTCAAGTCGACGGCGTTGTCGTCGTGGTCAACGCAAACCAAACGACGAAGGAATCCCTGCGCGGTGCACTTCGCCAGCTTCGCGACGTCAACGCAAACATCGTCGGCGGTGTGCTCAACAACGTGGACTTTTCGTCGAATCGATACGGCGGGTACCAGTATTACGATCGCCGCGCAGGCTACTATTCCGAAGAAACTTTGGACGATCAGCCTCTCGCAGCGGAGTAGGATATGCCTACCCCCTCCTTCACGATCTCGCTCGACTTCGAGTTGCACTGGGGTATCTGGGACCTGGCGACAGCCTCGGAGTGTCGCGCGACGATGCTGGAAACCCGCGCATTGATCCCAAAACTACTGTCGCTCTTTTCAGAACATGATGTTCGTGCCACATGGGCAACTGTCGGGGCACTTTTCTGCGAAAACCGGCAAGAACTCGAACATCATGTCGGGCAAACCCGGCCGGTAGGGTGGCTTGACCGCGTGGGCGTGGGGCACGACGAAAACGCGGACCCTCTCCATTTTGCGCCCTCACTCATACAAGAAATCCGAAGTTGCGCCGGGCAAGAGATCGCAAGCCACACCTTCTCTCACCTTGAATGCACCGAAGCTGTCAGCGAGGCGGACGCCGAGACGGACCTTCGAGCCTGCCGGCAAGTCGACGAAAGCATCGAGAGCCTCGTTTTTCCACGCAACGCTTACAGCCCCCGCTTCTTACGTGCGGCGAAGGCGGCCGGTTTCTCAAGCTATCGTTCAACGCCCAACGTTGTGTACTGGAAACCCAACAACAATCGCAAGCGTGACCGCGCCATGCGCCTGCTCGACTCCTATCTATCGGTCCCACATTTTGGAAAAGAGACCGAAGAGCCAGGCTCGAGCCCAGCCCCATCAGCGCTTCGGGCGTCACGATTCTTGCGTCCTGTGACGGGATGGGCACTTGCAAACGACTTGCGCGATCGCCTAGTTCGCTCCGAAATGGAAGCAGCCGCACGAGCGGGCGCCAGTTATCACCTGTGGTGGCATCCACATAACCTTGCCGCGCACCCATCTTTGAGCTTTGATCGGCTGAACGGACTTCTAGTCCACTTCTCGTCCCTACGACGCCAATACGGTATGCAGTCGAAAACCATGCGCGACCTTGTGGCCGCCGAAGGACGTGAGGCTACCGCATGAGCAATGATGAGCTCAACATCCGTTCGCTGAGTGGGTCCACGGAGGATCTTGCCAAAGTAAAAGCATGTTTCGACGACAACGCCTCGCCGAAGAGCCTTTCTCACTTGCAATGGCAATACGCGCGCGAGGACTACCCTACTGATATCTTGTGTGCGATCGGCTCGCACGAGAACCAAGAACGCATCGCGGGCATCTACGCGGTCTTTCGCTCAGTTTTTCACGTTGGCGACGAGTTGGTCGAAGGCTGTCAGTCCCTCGACACGATCACCGATGTACATTTTCGACGACGTGGCCTCTTCAAAAGACTCGCCACCGAACTGTACGAAAGGCTCGCTGCCGAGCAAGTTCGTTTTGTCTATGGATTTCCGAACGGTGCCTCCAACCCAGGGTTCGTCAAACACCTGGGCTGGAACAATCTCGACCCGGTTCCCTATCTTGTCCGCCCAATCCGAACTTCCTACCTCCAACGAGCCTCCAAACTTCCGATGCAACTCCCGAGCCTACGCATTCCGTCGCTTCCGGAGTCGCTCACACAAGCCGTGTCCAAGGTTCGGATCGAAGAGGCCATTACCTTCTCAGACGAACACACTCACTTGTGGGACGAGTTTCGTCGCGAGCAGCGCATTGCCGTCGCCCTGCGTCGAAGCGCTTCCTATCTCAACTGGCGCTACCGAGATCACGCGACGTTTGACTACACCACGTTGCAAGCCGTCGACCACCAGGACCAACTGAAAGGTTGGGTGACGCTACGCGTGGCAGATAAGCACGGCGGGAAAATCGCGTACATCATGGAACTAGTGCACAGTTCGAAGAGAATCGGCGTCGCGCTACTCAACAGCGCACTCAAGCGCGCAGCTGAACAAGGTGCAGAGATCGCCATCGCCTGGAACTTTTCGCATACGCCAAACCACACGGTTTACATGGCAAGCCTGTTCGCGCCGCTACCCCGGAAGCTATGGCCTGTGGAGCTGCACTTCGGCTATCGGAGCTTTCAACCGGCGGCGGAGCTTAACGAACAGTCGAACTGGTACATCAGCTATTCCGATTCAGATACGGTCTAGACCGAGGTCAGCGAGTCCAGCCGCAGAGCTACCCCTCTTCGTCCTCGCGCAGCGACATGGTGCGAACGACCGGCGGGCGATCAGGCGCGGTTGGATCTTGTCGACTGAGCACGACCTCGTCGGAGCGAATGCGGTCCACGCGCCAGTTGAGCGAAACGGGAACGCCCTCGGCGCCACCGGTCTGCACCACTTCGGGACGACCGATGTAGTCGCCGCGCACAATGACGTTACCCTTGCCTGTTTTGTCGGTGACCATGGCGCGCGGCTTGGCGACGCCACTGACAATCGCAATGAGCTTCATCTGATCGATCGATGTGTCGGGCATCTTGACCTTACGTTGATCACTGACCGGGGCCTTGGCCTTGAAAATATGCTTAAAATCACGGAAGGGGTCGCGATTGGTCAGGGACTCGACAAACTGCTCGTCGCGGTAGCTGAGCGTCGGAAGCGCCTCGACCGCATCGGGATCACCCGCCGCTTGCCCGTTGGCGTTCGGCTGCGGCGCGACGGGCTTGGTCGGCAGCGTCCCGGGCCTTTTAAATGGATTGCCGGTCGCCGGATCTGGTTCGTCCTCACCGCACGAAACAAAGAGCACGCCGGCCAAGAGTGAATATCCAAGTACGCGTTTGAGCATCCTAGCCCCCCCTTACCGGCCGACGGAAGGTCGTTGCGCGCACGGCGATCGACAGCATGACATCGTCCCCTTCGACCTTTGGATTGGTCAACTTCACGTCCTCCATGTTGATGATGCGCTCAAGGCGTCCCACGCTGTAAATAAAACGAGCAACCTGATGAAAACGCCCGCTGAGCGAGAGCGCAACCGGGATCCTCACGTAAAGCTCTTGTGATTGTTCGGGCTGCGGACGAACCGAGTTGATATGCAGTCCACTCGTCTCCGCAAGGCGGTTGAGCTCACGCACGACGACCGGGATTTCCGAGTTCTCGGGTAACACGCGACGATTGCGCCGGTCGAGCGCTTGACGCTGCTGCCACTCGCGCTGAACTTCGGCAAAGCGGCGCGCCCTCGCCTGAGCCTTGGCAAACTTTTGCTGGTTCTGCTCCAACTTGCGCTGCTCGGCTTCGAGCTCCTCCTCAAGCGACATGTGGAGGGCGCTGTAGTAGATGCCACCAAGCGCCGCGACGATAATCACGCCGAGCAGCACTTTGACGGGGGCGGTTGCCTCTGCGAAGCCCTGTCCTTTGCTAGCCATTAGTATTTCACCTTTGCTGTCAAGTTGAAGGAGACAAACGAGATCCCGTCTTCTTCCTTGGCGGTCGTCCCTTGAAGCGTCACGTCCTCAAAAACCTCGGAAAGCGACATCCTGCGCTGAAACTCGGCAACGTCGTCATGCGTTCGGCCTGTCCCTGAGATGCGACACTCCCGATCGGTCTCGGTGAACGAGCTGAGCCACACGCGGCGGGTGTCCCAGGACTTATTGTAACCGGCCAGCGGGTTTTTCTGCTTGATGCGCTCGAGCTCTTCGAGGTCGATAGTGGGCCCGCCACCATCGGAGAGAAGTTTTGAGAGTTCGATCATGACCCGTGTCGGCCCGAGACGCGCGGATGTCAGCTCGTTGACGACCTGTTCAAGACGTTTACTGGCCGCAATCTCGGCCTCGTATTGGTCGAGACGCGCGCTCTTTTTCTCTTCGACGGCGATTTTTGCCGCAAGGTCTGCATTCGCACGCCTCGTCTGCTCGATTTCTTCGGTGATGCCGAAGTACACGAACGCGATAACACCCACAGTCACCAAGAACAGCAAGGCGTAAGCGACGTACCAAACGATGGGAGAACCCGCGTCCGCGGCAACCGTCGCCTTGGCCTTCGCAGCTTTTCTCGAACCAGGAAGTAGGTTGATGCGAATCATCAGCGACGCTCCTTCTCTTTGCGAAGCGCCAACCCAAACGCCACCGCGGCCTGCGGAGCACGCCCCTCAAGCTCGAGCAACGTGCCCTTCGGATCAGGTGGCGCCGCTCGGAATGGATCGAGCACTTCCACATCCACCCGCAAGCGATTGGAAAGGACATCCGCAAGGCCGGCGATATGCGCCGTGCCCCCAGAAACAAAGATCTTAGAAAGCGAGTAATCTCCGCTTGTTGCCAAATAAAAGTCGAGAGAGCGTTGAATTTGACCGACGAGGCTTTCGACGGCGCTCTGAACCAAGGCTGGCACCTCCTCGGGTACGATGCCCGTACCGTCACCGCCGATCTTGAACGACTCAGCCTCGTCGATACTCACACTCATCGAACGCTGAATCTCTTCGGTAATCCTTGCGCCGCCAGAGGCCACATCGCGAACGAAGGCCGTCGACCCGTCAGCGACCACGTTGACGGTCGTGAGCGAACCTCCCACATGGACAAGCGCGATAACGCCATTGCCTTCGGGCATGCCGTAACCCAACTCATAGACATTTTGCACCGCAAACGCGTCGAGGTCGACGACGTAGGGCTTGAGCCGTGCCTCTATCGCCATACTCGTGAGGTCGTTGATTTCGTCCTTTTTTGCGGCGACAAGCAGCACATCCATCTGCCCTTCGGCTTCGCGCTGACGCAGCACCTGATAGTCGAGCTGCACCTCGGAGAGTTCGAACGGAATATGTTGCGTCGCCTCCCACTCGATTTGCTCGGCAAGCTCCGCGGGTGTCATGAGCGGCATCGGAATCGTCTTGTTGATGACACTGTGACCACTCGCGCGAAGCGCAACATTGCGACGCTTTCGCTTGTGAAACAGCTTCTCGAGCCCTTCAACAACGGCGCTCGAGTTCATGATCGCGCCATCGACGATGGTTTCAGGGGGAAGGGGATGATAGCCGAAGTGAACGATGCTCCGGCGACCGCGTCGTTCAACAATTTCAGCGATCTTGATGGATGTCGACCCTATGTCGACTCCGACGAGATTCTTACCTTCTGAGGCCATCGACGTGCATTACTCCTCCTCGCCGAACACGCGAACGCGGTCTGCAAGGTTCAAATCGAGCGCTTTGAGGATTTTTCTTTTTGTATCCATTCTGCACCCGAAACCTTTCTCTACGCGATCGACCGTCAACACTGAAAGATTTGCTCGTCTTGCGAGTTCTGCCTTCGACATCATCATTTCGATGCGAATGGCACGAACGTTGTTGGGTTTGTTTCCCGTCTTGGGATTCTTTTTCTTCTTCGGCTTCGTTTTTTTGTCTGATGACTTGGACTTGTCATCCGCATCCGGTCCCGGCGAAGCTTCCTGCTCCTTCGCTAAACCTGAAACATCTTTTGTGTTTTCAGGTTTCGATGGCGCGGCCTTCGACTCGGCTTTCGCGGACTTCTCTTTGTCGGCAGACATCTTGGGACTCCCCACAAGATTAAGGATCGGGGCAATCCCTGGTCAAGCAACTTTGACAAATTAACATCTAATTTAGATATAAATTGAGTAAAATAAGCTGTTTTTTCACAGCTTCCGAGCAAATCTTCAGTTATCAACGAACGAGCGCGAATTCATGGTCGCAAACTCCTTTCAAAAGGGGCAAAAAAGGTGCGTAGGGGAGCCCTGCGCGGCTCGGACCTTGAGCGGGAGCGGAGATCTAAGCCCTGCCATGTCGTCTACTTGCCCACCTACCGGGTTGTGCCCTAAACCTGCTGTCCTATGGCTCTTCGCCTAGCGCTCCCTTCAAAGCAGCGATGTGCAGGTAGCACATCGGCTCCTCCGTTCGCTGGGCTCATCGCGGCAATGCCTATGGCTCTGTCGGTCACTGGCTCTTCACTAGCCTTTCTGCGTGACAACGATTTTGCAGATAGCAAAATCGGTCCCTCGAAAGAGCGCTCATCGCGCGCGGTCACTGGCTCTTCACTAGCCTTTCTGCGTGACAACGATTTTGCAGATAGCAAAATCGGTCCCTCGAAAGAGCGCTC
>CAZAQV010000004.1:56547-115991 GCA_964487255.1 uncultured Polyangiales bacterium | reverse complement strand
TTCTGCGTGACAACGATTTTGCAGATAGCAAAATCGGTCCCTCGAAAGAGCGCTCATCGCGCGCGGTCACTGGCTCTTCACTAGCCTTTCTGCTGCTGATTGTTTCGCTTAGCGGCTTCGTGTCTGTGGCGAGGGCGGATAAGGTACATACGGTTCGTTCGGGCGAAACGCTGGCCGCCATTGCAAAACGCTACAAGGTGGGCACCTACGACCTGCAGGCCGCAAACCGACTCTCCAAGCCCGCCATCCGCCCCGGCCAAGAGCTGACCATTCCCGACCGCGGCGTCGTCTACGTGCGAAGCGGCGACACCCTGCACGAAATCGCAGACCGCGAAAACGTCGAAGTCGATGCCTTGCTCAAACACAATCGCCTAAAGAAGAATGCAACCTTGCGCATCGGCCAACGTCTCGAGCTGCCGGGTTACAGCAAGGCAGCCGCCAAGCGATGGGGTCGCCCCGACCGACCGGGCGTCGTGCGTTTCGTAAGCGCACGCGATCGCAAGTCCACGAAGATTCGCGTCCTCGATCGGCGTGGGCGCGTTCGCGGGGCTGCCAAAAACCAACTCATGCGCTTGATGCGGCCCAAGAAGCTGACTCGAAAACTTAGGCGCTTGCGTCCGCACACACGTCTACTCTCGAACCTCGCGCGCATTTCGGACCACTTCGGTGGACGCCCGATCACCGTGATTAGCGGCTTTCGCGAAGCGAAACGTTACACCAAAGAAAGCAGCCGTCATACGGAGGGCCGCGCGCTTGACATTCGCATCGCTGGCGTGCCCAACACGGTGCTACGCGACTACTGTCGCTCGCTCGGCGACGTCGGTGTTGGCTACTATCCACGCAGCACATTTGTACACCTCGACGTGCGCGAAAAGCCCGCCTATTGGGTGGACTGGTCACGCCCCGGACAAAAGCCCATCTACCGCAAGCCTGGCGAAGGCCCTCCCTCCGATCAAAGCGACGACGACGGCGAGATCATCGACGACGCCCTGCTCGACGACATCCTCGCCGACGTCAGCCAATAGCGGCCAGGGTATCCGTCCGAGCCCAGCGCGTTATGGGCAGGGAATGTAGCGGGTGGCCTCGCGACTGCACACGCCGTGCACGCACGAAAAGAGCGCGCCGCACGTCTTGTCGGGGTTGCACTCGGCGTGGGTCATACACATGCCCGCATCTCCGGGCTCGGGCTCCTGCACCTTTTCCGGACACCCCGGTAAGGCGATGAGCACGACGGCAACAGCGATAGGAAGCCAGCGGGTACCGCGCTTTGAGCCGCGTCGAGACCGAGGAGGTGCGAGAACCGCAGCGGAATGTACAGACAAGTACCTGAGCAGCGGAAGCGCAGAACCGACAATGCTCCGCACGACCAAGGTCGTTGCGGTTCTACCACAACGCCTTGGGTGCTTCGCCTGACTCCTTGACTCTTCCGCTAACGCGTCATCGTGGGCGACGGCGATGGATCGGAGCGCGGTCATGTGGGCTCCAGTCCGCGCGTGACTGGGAGCAAGCCTTTGATCGCGGTCAGGATTGGTCATGGGTGGGCTCTAAGATGCCATAGTCCTTGAGGCGACGATAGAACGTCCGCCGCGCCATCCCAAGGTCGCGCGCCGCCTGCGCGCGGTTCCAGTTCGCGCCCTCGAGTGCGTCCAGAATACGCTGTTTTTCTACATCGCGATGCTCGTCAACCGTCTCGGGCACGTTCTCTTTCGGTTGCGGTGGCGGGTTGGTGGAGCGTCGCGTGCCCGCCGAGAGCTGCACGTCGTCGATGAGCTCTCCCGCGGTCATCACGCAAGCGCGCATCAGCACGTGCTCCAGTTCACGCACGTTGCCCGGAAACGGATAGCGCTCAAGCTGACGAATCGCATCTTGGCTTAGCCTCTTTTTGGGCATGCCGTCCTTGGCAGCGATTTTTCGCAAGAAGTGCTCGCACAAGATGGGCACATCGCCCGAGCGCTCGCGCAGCGGCGGAAGCGAGACCTCGACCACGCACAAGCGATAGTAGAGGTCCTCGCGGAACTCCCCCTCCTCAATGCGCTGACGCAAGTCTCGATGCGACGCGCACACCACGCGCACATCCACCTGGATATCCTCCCCCCCACCGACGGGGCGCAGCTTGCCGTCCTGCAGGACGCGCAGCAGCTCGACTTGCATGCGAAGCGGCATATCCCCAATTTCGTCCAAAAAGAGGATGCCGCCTGAAGCCTGTACAAACACGCCCGCGCGGTCTCGGTCTGCACCTGTGAACGCACCTTTGACGTGACCAAAGAGTTCACTCTCCAGCAGGTTCTCTGGAATCGCTGCACAGTTGATCGCGACGAAGGGCTGTTTGGCGCGCTCACTCCGCTGGTGAATCGCGCGTGCAACCAACTCTTTGCCCGTCCCACTCTCGCCATGGATGACCACAGGGACGTCCGACTGCGACACGCGCTCAATCAGATGAAACACTTGCTGCATCGGGACGCTACGGCCAACAAGCCCCAGGTCGCTCCATGTATCTGCCAAGATCGTCCGCAACTCTTTTTTGGTCGCGGCTAGCTCATGGGTCGCCTCGCTGAGACCCACCTCGAGCCGCGCGTTGGCTTGCGCGAGTTCTGCGTTGAGCCGCTGCAGCGCCTCGCGCCGCTCTTCGTTCTCTTTAATGAGTCGCGCGTTTTCGATGGCAATGGCAGCTTGGTCTGCAAGCGCGAAAAGCAGGTCGAGGTCCGTGTCCGCAAAACGACCACGACGCATCCGATGCTCGAGGTAGAGAACACCGAGCGTCCCTGCCCGGCCTCGAATTGGCATGCAAGCCACCGACTTGAGCATCAACTTATGCACCGACATGAACTCACTGATGCGAGCATCGTCGCGCGCGTCGACGGTCACGATCGGCTGGCCGTCGATGAGCACCGACTCGGCGATGGAGTTGGAGAACATGACGTGAGCCTGGACATCCGCGCTGTGGCCGCCCTCACGCACCGTGCGCGGCATCAACTTGCCGTCGTCGCCAACCAGCAGAACAAACCCGCGCTCAGCGCCCGAGAGGTCGACAGCCGCATCCGTGATTCGCTCAAGCAAGCGGTCGAGATTTCGCTCGCTGGCGAGCCGCTTGATCATGTCAAGAAGACGCGTCACGCGCTCGTCGCCAAAGCGCGACTCCTGCTGCGTGACGGGCTGCTTCGACGACACCCGCGCGCGCACGGCATGGCGCCGCGGGTCGTTCCAAAACGACTCGCGGTACGTCCGCGGCAGGCGGGTCGCGATCGACTCAAGCACCATCATGGCTTCTTGTTCGCTCTGTCGCGCCAAGTAGGCAGCGCCGCCCATGCTTTGGTGGCGCGCAAGCAACACCAGCGCCTTCCACAGAACGGGTTGGTTCAGAGACTGCCGGGCTCGGGCGACAAAGGCCTCGATTTTCTCCATCGCCCCCGTGGTGTCGCCTGGTTCGAGCACGCGCAACGCTTGAAGCTCAAGTTCGAGCCCCATCTCGTGGTCGGTCGTTTGTGCCAACTTGCGAGCTTCGCCAAGGCGGCTTGCTGCTGCAGAACTATCACCGGCTGCGCTGCGGTCGAGCAGTGCTTCGGCTTCGAGCACCAACAGCTCAAGGGCGGACGACGCCTCTTCCACCCCTTCGTAGTAAATGCGGGCTTCGCGGTAGCGGACCAGTCCGAGCTCCAAATCGCCGGTGCGCGCTGCCAGCTCGGCACGGACCGCGTTGATTTCGGCAACGGCGCCACGTGCAGCGGCGTCCTCTGCCATGGCCGCCGCACGGTCCACAATGCGAGCTGCCTCTTCGTACGCGCCAGCAAAGACGAGCAGGTGCGCCAGGTTGGTTTGTGCCCGCAGGTCGGTTGAAAGTCGACCGGCACGCCGTGCGAAGCGGACAGACTCACGAAAGTCGCGAAGTGCACTGCTATACACGCCCATGCGGTGCTCCAACACGCCAAGGTTCAGGGATGCGTTCGCAATCCGCCCTAAGTCGCCCTGGGCCCGGGCGAGGTCGAGCGCGCGTTGGTAGCTATCGTGCGCGTCTTCGAGGTCACCGCAGGCCTGCGCGACAATCGCCAAGCAGGAGTGCGCGTCACCCAGCCCTTCCTGCGCGCGCGATTGACGAATCTGGTCGAGCGCCGCTTCGACGGTCGCTCGCGCGGCCTTCGCGTCGCCGAGCATGCATTGCGCAATGCCCTTACTCAGGGCCAAGCGCGCAGTGCCCGGGTGCGCGTCCGCCAGTTCGATCACACGCGCGAAGCGACGAAGCGCGACCAACGCGCGCCCCTGAAGAGCGAGCCACTGCTCGTCATCCGTCTGCGGTTCGTTGTTTTCGAGAAGCGCCAGGGCCTTTTCGGGAGCGCCGGACTCAAGGTGAGCGCGCGCGCGCAGAAGCCGCTCTTCAGGCGAATCGTCGGCTTCGGCATCGGGAAGCAATGCTCTGCAGTCGG
Source organism: uncultured Polyangiales bacterium (assembly GCA_964487255.1). Taxonomy (GTDB): domain Bacteria; phylum Myxococcota_A; class Polyangia; order Polyangiales; family CAZAQV01; genus CAZAQV01. The sequence continues at coordinate 111,573 of CAZAQV010000004.1, read as the reverse complement.
CGTAGAGTCCACGCTCAAGGAACTGTCTGGCAAGGGAGAGACGCTCCTGTCGGTCGGGCGGCGTGGCTGGGCTGGGCTCGCTGTGGCGGTCGGCGTCAAGGGCGGCGGCCGCAGCGGCCACATCCTCTTTGGTAACGCCCTCCTCGCGTCGGAGCGAGCGAAGAATCTGCATCAGCCAATCGAAACGCCCTTGGCTATGCTCGATGAGCGCATCGGTGAGATCTGGCGCCCGGCTGCCCAAGATATGCTCGACAGAACGCTCGATGTCTTCGGGGCCGAGGCGTGCAATCTCAAACGTCGTGCGCGCGCTGAACGTGTTGCGCAGCCGCGCCGCGCCGTCCAGATGCGTCGCCATGAGCAGCGCAAGGCTACCCTTGCTCTCGACCAATGCGTCACGCAGCTGCAGCAGCTGCGGGGTCGGCGTCAAATGCGCGTCGTCCACCAGCAAGACGACACGCTCCGCGCGTGGAACGGAAAAACGCGTCAGAACGTCCTCGTCGAGCTCACCGCGAGCCTCAAGCACTTGCACGCCGGCAAGTTGAAGGCGCCATTTGAGACGCTGAAGCATCGTGCTTTTGCCGGCGCCCGCATCGGCGATCAGCAAGTTGGCAATGCGTTCGGCGCCCGAAGCACGCAAACCCGTTGCGACCGAATCGTGGAGCCGGTGCAGCGTGTCGTTGTGCGTGCGCGGGGAGGCCACTTGCCAGGGAAGCGGCGTGGCGCGCCAGTCGAGGTCGTCCGCGGTCGCGCTCAAGCCATAGGCAAGTTCACGAACGGACGAGGTGCGCTCGGTCGGGTCGTCCGCCAACGCACGCAATAAGACCCCTTTGTATGCGCAGTCGCCGGCCTGCTCTTTACGCGCTCTCTCATCACGGGGGGGCGGCGCTTGCTCGAGCACATGCCAAGCCATCGCCGCCGACGAATAGACGTCGCTTCGTTCGGTGGGCCGGCCACCACGGAGGATTTCGGGTGCGGCATACGCAAGGGTCGCGCCGGTCTCTGCGCTTTGACGCCCCACCACGGAGGCGAGCCCAAAGTCGATGATATGCAGTTCGCCTTTGTCGTCGACGAGGACATTCTGAGGTTTGACGTCGCCGTGGACGACGCCAGCCGCATGAAGCCTTGAGACTACGTCGAGCGCACAAAGCACAGCTTTCATGCGCTCGTCGTGAGCCGCACTCTGAGACCACTCTAGGAGCTGCTGACCGCGTACGTAGTCGCGCGTGAAAAAGGGAAGCCCATTGCCTGCGAGCAAGCCAAAGTCATGGACCGAGGCGATGCCTTCCATCTCTAGCCCGCTCAACACTTGAAACTCGTTGAGCAGGCTGGCGCGCTCGGCTTCGACAAGGGCACGAAGAACCTTGAGCGCGAGCGGCTGGCCGAGCTGCCGATCTTCGACCACAAAGATGTTGGCGCTGCCGCCCTGACCGAGCGGCTCAAGCACTTGGTAGCGGGCGGGCAGTCCTTCAAGCTCTTCCACGGCTGCAGCCTACGATCCGGCCCAATTCGGCACAACATGGCACCGCGATGAGTGGTCTTTCGAGGAGCCGATTCTGCTATATGCAGAATCGTTGCTACACAGAAAGCCTAGCGAGAGCCATAGGTAGAGAAGCGAAAACGGCGCTTTGGGAGCCGGATGGAACCCAAAAGCGCCGTAAAAGCGTTGTTGAAATTTTACATCAGGTCGATCACGACGACCCCACGATTCTCGTCTTCGTCGTTTGCGGGCTCGAGTCGCGTTGGGTCGACTTTGGGGATCTCGAGTTGCGGTTGCTCCTGCTGCCGCTCCTCTTCTTCCCGTCGTTTGATTTGTTCAATGATGAATGGAGGTAACATAAGTGCCTCGTTCCTCTCGGTCCTTTTTAAATATAACCTTCCAAAATCCTGTGACAAGAGAATGACGTTTCGCACTGCGAAATGATTCAATGTTATTGTATTCGACCATAAAACCTACCCGATCTGCGCAGACTTTGTGTGGTGTCGGCCTATGCGTGCTAATGTGTGCCACGACGCTGGCAGAAGGTGGCGCATTCTCCCCGAGCGAGTCAGGTTGGGCCGGGATCTCTGAGCTCGAGGGGTTGATCAGCGACAGCGCCACGGTGCTGAGCAAGCCGGAGCTCGAGCTCTCGACCCTGCGTCCCAGCGACGTACTTTGGCTCTTCGCACCCGGTCCCCACACACCGATCGAGTCCATCCGCGCCTTTGTCGCCGATGGTGGAACGCTGGTCGTGTTGGCCGAACCGCGCGCGGACAACGAAATCCTCGAGCGCTACGGCATCAGGTGCCACGCACAAAATAGCGCGGCTTCGTGGAACCTCCGCGACAACACCGCGTGGCCGATCGCAATACCAAACCAGCAACACACCGTCACAGCAGGCGTGCGCGGCGTGGTCGTCAACGAAGGCTGCCGTTTGCAACACGCCGACCTCGAACCGTTCCTGGTGTTCGGCGGCGACCGTGCGCCCTTCGCATACGCGGGCGGCGTCAAGTCGGGACGCGTCATCATGCTTGGCGACGCCAGCATTCTCACCAATGGAATGCTGCGCTACCGAGGCAATCACACCCTCGCCGACAACCTCATTGCGTTTGCAGCTCGCCCACGCCACATCCTCACCCATCCCGGTACGCGCTGGAGTGGCTATTATCGCGATGCGACCGAACTCGACCCCGCCAGTCGCCTCGAACATTCACTGCAAAGACTTGCCAAGACGCGCTTGCCGCACGCGGCGCGCGCAGCACTGGGCATGACCTTACTGCTCCTGCTCGGCCTGCCACTGCTCGTCGCCCGCAGCAACGTTCAAAACCCGGTCGAGCGTCTGAGCCACGCTCCGAGGGGCCGCTCGTGGCGAAACCAAAAAGGCCTTCGTCTGCGCCTCGAGTTCGAAGATTCGCTGCGCCGAAAACTCGACCTACCACGCCCTTTCAGCACCCCCAAGGCGGTGCGCGCGATGCGCGAGCGCGGCATGGACCAAGCGTCCATCGAGCGCGCCGGAGCGCTGCTCGAACAACTCGACCGGCTGCAGCGAGGTGGAGCGAGCCGCTTCGCGCCCACGCTCGTGCAGCTCGAAGAAATGGTGGACACAGCCGAGTCGATCCTCGATCGTATCCCGAATCCATGAGCCACGGTCTCGACGAACAAACCCTCGCGTTCTGCCGCGACCGAACGCAGAAAGTCATCGATGCGGTGGGAAGTGTGTTCGTGGGCCCGCCGACCATCGCCGAGCGCATGCTCACTTGTTTACTCGCGGGTGGACATGTCCTACTCGAGGGCGTTCCCGGTGTGGCCAAGACCACGCTGGTCAAAGCATTCGCCGGCGCGCTGGGCTGCGAGTTCAAGCGCGTGCAGTTCACGCCCGACATGTTGCCCAGTGACATCACCGGAACGTATGTCCTGGCACCGCAAACGGGCACATTCACACTGCGCGAAGGGCCCATCTTTGCGAACGTGATTCTCGGTGATGAGATCAATCGTGCGCCGGCGAAAACGCAGAGCGCACTGCTCGAGGCCATGCAGGAAAAGCAGGTCACCATCGAAGGCGAGACCCGCCCGCTGCCGTCCCCGTTCATCGTCCTCGCAACGCAGAACCCGATCGAGCAGGCCGGCACCTACCCGCTTCCCGAAGCGCAGGTCGACCGCTTCTTGATGAAACTCCGGGTCGACTACCCGACCTTCGAAGACGAAAAAAGCATCGTCCGTCGCTTCGCGGCTCCCCCGCGTCCCACTCCGGCGGTGCTCGACCAAGGCACGGTCATGGCGCTTCGCGAGCGTAGCCAAGAGGTGCACATCGAAGAGTCGGTCGTGGACTTCATCGTGCGTCTGGTGACCTCGACCCGAAGCCACCGCGACAGCATCCTTGGGGCATCGCCGCGCGCCTCCCTCGCGCTGGCCAACGCGGCTCGCGCACACGCACTGCTGCACGGACGCGGGTACGTATTGCCCGACGACGTCAAAGCCTTGGCACAACCCGTCTTGGCACACCGTATCGTCATGACTCCCGAAGCCGAAATCGACGCCCGTAGCGGCGCCGACGTCGTGCGCGAGACCCTCGCCTCGACGGCCCCTCGTAACTTGTAACCGCCCTGCAACTCTGAACTGCGTGCTTCCTGAACCCACACCATTGGCGAAGATACTTGGCCTCATCGGGATGGTGGGCTGTGGCGCGGGTCTGATTTCGGGGTCTACCTTGGCGGTGGTTGCCGGTGTGGTGCCGGCCCTTATCGTAGTCGGCGCCTACCTGATGACGGTCCCTCTCGGTCGACGCGTCCGCCGCGAACGACTCGAGTTTGCCTGGTGGCTGGGCCACAGCAGCGGACGTCGTGACACGGCGTCTCCGAATCTGCCTTACGTCGTGCACTGCTTTATGCAGCACCGAGGCAAACGTCCACTGCGCTTCGACCGGATCGCCCCCACGGTCAGCGGCGCCAGTATGCACGAGCAACTCGAGGGCCAAGTGCAAATCCCTCCCACCGAGCGCGTTCGCTTCGAACTTTCGCTTCAGAGTCCAGCCGCGGGCTGGGCCGTGCTCCACGGCCTCAACGTGCGTGCGGTCGGCACGCTCGGCCTGTTCGAAGTCGCACTCTACTTTCCGAACCCGCTCCGCATCCGTGTCCTGCCGCGCACCGTGCGCGCGCCCAAGCGCCGCCACCAGCGTGGTCGCAGCGTCCTAAACCAGCACGGCTCGAGCACCTCAAGGCGACGCGGCGAGGGCATGGAACTCTACGAAATTCGAGCGCTCCAACCCGGTGACCCGTTTCGCGCGATCGCGTGGAAACCCAGTGCGCGACGCGGTCAGCTCATGGTGCGCGAAGTCGAACAGCAAGTTCTCGAAACACGCTGGCTCTTCATTGACGTGGGCGGTGGAATGCGCGCTGGAAGCCCCGGCTCGCGATTGCTCGACAGCGCGCTCGAGTTGGCGGTCGGTCGCGCGCGTGACGCCATCGACGAGGGGCACCGACTTGGCTTTGCGCTCTTCGATTGTCGCGTACTCAACAAGCTTCAACCCGACGACGACGCCTCCGTCCTCTTGCGCCTCTACGACCACTTGGTCGACGTGATGCACCCGGTCGACGAGGACCTGACTGACATCAACGAAAAAATGCTGGTCGCCTTTGTCGGTCGCTACCTGCGAAAGCAAGACGGCATCGACTTTCGCGTCAGCGGCGAATGGAGTCTCAAGCACATCGCACGCCACGTTCGCCGAGCGCTTGAGCACGACCAACGCGACCACGCCAAATTGCCCCGTGCGCGCACACTAGAGCTGGCCTTGCTGCGGGCGTTCTGCCGCAATCGCGCACTGCAGGTCCCCCATCGTGAAGACCCCGACCCGATTCGGCGCAGCGAGGCGCTCATCACCGCACTTCGTTCCACGCTCGCGGCAAACTCTGGTCCGAGCCGTATTGAAGTCATCTCGTCGCTGGGCGGCTTCGGGCTTCCCGGTCCCTTATGCGCGGAGGTCAAGCGGCTGAGTGTGCACGGATCGAGCGTCGTGTTTTTCGTACCTTCGGCACCAAAAGCGCGGCACGGCGGCGACCCGAGCGTCGACATCGATGGGCGGCTCGAGCAAATGGCATCGGGGCGGCGGATCCAACAGTGGCGAACTCCGCTTGCACAGGCCGGCGCAACCCTGCATGGCTAGTTTCAAGCATGGCTGAGTTTGAGCATCCAAGGAATGTACTTCGTCGCCACGGGCTCACACCAAACCGCAAGCACTCTCAGAACTTTCTGACTGCGAGCTGGGCCATCGACGCCATCGCGGACGCCAGCGTGCCCGCAGACCCGGAGGAGACCGGAGGTACCGTACTCGAACTGGGCCCTGGCGCCGGGACACTGACCGCCGCCCTCCTCGCGCGCGGCGCGCGTGTGCGGGCGATCGAAAAAGACCCGAACCTCGTCAAACTCTTGCATTCGGAGTTCTTACACGCTGTCGCTGACGGAAGACTGAGCGTCGTGCACGGCGACGCGGCGACCGCAGCGCTTGATGCCGCGCACCTCGTGGGCAACCTTCCCTACGCCATCACGGGCAAGATTCTGCGCAACATCGTCGAGCATCGCGCCTCGCTCAAGCGCGCGACGATCATGATTCAGCGCGAGGTTGCCGACCGGCTGCGAGCCACGCCGGGCAACAAAAGTTACGGACTGCTCTCGGTCATGGTGCAAAACAACTTTTCGGTCATGAAGGTGTGCGAGGTGAGCGCGGGCAATTTTTTTCCGCCGCCAAAGGTCGACTCGACCGTCGTTCAACTCGCGCGGCGCGATGCGAGCTTGGTTGCGCATACCGAAACCTTCGAACGCGTTGTGCGCGCCGCCTTTGGCCAGCGCCGCAAGACTTTGAAGCGAGCGCTCGCGAGCGTATTCAACATCGACGAGAGCGTGCTGCGCCGCGCGCAGGCGCAAGAACTCGACCTCACAAGGCGTGCAGAGATGCTATCCATCGAAGAGTTCGGACGTCTGGTCGAAGTGGTCGCTGAACAGAGCACGGACCCCGCGTCGTGAACACACTTCTCCACAAGTATCGCTTGATTCGACAGCTGCGCGAACTCCAACAGCAGCGACAACACGTGGACCGCGCGACGCTGCAGTCGCTCGCCCAAGCGTTTCCAGGCGCACTGCGTGAGCTGGAGCTCTTGCCGCCCAGCGCGCTCAAAGAGCGCATCGCTCTGCTCGAATCGGGCACCCCGGACTGGGCCGAGCCGATGCAGCGCTACCACGCAAATCTACGGCGTATCCTGCAAAGCAAACGGACCGGGAGCCTTGCCGATCTGAGCGAGCACGAGCAGCAGCAACTCTCCGCGCAGCCGCGTCGTCGGCTCAGTGAGTTGGCCCTTACTTGGACCCGCGAACAATCAGGACTCGAGCTGGGCGCGCTGCGAGAGATGCTTTGGCCTCTGATTCGCTAGAAGCCGTGAAGTATTGCTTTTTTTGCATGACGACGTCACGATTCGCCCCATGTGCCGCAACCTTCTGTTGATTCTCGCAGCTTTGGCGATGCCACTGGTGGTCGCAATGCTACTCATGACCGCAATGCCGCTGACCGCCGGCGCGCAACGTGCGCCTAAAGTCGATGACCAGCTTTCGTCGAACGATCCAAAGGAGTTCTCCGAAGGCCTGACTCGCTTCAGTTCTGCGAAACGCAAGCGTCCCGACTGGTGGAAGGCACTTTCCACGCGCATCGACCGCGGTCTGTCACCTGACCTTCTCAAAAAGACGGTAGGTGCGATCGCCGAGTCCGGCACCAACAAGTGCGAACCCGTGCTCGATCGGCTGCTCAAGCATCGTCGACCCGAAGTTCGCCAAGAGGCGCTCGACGCGCTCGTCCTATGCGCACCCAAGGCGGCTGGACCCAAGCTCGTGCTCGCGCTCGACGACCTCAACAAAGACGTGCGCACCGCCGCCGCGCTTGCGCTCGGGCAAATCAGCCACCACGAAGCCGTGCCCACGCTGTTCAAGGCGCTCGACCTGGGCCTGCTCGAGGCCGTGTTCGGACTCGCCAACAACATCAAACCCGAAGAAGCTGACCGTTTCTTGTCATACTTGGGCCGGGTCCCGCTCGATACGATGGGACAAGCGGTCAGTGAGCTTCTCACGAGAAACGACTTGCCGGTTAAGATTCGACTTGAGGCTGTCGCAAAACTCGAAGCGATGGCTACACCACAAGCTGCAAATGTCCTCGCCAATTTCGTGACCCTGCACGAGTCCGACAAGAAACACCAAGCCATTGTCAACCACGCACGAGAGGCCATTTCGCGCCTTACCACCGGGGGAATTGAGTAAGATGCACAATCATCACGACCGCTTTGGGGCTACACCGTTGCAAACGTGTTGCAGCGTTCTGTTGATCACACTTATCGCCGCCTGCGGCGGTGCGAACAGCGACCTTCTCGACCCACTCTACCCGGACAACGTCGAAAGCTCGTTGGCCTCGGTCGAAAAGCGCGTCGCATCGACACCGGCTGACGCCTCGCCCATCGGCGTGGCCGTCACGGCGAAGGGCGACGAGCTTCTGGGCATCAACGTCAGCACCGGACAGGTTCACTGGCGACGCAGGTACCAAAACATCCGGACCATCCCGTTCCTGGCCGGTGAGCACGTCATCTTTTTGCACGAAGACCGATTGCAGCTTCTTCGCCGCGACGATGGCACCGTGCGCACGTCGATCGAGGCAGACGGCATGCAACTGGTAGGCGGCGATGGCACTGGCAATCGCGCTGTCGCCGTGCTTCGCCATCGCGGCGGCATCCGCGCCAACTCACGTATCATCGTGTTCCTCAACGGTGCCGTACGCCACGACGAGACGGTCGTGCAACTCGTCGGTGCACCCGTCGCGGCGCAGGATGTGTTTATTGTGCCGTGGCAAAGTCAGAACGTTTCGGCGTTCGACTACCTCAAGTTCGAGGAGGTCGCGCGCCTTCGCACATCGCAGCACGTGATCGCCAACGCCTTCGAGCACGACGGCCACATTTACTTCGGCGGCACCGAGGTCGGCGTGTGGACCTCGAACTATGACGAGAACGTGCCCTTCTTTGCCCCGCACGCTTGGGAGCTTCCCGGCAACCCGCCGCTGCTACGTGACAGCTATAGCCCTGCCGCACCGCCCGACTCGGCTGAACACCGCGTTCGTCGCTTGTGGCTACCCGCAAACCCGAGCCAACCCATCGACGCTTTGCGCGGCAAAGTCACTGTGCACCTCTATTACCAGGCCGTGTTTGCGCTCGAAGAGAGCTCGGACACGATTCGTTGGGCGCGCCTTCAGGACGCCGAAATCGTCGGCTCCAGAATGGTCAACGACTCGCTCACCCTGATTGGCGCCGACGGCAGCATCGAAGTGCTCGACGTTCGCACGGGCGCTTCGACCGCGAAAATCGAAGGCCACGCCAAGTTGCGCTACGCGGCAGTGCCCGAGGCAGCGCCACCGGCAACAGGAGGAACCCCTGCCCCGAGTGTCGTCGACGGCCTGACCGCCATCGCATCGACCAGCGACTCACGGCTGGTGGGTGCGCAGCGTCTTGCCGTACGCCACTTGGCCATGCGTCCGGAGCCGTCGGCCACCGCGAGCTTGGTCACGCTTTGCCACATCGACCGCGTGTCCGCGCCCGTGGTCGCCGACGCCTGCAAGGGCCTAAGCGAGCGCACCTCGGGTCAGGGCGCCATCGCCGAAGCGCTCAAGCGCGAAGCGTCGTTTCTTGAGCAAACCGCGCCACCTCGGGCGGACGTGCTCGCTCGCGCCGCGGTCAACATGAACATGCGCGAGGCGGTAGAACCCCTGCTCACGCGCCTTCGCGATCCGCAAACGCCATCGTCGCAGCTCGTCGCAATCGCAAGCGCCATCGGCAGTCTGGGACGACCCAAAGATGCCGAGGCGCTTCTCTCATTCTTTATGCTCTATCGGGCCGAGAACCTCGGCGACGCCATGGCCGATGGCATGCGCGCGATCCTGCAAGCCGCCGCCAAGCTCGACCTTGCGGGCACGGCAAAAGCCCTCGAACCCTTCGAGGACGCGCCCGACACCGAACCGACCATGGTCGCGACCATCACGTCGATTCGCGCGACATACGCCGCGACCCAGCAAACCGAAGACGCCACCGCTGAGGCCGAAGGCGAGAGCAAAGAAGGCGACGCCGAGGGTGAAGAAGGTGGCGCGCAGAGCGCGGAGGGCGAAGAAGACGAAGAAGGCGAGCCGAAAGTCGACCCCTCGAAGCTACCCTACCAGGCGCGCCTGGCACTCGCGCTCGAGCCCGTCGAAAAGGAGCTCAAGGCGTGCTCGTTCAAGCTTCGTAAACCACTGCGGCTCTTGATCAAGCTCGACAAGAACAACGAGGCGACATCGGTGACGACGATTCCAAGTGAAGCTCAGACTTGTGTTTCACCGCACGTCCTTCACATGGAACTTCCACCCGACCCGCAAGGCACCACCCGCACCATCGTGCACAACGTCACCTGGCACAAGTAGGGGCATCCTCAGCTGAGGGATCCGGCCTCGAAACTATGCCGCGTTGCGCTTTTTCAGCGCTTTGGCAAGGTCGTAGGTCGCTTGAATGTTCATCCAGAGCTTCGGCGACGTGCCCAGGGCCTCGGCCAGGTCCAGCGCAGCATCTGCCGTTACACCACGCTTCCCGCGAATGAGTTCGTTGAGTCGCGCTCGCGTCCAGCCAAGCTGTTCGGCGAACGATGTTTGTGTCACCCCCATAGGCTCAAGAAACTCTTCGAGCAAGATCTCGCCAGGATGAAATGGATTTTTGGGCAGTCTCATAATGTTTACTCAATCGTGATAGTCGACGACTTGAGCGTCGAACGCATTTCCACGCTCCCACCGAAACACGACTCGCCATTGGTCGTTGATTCGAATTGAATGAAAGCCCGCGTATTCGCCCTTGAGCGCCTTGAGACGGTTTCCCGGCGGCACACGGAGGTCTTTTAGCTCGGCAGCCTCGTGGATGAACAAGACCTTTCTACGAGCAGCTCGGTGCAGATCCGGAGGAAACCTCCGGACCTCTTTCGTTTTCTTATCATCAAAGAGCGCTTCCGCGAGCGAGTTTCCAAAGCTCCGGATCATGTTACGTTATTATCGTACATCGATAACACAAGCCACGCAATGCGTGGGTGTGGTGTGTGAATGAGGGCAACGCTCGTGCCGCAAGGGCCCACATTTGCACGCAAACTTGCGCGAGATTGCGAGCAAATCCCCGGCATGTCATTTGCTTCTTGCTGCAGCATGCACTTGAAGGCCGCTCCCTGGATGAAAGCTTTGACGCAACGAATGCGACTGGTTGCCTGGGTGTTTTGGTTGGCGCAGTTGCCGGGCTGTTACCTCTGGCATAGCCCGCTCGAAGCGGATGCGGCCGTCGAAGTGGACGCCGCTCAAGATGCGAGTCTCGATGCGTCACGGACGCCAGATGCGGTGTTCGATGCCACGAGCGACGGAGGTTGCGTGGGCGAAGCCTGCGAGGTGCTCGCCGAACTCGATGGTCTTCGCTGGGAGCTACCGTGCCAGGGCGAGACCGACTGGCCCGAGGTGTGCGCGACCGAGCAGCGCTTGCGTAAGCGCACGAGGCTGCGCGGCGCACCAGGGGCGCGCTACGACGTGCGGCTACGCTTTCGTGGCGTGGTGGAAACCAAAAGCTACGCGGGCGGCACCGAAGCGCCACCGCTCAATCGCAGCGGCGAGCCCGACGACACCTTCTGGAACATCTATGCGCTACGCGTCTCGAGCCCCGCGAGTCGACTTTTCCTCAACGCGGGCGAGGCCGAACCGTTCTACTGCATCGCCATCGACATCGAGACCACCGTGACCATGGCGGCGGGCGCAACCGTAACGCTCGAAGCAGACGTGTTCGATGCGCGCCAGATTCGCAACCACGACACCAACCGCATCCCCATCGTCATCGATGGCATCGCGCCCGCGCCCCTGCCCTATGACGGCCAGTTTATCCAAATGGACGTCCTCGCCGTCACCACGCACTAACGGGGGACGATCTTCTTCTTTTCGTCTTTTGCTTCGAACGCAGGGAAATGGCCGAAATGACGAAATGAAGAGGATCGTCCCCTGATCGCTATCCCAAATCCGACATGTGAAGAACTTGCGCTCGTTTTCGTTCTCGAACGCTACTCTCGTCGCTCTCGATCACGGCCTCAACTCGTTCTCGTTCGGCTGCGCTAAGTCTTACCCGCTCGTGTTTTCCCATCCCTCAGGTAGATCACAAATCCACCTCCCCGAAAAGGATCTTATCCTTCCGGTCAGAGGACTAGTTGCACAGCGGGCTTGAAGCAAGCGTTAGGCGAAGAGCCAGAAACGGAGTCACTCTGCTGAAAGTCGGCTGAGGTGTGCCCAGATGCTGAGCGCGCCCGCAACGGAGGACCGAAGGCGTACGTTCGGGTACGTCGAGGTCCAAAGTGAGGACGTAAGCCAGCAGATGGGTGCAGATCAGTCGACTTTGTCGAGGTGGACGTCCATTTGTGGGAACGGGATGCCAATCCCCGCCTCATCCATCGCCATCTTGGTTGCCCGTACCGTTTGCTGCCAAACGTCCCAGTATTTGTCCGCCTTGGCCCACACGCGCACCTTGTAGTTGACGCTCGAGTCGCCAAGGTCGCTGAGGAAGATTTGCGGCGCCGGGTCTTGCAGCGCATCGGGGATGTTTGGGAGCGCCTTTTTGAGCGCAGCGATGGTCGCATCGATGTCCGCGCTGTAGTCCGCACCGACCGCGATGTCGACGCGACGGTTTTCGTTGTGGCTCATGTTGACGATGACATCGCCGAAAATCTTGCCGTTCGGCATGATGGTGTGCTTGCCATCGGGCGTATTCATCGCCGTCGTAAAGATACCGACCTCTTCGACAGTCCCGGTCTTGCCTGCGATGTCGACAAAATCGCCAACCTTGAACGGGCGGAACACCAAAAGCATGACGCCCGCCGCAAAGTTGCCCAGCGTGCCCTGGAACGCGAGGCCGACCGCCAAACCGGCCGCACCGATGACCGCCGCAAACGCTGTTGTCTCGACACCGAAGATGCCAAGGATAGCAAGGCCCGCGCCGATCAGAATCAAAACCCGGGAAGCCCCAGCAAAAAAGCGCGTCAGCGTGGCATCGAAGTTGCGTTTGCTCAGCTGCTTGTCCACCGCGCGCTTCGCCCAGTTCGCAACCATAAAAGCCAAAAAGATGGCGATGATTGCGCCGACGATTCGAGGCGCATACTCGGCCACGATTTGCATGACGACGTCCATCCACTTGTCGGGGTTCATATCGAGTCTCCTTTTCGGTATTGTCGCGGCCGGCGAAGGCCGAACGGCCTATCAGAGCAGTGAATAGACCAGGTTGAGGGTGGTCAACGTATCAAGCTTGTTCTTGGCGGGAATGCTGGGCACGGGCTCGTTATCAAAGAGCATCAAGAACTTAATTTCGAGGCTCAGCGTGTCTTCCCAAAGCTTGGATGAGAGCGTGTTGTCCCAGGTCACGCGCGTGTTTTCAACGTCGGACGGCGGCAAAAGCACCTCGAGCCCCGTTGAGTAAGTGAGCGTCTCGCTGAGCTTGTTGTCGTAGCCCACGAAGGCCCGGATCGAGAACACCGTCTCCTCACCATTGGTGATATTGCCCATACCGTCGTCTTTGTACTGGTAGTCGTACGTGACGTCGCCGCCGAGCTCGCCCCAGAAGCGGTGGTTCTCTTCGCGAAAGAAGTTGCGCAGGTAACCCAGCTGCCCCTGCACGCGATGCTCAAGACCCGCGAAACGGTCATGTCGATAGGCCACGGCGGCGAAGATGGCGTCCATATCGGTCAGGTAAAAATCGTAACGCAGCTTGGCATTGACGTTGAAAGCATCGCGGGTCTCGAAGGACTCACCATCCGTACGGTCGGTATCGGACAGGCCGTAGACCGCAGACGCATTGAATCCGAGTCCGTGTGCACCTTCGATCATCGAAAAGACCGTCCCGCCATTGAGTGTGAGTTTTTGCGTGTTGCCCGTCGCCAGCACGCCGCCCGCCGATGCGGTCCACGAGAGCATGTCCTCGGACTCCGCATCCTTATGTTTTTCGCCCATGGAATGGGTTTCAACGGACTCGTCTTTGCCGCCGTCTTGCGCCCGCGTCAGCTGCGCAAAACCGAAGGATGTAATGAAAGAAAGCAGTGCAATGACGGGGAACTTCATCGGGGATCCTCCTGGATTGGGACGAAGCTAGAGCATTACGAGACGTGGTCAATACCCAATTCGTGGAATGTCGCCCGCAGCAAGGTTAGTCGTAACGTTCCGAGTGGATTCGCTTGCGGTCGAAACCAAGCTCTCCTTTGAGCACCGAGCGAACGCCCTTGATCATCTCAGAGCGACCACAAATGAATACGTGCGAACCTGAATGGCCGCGCAAGAGCTCTTCAAGGTGGGTCTGAACGTAGCCTGTGCGTGCAGCCTCTTGCGGACGCTCCGGCTGAGAGAGCGTCACGTGATAGGAAAACTGGGGGTTGTCTTTGGCCAGCGCCTCAAACTCGCTGGCGAACAAGACGTCACGCTCCGTCCGACACCCAAAAAGTAGCGCCGTGTGACCCGTACGCTTTTCGCGCGCCAACGTGTGGAGCATGGAGCGCAGCGGGGTCACGCCTGTGCCCGTGCCCACGAACAGGCGGAACACGTCGTCGGGCGCACGGTCGAGTGTGAAGACGCCCCACGGGCCGTCGATCTCGAGGACGCTCCCTTCAGGTAGCTCGTGGAGCCGATTAGAGACCGGGCCGTCCTCAACCCGAGTGACTGCGATTTCGAGCAACCGGCCGCTCTTGTCGTCCTGACCGGGCGGCGAGGCGATCGAGTACGCCCGAAAGTCCCCAAGGTCGCCTTCGAGAAGAATCTTGATCCATTGGCCGGCCTCGAAGGCAAAGGGGCGTTCAGTCCGCAGTGTGAGCAGCCGAACGCTCGGAGCAAGCATGGTGGCCGCAACGAGTTCGGCTTGCTGACGCGTCGTCGAGGTCACGACTCATCTATAGGGAACCTGGCTCATCGAGCAACCCCTCCACCTCCGGTTCTTCGGCTACCGCTCGATTCGAACCGCGGTGCTCGTAGTGCTGTCAAGTCACACCCGATGAGCTAAAAGCAGTTCAGTGCTTGCGATGCGTAGCCTGGGAAAGGCGGGAATTCGTGAACTTCCTGGTCACACCCGATGAGCGTGCGAAGCCAAAGTAAACCGATGTGCTAAAAGCACATCGATGTTTGCGACGCGTAGCCGCGAAGAGGCATAGGCAGAGTGGAGGACCTGCGTTCGCAAATCTCCCTGATCGCCGCGGTGCTCGCCCTCACGCTTGCGCTCTCGGTCTTGCTGCGCACCCCCAGGCAGCGTGTCCACTACGCCTTTTCGACCTTCGCGTTCGGCGTCGGCGCATGGTACCTCAGCGCCGCCCTCCTGCGCACCTTCGACGACCCCATCTACATTCGCATCAACCTCTTGTGCGCCTTGGTCGTGCCACTGACCGCGCTGCTCTTCTTCCGCATCTTCGTCGACGCGCGCTCGCTCTGGCTCGAAGCCCTCGAACGCATCTCTTGGTTGGTCGCCATTGTCGTCGCCGGGCTGATCGCCCTGACCCCGGCCTACAACCACATCTTGGTGAGCGTCGCCATCTTTGTTTACGTCATCGTGTTGCTCGCCTCACCGCTTGTGGTCATCTACACGCAGGGACGGCGCGCCCTCTCCCGCTTCGAAGGTGCGCGGCTCCGCTACCTCGCCATGGTCGGCGCACTCGCCGGACTGTTCACCATCATCGACTACTTGCCGTACGTCGGCGTCGAGCTTCCACCCGTCGGTCCCGTGCTCACGCTCATCTTCGTGTACGCGCTATCGCAATCGGTCGTGCTCTACCGGTTGCTCGACCTTTACGAAGTCGCGGGCCGCCTCGCCGTGTTTACCGCTCTGGCCTTTACACTCGCCCTCTTCTTCTTGGCCACCGTTCGCATCTCCGGCGGCAAGTTCTTCCTGCCGTCGGTCGCGGCCGCCATGGTCATCCTACTGGTCTTCGACCCCGTGCGCGCCAAGGTCGAAGAGCGCATCGCCGAGTTCTTCTTTCGCGAGCGCCACGACCTCGAACGGAGCGTGACCGACATTCGGCGTCACGTCGCGCGCCTGATCCACCTGACCGATGTCACACGCGTGGTCATCGACGGCATCGAGCACACGCGGCGTGCGACACACGCGTCCATCTACTTCATCGACCGCGCAGAACGCGGTTTCGAACTGGTGGAGCATTTCGGGCCGCGCCCTATCAGCCGTATCGAAGTCGCACCCGCGCGTCCGCTTTTCGACCAGCTCATTAGCGAAGGCGTCGTCGTGCTCGAAAACATCGAGCGCACGGCAAGAGAGCGCGTGGACGTCAGCAGCAGCAAAGAAGCCGAAGCTGCCGAAATCATCATTGACTCGATGAACGCTCTGCACGCGTCGGTATGCGTCGCCATCTACGGCGGTGGCTCGCGCGTCATCGGCTTCATCTGCATCCGTGACGAACGACTTCGCGACGCCTTTTCGCCCGAAGAGATCGAACTGTGGCAGGGGTTGGCCAACCAAGTCTCGATCGCGGTCGACAACTCACAGATCTTCCGTCGCCTGCAAGAACGCGACCGCTTGGCGGCGCTCGGCGAAATGGCAGCGGGCTTGGCCCACGAGATTCGCAACCCGTTGGGCGCCATCAAGGCCACAGCCCAGTACCTCGAAGAACCTGGTCAGAACGCCGACGCGAGCACGGACTTTTTGCGCATCATTGTTGACGAAGTCGACCGTCTCAACCGCGTGGTCGAGTCCTTTTTGGACTTCGCGCGTCCCTCCGCCGGTGACCCACTGCCCACCAGCGTCAACGACGCCGTCGCGGCAACCATGCAGCTGATGGGCGCCGAATGCGACGCGGCCGGCATCGACTGGCACCTCGAACTGGCGCGCGAGCTGCCGGATGTTCGCATCGACATCGAGCAGTTGCGTCAAGTGCTGATCAACATTGTGCGTAACGCCGCCCAAGCCATGCCCGACGGCGGGCAACTTCAGATTCGGACCCGGGCCTTCTACTCTCACGCCGACAACCGCTTTGGCAGCGACCATCGTCCCTGGGCAGAGATCCAAATCGAAGATGATGGCGGCGGGATTCCCCAAAAGCTGCTCGACTCGATCTTCGTTCCCTTCGTGACCACCAAAGCCAAGGGCACGGGCCTCGGCCTGGCCATATCGCACCGTATCGTGACCGCTGCTGGGGGCCATCTCGAAGTCGATAGCGACGAGGGCACGGGAACGACGTTCTTGGTCCGTTTGCCACCAGCGACCTATCGCGAGAGTGAACTTCCACCTCCTTAACCCAGGCACGCAAACTGTGATACTCGATAGACCGCCGGGCCTTGGGGCGAAAGGGGGCAATCGAGATGACGACATTTGATATCGTGCTCAAGGGTCTGCAAGACGACCGCATGCGGCTCACCGCTTTGCAAAAGCTGCAAAAAGAGTTCGGTATCGACCTCGCAGTCGGGACCTTGATGCTCGCGACGACGCCAACCGTCGTCAAACGCGTGATGAATCTCGACGAAGCAGAGGCCTACTACCATGCGCTAAACGACATCGGCTTCGACATCGAGATGCGCAAAGACGCCTCGCTCGCGTCCCCTACGTTGGTCGGCCATCACGCCCCCGAAGCGGAGAAAAAAAAGCGCCTCACGCGCGGGCTCACACTGCTACTCGACTTCGACGTCAAGCAGAGCATGCGCAAAGCTATCGGCCGTGCGCTGACCATTGCGTTCCGGGGTTCGGGGCCGAAGTGGCTCGTCACCTGCTCGATCGTCGGTGTCCTGACGCTTGGCATCTCGTCTGTGATGCTCTCGCTCTTCTCTTCGAGCTTCGGCGCTGCCCTCGCCTGGATCGGCGTGCTGATGGGCGCGCTGATGGGCGGCGTGTTCGTAGGCGTACTCGCGAGCTTCTTGCGGCAGTGTTTCTGGGGCATCGTCAGCGGCGAAAAGGTGCCGCAAACGCTTGGCGAAGTGGGCCCGGAGTACCTCAGGAACGAGGTAGGCGTGTCTGGACTCGTCTATTTTGTTTCACTCGTCCTGCTACAGGTGCTGGCGCTCAGCTGGTTTTTCGTGAAGTTCGCCGAACTCGGTTTCGCCGGCACGCTCGTTCACCCGGTCAGCTTCGCGCTGCTGTCCTTTGGTCTGCTGTACTGGCCGGTCGGTCTTTCGCTGGCCGCCTCGCAGACAAACCCGGGCGCGTTTTGGGCGCTCGATCGTGCGCTCGAGCTGCTCAAAGATGCACCTTTGCCGGTGGCTTCCATCAGCCTGGGCGGTGCGCTCCTCACCGTGTTCAGTTGGAGTCTTTTGGCGATGATTGCCGGCATGGTTGGGACGGGTGCTGCCATCGGCGCGAGCTTGCTGCTCTTCGGGCCCGTCTTGGCCTACGTCCACGGCGCGCAGGGGGCACTCCTCGGCATCGTGTTCAAGGCCAACCCCGACGCATTGGATTAGGGGACGATCTTCTTCATTTCGTCCTTCTCGGGCGCTTACTGAAGGTCCGGATCCACGAAATGACGAAATGAAGAAGATCGTCCCCGGGCCCGCTGTTATGCTCTAGCCAATGACCGCGCGACCCGCCCAGCTTCTACTCGGCCGCATCCGGCGCCGCGCACGTCTGCACCTTTTGGTCAAGCACACCGCCATCTTGGCAGCCCTACTCCTGAGCTTGCTCGCCCTGTTCGGTCTGTTGGGCGGGGCCATCCCCTCGCGCGCGATTCGTTACCTGTTTTGGGGCTCCGCGCTCGGCAGCATCGCCGTCGTCGGCTGGCGCTTCGCGAAAGGTTGGGCAGCGCTTCAGGGCCCCAAGGTCGCCCGCCTCGTCGCGCCGGCCAACCCGTCCCTCGCCTCGCGACTGCAGTCACTGGCAGAGCTTGAAAGCGGGCCCATCGGCGCCCATTCGCCCGCCCTTCTTGATGCCCACCTCCACCAAACCGACCACACCTCGGCGCGCCAAGTCTCGAGCCAACTCATGCCGTGGCCAGAGCGCACCCTCCACCTGGGCGCGGCCAGTGCGCTGAGCGCAGCGATCGTCTTACTCTGGGCCGGCAGCAGCATGGACCAACGAACCGCCATGATGAACCTGCTTTCGGCTGGCGCGAGTGCGGGGACCTCGAGCGACCTCTCCGGTCACATCGTCACGCACCTGGGCGCGAGGGTTGTGTTTCCATCGTACCTGCGTCGTCAGCCAAAGAAACTCACGAACCCTGAGTCGCTCAAGCTGCCCGTGGGTACGTACGTCGACTTCGAGGTCACGACCATCGAGGGCGCCGAAGAGGTCTTTGCCGCGGGTGACGAAACCGTCGTCGCGCTAAGCCAGCGCGAAGGCGGGGTGTGGCGTGGTCGTTGGGTCGTCCGCAAGCCCCAGACACTTCACTTTCGCGCAACCATCAACGGCGAGTCCTGGCGCGACCGGCAGAGTATTTCGCTCTTGCTCGAAGCAGACCAAGTGCCTGCTCTCGTGGCCGAACACCGTAGCGGCGGCGAAACTGCCAACGACCCGATCACAGTCGGCATCAAGGCGGCCGATGACTTCGGGTTGGCCTCCATTCATCTCGTGCTACGCGGCGCGGACGGACAAGAGGTCCGCAAGCCCCTGCTCAAGTCCAAGGTCGAACGCAAGCGTCGTTTCGAAACCGAAATCGCGATTTCACCGGCTGAAGTCGGCGCCATCGAAGGCGATACCATCGAGATCTGGGCAGAGGCACATGACAACGACGACGTATCGGGCCCCAAAGTGGGCAAAAGCAACCGGCTCGCGGTACGCATCGGGCAGCCACCAGAGCAAACCGCAGCCTGGCTCGAAGCGCTTGTTGCAGCTTTTGAGGCGGGGCTCGTAGCCCTCGCGGACACGCTCGAAGACTTGCCCGCCAAAGAATCGCTTGCTCGGACGGAGAGCGCACTTGTCGCAGCTCAAAAAGGCAAGGTCCCCAAAGAGGTCAAAGCTGAGATTCAAAAAATCCGAACCGCCCTGTCACCACCGACGGTCGAAAACCTTGAAGACGCGGTGCTCAAAATTCAAGAGCTCATCACCTCGCAGCAGCGCGTCGCGGCTGCCGCCATTATGCGCGAGGTCGAAGCGCTTCGTCAGGAAATGGACACGCTTGTCGAGCGGCTTATCAGTTCGAAAAACCCGCAAACGCAGCGCGAGCTCCTGGCGACCTTGCGGCGCCTGCAAAACAAGATGGCAGAGCTATCATCCAAGCTTACGTCAATGGGTGTTTCAGCCCCGCAAGACTTCGCGAACCCAGGCCGCGCCCAGGGCGCCGCAGCCGAAGCCCAGCAGTCGACGTTCGAGAAGGTTCAAGCGGCGCTTGAAGCCGGAAACTACGAAGCGCTTCAGCGCCACCTGATCGAGCTTCGACGCAGCCTCGACGGGCTTGCCGAGTCGTTCCAGAAGACGGACGACATCGCCGGCACTGCCGGCGGCGGGCGCTCGGCGCGACAAGAGCGCGCAGAACGGCTGCTTTCGGAGTTTCTCGATCGCATCAACGCAGCCGAAGTCACCGAACGCGGGATCATGCGAGAGAGCCAACGCGTCGCCGGTCTTGCGGAGGCGCGCGCACTCCTGCGCGCCACTTCGGCTTCGGGTCTGAACACGCCCGAGCTCAAAAAGCAAATCCAAAAACAGCGACGCGACCTGGGCAAGCTTGCACAGAACCTGTCGCGCGAAACGGGCGACGAACGCGGCGCCGAGCTTGCCGAAGAAATCGAGGGCCAGCTGGGCGAGGTGGAGGCCGCGCTCGATGCAGACCGCTACTTTGAAGCGCTCGACCTCCTGCAACGCGCCGAATACAAGAGCGACCAACTCAGCCGTGACCTGCGCGTGAACGCATTGATGTTCCCCGGTCGAGGCAGCGAAGCACAACAGATGGCGACCACGTCGAGCGAGCTACGAGAGCGACTCGAGAAGACTGCCAATACGCTGCGCGACGGCATTCCCGACCCACAGGGACACGTCGATCCGGGCGAGCGACAGAAGCTTCGTCAGGCGCTTAAAGACCAGCAAACGCTCGAAGAGTCGGTCACGGGCCTCAGCGACGAACTGGACGCGCATCTTCCCGGCCTCGCGCAACAGGTCAACCCGCTGCTCAAGCGGGCGCGCGAGCACATGCGTGCTTCGGGCCAGGCGCTCAAGGGCCAACAACTTCGGCGCTCGATCGAAGCGCAGCGCGCCGTCTTGCGCGAACTCGAAGAGATACGGATGGCCACGCAAAAAGCCCAAAGCGGTGGCGGTGGCTCGCAGACCGAGGCCGACGGCGCAGAACGCGTTGTCATCCCGGGCGAAGACAAGAACGCGGCCGATGACCGACGGCGCAAGATCATCGACGGGATGCGCCAGGACCGGATGCCTGGTTTCGAGCACGAAACCGGCGCTTATTTCGAGGAGCTGCTCCGTTGATCGGCTCTCTACTTACGGCTCTTCACGGCTCACCGTCGGAGCAACGATTCGCTGATAGCAAATCGGCTCCTTTGGGCTCGCACGTTCATCGCGGTAGACCTGCAGCGTTATTTTGGTTCATTGCGGTGATGGCCATTGCGATGGGTGTGGGGGTGGTGCGGGCGCAGGAGGCGAAGGAAGGGCCCGCGGAAAAGATTCGGCAATCGATCACCGAGTTGCGGCTCGAGGACGCCGCCGAAAACGTGGTCTCGACGCTGGCCAAACATTCGGACAATCCAACGCTCCTGCGCGCCCATGCCGAACTGCTGTTCTACCAGGGTCGTTACGCCGAAGCGCTCTCCGCGATGCGGCGCGCGCTGGCCAAGGTACCCGAAGAAGACCTGGCCGAAGCGCGTGAGTTCCTTGAGCTCGTCGAAAGCACGCACGACACCACCAAAGACTTTCTCAAGGCAGCCTCCGACGACGGCCGCTATATCGTCTTCTATCCAGCGGGCCCCGAGGCCGTCATGGTTCCGCATCTTATTCGGGTGCTCGAGAAGGCCGACAAGAACCTCGAAGCGATTCTCGGCTACCGTCACCCAGGTCCGATTCGCATCGAGGTCTTTCCGACCACGACCGAACTCGCTTCAGTCAGCACGCTCAGCGTCGAAGAGATCGAACGCACGGGCACCATCGCGCTCTGCAAGTGGGACCGACTCATGCTGACCTCACCCGGCGCGCTGGTGCGTGGCTACCACTGGACGGACACCGCGGCACACGAGTTCGTGCACCTCGTGGTCTCGCGCATGACTTTCGATCACGCGCCAGTGTGGCTACAAGAGGGCCTGGCGCGCTCGCTCGAGCATCGCTGGAACCAACCGGACCAGCCCTTCGAGATGAGCCCTGACTCCAAGCACCTACTGCTTAGCTCGGCGCAAAAGGGCAAGCTACTTCCCTTCGATCGACTTCACCCGTCGATCGCCCGCTTGCCTTCGCAGCGCGACGCCGCCCTCGCCTTCGCCCAAGTCTCCGACTTCATCTCGCGCTTTCACGAAGAGCATGGCCACGAGGGGCTCCGACAACTGCTCCATCGCGTCGGCAGCGGCGAAGACGCGCGCCAGGCGCTCGCCTCCATCGCAGGCATGTCCTGGTCCCAAGCCGAGACGCGCTGGCGAAAGCAGCTGCAGGAGCTATCTCCCAAAGCCGCGCCGCAATCGTCGCCCAACCCCTTGATTTTCAAGAACCGTGGACACAACGAGCTGGACGAAGTAAAGGTCAGCGCCGCCAAAAAGCACATCCGACTGGGCGACTTACTGTGGCACCGCAGTCGTCCCAAGGCGTCCGCACGCGAGTACGAACGGGCTCTCAAACATGCCCCGGACGACCCGCTCATCGTCAGCCGTTTTGCGCGGGCCTCCATTGAGAGCGACGACGCGAAGCGTGCGCTCGCGCCGCTACAACAGGTCGCCAAGACCCAACAAGACTACGCTCCACTTCAGTCGATGCTTGGCGTGGCCTTGCACCGTTCCGGCAAGATCCAGCAAGCGGCAGACGCCTACATCCGCTCCATTCACATCAATCCCTTCGACCCTGAACCGCACTGCGGGTTGGCTGAGATCGCGACGGATAACAAACAGCGCACGCAGGCCCGGCAGGCCTGTCAGCGCCTCCGCATACGCTAGATTGCGCGTAGAAATGCAGGTGAAATGCCGATACTCTCTGAAATGACTATGGAGCCCAGCTTGAACCAGGACACCTCCAACCACGATGTCGAGCTCGCCGGGCGCGTGGCCCAGGCGCGAGCTGCACTGAACAAAGAAATAGGCAAGGTCATCGTGGGCCAAGAGGCCGCTTTGGAGCTGATGCTCATCTCCGTCTTCGCACGCGGTCACGCGTTGCTCGTCGGCGTTCCTGGCCTGGCCAAGACGCTGCTGGTGCGGACCCTTTCGGAATGCCTGTCGATGGACTTTCGACGCATCCAGTTCACGCCCGACTTGATGCCCAGCGACGTCACCGGTGCCGATATTCTCGACATCGATCCGGAGTCGGGCCAGCGCCACTTTCGCTTCGTCCCTGGGCCCATCTTCGCGAATATCGTGCTGGCGGACGAAATCAACCGCACGCCGCCACGTACGCAAGCGGCGCTCCTTCAGGCAATGGCCGAACACGAGGTCAGCGCCGGCGGCAAGACGTGGCCACTCGACCCACCCTTTCACGTTTTCGCGACCCGAAACCCTATCGAGCAACAAGGCACCTACCCACTGCCCGAGGCGCAGCTCGACCGCTTTCTTTTCGAGATCACCATCGACTACCCGAGCCGCGAGCACGAAATGGACGTGGTCGGCCGCACCACATCGCCCACGGCACGCGCCCCCGAAAAAGTATTGACCGGCCCGCAGCTCATCGAGATGCAGGACCTGGTCCTGCGCGTACCGGTCGCGCCGCACGTCATTGCACACGCGGTCGACCTCGTCCGTCAGACGCGGCCTGCCGAGTCGAAGGTGGCCGAGGTGACCGAATACGTCGACTTTGGCGCTGGCCCCCGCGGTGCACAAAGCTTGGTTCTCGCAGCCAAAGCGCACGCCGTCTTGCACGGGCGTTTTGCCGCTGAGCGCGAAGACGTCGAAGCATTGGTCGCGCCCACCCTACAACACCGACTCATTCTCAACTTCCGCGGCGCCTCCGAAGGCGTGTCCGTGCGCGAACTGCTTGGGGCGGTGACCGACTCCCTGCGCTAGGATGGCAAGCCCTTCCAAAGCACTGCATGCTCGCCAGGTCGCGAGTGTCCTCGACCAAGTGGGCCGGCTCCGTGTCGAGGCGCGCGCCGTGGTCGAGGCGATGCTACAAGGAACGCACGCGTCGCCGAACCGTGGCGAGAGCGTCCTGTTTCGAGAGCACGCCGAGTACCTCGTCGGCGACGACCCGCGCCGCATCGACTGGCGCGCCTCCGCACGCAGGCCACGCCCCGTCGTCAAACGTTTCGAGCAAGAAGCGCGCCTGACCGCGACCTTGGTCCTCGACCTGACGCGCTCAATGCAGTTTGAGGGTGGCGGTCGCTGGAGCAAAGCGCAGTACGGCGCCCTGCTCATCGCTGCCATCGCCGAGCTACTCGTGCGCCAAGGAGACCGCTTTCGGGTGCTTCTCATCAGCGATCAGCAAGTCGATTATCTCGATGCGCGTAGCGGCCGCCAACAGCTCGACCGGATGTACGCCGCCCTCATCCGAGTCGGTCAAGAGCTGCTCGCCGACGCAGAACAAAATCAGCCCAAGAAGAAGGCCCCGCGGCCCATCTCCGAGCGTCTCAGCGCGTACGCGCACCTGATTGGCCGCCGCCGAGGCTTGGTCATCTGCATCAGCGATTTTATCAGCCCCTGTGATGCGCTGCTCGACTGGGCCGGTACCCTGGCATCGATCGGCCACGCCGTCACCGCGCTTCAGGTCCTGAGCCCCACCGAACTGACGTTGCCACACGATAAGCCGCACCGCTTCGTCGACCCCGAGAGCGGCGAGGCCGTGGCCTCCGACCCGCGTTCCGCCCGCGCCGAGTACCTCGCAGCACTGGCGCAGTGGCGCGACGAACTCTCCCTGCGTGCAAGTAAGCGCTCCATCGCCTGGACGTCGGCGTCCACGGACCTTCCGCCGGCACAGCTGTTGCGCAAAATCGTACTTCGACAGGTGAGCCTATGAACTTCGCGGCGCCACTCGCCCTACTCGGTGCCGTGCTGTTGACCCTGCCTATCTGGGCGCACCTCAAAAAAGAGGTCGACCTACCGAGCGCGACGCTACCCACCGCGCACTTACTCAACGCATCCGAGGCCGATGCCGACCACCGTCGGCGCCTACAGGACTGGATCTGGCTTGCGGCTCGTATCCTGATGGTCGTTCTGCTGGTCTTGGCTGCCGCGGCGCCCTTTTTGCGTCTACCCGTAGCCTACGGAGACGGGTCGCACCGCAGCGTATGCGTGGTCGTCGACGACTCCATGTCGATGATGCGAGCGGGTAAAGACGGCGTACGCCTCATCGATCGCGCCATCGAGCGCGCGGAAGAAATCATCGGCGACTTGCCTGAAGAGTCTGAGGTTTGCCTCATCGCTGCCGGCAAACCCGCGCGCGTTCTCGTGCCTCGCACATCCACCATGAAAGACGTGCGCGCAAACTTCGGCCGCCTCGCCAAAGATAGCTACCGCAGCGGGGACAGCGAAGGGGCCCTGCAACTCGTCGAGCGCGAGTTAACCGATGCACGCTGGGAAGTCCGTTCCGCGGTGGTCATTGCCGACGCAACCCAGGGCGCCGGGTGGCAGGCATGGAACGAGGCACCAAGCGAGGGAATCGACTTTTCTTTTGAGGCGCTCGAAGCACCCCGCGACAACTTCACCTTCGGCGTTGTCGACGCGTCGGCGAGCCAACCACAGAAAGGCACCGCAACGCTGACCGTCGAGATCCTCGGTTCCAAGGATGGCACGGTCGCCGTGACGATGGAGCAAGGCGCCGCCGAACGCCAACACAAGAGCGCGTCCGTCCGAAACGGGCGCGCGAAGGTTCGCTTCGAAGCGCGCGCTGGGAGCGAAGCGGTGCAGCTTTCGCTCGAGGGCAACGACGGCTTGGCACTCGACGACCAACTCACAGTCTTGCCGCCCGGGCACGGGCGCTTGCGCGTGCTGACGATTTCGGACTCACAAGACGATATGCTCTTTGTCGAGTCGGCCTTTGCGCGCGCCAGCTGGTCTTCGCGCGTCACGTACGAACGCATCGAGCCACATCGTGTACGCAGCGCCTACCTCGAAGGCGTGACGCTCCTGATCGCGGACGACCCGACCCTGATTCCGCTTTCCAAAGAGACGCTGGGTGCGTTCGTACGCGAAGGCGGCAACCTTTGGATCGCGATCGAAGACAAGGACTCAGTTCAAGCGATGCGCAACCTGCTCGACACCTTGTTGCCCGCGCGAGTGGGTCAGGTCGTCAAAGAAGAGCCGCCGCTCAAAGTGCAGGTCAGCCTTCCGAGCGGCGAGCAGCGACTCGGCGGGACGGTCAACCAACGCTTGCTCATCGAAGAACTCAAGCCGGGAAGCCGGGTGTGGGCGAGTTACGAAGACGGGATTCCGGCCATCGCAAACTGGGAGGTCGGCGAAGGAAGCGTCACGCTTTTTACCGGGCCACTGGGCGACCAATGGGGGACGCTGCCTTTTTCGCCCACCTACCTACCGCTCATCAGTGAGCTGATGATCGAGTCCGCGCCGATCCTCGAGCGACATCCCAACGCGATTGAAATCGGGAGCGAACTCACCTTGCGAACGCCGCCGGACACAGTGCGCGTCGCGTTCACGAGCGAAGAAGGTACGTGGGACGATTTCAAGGCGCTCGACCGCCCTGGCCACTACCAGGTCTCCGTCGAGACCCAGCGCGCTTCGATGAGTCCGGCTCCATCGCTCGACTTCGTGCTCCGCCCCCCCATTTCCGAAAGCGAGCTGCGCGCGGCCCAGCCGCCCGCAAGCCAGGCTGAGCAAGCGCGCGCCGGTGACCAAGCCGCGTACCGAAGCCAGCCGCTGCAGGGTTGGGCTTTTGGTTTGTTCGGGCTGCTCTTTCTTGCCGAGGGACTGGCGCGGCTCCGGCCCTGGTTCAAAAACTGGCTCGGTCTCGCGAGCTCGCGTCAGCGCTTATCATTGAGCCGCCAGTCGTAGGGAATCTTCGCCAATCTCGAAGTTGCCTCGACATCGCTCTTTTTCGCAGCAGCGTGTTTGACGATCCACTTAGGGACACTTCCTGCTTCGCGCTTAAAGTCCTCTTCGAACCAGAAAAAGATCTCGGACACCCGCAGTGTCTTGCCTTCTCGTCGCACATGGTCGCTACTGCCAAGCCACTTGCTCACGAGGGCGTTGAGGGTCGCATTGAGCGCCTTGGTGCGAAAGGCACGACCGTGAAGCGGCGGACACGAAAGCGCTGCGCAGTTGAGCGCGACATGCACGCGCGCATCTTTGAAACGCGGGCGGATCACTCGGTGTTCGACATCATCGAGGGTGCGTGACTTTCCTGCGATGACAAACTTCTGCTTTTTGAAAAAACCGTCCACATCCATCACGCTCTGCACCGGATAATGCTCGACCACACCCGAGACGACGGCGGCGTTGTAGGCATTGATCCAGTCGGCAAGGGGCGCAGACTCCGGCATGTCCGCAAAGGAGGCCATGACCTCGCGCAGCGCTTTGCGGGCGCTCGGCTTCGAGAGCGCTTTGTAGTCCACGCGCCCCCCGCTCACATGCGCGCGAAGCAGCCCGTCCCAGCGGTCGGTATCCTGCGCGTCGGCGGAGTTTGCGAGCGACGCCAGGAACGTCAAAACAGCGATGAGTCCTCGGGCCATCTTGGTTTGGACGCGGCACAGAAGCATCGATTCGCGCGGTGGTTCAAGAGCACTCACAGCCTACCTATGCGCTCAGCGCGCCGCTGTTACGGCAAGCTCCACCACACGCCCGACTCCTGTGAGATCATTGTGGATTTTAACTTCCCTCAAGCCCGCCTCGCGAGCCAGTGCGACGACGTTCTCGGCCTGCCCGCGACCACACTCGAGCAGTGCGGCGCCGCCTGCAGCGAGCCAAGGGCCCAGCGCGGGCAAGAAGCTTCGATAAAACGCGAGACCGTCGTCACCGGCCAGAAGAGCGAGCTGCGGTTCATGCTCGCGCACGTCCGGCGACAGCTCAGCCATCTGCGCTGTGCTGACGTACGGGGGGTTCACACAAATGAGCCCGGCCGTTTGCCCCGGCTCGAAGGGCCCGAAGCCATCGCCCAGCAAAAACTCTGCGCGCTCCGCCACGCCAAGGCTCTGCGCATTGGCGCGCGCGACGGCGAGCGCCTCTTCGCTGAGATCCGAAAGCACGCAGCGGACCTCCGGCCGCTCTGCGAGGATCGACAAGCCGATGGCGCCACTGCCCGCACAGATGTCCCAGACGATGGACACGCCGGTGGCGTCGATGATCGCAAGCGCGCGCTCGACGAGCGTTTCGGTGTCTGGACGAGGGATCAGGACGTGCGGCGATACTGCGAAAGCGCGGCCGTAAAACTCGCGCTGACCAAGGATGTAGGCCACGGGCTCAAACTTTCGGCGGCGCGCCACCAATGCACGAATCTGGTCGAGTTCGCCCTGCTGCAAGGGTCGGTCGAGGTCCATATAAAGCTGTACGCGAGGCACGCTAAGCGCGTGCGCAACCAGAAGCTCGGCGTCCAAGCGCGGCGAAGAAAGCTCACGCTTGGAAAAGTCCTCGCTCATCCACTTGATCATTCGCCGAATCGTCCAGACCTCGGCGCGGGTCTGTCCTGTGGTGCTCACGCGTGCCTACGACTTTTGCTCTGCAGCGCGTTGCTTCTCTCGCTTCGACTCCTGAAAGCTGTCGATCAAAAGAAAGCCGATTCCGATGCTGATGGCGACGTCCGCGACGTTAAAGGTCGGATAGTCGAACACGTCTGGGCGATAGACGTGAATGAAGTCGACCACGAAGCCGTGACGCGCCCGGTCGGCAAGGTTCCCGGCCGCACCCGAGACGATGAGCGGCACCGCCCAGAAGAAAAGCGCGCCGCCTGAGCCCTTCCACCAGAGCCTCAAGAGCACAATGGAAATGAGAATACCTGCGACAAAGAACACCCCGAGGCGGACCTGCCGGGGTGCATCGGCGAGCAGGCTAAACGCCGCGCCGCAATTTTCCGTGTAGCGAAACTCGAAGAACTCGTCGATCAGCACGACGGGCGCCGTCCGCATACGCTGCAGGTAGGGGCCCTCACAAACCGGTCCAGGGGAGATAGCCCGCTCTTCGGAGAGCTCTGCGAGCGCCCACTCTTTGGTGCCGAGATCGGCGGCGAGCGACAGCACAAAGAGCGCGACTGCGCCCCACACCGTGCGCTGGCCCCAGCGCTCGAACGCATTGCGGGTTGCGTCAGGCGCCGTCGGACTGCTCTTGGTGTCCTTGCTCTTGGCTTGTTGGTCTTTTGTTTTCGAGCTCATGCTTCCAGTACGCCGCGATGGCGCCCGCCACAATGTACATATCAGCGAAGGCAAAGGCGGTCCAATCCCACTTTCCCGAGGCGCCAAACGCAAGCGGCAAAGAAACCTGACCGAAGAATACGCGCTCGATGAGGCCGCTCAGGCACCCCGCCGAGACGAGCACCTGCCACCACCGAATACGCGCTTGGCGCGAGCTGAGCGCAGCCACGAGAATGAGCGCTGCAGCCAGGCTCAACGCTTGAAGCGCCGTCACAGTCGGCGAAAAGCTCGCCGCGCGCGAGTCGGCGAGCCCACGCCCAGCTTGATCGATCGCAGCCAACACCAAAAGCGCCCCCATCGCACGACTGCGGGTCATTCAAGCACCTTCTGAGACCTTGTCTTCAGGGCCTTGTTCTGCTGCTTCTGCCTCCGCGTCAGGCGCTTGCTCGGCAGCGGCCAAAGCACGCTCCCGCGCGACCTTCTCACGGTGTCGACGAACAGCACGATGGGTCATGATATACGCCGGGACACCCGTGATGACGCCCATCACAAGACTTCCAAACCACAGCTCGACGCCGATCGCGGCAAGCTCTTCCCAGAGCCGAATCCAAAACTCCCATTTCGTGACACCGATATCCCAGATGGAGTCGGACACTTCCTTGGGCACGCCGCTCACCGCATCGGCTGTCGGTTTTGCCGGCGGATCGCCAAGATGTAAGAGCCAGGCGCCAACAACCCAGGCCCAATAGTAGAGCGGTCCGAGTGTGAAGGGGTTGGAGATAAACACAAAGGGAATGCCCGAAATCTTGTTGGCGCGCACCATCGCGGCAATGGCTAGGTAGATCACGATTTGAAACCCGAAGGTCGGCGTCCAGCCGATGAGCATGCCCAAGAACACACCGAGCGCGATGCGATGTGGCGTATCTTCGACTCCTAGTATCTTGCGCTGAATCAAATCGCGCAAGCGACGACGCAGGTCTAACTTCACGCTAGTCGTAGGTCGGCAGAGGTTCGCCTCGCGAATATAAATGAACCTCGTTTACAAAGTCAGTGACGTAATTGCGGGCGTTGTCACCGCGTCCCTGCAGCGCGTCGAGATGCTCGATGACCTGCAAACGCGTCGTATTGTCGTCGACCGGCTCAAGTTCGACCGAGCCCCTGAGAAGACCGATCACTTCGCTACCCCACACCTTTTGCCAGCGCGCGCGGACCCCAGAAAGTTCACCATCTTCGTCTTGCATCGAGCCGAAACGCCACACCACTTCGTACTCCACGGTGATAATGTCATCGACCCGTGCGTAGATTTGATGGCTAAACTCGTAGTCGGGCTCGACATCGGTCTCTTTGACGTTCCACGCGTCGACCGCACGCCGGTTGATGTTGATGTCGGGTGTCCGGATGGCGTCATAGACCCGCGCCAGCGGCGCTTTGACAAAGGTCGTCGCATGCACCCAATGGTAGGCATCGACCTCGCCATCGGTCATCGACAACACCTCAGGATACGGGTCGGTATCCGTGGGTGCGGGGTCGTCTGCCTTATGCTCCTCCTCCAACGGTTCGAGACCGGCCGGAAAATCTGAGCTTTCATTTCCAAAACAGCCGAAACTGACTGCCAGTAAAAAAGCGATGCTGCATCGCTGCAAAGCCATACCTACTCCTACCTCGAAACGGCGTTCTGCGCTACGAACCTGCAGTTTGCGGCGTCTGTCCGAGCCGCCTTCGTCGTTTGTGCAGCTCAAGGCGCTCGCGCACCGAGCGCTGTTCGACACGCGGCACCATCCAGCGCACCTCTTCTGCGACAGGGTCTTTGTCCCAGATGTCGAGCAGCTCGTCGCTCACCTCTGCGAGCCGGTTCGCACCGGGCAGCGCCCACAAGCACAACGCCGCGTCGAGCGCCGACGCTTGCGCGACCGCAGCCGTCGCCGCCTCGCGGATCGCCTCAACCCGTGGCCCGGCGGACATGCGCACACACAGCGTCGCAGGACACTTGAGCCGGCGCTCGCTCGAAATGAGCAGCGATGCCCCATCGCGATCTTCGAAATCGCTCTCGCGAAAGGCCCGCCAAAGGCGCCCGCACATACGCCAATCGATGCTCGCAAGCGGCTCGGGCAGCGGTCGTAGTGGTCCTCGGCAAAGCGCAACAATAAGCTGCACCTCGGGCGCGTCCATCTCCTCGAATGATGCGTCGACGATGCGTACGAGCGGCACGATGACTATGCTTTGCTGAGCCGGCTTGCGACTTTGTCGAGCACCCCGTTGACGAACGAGGCGCTGCCCTCTGCGCCGAACTTCTTGGCCAACTCGATCGCTTCGTTGAGTGTCACACGCGCAGGGATGTCATCGTGGCTAAGCAACTCGTGTGTCGCGAGCCGCAGCACATTTCGGTCGACAAGCGACATGCGCTCCAGCCGCCAGTTACTGCTCGTTTCGCGGATCACGTCGTCGATACGAGCACTATCCTCGATGCACCCTTCGACGAGCTTGCGCGCGAACACCTCGCCCTCTCGCTCGTTCGTGAGCCCACCAAAAAAACTTTCCAGGGCTTGCGCGCAGGTCATCTTGTTAAGGTCCGCCTGATATAAAACCTGAAGCGCCATCTCACGCGAACGACGCCGACTAGCCATGTTGCCTCGATATACGCGCACCAAGAGCGACCATTTCCAGCGCCGCAAGCCCCGCCTCGTAACCCTTGTCGCCACGTTTCGGGTCGGCGCGCTCCAGCGCCTGCGCCTCGTTGTTTGTCGTCAGCACACCAAAAACCAGAGGCTTGCCGGTCTGCAGCATCACATCCATCAAACCGCGGGCGCCTTCACCGGCGACGTAATCAAAATGCGGCGTATCGCCGCGAACAACCGCACCGAGGCCGATGGCGGCGCTGACCTTCGGCGCGTCCAATACCCAACGGCACGCCACGGGAAGTTCGTAGACGCCGGGGACGCGGTGGACGAAAATGCGCCGCTCGTCCACACCGTGGTCGCGCAACGCCGCCTGCGCGCGCTCTAGCATCGGGTCGACGATGTGAGCATTGAAGCGCGACGCGACGAGCGCAAACTCCGCTTCTGCATCGACGCGCAGAAGCTCACGAGAGAGTTGTTGTGGACTGTTTTCGCTCATTAGTGATGAAGCTCGGTGACGCTGCGGCCCTCCGAGACCATGATTTGCTCAACGACCTCAAGACCGAACCCGTCCAGGCCGACAATGCGGCGCGGGCGGTTGGTTAGCAAGCGAATCCTTCGCAAACCGAGTGCTCGAAGCACCTGCGCGCCGATGCCAAACTCGCGCAACGAGTCGGCACTGGCTTGGCTTCGCAGCTGCTCTTCGGGTCGACAATAGAATCGCAAGTCATTTTCGAGGTGAACCTGACCTGGTAAAAAGAGGATGACGCCACGACCGTCCGCCTCGATCATATCGACCACCCTGTCGATCTCCGCGCGGCGTTTGTCCGCCACGCGAAACACATCGCCAAGGATGCTGCCCGTATGCACCCGAACCAGTGTCGGGTCGGGACCCGGCTCCCCATAACTGAGGGCCAAAAACTGACGTGCATCCGAAGCCGAGCCAAACACGGTCGCGTGCCAGTTCGAGCGACCGCGAAGCAACACGTCCCCCTCGTCAATCACCTCAACCAAAGTCTCGTTTTGCAAGCGATACTCGATCAGATCGGCGATGCTGAGCATGAGAAAACCGTGCTGGGACGCAAAGCGCTCAAGGTCTGCCCGACGCGCCATCGTCCCGTCCTCGTTCATGATCTCACAGATCACACCGTTGGGTCCCAAACCGGCCAGGCGCGCCAAGTCGACTGCCCCTTCGGTGTGGCCCGAACGCTGCAAAACACCACCTTTGCGAGCGCGAAGCGGAAAGATGTGACCGGGTGTCACGATGTCAAAAGGGGTCGCCTTCGCGGACACCGCAGCTTGGATGGTCCGCGCACGGTCGGCGGCCGATATCCCTGTGGTAACGCCTTCACGCGCCTCGATCGAAACCGTAAATGCCGTACGGCGACCACCCTCGCTGTTTTGCGCCATCATGGGTAAACCCAACCGGTCGACCTGCGCGTCGTCGAGCGCCAAGCAGATGAGTCCGCGCGCGTGCAACGCCATGAAGTTGATGGCCTCCGGCGTGACGTGGTCGCCCGCAAGCACCAAATCGCCCTCGTTCTCCCGGTCTTCATCATCGACGAGGATGACCATATTTCCCTCGCGAATAGCTTGGATCGCGAGTCGAACGCGCTCAATTGGCTCCATGATTCATGCTCCTTTAGCCTCCGTGGCGGTGCCCGTCTACCCAACCGGTGATCAGCACGTCATCCCCGAGTGTTCTGGTGCTAACGTCGCAAAGCCGCAAGGCCGAGGCCAAATGCTTTAGCGCTGGGCCGCGCGCCATGGGGATGGCCTCGGGGTCACCTGCCAAGATGGGCGCGATAAAACACGCCACGCGGTCGACGCGACCCGCACGCAAAAACGCGCCGTGCACCCCCGCCCCCCCTTCGACCAAAAGACGCACGACATCGCGGCGCGCCAGAGCTGCCAGCACGTCATCGAGGCGCAGACCTTGCTTACCCTCGCGTACCGCAAGGGTTTCAACCCCCAACTTGTGCAGCCGTGATTGCTTACGTGCGCTCGCAGCGGGACCGTGGCACACCAAAAGCGGGACGTCTTTGGCAGTCTGCACCAGGCGACTATTGGGGCGAATCGAAAGTGTCGAGTCGAGCACCACACGAAGTGGGCTCCGCTTGCGCACGAGTCGCACCGTCAGTTCAGGATCATCGGCGCGGGCAGTGCCTGCACCGACGAGCACGGCGTCGTGCCGAGCGCGCATGCGATGTGCCTCCTTGCGACTTTCGACACCTGTAATCCACTTCGATTCGCCTGCAGACGTCGCCGTCCGGCCGTCGAGCGTGAGCGCGCTCTTAAGTGTGACGCAGGGGCGGCGCTCTCTCATGAAGATGACGAAGTCACGCACCAGCGCCTCGCACTCGTCGCGGCACACGCCGTGCTCGACCATCACACCCGCGCGACGCATCTTGCGCGTCGCCCCACCGCGATGTGGAATGGGGTCGCGCGCGCCCACCACCACGCGGGCAAGGCCCGCGGCGACAATCGCGTCTGTACAAGGCGGCGTGCGGCCGTGGTGATTGCAAGGCTCAAAGGTGACGTAGAGCGTGGCCCCTTTCGCACGCACACCGGCGTCTTGCAGTGCAGCGACTTCAGCGTGGTCTTTGCCCGCTGCACGATGAAAGCCCTTGCCGACGAGGCGTCCGTTTTTGACAATGACAGCGCCCACGTGCGGATTGGGGCTTGGCTGTCCGTGCTTGGCCTGGCGGATGGCCGCGCGCATCCAGCGCGCATCTTCAGCAGTTGAACTCACTTGCTTCCGCCGAACGACTGCAAGACTTCCAAAAACTCGTCCACATTCTCGAAGTGTCGGTACACACTGGCAAAGCGCACGTAAGCCACCGAATCGATGTCTTTGAGGCGTGCCAGAATCTTTTCGCCGATCACTTTGGAGTCGACCTCGCGCTCGCCGATTTCGATCAGTTCCTTCTCGATTTCGTCGACCAGTTGCTCAAGCGCCTCAGCGGAAATAGGCCGCTTCACCGCTGCCCGGCGCAGGCCCGCGAGCAGCTTGACCCGATCGAAGGGTTGGCGCTGCGAGTCGCGTTTGAGCACCATCGGCAGGGCGCGCTCGATGCGTTCGTACGTGGTGTAACGCTTCTGGCAGTACTCACACTCGCGACGACGTCGCGTCGTTTCGCCAGCCTGCGAGAGGCGGGAGTCGATCACCTTGTTTTCAAGATTGCCGCAATAAGGACACTTCATGGCTCGGCACCCGTGTGCGCCGAGAGGCTAACCCGGATAAAACCTCGGCGCTACGAGGGATTCTCGCTCTAGTTGAGGCCGCCGGCCGACGTCTCGCGAAGGGCGCGTACATACTGCTCTTGGTTCATACGAAACCAGCTCGAATAGAGATCGTATGCCTGTCTGTCCTGAAGCTCAGGAACAAGCGCTTCGGCGGAATCCCAAGCCCGCATCGAATGACGACTGGTGCGGGTCTGGAGCAAGACGTCATGCCGGTGACGACGGTTTGGCAGCCGATCGACCAGCGAGAAGATCTCCTCCTCGAGGCGTGAGCCAGCCGGAACGCGTTTGGACACATCTTCAAGCGTGGTGAAGGCAACCGCTTCGGACTCCATCAGCCTACCAAAATCGAGTTCCCCTCGGAGATCATCCACGCGACCTTCACCCACGCGACGCTGGAGCTCGTCGAGCAGATAGCGAACCGGTCGAAGCGCAATACCGGCAAGCTCAGCCCTCGAACGCGAAAGGTCTGTCGTCTCCGGAACCGACATCGGACGCTCCATATCGCGCGTGAGCCCACGGTGCGAAGCTTCACGCCAGAAATCGAGCTGACTCTCCGCGGCGAACTCGTGGTCGAACCACTGGCGCAAGCCGCTTTGGAGTTGAACGCGACCGCTTGACGTATCCGAGACGAGCTCAAGCACATCAAGCACCTCATCGGCGTAACGCTGCTGCTTCTCGTAGCGAAGGAGAGCTTGTCCCTTCGCCCACCATTCGTTGTTTACACGTGCATAGCTCGGATAAGACGCAGCGACGACGTCACGGTTTGGGCCAGCTTCCATCTTTCGGATGGCGTCTACGACATCAAACCAGGAACGTGAGTCGGGTCCCTCTGCTTGCGCGATATTGAGCCAGGCATCGAAATGCGCGCGCGTGCCTGCTTCCGTCGCCCCAAGCGCTTCGTACAAGCTCTCGAACTGCGTCCGGACACCGTCCACCTGCTCTGGGGAAAAGCCCCGCGCGACCTCGCTCCAAAGCGCGTTCCATCGTTCGCCGCTCGGGCGCTGTGCGATGGCTGCCCTCAAGAAGAGCTGCGCCTGAACGCTCTCATCTTCAATGCGGGCCGAGAGCTGCCGCGCAACTCGCTCCGCACGGACAGGGTCGACGCCGACCGCATCGACGAGTTCAGTCAAAGGACGCACCGAAGCGGGGTCACCCGAACGAATCGTCGCGGGGACCACTGTACCTACCGCGTCCACGACTTCGTCTAGATGAGCGACAACTTCGGCAGGAACGAGCGAGGACAGACTACGCAGTATACCCGCCGACTGTGTCTGGGTGAGCTCGGGCACCCGCACCGAAGGATTTGCCGCAGCAACAACAGTCCCGACAAGACTCCGTTCAACCCCTTTACCGAGGGAAGAAAAGGAGAGTGCCACAACAAAGGCGAGACTGGCTGAAAACGCGTACCGCAACATACGCGACCATGTATGCACCATTGGTGCCAACTCACAGCGCACGAATCGCCAACAGGAAAACGAAAGAACGACTGATCACCTTCCGCTTCGCGTGCCCAGCCGCACACAACCCGCGCTCCTGATGGGGTCAATCCACTGACTTAACCGGCCACTAACCACGCCATCGCCCCGCCACATCCCGACGCACCAAGACGGTGACGGATTCGACGTGTGGCGTTTGCGGGAACATGTCGACCATCGTGGCGCTTTGTACTTGGTAGCCGTCGAGTGCGGCGAGGTCCCGCCCGAGCGTCGGGGGGTTACAGGAGACGTAGATGATGCGCTCAGGCTTGAGAGCGACGAGTTCGCGCATCAACGCCACGCCCGCGCCCTCCCGTGGCGGGTCGAGCACCAACACATCGGCTTTCGAGGGTAGCTTGCCAGCGGCTTGCTCGGCTTCTAACGCGAGAAACTTCGCCGAAGTGTTCTTCGCAGTCGCCAGATCAGTCAGCCGCCAGGTTTCGCGACACGCCTCAAGTGCTGCACGGTTACTCTCTACCATCCACATCTTTTTTGGAGCAAGGGTCGCGAGCGCGAGCGCAATGTTTCCGCTCCCAGAAAACAGGTCGATCACCGTCTGGGCATCGCTCGGACACCCCTGCAGCACACACGAGACGAGCGCGTCGTTGAGCTCAGCATTGCCTTGCGCGAAACCGCCGATGGGCGTGTGCACGCATACGCTTCGGCCGTTCGCCTGGACGGTCAACGCCAGGCACCGCGCTCCAAACACCGCTGGCGCAACTTCCTCAATCTGCGCGACGACGCCCCGCAGCGGGCCCTCCGCAAGCGTCTTGCACGCAGTGTAAAAACCAGGTGTTTGTGGCGTCGCGCTGCGCACGAAAATACCGACGCCCTCGGGCGAAGCCAACGCTTCGATCTCGCCCGTGCCTCGCAAATCGGACGCAAGTGACTCGCGAAGGGTACCCAGCGTTTGCTCGAGCTCGGGCAGCAAGACCGGGCACTGCGAGACGTCGACCACATCACGCGAGCGAGACGGCCGATAACCGATTCGGACAACACCCTTTCGCTCCTTCCACGCCCACCTTACGCGTCGACGGTAACCCTCTCCGCCGCCAAAGCGCGTGGCAACGCGCTCGGGGTCCACGCCGACGGCTTCAGCCACCCAACGGCGCTTTTGTTCACGCTGTGCATCGAGCGACATTTCTCCCCAGGCGCACCCTCCACAGCGCGCCAGCTCCGGACAGAATGCAGGCACCCGACTGGCTGCCGCTTCGAGCAACTCGAGCAGCTGACCGCGTCGTGCGCCTTTGCGCTTATCGCCCACGCGCACACGAACACGCTCGCCCTTTTGGCCACCCGTCGTCAAGACAACCCCCGAGTCCGTCTGCACGACCGCAGAGCCATCGTGGGCCATGTCGCGAACGACACCTTCGACCGTTTTGCCCGGTTTCATGGGAAGCGTTGGGCCGGACGACCGCGCGTGTACAGAAACGAAAAGTAACCGACCAGCTCGGCGTAGCGTTCGTTGGGCGAAGCAGAGTCTTCGAAGCGCCCTGAAAAAGTCGCAGTCGTCTCTCTGATGTCACTTACGCGCGGCGCGTGAATGTTTTCGAACGTGATCGATCCGGACACGGCACTGTAGGCGACAGGTGTTTCTCGTCGCTCGACCTTACATGTCTCGTTCGCATAGAAAACCGCACGGATCGGCACCTCGGCCTCGGTATCGCCCAAAGGCATCGGCGTATTCAAGAACTCCTGCTGAACCCGCGCTGCATCGGAGACGCTGATGATCACCCCGTCGGTCTTATCTTCGAAATCAGAGATCGACTGGACGCGAACGATGAACTGCTCTTCGATCACCTCGCCGGCGAAAAACGTGGGGTTCATCTCATACGTGTCGTCGGGGCTGAGCCCACACCCTGGCGCTTGCACCCGACCGCTGATCTCACCCTCGCCCTGCCCGACCGAACAGCCGAACCAACCGAGTGTCGTAATGAGGATCGCCCAGCGCACCCCTTAACGGTAGCCGCACCACGCCCTGACCACAACGAAACTGCACAACGTAATGCGTTAGGGGGATTCGAAGCCGCCGGGCGTGGAGTCACTCGAAGGCGTCCGGGTGCGTCCGGGCGAGGTACGAACTTTTTTGGGTCTCTCGCCCACGTAAGCGACATGTGCAACCGCATCGCCGCGGTAGACCGTCGCGCTCGTCGTGCACCCGATCACAATCCCCTCGGCCGAGGCGCGCACCAGACTCTCGCTCTTCCCCAAGCTATCGAAGACGACCGCGATGGTGTCGCCCGCCTGCACACGCTTCCCGAGTGAAACCCGCATTTCGCAAAACCCGGTCCGGCGCGCCCGCAACCAGCTACTGGAGCGACAGACAAAGGTCTGCGCGCCTGCAGCTCGCCCTTCGATCATCGAGAGCGCCGCCATCACGCGCAGCGTGCCAGCCGTGCCGAGGTCGATCGCCTCACGGTCGAAACGTCCGGCCTCGCCGCCTTCGTAAAGCAACACCGGCACACCAAGATCACTGGCCACGCCGCGAAGCGAGCCGCCGCGCTCTGCTGCATCGAGCGTGACAGGTGCCGCGAAAGCATGCGCGAGTTCTGAGGTGCGCGGATCGCTCAGATTGCAGCGTACTTGCGGCAAGTTCGTACGGCCGTTGGCACCCGTATGAAGGTCGACGCCGAGTTCGCAACGACTGACGATTTGCTCCATGAACAGGTGTGCGAGCTGCGCCGCAAGAGAACCGCGTCGCGACCCTGGAAACGAACGGTTGAGGTCGCGGCGGTCAGGCAGGTAGCGCGAGCCCTCGATCAGACCAAACACATTGACGATCGGAACCGCGATCACCGTCCCGCGCAGGCGCTTGGCGGAGAGCTTGTTGGTCACGCGGCGAATGATGGGAATCCCGTTGAGTTCGTCGCCGTGAATCGCTGAGCTGAGCCAAATGACAGGGCCTTCGTGTGCGCCATGAAGGACAGCCACCGGAAGGGAAAGCTGGCTGCCACTGAGCGCGCGCGCCACCGGAAGCTCAAAGCGCGAAATCGTTCCGGCGCGAACTTCCTGTTCGCCGATCACGAAGGGCTCGCGGTGAGAGCTAGCCTTGGATACGGTCTTTGGTTTTTCCGGGGGCGGCATTATCTTCGATGTACCTGATGATCGAGGTGGCGACGTCCTTTCCTGTCGTCTTTTCGATGCCTTCGAGTCCAGGTGAGGAGTTGACCTCCATCACAACGGGTCCGTGGTTGGAACGCAACATATCGACACCCGCGACGCGGAGCCCAAGTGTCTTCGCCGAACGCACGGCCGTGCTGCGCTCCTCGGGCGTCAGTTTGACCTTCATCGCGGAGCCTCCGCGGTGCAGGTTCGATCGAAAGTCCCCTTCGGGTCCTTGGCGCATCATCGAGGCCACAACCTTGTTACCGACGACGAAGGCGCGAATGTCCGCGCCCCCAGCCTCCTTAATGAACTCTTGCACCAAGATATTGGCGTCAAGCTGACGAAAGGCCGAAATCACCGACTCGGCGGCCTTGTGCGTTTCGGCGAGCACAACGCCCACGCCCTGCGTACCCTCGAGCAGCTTGACGACCAGCGGCGCACCGCCGACGGCCGAAATGAGCCCGTCAATGTCTTTGTTCGAGCGCGCAAAGCCGGTCACCGGCAAGCCGATGCCTTCGCGCGCCAAGAGCTGAAGCGCCCGGAGCTTATCCCGAGAACGTGCGATGGCCTGCGATGTGTTGACCGAGTAGGTCTTGGTCATCTCGAACTGGCGCACGACCG
The DNA here is from genome assembly GCA_964487255.1 of uncultured Polyangiales bacterium. GTDB lineage: Bacteria > Myxococcota_A > Polyangia > Polyangiales > CAZAQV01 > CAZAQV01. The sequence continues at coordinate 71,662 of CAZAQV010000004.1, read as the reverse complement.
CAGTACCATAGAACGTCATCGACGCACCGATTCGCGGGATGACCGCGTCGAAATCGAGCTCTCGGTGATTGAGCAACACCTTGGGCCGGTGCGAGGTAATGCTCATGTAGCAGCGCGCATAATCGACCACGGAAACCTCGTGACCACGCGCCTTGGCCGCGTTGACCAGCGCGGTGGTGGAGTAAAGCGAGGACTTGCGCGAGAGAACACCGATTTTCATGAATCTTCCTTTGCTTCCAGTTGTTCGGGAGTGCGGTGGCGTGACCCACCTAGCAGAAATGAGCGCCCCGGGTCGACGGAGAACTCGCCCCGTATCGCTTCGCGCCCGAGCAGCATCTCAAAGCCCATGCCCTCGCGGCTCGTGAGTGTCAGATCCGCCTCGCGCTCTACGTCACCAATCTTCAACCGCGTACGGATGACCGGGCGCTCCTCGACCTGTCCATTCGAGCTCCTGACCGGCCGTACGTCGAGCAGCGGGACGTTGCAGCGCACCATGTAGTCTGGGTTTTCGTGGTCGGGACGAACCTCGAAGGTGACGGTTCCCGCTTGGGCCTCGACACCGATCAGGGCCGCGTGAAGCGACGAGCTTCTCGCCCCGGTGTCGACCTTAGCCTGGATGGCCGCAATGCCCAGCTCGGGTAGCGCGACCCACTCGCGCCACCCGGCCATCGTCAGCGCACTACGCTTTTTCGACGCTCGGGTCCCCATGGACCTCTATAGCGCGCCTGCGTCCGGGGTCGAATTTCGCCCTGAATGCCCGCCTCTACCCAAGGTGTGCACTACTCGATGAAGCCGCCGCCAAGCACCCGCTCGCCATCGTAGATGACGGCCGCTTGGCCGGGTGTCACAGCGCGCTGCGGACTCTCAAAGTGGGCAACAAAGCCCTCTGAGCTCGGCGTAATCTGCGCGGGCGCCGGTTCATGGCGATAGCGAATTCGCACCTGGCCCAAAAAGGGCTGCTCGGGTGCGCACCCCCACCAACTCGCCGACGCCGCCCGAAGCTCCGGTGCGAGCAACTGGTCGCTCCCCCCGACCTGGACGGCGTTTTGCTCCGGCAAGATACGCAGTACGTAGCGGGCCGGGCCACCTCCGAGGTCGAGCCCTTTGCGCTGGCCCACCGTGAAGCCCTCGATGCCGTCGTGCGTTCCAAGCACTTTGCCCGTCTCGTCGACGATATTTCCACGCTCGACGCCGCCACGCTGGCGGTCAATGAAGCCGCGGACGTTGCCGTCGGGGACAAAACAAAGCTCCTGCGAGTCTTGCTTGCTCGCATTGGGTAACTTCAGGCGCTCGGCATGGGCGCGCACCTCGGACTTGTCCATGCCGCCGACGGGAAAAAGAAGAGACGAGAAACAGTGCTCAGGCACACCGAACAAGAAGTAACTTTGGTCTTTGCCGTGGTCTTTGCCTCGCCAGAGCTCAGGGCCTTGCTCGCCCGAGCGAATCTGCGCGTAGTGGCCTGTCGCCACCTTCGAGGCCCCGAGTTCCTTCGCAATTTGCATAAGGTGCGTGATTTTGACTGTGCGGTTGCAGTGCACGCACGGGCTCGGCGTCTCGCCACGCCGATAGCTGTCCATGAAGGGCTCAACGACCTGGCGACGAAATCGCTCGCGCTCGTCGAAGGTGTGGTGCGCAATGTCGAGGTGCTCGCAGACGCGGCGCGCATCGTCGCGGTCTTCGGGTGAGCAGCATCGGCCCACCTGGTTCTCGCCTTTGGCGTCCCAGAGGTGGAAGGTGACCCCAATAAGTTCGTGGCCCTGCTCTTTGAGCAGGCCCGCGGCCACCGCCGAGTCGACGCCCCCACTCATCGCGACGATAATTCTCATGGCTCTTCACGGCTCCGCTTCGAAGCCATGGATTCGCAATATAGCAAATCCGGCTTCTCGGGCTGCGCACGCTCATCGCGGCTCACTGGCTGACTCATCGACACAGCTCCCAGTCGTAGCGCCAAACCCATCGAGATCAAGACGTCAGCGGAAGCGCAAAAAGACAGGCGCAGTCCCAGAACGGACGGTGGTATCTCCACCGGCTCGTTCGGACGGGTCCCGATGACGCGTCCGCGGAAGAGGCAAAAAGACAGGCGCAGCTCCAAATCGGTGGGTGCTACCGGCACCCGCTCGATTGAGCGGAGCTGAACGGAAAGTCAGCGCGAATTCTATTGAATGGATTTGGATCATCGCGATCAAAGAGTACGCGATTTCGGACACTTCGATCCGATAGTTCAAAAACCTATGGTTTGGGCCGCGCGAACTCGATTCGTTCACGCTTTGAACCGCGAAAGCACCGAGATGACGATCGAAACAGCTTTTTTGATATCGTTTTCGCGGGTGCTCGGACCGAGCGAAAAGCGAATCGATTGCGAACCGCGTGATGGCTCACTCGGATAGAGCGCAGAGAGCACCGGTGAAGGCTCCGCGATACCTGCCGAACAGGCCGAGCCCGCGCTGACCATGATGCCCTCGACGTCGAGCGCTGCGACGAGGCGCTGGGCATCGATGCCTTCGAGCCAAAGGTTGCTGATGGTCTCACAGCGCTCGAACTCACCACCGTTGGCGCGTGCACCGACCTGTGCAATGAGCCTTTGTTCCAGCTCGTCGCGAAGCGCGCCCACCGCCCGAACACCACTCAGAAGTTCAGGTACGCGCTCGCAAGCCGCGCCAAACCCAACCGCACCGACCACATTCTGCGTGCCCCCGCGCCGCGCGCGCTCCTGACCGCCGCCGCGCACCAAAGGATCAATATCGACCCCGCGCCGCAACCAGAGCGCCCCGATGCCCGTGGGCCCGCCGATTTTCGATCCACCGATGGCCAACGCATCAAAGGGACTGTTGTCGACGTCGATCGCCTTCTTGCCAAGCGCTTGTGAGGCGTCGATAAAGGACAATCCACTGGCCGAGCGGGCCTGCTCCGCCCAACCGATGACCGGCAGCACAATACCCGTCTCGTGGTTGATCCACTGCGTGGCCAGCAGGGTCGGCGCGGACACTTCGAGTTCGCGGACCTCTGGCCCGACCCGCTCCACGGCAGCGCCGTGGCGGGCGGCGATGGAATCGAGCGTCTCGCGCACAGCGGGATGTTCAATCGTCGAGCTCACCAGCTGCGGCTCGGACCGCGAACGCCGCATGACGCCGTATAGCCCCTCGATACCCGCGCAGCACGCTTCGCTGCCGCCCGAGGTGAAGACGATATCGGCCGGCCGCGCGCCCACGGCTGCGGCGACTTGCTCGCGCGCCCGTTCAAGCAGACGCTTGGACTTGCGACCTGCTGCATGCACGCTCGACGGGTTGGCCCATGCCAGCTCAGCTGCTTGTTGCATGGCCTCTCTCACGCCCGAAGCGTGCGGGGCGCAGGCCGCATAATCGAGGTAGATGCGCTCGAGGGGCTCCACCCCACCGATTTTATCCTAACGCGGGTAGCGCGTCATGCACTGACCGCCTTCGACCACGCGTTCCATCATATCGCCGGACGTTCCGTCATCGAAAAGCTGCCGATCATTCGGCCTCGGCGCGCAGTCGCTCGCAGGCGAGAAAGCAGCATCGGGCGTTGGACCTTTGCCAAGTGGACGTTGTTTAGCGGCCGATGCGCCAGCGGCGGCGAAGGCCCCACTCCACCCCAAACAGCGCGGCCGCCAGTAGCAAGAACCAAATCGAAGCGAACGGTCGAACCTTCTGCGTCCCAATGATGCGCTCATCATCGGTCGGAAGCTCGTGCGGAGGCGGCACCGCGTCAAGCGACGCAAAAAAGCTCCCTTCAGTCGACTCCGCGAGGCGCTCGAGCCACTGCGCGTCCGGTCGGATGTCGGCCAACTCGCGTCCAGCCCCGGAAACAGAAAACGCGGTACGCGCGAGTTCTTTCTTTTCGCCGACCGCTGCGTCGAACATCTCGGCGACCACAAAATGGGCGCCGGGACTTTCAGGCGACTTGAGTTCGGTCTCCACGCGTCCTTCGGTGTCGAGTTCCACGGACGTGAACGGCGCGATGCGCTCCCCGTCCGCGCGGACGATACCGAGCTCGATCTTCTGACCTGCGAGTGGTTCGTAACGCTCGCTGCTGAAGCGGCCGCGCACTGCCATTTTCTCACCCGGACCCACGCGCACATCTGCCAATGCAATGCGTGAAGGCTCAAGCAGCGGGTCGCGCGTCAACCAACGCAAGGCACGGTCCCAGAATCGGGTGTACAAACTACCGTCACCGGTCATCCCACCCCGGGTGAAACGCCACGTCCACGACGCGTCAATGCCGAGCGCAAGCACGCGCCCTGCTTCAGCCTCGCCGAGTACCAATATCGGCGCCGCGTCGCTCTGCCCGCCCTTGTCGTGTCGCAACAACGTGGCCGCGCCAGGCTTTGGTGTGAGCAACAAGTTCGCACCTTCGACCTGCGGCAAGTCCTTCCACAACTCACTCGTTTGGGCCGGCGAAGGGTGAAGCCCAACCACGGGATGACGCTTCCAACCTTCGTCCAGTTGGGGCGAAAAGAGTCCCGAAATCTCACCTGCGCTTTCGGACGGAAGCTCGACCGGCAAGATATCTGCAACCGCCGTCTGCGCGTAGCCACCTTGCGCGAAGCTCAGTTCGCCGCCGATCATCGCAAAGCTACCGCCCTCTTTGACGTATTGGGCAATGCCGGGCAAAAAGCGCCCCATGCGGTACGGGCCGTAGTTGAAGTTTTGAAAGATGACCAGGTCGAACGAACGTAGGTGCTGCGAAAAGAGTTCTTCGGTCGGAAACGGGATGAGCGCCATCTCTTCGGTCGCCGCGAGCGTCAGGTCGTGAAGCGCACGGAGAATGAAAAATGAAATCAGGTCGAGGTCCTTGCGTTCCTTGAGGAATGTCCGCAAAAAGCGCTGATCCCAGCTCGGCCGCCCCGAAACGTGGAGCACGCGATAACGCGAAGGCCTGACTTCCACCACGAAGGCGACCCGATTGTTCTCTTCGATGGCGTCTTCGGGGTCGTCGCCGGCAATTGCAACCTCATACGCCTGCGCGCCGCGCTCGATCGGCAGGTAACTCAGTTCGACCTTTCCACTACCGTCGATGAGCGGGACGCTCTTGCGCTCGATAACGCGACCCTCATATCGAAGCTCAAGGTCGAGCGACTCGCGGTGTGTACTGCGCAGTTCCACCAGGACCCTCCCTCGGTCACGCAAAAACGCAACGGGGTCCGCATCGATGTCCACGATGGCACTATCCTTGAGGCGCGGCGTTTCTTCGACCACGACGCTATGCACGCGTAGGCCTGAAAAACTTTCCGTGCAGCGGGGAACGCAGCGCCCGTCGCTCACGATCAGAATCGCGCCCAGCTCGTCGCGCGTATCGACCAGCGTGCGAAGCGAGGCAAGCAGAGGGCTTCGTCCTTCGACGACGGTCGCCCCTTCTTTTTGGAGATGCGCTGCAGGCAGTCCGTTTGCCCCGCCTTCGGGCGTCGTCGTGAACACACTGATGGGTCGCCCTCCCTCGCGTTGCGTGGTGAGCCACCGCGCCAGCCAACCCTCCACTTTCGCGAAGCGCGTAGCCCCGCCGTCCGCGCTGATCCCCATGCTTTCTGAAGCGTCCACCAACACCGCGAGCTGTCCACCACCAGGCACTGCCAGGGCCTGAATCCAAGACGGCTGCGCGACCACGCACCACGCGGCCACCACCGCAAGACCACGCAGAACGACCATGGACCAGCGCTGCAACGACGCCACCGGCTCTCGCAGCACCTCCCACAAACAGAACGCAAAAAAGCCCACACCCACCAGGGCGGCCACGACAGCAACTGGCGTCCCTCCCGGACCATCGATCATCACGGAGCGCGCCGCCTTCTCATTAGGAATGGCGCGTGGACTTGATCGTCTTTGTAGTCGACGCAAAGCGCATACATGACGATGTTGACCGCAAAGCGGATGGCCTTGTCGCGCTGCATCTCGCCAATCTGTCCCACTTCGAAGTTTCCAAATTTGTCTCGTGCCACAGCGCCGCCCACATCCTGACGCGTATAGATCACCGAGGCCTCACGGCCGCGACTCACGCCGAACACGTGCGCTGGCTCGCTGACGCGACCTACCGGGGCATCGACCAGATAAAACGTTCGAAATACAACATGGTCCACCGAGAGTGGCGAGAGCGGCTCGTTGACGAATGCCCGTGAAAGCGTCCGCCGTACTGACAGGTCAAACGCGCCACTCTTCGGGTTGGCGTCATCGATCCAAAGAAAGCCACCGTGTTCGACAAAACTTCGCAGTCCGCGCAGCTCGCCTTCGCTCAGTGGGGGAAAAGCCGACGTTCCACTCCAGTACAGAAACGGACTCAGGAACAGCGCTGGCTCATCGAGCCGCACGGTGGTCGGCTCCGCCCGTGTGACGACATTGGTTCGCTTGCGCAACTCCCAGGCGATTCCGGCAGGAGCATATTGGTACGCGGCGCCTTGACCGCCGACCTTGAGCACGCGGATTTCGACCTCTGACTGGGCACCAAAGGCTGCCACACGCTGAGGGAGCACGGCCGCAACCCCACCCAGGGCCGCGCTTTGGATAAGTGTCCGTCTCGGGAGTAATCGCACCGCCATTTGCCGGTCGTTTCGCGCACGTTTGTTCATCGCACTTGCCTGCTATTAGCAAATGCGCCATTGCCTGGCGATGCGCGATCCAAAAAGAGCAGCACTTTTCGGAATCTTGCTGGGTCTTGTGCCCGTCGCTTGCGACGATCTGGCCGACGAGCCCAATCCAACGCCCACCAAGCGCGCGCCCCAGGCTACGCCGCCACCACCGAAACCTCCAACCCCCAAAGCGGCTGATGTTGTGGAGCGGCAACGTTCGCTCATGGGCACGATCTTCAAAGTCAGTCTCTACAGCCATAGGCCCGCACAGGCCGCACGCGCCGCCGACGAAGCACTCGACGAAGTGGGCCGCATCGAAGGCATTCTCTCCGAATGGCAAGCGGGCAGCGAAATCGCTCGCATCAACCGACAAGCCGGCAAAGAACCCGTCAAAGTCGGTCCGGAAACGCTCGCGGTCGTCAAAGCCGGCGTTGAGGTTTCCAAGTGGAGCAACGGCGCCTTCGACCTCAGCTGGGCGGCGCTCTGGGGACTCTACGACTTTCGGCCCGCGCGCCAGCAGGTTCCGGACCTCGCCACCGTGCGCGAGAAGCGCAAGCTCATCAACTGGCGCAACATCGCGATCGACGAGACGGCATCAACGGTGTTTCTCAAGCAGCCGGGCATGGCGATAGGAACCGGATCCATCGCTAAGGGCTATGCGCTCGACCGCATCGGCGCGCGGCTCCGGGAAGCAGGCTTCGGTGACCACATGCTCTTCGCCGGCGGGCAAGTACAAGTCTCCGGCAGACGCGGCGACCGTCATTGGCGCGTCGGGATTCAGCATCCTCGTGCCGCAACCTTTTTTGGGGTTGTCGAATCGGAGGGCGGTTCGATTTCAACATCCGGCGACTACGAGCACTTCTTTGTCGATGGCGAAGGCAAGCGCTGGCATCACATCATCGACACCAAGACCGGCCTTCCGGCCACACGCTCCCTTGCCGCAACCGTGCATTGCGAGCGGGGCATCTACGCCGACGCACTCTCGACGGCCGCGTTCGTCTTGGGTCCTCAAGCCGCCCGAAGCATGTTCAAAAAGCTACCCTTCTCGGCCGACTTTCTTATCGTCGACCCAAACCGCAAGATTCACGTCACTCGCAACATGCCCGCCCGGCTCAACGATGGCATCCAAGACAAACTCTAACGCCGCTAAAAAAGTGGGCCTTCAAGGTCGGGGTGGCCGCCAAGTCCACCGGTGAGGCGAAACACCCACAGCGCCAGCGAAAGAAGCCCAAAGACCACGAGCACACTGACGGCCCAGGTCGGTCGGATGTCCCGGCGCAGCACGAGATGCATCACAGCCACCACGCCCACGACAGCAAGCAGCACGAACACCAACGGGTGAAAGTAAAATGCCGAAGAGACGTCTCCGACGAGCAACGAAGACAAAGCGCGCGTCATTCCGCAGCCGGGACATGGCAGTCCGGTCAACGCTTTGAATCCGCATACTGGAATGTCGATCAAAACGAGCGCGCCTACGCCTAACGCAACGAGCAGCCAAGGAAACAGTCGGCTTTGCACGAGCTTCGAAGCGAGGCCTTCTCGCCTGTGCTCGAAACTACTTGGCTGGGCACCAGTCATTGTCGAAGTGGACACGTGCTGCTCGTTCCGCGCCGATACTCTGTAGAGCCTTGAATACGGTACGTGCGTCGTTGCATTTTTGCATTTGTAGGAGCCGCCCGACTTTGTAGCTACCCTTCGAAGAGATTTCTCGTTTGAGACCGGGAAGCGATGGGTGACCGCGGTGCATCGCTTGCGCCTTCTTCCAAGCGTCAACCGCGCCTGTGAGCGTATTCGACTTCAATGCGGACTCGACCGCTTGGATAGCCGGAGGTGTGGCGACGCCACCCGCACTGTTCGCGTTGACCACAATCGTGCGGTTCGGTTCCTTTCGGGTGATGACTACGTTGCCGCTGTTATCCGGTGGCTTGACCTCTTTGGTTTCCTTCGCTTCTTTGGCCTCTTGCTCTTCTTTTTTCTTGCGCGCCGCCGCCTCGCGCTTGGCGGCCAAACGTTTGCGACGCAACTGGCGCCGTTGCTTCGGGGTTAGTTTTGACTCGTCTTCCGCCTCTTGCTCAGCCTCGTCGTTCTCGACGACGGTCGTGGCTTGCGTCGGTACGCCCTGTCCGGCATCGCTCGAAGCTGCGACTGCGGCGTCGGGCGCCGTCGGGCTGAGCGCAATCTCGTCTGGAGCATCCGCAGCGATCGGAAGGGCACCCGCCGCACTGGCAACGGTGTCATCGTTTTCGACGGCACCTTTTTGCTGGCCTGCCCACCACACGCCGACGCCTCCTGCGATGCCTCCAATCGCAACCGCCCCGAGCACAAAACCAAGAACACGGTTTGATTTCTTCTTTGGAAGCCCCGCTAGAGCCATCTGTTGGTCGGTGGTGACAAGCGAGCGAGGCGTGTTCGCAGTACCCACCGGGTTTGGCAGCGGCTGTGGATCTGCAGCGGGAGCGCTGCCAAGCACATTTCCCGTGGTCGTCGATGTGGCGAGCGCCCACGCCGACTGCGTATCGTCGATGCCTACAAAGGCGCGCAAGAACTCGGTCACAGAACCGAAGCGCTCCTCGCGGTCCTTGCGTAGCGCCCGCATCACAGCCTCCACCTTGCCGGGCTGCAAGCCCTTGGAAATGGGGTATTGCGCAAGGTCAATCGGAGTTTCGGTCAAATGCTTGGTCGCCCACTCCCAAGGCGTGCGCGCCTCGAAAGGCAACTCTCCGGTCAGCATCTCGTATGCGATGAGGCCGAGCGAGTAGATGTCCGAACGCGCGTCAAGCTCGGTACCACTGAACTGCTCTGGGCTCATGTAAGGAGGCGTTCCGAGCACAGTACCTTGCTGCGTCAGACGCGTGTCGCGCTCATTTGCCATGTCACTTTGCTTGGCGATACCAAAGTCGAGCACCTTGACGTAGTCGGCTTGTCCGCCCGCACTCGTGAGCAGCACGTTCTCGGGCTTGAGGTCACGGTGAACGATACCCATCTGGTGCGCTTCAGAAAGCGAGCCGCAAATCTGCAACATGAGCCGGTCGACACGGCTCGGCTCGATGGCCCCCCGTAACAGCACATGCGCAAGCGACTCGCCTTTGATGAACTCCATCACGATGAAGAGCGTGCCGTCCTCCATCTCGCCAAAATCGAAAAATTGAATTGTGTTCGGGTGCGATAGCGCGATTACCGTCGATGACTCCCGGCGAAAGCGCTGCTGGATGTCCTTGTCTCGACTGTATTCGGGCAGCAAGGTCTTAATGGCGACCTCGCGACTCGCTTCGCCAAGCTTCTGGTCGGCAACGTAAACACGGCCCATACCACCGACGCCCAAGAGCCGCCGAATCGTGTAGCGCCCCATCAGCTCTCGGCCCATGAGCGGGTCCTCTTCCTGCGCTTCGGGTTCCACCATGGTGTTCAGCGCATTGCCGCATTGGTGGCAGAACTGCGCCGCTGAGGTATTTAGATGCCCACAGTCTTCGCAGGTCTGCGCGCCTTGATGTTGGGTCTGAGCCACTCTATCTTCTGCTCTTCACGGCTCCGCTTCAAAACCAGCAATGTGCTGATAGCACATTGGCTTTTTCGGGCTTCGCACGTTCATCGTCATTATCTTCTACTCTTTGGACCCGCTTGTGCAGGGGTTCGTTTGGTCACCGCTATCTTAGCAGACGTATCAGATTGTGTTTTGTTCGAAAAAATAGGTGTTACCGGGAATAGGCAGGCTATGTACGCAGCCCTGCCGGAACCACGTAACGCTCCGAAACCTCAAACAAAAGTTGAACCACGATCGCGAGCACAGCCGCCGGAACCGCACCCTCCATGATGGTCGCCAGATCGTCTCGACGAATGCCGGTCAGGATTGGCTGTCCATAACCACCTGCACCGATAAATGCCCCCAATGTCGCAGTGCCCACGTTGATCACGGCCGAGGTCTTGATGCCAGCCAGAATCGAGCGAGACGCGAGCGGCATCTCGACGAGCCAAAGCCGTGGCCATGGGTAGAGCCCTATCGCGTTGGCCGACTCGATGAGTTCGGGTGATATACCACGTAATCCGGCGTAGGTGTTGCGCACAATAGGCAGGAGTGAATAGACGAAGAGCGCAAACATGGCCGGAATAGACCCCACACCGAAGAGTGGAATCATGAACACGAGCAATGCCAACGACGGGATCGTTTGCAAGATTCCGGTCACGCCGAGCACGACCTGCCCGAGCTTTGGGCGCCGCGCCGCGACGATGCCAAGCGGAATCGCGAGCAGGATGGCAAAGAAGAGCGACACGCCAACCAAAAACAAATGCTCGAGTGAACGGTCACGGATACGGTCAAAGAGCGTGGTTTGACCGAGCGCGGCGTCTACACCGTACACCTCTTTGAGCATGGCTTGCGCAACGACCTGTTCTGTCTGGCCACCGATTTTGGACATGGCGTTGTATTTCGACATGGTCGCTTCGTCGATAGACGCTTCCATCATGCGCATCACCGAACGCAGCTTGGGGTGACGATCGATGGCGTCCTTGCGGAACAAGAGCACCGCTTCGTAGTCCGGAAAGTGCTCTTTATCGTCGCGCAGCACCTTGAGGTCGTAGTGCGCGATTTCACCATCGGTCGTGTAGAGTTCTGCGACATCGATCGCGCCTTTTGCCAGGCCCTTGTACACAAGCTCGTGATCCATCCCCGTCACGTGCTTGTGCGGCATGTCGTAGGTCGCGCGCACACCGGGCCAGCCGTCGGCGCGCTCCATAAACTCGCTACTAAACCCGAAACGGAGGTCCGGGTGCGCATTGAGATCAGAAATGCTCTCGATGCCGAGCCGCTTCGCCTCTTGCGTACGCATGCCAAACGCGTACGTGTTGGCGAAGCCCAGCGAGTCGCTCATGACCAAGCCCTTGTTGTCGAGCAAGGCGGCAAGCTCCTCTCGTGACTGTGGACGTTCTTTGGAAAAGATTTCTTCTTTGAGCGTGCCCGTGTAATCCACGTACGTGTCAATATCGCCGCGCAAAATGGCGTTCCAGAGCACACGTGTTCCGCTCATACTTGGGTGTTGGTCACTGTCGACCCCCTGTCCATACGCAAGCTCGGCCACAATGTGCCCCAACACAGCGGTTTCGGTCATCGCTTTAGAGCCAATTTGCAGCTTTTGGCTCTCACCCGCGCAACTCATCGCACACAGAATCAGAGTCACGGCAGCGCCGGCTCGCCACACCTTCATGGCGCGCTCTCCTCAACCGCAGCACTCGCAAGGGGCGACCGCTGTGCGTTGATGAACTTGGTGACGAACGGGTCCGCGGGCGCAGACACAAGCTCTTCGACCCGCCCTTGCTGCACGATGCGCCCTGCCCGAAGCAGGCAGACGCGGTCGCCGAGATACCAAGCCTCGCCCATGTCATGCGTCACCATCACAACGGTCTTGCCCAGGTCCGCGAACGCCTGTCGCAAGTCCTTTTGCAGCGCTGCACGCACCAGTGGATCGAGCGCGCCAAGCGGTTCATCAAAAAACAGAACATCGGGGTCGAGCATCAGCGCGCGCATGAGCGATGCGCGCTGCCTTTGTCCGCCCGAGAGCTGTGAAGGATAGCGCCCGAGCAACTCGCCTGGAAAGCGCGAAAGCTCAAGCAACTCGGCAATGCGTTTGTCACAGCGAACCTTGTCCCAGCCCATCCGTTCCGCCATGAGGGTTACATTGCGATACACCGTAAGGTGCGGAAAGAGTCCCCCGCGCTGGATGACGTAGCCCATCTTCTGCCGCAAAGCAGTCGCGTTGTGCGGCGTGATGCGCTCTCCCTGAAAGAACACCTCGCCTTCGTCGGGCTCGATCAGGCCAACCATGAGACGAATGAGCGTGGACTTGCCGCAACCGCTCGGCCCGATGAGAACGAGCGTCTCACCAGCATCGACGCGCACGTCTATGGGATGCACCGCCACGTGATCCCCAAAACGCTTACTCACTTTCCTTAGCTCAATCACCGCTCTACTTATGGTTCTTCACGGCTTCGCTTCGAAAGGCCCTGTGCAGATAGCACAGTACCTTCCTCGGGCTGCACACGTTCTTCACGTTCTTCACGTTGTTCTTGGTTGTTCGGCTTTCCACACCGGCCTCTTCGTGGCTTCCCGTCACCACTACTAGAAAAAGTCCGAGATCGCGAGACACCACAGATGAAAGGTGCATCGAAGAGGGAGGGACAAAGCGAGGCCCAGGGCATGGTTGATCGGAGGATTTTTGTTTTGAGCCTGAGCGCCCCTGGACAGAGGTCCCGATGGAATACGTTCTGGTATTTCGAGGGACCGAAGGAAGCGGTAAGCCAGGATCAGGACAAAAGGACCCGATCAGCGGGGGATGTCGAACTGGTCGATCTTCGGGGGTACCAAGAAGTACGCAGTACGCTCGTCGACAATGGCGTCGTTACCACGCACGATCATGCGCAAACGAAACACTTGGGGTTCGGCAGTTGGCTCGATCGCAAGACCACCCAGCGCTGCTTCGCTATTGTCTTTGACGGTCACGTCCCAGCACACAGGTGTCCCGGGCAAGACGCCATCGAAGGTGTCGAGCGAACCGTCACCGTTGCTGTCCGAGATGTTTAGCTGACGAACACAGGGGTCGTTTCCGGTGCTGTTGACCTCGATCTTGTCGATGATGTGCAAGATATCGCCCGCGTCGCCCGACTCCTCCATGGGCTCAAGCTGAATACGAAGTGGAACATTCTTGACGACTTCTTGAACGCCCTGAACAACAGCCTCCGCGGCACCGTCGTCTGCACCGCGAAACCATAGCGGCTCACCATCTTGATTGGTCGCACCGGTGGCGGTGCTCAAGTACTCCATCATCTGGATCGTTCGCAAATCAGTGCCCGTCGGCTCGCGCCCTGGATCAGGTGCTTCGATCGAATTGACACCGATGTAAGTTACTTTGGCCGCTTGCATTGCATTGACTGCGTCCTGGTAGGGCTGCACGCAAGCCGTCGCAAGGCTCCCATCGTCCTCGAAGTTTTTGTAATTGCATGCGTCAGGCTCGTCGGTCACGTTGATGACGATCTTCACCGCATCTTCTCGAAAACCGACGCAACCAACGCCGCCGTTGGCACACGGTTTGCCGCCATTGGATATGTCGAGCACGTCGCACTGGCTCTTGTCGGCGATACATTTGAGAGAAAGTGTCGGCTTCTCGCTTGAGCCCGATCCAGCAGAGGTTGGCAGCACGCTCACCGTCGAACTGGGGTCGGGCTGGACGCTCAGTCGGTTGCGGAAATAAGCCTCGTAGAGGCCAAACCCCGTATTGAAGCTCTCGATGCAACTCGTGGTTCGTGGGCTCTCGATGCAACTGCCACCAGCTCCACAAATCTGATCTTGATCGCACGCGCTATCGCCAAGACACGGCACGCCAAAGTCGTCGCAAGTCAGCTCGTCGATGGCGGTCGAAAGCGCCATGTTGAGAGACGTCATCTCGCCCTGCATCGAACCCGAATCATCGAGCAAGATGTACATGTCGGCGTATTGGATGTTGGTGCGGAAGTTGAGCGTATCCTTACGGGGAACGGCCTCCTCTTCGTACGGAATCGTGAACACAAAATCGCCGCGCGTGCGCGGGCTGTCGTTCTCGTCAAACGCATCGGTCCCCGCGGCAACTTCGATAAGATCGGTTACGCCATCACCATCGGTGTCGGCCTTGATGTGACTGGTACCAAGCTCCTTTTCTTTGGTATCCGAAAGACCGTCATTGTCACTGTCGAGATCCAAAAAGTCGGGAATTTTGTCGCCATCGGTATCGAGTGGCGGCACGCGAAAGTCGCCACCGTTGCCCGCTTCGTCCTTGTCTAAGATGCCGTCGTTATCGCTGTCCGGGTCCTCCCAGTTTTTAAGGCCGTCGCCGTCGCTATCTTCGTTGAACTCGTCGCCGTCGAGAATGCCGTCGTTATCGCTGTCCGGGTCCAGATAGTTCGGAATGCTGTCGCCATCGGAGTCAACAGGTGGGTCGAAGATCCCGTCAAGCTCCTCGCGGTCACTGAGGCGGTCATTGTCGTCGTCTGGGTCGTTTCGGTCAGCGATTCCATCCCCATCGGAGTCCACTTCGAGGCCGGGCTCCTCCGCGTCGTCAATACCGTTCCCGTCGGAGTCTCTGCTGCAAAAATTGGGCACGCCATCGCCGTCCGAATCGTATGGGTCGTCCCCCACCGTGTTTCGCTGCCCATCCGGCCGCGCCTCTTGCCAATCGGGGATACCATCGTTGTCGGAGTCCTCGTCTTTGTAGTTCGGCGTGCCGTCGACATCACAATCTTGGCTTTCGACGGCATTTTCGTCGACATCACTGATTCCGTCGCCATCGGAATCGGCGAACTCACCTGGGTTGTTCGAGCCCCGGCCCCCGCCATCACTGCACGCGAGGAACGAAATCGTCAACAATCCAAGTGCCCACAAGCCAAAACTGCGCATCGCAGGCACTTACCACGAAACAGCTACAGAGCAATCGTGCAGCGCGTTAGTCCAGAGTAGCCGGCTTTTCGGACGGAGCGAACGCGATGACGCGTCAGCGGAAGAGCCAAAAAGACAGGCGC
>CAZAQV010000004.1:0-56447 GCA_964487255.1 uncultured Polyangiales bacterium | reverse complement strand
CCAGAACGGTCGGTGGTATCTCCACCGGCTCGTTCGGACGGAGCGAACGCGATGACGCGTCAGCGGAAGAGCCAAAAAGACAGGCGCAGTCCAGAACGGTCGGTGGTATCTCCACCGGCTCGTTCGGACGGAGCGAACGCGATGAGCGGTGTTTCGAGAAGCCGATTTTGCTACATGCAAAATCGTTGCTTCGCAGGAACCCTAGCGAAGAGCCAAAAAGTCAGCGGGGAATGAAAACTTCTTCGATTTTGGGCGGAATCAGAAAGTACGCCGTCCGCTCGTCGATGATGGCCTCATTACCGCGCACGATCATTCGCAGGCGGTAGACCAAGGGCTCGTCGATGGGCGGAATGGTCTCGTTGTCGAAGATGCTCACGTCCCAGCAAACGGGCGTGCCAGGAACGACGCCACTAAACGTATCGTCGAGGCCATCGCCGTCCGAGTCCTCCACATTTGGCAGTGCGGTACAGTCGTTCTCGCCCGAGTTATTGACCTGAATCTTGTCAATGATGTGCATGATGTCCCCCGGGTCATCCTGGGTCTCTTGCGGGTCGATCGATACGCGCAGCGGCACGTTCTTCACCACGTCCTGAATGGCTTCGACGATAGCATCGGCCGCCATCTCATCCGCGCCACGGAACCACAAGGGATCACCTTCTCCATTGACCGACATCGTTCGCTCCGTCAGGCCATTCATGAGGTTTTGCGTGCGGACGTCATTGCTGCCGTCCACGGTGTCATTGGAGTTGACGCCCACGTACGTGACCTTGCCCTTGAGCAGCGCTTCGACAGCCTGGTCTTCTTTGGGCGGACAAGTCTGCGGGGCGGTCGACGAGTTCTCGGAGCAAGCGTCCCCTTCGTCGGTCACATTGACAACGATGCGAACTGCGTCGTCACGGAAGCCTACGCACGATTCGGTGCCGATTTCGCACGCCGAATCATCGGCGCAATACGTGCGGTCCGCCATGCAAGAAAGCGCATCGTAGACCTTCTCGGAAGAGCCTCCGCTCGCCTTCGTGGGCAAACTCGCGACGGTCACACTCGGGTCGGGCTGAATGCCAACGAAGTGCGAGAAGTTTTCGTCGTAGAGCCCGTAGCCCGTGTAGAAGCTTTCGATGCAGCCCGACGCTCGCGGGTTCTGAATACAGGTACCGCCGGCGCCGCAAACCTGCCCTTGGTCGCAGTTGGCCGTACCGAAACATGCAACACCGTAGTCGTCGCATGTAAGCGTATCGACCGCCGTCGAAAGCGCTTTTTTGATGGACTCCATCTCGCCCGACATGGAGCCAGATTCGTCGATCAGGATGTACATGTCCGCGTACTGGATGCTGGTGCGAAAATTGAGTGTGTCCTGGCGCGGAAACGCCGGTTCTTGGTACGGAATCGTAAACACGAAGTCGCCGCGCGTGCGCGGGCTGTCGTCCTTCGAAAACACGTCGGTGTTGGCCGCGACCTCGATCAAGTCGGTGACGCCGTCGCCGTCCGTGTCGGCCGCGATCGGGTTGATCCCGTTTTCATTCTCGTATTTATCCGAAAGACCATCGTTGTCACTGTCGCGATCCAAAAAGTCTGGGATGCGGTCACCATCGGTGTCGACAGGCGGGACCCGAACGTCGCCGCCATTGCCAGCTTCATCTTTGTCGGGGATGCCGTCTTCGTCGCTGTCGGCGTCTTCCCAGTTAAAAAGTCCGTCCATGTCGGTGTCCTCATTGAACTCGTCACCATCGAGGATGCCGTCATTGTCACTGTCGGGGTCGAGGTAGTTGGGCGCACCATCGCCGTCCGAGTCGATGAGTGGGCTGAAGATGCCGGCGATCTCGATTTCGTCCGACAGACGGTCGTTGTCATCGTCGGTGTCGACCCGGTCCGGAAGGCCATCGCCGTCCGAGTCACCAGGTGGCTCGGCGCCGTCGAGAATGCCGTTGTTGTCGGAGTCGTCGTCCGCATAGTCAGGTACGCCGTCCGAGTCTGAATCAGCCGGTGGGTCGCCGGAGACGTTCGGCTTGCCGTCGGCACGCGCCTCAAGCTTGTCCGGAATGCCATCATTGTCGGAGTCGGTATCGCGATAGTTCGGAATGCCGTCGTTGTCGCTATCGAGGTCTTCAAGATAGCCCTCGTGCAAGTCGCTGATACCGTCCCCATCGGCGTCTGGTTCCCCAGCGTTGTTGTTGGTGGGCCCACAAGCAACAAGAAGCAAGCCCGAAATAAGGTAAGCAGCGGACCAAGATGAGCCCGGTCTAAGTCGTTTCACAGTCAAAAGATAACACATACCACCGCCGACAGCACTAGCGCCCAAAACGGGAAGCGCTAAGCCAGGATCCGGGCGCGGCGGGCCAGCCGCGATGAGCGTGCGGAGCCCGAAAAGCCTGATTTGCTACTAGCAAATCAATGGCTTTGAAGCGCAGCCGTGAAGAGCCAGATACGCCAGCCGCGATGAGCGGTGTTTGAAGGAGAACCCGACTCGGTCAGTTGATCGTTTCAGAGTGGCTCAGATCGCGAGTGCGCCCGGAGGAGACGAACGGAGCGGTACAGCTTACCTGGTCAGCGGCGATGAGCGGTGTTTGAAGGAGAACCCCACTCGGTCAGTTGATCGTTTCAGAGTGGCTCAGATCGCGAGTGCGCCCGGAGGAGACGAACGGAGCGGTACAGCTTACCTGGTCAGCGGCGATGAGCGGTGTTTGAAGGAGAACGGGATTTGCTATCTGCAAATCTATCGTTCGGGACAAACCCTAGCGAAGAGCCAGAAAGCTAAAGGACGCCTTCGAAGGCGTCGCCGCCCGCAGGCTCCGTCCCCGAACTGTCGTCATCCTCATAGGGCTCGTAGTCCTCACCCTGGTCGGGCGCCTGCTGGCTATCCCCCTCACTGCTTCCGCCTTGCTTGAGCTCGGGAGTTCGGTTCTGAAGCCGGTAGGCGTTCCATTCGCCGCCACCGATCTCATCGTGGTCAACGCCCCACTCACCCCGGATATAATGACGATTGTCGTCTCCAATTTCGTAGAGGAAGTACCCGCGACCATTGGTTTTCGAGGAGCGCCCCTGAACGAGCTCCCGCGTTTCTTCCCAGTAGAAGCGCAAGAGGTTGCCATTGACGCCGCCCTGCAGTCTGCCCTTGCGGTGGTCCTTTTCATACTCGCCGATCACCGTCGTATTGGTCTGCACGAGATGCATCTCCCCATACTGAGGCGAATGCCAAACGCCCGTAAATGAGCCACCGGTAGGCATCGCGGAAGCCGATACACTCGCCGTTCGTCCCGACGAACCGCCACACCCTATCGACAAAGCGAGCGTGAGGCCGAGCAGTGGGAGAATGGATCGTCGTTGGAGCACGTATAAAGTCATCGGCCAAATCCTACGCCGAGCGGCTCTCAGACACAATTACTACGCATGATTTCGAGGGCAGGAGCGAAAAGTCGGCGGCAGCTCTAGGTTTTCACTTTCGAAAGTCCACTTCGCAGCTTTGAAAAAGCTTTACATGTTAGGGCTTGCTTTGGTACCACACCGCTTGGTTATGGCTCCACGCTTCACCCCCCCCGTCGCTCCACAGGAGGCCGTATGAGCGCGCCACAGATGGTCATGTTTGAGGAAGAGTTTCGCGAGATTCAATCGATCTCGGACAACCTCGTTCGTCAATCCCGTTCCCGCGTCGTGTGCATCATCGACAAAGCGGGACAGCTCATCGCCTCCTCAGGCGAAACCGAGCCACTGGACACGACATCGCTTGCTTCACTGACAGCAGGCAACGTCGCTGCGACCGGCGGTATGGCAAACCTGCTTCGCGAGAACGAGTTTGCAACGATTTTCCTAGAGGGCGATGGCTCTCACATCTACAGCCAGATTGTCGGCAACGTCATTCTCGTCGTTATTTTCGACTCTCGGACAAACGTCGGTATGGTGAGGCTCAGGGTGCGTAAAGCCGTGGATGGAATCCAGGCGGTCTTTGAGGCACTCGAAGCCAAATCGAAAGATCCAAATCGGCAAGCCCCATTCAATGAGATCACCGACGACGATATTGACAACCTCTTCAACGACTGACGGCCTGAGATGAGTTTCATCAACTACCTACAGCGCGAGATCACCTGCAAGATCGTCTACTACGGTCCGGGCCTCTGTGGAAAAACCACGAACTTGCAGTACATCTACAACAAGACCAACCCCGAAGCGAAAGGCAAGATGATCAGCCTCGCAACGGAGACGGAGCGCACACTCTTTTTCGATTTCTTACCCCTTTCGTTGGGTGAAATCCGCGGCTTCAAAACCCGTTTTCAGCTCTACACTGTCCCGGGTCAGGTCTTCTACGACGCAACACGTAAGTTAGTGCTCAAAGGCGTCGACGGCGTCGTCTTCGTAGCCGACTCGCAAATCGCTCGCATGGAAGCAAACATCGAATCGCTCGAGAACCTCCGCGAAAACCTCGCCGAGCAAGGCTACAGCCTCGATAAGCTTCCGTACGTCGTGCAGTACAACAAGCGCGACATGCCCGCCGTGGTGCCCTCAGAGGAGCTGCGTCAGGTGCTCAACCCCGAGGGTGTGCCCGACTTCGACGCCGCTGCCATCGACGGCACAGGTGTTTTCGAGACGCTCAAGGGCGTTGCGAAGCTCGTTCTGACTGAGCTCAAAAAGACCTACGGCTAGATCGCGCCCATCTTGCCCTGATCGTGCAGGGGCACTCACGCGCAGAACAACCTGACCGCGATCTATTCAACTCGGCTACGGATTGTCGAAATCGAAGCAGGCAGCACCTGGTTGGCACATTGAAGAGTCCGACTGGTTGGCCACGACAACCGCGGCCACGACTCCACCGGCGACGACAACACCGACAGCCGTCCAAAACCACCACTGCTCAAACACACTGCCGCCCTCGTCGTCATTGGGACCCGTTGCCAAGGCGCGATCCACCTTCTGTTCTGAACGTTCTTTGTCGGACTCGCTCGAAGAAGGCTGGGGCTCCTCGTGACCTAGCCCAGGTCGACCTTGGTTGGCATCGAGTACGACCTTTGTGATCGCGCCTTCACGCAGCAGGACATCTTCGCTGACGATGATGTTTCCATCGCGCATGATGTTGATGGTGTGTCGGCCAGGGTTGACAATGATGCTGCGCTGCCCGGGCGCGAGCGTGGTTTCGACCCCGCGAACAAACAACCGGTCAGTGGAAAGCATGTTGCGTAACTCGAGTTCCACCTTGGGAATCTTTTTCGAGAGTTCGGCCGCCTGCTCGCCCGCCGCGCTCTTCGTCTTTGAGTCCAGGGCATTGGAGTTGCTGATGGCTTGTAAGTGCGCGTACGCCTCGACGAGCAGCCCCAGCTGAATTTGAACGAGTGCAATGTTGATGCGCGTCTTCGGACTTGCCTCTAGCTCGAAGCTGGTCTCGAACGCGAGCAACGCCTCCTCCCACTTCTCGTCCTTGACCGCATTGAGACCACGTTCAAAGGCGCCCCGCGCCTGGTCCCGCTGCCGCTGCTCGTTGTCCTGCGCACTTACTGGCGAAGTCCCATAAAGCGTCCCGAGCGAGAAAATCAACGCTACTGAGCAAGCTATAAGTCGCACCATTCGATTGTCGACTCTCGCCGCACGCTTGTAAAGCCTTCCTATTCGCTGACTAGATCTGCGACCAGTCCCATGAGCGAGCCGTCTCGATCTAGCGAAGCAAGCTCCTGAAAGCCACCGATGCTTCTCTCGCCGAAAAAGATCTGCGGAACCGTGCGCTGACCGCTGTTCTGGGCCAGCCAGACGCGTGCCTCGTGGTTGCCACTGATGTCGACCTCCTCGAAAGGCACGCCTTTGGACCTGAGAAGGTTCTTCGCGGCCACGCAATACGGGCAGATGCGCGTGGTATACACACGAACACCTTGACCGTGTCCCTCTGGTCGACCACTCATGACTCTGAGTCTAAGGATGAACGCCACTCGTCGCCACTCTACTCCTGGTTCTTCACGGCTCCGCGCCATAGGGTTGATTACATTGTTGCTCGCCGTTCCGTTGACAACGCGGGCTTGGCACCGCTTGCCTCCGGGGCGCGAGGCGCTGGCACAACGGTTTGGAGGCATTCGCGGAGTTACCATCGGCCCGATCGAAAGCTCGCAGCAACCAGGGCGCTTGTATGGCACACCGGCCACTGCCGAAACGTTGGATGAGCTCGCGCGGATCGGCGCAAACTGGGTATCGCTGACGCCCTTTGGTCGCATCTGGAGCGTCGAGTCGACAAGCATCGACCCTGTGTTTGAGGCGCCGTACACAGAAAATGTTCAAGGCATTATCAAGACGGTCGAAATGGCGCACGCACGTGGCATGCGGGTGCTCCTGATCCCTCACCTCTGGGTCGAGACGGGGGGTTGGCGCGGCGCCATCGATCCAGGGTCCGAGGCTGCTTGGGACGATTATGTGGGCAACTACACTGCATTTGTGGAGGGCTGGGCGAAGGTTGCCGAACGGGCCCACGCCGATGCATTTTCCATCGGTGTCGAGTGCAACTCGTGGTCCGGCCGCCGCGGCGCCGACTGGGAGAGGCTCATCGCGAAGGTACGCGCAGGGTTCTCCGGTCTCTTGACCTACAGTGCCAACTGGGACGAAGCAGAACACGTCCTTTTTTGGGATCAGCTCGATTTCATCGGTATCAACGCCTTCTATCCCCTCGCCCACGACAACGACAGCGACCTTGCCCACTACGTGAAAAGCACGCTGGGGCTCGACGAGTTCTACCCGCTCGGACACAAAGGCGAAGCTCCGAGCAAGACGTACGTGCGCAATGCGGCGCTGATCGCGAAGCAGATCGAGAGCTGGACTTCGGTATTGGACATGCCGGTGGTGTTTGCGGAGATTGGCTACACCACCCGTGAGCAAGCCGCCATCGAACCGTGGCGTTGGCCTGACGGCATGGTGGCGGTCAAGGTCGATGAGGCGGAGCAGGTCCGCGGTCTTCAAGCCCTGTTCGACGCGTTCTTGCCGCACCGTTGGTTCTCAGGTTTTTTCTTGTGGCGCTACTACAACTATCTTCACGATGTATCGCAGGAGGCGATATGGGGTTTCTCGCCGCGGGGAAAGGTTGCCGAGCAAACGCTACAAGCGGCCTTTGCCGAACGATGGGGCTCCGATGAGGCTTGCCGCGCTACGCTTTGCGGAGCGCGACCGCGTTGATGCAGTAGCGAAGCCCGGTGGGCGGCGGCCCGTCGGGAAAGACATGGCCGAGGTGTGCATCACACACGTTGCACAGCGTCTCGACGCGCGTCATGCCGTGCGAGTGGTCCGCACGGTAGGCAACGACATTGTCTCCGAGCGGCTGCGAAAACGACGGCCATCCGGTCCCCGAGTCGAACTTCTTCGTCGCGTCGAAGAGCACCGTCGAGCAGCATGCACATTGGTAACGACCGGGCTCAAACACGCCACACATTTCACTCGAGAACGGTCGTTCGGTGCCATGCTGGCGTGTGACGCTAAATGTTTCCTCGTCGAGCAGCTCTCGCCACTCGGCTTCGGTTTTCTCGACACGCCGCGGTGGCTTTGGGGCCCCTTGATCCGCCGCACGCAGAACATCGGGCCAAGTTAAACCTTTGGGCTCACGCGGAGGATCCGATGGATTAAAATGGTCGTGCACACACTGAGTCTACCCGAGCTTCAGAGACCAAGCCAGCTGCGGGCGTCGAGTGACTGCGCGCCGCGCCGCACCGCGAAGAATAGCTCGGTGGCTTCGAGCGAACCCAACTTGGCGCCCGCCGAGACGTAGTCTCCGTTTTGCACCGAAGTCGCGGACAGACCCGCGTAGACGGTGAAGTAACGGTCGCCATGGTCGACGATCACAATGGTCCCCAGCGCCGCCGTGCGACCGACATAGGCCACCCTTCCTTCGGCCACCGAGTATATCGAAGCATCCGGCAAACCCACGAACTCAAGACCGACATCCGTCTCTCGACGGCCGTCCCGTATCTCCACGACCTCACGCATGGGTTGCGGCACGCGACCGCGCAATCCCTCAAAGCCACCGCTGACCGCCTCACCGTGCACATGAACGGTGCCGCCCATACGGTTGGCAAGCTGTGCGTAGCTCTCATCGCGCGTATCTGCTGCACTCGCCACAGCCTGCATGTGCTCCACATGTTGACGCTCTGACCAAGCGCTGAGCTTGGCATCATCGCTTTCCAGCTGGGCTTCTAAGCGCGAAACCTCTTTATGCAGCGCAGCGCGATGTTCGCGCATCTTGGAAAGAGACTTGGTCTCTTTTTCAACCACTCGATTGAGGTGACGCATGCGCGAAAAATGCCCGAGCAGCGCTTCAGCTCCACCGGAGAGCGGAAGCCAGCCCACCCGGCTGAATCTGTACAGGGTACGCGCTTGTTTCGTGACACGGTCCCGCCGCTTCTGCTCGGTCGATTCCAGCGCTTCGAGTTCTGCTTTCGCCTGGGAGACTTTCGAACGGTTCGCTTCGATTCGCCCGCGCAAAGCAGCCGTGTGCTGCGTGACTTCGGACACGCTCTGTCCTTGCGCCACGGAACTCACCGAGAGCGAAAGGAGAGACGCAATCAGGCAACACCTCGAGCACAACCGCACCTAGACCTCCAAGTACCTTCGCAAAGATATCGCGGAACCAAGCCCGCCCAAGAGAGCTCCGCCACCGATCACGGCGAGTAGGATGAGAGGATGCAAGAAGCTGAACTCGATGTCCATCATTCCTACAACTGAACCCGAGAAAGATCGCTTGAAGAAAACAAATCCAGCGAGCAATAACGCCACCGCCAACACCGCTGCAGCGAAACCCTGAAAAGCACCTTCAACGACAAAGGGACCACGCACGAAGCCGTCCGTCGCACCGCAAAGTTTCATCACCTCGATTTCCGAGCGACGCCCGGACACCGCTAGACGGATGGTGTTGCCGATCACAGCCAATACGCAAACGACCACCAACAGGCCGAGCGCCAGAGCCACCTGCTTACCAATACGCGTGACCCGATCGAGTCGACCAAACCAAGCTGCGTAGTTATCGACATCCTCGACCACAGAAAACTGCTTGACCCGCTCCGAGAGTTCGTCGACGCGAATCTCGCTCGCCTGCCCCTGAAGCTGCACTTCAATACTCGCCGGAAACGCTTCGGGTCCCAGAACCGAAACCGTCTCGCCCAAGTCGGCATTTTCGGCGAGCTGCGCACGCGCCTGTTCACTGGAGACGTACTCGGCGCCCTTCACCTGCGGAAGACCTTGCATGAGCGCGCGCAACTGCTCAGCGTCGGCAGGTGAGACATCCGTCTTGAGATAGACCGTCATGCGCCGCGTCTCACTCCAGGCGCGATTGAGCGAAGCTAGGTTCTGGGCCCCAACCAACACCGCGCAGAGCGCCAAAAACGCCACCGCAAGGGTCGATACAGCCGTCAGATACAGCCGGAAATCTTCGCGAAAGCCTCGTTTCGCACGCGCGAGCATGCCTTTCATCCCCACCTCATCATTTCTACTCTTTGAAAACTCATGACGCTAACTTCCTGTAGCCAGTTTTGCCGGCGGCTCGTAGCGTTCGGACCAACCGGAAAGTCCCCGGCGCGCCTCGACCATCCGGCCATCATCGAGTGAGATGATGCGGTGCTGACGCTTGGCGATCAGGGAATGGTCGTGCGTGGCGAAGATCACCGTCGTTCCTGTCGCATTGATCTCCTCGAACAAGGTCAGAATATCGAGGGCCAGGTGGGGGTCGAGGTTACCGGTTGGCTCGTCCGCTAGGAGTAGCGCAGGCTCCGTCACGATGGCACGCGCAACGGCGACGCGCTGTTGTTCGCCACCCGAGAGCTTCTGTGTGCGGTCAACGCCACGCCCCGCCAAACCAACACGCTCCAGCGCCTCGGACACACGCGCCCGAACTAGACGGCGCGGCATCGAGAGTATTTCGAGCGCGACTGCAACGTTTTCGAAAACGGTCCAATGTGGAACGACCTTGAAGTCCTGAAACACGATTCCGAGGTTACGACGAAGGTACGGGATCGAACGCTCGGTCAGCTTCCCAATGTCTTTTCCGCAAAACAAGATGCGCCCCTCGTCAACGTTCTGCGCGCGGTAAATCAGCTGAAGGAAAGTGCTCTTCCCTGCTCCACTTGGCCCAGTGACAAACACAAACTCTCCACGCTCGACGCACAAGCTAAGCCCGCGAAGCGTGGGTTGATCTGGACGGTGGAAGCGATACACGTCCTCCATCACAAGGATGGGCTTTTGTGGGTTGCCCTCTACCCGTGCGCCAGCCCGAAAAAAAGCAAACGGACGCACGACGTTGTTACCATCAGCACCCCCGCCACCACTGCTATGCCCCGACATGACGATCCTTCTCCATAACCTGAGCTATCGTCAACCGGCCCACCAAGGCAAAAAAAGTGCGTGTGCACAAGAGGTTCAGTTGAAGCGGGAACGCTGATTAGTTGGTCACGACCTCGAGAAAGTAATCTCCGCTCGCACCATCTTTGCCGTCAACGACGATGTAGTACGTGCCGGCGCCGAGCGTGCGTTGGATGAACCCCGCATTGCCATCGCCGGAGTCATCATCACAGACCGTCTCGGCTTGCACGGAGCAGGTGCCATCGAGGATCGCCAGCTCGGTACGGAAGCTCGACCCTTCGGTCGACAGGGTGACGTTCTTGCTCTCGCTAAGCGTCAGTTTGTAGAAAGCGTCAGGAGCAGAGATGACTGAATTGCACATAAATGCTAGATAGTTGTCGCCCAAACCTACGGTATTTCCCTGATAGAGCGCGGTGCCTTGGCCGATCGCGCGGGCTTTGTCGCAGGTCCCATTGCCGCTCACCGAGGTTGACGACAGGGGGTCTGTTGCCTCCACAGTCACGGAGGTACTCGGCCCCGACGAGGCTTCGACGAGCAGGTAGTAAGTGCCCATGTCGAGGCTCCGGAGCCGCAAGCGTGGCTTGTTGTCGGCGTAGCATCGAAGTTGGCTCCCTGAGTCTCCGCACGTCTCTTGCAAAGAGGCCGCGACCCGAAACGCGCCGCCGTCTACATTGACGGTGACGTCTTGGCGCTTGGTGAGTTCGAAGGAGTAGACTGCGTCGCGGTACCCGCTCACGCAGGTCGCCTCGTAGTCGTTGGCCTTGTCCGCGAGGGTACCCATCACTTCGGTCCCAAGCGGTACCTCGATAGCGGTGCTGCACACGTCCCCGTCAACCGGGGGCGTGGGTTCACTCAATGTAGCCACCAGTCCAAAGTCGGGCTCAGCCTCCGCCAGGTCGCTGACCACAACATAATACGTGCCCGGTTTCGCGGCCCGAAGCGTGGCCTGAGCGGGCGAACCGCTTCCGCACGTCGATACGGCTCCCCCACACTCTGTTTGGATCGCGATAGCCAGCGCAGTGGTGGCCCGGTCGGTCTCGACGCGGATATCCGACTCCTCCGCCACCTCCAGGGAGTACACAAGTTCGCCGAGGTCCCCACCCCCACAGCTGCTGAGACTGACATCGTCGTCAACGTCCACGAGCGACACCATCTGGACTTGCCCGGGCGTGAGCGCCAATGGCGACTCGCAGCTTTCGTTACTGGCGGGCGCGATCGGCTCACCAAAGGTCGCGCGGATATCGATATCGCCAGGGACAGCGTCGGAGACGATAAGCCAGTACGTTCCCGGCGCCAGCTCGCGGGCTCGAATCCTCGCATCTTGGTGGCTCACGCACTGAAACTCTGTGCTTGAGTCCCCGCAGTCGGTGCGCAGCGCAAGCGTCGGTCGAAGCGTTCCAGCGGCGACGATCTCGACGGAGCTCGGTTTGTCGAGTCGGAACGTGGCAACCGCATCTCGGTTGGCGGTGAGCGAGCAGCGCGTGGCGTAGTCGGGCAACGCCGAACGGGTGCGAAGGACGAAGCTGCCACCGGCCGAGATATCGAGAGCGTCGTCACACGTATCATGGGGCGGCCGACCGCAGGTCGCCTCATCAGTTGTCCCGTCGCAATCGTTGTCGACGCCATCCGAACAAACTTCGGCGGTCGTGCCGCCTCGGATGGGGTCCTGATCGTCGCAGTCCGTGCCCCCTTCGCAGTGCCAGTCTACGTCGCCGTCCTCATCAAAATCGCGCGGCGCGTGCTCGCATCGCTTTTGGTCCTCGTTGCAGCGATCGATGGTACATACGTCTTCGTCGTTGCAGGCCTGCCGAGGCACGGACACACAACCCAGCTGCCGGTCGCAGCGCTCCGTGCCATTACAGAAAATGCCGTCGCTGCATTGGGCCGTGTCTTCGACGTACTCGCAATAGCCGAGCGGGTGGCAGGATTCGCGCGTGCAATCGACGTCGTCGGCACAATCTTCATCGGTTTCACACGGCTTACTATCGATCGGGATGCGGTTTCCCACGTCGGTCGACGCGTCCACGGTGGCACCGTCGGGAGTGTCACATCCCGCCAACAACAGCAGGAGCGCCGCGCTCAAGCCCGCTCGTAACAAAGCCATGGGAGGCTATGTCACGAGCCGAGCGATCACGCGAGCCCCAGGCAGAAAAACAGCGGAAAAACGTGCTATCGCCAAGCATGACCGACCCGGCAGTTCGCTACGAAAAGAAAGAGAAAATCGGCCTGATCCAGCTCGCACGGCCGCAGACGCTCAACGCCATGAGTGAGGAGCTGTTCGCCGACTTCGACCAAGCCCTGGCCGCTGCCGCCCGCGATGAGGAACTTCGCTGCGTCGTCATCACCGGATCGGGCAAGGCGTTTTGCGCAGGTGCCAACTTGCGCGCCCCGCTCAAGAGTACCGATAACACCCAGTTGCCGCATGAGCGATCCTTCGCCATGTACGAGAGCTTTTTGGGGGTACTCCAGCTCGAAGTGCCGGTGGTCGCGGCACTCAACGGTCACGCCGTAGGCGGGGGCTTTGGCCTCGCCCTGCTCTGCGACATCCGTATCGCAAGCAGCCAGGGAAAATACGGCACAAACTTTGCGAAACTGGGCATCCATTCGGGCCTCGGCATCTCCTACACCCTGCCCAAGCTCGTCGGCGCAAGCGAAGCCGCCCGGATGCTGTTTACCGGAGAACTCATCGACGCCCAGCGCGGAAAACAGATCGGCCTGTTCAGCGAAGTCTCAGAGCCAGACCATGTCCTCGAGGTGGCGCTGGGAGTGGCCGAGCAAATTGCCAGAGCAGCCCCGATCGCTGTTCGGTTGATGAAGCGATCGCTGCACCAGAACCTCGATTGGAACCCCCGAGAGGCTGCGCGCCGCGAAGCGCATCTACAAGCGCAGACCCTTGAGACCGACGATGCCCAAGAAGGCGTTCGGGCCCTGCTTGAAAAACGGGCTCCACGATTTCACGGACGCTGACATGCCTTGATGAATCGACTTGCGAGTCGCTGCCTAGCTTCTATCGTGAACGCGTGCATGTGAGCTTTCGCGCGGCGCATCGATCGCTTGTGGGGTTTTGTTCACTCGGCGTACTCGTGCTCGGTTGCAACAGTGGGAGCACGGAAGGCAGCGGACTCGTGCCGGACGGGTCGGTCGGTGACAGCGCACGCCCGATAGACGGCGCCTCGCCTGGCATCCCGCCCACTGGTGACGCATACAAACCCGGCGCCCCACCATCGCCACTCGACGAGTCCTCGGTAGCGCCAATCCGTGAGGCCGTGGCGGCCGCACTCTCCCCGATTTTTGACTACGACAATTCTTTTCAAATCGTGGACGCCGAAAATGGCCAGGTGATTTACGAGCGCAACCCGAACCGCACACTTCGCCCGGCATCGAACACCAAACTCTTTACGACGGCTGCAGCGCTCGACTTGTTCGGTCTCGACCATCGGATGGAGACGGTGGTGCACGCAGACCGTAGTGGGACGGAAGTTACCGGTGACCTCGTTGCCATCGTTCATCACGACACGTTCAATCCGCTCGTCTATCCTTCGAACGAATTCGCCATGCATGCTCTGGCCGGCCTCATCTCCGAGCTAGGCGTCTCGAAGGTCAACGGCGCCGTGCATCTTAAAGGCGAGATGGTGTTCGACGGAAGCTCCGTCGGAACCGGGTTTGCTGGGTCCACGGACAGCCACCGAGCGCTCGCGCTCTCTGCCCTGCAAGCGGGTCTCTCGAAGGCGAACATCAGTGCCGGCGGTGGAAGCGATTCGAGCGCTGGGTTCGCACCGCCCGAAGGGCTCGCCGAGCTCGTTCGCTGGCCCTCTCCGCCCATCGAAGTCGCTGCTTCAGCCACAAACGTCGTCAGCCACAACCTCTTTGCCGACATGATGATGCGCGCCATCGGTGAGCATTTCGGCACCGCCAACAGCTACGCGGCGGGGTTTGCGGAAGTCAAACCATGGTTGGCCAGCCTGGGCGCCCGCACCGACGGGCTTTCGATCTCGGATGGGTCCGGCCTGAGCTACGAAAACCGCGTCTCCGCGTCGCACATCACAGGTCTTTACCAAGCGATGAACACCGTGCCCGCGTGGCGAGCCTGGTCGCACGGCATGGCCATCGCGGGTGTGCGTGGAACGATCGCCTCCCGCATGACGGGCAACCCTACCAAGGGGCGATTCTACGGCAAGACGGGTACGTTGCTTCGCGAGTCGACGATTGCACTTGGCGGCATGCTCAAGCACCCGTACGACGGTCACCGATACTACGCTTCGTTCATCTCGAACATTTCGTACGACTCAAGCTCAGCCCGCAACAGCATGAAAGCCGCCATGGACGCCGCGGTGACCGCGCTCGCCAAGCACAAACGAGCAGCTGCTGCGCGCCCCGCCGCGCCCACGCTCCGGTGGGTGCGCAACGACCGAAACGGCGCGACGATCTCCATCGATTGGCTCGAGGTTGAGCATGCCGACGGATACCGCGTCTGGTTTAGCGAGGACGGTGTTCGCTGGTCCTGGGCGGGATCGCGACTGGTGACTCGAAGCCCTTTCCGTGCCGACGATATCCCGCGTGATGCTCCGCTCTTTGTCCGCGTCACGGCGACCTTCGCTGGGGGCGAAAGCGAAGCCTCCGACGTCTACCCGGTGCGCGCAGCTGCCACGCCGAGTTCCATCCTCCTGGTCGACGCAAACGACCGGTGGCAGGCACAGCCTACGAGCGAAAACGCCGCCGCATTCTCGCACGACTTTCTCATCAACTATCCAGCGGGGCTGGGCAGCGCGGCATTCGACACGGTCGACAACGACGCGCTAGACGCGTTCGGCCCCCTCGACGACTACGCGGTCGTCATCTGGGCTGCTGGCGAGGAAGGAGAAGAGCACGAGTCCTTCGATGAGGCAGAGCAACGCCTCATTCGCGAATACGTCGCAAGCGGTGGCGCGCTCCTCGCTTCGGGCGCGGAAGTTGCGTTCGACCTCGACCGCAAAGGGGGAGCGTCAACCACGTTTCTTCGCGAAGTCCTACACGCCAACTACGCGGACGACGACGCCCAGACTTGGACGTTCGCAGCGACCCAAGCACCGACCGAAGTCTTTCACTTCCACAGCCCGGCACAAATGGTCGTGGACTATCCCGACAAGATCACGCCAAGCGAAGGGGGCGAACGCTGGCTCAGCTATGTCGGCGGTGCGGGCGGGACCGCTGCCGTTCGCAGCAAGGGCAGCATGCGCGTCGTATTCGTCGGGTTTCCGATCGAGAGCATCGCTCGACAAAGCTCGCGCAGGCAGCTGCTTGAGCAAGCCCTGCTCTACTTAACCGCTCCATAGCAGACCGCGTTTAGAAGCCACGCTCGGGGCAAGATGGGCGTGGTCTACCCAGCGCCCTGCACGCAGGCTTCGACATCACCGCGTTCACGCGGCGCCCCTTCGGTCATGTTCTCGTTGCCGGTCGCCGTAATCAAGATATCGTCCTCGATGCGAATGCCGATGCCGCGGTATTTTTCGTCCACATCAGCATCTTCGGGGATATAGATTCCGGGCTCCACCGTCAGCACCATGCCCGGCTCAAGCGCACGCGGCTCTCCATCGATGTAGTAGAGGCCCACGTCGTGCACATCCATCCCGAGCCAATGGCTCGTTGAGTGCATGAAAAACTTCTTGTGAGCTTCTTCGCGCACGAGCGCCTCGGGTTCACCGGAGAGAAGACCGAGTCGGACGAGGCCCTCTGCGATAGCGAGCGCCGCCGCGTCATGCGGCAGCGTGAACGGCGAGCCAGGACGGCAGGCCTCGATGGACTTGCGCTGCGCATCGAGGACGATGTCGTAGATTTCGGCCTGCGGCGGCGTAAAGCAGCCATTTACTGGAAAGGTCCGCGTAATATCTGACGCGTAGTACTCGTACTCACACCCGGCATCGATGAGAAGAAGGTCTCCGTCGGCCATCTTCCTGTTGTTCTCTCGATAGTGGAGGATGGTGGCGTTCTCCGCGGAGCCGACGATGGCACCGTAAGCGGGTCGCTCGCTTCCATTTTCCCGAAACACGCGCAGGAGCTCGGCTTCGATTTCAAACTCGTACATTCCGGGTGCGGCGCGGCGCATCGCGGCTTTGTGCGCCTCGACACTAATGCTCGCCGCCTTGCGCATGATCTCAAGTTCATCGACGGTCTTGAGCAGTCGATGCTGGTGTAAGACTTGGTCGGTATCGATGATCTCGGTGGGTGTACCGTGCCCTTTGCGTCTGTCCTGGTGCCTGGCCGAGCGCAGCGCTTCAAGAACACGCGCGTCACGTCCCGAACCATCCGACAAGTGGTAGTACAGGCGACGCGCACCGGTCAGATACTTCGGCAACTGCTCGGGCAACTCAGCGATGTCGTAGGAGACGTCGGCACCGTACTGCTCTTTGGCCCCCTCAAGCCCTGCCCGACGTCCATCCCAGGTCTCTCTTTCCGGGTCACGAGGCCGGACAAAGAGCACGACGCGATGCTCGGGGTGCACGTTGCTGAGCACGAGCACGGCATCCGGTTCGCGAAACCCGGTGAGGTAAAAAAAGTCGCTCGCTTGGCGATACGCGTGCTCGACGTCACCGTTGCGTACGAACTCCGACGCACTGCAAAAGACGGCCACACCCTCCCTCATGGCATCGAGGAACGCTTCGCGTCGCTGTTTGAAGACCTCCGGACTAAGCATCGACGGAACCTAGGGCAGAATCGTAACGGAGGCTAGCGTGGCACTCCATTCGCTTCCGGACTAGGCTCGCGTCCATGTCGCAGCTCCCGAAGGACACCCGCCTCGCGTTTATTGGCGCCGGGAACATGGCTGAAGCGTTGATACGCGGCCTGATCCAGACCGGCGCTTGCCAAGCTGAGCAAATCGTGGCGGTCGATGTTCGTGCCGACCGGCGCGAGACCCTGCGCGAACGCTACGACATCGCCGTCGGGGGCGACCCTGCTGCGGCCGCCGCCGAGGCCAACATCTTGGTACTGGCCACAAAACCTCAATCCTTTCCGACGATGCTGCCGCAGATTCGCGGTGCGTATGCCCAGAACACGCTGGTCATCTCGATCGCCGCCGGTGTGCCCCTGGCCGCTCTCGAGGAGCGGCTGGGGAGTGAAACCCGGCTGGTGCGCGCGATGCCCAACACCCCGGCGCTCATCGGTTCTGGCGCTACCGCTATCGCCGCCGGCTCACAAGCACAACCCCAGGACCTCGAACTCGCGTCGACGATTTTCTCGTCCGTGGGCTTGTGCGTCACCGTCGTTGAGTCCGCACTGGACGCCGTGACGGGCCTCAGTGGCTCGGGCCCGGCCTACGTCTTTCTTATCATCGAGGCGCTCTCCGACGCAGGCGTCAAAGTCGGCCTTCACCGCAGCATCGCGCAGTCGCTCGCGGCGCAGACCGTCATGGGCAGCGCGAAAATGCTGATCGAAACGGGCAGCCACCCCGGCCAGCTCAAAGACCAAGTGACTTCACCGGGCGGCACCGCCATCGCCGGCTTGCACACCCTTGAGCAAGGCAGCCTGCGCACCACATTGATCAACGCGGTCGAGGCGGCGACCGAACGCGCCAAACAGCTCGGCGCTGCGTTCGAGCAAAGCGCTTCCTGAGTTCCGCGGCTAGCGACGACGACGCGTCGCGAGTATGACGACGGCCACGAGCGCAAACAGCGCGCCCAACGGTGGCGTCGAGCCACGTCGGAGGCCACAAAAGAAACTCGCACCGCCCGCAAAGCGTGCGCCGCCTTCGGTGGCGTCCAAGTAGTCTGGGATGCGGTCGCCATCGCGGTCATTGTCCCGCCCCTCTTCAGCATCGGTGAGACCATCGGCGTCCGAGTCGGTGTCGCGCCAGTTGAAGATGCCGTCCATATCGACGTCGTCCCCGAAACGCTCGGCGTCCAGCCGCTCATCACGCGTCAAAATGCCGTCGTCGTCGTCATCTGGATCGAGGTAATCCGGTCGACCGTCTCGGTCGGTGTCGACGTCGGTACCGTCGATGCGCTCGTCGCGGGTGGGGATGGTATCGCCATCGTCATCGTCGTCGACCCAGTCCGCCTTCCCATCTCCGTCCGTGTCCGGGCAGTCGTTGCTGTCTGGGCACTCGACGAGGTCCGGGACGCCATCGCCGTCCTCGTCGCTCGGGACTTCATCGGGGTCGAGGTAACCCGGAATCCCGTCACCGTCGTTGTCTGGGCAGTTGATTCCTGTCGGGCACTCGCCCTGGTCCCCGATGGTGTCGTTATCTGAGTCGGTGTCGTACCAGTTCACAAGGCCATCTCGGTCCACGTCGGGACGCGGCGGAGAGAGTGCGTTGGTGTCGTCAAACTCCACCCGGGTTGGGATTTGATCGTTGTCGTCGTCGGGGTCACGATAGTTCGCAGCGCCGTCCTCATCGCGATCCGGAACGAGCGCGGCCGAACCGCCGGCCGGCGAGTCTGCGTCGAACGCGTCATCCAGGCCGTCACCATCGCTGTCCTGCCCGGAAAGCAAACGGTCGGGGCGCCCGTCGAAGTTTGCATCGTGTCCTTCGACCCGGTCGCGAATACCGTCGTCGTCAGAGTCGAGGTCTTGCAGGTCGAGCATCCCATCGCCATCGCTGTCGGGCGCCGGAAGTGGATCCAGCTCGTCGTGTAGACCGTCCCCGTTTTCGTCGATGAACCCAGCTACTTGACCATTGCCGGCGGTGTCTTCGCCACCTGCTTCGATCAGGTCCGAAATGCCATCGCCGTCGGCATCCAAGTCGCGGAAGTCGGGCACGCCCGAGGCGTCGAAATCGAGAGGACTCTCTTTGGGCGCGGTCACACCATTGTCGAGGTCGTCAGCGTCGAACTGATCTGAGACCCCGTCGGAGTCGGCGTCTAACGGTGCGTCGACACGACCGTCCCGGTCCATGTCGAGCGTCGCTCCGCGGTTTTCCACGATGTCGGGAACACCGTCGTTGTCACTATCTACGTCAAGGTGGTTGGGCACCGAATCGCGGTCTGTATCGAAACGGTCATCGACACCATCACCGTTGTCGTCGATGAAGCCCACCGTGGTTGGGTCCCGCCAGTCTTCGATCTCGTTGCCGTTGCTGTCGGCGTTGGGATTGTGGCCGTCGTTTTCACTGGCATTGGGAATCCCGTCGTTGTCCGCATCGAAATCGCGGTCGTCGGGCACCCCGTCCTCGTCGGCGTCTTCGCCTCCGGGATAGACGAGCTGAATTTCGTTCTCCTCGCTGATCTCGTCGACCACGTCACCCGCATCCGCGCGCACCCAGACAACATGGCCCCGCTCGGAGAGGGTCTCCGGCGGGGTGTCCCAGCGGAAGGTCGCGTCGACGTAGGCACCGGGAGGTAAAAAGCCGAGCTGCTGCGACTGCAGCAAGACCCCGGTGTCGTCGGGGTCACCATCGAAAAACTGTAGCTCGCTGCCGGAATCGACGGGAAGACTACCACCGTTTCCCACGCGCACCGTGAACGTGACCGCGTCGGGATGATCGCTGACGTCGGCACGAAGGTATGACACGGTGAGATCGGCCCGGTCGCGCCAAGGCTGGCTCAACTGCTTGCGCAGGGCATTCGCACCAAGCCACGGAGCTGTGGCATGGGAGCGAATGCGCCCAAGGTCGTCAACGGTCTGTGGCCAATACGCGTGCTGGTTCCACACTGGACGTGCGCCTGCCCATCGCCCGTCGGCGCTCTCCCAAACCGTAAGTCCGAAGGTCCCCACGTCCGAACCGCAAGCGCTACCAGGGCGGTTGTTGCCCATCACGATTTCGGCTTCGCCATCCCGGTCCACGTCCGCGATCACCGGGCCATCCAGAACACTCCCGCTGCGACTGCAAAAGGACTCGAGTTCGGAGCCGTCGGTGGCGGAGAAAAGATGCATCTGCAGCTCATCGTTGTAGACAACCTGGTCAGGAGAGCTTCCGGTGAACGGAAAACCGATAGCGTTCATGGTGCCCGACGAGCCATCGGTAACTCCGGTATTGCGCCACACCAATGAACCATCTTCGACATTGAGTGCTGTGAGTCGGTCTGCAGCGCCGATGACCACCTCTGCGCCGCGATCACCATCAAGTTCGACGATAGCGGGTGGCGCGCCCGCCGTCCCGTTGCTCGAAGCTGCGCCCAGCGAAACGGGGTTGGACCATAGCGGCTCGCCGGTGCGCCCATTGAGTGCCACGATACGCTCGCTCGATGTTTCGACCACGAGCACGTCGGCAAGACCGTTGCCATTGACATCCGCAGCGGCGACGAAGCCCTCACCACTCCCTCGCTCCCAAAGCACGCCGCCATCGTGATGGTAAGCGCCTGTGCCGCCCACGAGTTCGAGGTCCCCGTCCCCGTCGACGTCGACCAAAATTGTGGAGTCTTTGTTGAGCGAAAAATAGGGTGGGCTCTGCTTTTTTGAGAAGAGGACCGTCCCATCCGCTCGAAAAAGCGCATAGCGAGCGGCAATCTCCGGTGTTCCATCACCGTTGACGTCCGCCACAAAAGGCGCGGTCGCGCCACATCGCACACCAGAAACACGTCGGATCAACTCGCCCCCAGCGGAGACAATGAGCGCATTCGTTGAGGCCTCAAGGTCCTCGGCGCTCTGCTCGCAGACGACGATTTCCGGCCCCGGCGATGTGGCGTCAAGCTCCGCGACGGCGACACCGCCGCTGGCCGTTGTACGGTAAGCCGGGTCGGTCTTGGGCCAGTGGGTCGTTCCCGTGCGGCCATCGACGGCAAACAACACACCGTCGCGGTGGTGGGTGCGGTCTTTGAACGCCGAAAAGACAATGTCTGGCACGTCGAGCGTGTCGATTTTGGAGTCGCCGTTGTCATCGTTGAGGTTAACGACCGCGGGCACCATCATGACGTTGACGTACTCTGGCATGACGGCCGCACCCGACCAGTGCCATTTGGCCTGGGCATTGTAGGTTACGGCCTCTGGGACGAGAGGAAGACGGGAGACCAAGCTACTTGCGACGTTGTTGTCCTCCCGCCCTTCACGCACGACGCTGGCCGAGTCAACCCAGGCGAAGATAAGCTCTCCCACGAAACCCAAGCGCGCTCGCACCGGAACCATGACCACTTGTTCTTGTCCACGTCGAGTGCCGGGCGCAGAGGCGCGACCGATCGGGTCGTCGATGCCCGAAATAAACCTTCGATCGCCGTCAAGGTCGCGAAAGGCGCGAACGGTGACTGGACCGACATCCATGTTGCCAACGTTTGCGATGGTCACTTTGAGGACGCCATCGACCACGCGCGTCTGCCGATCGATCGTCAAGCCCGACTCGTCGACCCGTCGGACGGTGAGATCCTTGTTGTCGAGATAGTCCGGTGTGCCGTCGCCGTCGCTATCTACAGCGTCATCGGGCGAGCCGTTGCCATTGGGGTCTGCCCCCTCGTCCTTGGTCCAGATGCCGTCGCCGTCGTCATCATAGTCCTGATAATTCTTGCGGGAATCGCGGTCGGAATCAGCAGCCGTTCCCTCGGCAGTGTCGAGCAGCCCATCACCGTCACTGTCCTGTGCGCTCGCGGGCAACGACAAAGCCAGGCTCAGGGCGGCCGCGACGCCGGTCATCCGTACCGCTCTTAACGCCAAGCCTTGATAAACCACCAACGTCACGTCGATGCTGAGTTTACTTTGGGCGGGGTTGCCCGTAAACGGTCTATATGGGCGCGAAACGCTGCTATATCTCGACTCTCCTTCTTCTCTCCGTGGGCTGCACAACCTCGCTTGCAACCATGACTCCCGCGCCCACGACAGCGCCGGGCCATGTTCGTGTCTCTGGCGGTGTTGGCGGCAATATACCCGCGGGGCAGATCGTAGACCTTGTGACGGACGGCCAAGAGATCTTGGACAAATCGGATATGGGGGAGCCGATCAGCGAGGAGGAGCAGCGCCGTATCGAAGACCTCGCGATCGCATTGCTCGCGACTCCACCCTCGGTGGGTGTCGACGCGCAAGTCCGCTTTGGCGTGGCCGAAAAACTCGACATCGGCGCGCGCTTTTCAAGTGGCGCAGTCGGCGGCGACGTACGCTATCAGTTTACTGGCGAAGGCTATGATGGTTTCGTCGGAAGCATTGGCCTCGGCGCGCGCTTCTTTTTGGTCCAGTTGGACGATTGGCCCGTCGGACACGAGTACGAAGACGACATCGAAATCAAAAACCTCAAGCGCATCGAAGTCGACTTGCCGCTTCTGTTCGGTGTCTCTGGCAAGGTCGGACACCTGTGGTTCGGACCCAAGCTCGCGTACTCGCGCTTTACCAATGAAGTCGACCTGACCATCGGCGACGCGATGTACAATGTAGAAGTCGCAGGCAACAACTTCTACTACGGCGCGCAGTTTGGGTTTGCGCTCGGCTACGAGTTCATCTGGGTCTCTGCTGAAATTACGGTTGCCGGTGTGTCTATCGATGCGGAAGCCACGGTGAACAGCGAGCAACGCTCCGTCAACGCCGACGGGCTCATCGTCTATCCGGCGGGTTCAATTCTGCTTGAATTTTAGACCTCCTGACTGACTGCTCGAGTAGCCGCTGGCGGCGAGTCGACATGCCGCTTGCGCGACAAAAATCGTGGAGTACGAGACGTGCATGAAATGTCACGCTCTTCGTGCTGGTGTCCTTGTCTTTCCATCATTGATTCTGGCGTGCTCCGCGAGCGGGGGCATCGATACAGCCTCGAATGACGGCAGCGGGGAGCTACCGTGCGGCGTGCGCGATTGCTCATCGCAAACCGTCAACGACGATGAGACCATCGACTACGCGGGCGACTTGGTTGGCAGCAAGGCCGACGCAGCCGATGTCGAGGCGGTTATCGTCGATGTCGTTCGAGACGGCGTGCTCGACGCTCAAGACGTTAGCGAGGCTTTCGCGGCGTGCGGCAACCGCGTCAGCAGCCGCGAAATCGTCATCATCCGAGACGCCGTGATGAGCGAGCAGTTCGAAGTCACCCCAGAGGCTGTGGCACTGGCGCGAAAGGAAGCGCACTACGCCAACCTCTTCGAATACGAAATCAGTCAGCTCGAAACGACGGGGCTCACGGTTGGCGGACACGAGATTCCAGACGCAGTACGCGAACTTGTCGAGCGCGCGCGACTCAATGGGGCGATCGCTTACGACATTCGAGAGACGGACGACGACGGTGAAGGCAAGTGGTCGCCCTACCCGGGCACGTCCCCTTCACTTGAGAATATGGCTTTCGAATACACCGAAATCACCCCGGAGGTGTTGTACGACGACCTGAACGACACCGCTGCAGAGTACAACCGAATCGTAGGCACGGAGATGGACGAGTACTGCGACGGCGCAGGAAACTGCCAAGAGTATGAAAAAGCAAGGCTCGAACCTGCCGTGGGTGGAACCGGAAACATCGCCGCACACTACGACCACGCGTACCATCCCGACATCTATGCGCGCGGCAGCAGCGGCAACAAATGGGCTTCGAACTGCGCCATCCTGTTCGACGGGTCGGTACACTGTCTTCCCGCAGCGCGACGCAACTTCAAACAAGACTTGATTCTCACCAACCCCGCGCTCTCCCGCTGTAACAGCGACGCCGGTCACGAGCAGGACTGCAAGAACCTGCTGTACAACGGACACATCACCGCTCGCGAAGGGGTCATCACCAGCGTCGAGATGTCCGGGCGGCTCTCCAAGCGCGCCGGCGGTGGACGCGCGATTTTCGTGGACCCGATCGCCGTACTCGAGGCTTGGGGCTTTGACATCGCCCCAGGCGTGGTGCTGCGTTACGGCAACACCGAAGATGGTGTTCCCACCCGCGACACCGATCAGGGCGTGGTCCGAGCCAACGATGGTTTCTAAGTAGGGGCGCGCGCGCCCAGCGCGATCGATGTTCCATCCGCCATTTCGGAGCTGAATGCGCGCCGGATCGCGTTGAACTTACTGGCCTTTTTTCTGGTACCAGGTTTGCACTCTACTCACCCTGATGCGAAACGTGGTGTGCATCGGCCTCGCGCTGGCGCTTGGCTGTACGGGTGAATTGGGAGTCGAGGGCGACGGCGACGGCAGTGCGCCCGACGGCACCCGGCCGGCAACGACCAAGGTTGGAACCGACGAAACGCCGATTGCGACCGGGACCGACCAGACGGAGTGGATGGGCAACGTTGGTGGTCAAATCGAATGCGAGGTCACGCCACCTGAAGTGCTGCCGATCGGCAGGCTCACCAACGAGCAATACCGCCAGACGCTGCGCACCTTGCTGGGCGTGGAGCCCGACCTTGCCAGCGAGATTCCACCCGACGACACCTCGCACGGTTTCGAGTCCGGCGCAGACAATATTTCGATACTTCGCACGAACTACTACCTGCGCATCGCCGAACAAGCCGCGCAGGAGGTCGTCGCCGACACGAGTGCTTTGACCGGATGCAGCGCTGCGGAACTGGGCAGCGACGCTTGCGCGATGCGCTTCATCGATCACTTTGGGCTCCGCGCATTTCGCAGACCCCTGAGCACCGAAGAGCGAGCAGCGTTTATCAACCTCTACAATCTGGGCAAGAGCGAATACGACTTCGACACCGGCATTGAGATGGTTGTGGTGGGTGCGCTCAACGCACCACAATTTCTCTACCACCAAGACACGGTCAGCGCGTCGGCCAACCCTGGCGAGGTCGCGCTCCTCAGCGACTACGCCATGGCGTCGCGCCTCGCGTACTTCTTCTGGGGAACCATGCCCGACCAAGAGCTACTCGACGCAGCTGTGGCAGGGGCGCTCCGAACCGAAGCGCAGGTTCGAGAGCAAGCCACGCGCTTGGCCAACGACGAGCGCGCGGGTGAAGCTCAGCGCGACTTTGTTCGACAGTGGCTGCACCTCGACGACCTCGATAACATGGAAAAGGACCAGGGCATGTATCCAGGCTACAAGCCCGAAACCAGCCGCGCCCTCAAGCAGAGCGTGTACGCCTTTTTCGAAGCTGTCCGCGCTGAAGATTTTTCGTTTCACCACTTCATGACTCGCCGTGGCGTATTCAATACGCCGCAAATGGAAGTTGTCACCGACGAGTTGAGTGGCGAGTCTGACACGGACAACGAAGAACGAGTCGGCATCCTCGCGCAACCGGGGCTGATGTCGATGCTGTCCTACCAAGACCAGAGCAGTCCGATTCACCGCGCGCTCTTCGTGCGCGAGAAGCTGTTTTGCCAGTACCTGGAACCACCAGCCGACGTGAACTTCGAGGTGCCTGTGGTGAGCCCCGACGCGACGACACGAGAGCGCTTCGCGGCACATACGGAACAAGATGCGTGTCGAAGCTGTCACAAACTCATCGACCCCATAGGTTTTGGCTTTGAGAACTATGATGGCATTGGCGCCTACCGGACCGAAGAGAACGGTCTGCCCGTGGACTCAAACGGTGGCATCATCGGGGCCGAAGACGCGGACGGCGAGTTCTCAAACGTGGCTGAACTCGCGGAACAACTCGCCGCAAGCAAGTACGTCCAAGAATGCTTCTCTAAGCAAGTTCTTCGCCACGCCCTCAGACGCATCGAAACCTCATCCGACATGTGTTCGGTGGAGTATCTTTCGCAAACATTCCTTGAGAGCGGTGGCGACATCAAATCTCTGATGATCGAAATCGCGGTTTCCGACGCATTTCGTTTTCGACGGGCTGAGATGCCGGAGGGTAACTAAATGGCTGCTAGATTTCGAACTCCTCGACGCGCCTTTTTGCGGGGTCTTGGTGCGGGTACCATCGCCGCGCCCTTCCTGCGCACCGGTGCAGCGCGCGGTCAAGATGTCGAACCACGGCTCATCATTTTCTTCTCGCCCAACGGAACGATTCGCGAAGAGTTTTTTCCCGAGGGTGACGGGGGAAGTGGCTTCACACTCAAGCGCATTCTTTCACCGCTTCAAGATTTCCGCGACCGTCTGCTGATTCTCGATGGTGTGGACGAGAAGCTGGCGGGACAAGGCCCTGGCGACGGTCATCAACAGGGCATGACGATGATGCTCACGGCGCGCGAAATGTTGCCGGGCGATACCAAGGGCGGCTGCGACTCGTGTCCAGCCGCAGGCTGGGCGAGCGGAGAGTCCATCGACCAGTTTATCGCACGCCAACTTCCAGCAGGCTTTCCCAACCGCTCCATCGAGCTGGGCGTGCAGTGCGGCTCAAAGAACGACTGGGGCCGCATGATCTACACCGGTGCAGATCAGCCGGTCGACCCCGAAGAAAGCCCGTATAACGCCTTTAGCCGACTCTTTGATGGGCTGGACACATCGGGTTCCGGCGAGCCTGACCCCGCGGCGCTGCGACGCCGGATGATGAAGCAAAGCGTGCTCGATTTTTCACGAGCCGAGGTCGCACGCGTGCGAAAGAATCTCGGCGCCGAAAACCGCGCACGCCTAGACCAGCACGAACAAACGCTCTTCGAACTGGAAACAGAGCTTCAAGCCACCGCCACGCCAATTGTCAACCAATGTACGAAGCCGACGTTCGACCAAGAGGTCAACACGGGATCCTCTTCGCAGTTTCCGCGGCTCGTGCAGCAGCAAATCGACGTCATGGTTGCGGCGATGATGTGCGGGCTGACACGCGTCGGCTCACTTCAGTTCACGCGTTCGGTGAGCGGCATGAACTTCGGCTTCGCAGGCGCAGACGTCAATCACCACAGCACGTCGCACAACGACGAAGAGCCCACGGCGCGAGAAAACCTGATCAAGATTAACACCTGGTATGCCCAGCAGTTCGCCTATCTCCTCGACCGCCTGAGCCGCGTGCCCGAAGGTGACGGCACGATGCTCGACAACACGATGGTCCTGTGGGTCAACGAACTGTCACGGGGCGGCGCGCACGACCGGAAACGAAAGCCCTATGTGCTGGCGGGCAACGCGGGCGGGTACTTCAACTCCGGTCGCCACCTAAAGTACGGTGGCGCATCGCATTCTGATCTCTTCGTCTCGATTGCCAACGCAATGGGTGTACAAGCCAACTCTTTTGGCGATCCATCGGTGTGCCATGGGCCACTGAGCAACCTACGCTAACGCTCGGCGGGGTTCTGACGCCATCTATGATGCGTTGACTTTGCGAAATAAGCGTGGGCTCGTCTTCCAATCACTTAAGCTCGTTATCTACGAGTGGGCGGACCCTAAGCGGCGTGGGGTTCGATTTCACTTTCGATCTGGGCGCCCTTTTCGATCTCCGCCTTACGTAATTCGTAACGGGTTTGCAAGTTCATCCAGGATTGGGGGTCACCGCCAAAATAGCGTGCTAACCGAATGGCCGTGTCGGCTGTGACTGCACGTCGCTCGTTGACGATCGCGTGAAGACGGGTTGCCGGCACGCGTAGCGCTAGCGACAGAGCATGGACACTCATTTCGAGCGGGGCGAGGTATTCCTCGCGCAAGACCTCGCCGGGATGTACCGGCCTCATTTTGTTTGTTGCCATAGTCATCTCCCTCGCCTTAGTGATAGTCGACGATCTCCACGTCGAACGCGTGCCCGTTTCGGAAACGAAAACAAAGGCGCCACTGGTCGTTGATACGAATACTCCACGATCCGACGCGATCGCCCTTGAGCCGTTCCAGCCGATTGCCTGGCGGTGACCTCAAGAAATCAAGAGTTGTTGCAGCATCGAGCATGGCGAGTTTTCTTTCAGCTTGGGCACAAACGCTCTTGAAGCGTTTCGGACATCGACCTTCGAATAGCGATTCGGTGCGCTTACAGCGAAAAGACCGAATCATCCCCACAAACATAATACGCTTTGCGTATTATGTCAAGCGTAACATGCCAGGCTCGAAAAGCTCTTCGGGGCTGGCCGATCCACGAGCCAGACGTGGGCGGCTCAGTCAGGATGACTTGTGCTGCCAACACCCGCATCACTGGCCTTCGCGGTCGATGCGACGATGTCGATATTGTCGAGTGCGTGCAGGAGGGCAAAGTGTGCCGCGTGAGGGGCTTGGCACTCCCAGACTGTGAACTCGTTGTTGACAACAAAGGTTCGGATGTCGACGTAACGTCTCATACGAGGCAGTTGCTCAAACTTGGGGTGCATGACAGCAAGCCCGGGTTTGTACCACGGGTTTTGGGGTAGCGCCGTCGTCGGACCGTAAACGGGAATGCCTGGAACGGGGGGCTTGCCCTTCTTGAGCCACGCGAGCGAGTCGAGGTGAAGGGGCTCACGCGGCGTTCGCGAGGCCTCAACACCCGTAAAGTAAACCATGCCTGCAGGGTTAGCGCCGAGGACGTAGTCCGCCGAGAGGGAGACGGCGTCGACCCAACGCTGCCGGCTATTCGCATCGCCGTAGCCGAGGCGCAGGGCGGCGAACACAGGGTCGAGATAACGGCCCATCACCGTTCCACTCCCCCAACCGATCGTATCGGCGCGACGTCGCGGGTTTCGGTGGCCGTGCTCCGAGTCGATCACGCGCGCCGCGACTCGGTTCGCCTCCTGGGTGAGCCAGCGTTTCGCGGTCTCCACGATGCCCGGATCAGGATTGCTAGCCTGCAGGTAATCGACGAAAAAGTCGGTCATGGTGCGCCCGTCCTTCGCATAGTCGGACCAGCTGAGCTGATCGCTCGCAAAGGCGTTGAACGCCCCTTCTCGACCGATGGCTCGCCAATGCTCTTCGAAGCGCTTCTTGTAACGCGCATCGTCGGTCAACCTGTAGAGGGCACTCGCGGCATAAAGCGCGAAAACGGACTTTGCGTCATGCTTCTCGGCCCAGTCGAAAGCGCGCCGCGCACGCTTAGCAAGCTTGTCCGCGCGCGCTTTGTCGTAGGGAGCCAACAATCGAGACGCTTGCGCGAAAAGGCCTGCAGCACGCGCCGTGACATTGGCATCCTGGGCAAAGGTCCAGTAGTCGAGCTCATCTTGGTGCGCAAAGTAGATACCCCATGGGTGACGTGTACTCTCAACGCCCGCGCGAACGCCACCGTCTGGCTCCTGCAGTTGCTCCCACGCAGCGATGTTCCATAACGCCTCGTCCAAGATGTCCGGCACCCCGTTTTTTTGCTCGGGAAGCGCGAGCTCGTCGTCACGGAAAACGCTGGGCGCGAAACTATAAGCGCGCATCAAAAGCTGCGGAACCACGGTATGCGAAGGCCGTTGATCGAAGTCGCCTGCATCGTGGTGGCCACCAACGAGCTTGCGCTCGCCTTGCTTGGGCGGCGCATCCTTGAACATGTCGTAGCTCTTTTTTTCGGCAGTGTAGACCGTGGTGTGGTCGGCGGGGCGCGGCCACTTCGTGAACGCAGCGTCGAGTTTCACGCCCCATCGGTTGTGTACAAGGCCACTCATGAGCACCGTGTAAGCCAACTTGGGCCCCTGATCGCCTACGTTCGTGACGCGCGTCCGTCCCACCTTGGGGACGCGCAGGAAAAAACGCTGTCCGGCTTGCAAAGTTGAGAGGTCAACTTCACCCACCGCAGCCCCTGCATCTGCGTCTTGTTGTGCTCGCACACGAACTGCAAGTGCGCTTTGGTTTCGCACCGCGCCTCTATCGTCTACGACGTTCAACTCCACGGTCTTTGGTAGGTCGGAAGCCTCGAGGCCCCCGCCGTCACCCAAATAGTACGACAGGTACGCCCAACGCCGGGTCGCTGCCCCCGCGTAACCGAGCTCATTGAGTTGAATCAGTGGCGTATGATGAAGCGCGTCATCAAACTCAAACTCGT
Source organism: uncultured Polyangiales bacterium (assembly GCA_964487255.1). GTDB lineage: Bacteria > Myxococcota_A > Polyangia > Polyangiales > CAZAQV01 > CAZAQV01. Next base: position 26,565 of record CAZAQV010000004.1, on the reverse strand, counting down.
ATTTCCCCTGGGGGTGATCAAGCTCGACCCCCGCACGCTCGCCGAGCGGCTCGCTCAGGCGAAGCGCGATGCGGTGCTCGACCCACAAGATGTCCAGCTCGTCCTCTGCGCCGAAGCCAAGCCGGTATCCTGGTTGCGCAACGGGTTTCGACCAGCGACCCACGACCTTCGACGAAAGTTGCTTCGCGCCGCTTGAGCCTCGCTTGATCTTGACTTTCCAGTCCTTGCTCCACCCTTCGGCGTTACCGCCCCGCACAGTCACGAGCAGGAGATCCGGCGCCACCAACGAAGCGCCCACGAACCCTTGATCGCGCACCTGACCTTCGGAAGTGAAGTCTGCAGACGTGTCGACCGGGTCCACAGCACATGTAATCTCGCGCTTGATCTCCCTGCGCATCACCCAACCGCAGGCCGCAACGGAAAACAGCCCGAGCAGACCGCCCCACTTAAGCAGTCGAAGCGTCTTCGCCTTCATGGTTCCGCTGGTTCTCGCTCAGCCAACAGCCGTTTGGCGCGATACGATGGCCATGGCGCATTTGCCGCGGCTTCGAGCGCCTTGAGATTTTCGCGCTTCTTTTCGATGGCAAAATCCACGAGCACCATCTGCGCCTCGACCAAGTCAGCATCGACCTTCAACGCACGCTTTGCAAAGAGTTGCGCAGCGACGTACTTCTTGTCGACAAGGTTGTGCCTTGCACGTGCAGCGGTCCACAGTGCCTCAGAACCCTTGGTGAGCGTGTCGCGGCCGACCTCGGCCACCTTTTCTTCGATTTCTTCGAGCACGCTCTCTGCCGGGCCTTTTGCGCCCAGTTCTGCGTGGGCAATCGACTTGCGTGCCATGATTTGCACCCATACGTCGAGTTGCTCCTCGGCCAGCTTCGCGGCGCGCGCATACTCACGAACAGCCCGCACATACTCGCCTGACTGCGCGTAGAGACGGGCTCGTAGCGCACGAAGCTCGGGCCAGTCACTCATCCCATAGCGGGTCATCAAGCGGCCCAGCTTGACCGACCCGCGCGCACCTTCACCATCGCGGAGCCAAAGCAATCCTTGCGCCTGCACCGCCCGTGTGGCGTGTGGATGATCGAAACGCATCTTCTTGAGCCACTCTTTGCCACTATCACCGTTTCGAATCGCGATCTCGAACAGGCCAAGCGTGGCGTGCGGCATCGCCGCGATCCGCTTAATAGCCGCGTTGTAAAGCCCGGCGGCTTCGTCGGCTGTCACAGTGTCCGCATACTGCGCCGAAAGGTAAGGGTCATTGTCGTTCGGCTTGGCGAGGTTGGACGGTGGTGAATATCGGCTCACCAAGGCGGCATGGTTGAGCAGCGTCTGCCGAATCTGCACCTGGACGGTCCAGCGCGGGAGGTTCGGCGACACAGAGGCTAGCAGCGTGTTGGCGGCCTCTCGGTCATTCGCGCTCAAAGCGAGGTCCGTTTGTTTGAGTTTGGCGAGTCGCGAAAAGAAGGGGTCCTGGTCGCCAACCATCGTAAAATGTCTCTTGGCGGCCTGCGTGCGGCCTCGCGCCATTGCGGACCAACCGCGAAGTACGTGATCGACCGGCTCTTTGCCCAACCTCGCCAGTTCGCTTTCCGCCTTGCCGAAGTGGCCCAACATCAAGTTGGCGAACACGCGTGCACGAAGGATTCGCTTGGCCCCCACCCATTGCTGCGCTGTTGCGGGAAGCACTGCGAACTCTGCCTGTGACGCTCTCGGAGCTTCGGCAAGCAAGAGCGCGTCGGCGATTGCCACTGCATAGACATCGCTCCAAGAGATGCGCTTCGCTTGCAGGCTCTGCAGTTGGGACAAGGTCGCGCCCGCCCCTTGCGCGTATGCGGCTTCGTAAGCCCTACCCAAGCTCGCCCAACGCTTCTGACGAGGCGTGATCGCAACCCCTTCAAGCTTCGCCGACAAGCTCTGGACCGACGCTCGGTCACCTTTGGCAAGCGCAGCCTTGAGCTCACCCGTCAATGCGTAGGGACCTTCGACTTTGGGCGCGTTTGCAGCCTTCGTCATCAAGTTCGCAAATGCCTGAAGCTCGGCTCGAACGGGGGAATCACTCTTCGCAGGAGCCGCACCCAACGCTTGTGCTGCGTACTTGAATTGTCCAAGAGCAAGCGCAGCCCGGACTCGCGCGCGGAGCGCCGCAGGTGAACTGGTGCGAACCGCCGAAATCATTCGCGCCGCCGCGGCTCGTTGGTTGCGCACGAGCAAGCGGTAGGTCTCGGCGATGGCAGCGTCGATCTTCGCCCCTGAAGGTGCCCCATTGACGTCAAAGGGTTGCTCAGGAACCTCGGTGAGTTCCTCGAATGCGCGCTCCATGCGGATGCGTGCGGCAATCAGCTCCGACGAAGATTCCCCGTGGGACTCGAGCAGGTCGATCGCTTGAGCGGCCGACTCGTCCGTGTAGCTCGCGTCGTAGGCCACCACGGCTTCGGCTCGACTTTCCGCGTTTGCCCAGCTGCGCCAGGTGATGAAGGCGACCACGAGCGCCACGACGATCACCGTGATCACGATCGCCCGAAGCGTGAAACGGGTGGCCTTTTCCTCCGCCGTTTCAGGTACCGTCTCCAGCTTCATGATCGAGGGACGCATGCCCCCTTCCGCAAACTGGATACGGCCGGTGCCGTCGTCGTTCTTATTGCTCGGCGGCATTCGCGGAAAGCATATCCCAATTCGGGCCTCGATTTCACGCTTCCGACAAGCCGAACTTGCGGAACCCTTGCGAGTACGGGGATTCCGACACATACCCTTCGAAGTGTCGCGCTTCAGGCAAATTTGGCGAGCCGCCAGGCCCGCCCCGGGCGAGTCGATTCAAGTCCGTGTGCAGGGGAACTGCATGACGCCCGACCTTTGTGACGGCGACCTGGTGCGCGTACGAGGGTTGCGCCCCTTGCCCGGCGATGTGGTGGCCGTCACTGGAAGGGAACAAGCCCGCGTCCACCGCTATCTCGGGCCCATCCCAGCCCTCGACCACGGACGACTACGCTGGCGTCTGCTGACCTGTGCGGACGACACCCGGCGCTGCGACCCGCTTGCGCTGCGCGAAGCCCTCATCGGGGTCGTCGAGACGCCCGTAAGGCTGAACGACCGCGTCAACGCGCTCGCTCATTGGGCTCGTGAAGTGGGCCAGCGAACCTTGGTCAGAATACGCCGTCATGCATGAACTTAGTCATCACGCGTGCTTTTTAAACGACTGGCCAGCCCACACGTTCGATCCTGCCGGCGCTACGGCAATGGGCGACGACACCCGATGCATCCGCTTCGCGGATACCCAGTTTTGCTTCGAGGGACTCGACGGAGCTTTGGCGGAGGCATTCGATTCACACTATGCCGGCTTGCAAAACGACGGCGCGGGCTCGAAAGCCGATGTAACCCTTCGCTACTGCAGGCCAGCGGGCGACGTCTTTGCTACGCCCGATACCGCTGGTTGGCAATATGACCTGACGCTTTCGTTCGACGATCGCAGCGTTGTCATGTGCGGCATGAACTATCTCATGCACTGGAAGCGCGAAGCATCGCGGGCCTCAGTCTTGGTCGGCCCCCGCCTGAGCGACCCCCTCGACGTATTGGAAAACCCTTTTCGTCTGGCCTGCGCCTACCGCCTGCTTTCGACTGGCGGCGTGATGCTTCACAGCGCCGGGTTCGCCTCGGGGGCCCAAGCTGCCGTTTGCTGGGGCCGCTCAGGTGCGGGCAAATCCACGTTGAGCGGGCTTGTTCAGCAGGCCGGCATGCAGGTTTTGAGCGATGAGCTCAACGCCCTTTTGCCCGGCGCGAACCACACGCGCGTCCAAGCCATGCCCTTCGCGGGGGACCTCGGGCGCAGCAACGCGCCGCTTCAAGCATATGAATTAAAAGGTCTTTTCTTTCTACAACAAGCAGCCGCCCCCTCCCTGAGCGCGCTTGGAGATGGCCGTGCCCTGGGCACGATGTCGGCCGCAGCTCCGTTTGTGAACACCGATCCGATCGTCCACGAGCGACTGTTTGACGCCTTGGGCGGCTTGCTCTCAGGCTATTCAGCAAAAGTTTTGGCCTTCCCAAAATCGCCAGAGGCTGCACACTTCGTTCGTACCGCCATTTTTGACGAGCCGTCATGAGCACCATCTACAAACTCAGTTCCCAAGCCCGCGCCCGAACCATCGGAGAAGAAGGCGTCGTCGTGCTTCAGGAGGACGCCGAAGTGCTCATCACCAACCGAAGCGGCGCACACTTGCTCGAGCTGTGCCGCAGCGGCGCCACACTCGAAGAACTTAGCGCGGCGCTGTGTGATACGTTTGGGGCGAGCGCAGAACAAGCAGAGCGCGACGCACGCATCTTTGTCGATACGCTTCAGGCCGCAGGCGCAGTGTCTGAAAGTGAAGGTGCACCATGACGCTTCGTTCCACCATTGAGGACGCTTGGACGAACGACCGTCTGGTCTCCGTCTTGCTTGAGCTGACCTACGCGTGCAACCTCAACTGCTCCTTCTGCTACAACGACCTCAATCTCAAAGGCAAACCGCTGAGCTTGGACCAGTACGAGGCGCTGCTCGACGACCTTCAGACGCAAAACGTCCTCTACCTCATCCTTAGCGGTGGCGAACCACTTTCGCACCCTGACTTCTTCTCGATTGGAGCGCTTGCCAAGGAGCGCGGTTTTGTGACGCGCATCAAAACCAACGGTCATTCAGTCGGTAGCAAGGTGGCCACACGCATCAAGAAAGAGGTCGATCCCTACCGCTTGGAGGTGAGCCTACACGGCGCTACCGCGGAGGTTCACGACCGGCAGACGCGCGTTCGAGGCAGCTTTGAGCGGTTGATGAACAACTTTGAGGCCATGCGTGACGCAGGCCTGCGCGTGCAGGTCAACACAGCGCTTACAAAGTGGAACCAGCATCAAATCGCAGACATTTTTTCGATCGTCGATCAGCTTGGCTTTCGCATTCAAGTCGACGACGAGGTGAAACCACGCGACGACGGCGACGTGAGTCCAACTGAAATTCAGGCTTCTACAGACGCGATCTTGCTCCTCAGAAAGCTCCAGCGCGAGTACAGCGCCCCGCGCGAAGCGCCTTCACAGACCTCCACGATGAGCGAGCAGCGACCCGCCCAACCGACTGGCAGTGACAAACATTGCGGTGCCGGTGCGTCCACGTTGGCGGTCGATCCGGTAGGCAACATTCTGCCCTGCGTACAGTGGCGGATGCCCGTCGGAAACCTGCACGAAAAGCGACTCCCCGAAATATGGCACGGCAGCGACCTCGCGAACGTGCGCGACACGACCCGACACGTGAAAGCGAAGCTCGCGGGCTACGGCGACGCAGGAAAGGCCCTTCGCTTTTGTCCCGGCCTCGCACATGCAAACTCGGGCAATCCACGTGCCGTCTACGGCAGCGCAGCGAAGCGTTCCGACGGGCGCTTTCAGCTCCCAGTCATCCTGTAACTATGCCACTGTATGTAGTTACGCCAGTTACGCCGCAGAGGGACGTAGTCGCGCTGCGCGATACAGCCAAAGAGCGAGCGCCGACGACACCACACAGACAAGCAGGTTAAGAGCACACCAGCCCCACATCCCCAGGATGGGAGCCGGGGCATGAATCATCGGCGTGGCGATCCCAACGAGCGCACTAAAAGCTGCGAGCGATGCAAAGGCCGTCGCACCGATTGAGAGGCCGAGGCGACCCGATGTCGAAAGGCCATCGGTCTGTGCGAAGGGAGTCCAGACCCCCGGTGGCCGAACACGCGAAAAAAAGCTCTGCAGCAACTGCTGTTTTTCCTTTGGTCCGAACAGCGAGACTGCAACGCCCGCGATCGACGCGGCAGCCGCTGCGAGGAGTAACCTCGTCGCATCATCACTCACGTGGGCGAGAAGGACAGGCGCCACCATCCCCGAAGCGATCAGCGAGGCGAGTTCACCCCACGCGGTGACGCGCCACCACAACCAACGAAGTACCAAAATCGGGCCAACGCCCGCACCGAGCAGAAGCGAGATGCGCCAAGCCTCTTGAATCGAGTCGAGGAAAGGCAACAGCAGTATTGCGATACACAGAATCAGCAGGTTCGAAAAGCGCGCGACCCAAACGCGTCGACGCTTGGACCCGTCGAGATCGAGCCGCGGCTCGATGAAGCGTCGATAGATATCGTTGGTCATGTACGACGAGCCCCAGTTGAGGTGTGTGTCGACCGTCGAAGCCAGCGCACCCAGCATGCCCGTCAACATTAAGCCCTTGAGACCGGACGGTAGATAGTCGTTGATCGCCAGAACATACGTCCCCTCGCGCACAGCCGTTTGTGCCGAAACCGCCACGCCGGGCTCGAATGGATAAAGAAGGATGAGCGCAAGCGCGATGGGTATCCAGAAGAGCGAGCGAAGCACCACCTGCGCAACCGTGAACACAATGCCTGCATACGCAGCGTCGCGATCGGACCGGCAAGCCATCGAGCGCTGAGCCAGGTATCCGCTGCCGTCTGCATTGATCTGCGCAAACCACTGAATGGCTAGCACGGCCAAAAATGCCCCGCTCACGCCGTACGCCTCACCGGGAGTGAGTGCCAGCAGCTGCTCGGCGCTGTCTCCAACGGGCCCCTCCCCGGTTTCGTACATAGCCAAGAGCTTGCGGTACATCGCGTCGAGGCCGCCAACCTCGTCGACCAAAATCCAAGCCAGCACGAACGTCGCCACCATGGCGACGATAAACTGCAGAAAATCCGTTCGAACGACCGAGCGCAAGCCGCCCGTCGTTGAGTACAGCGTGGTCACGGTGACGATCGCAAAAATGGAAAGTAGATTGTTGGTCGTATTGACCCATTCACTGTCTGCGATGCACTTGCCGCCGATGCACGCTGCATCCGCGGGACACATTGGCGCGACCTCCGCGCAAGCCTTGGCCCCGGTAGCGACCGCAAACCCGACACCCCGCACGATCGAGACGAGACCTTCGTAAAGTCCCGCCGGGAGCCACTGGTCCCAGAGCAAGAAGGGCTCCGTAATTCGGGCCGCCGCCAAGAGCACCATCGCCAGAACCGTGCAGTTGAACACTAAGCCGAAGTAGATGGCCTTGGTCGCGCGCAAGACGGGCGCTGCTTTTCCGCCGTAACGTATCTCGGTGAGTTCGGCGTCTGTGATGACGTTCGCCCTACGCCAGGCAGGAGCGAGTACCAGCGCCAACAGCAAAAACGCGATGGCGTAAACCCAAAGCCGCCACAGCGAGAACACGCCCGCTGTCGCCACAAGTCCCATCACAACGAGCGGCGTGTCGGCAGCAAACTGCGTCGCCGCCATGCTGATGCCCGCCTGCCAGCCTTTTAGGCTTCGGCCTGCGAGAAAGTACTCTTCGAGGCTGCGACTGGCAGCTCCGGCATGACGAACACCGGAGTAAATGGAATAGAGAATGAAACCGCCGAGGATTACGAGGTCGAGGGCGGAAAGCATTGGTTCCCTTTTTACTCAGTTGACCTGGTACTGGCTGACGATGTCCTTTTGGGGTCGCTCGACGGCCGTGACCGGGGAGGACACCACCGGGTCTTTTTGAGGACGAGAGAAGTAGAGCGAGTCACCCACGCACGGTAGCGTGCGCTCCAAGCCTGCAATGCCATCGTCCGAGTATCGGATCGACGCGGTCGCACGGTGCCCGAGCGCAACGTGCTCCTTGAGCCACATCCCCGAGTGTCGTTCGCGCACCGCAACACAGCGGTCACGTCTCAAGTGGTATTCGGAGTTGCGTGTAACAAATACCCTATGAATGCGTCTCTCCGGTCCCGTGTAATCCATCCAAGCACCTACTATCTCAATGTCGTATGTTTCGTCCATCACCGTACCGTCACCCACAAGCTCAGCGCAACAACCTTTGCTGTGTCCATCGACGTGTAGTGCAAGTTGAGTACCAAGACCGGCGAGTTTGATTTTTGAATGATTTTGAGAGAACTCGCTGTCTTTCGCTGGACAGCCCGGCCGGGGTATCCGGCAAGAGCGGTTTCCGCCGATCGTGCAACGGGCGATCTAGAGCTATGATCTCAACAACTTGCGGAAACAAAAACGCCCGGACTCCATGCGGTCCAGGCGTTGGCAAAGACGGGTTCGCCTCTCAGCAACCAAATTAAAGGCGGTAGGGGTACTCGACCTGAAAGGTCTCTTCGGAAAACTGCGGAAAGCGAAGCTTACGTGCCACGCGAGCCATGCAAGAGCCTTCGCTTGAGCCCTGAAACGCACCATCGACAATCGCGCTTTTTACGCGGCCAGACGAACCGACACGAATCGTGATGGTGGCCACGCCGTGACGACCGGCCGCGCATGCCTCCATCTCAGGACGGGCGCCACTGAGCAACCGACCGACAACCTCGCGACTGGGTTGTGCGGGCAAGTCGAGCACAGGTTTCGCGGGCTCGACTTTCTCTTCTTCAACTTTCGGCTGTTCTATTTCTTGTGCTTCCACCACCGGTTGTTGAGCAACAGATTTCTTCTTTGCCGACTCCCTTGCCTCTTCTGACAAAGGCTCTTTACGCGATGGAGCCTTTGGTTCACGGCTTTCCGTGCTCACCACCGTTGCAGGCTTCGTGGTCTCTTCGTCCTGTACCAGGGCGGGTGCGCTGGACTCCTCGGGCGTCTTTTCGACAGACACGAACGCAGACGCCGGTGCGGCCAGCTTCTCAGGCTCGACCGCTTCGATGGGCTCTGCGTGAGACGCGACTGGACTTGCACCCGGTTCGCTGACCGCGGTGGCCTTGGTTTTGGTTTCGGACTGCAGTTGGCTCTCGATGACGATGGCACCAAGCGCCCCGAGCAGGATTCCGCCGAGACCCGCGGCGATCCAAATCCACGAGACCCCCGTGCGTGCATCGGCTTTGGATGACGCCTCGACAGCGATCTTGTCGGTGGCCTCGCCTGGAGCGTCCACGGGTAGCGCCGCTGGACGGATGGAGTGCGCAAGCGCGGCGAAGTCCAGAACTTCGCTTTCGGACTCACTGCCGGGCAAGCTTCTTCTGCTATTCCTGTTTTCCAAGTCTCAATATCCCCTCTGAGGCTTCGGCAACGGGTCAACCCAACAGACTCCATATACCTACACCCTACTCCACAAACTAACAGGTAGGAGAACCAAGTCAAGCGGAATTTTACACCACAGACATAAAATTGAAATCTGGGGGGTGATCTCGTCGCCGAAGTCTGTATTCTGCCCGGTTCTATGCTCGCCAGGGAAACGAAATAAACGATGCGAGACTTGAACGACGACGTCCGGTATTTAGGCCGAGTTCTGGGCGACGCGCTGCGCGACGCCGGGGGCGCGGGGCTGTTCGATGATGTCGAAGCCATGCGCACCGCATGCAAGCAGGCTCGTGAGTCCAACTCGGACTACGAACGCGTCGACCAGATCGTCGAACGCCTCAGTGCGGAGAGAGCCGTCGATGTCGCGCGCGCTTTCACGATCTACTTTCGGCTCGTCAACCTAGCCGAAGACGTCCACCGCGCACGCGTGTTGCGAGAACGAGAACGAAAACGCGACCAACGTGGCCCCGTGGCTGAATCGTTTGGCGAAATCGTCGGGGGTCTGCGTAAAGCGGGTGTTTCGCGCGCAGAAACCATTGAAGCAGTGCGAGCCACCCATGTTCAATGCGTCTTTACCGCGCACCCCACCGAGGCACGCCGGCGCACCACAGAACGGCTGCTGGTGAGCGTCCGTCGATGCCTCGAGGAGTGGGACCGGACGAACCCGACCGCGGCGGAGGCGCGCGTGCTGGACCGACAGATCCGGGCGGCGGTCGAGGCACTCTGGCAGCACGCACCGGGGCGCTCGACAAAGCCGGAGGTCATCGAGGAGGTCAAAGCAGGGCTTTGGTACTTCGACAACATCATTTTCGAAGCTGCACCCCGCATGCACCGCCGCTTCGTGGCGGAGCTCAATGCAGCCTACCCCGACCAACCAGCCATCGAGCCCTTGGACGTCGACCTTATGCTCAGTTTCGGTTCTTGGATGGGCGGCGACCGAGACGGCAACCCGTACGTCGACGAAGTCGTCACCGAGCGCACATTGCACCTGCAACGCCAGTCCGCCGTGCGGCGTTATGAACGCGACCTCGCCATTTTGGTCGACCATCTCGCAGCGGACAGCTCGCGACTCGCCACCTTCACAAAACTCGACGCCACCCTGGCCCGCTCAGAGCGAGCTGTGCCCGAGATCGCCGCGGCTGCCAACGCCCGTAACCCGCGCGAACCGCTCCGTCGCCTGCTCACGTTCATGCGCGAGCGACTCAAGCGCGCGGCTCGTTTTGCACCAGGCGGCTACGAAGACGGCGAAGCATTCGCCCAGGACCTGCACGTCGTGCACGACGTACTCAAAAAGTCCGGCGGGCTTGGCCTGGCAGACGCACATCTGACCGACCTCATCATTCGCGTCCGCATGTTTGGCTTTTATCTCGCTCAGGTCGACGTTCGAGAAGACGCACGCATCCACCGCAAGGTCGTGGGGCGATGGCTTGGCGATGACGCGTACCCCGATCGGACTCCCGCAGAGCGCCTCAAGCTTCTCGAAGCACACGGTCTCACGGACGAGGCTATCGAGGGGGCGGACGACGACTTGTGTGCTCGGCAGCACGCACTTCTGAGCAGCCTACCTAAACAAAGCGCGCGCTACGGTTCACGCGCGCTTCACACGTACATCATCAGTCAGTGCGAATCCGCCACGGACGTGCTCGAAGTTCTGCACATGCTGCGATGGGCTGGTGTGGACCACCGGTTCGATATCGTGCCCTTGTTCGAAAGTCGCACCGCACTGGCCGCGCTACCCGAGACGCTCGAGAACTTGCTTCAAAACGAAAGCTATCGCGAACATCTGAGCCACCGCGGACGTTGCCAAGAGGTCTTGCTAGGGTACTCGGACTCGATGAAAGAAGCGGGCATCATGGCCAGCCGCATCGACCTACTCGAGGCGCAACTCGCGGCGACACGCGTCTGCAAAAAGCACGATGTGTCTCTTCGTTTCTTTCACGGGCGTGGAGGCTCGGTTTCGCGCGGCGGAGGTCCAACACACCGTGCCATCCAAGCGCTCCCAGCCTCGGCCTTCAGTGGACAGATGCGCATCACCGAGCAGGGTGAGACACGGTCCTTCCACTTTGGTCATCCCGAGTTGGCAACGCGTTACCTCGAGCAAATGCTCGGGGCGGCGATGTCAAAGAGTGTTGCGTCGCGCCAGGCAAGCGGCGGGCACAGCGTCGACAAACACGAAATCTTCGAAACGCTCGCGCGCAAGAGCGAAGCTGCGTATCGCGCCCTGGTCGAGTCCGACGACTTGGTAACGTACTTCAAGAGCTGCTCACCGGCACCCTGGCTGGGATCCCTCAACATCGGGAGTCGCCCCTCACGACGCAAGTCGGGTAGCGGTCTCGAGGGCCTGCGCGCAATCCCGTGGGTGTTTTCATGGAGTCAAAACCGGCATGTGATCACCGGCTGGTACGGTGCGGGAACAGCCCTTGGTGAGTTCGACGTCGCCGAGTTGCGCGAACTGCTCGCACAATCGCCTTTCTTCGCGGACATGCTCGACAACATACAGATGACACTCGCAAAAGCAGACCTGCGAATCGGAGCACGATACGCCGCACTCGCCCCCAGCGAGCACGTCCGCAACGCGATCTTTGTACCTATCGAAAAGGAATTCGCGGTCACGGTCGAGCGGATTCTCGCGATTCGCAACCAAGGCGAACTGCTTGAACACGACCCGATCATCGCGAATTCGATCGCGCTACGAAACCCGTACGTCGATCCGCTGTCCTTCCTCCAGGTACGTGCGCTCAAGCAGCTGTCCAGCGAGGACAGCGGTCCGGAGCAAGACCACTGGGAGAAGGTGTGCCGCATCACGATCCAGGGAATTGCGGCAGGCCTGCGCAATACGGGTTAGTTTCTATGGATGCGTGCACGCAGCTCGAATCTTCGGCAGTTCATGCCCCTGGGCCTGATTTGTGCGCTGCTGGGCTGCGGCACACGAGAAGCGCAACGCAAGGCCGAGCCTAACGCCCCGCAACAAGTCGCTGCTCAGGAAGGATCGCGAGACGAAGAGCCAACAGTCGACCGTGATGAGTCAAGCGGACGGAGAACTCGATCTGCTAAAAACCAAGACGCTGGTTCGGGAGGAGCGCAAGGCGAAGGACCCGGAGCAGACTTCGATCCCGATACAACCACGTCCGTTGGAGGACCGAGCGGAGGCCGCCTCGAAGGCGGCGTTGCGCTTCCGGATAAGGCACCGGGCTTTCGCATGAACCCCAAGCGCCCGAACCCCGAAGGCCGCTTTGCCACAGCAGAGCTCGCAAACGCGTTACTTTCAGCGGCGGCAAAGGTTGCGGCGAAGTTTCCAGGGAGTGAGCTTGTCGTGGGTGACCTCAGCCTTGAGGAAGGAGGCCCCATCTACCACCACGGCTCGCACCAGAGCGGGCGAGACGTCGACGTTCTCTTCTACTACCGCACGACTGACGGAAAGTTCTTCGAGAGCAAGGGCATCCCTATCGAACCCGATGGCACTGGCGACGACTTCGGTGACTTGACCGATCCGAACGATGACGTTTCGGTCAAGCTGGACTTGCCGCGCACCTGGGCGTTCGTGGAAGCGTTTGTCACGCAGCCAGACGTACGGATTGCACGCATCTTTGTGGTCGAGCACGTGCGCGAGATGCTCCTCGAATACGCGAGGAAGAGCGGCGCTGCGCCAGAAGCGATCGAAGCGTTTGCGCGCACAACTTGTCAGCCGGCAGTTCCGCACGACGACCACTTTCACATTCGCCTTTTTTGCTCTGCGCAAGACATCAAAGGCGGCTGCCAAGATGCTCACCCCATCTACCCATGGCAGCGCGCGTATCTCGCTGAGCACGAACTTGAGCCCTCCATCGCCGTTCGAACAAGAAAACAAAAGAAGGATACCAAGAAGCGAACGGTGTCGCAGGAGCAAGCTGCAGACAAGGCGGGCCCGCTCCACGAAGACGTTCGCGCCTTCTTAGAGCGACGCAAGGCATGGTCTAAAGTCCCGCACCCGGGCCGCCCCTACTGCAAATAGCCTGGCTTCGGCTGACAAAGGCTGTCAGTCTCTGCGCGTGGATAAGGTCACGACATACTGGGACTTTCTCAAACTCGAACAGCTGCTCGACCTGCAGTCTGGCATTGCGGACGCCGAGACCGAACTGGGCAACGATGAGGTCATGTTCATCGTCATTCATCAGATCGATGAGCTCTGGTTCAAGCTCCTCATCCGCGAACTGGCAGCGGCTCGAGACCTGTTCTCGCAAAACCCGGTTCCTGAGCAGGCGCTCGCAAGCGCGGTGCGAAGCATCCGCCGCGTCACAGTCTTGCTCGGACAGATAGCGAACCACTTCGCGTTGATGGAAACCATGACCACGCGCGATTATCTCGAGTTTCGCGACAAGCTTTCACCGGCGAGTGGCTTTCAGTCGGGCCAGCTGCGAGAGATCGAAGTCTTGCTTGGTCTACAAGACAAAGACCGCGTTCTTCTCAACCCCGACCATGACCACCTCGCGGCGCTCCGAAACCCCGACGGAAGCGAGTCGGGGAGCCTCCAGCGCTTGCGAGGTCGAATGACCGAGCGCTCCCTGCGCGAGGTCGTTCGCGATTGGATTTACCGTACGCCCGTTCAAGCCTCCCTTCCCGACCACCCGGGTGACCAAGAGCGCGTCTCGACCTTCATTTCCAACTATCTGGCGTCACACGCACAAGCTATCGAGGATACGAAGCGTTATGCACTCCGGGGCAAGCAGACCGACGCCGAACGAGCGAAAGTTGAAGCGCGCTTCGCAGCGGAGAAGGCTTCCGTCGCCAAGTTCTTACGTGGCGATGAAGTCTCGGAGACACATCGGAGCAGGACGATCCGCATCCGCGCCGCAACCTTGTTCATCGAAAGCTATCGCGAGCTGCCCTTGCTCGCCTGGCCTCGTGAAGTGCTCGACTCTCTCGTCGGGCTCGAACAGGCGTTCGTCATCTTTCGACAAAGACATGCTCGTATGGTCGAACGCATCATCGGTCGGCGAACTGGCACAGGCGGCTCAAGTGGTGTCGAGTACCTTGACAAGACCGCTCTGAAATACCGAATCTTCGAAGATCTTTGGGCTGCGCGCGGCATCCTCATCCGCCGAGATCTTCTGCCCGACATCGAAGACCGCGCCTTCTATGGCTTTTCCGTCGACTCCGTCTTACCGCCCGCACCCGAACCCTAATATCGGGTGGCTACCCGGAACAGTTCGCGTTCTGCACTTGGCCACGCCACCCCCCAATTTGACGCAGCGCATCCTGGATTTCCTTAGTGACTTCAGTGTCGAGAAGCACGGTGCGGTTGTTGCTAGGGTATGGAAATGTATGAAGTTGCCGTACATGATGTTGGCGGGCACTGCCGCGCTCGCTGCGCCACTCTGGTTTGGCCTTGGCCAAGGCTTCGAGAACGCCACGCTGGGCGCCGCACAAGCCATGCCGCCCGCGCTCGGTATGCGTGCCCAAGCCGGGACCGCTGGACAGCCCATGAGTGAAGAGGGACGACGCGCCTTTAACTGGCACGTCGGCCATCCACACATGGGCGACTTTGACACCGTAGTGATTCCCTACGACGGAGCGCTCGAAGACTACGGAATCGCCAGACACATCGACGCGCGCATCGAAGTAGACGCAACCGCCTTCACCGGGATCTACAAAGACTCCTCGCTTTTGTTTGAGAACGGCGAAGAAGGCAGCGAAGGCTTCGAGCGCGTACGCGTGGACTACAACGGCGAAACGCTGGCCTTCCGCTACGATAACCCGGCCTACGCATCGAGTGTTTTCGACCTCGGACACCCAGCGATTGCAGAAGGCGTACTGCTTGAACGTGCACTCATCGACGACCCTCTGCAACCCGAGGGCGGCGCAGAAGTATCGAGCGGCGCGCAACAGTCTAGCGGCCAGGCGCAGCCGGAGACGACGTCATCCGAGCAGTCGGGATTGGTGCCAATTCGGGGAATGCTGGCTTGGAGACTTGGGCTCGAAGGTGGGCTGGCAAGTATGGGGCGCAGCTTTGGACAAGCTTTGCCGTGGCTCGGTTCGGGCGGACTCGACCTGGCGATGCTTCGCCGCGGCAACCTATATGATCGCATGCTTGAGCTGGTACGTGGGCGTATTGACGAACGCGAAGCGCAACGACTCGCAGAAGCTCGCGCGGCGGAAGAAGCGCGTAGACGACGTGAAGAAGAGCGCGCAGGGCCCTTGAACCCGCTGACGGGATTACCCGGAACGCCATCGGACAAGCCCGCGCTTCTGGTCAAGATCGACAATGTCTCCGCCGCACGCCCGCAGTCCGGAATCAACCAAGCCGACGTTGTGTATGAGGAGCTCGTCGAGTATGGGCTCACCCGTCTGGCCGCTATCATTCACTCCACGGATGCAACGGTTGGCCCCGTACGCTCGGCACGCACAAGCGACGTCGACCTCTTGGCGAACCTTGCGACGCCGTACTTTGCGAACTCGGGCATGAACGGTCACGTTCAAGGACAAATCAATGCGTCGGACAGCGTATCGGTCAATCACGGCTCGCGACCGAACTTATACCGGCGCGAACCCAGCCGACGCGCGCCGCATAATCTTTACGCAGAGAGTGTCGAACTTCGCGCAGGACCAGCCGACAAGTCGCGAATGCCGCAAGCGCTTTTCGAGTACCGTCGAGGCGAGGAGGCGTTGGCGAAGGGCGCACAAGATGTGCGCGGAGTTTCGATCAACTTTGGCCACACGAAAGTAAGCTACGCGTGGAATGCCGAACATGGCGGATGGGCACGCAAACAAGATGGAACTGCGCACGTCGATATCGAAGGCGTACAGGTGATGCCTGAAAACGTCATCGTGCAGTTCGTTTCTTACGGCCGCGACGAGGGAGGGGACGCCCGCTCGCCGAAGGCAGAGACGGTTGGGTCCGGTCGCGTCATGGTCCTCACCAACGGCAAACTTATCGAAGGAACCTGGACCCGCGAAAAGCCCACGGCCCCCCTCAACCTGCGCACCGCAGACGGCGAAACCATCAAACTTACGCCAGGCAAGACCTGGGTCGCGCTGGCGCCAGCTGGGGGCGCAATGTCGCCCGGCAATGCGAGCGTCGAAGTCCAGCGCTAGACCGTTTATCGACGACTAGCGCGGCCGCCGCGACGTTTGCGAGCTCGTTTTTTCGAGTTGGCGCGCGCTCGCTTTCTCGACGCGCGCTTCACCTTTTTGCCAAGCTCGCGAACCTTGCTCTTCGCGGTTCGGTGGCGTGGCAAGAGCTTGACCACTTCGCGGTATGCAGATTGCGCCCCGGCCCACTCGCCCCTCTTTTCTTGGACCTCGCCGAGCAGCATCCAGGAGAGATGGTGGCGCGGGTCGGCATGGGTGGCTTCAAAGGCCCAGTTGGCTGCAAGCGCAAGCTTCCTCTCGTCCATCGCGTAACGCGCGAGATGGCGCATCGAAGCCCCCTGCAGCGGGTAATAATCTACAGCGCGACGGAAATGGCCCTTGGCCTGCTCGTGCTGGCGGCGTCGCTGCGCCTTGATGCCTTTGCGCAGGTGCATGCCCGCAAGCTGTCGGCGCCGGATGAAGCCCAAGCGCATGATCTCTGGTTCCACCTCAAGCGAAACAATACTCGGAATACGCCCATACTCCGTCTTGCGACTCGTCCCTTCATCATCGGCAGCTTGCGCATCGGCAGCTTGCGCATCTGCAGCTTGCTCATCTGCGGCTTGCTCATCTGCGGCTTGCTCATCGGCAGCTTGCTCATCGGCAGCTTGCTCATCGGCAGCTCGCTCATCGCCAGCTTGCTCATCGGCAGCTCGCTCATCGGCAGCTCGCTCATCGGCAGCTCGCTCATCGCCAGCTCGCTCATCGCCAGCTCGCTCATCGGCAGCTCGCTCATCGGCAGCTCGCTCATCGGCAGCTTGCTCATCGGCAGCTTGCTCATCGGCAGCTTGCTCATCGGCAGCTTGCTCGGCAACCGCGGGTTCGTCGGCCTCTTCGGCGGGTTCTGCGGCGGCAGCTGTCACGGCGGCCGGTTCGACGACCGGAGCCGGTTGCGCGGCTGGCGCATCTTTCCGCGTGTAGTTCCAGAGAAACCAGGCTGCCCCAGCAACACCGACGAAGGCAAAGATAGCCGCTGCCACGACCGCCATCCGCCTTGCGTAACTCGGTCTCGCCACGTGCTGTTTGAGGAAAGTATGGTCGCTGACCGGCGGCTCGCTGAATGTTTGCTCGGCGGGCGGAACATCGAGCGAGGAGGCCGCATGCGTAACCACGGGCTCGGGTATTGCGGGCGCCTGTGCGTAGTCGAGCGTCGCGGGTGTAGAAGGAACGGACTCAACGACCGACTCGACGGAAATCTCCGAAAGCTCGTCCGCATGATCGCTCTGCGCAATGGTTTGTTCCGCCCAGTCCGCGCGATGCGCGTCCAATCGGCGCGGAGGCTCGAAGCCTTGCACCCCCATCATCGTCTTCTTGGCACTGGAGCGAGGCTCGGCGGGAGCTGGCCTCTGCTTAACGCTGGGTCGAGGGGCACGCTGCGCCACGGGTGGCGGGAACTTCTTTGGAACTACGTTTTGGCGTCGCTTCGCAGGGACGTCAGCGACCGTCCCGATTTCGTCGGACGAGTCCGCGAACTTCGGGTGCTGCGCGTCACTCGTCGCCGGTTCGACCAGTGTCTGATCATCAAAATCTGGCGGTGTCGGCAATGGCGCGACGACCGATTGTTGAATGCCGCGCGGCAAGCCGTCTCGCTCCGCCGCTGCGGCGTCAGCAGAGGCTCCGAGCTGCAACGCTTGCGGTAGAGCCGTCCGTTCGAAGCTGGTCGACCGGGCGGGCACCACAGGTTGGTGTGGGTGTCTTGGCGGGAGGGAAGGATCACCGGGGCGAGCACCAAGGGGCAAACCTTGCGGAGGCTCGTTGAGGGGAGCGTTCTCTTCGGGCGCCTTGGAGCTGCGAACACCCGCTGGGAACTCACCGGAGGTAGCCTCTAGTTCAGGTGGATCGCCGCGCAAGTCATCCATCGATTCTCCATTCTTCGCAGCTCCAGACACCGTCATATTGTGCGCGATACAGTGCCACGGTTGCAACTGTTGAACCCATTTCAGGTAGGTTCCAGACCTACCCCCCGAAAGAGAGCAGCTTCACACCATCTTGTTGTCCCGTCGTTTGCCTCTTCTGTCGGGTTCGTTTTCTGGCACGCCTGCGTGCGCGTCTGCGCACCGCACGCCTGCGCTTCGCTTCTCGCGCCTCCACAGCACCCGTCTCATCCCCCGGCTTAGACGAGGCTGCCACCTCTTCTGAGCTCTCTTCGGCCGTCGCTGAGACTTGCTCCGACAGCGCCTTGACGCGAGCACGGGCCGTCCGGTTACGACGGGACAAGTGTAGCACCTCTTTGTACGCGTTGAGCGCACCGGCGAGCTGACCTCGCTGTTCTTGTACGGTGCCGAGCAACAACCATGCACCCACGTTTCTCTTGTCGGCCTGCACACTGCGGTACGCCCATACGGCGGAGTCATCGAGGTTCTCCTGCTCAAGTGCGTGTTGCCCCAGGTGCCGCATGGCCTCGTCGTTGTGGGGGTCGAGCGATAGCGCGCGCTCGAAGTGCCACAACGCGGCCTTGTCTTGTCGGCGCCGCTGCCTGACCAAACCAAGCCGCACTTGCTTCTTCGACAGCCTGCGCCTCTTGCTTGAGACGCTGTTCGAAGAGCGCGAACCCGAGGCAGCTCCTGCATCGAGCGGAATCTCCCCGTACGGCGTGCTCTGTCCCGCACTGCCGTCGGATTCGTCGACTGCCTCGTCAGAAAGCACCTCGTCAGAAAGCACCTCGTCAGCCTGAGCGACGGCCTCGTCAACGACAGCCTTCGATGATTCGGTCATAACCTGCGGCGCAGCGGGCGCTGCAGCGGGCTGAGCAACGACACTTCGCTGCTTCGTTTGCGACGAATGTTGCGAGGGTTGCAATGCCATCACCGTCCAACCAAGGACCGCCACGACAGCGAGCAAAGCAACACCAATGCCTGCATACCATGGCCAACGTCGCACCGGAATTGGAGCCGCAACGGTCGTGTTGTCTCCGGCGGTGAGCGAGTCGGGGTCCAGTCCCGCGATGGAGCGCAAATCCATGTCCAAGTCGAGGTCGTCACTTGGGCGTACGCCAATGTCCAAGTCAAGGTTGTCACTTGGGCGCAAGTCGTCGCCTACAACGAGCTCATCGTCACCATCGTCACGATACACCCCGTCTCTTCGAACGGTATCTTCGCGTTCGATATGCGTCGGTGCGCGACGCGGAGCCAAGCGACGACGCGGTTCGTTCGTGTACGCGCTTTCGTGATCGATCAGGAGCACGTCGGAGTCTCCGAACATGCACGAGGAAGGCGGCGGACTCGGCTCTGTGTTCGGCCCATCCGTTTCACCTGTCGTGTCGTCGCCGATCGGGAGCACGGCCAACACGGACTGTTGGATACCGCGCGGTAGACTTCCAACGGCCTGCAACACACGGTTGACCTTTCGCGGCTTCGACCTGGTCTTGGGCAAGACCTTTCGAACCTCGCTGACGGCTTGATCTTCGAGCGGCGGACAGGAATCTCGCACACCAGCAGGAAACTGCTCAGATGCATTCTGATCGTCCTCGGCAACCGCGCCGTGATCAACCTGCAACGCTTCGCCCTGATTGCGACTGTCCTCTCCGCCAACCCTGCTCAACGTGCCCCCTCCTGAACTCTTGCTTCCAACCCTATAAAGATACAGTGCCCAAGCACATCCACGCAAACTACATCCCGGTGTTGGTGCAGGACAGCAAGTTACCTTCTGGTGTTGCAGCGGAATAAACGAGGAGCCGCACCAACTCGCTGGTGAGCTCGAAACCATCTATCGGTGCAGGGATTCCCTCGCCTGCACAGTCAAAGATGCGCTCAAAGTCCGACGTGTAGGTCTGACCATCACCACACTGCGCGGCTACGCACGGTCGATTAGCGCGGCGTGACCCGCGTGCGCAATAGATAGTCAAACCAGGGTCGCGTGACGCACCAGTTGGCGTCCTGCACCTTCCCCATGTGGTGGTCGTAATGCCAAGGCAGGCGCCGCTTCGCCCAATCAGGGTCGAGGTGTGAGCGTTTGTGGACACGGTAATAGTTCACGGCTCCATATACGACCGTGACCCAGAACAAAGGCGCAACCAGCGCAAGTGGTGCGTGCAGAGCGACCCCAACGGCCAACGCCAACGCTTCCTTCGCTTGCGCGTTCCAGGTCCAGAGCGATCGTTTGTAGTCCGGGTCGTAGAAGTCGTACTTGCGACAGTTGCGATGGTGCTCCGACCAGTGAAAGGCCCAGAAACTTTGCTTGTGTTTGCCGAGGCCGTGCAAAACGAACTTGTGAGCAACCCACTCGAAGAAGTTACAGTACAAGAGCCCGATCAGAACTTGAGCAATCCACCAAAACCAGACCACGTCTACAGTCTGCGATACCGTCTCGGCAAAGGCAATCGACCTTCAGACGCTTTCAAGCTTGTCTCGAAGACCACGCCGATAAAAGCGCCTGAGCTCATGCGAAAGACCCGTCATATCCCCGCGCCGCACGAAGCGGTACTCGAGTTCGAGCGTGTAGCTGGACGCCACTTCGTTCGCTTTTCGGTAACGTTCCCCCCGCTCTGAGCGAACGTCATCGATAAAACTCACCTGTGCGAACAAGCTCCGACGCAACATCGCACTGCGCGCACGAATCAAGCCAACGCCCCACCCCTCGAGCAACTGCAGCGCATATTTGTCGACCTCGGCCTGAAGTTCGAGTTCCAACTCAGAGACTCGCTGGTCATGCGTCGCTCGGAACAGCAGATATACAAGATGACTCACCCCCTCTTGGACCCATGCCCTTTGTTGCGCGGTCCCTGCCTCCAGCGCGTCGGCGTGCAGGTATAAGCCAACGTCGGCACCCTGCCCGGATTCGCGAACGATCAAGACCTCGCCCCGATCGACCGCGTCGCCGACCGCTCGACGAGCGACGTCCTCGCTGCACAAAAACTCGTCGGCCCACGGAAGGTCGGGCAGATCATAGAGGCGCTGCAGCTTTCGCTGGACACCGCGAATGTTCTCGCGCTGGGAACTAATGGCAGAGCCCTTTTTCGATTTGCGGGAACACGCCCTCCGCCCGCAGTCGCTCCGCGAGTAGTGGCGATCCCGTTCTCTTCCAACGCTCGTAGAGGCGCACGATGTCTTGGGGCGTACGCAGCGATGTGCACTCGCGGACGTCATCAAGCACTTGTGCGTAGCGACCGAACCCATCGGCGAGCTCCGTAAACACCCTCGGCCCCACCTCTTCCCCACGCGGTGCGGGTAAGCCGCCTGCGGCACCGTACGCACGGCCGCCCATCGTCACGACATAGCTCCGACTCACTCCCCGTCGACCGAGGCTCTCCCCGAAAAACCCGCACACATAGAGCGCGCTATCGCCAAGGTCCCGCAGCTTTTGGTGGCGGACGATCGGTCCCTCTTCGCGCATCGCGTCGGCCATGCGCAGCGCCAAGGGCTCGCTGACAGCCTCGGGGGAAGAGTTAAAGGTGAAACGTGTGAGTAGCTTCACGAGGTAGACGCGCGTCCCTTTTGACGCGGTGCATCCACGCCGTCCAAGCGAAGCGTCAACACGCTCCTCGAAGAAGTCCCCCATATCGGTACTGAGTTCGATCATTTTCTTATTTTAGCAAGTATTGAAATTATTCGTGAACTATCTCACACATACCCACCACCAAAGTTTAGCCATTCCGTACCCTGAGTGCTGAACCGCGACACACGGTCTCCCCGTGACAGGCACTCACGCCGCATCTGCATCACCACGCCCTTTAAACCAAGACCCAAGCCTCGTGAGGCGCCTCACGTATTTTTCTTGGTGAGGTATTGACCTACACACGCAAAGGGTTAGGTTGCGCACTGCTCGACTGGCACTCGCCAGATTAGAGTGCCAACAAAATCACTATTTCGCTGTCGTTTCAGTCGTTTCTGAACGTAGCAACAACCCACAACCCGGAGGTTCCCACATGAACATTCGTCCATTGCAAGACCGCGTGCTCGTCAAGCGTGTCAAAGAAGAAGAGAAAACAGCCGGCGGCATCATTATCCCTGACACCGCCAAAGAGAAGCCCATCGAAGGCAAAGTTGTCGCTGTTGGCAACGGCAAGGTCCTCGACAACGGTGAGACACGCAAGCTTGAGGTCAAAAAGGGTGATCGCATCCTTTTCGGCAAGTACTCGGGCACCGAGGTCAAAATCGAAGGCGAAGAATGCCTCATCCTGCGTGAGGACGACATCCTCGGCGTGGTCACCAAGTAACTAAGAACAGAAAGATTTAGGAGTACATTATGTCAGCAAAAGAAATCGTTTATGACACCAACGCACGCGAGCGCATTCTCTCGGGCGTCAACCAACTTGCCAACGCCGTCAAGGTTACCCTGGGACCCAAGGGCCGTAACGTTGTCATCGAAAAGAGCTTCGGCGCACCGACCGTCACCAAGGACGGCGTAACCGTCGCCAAAGAGATCGAGCTTGAGAACAAGTTCGAGAACATGGGCGCACAGATGGTCCGCGAGGTTGCTTCGAAGACCTCGGACATCGCAGGTGACGGCACCACGACCGCAACCGTTCTCGCGCAAGCTATCTTCCGCGAGGGCTCGAAGATGGTCGCTGCGGGTCACAACCCCATGGAGATCAAGCGCGGCATCGACATCGCCGTCAAGCACATCACCGACAAGCTCGCGAAGCTTTCCAAGTCCACCAAGGACCCACGCGAAATCGCGCAGGTTGGCACCATTAGCGCCAACGGCGACGAGACCATCGGCAACATCATCGCCGAGGCGATGGAGAAGGTCGGCAAAGAGGGCGTCATCACGGTTGAAGAGGCCAAGGGCCTTGAGACCGAGCTCGACGTGGTTGAAGGCATGCAGTTCGACCGTGGCTACCTTTCCCCTTACTTCGTAACCGATCCAGAGCGCATGGAATGCGTCCTCGAAGATGCGTACATTCTTCTCGTCGAAAAGAAGATCTCGAACATGAAGGATCTCCTTCCCGTGCTCGAAGCGATTGCTCGTCAGCAGAAGCCTCTGATGATCGTCGCTGAGGACGTCGAGGGCGAGGCTCTTGCAACGCTCGTCGTCAACAAGCTGCGCGGCATTCTCACCACGGTCGCCGTCAAGGCTCCTGGCTTTGGCGATCGCCGCAAAGAGATGCTCAAGGACATCGCCATCCTCACCGGTGGCCAGGTCATCAGCGAAGAGCTCGGCATCAAGCTCGAGAACGTCACGCTCAACGACCTTGGTCGTGCGAAGCGCGTCGCGATCGACAAAGAGAACACCACCATCGTCGACGGTGGCGGCAAGAAGAAGGAAATCCAGGGCCGCATCGAGACGATCCGTCGTCAGGTTGAGGAGACCTCCAGCGACTACGACCGCGAGAAGCTTCAAGAGCGACTTGCGAAGCTCGTCGGTGGCGTTGCCGTCATTCATGTCGGCGCAGCAACCGAGGTCGAGATGAAAGAGAAGAAGGCTCGCGTTGAAGACGCACTTCACGCAACACGCGCAGCTGTCGAAGAGGGCATCGTCCCTGGCGGCGGCGTTGCTCTGATTCGCTCACAGTCTGGGCTCGACAAGCTCGACTGCACGGACGAGGAGCGCGTCGGTGTCAGCATCCTTAGCCGCGCCATCGAGGAGCCTCTTCGTCAGATCTCGGCGAACGCAGGCCTCGAGGGCAGCATCGTGGTCAACGAGGTTCGCAAGGCCAAGGGCAACCACGGCTTCAACGCGCGCACCGAGAAGTACGAAGACCTCGTGGCTTCGGGCGTCATCGACCCCACCAAGGTCGTGCGTTCGGCGCTTCAGAACGCAGCTTCGGTCGCGGGGCTGATGCTCACCACCGAGGCTCTCGTTGCAGAGCGCCCCAAGAAGGAAAGCTCCGCAGCTGGCGGCGGCGCTCCTGACATGGGCGGCATGGGCGGCATGGGCGGAGGCATGGGCTTCTAGTCCCCCCGTTCGCAAATCGACGACGCCGGCTCTTTGGAGTCGGCGTTTGTCGTTTAAACGAACGGCGCGGGAGCCGCGAAGAGAGGAACAAGGGTACCGGGGGAAGTTGTTCCGCCTCGTTGGATTCGGCTGGGCCTCACTTCGAGTCGCCAGAAGCTGGGGTCTACCTCCCCGAGACACCAGCTTCCGCCGTTGGAATTGTTGGGCTTTATTTCGCAAGAAGCCTGGAACACATCCTGCACCACGGTCGCGGTGATGCGTTATGCGTTCATCTTGCCGCTGGCCCTACTCGCAGCGTCCCCCTTCGCAACCCTAGGCGAGTCGGCAGCAATCGCGATCACCGGTCAGTCGAGCGCCGACGGGCGCATTGGGACGACTTCCCAGAGTTCTCCGCCGCTTTCGCTGCCTAGCTCCGCCACTGAGGAGGCGAGCAACGGTGGTTTACCGGCAATCGGCAGCTCATCGCAAGCAGGTGCAGTCTCGATCATCGAAGAGATCTCGAAGTTGGCGAAACAGCTGCCCGACGAGGTGATGATAGGCAAGCTGATCCCCGGCATCGATCCGAACACGCCATGGCGTGAACTGCCGATGGTTGCGATGGATGTGGAGGGCAACAAGGGTTCGCCAACGCAATTCGGGTTGGTAGCGATCGACGGCGCTTGGATCGGCGACGAAACAACCCTCCACATCACGCCCCGATCCGGGGACATGACCAAGGTTGCCGTGAGCGCGCGACGACTTCTGAGCCAGGCAGAACCAGAGCTGCCATCCAAGTTTGAGAGCAAGCTCGATGAGTTCACAAGACTGACCGCCGGACGCGTGCCCT
The DNA here is from genome assembly GCA_964487255.1 of uncultured Polyangiales bacterium. GTDB lineage: Bacteria > Myxococcota_A > Polyangia > Polyangiales > CAZAQV01 > CAZAQV01. Next base: position 1,778 of record CAZAQV010000004.1, on the reverse strand, counting down.
TGGCCTATCAATCGGCTAATGAGCGCGCGGCGATCGCGGCCGAAATTGCTGTGCTGTCCGACTTGGCACCCGACCTTCACCTAGCCGATCCAGGCGTCGCATGGATCGATGCAGGGCTATGGGTAGATGTCTTCCCGGAGTACAAGACGCCAACCCCGGCGCTGGGAAACGTCCACTTTGCGCTCGAACTTGGACAGCTTGACGGCGCCCACATCGCGGTGAACGACGCACGTGCAGCGGCAAAAGTACTCTTTCGGCTCAGCGAGAGAAAAGAGTTCAGGCGCTTCGGGCCAACAACTTACGAAGAACTCATTCGCTTTCAGGAAGTGATCAAGCGAAACGGCAAACTCATTTCCGAACTCAGACCACTGCGCGTCGCCGAGATCGAGCTCCCCTTCCTCGTGAACCAAGGCAGATGAGTAGCCAGCCTTCCATGAGCGGCTCTCTCAGTTGCCGCCTATGTCCGCGGTTTACGGCTTTTTAGCGGAGAAAACTGCCTTTTCACTCTTGGCGTGCAACGTGCATCAGTAGGATTCGATGGTGAAGTACGCTGGCGTCTTATCGATCGCTTTGATCGGGCTCTTGGGTTTCAAACAGCTCGGCGCCGAGGCCGCGAACGTCCTCCATGGCCAGGCCGAGGCTGAGACGGAACTCTCTCTTGCAGCAGGAGCGTCGAACCGCTGGGTCACCCTCCCTTCATTGGTTTCCAGGGTCCAAGCTGGCGTCGGTGGTGCACTTGGAGACATCGCGTATCTCGCGCGACGCGTGGTCAGAGGCTCAACCCCAGCGAGCGCCGTGCCAGGCGAGATCGCGCAGATCGCTCAAAGAAGCGCTAAGGCATCGGTCTTTGACGAAATCTCGCAACTTGCCAAACAGCTTCCCGATGAAGAATGGCGGCCTCGCTTGATTCACGGACTTGACCCGGACACGCCATGGCGCGATCTCGACATCGTATCGGTCGACCTAGAGGGGATCATCGGAGAGCCCACGCAGATCGGTCTGGTCCAGATTTCACGAAGAGAACTAGGCAACGAGATCACGATACGCATGACGCCTTCGAGCGGAGAGTCGACGAAGAAGGCAACGCGACTGAGGCTGCTCGACTCGACCAAGGAAGTCTCTGAAGCGGCTGCTTTCGGTGAGAGCCTCAGTCTTTTCAAGACCTTCTCAGAAGGTCGCGTTCCTCTCGCGTTTCAACATCAAGGTGACCTGCAAGGTTTGATGCACGAGTGGAGCTTGCTGGAGAACCCTGGCCGCATCGGAATCTACGTCGTTGAGCCCGAGATTGAGTGGATCGATGTTGCCAATTGGGGCCGAATGTTCGCGTTCGGAACGAAGAACAATCTTGGTGCGCTTCACTGGAGGGTCGTCGAGGAGTCTCTGTCAGGCGCGCACGTGGGCGTCAACGACGCGCGTGGCGCAGCACGTGTACTCTTTCGGCTGGCGGAGGATCACCCCGAAATGCCGGCCACTTATGGGGAGTTGGTAAAGCACCAGGTGGCATGGCGAAAGTTTCGAGGTCAAGTCGAAGAACTACAGGAAGCTCGACTTGAGACCGCCATTGAGGCAGAAGCGTTGCGACTCACCGACGCCTTCGAAGAAGAACTCAAACTTCAGAAAGCAAAGCGCCGAAGCAACTAAGCCCCGCCTACGTTGGCAGCAGCCCAATCGATCGAGTTGCGCGTCATGTAGGGATGATACACACCTCCCCCATGTTGGAATGATCTAGCAGGCTGGTGAAAAAGGGGCGGTGTGGATGTCGGAGCGCGGCGTAGTTA
>CAZAQV010000003.1:253366-315362 GCA_964487255.1 uncultured Polyangiales bacterium | reverse complement strand
ATTCGATCGTATTGCCTTTTCCCTTGACTGTTTACGGCCTTCTCATGCAAGCCAGAGGCCGCGATGAGCGTGCGTAGCCCGAGAAACCGCATGTGTTCGCTCCGCCCGAACGAGGCTGTGCGGGTGGCACAGCCTGTTCTAAGCTTCGCCTGAGTTCTTGGCTCTTCCGCTGGCGCGTCATCGCAGCGCACATGGCTGGTTTCGAAGCGCAGCCGAGAAGAGCCAGAGGCCGCGATGAGCGTGCGGAGCCAAAGCAAGCCGATTTGCTAGGTGCAAATCGATGCTTGTGACGCGCAGCCGAGAAGAGCCAGAGGCCGCGATGAGCGTGCGGAGCCAAAGCAAGCCGATTTGCTAGGTGCAAATCGATGCTTGTGACGCGCAGCCGAGAAGAGCCAGAGGCTAAAAGTACTGGTCGAACGATAGGTAGAACCCGATCGGCGGTCGGGCTGCGCCGGGAATCCCATCGCTTCCTGTCCCGTTTGGGTCGCGGATGAGCGGAAGGGCCCAGTCCAGGGAGACAACCCCCGGCTGAACGCCGCCGTATTCGAAATGAAATCGAATGCCAGCGCCCACTTCGGCCGCCGCGCGTATGGCGCCACCTTCGCGTGGGGCGATGACCAAGCCGGCGCCGGCGAATGCCGCCAGCTGGACCTCACGGATCCAAACCAAATGAAGGACGTTCCACGAAAGGTCGGTGAGTGCCGTGTAGCGATGCTCGACAACACCGTACACCTTCGCGCGCCCGAGCAGCTCGGATGTCTCGTATCCGCGCAGTCCGAAGCGTCCCCCGACGCCCTGAAACTCTGCCGCGAGTTGGGGGTTAATCGCAACACCTACACTACCTACAAGTAAGGTGAGGTGCCGAAGTTCAGGAGAAATGCCGATCGTTCCCCGGGCGCCCAGGCTGGCCGAGGGCCGGGCGTCCCCGTTTTCGAGGAACGCGATGCCAAAACGGCCGCTGGCACCCAGCGAGTATCCATCGCGTGGGTCAAAGATGAAGCGGTAGGTCGAGGTGCCAACACCGGCCAAGACGGACGGTCGGTAGCCCGAGCCCTCGTCCGCCGCGAAACCCGCGGAAAGGTGGTCGAACTGAACGCCAACGCTGGCCGAAGCCGAGCGCGCGTTGCCGTGGAGCTTCGGGCCGAAGCCGCGGACGTAACGAATGGCGCCTGCAGTACCCGCCGGCGAATGGCTGGCCGTGAATGTGAACGCTTCTTCTAGGTTGTAGCGTCGGCGCATCGCAAAATCGATGAAGCCCGAGAAATCGTCCTCGGAGACGAGCAGGTTGAGTCCAAAGGCGCGCAGCAAAGGAGGACGCCATGGATGGGTCGTTGCGTCGTCTCCGCGCGGGTGGCCGCCGGCAACTTCCGAGCTTTGAACGAGCCGTCCGCCGGGGTCGAGTACCGCATCGTTGACCTCGCGCACGCCCTCGAATCGCACCTCGCCGGTCTGTCCCTGACCATCCCATTGTGCGCGATGGAGTTTTCCCTCCCCGTCCTCGAGCAGCACGGTGACCGGCTCCCGGCGCACGTCACCTTCCCGTTCGATCTGCACGATGGTGTCGGTTCCGTCTTGGCGCACAGCGGCGATTCGGTAGTTAACCTGCGTTTTCCCTGCGTCGATCCAGTCCTGAAGACGCGAGGGTGACACGCCCTGCGCGGCAAAGACCTCCTCGACGGGGCGGTCAACTTGGACAAGTGCCGTTCGAAGTGCCGCGAAGGTCTCCGCGTCGAGGGCGCTGCGCGCCATTTCGAAGACACGTTTGCCGCTCGACAGCGAAGCGAAGGCGAACCAGGGAGCCGAGCGAAAAGGGTCGGAGTCGTCGACCACACCAAAGTATTCATTGACGAAAGGCACCTGCCGAGCATGAAGCAGGCTATCGACGGCCGGGTTGAAGGCAGCCCATTCAAGCAGCTCTCGTGGGGTCTTGGCTTTCTTGTCCCGGCGAATGCGATCGAGCTCTCCGAGTGCCACCGCCCGCATGTCCGCCTCAAGGTAGGTGTCTTGTGTGCCGCGTGCGCCTCGCATGAACCAATCGCGGAAAACGGCGCGCGCAATCGCCCTTCGGTGAAATGCGCGAAAATCTTCGAGCGGGAAAAGTTCAAAGACGCGGTCTGAGATCAGAACTTGGCCAGGCGCATTCGCAGCAAGTTCGGCACGAGAAGGAACGAGCGTAATACTGGTGGATGCTGGCACCTCAAGCTTGAAGAACCGGGCGGTCTCAAGTGCGTCTGTAAGTGTCTCCAGTAGCAGCTGACGTGTCGGAATGCGCTGAGAACCGGCCCACTGAGGCGGGTCCTCGAGTTTTCCGCTGCTGTAAAGTACAACGGGGTGTCCCCGTACTCGCTCCGGTTGCCGGACCAAGTCCTCGTCGATGGTCACTGGCGCAAAGAGCCCACGGACCTTCGTGTAGTCTCCGCTAATGGCCGGATGGTCCCCGACGACGATGGGTGCATCGGCCACCACGCGTAGGGTGTGTGACGCCGTTTCGACGAGCGCTCCGCCGTCAACAAGGAGTGGATACCAGGGGCCGGTCAGTGAGATCCGATTACCGGCCACACCAAAACGCCCGAATCGTTCAGGTATCTCTATCTCGTATGCGAACCGCGCGGAGTGTCGGCCGGGCGCTAGCGGGGAGCTGGGCCTGAGCTCGAGTCCGCGCGCACTGAGGTCGTCGCGGACCCGATCGAAGCTCGCACTGCGACCGTCGAGTTCTTCTTTGAGCCAGTGGATGGATGAAAGAGAGCGATTGCCGGGGAAGATCCAGCGCCAGTTTCGGTCATCGAGGTTGCTCGGTGCGACAAGTGTGCGCGCGGCGTAGAGCCAAAACGACACCGGGCGATCGTCGGCGACTTCGAAATTGATCCGAGCTTCGACGCGCACCCGAAGAGGATCTTTGAGCAATACCGCTGAAACCTCGTAGACAGTTTGCTGTGCGTGTGCCCTGTGAGCCAGACACGCGACGAAGATCAGCGTGAGCCATGCGAAAGACCTTCGTCGTGCAACGCCCACAATCCCCTTCACCCGGGCATCTTACGTGAGAAGCGTGGAGCGTGTAATAGAATATATCAGTGTTTTTCAGTGAGATGAACCCTGGGTTTGCGTTTGCAATCGCTATAGCGATCTTGTGGTTCATCGTGGTGCTGGTGCTTCGTGTGATAGAATCAATAGGTAAGCGTCGTGCAGTGCTTCGCACGCAGGCACTGCTGGATGCGTACAGCGAAGCCTTGCGCCGGCCGCCGCCCGCGCCAGAATCAAGTAAAGACAGAGACAGCCCATGACACCATCCTCACCCAACTACGACAGCGCCGATCCAAGGCCCGCCTGTCTTGTGGGTTACCTGTCGAACCGACGCGACCGGCTACAAGCGACGCTCGAACGAGAAGGCGCTGTGCTCGGTCCCAAAGTCACATCGGGTCCACTCGGTTGGGGCCTCGGTTTCTACCAAAACGGTGAGGTCCTTCTCAAGAAGCGACCGCTCTCCGAAGACCGCACCATCAACTGGGGCGAAATCGCAAACTCGGTCAGCACCGACTGTGCCATCATGCATTTGCGTTTTCCAACGGTGGGAGGTTTTCGCGCCGAGAACACACACCCTTTCCGGATGCGCTCTTGGCTTTTTGCGCATGCCGGGACGATTCCGGAGTTCGGACGGATGCGCGATCGACTGCTCGAGGGCATTCCTGACTTCATCCGCCGAAACATCCGCGGACAGACCGACAGCGAAGTCTTGTTTCACGTCTTACTCCGCCACCTTTATGAGCGCGATGCCCTAGGGCAAGAGGGCGAGTTCTCTCGCAGCGATCGTGAGAAACAAGTTCACGCAGCGTTGTCTCAAACCGTGCGCGAGGTCGACAAACTCTGTATGGAAGTTGATGCGCCGGAGCCGTCGCTGACTTGTATGCTGACCGATGGGCGTTCGTTCTACGCCTTGCAGCGGGGCGTCGAGCTGTGCTGGGTTTCTCGGCGCTTCAGTGGCGTCGGCGCGCTTGCGCTTTCAACAGAACACCGTTACGTCCTGGTTCTGGGTGGCAAGCAATCACCATCGAGCGACTACACGCAACTTGCTAAAGGGCAGGTGCTGGTCGTGGACCGTGCTCTATCGACTTACACACTCGACCTCTAGCGCGCTGTTGCTCGTTGCGATGGTGGGCTGCGGCGACGCGCAGACAGTGACTCCAGCCACTGCGCGCAACGACCGGGTGTCATGGAGTCCTAGCAACAACACCAGTGACGAGGAACTCTCTGCGCTCTACCCGGACGTGGAGGTCGTACGGCAAGAAGAACGGTTTCTCGAAGAGCAGCGCGTCGCAAAGAAGCTGCTCGTGGCGCTTGCGACCGGCGACCGAACGACGCTCGAGGACGTGATGGCCCCCGAAGTGGTTATGGGCGTCTCGCTCGGCGGACGCACGCGTCGACCGCGTAGCTTGTGGCGGGTGGTCAAGCGAGACGAGGCCATCTCTCGCGTCATGCGTCGGGCAACGCCCAGCGCTCAGGCGTACGACCTCTTCGACCCCGAAAAGCCGATTGAGGTGGGATTGTTTATTTTTCCTTCGGGCACCTTGCCGAGTGCGGATGGTGCCGCCATAGAGGTCTTTCTGCCCTTGGCGCGCGACGGCGTCATGCGTCTTCGTCACATGACTCGGTGGCGTTCTGGCATACGCGTCCTGGTTTCGCGCGACGAGCCCAAGCGGGTGCTCGGCTTCTAGGCGCTGCGAATGCTACGCTGCGTGGCATGAACGTGATGGTCTGTTTTTGTACGGTACCGAGCGAAGAGGTTGCGAGATCCATTGCCGAAGTTCTCGTCGGCGAACGACTTGCCGCTTGCGTCAACACCGTTCCGGGCATTCGCTCGACCTATCGCTGGGAGGGTGAAGTCCAGAGCGACGAAGAACTGATGCTTATTATCAAAACGACTGCTGCGGGGTTCGCCAAATTACGCGAGCGCGTTGTGCAGCTCCACCCGTATGACTGCCCGGAATTGCTCGCTTGGAGCGTCGAACACGGTTTGCCCGACTACCTCTCCTGGGTTGCGCAAGAAGTTGGTTGAGCCGCCAAGCGGCCGTACGATTAACGCGGCTTGAGCGAAGCGGCAAAAAAACAATCAGAACTCGATGTTTGGGTGGAGCGATATGTTGGACATTTGCGCGTAGAGCGTGGTCTTCAGCCCAACACGATTGAGTCGTATGCGCGCGATTTGAGTCGGTTCATCAACTTCGCGGTTGACAAAGGCTGCGCTGAGCCTGCGTGCATCGAGATGGGCATCGTCGCTGAGTTTTTGGTGTCGCTTTCACGCGCGAGACTCAGCCCGCGTTCACAAGCTCGAATGCTTTCCTCGCTTCGTGGCTTCTTCAAGTTCCTGATGGATGAAAAGGAGATTCGCGTCGATCCCAGTGAACTCCTTGACGCCCCGAAGAAAATCTCACGCTTGCCCAAGGTGCTCAGTGAAGGCGAAGTTGAGCGGCTCCTCGGCGCACCTGACACGTCGACGGATCGCGGCTTACGCGATCATGCGATGATTGTGTTGCTCTATTCGTCGGGACTACGTGTCTCAGAACTCGTCAACCTGCAGATGTCGAACATCAACGTCGAGTCGGGCTTCGTGCGCGTGACCGGAAAGGGCGACAAGACGCGAGTGGTGCCGATTGCGAGCGTGGCCCTCGACGCCCTTCGCGAGTGGGCGCAGTCGGCGAGACCAAAGTTTGCTCGCCCCGGCGAGGGGCACGTCTTTCTAAACAACCGTCGGCGTCCGCTGACCCGCCAAGGGGTATGGAAATTGCTCGGACGTTACGCCCGGATCGCGGGCATATCCAAGACTGTGTCTCCGCACACGTTGCGCCATTCGTTCGCGACGCACTTGCTTCGAGGCGGTGCGGACTTGCGGTCGGTGCAGTCCATGCTCGGCCACAAAGACATCTCGACGACCGAAGTGTACACGCACGTGGCGACCGACCATCTTCGGTCGGTTCACACCCGTTATCACCCTCGGTCTAAAGCGTGAATCCGGATCCGAGGTATACACTCACGTAGAGGTCGCTCGCCGAGGCTTCGGGAAATGGGTCATTTGTATCCACAGCCCCAGCGCTCAGCAGGAAGAGGTCCAGGTCGGCTCCGGCGACGAAACTCCACGATCCTTCCACGGGCAAGTCGAGCTCAGCCCCAATGTTGAAACCGAAACCGCCAGCGTCCCGCATCCACACGGGGTCGTCGATGGAACCGACAGCAAGTGGAAAGAGCAGGGCACCGTGGAACTCAAGCAACAGCGATGAAACTGACAGTTGAAGGTCACCGCCGAGACGCAGCGCATCGTACGAAACCGACGGGACCGGTGCGGCTGTCGGCGTTTGTGGCCTCGCAGGACCCGCTGCGGAAATGACGGTCTCGCGATGTTCGATTCCGAGCGTGACACCGACGATGGCGTCGTCGAGTGAAAAGCGTCCGTGAGCGGCCACGAGCAAGTGCCCCGAGGATGTCGGATAGCTGAGGTTGCCGTCGGTATCACCAGAGGAGATTGGAAAGATTGCATCTCCATGAAGCAGGACGCCAAGGTTTTCGATCGGATGGACCTGTAAACGAAAGCCGAGGCCCAAGGTGGCGAAGGAACTCGGTGAGACGTCGCCACCTTGGTACGAGAACGACAGCGATCGCATCAGTCCAGTTAGTCCGACCGACGCACGCATCGAGGGCATCACATCGTGTGGTGGCGCATCGCTCTGCGACTCTTCATCGTCGCCTTCCTCCCACTCGTCGCCTTCCTCCCACTCGTCGCCTTCCTCCCGGTCGTCGCCTTCCTCCCACTCGTCGCCTTCCTCCCACTCGTCATCACCCGCAGCCGCTTCTTCAACGGCTTCGGAGGGCTCGTCCGCAGCAGCGAACGCTTGGCCTGCTGTTGTCTGCAGCGGCTCTCGAATGGCACCCCAAGTGCCGAAGCGGACTTTGCGCTGGAGCCCGTTCAAGGTGCGATCGCGAAAGCTTGCCGTCCTGAGGACTTCGCCGGTCGTACCGCTGCGCAGTTCAATGCGAGCTGTCCAAGCCCGCCCGCGCCGACCCGCGTTGCCATCGATGAACCCGACGATACGTTGTTCGTGGCCGACCTTCTGTGCGCCAGTCGTGTCATTCACACTTACGCCGAGTCGCTCTTCTGCGGAGCGCACGTCGCTCAGGGGCACGACGTTGATTTCCTTTCGGGTGCTCATGGCTGAGACGACGGACTGTCGGATTTTGGCACCCGTGGTTCCGCCGAAGCCCATCACCGCCACGTTCATCTGCTCTTGCGCGGAGGTCGGCCCCGTGAGCAGGAGCAGGCTCGTTAGAATTATTCCCAAAGTCGCGGGAAACCGAAGCATTGCCGCAATTGTGCCAGATGCTCCTATCCGTTGGCAAAGCGTATCCGTGCGCACGAACTCGGGCTCGAAAATCGCGCTTGCCCCTGATATACGTCGCGAGACCGAAAGGGAGAAAAAGCATGCCGAAGCGACCGAAAATAGCCTTGATTGGAGCTGGAAACATTGGCGGCGAGCTCGCCATCCTGTGCGCGCGCCGTGAACTTGGGGACGTCATCCTGGTGGATATTCCCGACAAGGAGGGCGTTGCGAAGGGCAAGGCGCTCGACATCTCGCAAGCTTGTGCGCTCGACGGATTCGACGCGAAAATTTCAGGCAGCGCGAACTACGCGGACATCGCGGGATCGGACGTGTGCATCGTCACAGCGGGTGTTCCGCGAAAGCCGGGCATGAGTCGTGACGACTTGCTCGCGATCAACCTCAAGATCATCCGTTCGGTTGCCTCCGGTATCAAAGAGCACGCGCCCGATGCATTTGTGATCGTCATCTCAAACCCACTCGATGCGATGGTTTACGAGATGCAAAAGGTCACAGGTTTTTCGCACGCGAAGGTCGTCGGCATGGCGGGCGCACTCGACAGCGCTCGCTTTCAACACTTCATCGCCGACGAAGTTGGCTGTAGCACCAAAGAGGTCGGCGCTCTTGTGCTTGGTGGCCACGGTGACACTATGGTTCCCACGCTTTCGTACTGCAACGTCAACGGTATTCCCGTGACGCAGCTCATTGCCAAGGACAAGCTCGACGCGATTGTAGAGCGCACCAAAAAGGGTGGCGGTGAAATCGTGGGTCTCATGGGCACGAGCGCATATGTGGCGCCTGCGGCGGGTGCGATCAGTATGGCGCAGAGCTACCTCAAAGACCAAAAGCGTACCATCGCATGCGCCGCCTTCCTGAGCGGTCAGTACGGACACGAAGGCATCTACATGGGTGTTCCGTGCCAAATCGGTAAGGACGGCGTCGAGCGCATCATCGAAATCGAGCTTTCCGACGAGGAAAAGTCACTTCTCAACAACAGTGCAGCGCACGTTCGCGAGCTCGTGGATGCCGCCTCGAAACTCTAAGGATGCTGCACGTAGAATATGCGAAGTCCGAGCAATGTGATCTGCTAATAGCAGATCAATCATTGCGAAACGGAGCTGGTCGGGGGAGTTTGGGTGAATCGAACGGTGTGAGAGAGGGTCTGGGTGCCAGACCCTGGAAGGGTTAGTCGGAATGAACATACACGAGTACCAAGCCAAAGAAATCTACCGCCGATACGGTATTCCCGTGCCGAAAGGCATTCCGGCGATGTCGGTTGCGGAGGCCAAAGCCGCCGCGGAGAGGCTGATCAAAGAGACGGGCAACGAAGTGGTTGTCGTCAAGGCGCAGATTCACGCGGGCGGTCGCGGCAAGGCTGGCGGTGTCAAAGTGGTTAAAGGCGTCGCGGCGGCCGAAGAGGCGGCGAACAGCATCTTTGGTGCGACGCTGGTGACCCACCAGACGGGCCCGGAGGGCAAGCAGGTTAATCGACTGTTGGTCGAGCAAGGGCTCGATATTGCCAAAGAACTCTACCTCGCGCTCGTGGTGGATCGTGAGAGCCGCCGCGTGGCCATCATGGCCTCGACCGAGGGCGGCGTCGACATTGAAGAGGTCGCCGAAAAGTCACCGGAGAAGATCTACAAAGTCTTCATCGATCCAGCGGTTGGGCTTCAGGGCTATCAGATTCGACAGCTCGCATTCGGCCTTGGCATGAACAAGACCGCGCAGAAGTCCTTTGCCAAGTTGCTCAAAGGACTCGCCACTCTCTTCGAAAAGGAGGACTGCTCGATCGCGGAGATCAATCCGCTCATCCTCACCAAAAACGACGAGGTGCTCGCGCTGGACGCAAAGGTTAACTTCGACTCGAACGCTTCGTTCCGCCACAAAGACTGGGAAGAGCTTCGCGATTTGAGTGAAGAGGCGCCGACCGAAATTGAGGCTTCCGAGGCAGGCCTGTCGTTCATTCAGCTCGATGGCAATATCGGTTGCCTCGTCAACGGTGCAGGGCTGGCCATGGCGACTATGGACATCATCAAGCACTATGGTGGTGAGCCCGCTAACTTTCTCGATGTCGGTGGGGGCGCAGACCAAGCGGCCGTCACCAAGGCCTTCAAAATCATCCTGCGCTCCGAGAGTGTGCAGGGCATTTTCGTCAACATCTTTGGCGGCATCATGAAGTGCGACATCATCGCCAATGGTGTTGTTGCGGCGACGAAAGAGCTCGGGCTCAAGGTACCGCTCGTCGTTCGCCTCGAGGGCACCAATGTGGAGCAGGGTCGAGAGATCTTGGCCAATTCGGACCTCGCGATCACGCCCGCCACCACCATGGCCGATGGCGCGAAAAAAATTGTCGATGCGGTGAAGGAGTAAAGGGATGAACAACGCGAAGTCAATGCAACGGGATCTGCTATTAGCAGATCCATCGTTGCGACTCGGAGCTGGTCGGGGGAGCTGGGGTGAATCGCTCAAAGAGCGAGAGGGGTTGGGTGCCAACCCCTGGCAGCAGAGTATTGTCGATGCGGTGAAAGGTTAAGAGATGTCGATTTTGGTTGGAAAAGACACAAAGCTTTTGGTTCAGGGCATCACGGGAAGTGCTGGTGGTTTTCACTCGGGGCAGATGCTCGGCTACGGCACGAACATCGTTGCTGGCGTGACGCCGGGTCGCGGTGGCCAGAAGTTCGAGGACAAGGTTCCTGTGTTCGACACGGTTGAAGAGGCTGTCGAAAAAACAGGGGCGAACGCATCAGCTATTTTCGTACCGCCACCCTTTGCGGGCGATGCGATCCTCGAAGCCACCGATGCAGGTGTGCAGCTTGTGGTTGCGATCACCGAGGGCATTCCCGTGATGGATATGCTCAAGGTTCGCCGCGTGCTAGATGCGCAAAATCGCACGCGTCTCATCGGGCCCAACTGTCCTGGCGTGATCACACCTGGCGCTTGCAAAATCGGCATCATGCCTGGACACATTCACAAAGAAGGTCGCATCGGCGTGGTCTCAAAGAGTGGCACTTTGACTTACGAGGCGGTCGGTCAGCTCACCGCGCTCGGCATCGGACAGAGCACGTGCGTCGGCATTGGCGGGGACCCGATCAATGGCACCGACTTCATCGATGTTCTGCAGTTGTTTCAAGACGATCCGGATACCGATGGGGTGATCATGATCGGTGAAATCGGAGGCAACGCCGAGGAGAACGCCGCAGCCTGGATCAAGGACAATTTCAAGAAGCCCATCGCGGGCTTTATCGCCGGTCGCACCGCGCCACCCGGCAAGCGCATGGGCCACGCAGGCGCCATCATCTCCGGGGGCAAGGGCACCGCGGATGCCAAAATCGAAGCGCTCGAAGCAGCCGGTGTTAAGGTGGCCCCCACGCCCTCCGACATGGGCGAAACGCTGCAATCACTTCTATAGTAGGCGACAACCTTGTTTGGGAGCTAACCCGAGCAGGGCCGGTTGGCTTGAAGATTGGTGTCGTATATGACATCATGAAGAGTGCCGCCGAAGGTTCGTGAATTGGAGGCGGCATTGTCTCGGGCCGGGTTCGAGAAGCTCGGTGCCAAAGGCTCCCATCGGAAGTGGCGCCATCCCAAAGGCGTCAGTGTGGTGATTTCGGGCAAAGCGGGTTCAGATGCGAAAAAGTACCAAGAGAGACTCGTCGAAGAAGCGATCAAAAAGGCCCATCGCTAGGGACTACCAGGTGGTTGTCCGCTGGTCGGCCGAAGACGCATGCTTCATTGCGCATGTACCCGCGCTGGATGGTTGCGTAACCCATGGTCATTCCGAGGAAGAAGCGCTCGCCAATGCCTTCGAGGCCGCGCAGCTCTGGCTCGATTCTGCCAAGCGTCACGGTCACCACATTCCCAAACCCACGAACACGTACTCCGGCCGAATGACGATTCGCCTGCCGACCTCCCTTCATCAACGCATCGCCGAAGAGGCGGAGCGCGAGGGCGTGAGCATTAACCAGTGGGTTTTGACCAAACTAGCCGTGTAGATCGCCTGTTGTGCTCGCGCGGGCCTATGGTATAGCCCCCGACATCATGGCAACGCAGCAGACGCTTAGTATTATCAAACCAGACGCAACCGAGAAGAATAATATCGGTAACATTCTCGCAATGATCGAAGGCAAAGGCCTCAAAATTCGAGCGATGAAGATGGTTCACCTTTCGCGCCGCGACGCGGAGGGGTTTTACGCCGTCCACAGCGAGCGACCTTTTTTCGGTGAGCTGATGGACTTTATGACACGCAGTCCCGTCGTGGTGAGTGTTTTGGAGGGTGAAAACGCAGTCGAAGCGTACCGCGCTCTGATGGGTGCGACCGACCCCGCGAAAGCCGAGGAGGGCACGATTCGCAAGCTCTACGCCAAAGACATTGGAGAAAACTCGGTGCACGGATCGGACTCCGCTGAAAATGCCGCAAAGGAGATCGATTACTTCTTCACGGGCGCAGAACTCGGGGTACGCAATTCTTAACGCTCTTCGCTAGGGTTTGTCCCGAACGTTGATTTGCAGATAGCAAATCCCGTTCTCCTTCAAACACCGCTCATCGCGTCTGACCAGAGAGACCACAACATGCAGGACTACTCCAAATTGAAAGAGACGATCGAGGCGGTATTCGAAGACCGTTCAAAGTTGGCCGAGCACGCAGACGCGGTACGCGAGGTGATCGGCCTGCTCGACCGGGGAGCATTGCGTGTGGCTACGCAAGAAGATGACGATTGGGTCACCCACGCCTGGGTCAAGCAAGCGGTGTTGCTCTACTTCGGCGTACAGCAGATGCAAACGATGGAGGTCGGTCCCTTCGAGTTCCACGACAAGCTCCCCCTCAAAAAGGACCTCGCCGCGCAAGGCGTGCGTGTTGTGCCACCGGGTACGGCGCGCTTTGGGTCGTTCCTTGAAGAGGGCGCGATCATGATGCCAAGTTACGTCAACATCGGAGCGTGGGTCGGAAGCGGCACCATGGTCGATACCTGGGCTACCGTGGGCTCTTGCGCTCAAATCGGCCGCGGCGTGCATCTCTCCGGAGGCGTCGGCATCGGCGGTGTACTCGAACCGCCAGGTGCGACGCCCGTGATCATAGAAGACGGGGCGTTTGTGGGCTCTCGGGCTATCGTCGTGGAAGGCGTGCGGGTTGGCGCGGAGGCTGTGCTGGGCGCCAATGTCGTCCTCACCTCATCGACGAAGATTATCGATGTCACCGGAAAAGAGCCTGTCGAGATGCGCGGGGCGGTGCCGGCTCGTTCGGTGGTCATCCCGGGGACGCTGCCGAAGAAGTTTCCGGCGGGCGAGTTCGGGGTGCCCTGTGCGCTCATCATCGGTCAGCGCAAGCAGAGCACCGACAAAAAGACGTCGCTCAATGCTGCGCTCCGGGATTTCGGCGTAGCGGTCTGATGCTGGCGGCGGATGAAGCCGCTGGTCACAGATGTTGCCTTGGCCACTCATTTCCTGCGGCGAGTGTCCCCAGTTCTTGGTTTTTGCGGGGGTAAGGTCATGTGATTGACGGCACGAGCCTTGCACAGTGTCGGCTCGTGTGTAACCGAGGGAACTCCACTGTTCAAACGCTGATCTTACTCGCCATTGCTGCCCTGGCAGTGCCTTCGTTCTCGGGGGTGGGAGACGCCACACGAAGGCTGATCCAGTTCGAGACGGCGCCAACGCCAACGGTGGTCGTAGGGGGGCGCTCCGAAGCGGCTGTCGCGAGCGCTGCAATTCGTGCGGCTACGAATGCCGCCGATCTGGCGCTCGATCTGGCCGATGCAATGGGCGAGTCGCGTTGGGTTACGCCCATCTCGATCTCGAATACCACGAAGAAGGCCAAGATGGCCGCTGCCGAGGCGTCTCAATCCACACCTTCCCTCACTGCGGGCCCAAATCGCCTTCACGACTTCGTTTGGACCGACCTACCCATCGATTCGGTCCACCCGTCGCATCTGACTCCCGCTTTTGAACGTGCCGCGAAGGAGGCGCAGGACCTGCTTGACGACATCGCTTCGAATGCGGGTACGCGCACATGGGAAAACACCGTCGCGCAATACGACGACGCCTACGAGCGCGTAAGACGGCTATCGAGGTACTTTACGAACCTGCGCGGGTTGGGAGCATTGCCTGATGAGCTACGCACAGCGTTCAATGAGGCTTACCCAGTGCTTGGCGACTTCTTCGACCGCAACGCCCTTCGTGACGACCTCTATCAGCGGCTGGTTGAGCTCCGCGACTCGGCGGAGTTCAACTCTCTCTCGGACTCCAAGCAGCGCTATCTTCAAAAGTTGATCGGAGAGTATGAAAAGAACGGTATCAAACTCAGTCCCGACGTCCGGAGTCGCCTCGTCGAACTCGACAACGAGCTGAACAAGCTTTCCAATCAGTTTCGATCCAACGTCAATGCCGCCCGGGATCGATTTGGCATTGTCATCAGCGACGAAGCAGACCTCAACGGCGTGCCAAGCTATCTGCGCGAGCGGGGATTAGACCGTGCGCAGCGCTTGAACAAAGAAGGCTCCGTGTTTCTGGAAAGCGAAGCACGCACCTTGCTCCGGACTGCGCACGAAGGTGAGCTGCGTGAAGAAGTATGGCGAAGCCTTCAGGCGATGAGCGCCAGCGGTGACAACGACAACAGCGCGATCGTTGCCGAAATTCTCAAGCTGCGCCGCGAGAAAGCGAATATCTTGGGCTACGAAAATTTCGTCGACTACCAACTATCGACTCGCATGGCGCAGGACGGTGACACAGCAATTCAGTTTATTGAAGGCTTGCGCGACGACGTCGTTCGGCACTATCGACGCTCGGGACGCGACCTTCGTTCGTTCCGCCGCTCGCAAGGAGGAGATGGCGACCTCCAGCCCTGGGATGATGCGTATTGGAGCCACAAGTACTCCCAGCTCAAAGACGAAGGTGGCGCAGATATTCGCAAGTACTTAGAGTTTGAAGATACCACTCGTGGCGTACTCAACGTCTACGAGCGTCTCTACGATATCAAGATCAGTGAGGTCCAAGACGCGGCGGTCTGGCACGAGAGCGTCAAGCTCTACAAGGTTGAGGATGCGGAGGGAAACCACCTAGGCTCATTCTACTACGACCCCTTTAGTCGGCCCGGGAAGAACTCCGGCGCTTGGCATCTGGGGCTCGAGACCGCGCCCAACGAGCAGCCGAACGTCAGCGCTGTCGCGACCAACATCAATGGTGCTGATGCAGACGGACCGCTTTTGATGTCGCTCGGTGAGGTGCGTACGCAGTTTCACGAGTTTGGCCACCTGATGCACAACATGTTCTCGCAGGTCGATGTGCCCGCGATCGGTGGCACCGCGGTCGCGCGGGATGTCGTCGAGTTTCCGTCGAAGCTCATGGAGTTCTGGCGCTTTGAACCCGAGGCGATTCGTATGTTTGCCAAACACCACAAGACGGGTGCATCCGTACCGCAAGGTCTGATCGACGAGATTGTGGCTGGCCGAAACGACCAGGTGGTGGACAATCTCATGTACCAGTTGCAGCTAAGCTTGGTCGACTTGGCCCTTCACCGCGACTTCAGCCCGGACGTCGATGGCGATGCGCTCGCCTTTGCGCGCCAAGCGTCGCAGCGCTACACCGACCAGCCACTGCCCGACGACTACGCGCAGATTACTTCGTTCTCGCATATCTTTTCGGGTGGCTATGCCGCTGGGTACTATGGCTATTTGTGGTCGTCCGTGCTCGCCGCTGACGCGTTTTACACCCAGTTCAAGCCGGTCGGAGCGCTTAGCCGGGAGGTTGCGGAACGCTTTCGACGCACTGTGCTTCAGGTTGGTGGGAGCATTGAGGAGGGGCAGGCGTATCGAAACTTTTCCGGGCACGACCCTGATCCACGTTGGCTCCTCCGCTCGATGGACCTTGAGAACGAGCCTCTGCTCGCTCGCTTGCAGAACTCTGGCAGAGAAGTCGCGCAGAGTATCTTGCGCCGCTTGCGCCGTATGAAGAGTGCCGCTGGCGAAGAATACCGCGTGTGGAAGCGTCTTCGCTAAAGCTGGCAAAAACGTCTGACTTGCGCTTTTGCAGCTTCGTAGCACGCTTCGCGGTATGACTGCCGTGTCCGATCCCATTTCGTGGCTCCCAGAAGAGTGGGAGTCGGCCGTCGTCAAATGGGGCGTGCCGAAGTTTCGGGCCAAGCAGATTTTTCACTGGGTTCATGCACGCGGCGTGCTGGAGCCAGAGAACATGGGCAACTTGCCCAAACCGTTGCGCGCAAAGCTTCGTGAAGTGGGTGTGAGACCGCTTGCCGAACTGGTTGAGGCGAGGCGCGCGCATGACAACACACGAAAGGCGCTGGTGCGCTTTTCCGATGGCAAGGATGTGGAGACCGTATTGATTCCACAGCTTCGCGATATGACAGATGACGACGAGGCGGAACGTGAAGTCTTACCCGGCCGAACCGCGGGTGCGCGCGTGACGCAGTGCATTTCCTCCCAAGTGGGTTGCGCGATGGGCTGCGTCTTTTGTGCCTCGGGTATCGCGGGTCTCAAACGTCACCTCGGCGCAGGCGAGATTGTCGCGCAGGTTCTCCTGGGCAGAGCGGCGCTTGAGGGTGACGAACAACTGCGCAACGTCGTGTTTATGGGCATGGGGGAGCCCCTTCACAACTACGAGGCAGTTCAGCGAGCGCTCTTGCTGCTCACGCACCCTGATGGGATCGCGCTCTCGAAACGACGCGTGACCGTTTCGACGAGCGGCCTTGTTCCCGAAATCGAACGCCTCGGAAGGGACTTCGACGGTCGCGTCGCGCTGGCCATCTCACTTCACTGTGTCGACAACGATCGGCGGTCAGAGATCATGCCCATCAACCGCAAGTATCCGCTGCCCGTGCTGATGGAAGCCTTGCGGGCCTATCCGATGCCGAAGCGCGCGCGAATCACCATCGAGTACACGCTTATCCGCGGTGTGAACGACAGTCGCACGGAAGCCAGGGAGCTGGCGCGCTTGCTCAAGGGGGTGCGTGCAAAGGTGAATCTGATTCCGATGAATCCGGTTTCCGATTCAGTGCTCGAAGCTCCAGATTGGAGTGCTGTCGAGGCCTTTCAAGGTGAGCTTCATGCGCGCAACATGGCGTGCACGATTCGCACACAGCGTGGTGACGACATCGCTGCAGCTTGTGGTCAGCTCGCGCTGCACGGCGAGGAGCGCAAAGTCAAAATGAAGCTTCCGACGATGAGGCAGTAGGCCAGGGGGCCGGTGAGGGTAACGGCGAACCGCATCCGATCAGTTGATCGCGGCCGCCCACGCCGACGTTGACAGCGAACACGCAGATTCGCAGCGGCCAGCGCGGCGTCAAGACCTTCGCTTCAAACAAGCCCGATTCGTCGGCTTGCATATGCCCGAGAAAATCGACAAGTTGTGGTGGTTGCGGGATGACGCCGGGCGCGCCTGGCTCGGCTGACCAGAAGCGAAGCCAAAGCCCCTGATTGCGATCGGGGTCGCTTGCCCAGCCGCGGACCAAGCTTATGCGCCCTTCGTGCGTGATGGTGAGCGCACCCGTTGGTTCGTGATGCCGCTCTGCGTCGCAGTCGAGTCGAGCCCCCGAGCCGTCGAGCAAACGGAAGCTTCCGCCCGGAGTGCCGGAGATGTTCCATCCAGCTGCAATGATCGGCTCGTCGCACAGCCGCTCCGGGTCAGTGAGCTGGTGGCTGAAGGAGAAGGCGCCGTTCGGGCAGCGCGATGAAGTGTTCGAGGATGTGAAATAGGTCTGCTCTTCGATATGCCAGCGCCCGCCATAGTAAAGAGCAAGCAGTGGTGCGCGTTGCGAGTCGTCCGGATCACATAGCCAGCCCGAGACCAAGCCTTGGTTGTCGATGCCAACAAGCTGGCCCTCGATGGTTCCTCCAAAAGGCGGGTGACTCGTTGGGCGTTGGTCACGAAGCGTGCGTGTAAACCACTCTTTGTGCACGTCGAGTCGTTGAATGCGCGTGTAGATCCCGCATGGTGTGGTGGAGTGTGTCATCACACCGACCAACGCCGGCGCGCCTCTTTGTCGCAGAGCAGGACCACCGGAGTCGCCGAAGCACGCACCGACCCCGGCGGCGCCATCGCGCTCTACCCACGCGGTCTTGGCATATAAATACAGGAGTCGGGCTGGGCCGATGCGTTTCTGATAGTCGAGGGGTATGTCTTCGTGTCGACCTCCGTGCCCCACCAGGTCGAGTGCTTCGTTTGGGGTCAGCTCCCGCCAATCGACAGCAAGCGGTTCGATGTTTGCCAATTGGCTCGCGCGGGGATCGAAGAAGAGGATGGCAATGTCGTTATTGGTTCGTGTTCGCTCGGGGTGACTTACCCACTTGGTCACGTCTGCGAGCTTTGTGATGGTGCCGTCGGGCCGGTGCAGGTAGAGCGGCGCGCGACCGCCATCGGTTCGACAATGGGCGGCGCTGATCGCCACCCCGTGGGCGACAATCGTCGCACTACACGAACCGAGCGAAACAACAGCGGGATAGGCAAGGGTGACTTCGGCGTTGGCGAGCGCTTCGGTTCTGGGCTCGACCTCGAAGGCGCATGCGGTGAGCAGCACACAAATCGCAGCCGCCTGCCTTCGGCATTTCTCCACACCCATGCATTAAGCATAAGGTGTTGCAGGTCGCTTAGCCAATCGCGTCGTTGAGGTAAGCCTTCACGTGGTCGAGAGATATGCGCTCTTGCCCTTGTGTGTCACGATGTCGGACTGTGACGCACTGGTCGGTGGCGGTTTCTCCGTCGACGGTGAAACAGAACGGCGTGCCGATTTCGTCCATACGCGCGTAGCGTTTTCCGATGTTCTGTTTGGCGTCGTGCTCGACCACGAAATGAGCGCGAAGGTCCGTGAACAGTTTGTTGGCGGTCTCGGCCATCTCCCCTTTGCCAACCAACGGGAAAACACCGGCTTTGACCGGAGCGAACTTTGGCAGAAAGTTCATGAAGACCTTGCTCGCTCGCGAATCGTCCGGCGTGTACGCTTCGCACAGAAGTACCAACACCGCGCGCGTAAGTCCCGAGGCAGGTTCGATGACGTGTGGCACATAGCGGCTTTTGTCCCGAACCTCGTCCTTGCTGAGCCCGGCATCTTTGGCCGCTTGTTGGGCCATCGGGTCGAAGTACTCAAGCTTGGTCCGGCTGTGCTCCTGGTGCTTGGTGAGGTCATAGCAACCACGATGGGCAACACCCTCGAGTTCACCAAACTTGGGTGCCGTGAAGGGGTATTTGTACTCGACGTCGACGCAGGCATTGGAGTAGTGCGCCAGTTCGTCCGCATCGTGATCACGGAAGCGCAGGTTTGCTTTAGAAATGCCAAGCGTTCTCCACCAGTTCATCCGCTCCTGTTTCCAGAACTCGTACCATTGTGCCGACTCATCGGGCGCGCAGAACCACTCCATCTCCATCTGTTCAAACTCGCGAGAGCGGAAGATGAAATTGCGCGGCGTAACCTCGTTGCGGAACGATTTTCCGATTTGTGCGATGCCGAACGGAACCTTGACGCGCATCGTGTCGAGCACGTTCTTGTAGTTCAAAAAAATGCCCTGTGCCGTCTCCGGGCGAAGGTAAGCTTTGGCGTCTTCGTTTTGGATTGCCCCCACGAAAGTCTCGAACATCAGATTGAACGCGCGCGGTTCCGTCAGGGTGCCGGGTTTGCTGGCATCGGGGCCCTCGATCGTCGCGTACTCGCTGGGGTCGAACTCCGTCAGGTTCTTGACGGTGCCGTCCTCGACGGTGATGTTATTCTTCTTGAGCTTCTTCTTGATGGTATCCGGTTGGTTCTCCGGGAAAGCGAGCCGAATCGTTCGGTCTCCCTTGTGGACTTCCAATACGTCCAGCTGGTCTTGCCGGTAACGCTTCTTGGTTTGGGTGCAGTCAACCATCGGGTCGGAAAAGCCACCGACGTGACCGGAGGCGACCCATGTTTGTGGGTTTTGAATGATGGACGAGTCGAGCCCGACGATGGATAGCGGCTGACCGTCGGGGCCGAGAGGCGGGCACTCGACCATCTGATGCCACCAGTGATCGCGGATATTGTTCTTGAGTGCGACACCGAGCGGGCCATAGTCCCAAAAACCATTGATTCCGCCGTAGATTTCGCTCGCTGGGTAAACGAAACCGCGGCGTTTACACAGCGAGACAATGGCCTCCATCGACTTGCCTGCGGCTGAGATCGATATAGTGGGAGAGATCGACATGGGCGGCACGCTACCGCAGAAGTATTTGGGGCGCTACGGCGTCTTTGTGGTTATCGAGCGCAGTGCTTGGCGAGTATCAGCGCCACGCAGCTGGTCACCCGCTCCGCGTAAGCTAGATGGATGAACTCGTTCGGACCGTGCGCGTTCGATTCGGGACCCAAGACACCCGTAATGACAAACTGCGCGTCGGGAAACTTCTTCCCAAGCATACCCATAAAGGGAATGCTTCCGCCTTCGCCCATGTAGATCGCGGGCTTGCCGAACACGGTTTCGCTCGCTTCCTGAAGTGCGTCGTCCAACCAGGGTGCGACCGTGGGCGCGTTCCAACCTGTGTCGCCATGCTTCGATTCGAAGGACACGCTTGCACCGTGCGGTGGTGACTCCTCAAGAAGTTGCTTGAGTTCTCTACGAACAGCTTCGCCGTCGACGGTGGGCGGTAGACGCAGAGAAAGCTTCGCCGAAGTATGCGCCCGCAAAACGTTACCGCCACGCAGGTCCGGCACGCCACCCATTCCGACAACTTCAAGGCACGGACGCCACGTTCGGTTGAGCACCAGTTCGTGTGCGGTGGCCAACGGCTTGGTTTCCCCCGACCAGGAAAACCCTGTCCATAGCTGATCGCCGAGCGCGGTCGCCGCTGCCTTGGCCTGTTCGACACGTTGCTGGGGCACTTCGATGTTGATGGACTCGATCCTGATCGCGCCGGTTTCCACATCCTCGATGCGATCGAGCAGTTGGCGCAGGATGCGAAAGGATGACGGTATAACTCCGCCACCGTTTCCGGAGTGGACCCCGCTTGGCGACGAGCCATCGCCCATGTCCAGGACGCGCACGGTGAGCACACCATTGACTAGGCCTCGCAAAGAGGTCGTTGACCAAAGCTGCTCGTAATTGCCGCACCCCGAGTCGAGGCAGATCACGAGCTCGGGTGTACCGATACGATTTTGAAGCGATTCGATGTAGGCAGGTAGGTCTTTGCTACCGCTTTCTTCGCTCGTTTCGATCAAGACGACACAGCGGCCGTGGGCGATTCCCTGCTTTTGTAGAGCGGCGATCGCCGTGAGTGAGCCATACGCAGCGTAGCCGTCGTCCGCGCCACCGCGACCGTAAAGCTTGTCTCCGATGCGGACCGGCTTCCATGGTCCCTTATCCTCATCCCAGCCCTGCATCTCCGGCTGCTTGTCGAGGTGTCCATAGAGCAACACCGTTGGCGCTTGAGTTGCGTCTACACCGAATGGAGGCACCTCCATCAACATGACCGGTGTTCGGCCCTCGAGACGCACAACCTCAATCGACAGCCCTTCGATCGGCTGCTGCTCGCACCAGGCATGAACCTGCGCGACCGCTCGGTCGATATGCCCGTGGGCTTGCCAATCCGCGTCAAAGTCCGGACTCAGCGCCGGAATCTTGATGTACTCGATCAGCTCTGGTGTGATGGAGTCCTTCCAGGTTTGGGCGACGAATTGTTGCAGTTCTCGCGTATCCACGAGGTGAGAACTGCCATATTCTGGGTCCTTTTGCACGTCCGCTGAAACTTTCGGGAAACGAGGTCTTCTGTCCTCGACGCTTTGTCCGTGATCGGGAACTGCAAACCCCACTCGTCGTCAGAAAACGAAATCATTCTGTGTTGTAGGCGATGGCATGTGTTGTGCAGTGTTTCAATAGCGTAACGGGAACGCGTTGGCCGGCGATGCTCTTTGGTGGGGTCTCGACCGGTCACTCCCTTTTTGGCTCTTCACGGCTCGAAGTCGAACCATGGATTTGCAAATAGCAAATCCGGTTCTTTGTACCTCGCACGCTCATCGCGGCTCTACTGTTGGCTCTTCACGGCTCTACTCTTTGCGGCCATCTGGGTCGGGTGGGGGCAGGTTGCTGCGCCGAAACGGAAAGCCTTTGCCTGCCCAGGTAGAGTCTGAAATGGTGCGCGCGGCGTTCATCTGGGCCACGCCGCCGCTCATGATGAACGCCATGAACTCCGAGGCGATAGCGTCGATCGGGCGCACCCTGTCACGGTGAACCACGAGCAGGTTGCCCGCGAAGTTGTAGGACTGTGGGATGTAGACCGCGACGTGGTCTTTGAGCTTTGCGTCCGGAAAGGAATCACAGGTGACAAAGCCGAGCACCGATACGTTTCGGGACGGATCGATGTCAACGATCACGGGGTTTTCGAAACTCCGTCGGTCGCCGATGAAGGCCGAGAGTAGATCTTTGATGGCCGCGTAGAACAGTTTGATGATCGGAACTTGGCGAATTAGCTGCTCGAAGCTGCGCAGCACACGCCGACCCGCAACATTGCCAGCGAGAATGCCCACGATCGTGACGCTCGCCAATACGATTGCACCTCCAATCAGAGGATTTTCCGTGGGAAGCATATCCTCGAGCAGCAGGATGATGGCGTACAGAATGTAGGCCGTCAGCGCGATCGGCAGAACGACGAGAAGTCCTTTCAGAAAACTACGGACTAGATATCGGAGGAGCTTCTTCATGTTGCGCGAAGGGAGGATGTATCAGCGCTGCGCTCGCGCAGCGGGCGGCTCGCGAGCCGCTTGATGTCCTCAACCGCACCATACGCCGAAGGCACGACCAATAGCAAAACGACCGTCGCGAAAAGCACACCG
The DNA here is from genome assembly GCA_964487255.1 of uncultured Polyangiales bacterium. GTDB lineage: Bacteria > Myxococcota_A > Polyangia > Polyangiales > CAZAQV01 > CAZAQV01. Next base: position 293,222 of record CAZAQV010000003.1, on the reverse strand, counting down.
AAGCCGAGGCTCAGCGCCATCGGAATCAAAAATCGCGCTTGGACAGAAGTCTCCAAGATCATCGGCATCAGGCCAAAAAAGGTCGTGAGCGACGTTAGGAGAATCGGTCGAAAACGACGTGTGCCCCCGAACATCACCGCGTCTCGAATCCCCTTGGCGCTGTCATCTCGATGCCGCTCCCGGTACTCGTTGACAGCGACGACCAAAATCAGCGAGTCGTTAACGACCACGCCGCATAAGGCAACGATTCCCAGGATACTAATCATACTCAGGTCGTAGCCCATGATGATGTGTCCCAATAAAGCTCCAACAAAGCCAAAGGGAACCGCGCCCAGAATTACGATCGCGGGTTGAATATAGCTGCGAAATGCAATGGCAAGTAACGCGAACATCACGAGCAGCGCAACAGTTCCGTTCTGTGCGAGGCTGGTGAACGTGTCTTGTTGGCTGCGCCGTTCGCCGCCAGACTCGACGACCAAGCCAGGAAACTTGCTCTTCAGTTCGGGGATGTGTTTGCGCCACGTGGTCTGCATCACGCGCTGGGTGTTGCCCACGCCCGGCACCACATCGGCCGTCACATTGAGGTTTCGACGGCCGTCTGTGCGTTGAATGCTCGTGTAGGAGTTCGTGTATTCGGTGTCAGCGGCCGCGGAGAGCGCCATTTCGCCGCCATCGGGTGTGCGCAAGATCAGGTTCTCGATTTCGGCGATCGAGCTGCGTTCTTCGCGTGGCCGCCGGACGTAAACGCGTATTTCATCGCGACCTCGTTGCTGCCGGAGCGCCTCGGCGCCGTAAAATGCCGCGCGAAGTTGCCGCGCGACGTCCATTTGGGTGAGACCGGCGGCACGCCCTTCGGGTTTGAGTCGAATGTCGAGTTGGGGCTTGCCTTCCTCAAAACCGTCTTCGACATCCATCACACCGTCGAACTTGCGGATGCGTTCGGCGAGCGCAGCTGCAGCGTCCTCAAGCGTGTCCGGGTCTGGATGCGAGAGCCGAAAATCGATCGGCGTGTCTGACGAAGCACCGATCGAAAAACTGAACTTCAGTGATTCGATGCCGGGGATGTCGCCGATTCGTTCCCGCCACTCTTTGGCGAACTCTCCAGCTGTGAACTTTCTCTTTCCAGAGTCGACCAGCGTAATCCACGCCATCGCCAGGTGGGTTGACGCTTCCGAAGGGGCGCTCCCACGCGGACCACCGCGTGGTCGACTATCATTGCCGAGTTGGGTCAGTCGACCTTCGTTGAGTCGCTCCGGGTCTCCAAAGTGTTTCAGAGTTTCGCTCAGCGCTTGATCCACTTGGCTCAGCGCCTCTCGGGTCTCCTCGATGTCGGTTCCGTACGGCATCGCGACGGATGCAACGACCCAATCGCCCTCCGTTTTGGGCATAAATGTAAACTCGATATGGCCGCCGCGCGCCCATCCGACGGCGATGAAGAAGGCAGCTGCAGAAACGGCCAAGGTAATGTACCGATGCCGATAGGCGGTGGCGAGGAAGGGGCGGTAGCGATTCTCGATAAACACTTCGAGTCGCCGAGCGAAGCGTGATTCGATCGCACCCGACAAGCGAGCGACTCCGGCCTCAACTTGGGTCAGAGCATCACGGATCAGAATCGCAATTTTTGCAAGCAGTCGTTCTTCTTTGGGCGTGCCGAGCAGTCGCTGGACAATTTCGACAGGCAATGCGGGCACAAACAGAAGAAGCGCGGCGGGCCAGCCAATAAGTGCGAGCAAAATGAAACGAAGAAAGCGGTTTTTGTGCCCGAGGTGAGCCGGCAAGACCAAAAGCGACTCCACCAGCGACATCATCAAAACCATGATGACGACGATCGGGATGACCCGGAAAAACTTTCCTGTCACACCCGGCACGAAGAGCATGGGTGCAAAGAACACGCATGTCGTTAGAATCGACAAGATGACGGGTCGTGCAACTTCGCGAGCCCCGAGGACGGCTGCCTTCATGCGACTGTGCCCAGCTTGGATGTGGCTGTAGATGGCTTCGCCTACGATGATCGCGTCATCGACCACCATGCCCAGCGTCACGATAAACGCGAAGAGCGATATCATGTTGATCGACACGTCGAACGACGGGAGAAACAGAATGGATCCGATAAATGAAATCGGAATCCCCATGGTGACCCAAAAGGCCAGTCGTAGCTCAAGGAACATGCCGAGCGTGAGTAGGACGAGAATGAGACCCAGGATGGCGTTGCGCACCAATAAGTCGATGCGTTGGCGGTACATCTTCGAGCGGTCGTCCCAGGTCGTCACGGACACGTTCTCGGAGAAGCGGTCTTTGTTTTTCTCGATGTAGTCTTTGACCGCCGTTGCTACGCCGATGGGCGTTTCGCTTCCCACCCGGTACACGCGAACCGTGCGTGCCGGCTTGCCGTCGAAAAGCATCTCCTCGTCGGTTTCGGCGAATCCGTCTTCGACTTGCGCGATGTCCCTGACTCGAACCTGGGTGCCGTTGGGAAAGCTTCGCAGGACGATGTCGGCGAAGTCGGAGCCTTGGTCGGCTCGCTCGGCGACCCGCAGCAAGACCTGCCCGCCTTCGGTTTTGACGGCACCTGCCGGGATTTCGACGGAACTCTGACCGATGGTTGCAGCGACTTCGTTGAGCGTAAGACCGTATGCCCGAAGTTGGTCCTGCGGGATGTTGATGCTGATTTCGCGAGCGCGCGCACCGACCAGCTCGACGTAGGTGATGTCGTTGCGCGATAGCAGTTCGTTTCGCGTGCGGTCCGCAAGCGCTCGCAGGCTCTCGACAGGCACATCGCCTGAGATGATGATGTCGATGACCCGCTGTCGGATCGTCGCGAGCGATACTACGGGGCGTTCGATCTCTTCGGGGAATGACGTCACGCGGTCTACGGCGCTCTTTACATCCGCGAGCACCTTGTTTGCGTCCGTGCCCAGCAACAAATCGATCGCGACGACGCCCGTGCCTTCACTCGCGGTTGATCGAACTTCCTTGATGCCATCGAGTCCGCGAACCGCTTCTTCGACAGCCAGGATGACGCCCTGTTCAACTTCCGCCGGACTTGCTCCGGGGTAGGGCACCTGCACGAGCACTTGGTCCAAGTCAAAGGAGGGAAACACCTCTTGCTTGACGCGGCCAAGGAACACGAGTCCGCCCAAGATGAGGACGAGCATGAGCAGGTTAGACGCGACCGCATTTTCGGCCATCCAGTCGATTACGCCGCGTTTCGAAGGCACTTCGTCATGGGGCCCGTCGCGGTAGGGTGTCCCATCTGCCTCGCTCATGTATCACGCTCGTCGGTCGGCTTGCGCGGGTGAACCGAGCTTTCCTCGTTGCTTTCGCTGAGGTCGCGAGCGGCGCCCTCGGTCACAGTGCGGATCTTCATTCCGGGTACCGCTGTTGGGATGCGGCTCGTGATGAACTGCTCGCCCTCACGGATGCCGTCTTGAATGATGACGCTCTTCGTTTCTCTCCAGGCTGGCGTGACCTTGCGAATCTCAAGCTTGCCGTCCTTCGCGATGTAGATGCGGTTCCCTTCACGTAGCGCACGCCGTGGCACTTGCACTCCGCCCTCGAGAGTCTGACCTTTGATCTCGACTTCGACATAGGTTCCGAAGAAAATCGGTGCGAGCGACTTGTTGTCCTCTTGCACACTGAGCGGGTCTTTTACTTCAACGAGGAGGCGTGCCATTCGTCCGCTCGGGTCGAGTTCACCCAAAAGCCGCGTCACTTTGCCTGTGCGTTGATGGCGCGTGCCGCCCGAATCGTAATGCACCACGGCCTCGGGCTGCACACTTCTTCCGAACCCTTCGAGACCAATCCACCGGAGACGGTCCGTCGGAACGGAGACTTGGACCCAGGCGCTGTCTGTGCCCGCGAGGGTCGCCAAGGGGGCCTGGGGAGCGACGAGCTGCCCAATGTCGACCATTTCGGACTGAACGATGGCATCAAAAGGCGCTTTGAGGGTGGTACGGCTGAGGTCGATGCGAGCCCGCGTCAGGCCGCTCTGGGCAGCTTCGAGGTTGGCCTCCGCTGTCCGCACTTGTGGCCCGCGAAGAGCCAGGTCGTTTTTGGTCTCACCGCCCATGATCTTCCATTCGCGTTGAGCAACCTCTTGTCGGCCCTGTTCGAGCTCGTACTCCATCTTGCTCTTACCCAACTGAGCATTTTGTTGCTGGAGCGCGACTTGATAGTTTCGTGGGTCGATCTTGATCATGCGTTCGCCAGCGGAGAAACGCCCGCCCGGGATAAGCTCGTCGCTCTGCCAGATGACGCGGCCGCCGACTTCGGACTGCAGCGTGACTTGCTGCGATGGCATGACGGCACCGAAAACATGGATGGTGAGTGGGTGGCTGCCCAGCTTGGCCTCCTCCACCTTGACCAGCGGACGGCTATCGTGTGCTTCCTTGGTTTTCGCCGCTGGGGAGGAGTTTACGAGTGCGGAGCAAGTGGCGACGCCCGCCAGGACGATCGCGTACGGTGCGAGGAGGACCCAAATCGCACGCTGCCGCTTAGGAGCGGATGGGGCCGCTGCCACCTCTGGCGCGGGCTCGCTCGGGTTGGGAGTGCTCGGTTCGGGTTCCATCTATGCAACATGGTGCCAAAAGGCGCAAATGGCTACTCGTCGGACGCGCTGTCTTCAACCGGGGGAACCGCTGGCGCCTCGCCGTCTTCGGGCTCGACCCAAGTAGGCTGAACCAACTTCCGGGTCCAGGTTCCGCCGAGAGCGCGATGGAGTTGAATCCGCGCGAAGAGCAGTGCCCGCTTTGCGTCAAGGAGGGCAACCTCTGCCGCCTGCGCGGCGTTTTGCGCGGTGAGCACCGGCAGAAAATCGGACAAGCCCCGTTCATAGCGCGCGCGGGCTTCGCGCAGCGTCTTGGTATTCTGCTCAAGTCGCCTTCCAACCACGTCCAAGAGTTCTGTCTGATTCTTTTCGGTCGCCAGCGCGGTTTCCACCTCCACGATGGCTCTGAGCATCCTTTGGCCGAAGACCATGAGATTTTCTCGCACCAGTGCCTCGTTCTGATCAATCCGAGCCTCACGCGCGAAACCGTCGAAGATGTTTTGGGTCAACTGGGCGGTGAACGAGTAAAGGAGGTTGTCGAAGAGCGTGAATTCATCGAACCCGTTATTGAGGAAAAACAATCCGCCATCTAAGAAAAGGCGCGGGAGGTATTCAGCGATGGCAATACCCACACGTTTGTCTGCGATGGTCACGGAGCGGCGCGCAGCGCGCACGTCCGGCCGCTGCACGAGCAAGCTGCTGGAAATACCATCTTCCGGTAGCTTTGGTGGGATGGGCAGCTCTTCTGGAATCTGCATCTGAAAGTTTTGAGACGGAGCTCTGCCGAGTAGTTGTGCCAACGTGTAAATGGCCGTCCTCTCGTCTAGCTTGGCCGAAAGAAGTGCCTGTTCAGTGGCGATGGATCGGTCGGTCTGTTGATAGACATCGAGTGCCGACGAGAGGCCTTTTTCAAAACGTAGCTCAATGAGATCAAGATACTCGTTGTTGGTCTCAAGCTGCTCCTCAAAGATTTTCACGCGGTGAGCTGAGTAGATGCGATTGAAATACGCCTGGGCGGTTTCAGCGCTCACCGTAATTGCAGCGACTTCGACATTGTCGCGCGCGTTGATAGACTCGAGTCCGGCCGCTTCCGCTTCGGTTAGGTTCCGGCCAAACAGGTCCAGCTCGTACGCGGCCTGTGCGCCCAAGCGAATCTGCTCGACATCGAATCCGGGAATTGGAACGCTTTTCGATACCGTTGCATATGCGCTGAGCGAGGGCCAAAGGGGTGCGCCCGCTGCGGTCGCGACAGCTTGGGCTTGCTCCAGTCGTGCCCACGCAATCATGACATCGAAGTTGCCGGTCAGAGCGGTCTCGACCAGCGTGTTCAGCTGCGCATCGCCAAGCGACTCCCACCAGCGTTGGCCTGCGTTCTTTGCGACTTCGCTATGGGCGTACTTTTCGGGAACCTCCAGTGGTGGCTTGGCGTGTTCGACCGGTGAATAAGGTAGGCAGCCGAGCAGCACAAAGCCCAGAGCGAAGATGGACACGCGGCGTAACATGGGCGGGAGAATAGAATGATCGCGCTCATATCACCACCGAAACGCAGCAGACAGGTTCTTAGAGGCTCGGCGGTGGGAGGGACAGGGGTCGAACCTGCGACGTTCGCCTTGTAAGGGCGACGCTCTACCACTGAGCTACCCTCCCGGTGAGCGTCCCCAGCCTAGCCAGGCCCACGCGTGATGTCTAGGATGAAGCGACCTTAGCGCCTCACTGCGTCCGTCTTGCGAAAACCCGAAGTCTTCCCCTGCGGGATCTCGTCCGACATAAAGCCCAGAAAACTCGGTTTGAGCTTGCCAAACTGCATACCAACGACCCGCTTTGTGGATGGGATCTTGTCGCGCACGCGCAGCATCAGTTGGAAGTCTTTGTACGGCGCCGGGATGACGACCTTACCCAAGCGTTCCGTGATGGCAGCCTCCGCCTTGTGCTCGGCACCGCCCTTACCCGGTCGGAAGAATGCTGCGATGACAGGCTTGGCCTTGGCGCCCCCGAGCAGTCTCCAACCTTCCTTGGAGATGACATATTGAATCTCGACGTCATTGCCGTTTTGGGAGACTTCGAAGTTGGCAAAGTCGACGCGAACCTGGGCGTCTGCGCTCGAGCTGGTAAGAAGTGGGAAAGTCGCCAAAGCGAAAATCATCATGGCTAGTTTTTTGTACACGTCTACCTCCAGTTGCGGTCGATCCTAGACATCGTCTTGGTTCGACGCAACGCCCGGAGGCTGTATTCAGTCATTGTTATTGCTGTGCTTCTGGCGCATCCACGGTGGGTGCAGGCACACCATGTGGTTCGCGTTCGGGCTCGGACTCGTGCCACTTGCCATCGTGGTACTCCGGTGGTGCAGGACGTTGCCCGAACAGCGAGTCCGGTTCGCTTAGCGCCAGAGCTTCGCGCAGGACTTGGTCCATGTGCTCGACCAACACGATGCGCAGCCCCTCGGTGATGAGGTCGGGAATGTCGCCGAAGTCCTTGCGGTTCTCGCTCGGCACGAGCACCGTCAAGATCCCGGCGCGCTTGGCGGCCAGGAGCTTCTCCTTGAGTCCACCGATGGGTAGGACGCGCCCGCGAAGCGTGATCTCGCCTGTCATCGCCACGTCCTTACGCACCGGGATGCGTAAGAGAGCGCTAGCGATGCTGGTCGCCATCGTGATGCCCGCGCTGGGGCCATCTTTGGGAACGAACTCTGGGAAGTGGATGTGGACGTCGTTTTCTTCGTAAAAGTCTTCAGTCAGGCCGAGGGTTTTTTGTCGCGAGCGGATGTAGCTCATCGCGGCTTGGGCGGACTCCTGCATCCCCTTTTCAAGAAGACCCGTGATGACGAGCTTCCCCTTGCCTTTGACAATCGTTACCTCGCAATCGAGCGTGGTGCCGCCCATCGATGTGTAGGCGAGGCCTGTTGTCAGACCCACCAGGTGCTTGTTCTTTTTTCGCTCGGCACTGAATCGAGGAACCCCAAGGTAATCACCAATGTTTTCGCTCGTGACTGCGAAGTCGGCCTGTGAGGCCTCCTCGTCGCCCAGCTTGAGCACCTCGAGTGTGATTTTTCGGCAAACGCGGCCCAGTGTTCGCTCGAGGTCGCGTACACCGCTCTCTTTTGTGTACTCGTGCATGATGCGACGAACAGCTTCGTCGGTGAAGGTGACGCTGTATTTTTCAAGCCCTGCTTTTTCGATTTGTCGTGGCAACAGGTATTGTTTGGCGATGTTCTTCTTTTCGTATTCGGTGTAGCCACCGAGCTCGATGATTTCCATGCGGTCGCGCAGCGGGATGGGGATCCCCGAGAGCGTGTTCGCTGTCGTCACGAACATGATATTCGAAAGGTCGTAGTCGAGGTCGAGGTAATGGTCGGCAAACTCGCTGTTTTGCTCCGGATCGAGCACTTCGAGCAAGGCTGAGGCCGGGTCTCCGCGGAAGTCCGAGGACATCTTGTCGATCTCGTCGAGCAGGAACACGGGATTGTTCGTGCCGACGCGCCGCAGTGACTGCAGCAGGCGACCCGGGAGCGCCCCAATGTACGTACGGCGGTGGCCCCGAATCTCGGCTTCATCGCGCACACCACCCAGCGACAGACGAACAAACTCGCGGCCCATCGCCCGTGCGATACTGCGCGCGAGCGATGTTTTGCCTACCCCCGGTGGTCCGACGAGGCACAGGACGGGACCTTGGATCTTTCCGACCAGTACGTGCACCGCGAGGTACTCAAGTACGCGTTCTTTGACCTTCTCAAGGCCGAAGTGGTCCTCATCCAATACACTTTCGGCGAACTCGATGTCCGCGCGCTCGTCGGATAGTTTGTTCCACGGAAGGGCGAGAACCCAGTCGAGGTAGTTGCGAATCACGCTCGACTCGGCGCTCATCGGTTGCATCGTGCGAAGCTTCTTGAGTTCACGAAGACAACGGTCCTTCGCTTGTTCCGACAAGCCGCGCGTCTCGATGTTCTCTTCGATCTCACGCAGTTCGGCTTTGAACTCGTCTTGTTCGCCGAGTTCCTTCTGAATTGCCTGCATCTGCTCGTTGAGGTAGTACTCCTTCTGCGAGCGCTCCATTTGCTTTTTGACGCGCGTTCGGATCTTGCGTTCGACTTGCAGGATTTCGATTTCGCCGTTGAGTAGCTGCAGTAGTCGTTCGAGCCGTTTGATCGGGTCGATGGTCTCAAGGATTTCTTGCCGGTCTTTGAGCTTGATGGTGGTCAGGTGCACGACGACCGTATCGGCCAAGCGCGAGGGGTCCTCCAGGCCTTGCACGGTAGCCAGCGTCTCGGGGGGGACACGCTTATTAATCTTGAGATAGCTTTCGAACGCGGTTTGAACCGCGCGCACGAGTCCGCCGAGCTCATCACGTCGACCGAGCGGTTCCACGATCTCTCGGACCTCGCAGCGAAAGCAGTCTTCGGTGGACACGAAGCGGGTGATGCGTACGCGGTGCAGGCCCTTGACCAGCACTTTGACGGTGTCGTCCGGGAAGCGCAGCAGCTGCTCGATCTTGCCGACGATACCCACGTCAAAGACGTCTTCGGGGTTGGGGTCGTTCGTCGTCGCCTTCTTCTGGGCGGCCAGCAGGATGAGCTTGTCTTTGCGCATGCCCTCGTCGAGCGCGCGCTTGCTCTTGTCGCGTCCGACGAACAGAGGCACCACCATGTGTGGGAACACGATGATGTCGCGAAGGGGGAGTAGCGGAAGCACATGCGCCGAGCCGCTGTTGTCGTCACTTCGGTGGAAGAACATAGTCTTTTGGTTTGGACCCGCTAGGCCATTCCGGCTTTGGGCGAACCCTTGGATTCTTTTTCGGTTTCGTAGACGACCAAGGGCTGCTCGCCGCGCAAGATGACGTCTTCGCTCACGACAACCTCTTTAACGCCATCGCGCGAAGGAATGTCGTACATCGTCTCAAGCATCGCGCGCTCCAAGATGGCCCGAAGCCCGCGAGCACCTGTTTGCCGTTCGATGCCCTCGTGCGCAATGGCGCGCAGCGCGCCGTCGGTGAAACGGAGCTCTACGCCGTCCATCTCGAAGAGCTTGCGGAACTGCTTGACCAGCGCATTTCGAGGTTGAGTCAGAATGTCGATGAGTGCGTCCTCGTCGAGCTCGTGAAGCGTGGCGACGACGGGCAAGCGACCGATGAACTCTGGGATAAGCCCGGCTTTGAGCAAGTCTTCAGGCTGGACCTGCATGAGCACTTCACCCAAACGTTTGTCCTTCTTGCTCTGTAAGTCGGCGCCGAAACCCAGTGTTTTTTCGCCCACACGACGCTGGATGATTTCATCCAAGCCGACGAAAGCGCCGCCGCAGATGAAGAGAATGTTGGCGGTGTCGATCTGCACGAACTCTTGTTGTGGGTGTTTGCGTCCGCCTTTGGGAGGTACGTTCGCCATCGTGCCTTCGATGATCTTGAGCAGTGCCTGTTGCACGCCTTCGCCACTGACGTCTCGGGTGATGGACGGGTTGTCACCCTTGCGCGCCACCTTGTCGATTTCGTCGATGTAGACGATGCCACGCTGCGCGCGCTCGATGTCGTGGTCGGCGTTTTGCAAAAGCTGCACGATGATGTTCTCGACGTCTTCGCCGACGTAACCGGCCTCGGTGAGGGTGGTGGCATCGGCGATCGCAAACGGGACGTTTAGAATCCTTGCGAGCGTCTGCGCGAGTAGGGTCTTACCTGAGCCCGTCGGTCCGAGCAGAAGGATGTTCGACTTTTGAAGTTCGACGTCGTCGGAGCCGACCTTTGTTTCGATGCGCTTGTAGTGGTTGTGAACAGCGACGGAGAGAGTCTTTTTGGCCTGGTGCTGACCGATCACATACTGATCGAGGATTTCTTTGATTTCCATGGGCGTCGGCAGTGGCGCATTGCCCGTCTCCGACTCTTCGCGGTCGACTTCCTCGGCGATGATGTCGTTGCAAAGGCCAATGCACTCGTCGCAAATGTAGACCGTCGGCCCAGCGATAAGCTTCTTAACCTCGCGCTGTGATTTGCCACAGAACGAGCACTTAAGATTGACGTTTCCCTCTTCTGATTTTCGATCTGTCAAAGTCCGCCTACCTCCCGAGATGGTAACGCCCGGAACTCAGCCCGGCAACTTCATTTGAATACCTAGGATTCTTTGTTCCTAGGCGCTCTCTTTCGTTTCTTCGTCCTTGATGGATCGCTCCGATATCACTGCAATCGAGCGAAGGTGCCCCATCAATTTCTCCTCAAGGACCTCGTTTTCAATCGCATCTCTGCGGTCGGCATACTCCGCCTTCACCTTGGCCACGTGCTTGCCGGTCGCCTCCGCGATCTCTGTATACTTGGCCTCAAGATCCGCGGGCTCGAAGGAGATCTTCTCCTGCCGGGCTAGGGCACCGAGTAGGAGCGCTGCGCGAACACGCCGTTCGCCCGACTCCTTTGCGGCTTCCTGTGCGCTCTCGGCGTCGAAGGGCTGCTGGCTCATGTAGGCGTAGCTCGCCATCTGGTAGAGCGACTGTTGCTGCTCTCTCGCCACCAGGCTCGGTGGAACCTCAATGGGATTGAGTTCGATCAGCTTGTCGATCAGGGCGCGCTTAAGCGCCGCTTCGCTCTGGTCGCTGAAGAGCTTCTCAAGTCGCTCGCGTGTTTTCATCCGCAGCTCGAGAAGTGTTTCGTAATCACCCACGTCTTTTGCAAAATCGTCATCGAGCTCTGGCAGCAGGCGCTCTTTGAGCGCTTTGACCGTTACCTCGAAGACCGTTTTCTTACCGCGAAGCTCTTCGTTTGGGTGCTCTTCGTCAGGTTGCATCTCAATCGACTTCGAGTCGCCCGGTTGAAGACCGAGAAGCCCGGTCTCGAACTCCTCGGCAAGGTCGTCGGTACCGAGGCTCACTTCGCGACCCTCCGCAGACAACTCTTCCTTCTTCTCGCCATCCGCCGTGACCGTATAGTCGATGGTGAGAATGTCGTGTTTCTTCGAGGGGCGCATGGGCTCCGGTGTGCGTACGTCGGCGTTCTGCAGGCGCAGGGCTTCGAGCTCGTGGTCGACGTCTTCGTTTGTGACCTCGTACACGGGCTTGTCGACATTGAAATCCTTGGTTTCGACTTTGTCGATCTTCGGCCGCATCTCGACGTCGGCCTTAAAACGTAGTGGCTCGCCGCTTTTGATCGCCTCGGGGGTCACTTCCGGTTGCGCGACGATGTCGAGTTCGTGCTTTTGGAGCGCCATCAGCAAGCCGAGTTCGACAAGGTGCGAAGTCACTTCACTTCGTACGCGCTTGCCATACATCTGCTTGACCACATTCATGGGGGCCTTGCCGGGTCGAAAGCCGCGAATGCGCGCGTGCTTGGAGACCTCTTGGTAGCTTTTCTGAAGCTCTTGCTGCACGCGCTTCCACGGCACAGCCACATCGAGCTGACCTTGGACACTGGAGTCCATTTTCAGCGTGGATTCGACGTCGAAGTCGGGCGGCGTGTGGGAGTGATCGTGATCGTGATCGCAGTCGGGGCCGTGAACGTGAGGAGTCATAGGCCGCGGGGAATAGCACAAGAGGCCTTGTTGGCTAAGGAAGGGCGAAGAAAAAGCTAAGGATTCACGAATGAAGGGAAAGAAACCTGCGATGCGCGGCTCACTTCTTTCCGAATTTGTTCAGCAAGTCCGAGGTCCGCATTGCGCACAAAGAGCACGTCTTTTCCGCGCTGCGCAACGCGTCCGCCGCCTGGCAGGGCTGCACGCGCAGCCTCGTCTGCATCCTTTTTGCTGTCCCAGCGCGTCAGCCAGACGACCACGGCGGCGTGCGCGTCCGAAGGGTGTTGATAAACATGGAGTCGATCGCCTCCCCAGCCGGCAGCGGCGCCCAGGTTGGGCTTCGCACCGGGCAGGCCCAAATACACCGACATCTCAAGCTCACCGAGGGTGTCTTCTTTCGCGAGTTTGTATCCCGCGTCGATCAGGGTCTTGACGGGTTCGAGCTTCACCTTCACCGGCGGATCGATGCCGTATTTCTCCACATGCAACACTTGCTCCATACTTGGAGGGCGAATCTCGAACGTGCGGTTGACCGAGTCCCATGAGCCGTCACGGTAGTGGGTGCCCACAAAGCGCAGCCCCTCGAAGTAGGGTGCTACGAGGGTGACGCGAACGATGGGCGGTGCCTTGTCGAGTTCTTCGTTGGCGCCTTGTGCGGCCTTGGCCATCGCCACCATCGCGTCGAGTCGTCCCAGCATCAGCCGCAGTGGCATGTTCGACGCGCTTGCCAAAAAAGCAATCATCGCGAGCGTGGCGTCGCCTTCGACAATGGACTGGTAGGCGAGGGCGGAGTCGGTATCGCGGTCCTTTTCGAATTGCTCGCGCAAGCCCAAGTGCTGCCCTTGGAGCGCATGAACGAGCTCGTGCACGATGACGCTCTCGCTTTCTCCCGTCGCGTGTCCTGCACCGAGCTTCGCCATCACGTCGTCTCGAATCACGAAGCGGTCATCGTCTGGGTCATAGTAGCCGATGATCTGCTCACCCATCACGTCGACCATGAGTTGTTTGACGTCCATGTCGGGTGGAATCAGGCCCAGTGCCGTATACACGAGCTTGTCCGTTGCGATGTCCTCTTCGGCGAGTTTCTCCGTCACGAACAATTCGATCGCAGCGCGGTTTTGAATGGCGATCGGCACAGGATACTTGAACCGCAAGCCACGAACCGTCTCGGTCTTGACGATGAGCGAGTTGAGCACGAGCCGCTCTTGCGGGGTGGGTCCACGACTGATGACCTGCGCATCGGCCGAGCTCCACTGCGGGTCGACCTTCTGCGGAGGTTTGATGTCAGAGTTCGGGTCGGTCGCTTCGGTGCTTGCTGCGATGTCGCTGTGCTCGGAGTGCTCGGTCTCGGCCTGTCCTGAACCGCCGCACGCGCCTAGCAAAAAGGCCGCTAGGCTGACCTTGAACATGATCGGAGTCCGCGCCATGGGGGCGTTTGTAGCACGGTTGGCCTAGGAAAAGAGCACCGCGACGCGAACTTCGGGCCGAGTGCCCAGTTCAGATCGGTAGAATCGGCGCACGCAGCGAAGGATGTGCTCTTCGGCGAGCTCGCCCAGGTGAAGTGCGGCGAGTTGGTCCTCGAGTTCGTCCAGCTGCTCGTCGGTTGCGCCGGTGCCGACGTCTTCCACGCGCAGATCGGTGGGTCGTCCGTGAACGAAGCATACGCCGTTTCGCGCGATGTGATTCCGCTCGCGCATCGTCTCTCGATCGAGCGTCTCACCCACGGAGTTGCGAAAGACTTCGTCCCACAAAAAGTCCTCGCCTCGCGCAAGGTTGCCAGACTTGAGCACGAGCGACTCTCCATTGGAGAGGATGTGCGTTCGGCTGATCCCTTCTTCGTGTGCGAGCTGAGCATGGGCTTCGAGGTGCAGCCGGGTTCCGTGAATCGGAACGAAGTGTTTGGGGCGAGTGGTGCGAAGCATCCAGCGCAGCTCATCGCGATACGCGTGTCCGCTGGCATGGATGTTCTGGGTAAACGGTGGGAAGTGGATCTCGATGCCACGTTCTGCGAAGCCATTGAGCATCCGATAGACCTTCTTCTCATTACCTGGGATGACGCGGGCAGAAAGTATCAGGGTATCTCCGGCGCCGAGTTCGACCTGGTGCTCTTTGCGGAAGATGCGAGCCAACGCGGCGTTTCCCTCGCCTTGGCTGCCTGTCGCAATATACAGAATCTGGTTTCGCGCGAGTTGCTGCGCCTCTTGTGGGCGCACCAGCATGCGCTGCACTTTTGGGAGGTGGCCGGTTTGCTGCGCCGTTTCAACGTGACGACCAACCGAACGGCCGAGCAAACAAACGCGTCGCCGACTTCGCTCAGCAACATCGAAGAGAGTGGCGAGTCGATGCGTGTTGGAGGCGAAGACGGAAACCACGACGCGGCCTTGTGCGCGATTAACGATGTCGAGGAGGGGGGCGTACAAGTCGTGCTCGCTCGTCGAGTGACCTCGGGTCATCGCATTTGTCGAGTCGCTCAAAAGAAGGTCGAGCCCTTCGTCGCCGAGACGCTCGAACGCTTGCTTGTCGTAGTGCATGCCGTCGACGGGGCTTGGGTCGAGCTTGAAGTCTCCGGTATGAAGCAGGCGGCCATCGGGCGTTTCGATCAGCAGGCTTGTCGCGTCTGCGGTCGAGTGCGTCACACGAATGCTACGGACTCGATACGGCCCGAGCTGGAGTTCACCGCCCACGCTCAGTTCGTGCAGATTCGCCTCGGCCTCGATGGGATCGCTTGCCAGCTTGGCACGCAGATAGGCCAGGGCGTATGGCGGCGCCCACACGGGCACGGAGCGAGCTTGCAGCAAACGGGGAAGCGCGCCCAGGTGATCTTCGTGCCCGTGCGTTAGTACGACGCCGAGCAAGTCGCCGCTCTGTTCGAGTAGCCAGTCCAGATCGGGTTCGATGACGCCGACTCCGAGTTCCGACGGACCCATCCGCATTCCGCAGTCAACCAGCAGCCACTTTCCTTCGCTCTCAAGAGCCAGACAGTTCATCCCGATCCTGCCGAGTCCCCCGAGCGCAAACAATCGTGTAGCCACGACCGAGTCTAACAAAACGAATCGGGCAATCGATAGCAGACCGTTGACCATCCCCGAAGGCCCGTGCTACGCCCCGGTTGCTCGAAAACTAAACGATTTTCGAGGCTTTTGGAGAGACCGAATGCGCTTCACTCAAATCGCAGCCGCCCTTTTGGCCGCCTATGCTTTTCTCGGCGTTCAGCTTGCTTTCGCCCAGGATGCTGGTGTCCCAGACGCGGGCGCTTTGGAAGAAAATCCAGAGGAAACTTCCGATGAGGAGTCGGAGGGCGAAGACGACCTTGAGGGAGGGCTACGCGCGCCTCAAATGGACGCCCTTGCGCCTCCATCGATCGCCGAGACCGAGCCCGACGAGAACGTGGCCGACGACGACGCAGATCCGACGGAAGCCGATATCGATCTCGACGACGCGATGCCCCCCCGCCTCAAGGACTTTACTGCGCCGCAAACTATTCTCAAGCTTCATGGTTATTTCCGCACCCGCGGAAACCTGATGGAAACTCTCTATCTAGGACGCCGCCCGGTCGAGGACGAAGGTCGAGATTATCCCTTTGATCGTTTTCGCCCCGGTGAGAACCGCATCGATGGCAGTGGCCCTATCGGTGGCTGTGGCGATTCGCTGGACCGTTCGGACTCTCCTGCCGCGTGTGATTCAAGTTCGCTCGGCTTCGCCAATATGCGGCTTCGCTTGGCGCCCGTGCTCTCGGTCAGCGACGAGGTGCGAGTCCATGCCATGTTCGACGTGTTCGACAACTTCATCTTGGGCTCGACGCCGGACGGAATCGCCGGCGAAGACAGCCTGAGTTTTAGTACGGACACTCGAAACTCCATCGAGGACGCCATTCGCGTGCGCCGCGCGTGGGCCGAGGTGACCAACCGTGGTCTCGGGCAAATCCGCTTTGGCCGCATGGGCTGGCACTGGGGTCTTGGTATGTTCGCCAATGGTGGCGAAGGCATCGACTCGGACTACCAGACAGATGTCGACAGAATCATGGCCATCGTCAATCCCTTCGATTTGGTTCATGTGATCGCAGCCTACGACTTCGCCAACGAAGGGTATGTGGCGTCCAATCGTCTCGACCCCTACTCGATACCGCTCGACGCTTATCAAGACGACGACGTGGATCAATACATGTTTGCAGTGACACGTCGCTACGATGAAGACGTCCAAAAGGAACGCCTCGATCGCGGAGACTTTGTGCTTAACGCGGGAGCGTTCTTCCTTTATCGCAACCAGCTATTGAGCACGGTGGAAGATGCGAGCGACGATACTGAGCGTTTGGTGTTTCGGCGCGGCGCAGAGGCGTTTATTCCCGACGTCTGGCTGCAGTTTTTGTACGAGAACCTTCGCCTTGAGGTGGAGGCCGCAATGGTCTTTGGTAGTGTCGACAATACGCTTAGCGGAACCGAACTGAGCACGGACACCTACGGGCTATTGCAGTTCGGTCTGGCGTTCGAGGGTGAGTACCGCGTTCTGGACGACCAGTTTGGCATTCACTTCGACTTTGGCTTTGCAAGTGGCGACCAAGACCTTGACGGTCTGGGTCGTTACGACTCCGATGGAAACCCGAACTTCCAGCGCGATGCACGCGGGGCAGCGCCGGACGACTCCATCTCGACCTTCCGTTTTCATCCCAACTACCGAGTCGACCTTATTTTCTGGCGTAACATCATGGGTCACGTGGCCGGTGGCTACTACTTCAAACCAGGCATCAGCTACGACTTCATTCGTGACCCCTTCGGCCAACTGCTTGGCTTCGAGGTCGATCTGATCTGGAGTCGCGCTACGGCGGAGCTCCAAACCTGGGGGAACGACCCGGACCTTGGTGTCGAAATCAACGCTGCGCTCTACTACCGCAGCGAAGACGGTCCTGAAATTTGGGACGGCTTCTATGGTTCAGCACAAGCTGGCGTCTTCTTCCCGATGCAGGGGCTGGGTTACCTCTCTGACGACAGCGGTTCCGAAGTCGTCACCGGCAACCCGGACCTCGAAACCGCCTGGATTTTCCGCTTCATCCTCGGCGTGGCGTACTGAGTTTTATGGCTCTTCGAGGTTCCGCTTCACAAACATCGATGCGGATATACCGCATCGCTTTGTTCGGGCTGCACACTCTCATCGCGATCATCCCGTGAACACTTCCCCGACTTGCGAGCGCGAAACTCTCGATCGGACGGGCCGATAAGGGCTTCATGGCGAAGAGTAAGTCGATATTCGTATGTCAGGAGTGTGGAGCGAGTGCTCCGCGTTGGATGGGCAAGTGTGGAGGATGCGGGGCATGGAACAGCCTGGTTGAAGAGCGCTCCGAATCCGGCCGAAGCAAGAAGCGGGGTGCAACCAGCGTTCCGATTCAGCGCGTCGGCGAGCTCGGAGAAGAGCGGGCGAGTCATCGCCCCATCGGTATTGCTGAGTTCGATCGCGTGCTCGGTGGCGGCTTGGTCGACGGCGGTCTTTATCTGCTCGGTGGCGAGCCGGGCATCGGTAAGTCGACCTTGCTCATGCAAGTGCTTGCCGCGCTTTCGGAACAAGAGCGTAAAGTTCTGTACGTGACCGGCGAGGAGTCTGCGACCCAGGTCGCCATGCGCGCGCGCCGGGTTGGCGGCGAAAGCGTGTCCGATGTTGCCGTCGTGGCTAGCTCCGAACTCGATGACGCGATGGCCGCTGTCGAGGCGGAGAAACCGCACGTCCTTGTCATCGATTCGATTCAGACGATGCGCAGCACGGCCCTTGAGTCGGCGCCCGGTACGGTCAGCCAACTTCGAGAGGTGACGGCGCAGCTCATGGAGCTTGCGAAGCGGAAGTCCATATCCACGTTCGTGGTGGGGCATGTCACCAAGGAGGGGGTCATCGCCGGACCCAAGACGATCGAGCATATGGTCGATGTCGTGCTCACCGTCGAGGGCGATCCATCGCGACAGTTCCGGCTCGTCCGCGCTTCGAAAAACCGCTACGGATCGACGGGCGAGGTGGGCGTGTTTGAGATGCGCCAAAGTGGCCTTGAGCCGGTTGAGGATCCGAGCCGGCTATTTCTGGCGGAGCGGCCTCCCGAGGCTTCGGGTTCGGTCGTGTTACCCACCTGTGAAGGGACGCGACCGCTGCTCGTGGAGATCCAAGCGCTGACTGCGCCGGCGCTGTACGGCGCATCTCGACGTGTCGCCAGTGGCGTCGATACCAACCGTGTGGCGGTCTTGCTCGCCGTGATCGAACGTAAGCTAGGTCTTCACATTGCGGACCGCGACGTCTTTGTCAGCGTCGCCGGGGGGATGCGCATCTCCGAGCGCGCAAGCGACTTGGCGGTGGCGCTTGCGATCATCTCCAGTCTCAAAGACCGCCCGTTGCCGGCCAACTTGGCGGCCTTCGGCGAGGTCGGTCTGGCCGGTGAGTTGCGGGCCGTTTCTCGGGCGGACGCTCGGGTGACCGAAAGTCGCAAGCTCGGTTTCGAGCGCGTCCTAATGGCCACCAGCGATGCGCGTGAATGCGGCGCGAGCAAAGACACGATCCTCGCCGCCACCTCCCTCGAACAAGCCGTGGACTTGTTGTTTTAGTCTACTACTCAGAGATTGAGCCGGTTTGCAGGAGGCTTTCGGCAGCCTCGGCGTGCAGGGCGCGGCGGCTACGTTCGGCATAGACGATGCCATGGAGACGAGCGGCGGCCTCTTCGACTTGGTCGTTGATGATGAGGTAGTCGAAGAACAGGTAGTGCTCGATTTCGTGCTTCGCTTTTTCAAAGCGTCTTGCGATGACATCGTCGCTGTCCGTTCCCCGGGTTCGTAGCCGCTCTTTGAGGGCGTCCATCGAGGGTGGCAGGATAAACACGCCCACGGCTTCGGGAAGCTTGGCCTTGATCTGGCGCGCGCCCTGGTAGTCGACGTCGAATACGATGACGCTCTTGCCTTCGTTTCGTGCGCGCTCCAGTTCGCCAAGACTGGTGCCGTAATAGTTGCCATGCACCTCGGCCCATTCCGCGAATGCGCCGTCGTTGATCATCTTGCGAAAGGTGCGCTTGTCGGTGAAGTGGTAGTCCTGCCCGTCGACTTCGCCGCTTCGTGGCCGGCGCGTGGTGTGCGACACCGAAAACATGAAACTCGGGTCGGCATGCAGCAGTTTTCGCGTCAGCGTCGTCTTGCCCGCCCCGGATGGCGACGATACGATGAGTAGCAGCAAGTCTTGCATGGTGGCCGGTAAGCTTACCATGCGGCGCTAGAGGATGTTGAGGGCTTGTTCGCGAAGACGGGCAACTTCGCTTTTCATTTCGACTACGGTCTGAGCTATCGAAGCGTCGCTGACTTTGGAGGCGATCGTATTGACCTCCCGTGAGATCTCTTGCAGCAAAAAATCGATTCGTTTGCCTACGGGATCGCTTTCGGAAAAGAGCGATTTGAGCTGAGCTAGGTGGCTGTGCAGCCGCACCGTTTCCTCGGTGACGTCTGCGCGCGCGGCAAACAGCACGACCTCGCGCTCAAGCCGCTCGGGATCCAGGTCTTGTCCTTCCGGCGCAAGCGATTGGACGCGACGCGTAAGCGCATCCCGAAAGTGTTCGCTCATCGTCGGCGCGGCGCTCTCGATGGCATTCAAACCCGCACGCAGCGTGGCAAGCCGCGAGCGCATGTCCCGCTCAAGCGCCGCACCTTCCGTTTGTCGCATGCTCCAAGTTACGCTTAGCGCCTTGTCGAGCGCCTCTTCGATGGCCGCGGACTGCGAGCGTTGGCTTTCGTCGCTCGCGGATGTGACAAGCAGCCCTGGCACACGCAGCAGGGTGTCGAGTGTGGGCGGAGGCGAGCCGAGTTCGTCGCTGAGCTCACGCAGGGCCTTCCAAACGACCTTTGCGTGCTCGGTGTCGATGACATCGTCGGCGCTCGGTTCGAGTTGCGAAACCTGCACGTTGATCTCGACCCGTCCTCGGCCCAAGCGCTCCCGGCACATGGCGTCGATCGTTGCCTGCGTCTGCGAAGAAAGCCCGTAACCGCGAACGCGGACATCGATTTGCTTGTGGTTGACGACTCGCACTTCCACACGCGCTTCGTAGCCGAGTTTCGTGGCGGCTGCCGAGCCGTAGCCGGTCATGCTCTCCATGCTCTATTTCTAACTCTTCGCTAGGGTTTGTCCCCAACGATCGATGTGCAGGTAGCACATCGCGTTCTCCTTCAAACACCGCTCATCGCAGGATTCCCGGCTCTTCGTGTTCAAGACTCGAGTCCTTTTTTGCGCTTCATCTGTTCCATCATGCGCTGGTACTCGATTTCGAAACTAGCGGTCCCCTCTTCGAGGTTCTTGATCTTGGAGCGGACTTCGCGGTCAAGTTCGGACTCGACATCCATGTTCTTTTCCAGGATTGGCTTGAGCGTCTTGCGAATCTCGACGTCGTCCGCGAAGACCTCATCGACATTGTTGCTGTGGAAGAGCATGTTCTGCATTTGGTCGAGCAGGTAGGCGATGACTTCATCCTGGGCCGGAGCTCCGCGCTCCTTGGCAACTTGCGATTTCATTTTGCCCAAGTGGCCGTAGCCAAGTTTGTGTCGCTCCATGCGATTCTTTGCTTCGTTAACCACATCGCGTTCAAGGCGCGAGTACTCTTTCATGACCGCCTCAAGGTCGAGC
The DNA here is from genome assembly GCA_964487255.1 of uncultured Polyangiales bacterium. Classification (GTDB taxonomy): domain Bacteria; phylum Myxococcota_A; class Polyangia; order Polyangiales; family CAZAQV01; genus CAZAQV01. Next base: position 272,577 of record CAZAQV010000003.1, on the reverse strand, counting down.
TTCACCTCCTGGGGCTGCTCGGCTTCGATCATGTTGCGCGAGATAAGCGCTTCGACACATTCGTCGGCAATGGTCGGTATTTTTCCTGAATACAGTCGCATTTGGCCGCGAAGCTAGCCCGCATCCCTGGGCAAGTCACGCCGAGATCGCTGGCAAAGTGAGCGCTCAGGAGTTCTCGGCGCTCAAACGCTCATCCATGCGTGCAATCAGACCCTGCCAGCCATCTTTTCGTAAGATCTTGCGGAATTGGCGGCGATATGTGCTGACCAGTCCGACGCCGTCGGTCTCCACGTCGACGACGGCGAACGAGCCGTTTCGAGCTTCAAGCCAGTAGACGACCTCGACCGCCGGTGCGCGTCGCTTTCGCTTTGAGCGCGCCGTTGTGGGGACCACGGTTCGGCCTTTCTTTTCGACTTGCTCGCCATACTCGATCTTGTAGTCGGCGGTCGTCCGGACGTTTTTCTTGTAGTTACTTTCAATGAGACGTTTGAGGCGTTCGGTGAAGGCCTGCCGTTCCTTGCTCGAGCGCTTGTCCCATTCGCTGCCTAGGGCGTCTTTGGCGATGGTGTCGTAGTCGAGCAACCCGTCGAGCGCTTTGCTGAGCTTGTCGCCATCCACCTTCTTGGCGGCGAGAATCGTGGCGACCTCATCGTGCTTCTTTTCGATGAACTTGGTGGCGTCCTGTGCGCCTGCCCAGCCCGGTAAAGAGAAGAGCAAGGCCGCGAGCGTGAGCGGTGCGATGGTTCGCATAGCCATGAGACGAGCCCTGGCGGGCATTTGTTCAATCACACTTGACCTCCCATGTCGAAACCGATGTTTCTTGAGCAGTTTCATACACTAACGTTGCGACGCGAGTGTTGTGGTCCTTGATCGACAGGATCTGGGCGCCCCGCGCATTGAAGTAGGCTTTTGCGGCGTCGAGCAGTTCTCGAGCCTCGAGAGTGCCCAGGTCGTACGCTTGCGTGGAAGCCACGAACCACTTGCGGGCTTCCTTGGCAGCGTTGGTCCAAGTCTTGACGCGTGCGCTGCTCTCTGTGACCGCTGCGTGAGCGTCCGTGGCAGCGAGTTGAATACCGATTGCTGCTTCCTCTTTTTGGGCCGCGAGTTCGACCTGTTGCGCTTGGGCGCGTTCGAGGCGCGTCATATGACCCGCGAGGTCGAGGCTCCACTTCGCGACGACCGCCGCGCCGATGGAAAAGTAGTTTGCGGGATCGCGAATGAACGGATTGTTCTGGTCGGTGATGCCGGGCCCGTAGCTGTAGTCCGTCCACAAGGCCAACGCCAAATCGGGAAAAAATGCGGCCTGCGCCGCATTGCGCTGGGCTGCTCGTGCCGCTTTTGCGGCGTCCAACTGTTGGAATTCGGGCCGACTCTCAAGCGCCTTGGCTTGCGCTTCGGCTTGCGCCAGTGGAGGGGTCTCGATGGCTTCGAGTGGGCACTCCGGGATGCGCACTTTCGACACGCCGGTCAACAGCTCAAGCGCGCGTCGTGCGCTCTCCTCTGCGCGCTTGGCTTGTGCATGAGCGGTGTCGAGTTCGGCAAGCGCCATGGTGAGACGATAGCGATCGCTCGGTTTGACGGATGGCGGGTCCGACGCCTCAACTTCGTCGTTCTCCTCTTGCTCCGCGAGCGCCTGTTCAAGCTTGGCCTCCGCCTCGGCGAGCTTTTTTCGGCCCTCCTCAAGCAAGAACAGCGTGTCGAGCGCCGCCGCCAGGCCGTAGTACGTGCGTCGCACGTCACGACGCAGACGGTTCACGCTCAGCGAGCGCTCGGCCTGGGCCGCATCAACGCCGGCTTGGGCCGCATCTCGGAGGCTCGACAGCTTGCCAAAGGTCCAGAGCGGCACGGCCCCGCTGAGGCCGATGCGGTATACGGGTTGCCAACCACTATCCACTGGAAACTGGTCGTCCCGACTGTAAATGGGGCTACCCGTCACCTCGGGGGCCACACCGACGCCACCCTCGACTTCAAAGCGAAAAAACGGTGAGTATCGCGCCTCGTTGAGCTGCGCCTCTGCGGCGTCGAGGGCGGCGCCGCGAGCGCGCAAGCCTGGGTAGTGGTCGAGCGCCTTTTGGGTGAGTGTCGCGAGGTCGTAGCGCTTGTTGCTAGCCGCGTGCTCCTGCGCTTGGGCGCTCTGTGCGCATGCTCCAATTGCGACGAGAACCAGCAAGCTGAGTGTCGCTAGACGCATTGCCACTTCCATACCGCCCGTAGCGAGCGAACGCCAGCACGATGAGTGACGACTACTTGCCTTCGCCCTTGTTGTAGCGTTGGATCACGTCGTCCGTGATGTCGATGTTACTTTTCGCCCAAACGACGCCACCTTCATTGCGCTCGACCACGAACGAGTAGCCGTCCTTTTGAGCGATGCTTTTGACGATGCGTTGCATCCGGTCGATGATGCCCTTCGTCAACTGTGCTTCTTTTTGTGCGAGCTCTTTTTGGTACTCGACGTAGGAAGTCTGAAGCTGCACGAGAGACTTCTGGTAAGACTCAAGCTTTTGCCGAAGCACGTCTTTGCTGAGTACGTCCTTCTGCTTTTCGATGCCTTCCTTCATCTTCTTGAGGTCCTCTTGTTTCTTGTCGAGCGCGACTTGGCGCTTTTTGAAAAGGCCTTTGAGTTGCGTCTTCGCTTTCTTACCGTCCTGGGTTTCGTTCAGCGCGCGTTGGAGGTCGACGACAGCAACCTTGAGCTGAGCCGATGCACTGGTCACGAACGCGGCCTGAGAGAGCGTGCTGGCGAAAAAGAGGAGAGCGGGAAGGGCAAATCTTGCAATCATTGGGTAAATCCTTTCGGGAGGCCTAGCGCAACCACTGAGAGGGTCAAGTTATTCGCCGGACTTAGTCCCTGAGACGCTCGGTACAGGTTCGCATTCAGTGCGAAGCCCGAGGCGGAGCCCAAGCAACGCGATTTGCTACGCTGCGGGATGGTTGCGATGAGCGTGCGAAGCCCGAGGCGGAGCCCAAGCAACGCGATTTGCTACGCTGCGGGATGGTTGCGATGAGCGTGCGAAGCCCGAGAAACCCGATTTGCTAGTTGCAAATCGATGGTTTTGAAGTGGAGCCGTGAAGAGCCAACAAGCTCAGAACGGGTAGCCGATCGTGAACTGAAAGTCCGAGCTGTCTTCGTAGGCACGCGGATTGAGTGGGAAGCCCAGTTCGAAGCGCAGCGGGCCCATCGGGGAGATCCAGCGAATTCCCAGGCCGACCGAATGCCTGAGAGTAAGTGGGTCGAAACCGTTCCGTGGGTCGGTCGTATCGTCATTGAGGTCGGCCGGGATCGCCAGCGCATCCTCCATGTTCCACGCGTTGCCGCCGTCCAGGAAGAACACGCCCCGAATGCCAACCTCGTCGACAATCGCAAACTCGAGTTCAAGGTTGTAATACAGCTGCATGTTGCCGCCGATAGGTACGCCGACGGCAGAGGGGGCAGCGTTGGGGTCGGTACCGCGCGGGATACCGATGCGCGGGCCCAGTTGGTTCAAACCATAACCGCGAACATTGAAGATGCCTCCGAGGCGGAAGCGCTCGAAGATCGGTACGCCAGCGTCCAGCCGCGAGTGGATGTAGCCCCATTCCATATTGAAGCGAAGGACGAAGGGATCGAAGAGTTCCTTGTAGGCCCGGAAGAACGCGCGGTAGCGTGTGTATACATTTTCTGAACCGAGATAGTTGTCAGCGACTTCGACTGAGGCACTGGTGTGAACGCCGTCGGTGGCGAGAACGCGGTTGTTACGCGAATCCCACACGAGCGAAAGTTTCACGGAGGACGTAAAGCCTGCTCTGAACAAGTTGTCGAGTGGTAGGCGTTGGAAGATATTGAGTCCCTGCGCGTTACCAAAAAAGGTGCCGCCAGTCCGTGCGTTGATATCGACGTACTCAAGTTTGTACTTCGCGAACAGCCGCAGGTTCTCATGCAGGACGGGGTGTCCCAGAGTGAGGCCGCCGCCTGTTGTGTCTCGCTCGAAGTCCGTGAACTGCTGGATGGTTTTGTAGAACTCGAATACGCCGGTCCACGTCGAGTCAAAAAGGTAGGGCTCGACAAAACTGATCTGGATGAGCTGTCGGATGCCCGATAGCTGCAGTTGCAAGGCGAGCGTTTGCCCGTGGCCAAAAATGTTTTGTTCTTGAACCTGGCCCGTCAGGATGAAGCTTTCAATCGACGAAAAGCCCGCGCCGAGCTGAAACTGCCCCGTCGGCTTTTCTGCGACTTCAATGTTGATCACGAGGCGGTCGCCAGCCGTTCCCGTTTCTTCCGAAAAGTCGACGCGTTCGAAGTAGCCCAGCGCCAGAATTTGGCGCTTCGAGTTCTCGACCAGCGTCTGGTTATAGAGCTCACCTTCTGCCACACGCATCTCTCGGCGAATGACTTTGTCGCGCGTCTTGCTATTGCCCCGGATGTTGATGCGTTCAATCGTGACCGGAGGCCCGCGCCGAATCTCAACCGTAATGTCGACTTTTGGTTCCTTTTCTTCGGGGCCATTGCTCTTTGTGCCGTCCTCGCCCTTGCTGCCCATCTGCAAATCGGTGCGTGGTGTGATCTGAACGCGGGCATAGCCGCGGTCGCGGTAATGCCTGGTGACCTCGAGGATGTCCTCGCGAATCTTGGTGCTGGAGAACCAGTCGCCAGGTCCAAGCCGCACCATTTCGCGGAGTGTTTTGCGCCCCCCGAGGGGTTCGATTTCCTCTCCCTCGTCACTGAGCTCTGCCACCTTGAGTTTTCCGATGCGGAAGCGTGGCCCCTCGACGATGGGGATCGTTACATCGATGTATTGGCGGTCGGGCGTAAGCTCGATTCTCGGTGTGCCGACGTTTACGGTCAGATATCCGCGGTCGTAGTAGAGCAGTTGTATCCTCTGAACGTCCTCTTCGAAGTGCTTTCGATTGAACGTGTTGCTCGACGACAAGAACGAAAAGAAGCCCGTTTCGCTCGTTCGCATGAAGGCTTCGATCTCGCTGTCAGAGAGGTGCTTGTTGCCGACGAACTGAATGCGGCGCACGGTGACCTCGGCGCCTTCGTTGATGACGAAGCGTACGCGCACCTCGTTGTTGGGAAGTGGGTCGAGCTTGTACGTGACCCGCGCGAGGTAGTGTCCTTCATCGGCGTAGTGGTCGCGAATCTTTGTGATCTGGCGTTCGAGCTCGGGCAAGGAGAGAATTTCGCCTATGCGCAACGTGACGACGTCGTCCTCGAGGTCGCTGTCGGAGACTTCGCTCGTACCGTCGTACGCGATTTCACCGATTGCCGGTCGCTCCTTGACGCGCACGATGAGGATGATGTCGCCTGAAGGTCGCTGTTCGGCCGCGATGGACACGTCGTCAAAGAACTGCATGTCCCACAAAGCGCGCGCATCTTCTTGCACGCGGTTGTCTCGGCAGATGTCTCCGCGGCGCGAGCCCATGGTCGTTCGAATATCAGAGGCCGCGACACGCAGGTTACCCACCACCTGGATCTTAGAAATGCGGTTGCCTTCGCAGATGGTTTGCGTCGCGTCTGGGCCCCCAGGTTGCTGTGCTCGCACAACGTTTGCGCTACCCGCAAAGCCGAGCCCGAGCATCGCGATCGAGACGAGCGCGGGATGAAGTCGGGAGCTGGGCGCGGAGAACATGGAAGCTTGCGTAATGACAGATAAAAAAGGCCGGATTATTGTGCCGCGGCTATAGCTGCGCCACTTTGCAGGGTCAACCCTGCTTTGCGTACGCCGGGGTCGAAGATGTTCCTGCGCGCTCCATTTCGACGCGTCCGTCCCGCATGTGCACAACGCGGCTCATCCGTTCAGCTAGTTTTTGGCTGTGTGTGACGACCATGAAGGTCACGCGATGCGTTCGGTTAAGTTCACTCATCAGATCGTGGATCTGCTCACTCGTTCCGGAGTCGAGGTTGCCCGTGGGTTCGTCCGCAAGCACCAGTCGAGGTTTCATCACGAGGGCACGAGCCAACGCAACCCGCTGTTGTTCACCGCCGGAAAGCTCGCCCGGGCGGTGGTCAGACCGATCGCTGAGCCCGACCTGGTCCAGAAGATCGGCTGCTGCCTTCTCGACCTCCGCTGGGGACTTACCAGCGATGCGACCTGGTAACATGATGTTCTCAAGCGCCGAGAAGTCGGGTAGCAGATGGTGAAACTGAAATACGAAGCCGATCGTACGGTTGCGAAACTCGGCCAGCTCCGCTTCGCTATACTTCGTAATGTCGTCGCCGTCGTAGGTGACCGAGCCCGAGCTCGGGCGTTCGAGGGTTCCAAGTATGTGCAGTAACGTGCTCTTGCCGGCGCCGGAAGGGCCAACAACACCAAGCATGTCCCCTTCGTCGATCCGGAGGTCAACTCCGCGCAGCACGTCTACCGCACGACCATTGTGATCAAAGGTCTTGGTGACGCCTTCGGCTTGCAATAGGGACATCTCGCAGACTCCTATAGCTCACGGATGGCATCGATGGGGCGGTTAATCGTTGCAAGCCAGGCGGGCGCCATCGTGGCCAGCACGCAGACGACGGTTGCTGCGGTGCCAACGAGGGCAAACTCGCCGGCGTCCATGTGCACGGGGAGCCGATCGATATAGTAAACCCCAGGGTCCATCGCGACGCCGAGGTTCTGCATCGCGAAGCCGAGCAGGAACCCCCCTTCAAGACCAAAAACGGTGCCGACAAGGCCCAAGACAAGGCCTTCGATAAGAAAGACTTTGAGGATGTCGGGTTTTCCGGCACCGATTGCACGCATCACCCCCACCTCGCTTCGCTTTTCCTGAATCATCAGAAGCATGGTGCACACAATGCAGAATCCGGCGACGGCGATGGCGATCGTGAGCACAATAAAGATGGCGAGTTTTTCGAGCGCGAGTGCACCAAAGAGCGTCCGGTTCTGATCTTGCCAATCCCGCACTCGCAGTGCTTTTGGTTCTTCACTTGTCGCTCCCCCCGAACCATCGATCTGGCTATTACCAGATCGGGTTCTCCCGCCGCTCAGTTCATCACGCTTGCCCTGCAGTGCTTCCTCAAGGCTCTTACGGATGGGGATGACCTCCAACGGTTCGGCGACGCGCCCTTCCACGGAATGGATGTTGTCGCCGAGTCCTAAGAAGCGCTGTCCGTCCTCGAGCGAAGTGTAGACGTGCTTCATGTCAAACTCGTACATCCCCGTATAGAAGATGCCCGCAACGCGGAAGGTGCGACTTTTCGGCAGCGGACCCGACGGTCCCAACGTTCCAAAAGGCGTGACGAGTGTGACTTCGTCTCCAACGAAAACGCGCAGGGTCCGCGCCATTTCCTCTCCCATCAGAAGAACAGGTGGCACTTTCTTCTCCGGGCGCGTAGGAGGGGAGCGCCCGTGCGTTGGGCCGGCGTCCGAGACGACGCCTGCATCGCCCCCGGACTTCGCGCCCGCGTCGTCGCTTTCGAGGTCAAATATCGAGCCTCTCGAAGGGTCGCCGGGCGAGGCCAATCTCCAGATCGATGCAGGCAGCGAGGCGGGATCTTTGAAGTACTTGTAGTCACCCCGCCGAATGTTCTTCGGAACGTCGCTCACCGACGCCAATTGGTCGGGCGGGACACCTCGCATCACGGCGCCGGCCTGTTGCGTCGCGCTGCTGATCATCACCTCACCTTCGACCACGGGAGCCGCGCCCGTTACGCCAGGATGGTCGCGGATCGCCTTGTGCAGACTTGACCAATTCTCGATCAATGTTCGGCTCGATGCGTCGCGCGAAGCCTCACCCTCGGGTTGTTCGTCGACGATGATGTGTGCCGTGTTTGCCAGAATCTTTTGTCGCAAGTCATGACGAAAGCCGCCGAAGATGGAGAGTGTCGTCGTCAATGAGCAAGAGGAGAGGCACACTGCGAACATCGCGAGAAAACCGATGGCCGTCAGAAAGGAGCTCTTCTTTGAGCGCAGGTGAGCGGCTGCGATCCAAGCATGTGTGCCGGCGCGGGAGAGGGCGTTCATCAGGACCGGAATCAAGAACCTCGACTGAAGGCGCAAGCCAGCCGCCGCTGCAAAAACAATCGCCAGAGCGAACCAAAGGAGGCGAATGAGGTTTGCGAACCTTGCAATGTTTTGCTCAGGAAGAATTTTCGCGAGCCAGTCGGTGGCGTCGCCCACCGAGGACCAGAGCGCGACGGCGAGCCCCACGAAGAGTAGGTCGAGCAGTATCCCCATGAAGCGACGCGGTCGTCGTGGCGAGCGTCTTGCCGCCTTTTCGGGACTGCTCGTCAAGGCTCGTCGCTGGCTTTCTCTGGGCGGAGCAGTGGGAACAAAAGCACGTCGCGAATCGACGGCTGACCACAAAGCGTCATGACGACCCTGTCAACGCCCAGACCGAAGCCAGCCGCGGGCGGCATGCCGTGGCTAAGTGCACGGATGTAGTCATCGTCGAAGTCCATGGCTTCCTCGTTACCGCGCTCGCGGCTCTTGAGTTGCCCTTCGAAGCGACTCGCCTGGTCGTCCGGGTCGTTGAGTTCACTAAAGGCGTTGGCCACCTCGCGTCCTTCGATGAACAGCTCGAAACGGTCAACCCAGTTTCCGTTCTCGTCGTTGCGTCGAGAGAGAGGGGAGACCTCGAACGGATAGTCGATGATGAACACGGGTAGCGAGTGCTTGCCGTCCTCGCTGCGATAGAGTTCGGTCAGAACCGGTTCGGCGAGCAACTCGTAGAGCAGAAAAATGCGCTCACCGTGGTTGTGGCAGGCGCTAAGTTGCTTTGCTTCGACCTTCGAAACTTCGCTCAACTTTTGTTCGAAGAGTGCAGCCAGCTTCTGTTCGTCGTCGAGGACCTCGCGGGTCAAAGCAGGGGACCAACCACTCGCTTCGATGCCTTCGCGGCCTTCCGCTTGGAGCCTGTCCACGATGGCGTCGCGCATGGGAATACGGGCCCAAGGTAGGTCGAGGCGAAAGCTGCGGTTCTCTGCGTAGGCCGGGTAGGTCGCCAGAAGTTGTTCGTCGATGTAGCGGAACATGTCTTCGGTCAGCTGCATCAGCTCCGTGTACGTGGCGTACGCCATGTAGAACTCCATGATGGTGAACTCGGGGTTGTGCCTCGTAGAAATGCCTTCGTTCCGAAATGCGCGGCCGATTTCGTAAACACGGTCGAGGCCGCCGACGAGCAAACGCTTGAGGTAGAGTTCGGGCGCGATGCGGAGATAGAGGTCGAGGTCGAGTGCGTTGTGGTGTGTGCGAAACGGTTTGGCCGTCGCGCCTCCGCGCATCGAATGAAGAAGTGGTGTCTCCACTTCGAGGAAGTCTCGCTCCTCGAGGAACGAACGCATCGCGCGTACGACGAGGCTTCGAGCGCGAAAGGTTTGCGCGACCTCAGGGTTTGCGAACAGGTCGACGTAGCGTTCTCGGTAGCGCTTCTCGACATCCTTCAGTCCATGCCACTTGGCGGGCGGTGGAAGCAAAGCTTTGCCGACGTGCTGATATGTTCGCGCGCTTACCGCCGCCGCACCCGTCTTGGTGCGGATCGCTGGACCTTCGACTGCGATGTGATCAGCGAGGTCGAGCGCCTTGAAGATTTTTGCGTCCCGCTCGCTGAGGGAGTCCTTGCGAACGAGCGCTTGGCCGTCCCCATACGGTGTGCGGACAACGACGAAAGGACCGCGCTTGGCCACGACACGCCCATAGAGTGGAACGTGGGGCTCGTCCCCGGTCAGAGCGTCTTCAGTTGGCAACTTGGCGCGCGCCTCATCGTCGTCGGCCAACGCGAGAAATGCTCGACGCGCGCTCTGGCGTTCGTCCGTGGCCACAAACGTATTGGGAAATGCCTCGCCACCCAGCTCCTGGAGCTTTTGCACATGGTTGCGGCGTGCTTGCTGTAGGGCTTCTTCGTTCGCCATGCTCTGCTTATAACTCTTCGCTAGGGTTTCTGCGTAGCAACGATTTTGCATCTAGCAAAATCGGCTCGTCGAAACACCGCTCATCGTGGTTCCATCAAGTCGTTTGGGTGGAGCGTTCGGCAGCCATCATCAGATAGGCTTCGATGAACGGATCGAGGTCGCCGTCGAGCACACCTTGCGCATTGCTTACTTTGAGTTCGGTGCGCTCGTCTTTGACCATGGTGTAGGGGTTGAGGGTGTACGTCCGCACTTGCGAGCCAAAAGCGATGTCCTGCTTGTCACTGCCGTAGTTCTCTTCGAACTCCGCTTCGCGCTCACGACGCTGCTGCTCGTAGAGGCGGCCCCGCAGCATCTTCATCGCTGTGGCGCGGTTCTTATGCTGAGAGCGCTCCGATTGGCACTGCACAACGATGCCCGTGGGGATGTGTGTGAGCCGGATTGCCGATTCGGTCTTGTTAACGTGCTGGCCGCCCGCGCCACTGGCCCGATAGGTGTCCACGCGCAGGTCTTCGTCTCTAATTTCGATTTCACCTTCGTCGTCATCGAGGTCTGGAACCACAAAAACCGCAGCGAAAGCGGTATGACGGCGCGCGTTGGAGTCGAAAGGGCTGATGCGAATGAGCCGATGCACGCCGCCCTCGGCGCGCAGGTAACCGTATGCGTACTCACCCTTAACCACGAACGACACGCTCTTAATGCCGGCCTCATCGCCGGGGCTGTGGTCGATCATCTCTGTGCTGAAGCCGGCTTGCTCGCACCAGCGTAGGTACATACGAACGAGCATTTCCGCCCAGTCCTGCGCGTCGACGCCGCCGGCCCCAGGGTGCACCGTTACGATCGCGTCCGAGCCGTCCTCGCTCCCGGAGAGCATGCGCTGAAGCTCCATCTCCCGTAAGGTCTCGCCAAGCGGGGGTAGCTGATGGCTAATTTCATCAATAATTTCAACATCCCCCTCGTCGCTGGCAAGCTCAAGGAGCTCGGATAAGCCGTGGATATCATTTTTTAATTTTGTGTACCCGCTGAGTTTTTGTTCAGCGACTGCTCGCTTACGAAGTGCTTTCTGGGCAGCGTCTTGGTCGTCCCAGAAGGTAGGGGAGGCGCTTAGCGCTTCGAGGCGATCGATCTCGTGCTGCAGCGTGTCGGGGTCAAAGATACCTCCCTAGCGCTTCGAGGCGCTCGCTCAGACTCTTGATTTCATCGCGGATTTCCCCTGGTCCCATACGGTAACGCTATGCCCACTGGCGCGAGAACACAAGGGGTGTAAATACAGGTCCTGGGGGATGTTTTTTGAGTGTTAAACATGTACACAATCCTTCCCCCTCTTTCTTCCTCATCAAATCTTTAGGTGCTTTGACCATGATTTTTCGAACCGCTTTTTTTCTCGTTGTTGTTTTCGCTGCGCTCGGCAGTTTCTCTAGCGGTGCCCAGGCTCAGGCTTGTACGGACGTTAGTACTTGCCCAGCCGGGTATACGGCCGTCGATTGTTCGATGACTTCATGCTCTGGTGTGTTCGTCGCGGGTCCAGCATGCATCGTTGGCACCTCCGGTGATGACAACATCTTGGTCTTCGGTGGCGGCGGACATCTCGTGTGCGGCAACGATGGCAACGACACCGTTCAGTTCGTCAACTCCACGAGCGCCGTCTTTGTCTGGGGGGGAAATGGCGCCGATAGCCTCACAGGCACGGCGTTTAACGACTTTCTATTCGGAGAGGGAGATGACGACACCCTTCTTGGTGGCGGCGGTGATGACTTTTTAAGCGGTGGCGCTGGGGATGATGATCTAAGCGGCCAAGGGGGCAACGACACGGTCAATGGCGACGCGGGGGCTGACATCCTTTCGGGCGGGTCGGGTCAAGACACGCTCAACGGCGGCGATGGAGACGATCAGCTCAACGGTAACGCTGGCGTCGACACGCTCAATGGCCAAGGTGGAAACGATACGTTACTCAGTGACGGCAACACCGACGGCGACTCTTACAGCGGAGGCGCGGGAGACGACCGCATTTTTGCCGATGGCGGTAACAACACGATCAATGGCGGCGCCGGAAATGACTACATCGAAGGCGGAGACGGAAACGATACAATTATCGGCGGTACAGGCTACGATCAGCTCTTCGGCCAAGCGGGGGCCGACGACATCCAGGGCGGCGATGACCCTGATGTGCTGGACGGCGGCGCAGGAATCGACTCGCTCGACGGTGGCGGAGGCAACGACACTTGTTTGAGCGGCGAGAGCAATCTCAACTGCGAAAACCTCACCGCTGCACGTTTGCATTCCTCTGTGGCGTATCCGTTTGAGGGCGGAACGGTCATCGAGTGGCAAACTTTGTTCGAGGCTGGAACCGCCGGTTTCGAGCTTCGGGTGCGCGAGGGCGACAAATGGCGGCCGCTTCATCGTGGCTTGCTCGCTGCGGACGTCGCTGGCTACGCCGGTGCCCGCTATGCCTACTTCCTTCCAAACTGGGATGGCGCGGCCGAATACGAGATTCGAGAGATCGAGAACTCGGGTCTGCGTCGCTCGCTCGGAACGCTGCGCGCGACCGGCCTCAGCCAAAGGCCCATCGCGGGTCTCAGCCGCGAGTTGCCTTTCGTGTCGAAGGGGATCGAGGTTGACCAAACGTGGCGGCTCGCACCGCTTGAGCGCTCCGAGCGCCGCCTTCTGGTCGGTGCGCCAACCTTCGCGAAGGTCGAAGTGGCACAGGACGGACTGCAACGCGTTTCGCTCAGCGCGCTCGCGACCGAACTCGGCATCTCCATGAGCGATCTGGAAGGTCGGATCGACGGTGAAACACTCGCGGTCAAACTCGGTGATGAGCAAGTGTCGTGGACGCGGCAGGGCGAACACCTCGTTTTCGTGGGCATGGGAAGCGACTCCCCGTACAGCGCTGGGCGAATCTACCGTCTTGAGCTCGCCGAAGGCGAGCGTGCCGCGACTGCGCAGCGTGTGGTCGACGCGGATGCATCGGTACTCACGAAGTACCGCGCAACGACGGTCGTTGAAGACGACAAGTTTGCCGCGCGTGTCGTACCGATCGACCCTTCGCAAGACACGTGGTTCTCCCATGTGCTTAGTCCCACAACGCCTGGCAAAGAGCAGGTTGTGCTTTCGATCGACCTCGAGGGCTACGCAGGGGGCGACGCGACGATCGAACTGGAACTTCAGGGAGCGTCGTTCGACCCACAGGCAGCGGTCGAGCACGTCTTCGACGTAGAGGTCAATGGCAGCGCCGTGGGCGAGGCGCAGCTCTCTGGCTTTGGTCGGGAAACATTTGTGCTGTCGGTTCCTGCAAATGCACTGAGCGTCGGCCAGAATCAAGTCGCTATCATCGCGACGCTTCGTGGCAGCGAGGCGAGCATCGCATATCTCGATCGAGTCGCCGTGAGCTACGATCGCGAGTTCTCCGCGCAGGACGACATGCTGACGTTCGTTGCCGACACGACCGGAACGGTTCGAATCCCCGGCTTTTCCACCGCAAATATCTCGCTCGTCGAGGTAGCCGCGGACGGTACGACACGTGCTGTGGAGGGGGCGGATGTCGAGAGCGGAGAATCGTTTGAAATTGCATTCGCGGCACGTGCGGGCGCTCGTTACTATTTGTCGGCAAGCGCACCGAACATCGAGGTGTGGGGAGATAGCGCCGCAACCTTGCGCGAACTTCAGTCCGGGGCCGAGTACGTTATCGTCACACGCGCAGATCTCATCAGCGGAGCAGAAGAGTTGGCCTCGCTTCGACGCGAGCAGGGCTTTTCGACGCTGGTTGTGGACGTTGACGACGTCTACGATGCTTACTCAGGAAGTCAGCCCAGCCCGGATGCGATTCGCGCATTCTTTGAAGACGCGTATGAACGCTGGGCAACCAAGCCGCTTTACGCAGTACTGGCTGGCGCGTCGCACTTTGATTATCGAGACCGACTTGGTTTCGGTGTGCCGCTGGTGCCCGCCTATCAGGTTCGACTTCACAACGGCATTGTCTCGTCGGACCTTCCCATGGTCGACTTTGACCAGAACGGCGTTCCTGAGATCGCCCTCGGCCGCTTGCCCGCGGGCAATAGCGATGAACTTGCCGCAATGGTACGCAAGATTGTCGCCTATGAACGACTCAGCGATCCGGTCTGGGCAAGCAATGTGACGCTGGTCGCTGATCGCGCCGACGACTCGACCGACTTCGCGGCCGACATCGACGCATTCGCGGAGCAGTTGCCCGATCACCTATCGAGTTCAAAGCTGCTGCGCAAGGACATGGAGGCCGAAGCCATCCGAAGTGGCATCAAAGAGCAAGTGGCATCGGGCACCGCCTGGATTCACTACCTTGGACACGGCGGCATCTCTCAGTGGTCGCAAGGATCGGGCATCTTGGCCAGCGCCGACGTTGACGCGTGGGGCACCAACGAGGCGCAGCCTTTCGTTACGGCAGGAACGTGTCTTACGGGTGCCTACGACTTTCCGGGCGTTCGCTCGCTTGGAGAAGCGTGGATTGGTGCCGACGGTGGCGCGATCGGTGTTTGGGGTGCGACCGCTTCGACGATCCACGCTGAGTCGGATCTGTATTCGCAGAGTCTACGAAAAGCACTCGCCGAAGACGGTCGACTGCGCGTTGGCGATGCCCTCCGTGCTGCCAGCGAATCTCACGTCGCGGAGAAGACCGAGTTTGGTCTAGAAACCCTTCGCGCGTACACTGTTCTCGGCGATCCGGCGACGGTGCTGCATATCTCGCATCCGAACCCGAACGTGCTTTGGCCTTCAGGTGGTGGCGTCGACGTAAGTCGCGAAATTCGCGGGACGGAGGCCACCTACGAAACCACGAGCAACCCACTCGGAGCGGATCCGGTCGACGATGGCGGTTGGTGCTCGCTCAGCCGCTCGTCGCATGTGCCGCTGGTATGGCTTATCGGCGTTCTTGGTCTGCTCTTGTCCAGGCGGCGTCGCCGCTAAGCGTCGGCACATAGAGCCCAGATTGTGTGAAACTCAGTCTAGATTTTGTGTCTGGCTCAAGGTAGTTTCGCGGCCTCATGGTTACGCTTCGTACCTTTGCGTTTCTCGACAGCTTGCAGCCTCAGTTGGCTTCGTTTGTGGGGAAGACTGCCCGCGGCTTCTTGCCGGTGCCCGGACAAGCCTCGCTGTGGGTCGAAATCGCGCCCGGCATGGCGATCAACCGCGTTACCGACATGGCGCTCAAGGCGACAGAGACGGCACCTGCCGTTCAAGTTGTCGAGCGTGCATTTGGTCTTCTGGAGGTGCACCACGAGGATAAGGGCCAAGTCATGGACGCAGGAAAGGCCATCCTCGATGGGCTCGGTGTTCAAGAGACCGATCGTCTCAAACCGACCGTGGTGACCCATCAAATCATTCGCGCCGTGGAGCCGTACCAGTCGCAGATCATCAATCGAAACAGCGCGGGCATGATGGTGCTCCCCGGCGAGTCGCTTTTCATCATGGAGACAGAGCCTGCGGGTTACATCTGTTTCGCCGCCAATGAAGCCGAAAAGGCCGCGCGCGTGTCGCTTGTGAACATTCGCCCCTTTGGAGCTTTCGGTCGCCTTTATATGAGCGGACCGGAGGCGGAGATCGACGCCGCCGCCGACGCGGCTCGTGCGGCTATCGACAGCATTGACGGCAAGGAAAAACCAGGAAAATGATTCGCGGACGAAGAAGCTCTGGGATGAGCTACGGAATGTCCGTGATAAGTGCTCTTTTCGAGAACCCGATGTGCGACATGCGCATCGTTGGTTTGCAGAAAAGGCTAACGAAGAACAATAAGGCAATGTGATGAACGTGCGGAGCCAAGAGCCAAGAGATGTGGTACCACCACAACTTCTTTGCGAAGCGAAGCCGTGAAGAACAATAAGGAGAGAGCGCATGGCAGATGCACTAGGAATGATTGAGACGCGAGGTTTTGTGGCGATGGTGGAGGCCTCCGATGCGATGGTCAAGGCCGCTCGCGTTGAGCTGGTGAGCTATGAGAAGATCGGCGGCGGGTTCGTAACGGCCGTCGTTCGTGGAGACGTTGCCGCCGTCAAGGCTGCAACGGAAGCGGGTGCCCGCGCAGCGGAGCGCGTAGGCGAGCTTGTTAGCGTCCACGTGATTCCTCGTCCGCACGCCAACATCGACCAAGCATTGCCGATCGTTCGCGTCACTGACGCACAAAATACTGGGGGTTAACCCATGTTCCTCGCTCGCGTGCTCGGCACCGTCGTCGCGAGTCGTAAGGAGGAGGAACTTGAAGGTCTCAAGTTCCTCCTGCTGCGCCAGTGCGATGAAACGGGCAAGCCCGATGGTGCCACGCTCGTCGCTGCCGACACAGTGGGAGCGGGCGTTGGGGAGGTCGTGCTTTACGCGTCCGGTTCGTCGGCGCGTCAGACCGTCATTACCAAGGACCGTCCTGTCGACGCAGTCGTCATGGCGATCGTCGACAACGTTGAAATCGGCGGCGAGGACCGGTTTCGAAAAGATGAAGATTAATGAACGTTGGTAAGATCAATCGGCGGAGCTGGGGTGAAGCGAGCGACGCGAGAGGAGGGTTAGGTGTCAACCCCCGGAGAAGAAGATGAAACGACTGCCGACTGCAGGACTCGATGACCACACCATCGACGCCATCGTCGATGCTGTTGTAGGTCGCGTGCGCGAACGCATGTCCGTCAACCGAAGCCATGCGGTGTCGCCGTCGCCTGCTGCGAGTGCATCCATTGCTGAGGTTGCGCGCGGCAACGACGCCCACCCTGCTGCGTTGTTTGTTCAAGCCAAGCCTCGCCCGAACGTCGCGCCAACGGTGCTTTCTCGATCGGGACAACCAGGAGTTCACGACGACCTCGACACAGCAGTGCGTGCCGCTCGCGAGGCGTTCGAACTCTTCAGTGACATGCCGCTGGAGACTCGCTACAAGGCGGTCGCTGCCATGCGAGAGGCCGGGCTTTCCCACCTCGATGAGATGGCACACCGCGCCGTTGAGGAGACAGGTCTCGGTCGTGTCGAAGACAAGCTGATCAAGAACCGTGTCGCGATCACGAAGACGCCTGGGCCAGAATTTCTCGAACCGGTCGCGCAGAGTGGTGACGAGGGGCTGATGATCATGGAGCGTGCGCCCTTCGGTGTCATCTGTTCCATCACACCGTGCACGAATCCCACCGAAACCATCATCAACAATGGCATCGGCATGGTCGCAGGTGGCAACGCCGTGCTCTTCAATGTGCACCCTGCGGCGCGCAAAACCAGCGCCTGGTACGTCTCGCTTCTCAACCGGGCTATCGAGAGTGCAGGCGGTCCACCGGCGCTGCTTCACTGTCTGGCAGAACCTTCGATCGAGTCCGCGCAAAATGCCATGCGCCACGAAGGCGTGCGCTTGTTGGTCGTCACCGGTGGTGGTGCGGTTGTGCGTGAAGCCATGCGTTCCGGTAAGCGCGCGGTCTCGGCCGGTCCCGGCAACCCGCCTGTGGTCGTCGACGAGACGGCCGACCTAGCTTGGGCAGGTCGTGGGGTCGTTGCCGGCGCAAGCTTTGACAACAACGTAATCTGCACATGTGAAAAAGAGGTCATCGCCGTCACGGACATCGCAGACCGTCTCATGAAGGAAATGCAATCACACGGAGCCTATCGCTTGAGCCCGTCGGAGCTTCGTAAGCTTGAGGGCACGCTTCTCGACAGCGAGAACCATATCAACAGAAGCTTTGTTGGCAAGAATGCGTCTGTGCTTCTTGAGGCCGCCGGCAAGCGCAGCGGTGACGACGTGCGGCTTCTTTTTGCGGACGTTCCTGAGGATCACCCATTTGTGCAAACAGAGATGCTCATGCCCATCGTCGGGGTGGTGCGCCAACC
Organism: uncultured Polyangiales bacterium; assembly: GCA_964487255.1. Classification (GTDB taxonomy): domain Bacteria; phylum Myxococcota_A; class Polyangia; order Polyangiales; family CAZAQV01; genus CAZAQV01. The sequence continues at coordinate 254,942 of CAZAQV010000003.1, read as the reverse complement.
TGACGTCGAAAGCGCCATCCAATGTGCGAAGCGTGTCGAGCACGGATACGGCCATACCGCGGTGATGTACTCCTCAAACGTACGCAACCTCTCGCGCATGGCCCGAGTTTGTAACTCGTCCATTTTCGTCAAGAACGCGCCGAACTTTGCCGGTATTGGCGCAGGCGGAGAGGGGTACACAAGCTGGACCATCGCTTCGCCAACCGGTGAGGGACTCACTACTTGTCGGACGTTCACGCGGGAACGTCGCTGTACACTCAAGGACCACTTCCGGATTGTCTAGGAACCGAGCCGAATCGTATGAGTGCAGACACACGTCGAGTCAGCGACCTTGAAGCCCCGGCGCTGGCCGCTCTCGAAATCGACAGCATCGCGCGCGCTCTTGTCGTCGTCGACGTTCTTGTCAAACGCGCACAAGTCACACTTGTGCGGACCGATCCAGTTACACCCGGTAAAATGCTTATCGTGTTTGCGGGGATGGAAGAAGAAGTCGCGGAGTCCCTTGCGGCGGCCAAGGACGAGGCGGCGGACCGTTTGCGGGATACGCTTTTGTTGCCTTCGGCGAATCACGCCTTGCTTGCAGCGATCGACGGTGCTTCGGATGCTACCGTTCAGGGGGCCGTCGGTGTGCTCGAGTTCTCGACTGCATGCGCAACGCTGCTCGCCTCCGACGCTGCGCTCAAGTGCGCTGAAGTTCGGCCACTTGCCCTGCACCTATGTCGTGGAATCGGCGGTAAGGGGTACTTCGTGTTCGAGGGCAGCCAAGATGCCGTGGAAGCCGCACTTGAGGCAGGCGACAGTATTGTGGACCCAGCACTGCGGGTCGGCAACGAGCTCATAGCCCGACCGCACCCCGACTTCGACTGGTCGCTCACGCGTCTATAAACGTGGCTAGCGCTTGAGCGTATTGCGCGTTTGGGCCAAGAGTTTTCGGCACAGGTCGGGGCCTAGGCTTGACCGCATCAGTGACTCGACGGTGTTGTCCAGACGGACGCGTTCTGCTTCGGAGGCATAGAGAAAGCCGATTCCCATACCGGGCGGTTGCCCCTCGTGACTCTGCTCGGGCGTGACGCGCCACTGTACCTGTCCGAGTAGCGAGATCGGGTTGGGTAAAGATGGAACGTTGAGGGTGAAGCGCAGCTTGGTCCCAATGTCGAGCGGACGGTCCGTCTGCACAAAAGTGCCGCCTCTGCCGATATTTCGAGCGTAATCTGCAAAGAAGGCATTAATGCCCGCATAGTCGACACAGAGGTCGATCGGCTCAAGCGGTCGGGGGCGATCGGTCACGGCTTTCATCTTACCTAGGACAGAGTTTCCTGCCCAATAGCCTGCGAATCCAGTGCTCCCGTTCGGTAACAGTAGGGCATTTCGAGTTAGATGCGCTTGACGTAAGGGGTAGACCGGCTAGCCTCCGTCCTCGTTTTCCCAGTATCTACCGTGGACAAGACCTCAACAGAAACTTCCGATCCAAGCGTCCAGACCTCGAACCAGAAGGACACAACTGCGACGCCTGATGCGACGCCGGCGAATGCTCCGACTCAAACAGCTGTCGCCGCCTCACCGGATGCTGCCTTAC
>CAZAQV010000003.1:83214-253266 GCA_964487255.1 uncultured Polyangiales bacterium | reverse complement strand
CGGATGCTGCCTCACCGGATGCTGCCTCACCGGATGCTGCCTCACCGGATGCTGCCTCACCGGATGCTGCAGCGACTTCGCCAAACGCCGGTGAGGCATCGAAGAAAAAGAAGAAGCGACGTCGACGAAAGAAAAAGAAGTCGAGTGCTGGGCAGGAAGTTGCACCGGAGAACAAACAGGCGCAGGTCCCGTTTCTCCATCTCTTCGAAGGACCCAAGGGCATGGGTCGCGATCACGCGTTCTCGGCAGGTGAGATCGTAGCTGGGCGTGTCGCCGAGGTCCGTGACGTCAGCATTTTTGTCGATCTGTTTGGCAAAGCAACCGCCGTGATGGATCTGTGGGAACCTCGCGAGGTTCCCCCGCAACCCGCTCCCGAAGAGCGCAACGCTGATCCATCCTCGGTTCAGGCGGCAGCGCCCGGACAAGAGCCTGACATTCCCGCCGATGCGGCACAAAACAACCAAGCGGCGGAGCCAACATCCCCCAGCGCAACCGAAGCGCTGCCACCTGCGGGCGCGGCGACTCTGCCGCAGGGGGCTCCTGGCGATCAAGTGACGCGCGAGGTTCCTGTGGCCGAGCTTTCAGCTGGTGTGACAGAGGCAGACTCCGACAACTCCGGTGTCGACATCAGTCTTGAAGAGATGGCGTCGGCGAGCGAAGACGTCCAGGTCGACGCGGATGATGAGGAGAGCGACGACGACGACGGAACACCCGAGGGGGCCGCTGCGCAGGAAGGCCCGCCCCCTGATCCTCCAGAGGTTGGCACCATTATGCGTGGACGTATTGGGTCGGTCTCGGAGAGTGGGACGATCGCAATCGTCAATCGAATCATCGACCGGCAGGCTGCCAAAGCGAAGATTGAACAAGCGCGTGAGGCGCGCACAAGGGTTTCAGGACTGGTGTTCGGCTTTAACCGTGGCGGCTTTGACGTTCTCGTCGAAGGTATCCGGGTATTCTGTCCGGCCAACGGTATGTCGTTGGCTGCAATTTCGAACCCACTGGAGTTTGTGGGGCAGAGGCTAGACTTCTCACTGCCGCAGCGAAAAGGTAAGTCCAAAGGTATCGTCGTTTCTCGACGTGCCATCCTTGAGCGCGAAGCGCGTAAGCATCGACGCGAGCGTCTGAAGGAACTCGACTCGGGTATGGTGGTCGACGCCACCGTGACGCAGGTCAAAGAGTTTGGGCTTTTCGCTGACGTGGGTCATGGCCTCGAAGGGTTGGTGCATCAGAGCGAACTAAACTGGTCGCACGGCACACGTCCCGCTGATGTCGCAAAGCCAGGCGACACCATCAAGGTTAAGGTCCTCGACATCAAGAAAGAGGGCAAGCGGCTGCGCGACGTGCGTATTTCGCTTTCACTCAAGGCTCTGCTTCCCGACCCGTGGGATGCTGCCAAAGACACAGTCAAACCCGGCGCCGTGATCGAGGGCCGAGTCACGAACACGACAGACTTTGGCGCGTTCGTTCAGCTCGCGGACGGTATCGAGGGTCTACTGCACGTCAACGAGCTGGGTAAAAACCTCAAGCATGCTTCGCAAGTTATCAATATTGGCGATCCAGTGACCGTCGTGGTCGATCGGATGGACCAAAAGCAGCGTCGCATCTCACTTTCGAAGCTCACCGATGAGGAACAAAAGGCGGTTGCCGAGGGGACGTTCAATCCAAGCGAGCGTCCCAAGTCGCTCAAGCCGGGGTCACACATCAAAGTGGTGGTCGATCGCGTTGAGCATTCCGGCGTTCAAGTGCGCGTCAAAGGTGTGCTCGGACGTAAGGCTCGTGGCTTCATCCATTCGCGTGACCTAGGTTCGTGGGGTAGCGGCGAGAAGCGGCGCGGTCTGGACAGTGGCGTCGAGCTTGACGTTAAGGTCGTGGGTACCGACCGGAGCGGCGGTCTCAAACTCTCCGTCAAAGGCTTTGAAAACGATGCCGAACGCGAGGCCGTGCGCGAGTACCGCAAAGAGGCGTCGAAGCAAGGCTTTGGTACTTTTGGAGACCTGCTGCGCGCGAAGCTCGAATCCGGCTCCGACTCGTAGCCCCGGCCAATCGACTCAGTGCAGGTAGCACCTCGCGATTTAGGCCTACGCCTGCCTTTTTGGCTCTTCCGCTGACGCGTCATCGCGCGCTCCACTTGCTGAGGTTGCGGGGCGCTGTTATACGCAGTGCTCGACACTGGGGCGGTTAACTCAGTGGTAGAGTGCCATCTTCACACGGTGGAAGTCACTGGTTCAAGTCCAGTACCGCCCACGAGCTCCGCGCGAACGGCCCCGTGCTGGTAGCACGGAGCGTTCTGGCGCTACAGATCGATGCTTCCGACGCGCAGCCGCGAAGAACCAGCAAGCAGGGTTCTGCATGAGAATGCGGGTTGAGGTATGGTTTGCGCTGTCATGGATGTCGACGCGCTGACACAGAAGGTTCGCGACGGAAACATCCGTGCGCTTGCGCGCGCGGTACGCTTTGTCGATGACCAGGCCGACGGTTTTATCGAGGTTCTGGAGCGCCTTTATCCGTATAGCCACGACGCGCACGTCATCGGCGTGACCGGAACACCCGGTGCGGGAAAGAGCACCCTGGTTGATCAACTCGTGCGACATTACCGGCGACAAGACCGAAGCGTTGGTGTCGTGGCGGTTGATCCCACCAGCCCGTACACCGGCGGTGCAATTCTTGGCGACCGCATCCGAATGCAGCAACACTTCTTGGACCAAGGTGTGTTTATTCGCTCCTTGGCCACGCGTGGTCATCTTGGCGGGGTTTCGCGTTCGGCATCCGATGTCATGAGGGTCATCGCTGCTGGTGGTTTTGACATCGTTATCGTGGAAACTGTGGGTGTCGGGCAAGACGAGCTCGAAGTCGCCGGTTTGGCGGATTCGACGTTGGTCGTTGTTCCACCTGGTCTGGGGGACGACATCCAGGCCATCAAAGCGGGGATTCTGGAGGTTGCCGACCTCTTTGTCGTGAACAAAGCGGACCGTGACGGTGCAGACATTGCGGTCCGCGATCTTGAGCAAATGATGATGCTCGGTGAGACGCTCATGCGTGCCGCAGCCAAGGCGCCGGGACACTCGGCCGCCACCGTTCGCCCGGATCGTGAGTCTCCTGCTGGGACATGGACGGTTCCGGTGATAAAGACGGTCGCGACACGAGGGGAGGGAATCGCCGAACTCGTTACTTCCCTCGACGCACACGTCGCGTTTCTGCGTGACGGTGAAGAGGGACGGCGTCGACGTGATGCGCGTAAAGAGCGAGAGTTCGCCGCGATTTTTCGTGACGCCGTGTACCGGCACGCGCTCGAGCGCCTTGCTGGTGAGTATCAGGATGCGTTGGTAAAAGCGCGTAGCGGCCAATCGGATCCATATTCGGCCGCTGCTGGTCTTGTCGACAAGCTATGGAGCGCCACGTGAGGTTGCGTTTCGGGCTGATCTTACTTGCGGTGCTTGGCTGTGAGTCGGGGGGCACCCGCGTCGATTTTCAGGTTCGACTTGCTCCGTCGGATAGCGCGTGCACCCCCGAAGACAGTGGTTCGCTTCCCGGTGAAGTCCTCGTGCGGATCTGCCCTGTCTCGGGCGTGGACTGTCTGATGCTGTCGGAGGACTCGGAGCTTCTACGCACCCCGATTGATCTATTCGAAAGTGAGCCAATCGACATTCCCGACACTAGTGAGCGCATGCGCGTCGACGTTCAAGTTTGTCAGGGTGAAAATGTCATCGCCTTCGCAAGTGCGGACAACACGAACCTACGAGCTGGGGTTGATCTCGTGCTTCATCGGACCCAGAGCACCAGCTGCGGGTCGACCACGCTTCCTCGCGCGTTTGGGAACGCCGTTGCGCTGCCCAATGGGGAGGTGCTGATGTTCGGTGGCGTTGAGCTCAACTTGCCAGGCACACAGGGCGAGGTCGGTGACATGATCGAGACCGTGGAGGTCTACGATCCGGCAGCCGATGAATCACACAGAATCGAGGGAGCGTTCTCAGGTGCCTTCGGCTCTGCGCTGCTCGTCTCGACGGAGGGCAATGTGCATCGCGTTCGAGTGTTTGGTGGCCTTCAAGCAGATGCCGGATCGGCTGCGTTTCAGTTGAACCGAAGCACGGCCGCGCGAGCCGGCTTTTTTGGGCTGCCCGTTCAACCCACCGATGCCACTCGCTATGCCTCGGTGCGTGACTTGGTCTACGATTCGGTAGCGAGATCGGTTCGGGTCGAACCGCTTGCGGGTGTAGACGGCACGGGTTTCAATACCGGCACCGATGAGCTCGCGACTTTCGGCGTGAGCTCGACCGGACAGCCGGTGGGCGGCGGTGCGAGGATTGCGAGCGGAGGGATGCTTGAACTCTTCGACACGCAGGTCGACAGGCTGGGCAACAGCGCGACCGATGTGGGAGACGGGTCGGTGATGCTGTGGGGGGGACCGATTCTGGAGCCGATGGGCAACGTCCAAGCGAACGCGGGAGAGATCCTGAATGCACTTACCTTGACAACATCCCTCGTCGCAGCACCACCCGAAGAGATCCCAACGGCGTTCCACGAGGCCGCCTCGCTTGCTCCAGGGCAGGTTCTGCTCGCCGGCGGCCTACAATCCATCTGCGTTGGCGATTGCCAGCTCAAGGTCTCGCAAATCTATGCGGTCGTACCCTTGCGTGTGATGACCATCGATGGTCTCCGCATCGCCGTTGAGGGAGCGGGTGTGACCCCCGCGATCTTTCAGGCCTCGGCGACCACATCGGACGCGTGGCTGCTTACTGGCGGAACAGGCGCCATCGACGGGCAGGAGGGACAACAGTTTGCTTTCGAGCCCACCGACCAGGTGACTGTGGTGACCGAGCAATTCGGTACTTACAACGCCCGCCCACTTACCCCGCTTCGCCATGCGCGCTTTGGCCACAGCATGGTGGCCATCGCCAATGGTTCAGGGGTCGTGTTCGGCGGGGTTGAGGTCGTCGAGGGAGGCTTTTCCGCAACGGGGGTCGTCGAGTGGGTTGTGGCCGGTCCCGCTGAGAACCTTTGCGCTTTGTCCGCGGTGTCACCCTAGCATTTCTGGGCGATTGGGCTAAAACCCTGGCATGAGCGAAGAGGTCTACATTGTAAGCGCCGCCAGGACGCCCATCGGCTCGTTTCAAGGAGCGCTTTCGGGTGCCAGCGCCGTCGACTTGGGTGCTGCCGCGGTTCGTGCGGCGGTCGAGCGTGCAGGAGTCCCCGCGGAAGCGGTCGACGAAACCTATCTTGGCAATGTGCTTTCCGCTGGCATCGGCCAGGCGCCGGCGCGACAAGCGGCGAAGGCAGGCGGAATTCCCGACTCCACACCAGCCACCACGGTTTCGAAGGTCTGCGGGTCGGGACTCATGTCGGTGATTTTGGGCACCAAGTCCATCCTTCTCGGTGATGCGCACGTGGCGCTCTGCGGCGGCATGGAAAGCATGAGCAATGCTCCCTATCTCCTTCCCAAGGCTCGAAGTGGCTACCGCATGGGTGACGGCAAGGTGGTGGACAGTATGGTGCACGACGGACTTTGGGATCCGTATGGTGACTTTCACATGGGCAATGCCGGTGAGCTTTGCGCAAAAGAGTTTGGCTTCTCGCGCGCGTCGCAGGATGAGTTCGCGATCGAATCGTATCGACGGGCTATCGAAGCGCAAAAACTTGGCAAGTTTGCTGCGGAGTTGACACCCGTCACAATCAAGGGTCGCAAGGGTGATGTCGTTGTACGCGAAGACGAGGAGCCAGGACGAGGTCGCCCGGAGAAGGTTCCGAGTCTGCGTCCCGCTTTCGCAAAGGATGGAACCATCACAGCAGCCAACGCCTCAAAGATTAACGATGGAGCGGCAGCGCTGATCCTCGCATCGAAGTCCGCAGTGGAGAAGCACGGTCTCAAGCCTGTGGCGAAGATTCTGGGCTATGGTGGCCACGCGCAAGCACCGGAGTGGTTTACGACTGCGCCGGTGGGAGCGGTCGACAATGCACTTGCGCGCACCAAGATGAATGTGACTGACATCGACTTGTTCGAGGTGAATGAAGCTTTCTCCGTGGTGACGATGGCATGCGCGCAGAAGTCAAAAATCGACCTGGATAAGGTGAACGTGCACGGTGGTGCAGTTGCGCTCGGTCATCCGATTGGCGCTTCTGGTGCACGAATTCTCGTGACTCTCTTGGGTGCGCTCCGGGACCGGCAGAAATCCACCGGGTTGGCCACGTTATGTATTGGTGGCGGCGAGGCGGTCGCCGTGATCGTCGAGCGTTGCGCTTAAGCCTAGACGCTCGGGGCCCTAACTGAGTTCGTGATTGTGAACGGTGAAGTAGTTCAGGAAGAGGAATCTTTTGCGCGGGGGGTGATGTCGCTCCGCACGGCGGCTCTCACGCATCCTGTTGCCGACGAGCTTTGTTTCCTCGCTGAGCTCGTTCGCGAAAGCGTTCCGGTTTGCGAGCAAGCGGCGGTCGTTCAACTCCTTGGTGATCGCGTTCTCGACAACCTCGTCGACAGCGTGGAGCGTCAGCGTAAGCGTGCGGGCAAAGAAGAAGTGGACTGGGATGTTTGGATCCGGCCGCTCGCTCCGACCTTTGCGCTTGAAGCGCGGTTTAGTTCTCCCAAGCTGCGCGTATGCATCAAGGCGGGCGACGACGTGCGCGCTGCAGCTCAGCAGTTCTTGTCACAGGTTGGCGAGCGTTCGTCGGTGGCAGCCCTGGGGGGCTCCCTCGCGAGGCTTCGGGCCGTCGTGTTTGCTGTCGCGCAGAGCGCTTTCGGACAAGCGGCCAGCGTCGACCCAGACCGCGGCGATCCCGACTTGCTTTGGAGTTGGCAAAAACGTGAGGCACCATGGGTTGTCGACCGAAGAACGGCGCGCGTTGTTCGCGCCGGGGAGGGCACAATCGACGACCGAGACGCTTCCCTCGTTGCCGACTTGGCCGACCGGGCGCAGCTTGCACTGGGGCGACCTGTGGAAGTCGATTGGGCGCTCAGCCCTGCCGGTCACCATTCGATCGTGGGGGTGCGCGAGCTGGATGTTGTGCCGGCGTTTACCAATGCGCCGTACCGGATCTTGACCCTCATCGCTTCGGACGAGGGCACGGTGGCACCGATCGCTGTGGACGCACTCGACCGGGCGCTTTCGCGAGACGACCTGCCGTCCGATGAGCCCCGCGTGCGACGCATTTACGCCCGTCCGTACCGACGCCAAGATGGACCGGAGCGCATGCGGCGTTCGTCGACGGGAAGCGTCGCAGGGATAGGGGGACTTGGCCTCCGCGCCGGTCAGATTGCCAAGGATGTCGCCGCTCCGCTCAACGCCGTTCGATCGTTTGAGCGAGGGCTTGCCCAGCGCTTGCGTGCGCTCGACAGAGTGTCACTCCAGTCGCTTTCAGACACCGAACTCATCGCTGCACTGTGGGATCGCCACAAGCTCGCCATTGAAGCTTTCGTGCTGCTCGACCGGCATAGACTTGCGACGATCGCTGTTCTTGGTGCGCTTGAAATGGCGGGCAGTCCCCTCCCGCGTGAGACCTTCCCTTCGATCGCGCGACCGCGGGCGACGCGCGCTCGGCGCAAGAAATTGCACGACCTTCGGACTTTTGCCAAAGACATTATTAACGAGCACGGAGAGCTTGTGGGGTACTCTGCGCTTCGTCGACACGAGCGAGAACGGTGGTCACGACTGCGCATTGCTTGTGCAGACATGCGTCCGCTTGGGATTGATGTCTTGCCCAACGCCATAGGGGCTTCGGACGAGGACATGCTTGCAGGTCTGCAACTCGCTTTGCGGGTCGATGAGGCACGTAACAAGCGCGAACGAAAAATCGAGGTCGAACGTGTTCTGTGTGCGGCACGTGAGCGGTCGTTTGGACGCAGTCGCGAAACGGTTGCTTCGACAATGTTGTTTCTGCAAAGTCGCGTCTCGAAGTCTAAGGGCGTCGCGACCGAAGGCCTTGCGGCGGCGCTTCTGCGCGTTCGGCGAGCGGTTTGTGAGGTCGGTCGTCGCTTTGTCGAACGCGATTTGCTCGACGAAGCCGAGGATGCGCTTCACCTGTATCTTCCAGAGATCGAGCAGGCGATGGCGGAGGAGCCTGGGGCTTACGCGGCACGTGTGCGGTTGCGCAAAGAAAACGATGCGCGGTGGTCGCGTTTTAGGGCGCCGCGGAGAATCTACGCGCGACGACCGCACGGATCCTGATAGGCTCCGCTCCACTTATGACTGAAATGTTCTCTGTGATTGGTGCGGGCCAGATGGGCCGTGGAATTGCACAGGTTGCCGCGCAAGCGGGATACCGCGTCGCACTCCTCGACGTTTCGAAAGAGGTCGCGGAAGCTGGCAAGGCGAAAATTGAGCAGGGTCTGCAAAGGCTGGTGCGCAAAGAGAAAATCAGCGAGCAGACGGCCAAAGAAGTTGTGGGCCGCATTGAAGCGCACGACAGCTACGCGCCGCTCGGCGAGTCTCTGATCGCCGTAGAAGCAGCGACCGAGAAAGAATCGCTCAAACTCGAGATCTTCAAAAAGATGAACGACGCGATCCATCGCGACGCGATCTTGGCCAGCAATACGTCTTCGATCTCGCTCACCAAGATGGCTGCGGTGACCGACCGCCCCGCGCAGGTCGTGGGCATGCACTTTATGAATCCGGTTCCTGTGATGAAACTCGTCGAGATCGTTCGCGCAGAGCAAACTTCAGACGAAACCTACCGTGCAACGCGAGAGTTGGCTGAAGCACTTGGCAAGACCGTCATTACGTCTAAAGATCGTCCGGGGTTTCTCGTCAACAGAATGCTGATCCCGTTTCTTAACGAAGCATGCTTCTGCCTCGAGTCCGAAATTGGCTCGCCTGAGGACATCGACCAGGGCGCGAAGCTCGGCCTCAACCATCCTCTCGGTCCATTGGCGCTTGCAGACCTGATCGGCCTCGATACGGTGCTTTTTATCGCGGAGGTCCTGCATCGCGAACTCGGTGACGACAAATATCGTCCGGCGCCTATCCTTCGTAATTACGTCGCGGCGGGTTGGCTCGGGCGAAAATCGGGCCGCGGGTTCTACAGGTATGGAGAGAACAAATGACGCAGACTCAGATCGAACATCAGGGCGCCATCACGGTGCTTACGATGAACCGCCCGGAGAAGCTCAACGCACTTGATGCTTCTGTGTTGGCGGAGCTAGCCACACGACTCGATGAGATCGATGCGCGCACCGAAACGCGCTGTGCGCTTATCACGGGTGCGGGCAAGGCATTTGTTGCTGGTGCCGATATCGCGTCGATGCAGGGCCTGGACGAGGTTGCTGCGACGCGTTTCGCGAACCAGGGACAAGCGGTCTTTGCGAAGATCGAGGCACTTCGGTGTCCGGTTATCGCGGCGGTCAACGGCTTCGCGCTCGGTGGAGGGTGCGAGTTGGCGCTGGCCTGCGACTTTATCATCGCTTCCGAACGGGCCACGTTCGGTCAACCCGAGGTGAAGCTCGGCGTCATCCCAGGGTTCGGGGGAACGCAACGGCTGTCGCGCCGAGTCGGCGTCGGCCTGGCTCGCGAGCTTTGCTACTCGGGCCGGATGGTCAAGGCGGCTGAGGCGCAAGCAATTGGCTTGGTGAATCGCGTGGTGCCTCCGGATGCCCTACTTGCCGAATGCATGACCCTCGCAAATGACATCTCCCAGGTGGGCCCGCTTGCCGTGACGGCAGCAAAGCGAACGATTTTGGCCGGCGAGGGGCTACCGCTCAGTGAGGCGAACGACGCAGAGGCCAAGGCGTTTGGCAAGCTCTTCGGTTCGCGCGACCAAAGCGAGGGGATGGCCGCTTTTCTCGAAAAACGAACGCCGTCGTTTACGGGCGAATAGCACACATCGTTAAGCGTCTGAGAACTCGGCGGTGACGGGGGCGTGGTCGCTCGGCTTCTCGCCTTTTCGTTCTTCTCGGTCGATCCACGCGTTCGTACATCGTTTCGCGAGGCTTGGCGTGCAGTAGACGTGGTCGATACGGGCGCCGCGATTTTTCGGGAAGCCAAGTCTGCGATAGTCCCACCAACTATATACGCCACCTTCAGGGTGGTGCGGTCGGAAGACGTCTTCTAGCCCCCAGCTTGCAACTTTGTTGAGCGCGTCGCGCACATCGGGGTGGGTGAGAACGGTGTCGTGCCAATCAGGGTGAGAGTCGTCGTCGAACGGCGCCACGTTGAAATCGCCGCACAGCGCGAGGGGGGCGCTCGGGTCTTCTTCTTTTTCGAGGTAGCGATGCAGTCGACTCAGCCACTCAAGCTTGTAGGGGTAGCGTGGTCCACCGACCTCTCCGCCGTTTGGAACGTAGGCGCATAGGACGCGAACACCGCCTGTGGTCGCCGCGATGAACCGTGCCTGGTCGTCCTCCGCGTTGTCACCGAGTCCGTAGGTGACATCGGTGAGTTCGTGTGTTGAGAGGATCGCAACTCCGTTGTAGGTCTTTTGGCCCAGCACGGCCGACGTGTAGCCGAGCGCCTCGAACTCGATCCGCGGGAAACTCTCCGTTTCGCCCTTGAGTTCCTGAAGGCACAGCACGTCGGGGGCATGGTTTTGCAGCCAAGCAACGATCCGCTCGTGTCGGACTTTTGCCGAATTTACGTTCCATGTAGTGATTTGCATCAGCTCGCTCTGTGCGTACCATGCGCCTGACCTGTGTCGAAGGAGAACGACGAATGACCGAAACTCATGTCACTCGAACGGTGGTTTCAACCCAAGATGCCCCGCAAGCGATCGGGCCGTATTCGCAGGCCATCCAAGCGGGCGGGGTGCTCTACTGCTCCGGGCAGATCGCCATCGACCCCAAAACGGGGCAGTTTGTTGATACCGACGTGCAGACGCAGACGCGCAAAGTGATGCAGAACCTTGCGAAGGTGCTCGAAGCAGGTGGCTCAAGCTTCGAGCGTGTGGTCCGCGCGACCATCTTTGTAACGGACATGGGTGACTTTGCTGCGGTCAACGAGGTCTACGCCACGTTTTTCGAAAAAGACCCTCCGGCGCGCGCGTGCGTCGAAGTCAGTGCGCTCCCCAAAGGCGCGAAGGTCGAAATCGACGCCATCGCGATCTGCGACGCGCAGTAGTGACCGGGGACGGAATCGCGGAGCATGAGAAGCCGATTTTGCTATCAGCAAAATTGTTGCTTCGAGGCGAAGCTGGTCGGGGGAGTTTGGGTGAATCCACGCCGAAGCCTTTGGGCAAAGGGTGGAGAGGGTCTGGGTGCCAGACCCTATTGAATGAAGAGGTTGGTGTTGCCGAAGCTCTGTTCGCGGTCGGCACCGAGGCTCACGATATCGATTGGACAGCCGACGAGCTCCTCGACTCGCTCGATATACTTGCGGGCCGCACTTGGCAGTTCGCCCCGTGAACGGCAGCCTTGAATATCCTCAAGCCAGCCTGGCATGTCTACATACTCTGGCACGACGTCGTCGAGGTCGGATGAGGGAAGGCGCTCTAGTCTCTCGTTGCCCAGACGATATGCAATGCATATCGGAATCTGATCGAGCGTGGAAAGAACATCGAGTTTGGTGATGGCCAGCGACGTCAGACCGTTCACCTGAACGGCGTATCGCAGCGCCGGGATGTCGAGCCAGCCGCAGCGGCGTGGGCGACCCGTGGTAGCGCCGTACTCGCCGCCAGCTTCGCGCAACGAATCGCCCGCTGTGCCTCCGAGTTCAGTCGGGAATGGACCTCCGCCGACGCGCGTCGTGTAGGCCTTGGTGATTCCCAGAACGCGGCCGATGGCCGTGGGGCCTATCCCCAAGCCCGCGCATGCACCGCCCGCCGTGGCATTCGAGCTGGTCACGTAAGGGTAGGTGCCCGAGTCGATGTCGAGGAGGGTTCCTTGTGCGCCTTCCGCCAATACGGACTGTTCCTCGTAAAGCGCTGCAGACACGAGCCGACCCACGTCCGTGACGCGAGGCGCGATGTGCTCCGCAGCACGGTAAAATGCGCCCTCGGTGTCTCGATCCGGCTCGTGCCCTTCTAAGAACGCATGCCAACCATCGCGATTGTCGGAGACTTTGTCCGGTAAGCTCGCGGTGTCGACCAAATCGGCGCCGCGTATACCGACACGCGAAACCTTGTCTTGATATGCGGGACCGATGCCGCGCTTCGTCGTTCCGATACCTGTGCGTGCATCTTTGATGGCGTCTACCGTCTGGTGATGCGGCAACACGATGTGGGCGCGGTCCGACACCCAGATACGACCTTCGGTCGGAATGCCGCGCCTCTTCAGCGCTTCGATCTCGTCGTGGAGCACGATTGGATCGATGACCGTGCCTTGTCCTAATACGCAAATGGTGCGCTCTCGTAGGATACCCGAAGGGATGAGATGAAAGATTAGTTTCTCACCGCCGATCACGAGTGTGTGACCCGCGTTTGCTCCGCCGGCGTAGCGAGCCACAACGTCGGCATGCTCCGCGCACAAGTCTACGACTTTGCCTTTGCCCTCGTCACCCCACTGTGCGCCAACGACGACGCCCACTCGATTTGCAAAATCACTCATGACTGTATTTCCTCAGAGTCGTTGGCTTCATGCTGAGCGAGCCCCGCTTGCTGAAGCTGTAGTGCACGGTCGACGTTGTCGACATCGAACGAAAACCCGATCGCAAGCCCGTCTGTGCCGAGCTGTCCGAGTAGTTTGTCGTAGCGGCCGCCACTGCCCAGCGGTTCGCCTAGGCCCGGGAGGTGAAGCGAGAACCTCATGCCGGTGTAATAGGAGATGGTGCTGATGTCGCCAAAGTCGAAGTGAACATCATGGATTGCGCTCGAGGCGGTCGCTAGGGCGCTACACTTCTGCGCGGTGTCAAGGTCGACGGAGCTTAACAATGGTTTGGCAGTTTCCAACACCTCGTGTCCGCCGTGCACGGACAGGAGGCTCTGTGCTCTTCGCTCTAGCTCAGGGTCGCGGACTTCGGTGAGGCACGCCTCGACCTCGCTCGCGTCTTTTGCTCTCAAAGCGGCGCGCAAGGTTGTGCGTGTGTCGTCGGAAACGCTGGCGCCAGCCAGTTCGTCGAGTAGGGCGGTGACGGCGCCGACGTGGCCGATTTCGAACACCAACCCTTGCAGACCGAGTGCTTCACTGGCTTCGACAATGGTTTGCACCAGGTCAAGTTCGCCATTCGGGCATGCGATGCCAATACTCTCGCAGCCGATGTGCAACCGTTGACGTCGAGTTCTTCCGCGTTGGTTTCCGTGTCGGACGATATTCTGGCGATAGAACACCCGCCACGGTTGCGAGAGCGTATCCCGATGCGCATGTCGCGCGAAGACGCGCGCTACTTGTGGCGTCGCGTCCGATGGCAATACCGCAACTTGGTCGTCCGCCGGATCAACGAAGCGTACGAGTTCAGCGTCTCCTCGGTGTGAAATCGCGGGCGCAACGTTCTCAAAACGCTCGAAGGGCGGTAAGTAGATCGGGCGATACTCCCTTTGTGCGAACGAATCTTCCAAGCGACGCACAATGTCATGTCGCCGCTTGGCGTTCGCACCGATGGAATCGCGAAGCCCGCTGGGCGGTAGCAGGTTCGAGCTAAGCGAGGGCATCGAAGACTCGGACGTCGGAGAATGCGTCCTGGTCCGCAAGCTTGCTCTGTAAAGCTGCCGCTTGCTCTGGTTTCTGGTCGCCAAGTGACCAGAAGAGCCAGCTGTCGCTGGCTGCGCTTACCCACGCACCATTTCCGCCCGAGATGTCTGCTGTCTGCAGTGCGGCGAAGGCTGGACCCACCGCCGAGCAACGCGCCAGCAAGACGGCTTGCTTGAGTGGAAGCCCGACGCGTTGCCCGTCCACAGCGATGAGGTTTGGGTCACCGTTGTCGTCGAGTGTTCCTGTGAATGCAACCGAACCGTCTGCGGTCTTGATGGAGACTGTGACCGCTCCGGCGTCGCCGAAGATTTCCGGCTCGACCGTTTCCGATGTGGACACCTTCAGGTCTTTGATTTCGTAGGGTGCGCTCGCAGCTGCACAAGTTTCACCAGTGAGCCCCCGAACGACACCAGCGAGAGCTTCGCTGCTCACAGGCCGAGATCCAAACTCCGCAGCGGCCGCACCGCAATGTACCGTGACACTGTTTGGAGACGAACCTTTTACCCAGCTTGAAGCAAGGTGTCCAAGGCGCCTCGCCAGACGGCCGTACGGAGCCGTCTTTTTTGCAGCATCCGGTGTGAGAGACGGCATGTTGACCGAGTTCTTGATGACGCCATTCGAAAGGTAACCAACGACTTGCTCTGCTATCTCAACGGCGACACGCGTCTGAGCTTCCTTCGTCGACGCGCCCAAGTGCGGAGTCAACGTCACGTTGTCGAGCTTGAGGAGTGGGTGATCAGGATCGATTGGCTCTTTTTCGAACACATCGAGAGCAGCGCCACCGAGTAGTCCCTGCTCTAGCGCGCGAACGAGAGCCTGCTCGTCGACGATGCCTCCACGCGCCGCATTGACCAAGAACGCACCGTTCTTCATCGCTTTGAATGCGTCATCGGATATGAGCCCCTTCGTCTTCGGCGTCTTAGGCGCGTGAATCGAGATAAAATCAGCTCGTGCGTAGAGTTCGTCCAAGTCGACCAGCTCCACATTCATCTCTGCGGCGGCCTGCTCTGTGAGCGCAGGGTCAAAGGCGATAACTTCCATGTGTAGTCCCTGTGCGCGGTTGGCAACAATGCGTCCGATGTTGCCGATGCCGATGATGCCGAGGGTCTTGCCGCAAATCTCGCGACCGCCGAGTGCGCTCTTCTCCCACTTGCCTTCGCGCATTGTGGCAGTCGCACGAGCGATATTGCGTGCACTCGAGAGCATCAGAGCAATCGCATGTTCTGCCGTCGTGACGGCGTTGCCGGTTGGCGTGTTCATCACGACGATGCCGCGTTTGCTGGCGAAAGGTACGTCCACGTTGTCGACGCCGATACCTGCGCGCCCAACCACACGAAGGTCGGCGGCGGCCTCCAAGACGTTTGCGGTGACATTCGAACCGCTTCGGATGATGAGGCCCTCAACCCCCGAGCGGACGGCTTCGCGCAGCTCGTCTTCGTTCAGGCCAGGTTTGTATACGACCTCGATACCATTGGCCGCGCGAAGGACCTCTAAGCCGGCATCCGAGAGTTTATCTGAAACCAATACGACGTGACTCATGATGCGGAGCTACCACCCCCCATCGCCGTCGTCCACCCTGCTTTTATGTGCGAACGTTGCGCGCTGACTACACCCAGCGGGCGACGCCAAGTTCGATAAGAAAAACCACGGCGGCCCGGGATCGGACCGCTCCGTCCGCTTCGGAAGATGCACTTGAATCGATGTCGTCGAAGCGTCGCGGTCGCTCGATGGTCATCAATAGTACCTGTGCCTCTGACGGTAGGTTTTCGAAGAGTAGAGCAGGGTCGTAGTCGTCGCGCAGGACCAACGAGGCGTCATCTCTTCCCTCGAATCGGGTGTCCTCAAGCCCTTCCCGTACACGCAGTCGACAGCCTGTACCGATGAGATCCCATGGCTCGATCTCAAGCGGGAAGGCGCTCTCGGGCGGCTCGACACCCGCGTAGTAACTTGCCTCGCCGGACGGCCAAAGGAAGACGTCAAGAAGTTTTGCGCGAACCTGCTCCTCGATGTGCTGAAAGAGCTGGACCGGTTCCACCAGCCCCAGCGCAGTCAGTGTATCGCCGAGTCGGCCCTGGTACCGCGGCATCACGGCCAGGGCCATGTCGAGCTCGCTTCGCTCGATGACTTTCTCTGCGACCAAGTATTCGCCCAGCATCTCGGTTTTTACGTTGGAGGTGACAAACCGCGGCTTGCCGTTCTCGAGGTAAAGCTCCTTGCGGACGTCGCCCTTCGCGAAGATCCAAAGTCCGGTTTGTCGTTTGTGCGCGGCCTCGCACAGCAGAGAAATGATGGAGCCATCTGCAAGCGAGACCACTCTGTCGCTCTTTGTCGAGCGCATGACCTCACGTGTGGTGGAAACGCCACCGGCCAAGTGGCGTGCAAGTTCGGGGAGCTTTGCGGCTTCGACGAATGCGCCTCCGTTCTTTGAGATCATGTCCTGCTCGCTAATGCTGCCATCGTTGATTCGTTCGACCACTTGCGCGTAGTTGAGTGACGTCTCTTCGCCGGACTGGGACCGAACACGATAGTCGACGGCCTCAAGTTCCGTCATGGGTGCACTGTCGACGGGCATCGAGTCGACGTGCATGGGGGGCGTCCGTGGCGCGTGGGCGTCGCGGATGTCCGTCATCGCGGTGATCCGCTCGACCTCCTCTTGCGAGCTTTGTCTGCGCGCCCTGGCTTCGCTTCTGCTTTGCGCGGCGTGCGACTCTCGGGGCTGACGTGCAGCGTTGATGACCTCCGCAACGAGCTGTGCGAGGTCACGTCGAAGCTGTGTCGCGTCTCCATGCTGAAACGATTCCAGAGACTCACGAAACTCGCGCGAAGACTGGATTCGGTTGTGAGGTGCAGCTTGCAGTGCGCTAATCACCGTTTCTCCGAGGCCCGGCGGAAGGTGTCCCAGCATATCGGTGAAAGAAGATATCTGGGCATCGCGTATCGCGAGCAGAATCGCCAACTCGCTGTTCCCCGCAAAGAGCGGGCGTCCGATGAGTGTTTCAGCGATGATGACCGCCGCGGAGAATACGTCAGTTGCTTGTGAGCAGGTTTCCCCCCGAACTTGTTCCGGCGAAAGATAGCCAAGTTTTCCTTTCGCCCGCTCTTCCTCAAAGCCGGCATCGGTTGCGCGGAGGGTGCTCTGCGCGATTCCAAAATCTCCGAGCTTCACCTCGCCGTGGTGGGAAAGCAGTACATTCGACGGGCTGACATCTCGATGAACGATGCGAAGCGAGTCACCGTTTTCGTCCGTTGCTTCGTGGGCGAAGGTTAGGCCGTGCAGGATGGCATCGCCAATGTGGAGTGCGAGCGAGATCGGTAACACCTCCCCGCGCTTCATGACCCAACGGTTGAGCTGCCATAAGTCGATGCCCCGTACATACTCCATCGTGAGGTATGCCCGGCCGTTGCCCTCCGCATCCTCGGCCTCGCCAGCCTCACGAACCTCTACCAAATTTTCATGCTTCAGATAGCGCCCCAAGGCTCCCTCAGCGCGGAACATGCGTAGCGCTCCATCGTGGCGTGCCACCTCGGGCAAGAGCCTCTTGAGCACCACCCGGCGTGGCTCACCGACGGGGCGTGGTTCCTCCGCAAGAAAGACCTCCGCCATTCCGCCTACCGCGAGTCTGCGGAGCAAGCGCCGCCCCGCAAACTCCGCGTTGATCGCTGATGTTGGGTGTTCGGAGGAGGACATGCGGACAGGTTGGTATCGTAGGGTGAAAGTTGGTTGCCTGAAAAGCGGAGAAGCCTCTGCAGTGCGATTTCACGAAAGGGATGAGGTATCAGGGACGTATCGTTCGAAATCTTGTATTTATAGAAAAATATAAATATATTGGAAATTTATTCCAAGACCTGAATTTGTCGCATTGCCAAGTTTAGGTTCCTGGCGGACTGCGATCGTCCGCCCTCCTAGTCTCCCAGCCCCCGAACCCCGGTGGTTGATGCAAACAAGCCTTGAAGGCGATGTGGAATGGACCCATGACGCCAACAATTCCTTGAGCGCCACACCGGCGTCCTCTATAAGGGCGCGGCGAAACAAAGCCGTGTATTTACGTGGCTCGCTGCGGTCTTTGGGCCGCACTCCTCCGGCGAAGTTCGAAAGCAACGATAAGCATGCAAATCTTCCCCCAAAAGTTGAACCTGCTCCCGCTGGTAGCCGCAGTGGGCGGCGCGGGCGCGGGAATTACGGTGGTCGCGCTCTTCTGGCTCTATGCGGCACCCGAAAACCTCCAAGTCGGCTATGGCCCCAAGCAGCCCATTCCCTACAGCCACAAGCTACACGTGGGCGAACTGGGGCTCGACTGCCGCTACTGCCACGCCAATGTTGAGGAGTCGGCCCACGCGATGGTGCCTCCGACTCAGACCTGCATGGGCTGTCACGCGGTCGTCAAAAAGGATTCGCCGATGCTCGAGCCGCTGCGCGAAAGCTGGGAAACGGGCAAGCCTGTGTCATGGGTGCGCGTCCATAAGTTACCCGACCACGCCTACTTTGATCACAGCGTGCATTTAGCAGCAAACGTGGGCTGCAAGAGTTGCCACGGGCGAGTCGATCAGATGGAAGTGGTCTCGGTACAAGAACCGATCAGCATGCAGTGGTGTCTAAACTGTCACCGCGACCCACGACCTCACCTTCGGCCCGCAGACGTGGACGTGACCGACATGCTCTGGGAGAGCCCAGAAGATCTTGAGTCCATGTCCCGCGCGGAAATCGCCGCCAGCATTGAAGTTGAGCCCCCCGAACATTGCTCAGGATGTCACCGATGAAGTTGCCTATCCCCACCAAACGTCGCCTGCTTCCAGTCCTTTCAGACGAAAGTGCAATGCCCACCGAGGACGCAATGTCCACCGAGGATGCAGCGCCGAGCGATCTGCTCGAGGTCGGCCGCCGAGGGTTCCTTGGTCTCTCCGGTGCGATTGCGGCAGCGACCGCCACGGGCTGCGTGCGCCGGCCAGAAGAAGAAATCCACCCCTTTACCAAGGCCCCCGAACACGTCCGGCCCGGCAATGCGCTTCACTTTGCAACCGTGATGAGTTTCGCTGGCAATGCCGAGGGGTTGCTCGTCACGCAGAACGAAGGCCGACCCACGAAGATCGAGGGTAATCCGCAGCACCCACTCTCGCGCGGCAGCTCGAGCCTCGCGGCGCAAGCCTCGATCATGAACCTGTACGATCCCGACCGCGCACGGACGCCTTCGGAAAAGGGTGAGGAGCGCAAGTGGGAGGATTTCGATGCTGCGCTCAAAGAGCGCCTCAAGATGCACGAGG
Organism: uncultured Polyangiales bacterium; assembly: GCA_964487255.1. Classification (GTDB taxonomy): domain Bacteria; phylum Myxococcota_A; class Polyangia; order Polyangiales; family CAZAQV01; genus CAZAQV01. Next base: position 234,470 of record CAZAQV010000003.1, on the reverse strand, counting down.
CAGATCGGGGCGCAGGCCTCCGGGTGCTCATGCGCTTCACCAATTCGCTCACCATGATTCGTCTGCGTGAGGCCTTCGCTGCACGCTACCCCGAAGCCAAAGTCTACAACTACGAGTCCACCGCGTCGGCGAATGCCTGGGCGGGGGCACAGCTGGCTTTTGGTGACCGTACGGAGTCGATTCACCGTTTCGACCGAGCACGTGTGGTTCTCTCCATCGGAGGTGACTTCCTCGGACGTGGCCTTACAACCCGTGACGCGCGCGCATTTGCGTCGGCACGAAAGCCCGATGACGGTGCCGACATGAATCGCCTCTACGTGGTGGAGTCAGCGCATTCCATCACGGGGGCACAGGCCGATCACCGCCTTCGACTCGCGCCTTCACAGATTCCTGCTTACGTTGCGGCTCTTGCGGGTGCGCTTGCAGACGAGGGGCTCGGAGATCTCGCCGCACTTCGCGGAAATCCACCCAAGGGTGTGCCGGCTCAGTGGCTCAAGGAGGTCGCCAAAGACCTTCGCGCATCAGCTGGCGCGTCGCTCGTCGTGGTGGGTGAGGAGCAAGACCCGTCGGTGCACGCCGCGGCGCATCTGATCAACCGCGCGCTTGGCAACGTAGGCCAAACAGTGAACTATACACTTGTCGATAGCGGCGCGGGCGATCCGGTCGGGGATATCGTCAAGCTCGCCGGCGAGATGCGAAGCGGTCGTATTAAGACGCTTGTGATGCTCGACGTGAACCCGGCTTACGATGGGCCGGCGAGCGAGGGGCTCGTCGACGCACTCAAGAAGGTCGAACTTGTGGTTCAAGCGTCCGATCGCGTCGACGAAACAGCGGAACACGCCCACTGGCAAGTACCGACCACGCACTTTCTCGAGGCTTGGGGTGACGCTCGCACGCGCGCTGGAACGTGGTCGATTTCGCAGCCGCTCATCGCACCGCTGCACGGCGCACGCAGTGCCCTCGAGATCTTCGCACAGCTCGCGTACGCAGAACCGCCCAGTGCTCAGCAACTTGTGCGCCAGGCATTCGATGCGGTCGTTGGTGGCGCGAATGACCAGCTTTGGGCGCAGTCGCTTCAGGCAGGTGTCGTTCCAACGGCGCCCACGCAGGCGTTGTCTTTGTCACCGCAAACGCCAGCGATCGCAAAGGCGCTTAGTGAGGTCTTGGAACAGGCAAAAGAACCGACATCGAGTGCGTTGGACGTTCAGTTCGTCCCGTGCACCAAGCTCGATGATGGCCGTTACGCAAACAACCCGTGGTTGCTTGAGCTGCCCGAGAGCATGACGAAGATTTGTTGGGACAACGTCGCGACCACTTCGCCGGCGACGATGCGCGCGCTGGGCCTCAGCGACGGCGACGTCGTCAAGCTCTCTCCGGCTGATAAAAATGTCTCTGCGGAAATTGCCGTCTGGGGTCTCAAAGGCCATGCCGATAACGCATTCACGGTTCCTCTGGGCTGGGGACGTCGGTCGGTAGGGCGCTACGGAAACAAACAGGGGTTCGATGTCAACCCCATCCGCACCGGGTCGATGATGTGGCAGCTACACGGCGTATCCGCGGTGCGCACGGGACGGCGTCACTTTGTTGCACGCACGCAAGATCACGGCGACATGCCGACCAGCATGAAGCGCAACGACGAAATCGAGCGCCCCATCGTCATTCACAATACGCTCGACGGATACCGCGAAGAGCCCAACTTTGCGCAGTTCAAGGCAGTCGAGCAGGGTGACAACGAGTACTGGAAGCCGCTTTGGAAAGAGGTCGAATACAAGGGCCACAAGTGGGGCATGAGTATCGACTTGACGACCTGCACCGGTTGCAACGCCTGTGTCGTTGCTTGTCAGTCCGAGAACAACATCCCGAACGTTGGAAAGCGCCAGGTTGCACGCGGCCGCGAAATGTACTGGATTCGCATTGACCGATATTTCCTCGGCAACGACGAGAACGATCCGCACATTGCGATGCAGCCCATTGGTTGCCAGCACTGCGAAGAAGCGCCATGCGAAAACGTGTGTCCGGTCAACGCGACCACACATTCCCCTGAGGGACTCAACGACATGGCGTATAACCGTTGCATCGGGACGCGCTACTGCATGAACAACTGTCCATATAAGGTGCGCCGCTTCAACTTCCTGTCCTGGCACGGCCGCCTTGGTGACATTGGGACCGAGACGCCCAAGGGGCCAACCATTGGTCCGATGTACGGCGAGATGCCGGAGACAGAGAAGATGGCCTTCAATCCGGAGGTCACCGTTCGCATGCGTGGTGTGATGGAGAAGTGCACATACTGCGTGCAACGAATCCAGAACGCCAAGATCAGCGCGCGTCTAGAGGGTCGACGGAAGTTGGGCGACGGTGAGGTAACGTCGGCATGTGCTCAGGCCTGCCCCTCACAGGCGATCGTGTTCGGCGACCTCAACGACTCGTCGAGTGCGGTTTCTCAGGCTCGTGAAAGAGACCGCGCCTACCGCTTGCTGGCTGAAGTCGGCACGCAACCGCGGACTTCGTTCTTGGCCCAGATTCGCAACACCAACCCTGCGATGCGAGGGGGCGGTGAAACAGGGAGTGCATCATGAGCGCGTATCCTCCGATTGCCGAAATCGGCGAAAGCCACCTCCTTCCACCGGGGACCTCGTTCAACGACATAACGAACACGGTTGCGCGCGTCACCGAGAACCCCGCGCCCAAGGGTTGGTGGATGCTCTTTTTGATGGCCCTCAGCCTACTGGGGTTGATGGGCGCGGCAGTGACCTACTTGCTCGTCGAAGGCACAGGTGTTTGGGGCAACAACTCTCCAGTCGCCTGGGCATGGGACATCACCAACTTCGTTTGGTGGATCGGTATCGGTCACGCTGGCACCCTCATCTCAGCGATCCTCTTCTTATTCCGCCAGCACTGGCGCACGGCGATCAATCGCTATGCAGAGGCAATGACGATTTTTGCCGTCATGTGCGCAGGGCTCTTTCCGGCGCTGCATACGGGTCGTCCCTGGTTCGACTACTACATGTTCCCGATCCCCAATCAGATGGACATGTGGCCGAACTTTAAGAGCCCGCTGATGTGGGATGTCTTTGCGGTCAGCACGTACATGACAGTTTCCATCTTGTTTTGGTATGTCGGTCTTATCCCGGACTTGGCGACCCTTCGCGATCGTGCGACGACGAACGCGCGGCGTCTCGGGTATGGTTTTTTTGCGCTTGGCTGGCGTTCTTCAAACCGACACTGGCGCAACTACGAGCGGGCGTACCTGATTCTTGCCGCGCTCTCGACGCCGCTGGTTCTGTCGGTGCATTCGATCGTTTCGTTCGACTTCGCGACGTCGATTCTACCCGGCTGGCACACAACTATCTTCCCGCCGTATTTCGTCGCGGGTGCCGTGTTCTCCGGGTTCGCTCTTGTCATGACGCTCATGCTGATCACGCGGACCACGTTTGGGCTGCAAGATATTGTGACGATGAAACACCTCGAGCTGATGAACAAGTTCATGCTCGCGACGGGCACCTTGGTTGGTTACGCGTATGCCATGGAGTTCTTCATTGCCTGGTACTCGGGTAATCCCTACGAGTGGCACGTCTTCCGCTGGAACCGCCTCGGTTTCGGGGATGCAGAGAAAATGGGAACGCTGTGGTGGGCCTACTGGGCAATGATCACGTGCAACGTGCTCGTGCCGCAGACCTTCTGGTTCAAGCGTCTGCGGACGAGCATCCCTTGGATGTTCGTTGCGTCGATTCTCATCAACATTGGGATGTGGTTCGAGCGTTTCGTCATCATCGCAACCTCCCTCCACCGAGACTTCCTTCCCTCTTCGTGGGGGTATTTCTCTCCCACCGCGATCGATATCGCGCTTTATATGGGTACGTTTGGACTCTTTCTGACACTGTTCTTGCTGTTCATTCGCTGGATCCCGATGGTTGCGATTGCAGAGGTCAAGATGGTGTTACCTCAGGCTGACCCGCATTTTGGACACGATGATGCGCACGCGGAACAGGACGGGGCTGAACCGAAGCATCATGGGACGCCTGCCGTCGCGTAGGTCGGAGCAAGAACGATGACTGAGAACACAGAAACAAAAGTTGTGAGGGCTCGCCCGGCGCTTTATCTTGCAGAATTCGGTACCACAGCAGAGGTCCTTCACGCCGCCGAGAAAGTTCGTGACGCAGGCTTTAAGAAGTGGGACGTCCACACGCCGTTTCCGGTGCACGGGATGGACAAAGCGATGGGGCTCAGCGACTCCAAGCTTGGTTACATCTGCTTCATCATGGGCCTCACGGGTATCTGCGGCGGGTTCTTGATGATGTGGTGGATGAACGGTGTGGACTATCCACTCATCGTCGGGGGTAAACCCGGTTTTACGCCCCCCTCGATGGTGCCGATTCTTTTCGAATGCACCGTGCTTCTCTCGTCATTTGGTGCGGTGTTCGGGATGTTGGGCCTTAACCAGCTGCCCCGCCATCACCATCCGGTCTTCGCCAGTGACCGTTTCGCACACGCCACGAACGACCGCTTCTTCATTTCGATTGAAGCCGGGGATTCGAAGTTCGATTTGTCGGAAACCAAAACTTTCCTCGGCGGACTTGATCCTGAGTACCTCGAGTTGGTTTACGACAGCGGCAACGCTCAAGCTGTTGAAGTCGAGCAAGGTGAAGGCGCGTATCGGGCCGGACCGGTTAATCCAGGGGGGGCTCGATGACTCACGACTGTAGAAAACTGAGTTCTGTCTTGGTCGGCTTGGTAACGCTGCTTTTGGCTGCTTGTCAGGGGCAGCATTCGACAGAGCCACCTATCGTTCCAATCCGGAACATGTATGATCAGCCGCGCTACAATCCGCAAGCGGTCTCCGAGTTCTTCGAGGATGGTCGGACCATGCGACCCCTGGTTGCGGGTGTGGTCGCTCGCGAGATGGAAGTCGAAACGGCGATGGCGACGGGTCGTCACGCGGACGGCAGCGGTTGGGTTACGGTGATCCCCGAGACTGCACGTCAGCGTTTCGCTAGCGGCGAGGCCATGATGATGCGGGGCCAACGCCAATACAACATCTACTGTTCGCCTTGTCATGGCATGACGGGTGATGGCCAAGGAATGATCGCACGGCGCGCCTCGGAGGTTGGCGCGGTTTTCTGGCCACCTACGTTCCATGACACCACTAAGCGCGGCATGCCTGATGGGCAGATGTTCGCGACGATTACCAACGGCGTCCGTACCATGCCGGCCTATCGCCACAACATCTCGACGCAAGACCGCTGGGCTATCGTGGCCTACGTTCGCGCGCTTCAACTCGCACAGCCCGAAGAGGCAACAGCCCGTCCAGCGGCACCTGCTGCAGACTCCGGAGAGGAGCCCACGCCATGAGCACATCGAGTTCACACCCGCCTCCGCGATCGATTCCGCCTGTGGCCAACGCCGATGACTACATGATTCCCGAAAACTCCATCTGGGCGAAGTCGGTCAAGATCTCCGCTCTGGTCGGTTTGCTTGGGATTGTCGGCGCGGTCGCTGGTTACGCTTCAGACCCGAGGCGTTTTGCATTCTCGTGGCTCTTTGCGTTTGCGGTGTTCTTCACCATCGCCATGGGCGCGATGTTCTTCGTCGTTTGCCAACATTTGGTAGGAGCAAGCTGGAGCGTCACGGTGCGACGGACCGCGGAGTTCTTCATGATGGGCATAATCGCCCTCGTCGCACTCTTTGTTCCGGTCGGCTTGAGTATCCACCAACTCTATGGCGAGTGGACCCTCCATGGTCATCACGAAGAGGGGGAAGCCGGGGAGCATGGCGAACACAGCTCGCTTAACCCCATCGCACCATCGGTCGCAAAGGCGCAAGACCAAGACGGTCACGAGCATGGCGCGGAGGGGCATGCGCATGGCGACGGCGGAGGGCACGCGATTGCTGATGAACATCACACGCCCCAGCACACCCTTCATAGTGAAATCCTTGACCACAAGATGCCGTACCTCAATGTCGTGGGTTGGTTTGGGCGCGCCGCAGGCTACTTCGCGATTTGGCTTCTCATCGCATTCTTCTATTTTCGTCGATCCACTCGCCAAGACGAGAGTCGCGCGCTCGGTGAGACCGTCGCAATGCAAAAGTGGTCGCCCCTGAGCATGCTCGCGTTTGGTCTATCCATGACGTTTGCCGCGTTCGACTGGCTGATGGCACTCGAGGCGGCCTGGTACTCGACCATCTTTGGCGTGTGTTTGTTTGCTGGCGCGGTCGTCGCCATCCACGCGCTGATCTCCCTCATCACGCTAGGTCTCCGCAAGCATGAGCTCTTGGGTGATGCAGTCAATGTTGAGCACTTCCATGACCTTGGAAAGCTCACCTTTGGTTTTGTCGTGTTCTGGGCCTACGTCAGCTTCTCGCAAATGATGCTGATTTGGTACGCGGGTATTCCCGAGGAGGCTGTCTACTATCACCTTCGATGGGGTGACGAGAATAGCTGGACTGCTGTGAGTGCATTCTTGATCATCGGCCACTTTGTTGTTCCGTTCTTCTTCTTGATTTCTCGCAATGTGAAGCGTCGTCTGGGGCTCTATGGCTTCGGCGTGGCATGGCTGCTCTTCATGCACGTTGTCGATATGTATTGGTACGTGATGCCGCACTTTGAGAAGGGTGTTTTCGCGGGCCACTGGATGGATGCGGCGTGTCTTGCTGCCGTTGGGGGCGTGTACCTCGCGACCGTCTTCTACTTTATGAACAAGTACCCGTTGATCCCGGTTGGGGACCCGCGGCTCTCGCGCTCGCTCAAATTTCAGAACGCCTAGGAGAACGCAATGGGCTACGAAAAGACATTACCAGCTAACCATCTCATTGCACTGTTCACGGTTCTCACCATCTTCTTGTTGGGCGGGCTTCACTTCGCGTTCGATAGCTACTTTACGCGAGTCGCGACCGCGGAAGTCAGCGAGAAGGTGCTGACTGTGGAGCCCGTAAAGCTCCATCGTCTTCGTCAGGATGAAGCTCGTCGTCTCTCTGCGACCAATCTCGGCGACAGCATGAGAGCGATTGCTGGGGGCGCCAGACCGGTGTCGATCACCCCGCAAAAGGGTATTGATCTCGAAGCACGGCTCGCGCAACTTGGTGCGCTCTCAGGGTGGGCGGAAGACTCTCATCCACTGGCGCTCGCGATCGCTCGTCGCGAAGAAGCGCACGCATACCTTGCAGAGATGCAAGCCTCAGTCGAGAAGGCGAGGGCCGAAGGCAACGAAGAGGCGCTCGACTCGCTTCTGCCGCGGCTCAAGACTGCGCAGGATGCAGTGGCTCGGCTAGACGCGGAGGCAGCGGAAATCATTGGCAACCAAACAGAAGCCGGCGTGGTCGATACGGTGCGCAATGCTGATCAAGTTCCAGCTGTGGGGACGCAGCCCGAGAGCCCGACCGACGGGGATCAGGCCGGTGGAGCGCAGCAGAGCGGCGAGCAAGAAGGTAGTGCACAGCAGGGCACAAAACCAAGGCAACCTGCACCAAACGAGTCAGCGACCGATGCAGGGCGGCAAGCTCCAACCGGGGCAAAACCGTCCTCCAAGCCAGCGGCTGATGCAGGTCGTCAGGCACCCTCTGTGCCGAAGCCAAACCCCAAAACTGCAGCAGATGCTGGAACCCATGCGAATACAGGAGCTACTCCTTGAACGCACTGCGACCCCAGTTTGGCGTGCTTGCAGGTGCGCTCCTGATCGTGACGCTCGCTCCTGGAGCGGTCGCACGTGGTCAAATTGTAGGTTCGAGCGAGCGACCGTCGCTCAATCGCGCCTCGGTGCTCACCAAAGGGTTGGCGATCGAAGAAAACCTCGGTGAATCGCTGCCGCTCGATGCCTCGTTCGTCGCATCCGACGGAAAACAGGTCACGTTGGGCGAACTCTTCGATGGCAGTGGCCCTGTGGTGCTCAACTTCGCCTACCACAGTTGCCCCGTGATGTGCAGTACGGTGCTCGAGCAAACCATCGAGAGTCTGGGTGAGCAGAAGTGGAATGTTGGCCGAGAGTATTCGGTCGTCAGCATCAGCATCGACCCGAAAGACACGCCCAAGTCCGCGGCCGGAAAGAAGTCGCAAGCGATTGAAATGTACGGTCGAGGAGGCGAAGCGGGTTGGCATTTCCTGACGGGCGATGAGTCGCAGATCGAGCGTGTCGCGCGAGCGGCGGGCTTTCCTTATCGCTGGGACCCAGTGGACCAGCAATACGTTCATCCAGGCGCGATGATCATCGTCACTCCCAAAGGCCGCATCGCGCGCTACCTCATCGGAATTGACTACGACCAAAAAGATGTGCGTCTCGGGCTCCTTGAAGCGGCCGAGGAAAAAACTCTCGATACGGTCGAGACGCTCCTGCTCTTTTGCTATCGCTACGATCACGAAGCACGTGGCTACGTTCTCTTTGCTGAAAATTTCATGCGTATCGGAGGCGCGCTCGTGGCGCTTGCTTTGCTCGGTGCGCTCTTTCTTTTGTGGCGTCGTGAGTTTCGACGTCGCGTACAGCGATCGGCCGTCGATCGGCCCATCGCTATTGGCGGTAGCTCCCCCACCATTGGAGAGAGCAAGGTGGTACACCCATGAATCCTGAAGAAACACTCCGCTGTCAGGGGTTGGCACCCCGCGTCTCTCGCACACGAGCGAGAGACAACGGAGAACAAAGTTTGAGTAACCCCTCTGCGCTTTGCGCATTCTCCCCAGCTCCCCCGACTTTCATACGAGGTTGTGCTTGTGAACCCTGAAGAAACATTGCAGATGCCCCGGGCGCTATCGACCATCGCTTCCGAGATCGATTTCGTCTACTACGCGATCTACTGGATAAGCGTTGTCTTTTTCGTTGCTATCACAGTGGTGATGCTCTGGTTTGTGTGGAAGTACCATCGAAGTCGTAACGCTAAATCGACGCCGACGGGGCACCACTTCAAGTTGGAAATCTTCTGGACGTTCACGCCACTCATCTTGTTGATTTGGCTCTTCTACATTGGTTTCGATGGCTACATGAAAGGCGTGGTCGCGCCCAAAGATTCCGTCGAGATTTACGTCAAGGGTCGGCAATGGCAGTGGAACTTTAAGCACATGCCCCGTGGCTCTTCCGAGGACCACCAACTTGTGGTGCCCGCAAACAAGCCAGTGAAGCTCATCATGTCGTCGATGGACGTGCTGCACAGCTTTTTTGTTCCAGAGTTTCGCGTGAAGCGTGACGTGGTTCCGGGGCTCTACACGACACTGTGGTTCGAGACGGGGAATACGACTCGCTACGAAGAGAACGGCCAAGAGAAAATGTGTGACATCGCGGCCAAACTCGATACCGGCGAAGACAGTTGTGGACAAGATGAGGATGGAAATCGTCTGCACTGTATGGCGGAATACAGAAAAGTCCCTGAGCGTGACCCGAAGACCGGCGACATCGTGGCGAAGCCTGCCCGTGTGGGCGTGTGTCACCGACCGATTCAGGCGTATTGCACCGAGTACTGTGGTTCGACCAACCAGCCGCCGGACAACGTTGAGCTCAACCACTATTACAACCACTCTTCAATGTACGCGAAAGTCGTGGTGCTCGAACTCGATGAATACCACCAGTACGTTCAGAACTTGTTTGAGTATGCGGCGCAGCCTCCGCCCGAGTGCATGGGCGAGGACAACCCGGACGCCTGCTGGGGTGGCAAGCTCTACGCGGCGAACTGCGTTGCCTGTCACAAGGTCGACGGCTCGCAGGGCTCGGCGCCCGATTTTGTGGGCCTTTGGGGGCGGACCGAGCAGCTCAGTGACGGAAGTTCGATCACGGTGTCTGGCGTGGACGGCGAAAACTACCTTCGGCAGTCGATTCTGGAGCCGCAGGCAAAGATTGTTGCTGGCTACGCAGGCGTGAACATGCCTTCGTTTGCGGGTGCGTTCGCGGACCCTGAGCTTGAGGCCGTGCTTGCCTACCTCAAGTCGCTTGGAAGCGGGGACGACGGAGCCGCTCCGAACGATGCCGAACCCGACGAGACATCAGAGGGCGAAGCGGCATCCGAGACCGATCAGGACGCGCCTGCGCCCACCGAAGAGGGGGATGACTCACAGACTTCAGGAGAACCGCAATGAGTGGTCACGAAGACGTTAACTACCTGAAGGCCTCAAGCGGCCTTCGGAACTGGCTCATCACGCTCGATCATAAGCGCATCGGCATCATGTACTTGATCTCGGTGTCGATCGCGTTCATCGCGGGCGGGATTTTCGCACTCTTGCTTCGAACTGAACTGATCGCTCCAGGCAAGACACTCGTTGATGCGGATACCTACAACCAGCTGTTCACGCTCCATGGCGCGATCATGGTTTTCTTGTTCATCATACCGAGCATTCCAGCAGCGTTCGGGAACTTCTTTCTGCCCATCATGCTCGGTGCGAAGGATGTCGCATTCCCGCGGCTCAATCTAATGAGCTTCTACATCTATACCCTTGGGGCCGTTCTCGCGCTCTCGGGCATCGTGCTCGGCAACGTTGACACGGGGTGGACGTTTTATACGCCCTATAGCTCAGGTGCTTTTGCCGATTCCTCAGTGTTTTGGATGACCGCAGCCGTGTTTGTGATGGGCTTCTCGTCGATTCTCACCGGGGTGAACTTCATCGCAACCGTGCACACCATGCGTGCACCGGGCCTCAACTGGAAGCGGCTCTCGCTCTTTATCTGGGGTATCTACGCGACCAGCGTGATCCAGGTCCTCGCGACCCCTGTGTTGGCGATTACGCTCATGCTTCTTTTTATGGAAAAAGCGATGGGGATCGGAATTTTCGATCCGACCATCGGCGGCGACCCCGTGCTCTTTCAGCACTTCTTCTGGTTCTACTCGCACCCGGCGGTGTACATCATGATCTTGCCGGGAATGGCGGTGGTCAACGAGCTCATCGCGACCTTCAGTCAGCGCAAGATCTTTGGTTACATGTTCGTCGCCATGAGTTCGGTTTCGCTTGCGCTCATCGGCTTCTTGGTTTGGGGCCACCACATGTTCACCTCAGGTATGAGTGAATACGCCGCCATGGTTTTTTCGGCGCTGACCTTTTTGGTCGCGATCCCATCGGGCGTGAAGGTCTTCAACTGGGTTGCGACGCTCTACCAAGGCTCGATTCGTTTGGCGACGCCGATGCTCTATGGCTTGTCGTTCATCGTCTTGTTCTCCATCGGCGGCTTGACCGGGTTGTTTCTTGGCACGCTGTCGGTCGATATCCACCTCCATGACACTTACTTCGTCGTGGCGCACTTTCACTACGTGATGGTGGGCGGAACGGTGATCGGCTTTTTCGGTGGGCTCCATTACTGGTGGCCGAAGATGACGGGCAAGATGTACGACGAGAAACTCGGGGTTATCTCCTGGTTCTTTGTCTTTGTGGGCTTCAACCTCACGTTCTTCCCGCAGTTCATCATGGGGTCCCAAGGTATGCCACGTCGCTACTACGACTATCTCGACCAGTACACGGGCTTTCACCAAGCATCGACGGTGGGGGCATACCTGCTCGGAGTGGGTGTCCTGATCATGACTGTCATGTTTGCCAAATCGCTGCTCAGTGGGAAGCCGGCACCCGAGAACCCGTGGGGATCAGCGGGTTACGAGTGGCTTACGGCGACCCCACCGGTGTTCCACAACTTTGTTGAGCAGCCGATCATCGAGCGCGGCCCCTACGATTATCACCTCTGCTCCGATCGTGAGCTTTACGAGGGCTTCCACAGCGAACTGCCCGACGAGGATACCGAGTCCGCTTCAGGCGCAGAAGACGACTGGGAATCGGAAAAGCCGACGGGCGTCATGAGTAAGGGGCGGGTCGAACAGGAGTTGAAGAAGGGTGGAGACAATGAGTGAGGCACACGCAGAGCCCAGTTCGCATCACCAGCACAGCGAGCATGCGCATCCCAGTTGGCTGGCGCACCACTTCGATACCCCGCTTCAGCAGTTCGATGCAGCGAAGCTCGGAATGTGGGCTTTTCTCGCCCAGGAAGTCCTGTTCTTCAGTGGGCTTTTCGTTTTCTACAGCATCTATCGCTCCTGGTACCCCGACCTCTTCATCGAAGGTTCGATGCTCGTAGACTGGAAGCTCGGTGCGGCCAACACAGTCGTGCTTCTCTTCTCGTCGTTCACCGCGGCGATGGCTGTGCGTGGCGCGCAGGTAGGCGAGGACGGGAAGTTTGGCGGTCAGCGCTGGGTCTCCATCTTTATTGTGCTGACCATCCTGTGTGCCTGCTTTTTCATGGTCGTGAAGTACTTCGAGTACGCAGGAAAGATCCAGCACGGGCTATTTCCCGGAATGTGGGATCCTGACGAGCTGTACTTGGCGCAGCATGGTCTTGAATCCTATTCGTATGAGCTGCGTTCTTTCTTCGGCATCTATTTCATGATGACGGGCGTACACGGTCTTCACGTCACGATCGGCATCGGCGTTTTTATCTGGATTCTCATTCGCAACATGCGAGGTGAGTTTGGCCCAGACTACTTCACTCCAATTGATTTGACCGCGCTGTACTGGCACTTGGTTGACTTGATTTGGATTTACCTATTCCCGCTGATTTATCTCAACGCCCACTGATTGAAACGGAGAACCACCATGTCTGAACATCACGTAGTTTCTAACTTGGAAGAACCCGTTCATCCCCACATCGCGCCTTGGAAGCTCTACGCCGGTATTTTTGGTGTGCTCATCGTACTCACGATCATCACGGTTGCGATCTCGCGGGTCGACCTTGGCGCTGCCAACCTTGCCGTGGCGATCATCGTTGCCACGATCAAAGCGTCGCTCGTGGTGACCTTCTTCATGCACCTCAAAGATGACCGGCGCTTCAATGCCATCCTCTTTTTGGGGTCTCTGCTTTTCGGTGGGCTCTTCCTCGCGTACACGCTCAACGACACGGCGTACCGCGGTCGAGTGGACTCCCAAAACGGCGTGCGCATTGACCCGAAAACCGGGGCGTGGGCGCACGGAACCGATGCCAACAAAGCGAAGTATGGGTCTGCCCCGAACGAGAACGAGGCTCCGCGCATTCCGATCGACCCGGAGATCCTGGCCAAAGCCAAGGCGGAGCCGCATCACTAAAGCAGCGCTGCTCGCCTTCGCCATCGTCTTTTCCGCAGGCTGTAGTTGCGAAGACCGACTTAAGAAGGCGCCTGTGCAAAGCGTCGAGCGCATTGCCTATCCGACGTGCGATGGCAAGTCACTCGAAGCTGGGCAGCTGCTCTATGAAGGAGCGATGCGAGCGGGTCCGACGATGCTCGATCAGGCCGTCGTCGAGCGCTACCGGTTCGAAGACAAAGGATGCGTCATCGTTGCGACGATGCGTCAAGAGTGGCCGGCTGGGACAGCAGACGTCGAAGTCATTTACGATAAGAACTATCGACCTCTTCGGGCCTGGAAGCGGATGACCTTGCCTTCGCGTCGTGACCCGGAGAAGGAGGCAGAAATCACGCTCTACGAACTTCGTAGCGATCCGCCGACGATCGTGCATCGAAACCGAAAGGGGCAGCTCTCCTATTTTATCTTGCGTGGCGAGCGGCCGACCGCGGTGGTGGGGCCCGGTCGAGGCTTGCTCTCCGCCTGGATCCAGAAGGCGCGCCTCGATGTGGGTGACAAGTCCCGGGAGCATGTGCTCGATTTTCGTGGTCTCGAGAAGATCGACGAAATTACGATTCGGCGTGATCCACCGAGAGCTGTGGAAGATTTAGGCGACTTCGCCGTTTACACCGTATTCGGTCGTGAGTCGGTGTTTGCAGACGATGCCGGGTGGGTCATCGGCGACCTGCGGGGCATGCTCCCTATGGACGCGGTGGACTCGCCGATGCCACCTGTGATTCCCCTTTATGGGAAGCCGGATCCTGTGACGACGCCGTAGTTGAAGGTGCCCGTAGGGTGACCACGAGCGCCAGAAGACCTAGAGCGACCGCAAGCCACAACGTCGCTAGACGCGTCAGAATGGTACAAAACGAGGCTCCCTCAGCGCTTGCCCCGAGTTCCTGCAGTAGCGCCGTGAAGCCTACCTCAGTCGGACCGAGGCCACCGGGTAGCATTGAAATGGCCCCCCCGAGCGTTGAGCCTCCGAATATGAACGATGCCTGGGCGGCCTTAAGTTCGAGGTCCAGCCCCGAGCAAATGATCAAGAACGCACCAACTTCGAGTGCCCAACCAGCCAACGACAGCACAAACCCAAGGGCGACGATACGCGGCGCACCAAGCTCCCAGTAGGCCCGGAGTAGTGGTTCTGCGCGTGCGCGAACCTTTGCGAGCCAGCCAAATCGACTTAGCCATGCTAGGAGCGCCATTCCCACCCTCCGTTGGCTGAGCGCCAATAGTAAAAGGATGCCGAGCAAGCAGACGGGTGCAACGAGCGCCCCGCCGGGGAAAAGGTGCGCGCCGACAGCGGTCAAAAAGAGGAGGGCGGCCACATCGCCGATCCGTTCGACCACCACAATCGGAGCGCTTCGGCTCGCGGGAATGCCGAAGCGGCGCTTGAGCAGCCAGGACTTGAGTAGTTCGCCCATTTTCGCAGGGGTAATGCTCATGGAAAAGCCAGCGATGAAGATGACGAAGCTGCTCGCCGTGGGAATTCGAAGCGAAAGGGCGCGAAGATAAAGTTCCCAACGTGCGAAGCGCAGCAGGTAGTTCCCGCAGGCGAGCGCGCACGCAAAGCCAAAGAGCTTCCACGGGTAGTGAAGACCGATCTGCTTAAGCGCGCTGGCGTCACCGTAGAGCGCAGTCAGGCTCATTGCGATCGCGCCGAGGACGGCACCGATGAGTAGCCCACGGAGCAGGCGACCACGCTGAGGAGGCATTGCCATTTGCCGGCCAGTGTAGCGTCATTGTCGTACTGGTGCTTCAAGCAGGTTAAGGCTACCAATGGTCTGTGGCTGAGCTCGCACAGTCGGCGCCCTCCCTGCCTCGCCGCAAGTCGCTCCGTGAGGATGCGATGAATCTGCCAAATCTGATCACGATGGTGCGCATCGTGCTCATCCCGGTGGTGCTGTGGCTACTTGCCGACGGGACCCCGCGTGCCAACTTCTGGTCGGCCATGGTCTACATCTTCTGCGCAATCTCGGACTTTATCGACGGATGGTTGGCACGACGACAGGGGTTGGTGTCCGTGCTGGGCAAGTTCTTGGACCCATTGGCGGACAAGCTCTTGGTCATGTCGACGCTCATCTTCCTGGTTTATATGGGTCGGCTTCCGTGGTGGGGCGTGGCTGCCGTCATCTTGATCATCGCGCGCGAAATCTCGATTACGGGGTTGCGCTCGATCGCCATCAACGAAGGTGTCGTGATCGCGGCGGGTAGTGGTGGTAAAGACAAGACCGCCACACAGATGGTCGCAGTGCTCTTGCTCATTTTGCATCATCCGTATGACATCAACTTCTTCTTCACGGAGGTTGAGGCGTTCAGCCTGCACGACGTCGGTCTTGGGCTGTTGATGATCAGCCTGTTCTTTGCACTCACAAGCGCGGGTGAGTACGTCAAGCTCTTCGTCGATGCCGTAGAAGCAAAGGAAAAGCGCTTGGCGGAAGAGGAGGCTACGTGATTTCGTTCGAAAGCACGCAGGTGCGCCGCTTGATTGGGCGCCTCGAGCGCGGAGAGTCGCTGCTTGAGGGCTTGGCACAAATCGCAGCCAAACACGGTATTGTAAGCGCATCGCTGCGAGGGCTCGGCGCCGTCGAGTGGGTCGAGTTGTGCGAATACGACCAAACTGAACGCGTCTATCGCGACCCGATTCGGATCTCGCACGCCGAGGTGCTCAACCTGACAGGAAACCTTTCGCTCCGAAACAGCGAGGTCTTCGCGCACGTACACGGTTCGTTTTCGCGCGAGGTCGGACCCGAGGGTGAACGACGGATCGAGGTTGTCGGCGGTCACGTTTCAGCCGCCCAAGTTTTTGCCTGTGAGTTTGTGATCGATTGCTACGACGACATCATGCTTGCCCGTAAGTACGATTCGAGAACGGGGCTCGACTTGTGGTTCGATCCTCTAGCGCAGGACGAGTCCGCAGATGCTGCCGCTTCGGACAATGCCGCTCCCACGGGAAATGTACCGGAATCAGGTAGCGGCGTTTCTTGGTCGCAAGTCGCCGCTGCGTCGGACGCGGTTCAGTTTCCGGGGCAGTCCGTTGCGGGCGAGCCACGCAAGAAGCGCCCGCAGATGCCCAAGCCCGGTGACGAGGTCGAGCATAAGACCTTTGGGCGCTGCCGCATCGTCGGGCGCGGCACGGATGGCGCGCTCATCCTCAAACCACAAAGTGGGGGACGTCACCGCAAAGTGCGCATTGACCATTTCGAGATCTTAGGCCCCACGAAGGAAAACGGGCGCCGGGTCTTCGTCCTACGGCCGCGTTAAGTTCAGTCCAAGTTTTCTAGTAACCGCGGTGTGCACGCTCGATGGCGTAGCGAAGCGTCGCGCGGCGTCTCCACTGGTCACGCATCATTTCTTTGTACGTAAAACTGGCCCCTCGCTCCGACTCAATCTGCTGGAAGAAAATGTCGTCGACGCGCCGAGTGGCTTCTGCATCACCGATGGCGCTATGCGCAGCCATGATGCCTTCCTCTAACGCGGCGACCGTCGGCGTTGGGTGCTGTTCGAGCTCGATGCCATAGTACGGTGCAATGCGGTCGAGCTTGAGGCGTCCCCCGGTGTCTTCGCGGTCGACGAGACCGCTGAACGCTCGGTCCTGCGTGTCGATCCAAGCGAGTGCCTCATCGAAAACCGGGGCCAGCTCTTGAGGACGTTGCTCAACCGGCACGCGACGTAGTTCGCGAAGAATCAGTTCGCGGTCGAAGGCGTTGGCATTGTATCCCTGTGGATGGCCGTTCATGAAAAACTCGTTGATCTCGTCGAGTTGATCCGCGAAGGAGCCGTGCTTCTTAAGTAGGTCCCAGGTGATGCCGTGGACGTGTGCGGCAGGCGGCTCTCGTGTCGTCTCGAAGCCTCGCACCTGGGCGACATCGAACTCGAGTCCAAGGCGCATAAATTCAGCCCGAACGGCATTGACAGTGGAATCGGGGAGTTCATCAAAGGAGCGGCTCGCCGCGATTCGTTTAACATCTTCGGCTGCGATCGGAACGAGGGTGTTCTCCCTACCTTCGATATCGAGCCTCAGGAAGTCAACGAGCGCGTCTTCTCCGGGATTGAAAAGCCACTGCTTCGCGCCGTTGGGAAGGACTTCACCGTGCTGGTGCTTGACCGCGCCCAGTGAAAGCACACGTGCGTTGGGATTGTCCGGTAATCCACTTGTCTCGGTGTCTGCAGCGATTTGTAGCAACTGCTGACGAGGAAGGTTGGGGTCGACGTTGTCCATCAAGCTCTTCTCACTGCCCAACGTACGACGCACGCGGTTCCAGTTCTCGGTCAGGTAGATTTTGAGGATCTTGCCTGGAGCCTTGGCGCCTTCGAATGCTTTGACGGTGCGAGACGCGTTCTTGGCCGTATTCGCCACTCGTGTGAAAGGCGAGGTCATGCCGGCTTGTGATGAGGATGTCAGTGCCGGCGTGTGCGCAGGGGGGGAGCCGCTTGTTGTAGTCGCGATTGCGCCCTCGAAGGTCTCTCCCATGGGTGCCCACGTAGCCACCAATGCGACGAGGCTGATCACCATGACCCCTTGCAGAAGGGCATTGCCGCGGCTCTTGCGAATCTTCCTGAGTCGGCTTTTCATCCAACCTGGCGAAGAGCAAAGCTCGTGCCATGGTCGCGCAACGATCGTGCGCCCATATGATCCCAATATAACTAAGGAAAAGCGTCTTTTCGTTCGCTCGATCGCCCGAACTAGAACTGTGAAGTTTTCCTCCGGCGAAACGCTCCGCCATCGATCTGGGGGGTCCAGACCGCACCCGGAAGCCCGTGCAAAGCTAGCTCTTCGACGAGATGCGGATACGCGGGTCGAGTGCGGCGACAGCGACATCGGCGATGAGGTTGCCGAGCTGTACGGTTGCGGACGCAAATACGACGACCGTGAGCACGATCCAGATGTCGTTATTGGTGATCGATTCGATAACTAGTTTACCCATGCCGGGCCACGAGTAGATGGTCTCTGTGATCACCGCGCCTGAAACGAGCAGCGTGAGTGAAAGGCCCATCATCGTCACGATGGGCAGCATCGCATTACGAATCGCGTGTCCGAAGACGATACGCAGAGGCGAGGCTCCCTTGGCTTTTGCTGTGCGAATATAGTCGGCTTGCATGGTGTCGATCATCTCGCTTCGCATCATGCGTGCGTACGTTGCGGCGCCAATGATGGCGAGGGTGAAGGCCGGCAAGATCGCGTGATAGACGTGGTCCCAAAAGCCTTCGCCGTAGCCACCCACGGGGAACCAGCCCATGCGAAAGGCCCACCAGTTCAAAAACACGAGGCCAGTCAAAAAGCTTGGTGCTGAGATGCCTAAGAATGCCAAGCCCATCACGCTTGTGTCGAACCAGCTGTTGCGGCGAAGGGCCGCGAGGATACCCAGCGTGAGTCCGAGTAGAAACTCGATCAGCAATGTCACCGCGCCGAGCAGTAGTGTTCGCGGAAGGCGCTTGAGGATCACGTCAAGCGTGGGTTCTTTGTAGGTCATCGAGAGGCCGAAGTTACCCTGAAGAATCCCGCAATGGCCGCGCTTGTCCGGGTCTTTGTCCCACGCCGGGTCCCCTTCTTTGATGCACGCGCTCAGCCCGAGGTAGCTCGTGTATTGCTCAAGCACGGGTTTGTCGAAGCCGTGTTCGGCACGACACGCTTTGACCTGATCGGCACGGGCGTTGGCGCCGAGGCTCGCGAGGCAGGGGTCGCCCACGCCGAGTAGCACGACAAAGATGATGCTGACCGCGGTAAAGACCACGAAGACGGCAAATGCGATGCGGCGAATGAGAAAGTCTAGCATTAGTCGACTCGCTTTTTGGGGAGGTCTAGCCATGTGAAACGCAAGTCGCGCGTCTGTAGCGGGTGGCCCACGTAGTCTTTCAAATACGGTTGCCAAATTTGGAAAGTCACCGTGTTTGAAAGGAAAGCAAACGGTGCGTCGTGGCTGACAATGTTGGCCGCTTCTTCGTAAAGTCCAAGTCGGATATCGGGGTCGGACTCGGCTCGGGCGGCGTCCAAGATTTCATCGAGCTTGGTGTTGCTATAGAATGACTTGTTCTCGGAGTTGGTCTCCTTGATTCCGCTGCTGTGG
Organism: uncultured Polyangiales bacterium; assembly: GCA_964487255.1. Lineage (GTDB taxonomy): Bacteria > Myxococcota_A > Polyangia > Polyangiales > CAZAQV01 > CAZAQV01. The sequence continues at coordinate 215,363 of CAZAQV010000003.1, read as the reverse complement.
AGCATCGTATCGTAGAACGAAATCGGGTCGGGAAAGTCCTGGTGCCAACCGCCGATATAGCTCTGCGCGCGCCCGCGTGTCGCCGTCTCCTGAAGGTAGAGCGCGAATGCCATCGGCTTGACATCTAGTTGCACGCCGATCTTTTTGAAGTCTTCCATCAAGCTCTCCGCCATCGACTTGGCACCTGCGGACTCGTAATTGATCATCGTGATCTTCTTTGGATAGCCGTCGGGATAGCCCGCCAGTGCCATTTCCTTCTTCGCGATTTCGAGGTTCAGGTGCTGTTCTTCTTTAAGGTCTTCGATGTGACCGAAGAGACCAGGCGGCATCATCTGCCCCGTCGGAAGGTTCCGTCCCTTTGAGATGCGCGCTAGTTTTTCACGGTCGATCGCGAAGGCCAGCGCCCGACGAAAATGCACGTTGTCGAGTGGAGGCAGCTCAGTGTTCAGGCCCATGAAATAGACGGTGCCCTCTTGGTAGAGGCGCCAGTACCCCTTCCACTTGGGGGCGTTGACCAGTTCAAGGTAGTCCGGCTGTCGTGGACGGTCGAGGTGGTCCTCGTCGCCGGCGCGAAAACGCATCGTGGCTACCTCGATCGACACGTTCTCGTCGATGATGAAGCTGTCGATGTAGGGTAGCCCTTTGCGCCAGTAGTTCTTGTTCTTGTCGAACTCAAGCCGCACGTCCCGCTCCCATTCCGTCAACACATAGGGGCCATTGCCGACGGGATGGAACTTGACCTGGTCACCGTGGTGCTCGTAGTTCTCTTTCGCTACCGGATAGGCGAAGTTCATCGCCATCGCATTGAGAAAGCCCTGATCGGGCTTCGCGAGCGTGATGTCGAGCGTGTGGCTGTCCACGACCTTTAGGCCTGCTATGGTCTTGGCCTTGCCTTCTCGAAACTCTTTGACGCCATCGATCGACATGTAGAACGAAAATCCAGGCGAGTGCGTCGCGGGATCGAGCATTCGCGTGAGTGACCACCTGATGTCCTCTGCGAGGATCTCCCGACCTTTGCCCCCTTTGAAAGCCGGGGAGTCGTGAAAGTGGACGCCCTTTTTCAACACGAAGCGATAGGTCTTACCGTCTTCTTGTAGCTGTGGCAGCGCTTCGAGCATATTGGGGACGAGCTTCGATTCTTTGTCGTAGTCGAGCAGACCGTCCCAAAGCAGTCGAAACATCTGCGCAGAAATGGTGTCGAACCCGATGTGCGGGTCGAGGGTGCGAAGGTTGCTGCTTACCGAGTAGTGAAGCGTGCCGCCGTACTGGGGCTCGTCGTTGCCCGCTCCTTTGTAACGCGGACCATCTGGGGCAGGGCAGCCCATGAGCAGCACGAGTAGCAATGAGAACTTCGTGATGGTTGCGTTCATTTTGTGTCCTTCGGGTCGAGGGCGTCACGAAGACCTTCGCCAAACATGTTGAACCCGAACACGGCCATCATGATGAGCACCCCGGGTAGAAGCACCAGGTGCGGGGCGTTGGAGAGATAGGCCTGACCATCTTTCATCATCGAACCCCAGCTCGAAGCCGGTGGCGTGACGCCAAAGCCGAGAAAAGACATGCCGGACTCGATGAGGATGACGCCAGCAACCATGGTTGTGCCCAGGACGATGGCGGGCGCGAGCACATTGGGAAGAATGTGCTTGAGGAGAACGCGAGGTGTGCTCATGCCTAGCGCTCGGGCAGCCTGCACATATTCTAGTTCGCGCACCTGCATGGTTTTTGCGCGCGTCACCCGAGCGAGGCGCATCCACATCATGAAGCCAAGTAGGGTACACAGTGTGGTGAGACCCGCGCTGTCGATGGAAGCCTGAATGGCGATGGCAACGATGAGGAAGGGAAGCGAAAGCAGGACGTCGACCAATCGCATGATCGCAAAGTCGAGCCTTCCGCCGAAGTAGCCTGAGACGATACCGATAAAGAGGCCGATGGTCATTGCCATGGCCGTGACGGCGAAGGCGACCAGCATCGAGACACGGCCACCAAAGAGCAGGCGTGAAAGCTCATCGCGGCCGATCGAGTCGCCGCCCAAAAGGTGGCCCTGCTTTTCGAATGGTGAAGCAGGCAGACCGTTGTCGAGGATGAGCACCTCCGTAAACTGAGTGGCTTCGTCGTAGGGGGCGAAAACGGGCCCGAGAAAGGCCAAGAGCGTGACAATGCAAACCAGAATCAGGCCACCGATCGCGCCCTTGTTCTTTTTGAATCGTCGCCATGCGCGTGGGTCCATCATTTCGCTCCTGTCCTCGTCGCGTTTTCGCGCCTAGCTCGCACTCGCGGGTATTCCTCTAGCACTATCTTTCGAAAAATGTTTTCGAAATGCGTCGGAAACAGCCTCGGGTTGCTCTTCATGAGGTGCGTGGCCACAGTCGCTCAGCAGCAATAGCTCTGCGTTGGGAAGTTCGCGAACCAGCTTGTCCGAAAGCGAAACCGGGAAGATGCGATCATCGACCCCCCAGATCACCAACGTCTCATGCTCGATGTTGTGCACACGTGCGGCGAGTGGTCGAAGGTTTTCGGGTCGCACGATGTTGTGGAGGACGGCATACGCGGCCGTGCGGCCCTCAGGGGTGTTGAAGTGCTCGTAGTAGGCATCGACCTGCTCAACGTCGTGCGCTTTTCCATTGAATACGTCACTGGCGAAGTAGTCGCGAAAGAGTGCGCGGCCGTAGAGCTTCTTGAAGACGAACTCGCCGACCCGCCCCAGAAACACGGATTTGCCCTTGAGAGGGACCGAGTAGGGATGCCACATGGCGTCTGCCACCGCCAAGCGCCGCACCCGCTGCGGGTGGTCGAGTGCCAACTGTAGTGCGATCGTAGCGCCCATCGATTGCGCGGCAACGTCGCACTGCTCGATGCCCAGCTCCGATAGCAGCTCGTCCACAACGCTCGCATAGTTTTGCATGGAGTATTCAAACGCCTCGGGGGAGGGCTTCGAACTTCGAGCGAAACCGGGCAAGTCGAGCGCGATGCACCGAAAGTCTTTGCCCAGGTAAGGGAACACTTTTCGCCAGTCCGCGCTCCCAACCAAGAACCCGTGAATGAGCAGCAGCGGCGGTCCTTCTCCGAACTCTTGAACAAGGATTTCTTGTCCGGCCGCGCGAACAGTGCTCTCACGTACGTCGGTTTGCATGCGCCCACGGGCTACCTCTGGGGCGCTCCAGCGTCAATCCTCTACGCCCGCCGTCGGGGCTCATGCATGAGCCGCTGAGCGTATCAACCACGAGTCAAAGCTATGCAAAATTAACGTATCACGATCGAATCATTCAATGATCGATCGACATATTTTTGGTGTAATCAGCATGGTTATTTAGATAAACCAAATAATTACAATGCATGACAGGTAGGGAAAACTGTTCCATCGTTGCACAAAGGCGTTGACGTAGTTCTTTTGAATAGAATACATTCATGCGTAAGAGTTCAAATGAATCTTTCAGACAGAAAACTTGGTAGCCAGGGCGAGGGGGCCGCAGCAGACGGGTGGGGTGCTGCGGACCTCGCAGCCTTCGAGAAGGCGCACCCTGAAGGTGTGACCGTTCACCAAGTTGTCGAAGCCATCACCTCGCGCGGTGACAAGCTTACGGAGGCGACGTTTCGCAAGTACGTGCAGCTCGGGCTGTTGCCGCGCAGCGTTCGCGTCGGTCGCAAAGGCAAACACCGCGGTTCACGCGGCCTTTACCCTGTGACCACGGTCCGTCAGCTGGTTCATTTGCGCCGCCTCATGGCGGAGGGCTTCACCATCGAGGAGATTCAAAAAGAGTTTCTGTTCGTTCGCGGAGAGATCGAGGCGCTCAGCACGCAGTTAGGACGCGTGTTCGACGCACTCGACGAGTCGATCGACCAGGGCAGGGGCGACGATGTCGTCCGCCACGCGCTCAAGGAGGCGCGCGGCACTTCAGATGAGCTGATCAAAAAGCTCGAATCGATCGAGCGACGGTTGTCGCTCAAGGCGCGCATGGACCGCGCAGTCATCTGAACAACCAATCCCTTTAGGTGTGGCGCTGAGATCACACCGAAAAAAACACAAGAAATGGGGAGGCCATCATGACCGAAAACAATGGAGATGGTTCGCGCGCGAACCAAACTGCCAATGAAGAACCCGCTTCGGAAGGAGCAACTGTCCAGGGCTCGCTGGCGCTACAAATGGCGCCAGCGGAACCGAAGCAAGAACCCAAAAAAGGCCGTCGCAAGCGCCGTCGTCGCCAACGTGCTCGCACGATATCGATTCGCCGCTTGAGCAAGGCCGAGCTTGCGCGGGGGCGAGATCTCTTCCCCGAAGATGACTACTGGCGGCCGAAGACACGGGCAGAGTGCAAAGACATGGACCGTCCGTGTCCATTTGTCTCATGCAAGTACCACCTGTTCATCGATGTGCATCCCGTGCGTGGTTCGATCAAGCTCAACTTTCCGGACATCGAGGTCTGGGAGATGTCGGAGAGCTGCGCGCTCGACGTGGCGGACCGCTCGGGCATCACGCTCGAAGAGGTGGGTGAGATCATGAACCTCACGCGCGAGCGTGTGCGTCAGGTTGAAACGCAGGCACTCGCCAAGCTCAACGTGGTCGACGACATGGGTATCATGTTCGACTGTCTCGATGATTGATTTTTATACTGCTGGTTTTATTTGGGAATATTGATATGCGTCTTTGGATCGAGCGTCCCCTCTGGATCGAGTGAACCGTCCGAGTTGAGCGACCCCTGTGGTCGCTCCTCGAGTTTTTGGCGCAGCCAATTTTTGGCGAGACGGCTCGCGTCCTGCAGTTCCACGAATGCTTGGCTTGCCTTTTCTCGTGCAACGGGTTCGAACTCTCGAGCCCGTTGTTCAATGTAGTCCGCGGTTTCGCTGGCTCGAGTCACGACCTGCCGAACCTGCTCGCTCTCGTTCGCACGCCGCACGGTTTCGGTCGCGCGATCGCTGACGTCTAGCAGCAGCTGGCCAGCTGTCCTTGTGAGCTCGTCCATCCACCCGGGTCTTCTTGATTCACTCATCGCATGACTATAACGCGCTGCGGCAAAATGTAAACGCCTGCTTAGTCGCAGCTGGGTTCGAAGAAGATGACCTCGTTGTTTTCTTCGCGGCATTCGTAGACGTTGCCCACCGGCAAGTCGCCAGGGTCATCGAGGCGCGCATACCAGGTCGTCTTTACGCCGGTGCGAGGAACTTCGAACCACAACGTCTGTGAGCCGCCGAAGGGCGGTAGTTCGCCGCTCGTTCGAAGCTCGCGAACCCGCAGGTCGGCCCCGCCTCGCACTTCTCGGTAGAGGGCGACGGTGATGGGCTGGTTGATCGTTTCGAGCCCCCAGTTCTGCACGTTGACGCCGAGTCGGAACACGTCTGGATTCGAGCAGTCGAGCAGGCCCCGACCCCCCCACAGGTCCGCGCCGGACAGGATTTCGCCTTCCTCACGCAGGTTTTGTCGATAGGCGTTAAGACCCTCCCACGAGGGCGATTCGGGAGAGGCGATGGCTCCGGATTCCTCCACATTCGTGATGTGGTACGCGTGCTGATTCCAGATGCGCCGCGCAGAAACCCAACGGCCTTGGCGGTCTCCCCAGACCTCGATGCCAGGCTCGGTCCAAAAGTCGCGTATGAAGAACGCTTCGGCGTTTGCGCTGAAGACAATCTCCGCCTGACCGTCGCCGTCGGCGTCTGCGATGGTGGGGTTTTCACTACGTGTGCGAGATGAGTTGGCGCGCTCGAATAGAACCTTGCCCGTTGTGCCGTCGTAGACGCGAAAAAAGAACTGGTCGTTATAGACGACCTCGGCATTCCCATCGCCGTTGAAGTCGAACACGCTCGAGCCCGTGCCCGCTGACGAGTCATCTTGGGTGTCACTTTTCCAAAGGATTCCATCACTAAAGCAGCCATCAGGCTCGCCGGCAGCGATGCAATCGAGGTCGTAGACGCCATACGCTGCGCCATGGGCGACACCCACTTCGGGCCGACCGTCGCCGTCGAAATCCGCAACCGTTGGCGCCCCGCCGATGAGTTGGACGGTTCGTCCCACCAGCTGGCGCTCCCACAAGCGCTCACCGGTCTTGCCGTTGACGATACGCAGAACACCGACCGAGACGATGAGCACCTCCGGGCCCGCGACCTCCGGCAGCATGTCGGCGACCGCGCAGTACCCGTCCTGGAGCTCGGGCCGGTTCCATAAGACGCTGCCGTCCGCCAAAAACGCGGTGTGTCCAGCCACAACCTCCTGCACGCCATCGCCGTCGAGGTCAGCCACGCAGGAAATCGGGCCTAGAAAGAAGTTTGTCGCACGTCCGGTGCCCGGCTCACCCGTCCATCGGGGTTCTCCGGTCGCACCATCGATCACATTCCGCCCGACCACGACTTCCACGCGGCCATCACCCTCAAGGTCTGCAAGGGTCACCGCGCCGCCGATAGACCGCCGATCGAGTCCCCCGCGGTCGTCAAGCGTCGGGATTGCACTGCTCCACAGGTGGTTACCCTCATGATCGAAGGCGTGGGTCCCCGATCGCGTTCCAATACCCACGATCTCATTACGACCGTCGCCGTCGATGTCCCCCGCGGCCAGGTTCGACGTCGGCTCGATCAGTCCAAGGCCACTCGGCGTGCTCGGATGGGAGAGGGTGGTTCCTGTGCGCGGGTTGACGATACGCAGTACGCCTGGCTTTTCGTCGCGACCGAGCTGGCTGTACGACACAAAAACCAGTTCGGGCCGTGGTTCGTCATCGGTCGGGTCGAGGTCGATGACAAGGGGCGTACTGCATACGTGAACGGCGTCCGATTGGGCGAACTCGCCGACTGGCCAACGGAATTCGAGCTTGGGGTCATCGAAGGGGAATGCAGCCGGTTTCAACAAGCATTGCGCGGGCTTAGGGGGAACAAATAGGTCGCTGGGGCGCTTTCTTGGGGGGTCGTCGGTGGGCCCCGCGTCGCGCTCGCCGGGCGGGTCCTTTTGGTCCTCGACGAAAAGGTCATCCCAGGGGAAACTTGTTGCCGGAATCCCGTCTGGCGCATCCCCTCGCCCGCAAGCACTGACACACAGCAATGCTGTGGCGTAGCGCAACAAACCCATAGGCGTTGACTCTAGTCAGAAAGCCCTGCGTTGGCCACGCGAGTCCAAGCCGTGCTATGGCGCCGCGACCACGGGGTTGATGAGCGAGCCGATGCCGTGGACACGAACCTCGACCGAATCGCCTGGTTGCAGCCGACTGACGCCCTCGGGTGTTCCGGTGAGCACAACATCGCCCGGCATCAGGGTCATCATTTTTGAAATGTATGAGACCAATTCGATGGGTCCAAATGTCATATCGCTGGCTCGACCGTGCTGGCGAACATCGCCGTTGACCAGGCACTGCACCTCGAGTGCGCTGTGCTCTGGCGACGTTTCGATCCATGGCCCTAGCGGGCAGAATGTGTCGAAGGACTTGGCTCGTGTGAACTGAACGTCGCTGCGCTGCAGGTCGCGAGCGGTTACGTCGTTCGCACAGGTGAATCCGAACACCGCAGCCTCGGCTTCCGGTAGATCTGCGTCTTTTAGACGCGATCCAATGATCAGTGCAATTTCAGCTTCGTGCTCTACTTGCTGGCTTTCATTTGTTAAAACAATGTTTGTTTCATGTGAAACGATCGCTGAAGGTGCTTTCAGGAAGAGCAGTGGACGATCCGGTACTTCGTTTCCGAGTTCACGCGCATGGGCGGCGTAATTGCGACCCACGCACACGACCTTCGAGGGCACCGTCGGAGGCAGGAGACTTATTTTGGCCATCGGCACCAGCCGGTCCGTTGCCCGACCATCGTTCCACGGCGCTGCGGTCCACAAACGAGCCGTTTTTTCGTCCTCGAGAGTCGCATGATAGTCGATCCCAGCGTGGCGGATGCGCAGATGCCTCATGCCCGTCCCCATAGTGCAAGCTGAGCGCAGCACCAAGCAGACCGCTTCCGTCCAGCGCGCCGGATCCGTTCGTTGCGAGGTCGAATGTGCGCTGCACGTCCTTCGCTGTCGCTCCTTCGCCACCAACCCGCTGAACGCCGATCCTTCGATCATTCGGAGCTGACCTCGTTCTAAATTAAACTCAATTCTAGAATTGTCCTATAACTGATTGTCTTAAAAATAAAACACCGACTCGAAAGTCGGTGGTTCAGGGGTTCGTAAGCCGGGTTCTGTAGCGCTGGGAGTCGCCTCCTTCGCGCCGACGGTCATTTATCTAGGGAGCGCGTCACCGCGCCCCTCAAGCGACGTACCCGCGGACTCGGGTGGGCCACCCTCGGTCGTCCGCTGTTTGTCTTGCCTCGGATGGGGTTTGCCATGCACACCCTGTTACCAGGCTGCCGGTGAGCTCTTACCTCACCTTTTCACCCTTTCCGCCCAACGTCCCGAGGGAGGAGGGCTGGCGGTTTGTTTTCTGTTGCACTTTCCTCGGGGTCACCCCCACCAGGGGTTACCTGGCATCCTGCCCGACGAGGCCCGGACTTTCCTCCCGTGACCGCGAGGGCCACCGGCGATCGTCAAAACCTGCTGAACGACTCCGATCTACCCCGAACCCACCCAGCACGCCATGCCTCAAAAGTCGACAGCGCCATCGGGTGTTAGGACGATCCGGTGCTCGCTCTGGATCGGAGCGAGCCAGATTTCCAGTGTGGCTTCCTCGCCCTGCGCGAGGCTGTGGTCGAGGCATTCGGTGACCTGAGTGACGATTTCTCCCCGATAGCAGACCGTTCCCTGGGCATTGGAAAGATCGAAGCAGATCAGTCGTTGCCCTGAGCAGTTCGTCGAGTCTCCAATCCGTGGCTCGCAATGCTCCTCGCTCAACTCGTACGTCGAATTCACGTCAGGGTAGTCTTTTTCACCGTCGATCCACAGCAAGCTGGAACAAACCCTCCCCGCCCCGTCCTCTCCAGTTGCTTTCACATGCACTTGGATGACCCGATCGCCGTGCTCATCGCTGTCGGTTGTAACGGCGAGCAGCTCCAAGGCGTAATCGGGTGAGCATGCAATGGCGCTGACAGCTAGGGAGATCGATAGGCCGAACCTCTTCGTGCGATTGTCTTGCATGAAGGTTTGGCTGAGCACAAAGCGTGCCTGCAGTCTTGTTTCGCACCTTGTCGGCGTGCATCCGCCTTGAGCCGCGACATCGCATGCTTCGATGGCACAGGGTGACACACGATTCTTCCGTGTTGGTGTGACATGACCGCGGGCTATTCCCGAGGGATCGGGCGTGATAAAGACGAGCAGGTCGGTCTGTGTTCGTCGGAGTCAAAGCGCAGGGAGTTCTGACGAGTTGCGCCATCGTTCTAGCCGGTTCGACGAGCATGGCGAGCGCCGAGGACCTCTATTTTCAAGCCCGAACGGATTTTCAGGCCTATGAGGTGATGGGGCCGAGTGCGCCTGCTTTTCTGAGCCGTCGCCGCCTGGTGCAGAACGTGGGGTTCCGATATTCGGACGCCTTCCAAGAGGAGGGCGAGTTGCGCTGGGACCTTCGGGCGAGGGTTCGGCTTGACCACGAATTTGGTCGGAGTTGTCTCGTCGCTCGTGAGTATTGTTTGGCGTCCACCTCGTCCGGGCAACCGGATGACTATCTCTATCTCACCGAGGACGCACGAATGGATCTTCCTATGGCGAGCCTCGGGCTGCGCGGATTGCCCGGTCATTCCGAGGCCCGGCTCGGTCGCCAGCTGCTGACGCTTCCACATCGCATGCGGCGAATCGATGGCCTCTCACTCTCATCCGACCCGCTCGGCGCGCTGTCGCTCCATGCGCACGCCGGTTTTCTCCCGCTGGCCAGAAGCCTGCTCGGGAGCGACACCTTCGCGCCACAGGGCGCCCTCGGTGACCCAACGACGCGGTCCGTCGCTGATCGTCCGCGGCTCTGGTCCCTTGGTTTTGGGGGAACTCTAAGGCTTCCCCTCGGATTTATGCTCGATGTCGGCGCCGAGGAGCTGGGCGAACCTTCGGGGTCCGTTGAACGCTCGCTCTACGCGGGGATCGACTGGCGGTATGAGCAGACGATGGTTCGCACCATGCTCGTTTGGGATCCCAGTCGAGAGCGGATTGCCGATGCGCGAGCCCGTGCCGAGTTCCTTCTCGGCACGTCTGGAAAGCTGGCGGTGATGACCGGCGCCGAGGCCGTTTATCACCGCCCGCGCTTTGACCTCGGCACTGTGTGGGCATTTTTTGAGGTTGCGCCGACCACGCAGGTTCGGCTCGGTGGGGAGCTGTCGTGGGACGAGAACTACGCAGTCGGTGCTCGACTTATGTCGAGAAGTACCCATTTTTCCGACCAGCCCGACCAGCAGGACTATGGCGTTGAAGTTGACCTACGCGCGGATATCTTGCGCTTCAAAGCACGCGTTACCGGTTTCAGTTGGTTCGGGGATCTTGAGCATTGGCGAGGTGCCCGGCTTCACCTTGAGCGGATGATCAGCGCTTTCGTATCGCTGCGCGCGGGCGCGACTTTGTGGGATTTGAGCGACCCGACGAGAAAGGTGCTCGAAGGATTGAGCGTGTCGGAGTATGCCGGCGTCGCCTGGAACCTCGCTCGAGGTACGGACCTTTCGGCAGAGCTTCAGCACGGATACTCCGACTTCAGCGGCCATCGCTGGCGCCTGATGAGTGCGCTAAGTATCGAGGTGTGGCGATGACCTGCCGTGTCCGAATCGCAGGTTTCTGTGCGCTCGGAGCCCTCAGCCTGCTGGCTGGCGCGCTGCTCCCGCACGTTCGAGTACACCGCGCCGGCGCGGACGATGGCGAACCCAGTCGGGTCTCAAGCGTGATCCTTCCAGCCCAGTCCGACCCGCTGCTCAAGTTTGACCACACTCTTGAGCCACATCGATCGCAGAAGTGCGCGCGATGCCACGAGCAAGCGACCCAAAGTGGCAGCTCACGCCAAAGGCTGATGCCGAGTGAGCGTCACTGCAATCCTTGCCACGCAGAGACGACCCGAGAAGGCGCGGGTGGGGCGGTGAAGCTTGGCGATGCGGAACAGGCAAGCGATCCATGCGCCACCTGCCATACGGGAGAGCCGCGCGCGTTCACGGCTCGAGCACCAAACATCAAGTTCTCCCATCGCACGCACGCGCGCGCAGGCGTGCGTTGTTTTGACTGTCACACCGAGATCAACCGTGTCGACCCCCCTGGTCGCCGCCATATGCCCAAGATGGAGAGTTGCCTTTCCTGTCACGGGGGAACGAGCGCACAGAGTTCTGACGCATGCACGACTTGCCACTTGGCGATGGGGCCTGAGGGACACGAGAGGAAGATGCGAACGACGTTCGGGAGCAAGCGTCTGAAACCACCCAACTGGCTATGGGGAATGGGGCACGACAGCGACTTTTTGGTGCGCCACCGATGGGTTGCCGCGGATCAAGGAGCTGCGTGCGCCAGCTGTCATTCCGAGTCGGAGTGCGTGGATTGTCATGACGGGCGGGTGCGCAGCACGCGCGTGCACCCACACGGTTTTTTGGGCGCGCACGCCACGGCTGCTCTTCGCAACAACCCAAACTGCACGTCATGTCACGCCGTGCAGCGATTCTGCACTGAGTGCCACGCGCGACTTGGCCTGTCTTCGATTTCTGCCCCGCGCTCGCGAATCAGCGCGGGCCGCTTTCATCCGCCCACCGAGGTGTGGACTGAAGGTCCCGCGCTTCACGGCGTTGAGGCGCAACGCTCACTTCAGTCGTGCGTGAGCTGCCATCGCGAGGAAGATTGCATCGATTGTCACGGCTCATCGCAAACCGGTCGTCGTGGCGTTTCTCCGCACTCTGCGAGCTTCTTTTCACGATGCGATGCGATGCTCCGCGCCAACCCGCGCGGCTGCCTAAGCTGTCATGCGCAAGCTCGCTGCCGCTAGCGTGCATATCCCTTCGTCACATATATGCGACGGTGGTGCCGTTTCCGCCGTTCGACTTTTGCGTGTAGAGCGCGTCGTCCGCCCGCGAAAGAAGGGACGTGACATCGTCTTCGGGTAGCAAGTGCGTGGCTCCAATGCTGATGCGAATGGGCATGGATGTCTCGCCCGAACTCACTGTCGCATCGTCGAGATGCTTACGCAGTCGTTCTGCCACGCCATGTGCATCGTCGAGCGGGGTTTCTGGCAGCACGAGCGCGAACTCGTCACCGCCGAGTCGGACGCACAGGTCGCTCGTGCGGAGCAGCTGCTGGCACGTGCGCGCCACGGCTTCGAGGGCAGCATCGCCGGCCGAGTGACCCAAAGTATCGTTAACCCTCTTGAAGTGATCGATGTCGAACACCAGTAAAGATAGCGGCCTGGCGTAGCGTCGGGAGCGGCTGAGCTCTCGGTTTGCGAACTCCAGAAAGGCACGTCGGTTGCCCAGTCCGGTCCCCGGGTCGGTCAGTGCAAGTCGGCGCATCTCGTCCCTCTGCTTGATCAGCGCAGTTTCCGCCATCTTCTGCGTGGTAATGTCCGTCATGGTGCAGATGACCCTTACGCACTGTCCAGAGACATTGCAGATGGGGCGGAGCGCGAACTTCCACCAACCTCGCTTCCGAGACATGAGCATCTCGGCCTCGAACTGATGTGGTCGCTTGTCCGAGGCAACACGCGCCAGGTCGAGCTCGACTTGTTCCGCGACGTTGCGGGAGAAGATCTCGGCGGCAGGGGCACCCACGATCGCAAGTTGTCCGCTGGCGGCGGCGAAAAGATCGTTGGTCGCGCCAACGCGAAAGCTGCCAGCAGGCACCGCATCCCAGACCATGGCCGGCGTCGGCAGAGAGTCCAGAATCATCTGGATCTGGGGAGTGAGACAAGGGTGGACCCCCACCAGCTGCCGAACATCGCTGTCGCGACGCTCTTTTTCCCCGAGGCCAAACCAACCACTCGCGGTACGTTCTGCGTGTGTCATGATGGTACAGATTGTAGTCGAAGGTGGGCAGGGCGTCGAACGGAGCAGGACTGAAGCCTTATCCCTAAAACTTGGGGGCTATCGCGAAAAGACTTGCTTTTTGACGGCATTAGGCACTAAAAGTCTTCGTGCTTTCCTGAGGAGGATGTCGTGAACGAACTCGCTCGCTTTTTGTTGGAGAATTTATACCTGGACTTTCAGGGAGGGGTCACCATCGAGCGCGTCCGCGAGCTTCTTCGTGCCTCGGATACCCGAGAATCGCGCGCGCTTCTGGCCCGCTTGATCGAGGACCAAGGGGTTGACGACATGCTGGTCGTGATTGCGGATTGCCTCAAAGAGCATCTTGCGACAGGTATCAATGCAGATGTCATTTCGGAGCAACTACGTACGTACGGCGAGTCATAGGGTGACTCAGAGCGGCGGTTGGGCGCGGGTTGTGCCCCTCGTGTTCGGCGCGTTGCTGGTTCTTGGCGCAAGCTGCGGCGAAAACGGAGACGCAAAGAACCCGACCGACGATGAGAACGGGACCAAGACGTCATCCAAGTCGGCTAATCGGGTCGAATCTCTACCGCAGGTTTCGACCGAGAAAATGACGGGCCGTGAGCGTGAGCGTTGGGTCGACCTCATCAACGCCCAGCTCTCGCCGTGTGGCGAGCCGGTCAGCGTGGGGGCGTGTGTGACGAAGTCGATTTGTGGTCGATGCATTCCCGCCGCGAAGTATCTCGCACGCCTCGTCCTCGAGGGAAATGACGATTCAACCATCGAAGAGCAGTTCGCGACCCGTTACGGTAAAGACAAGGCCGTGTCGCTCGAAACCGAGGGCGCGCCCGTTCTCGGCGCTGCCATGGCGCCCGTTACGATCGTCGAGTTTAGCGACTTCGAGTGCCCCTTCTGCGGTCGCGCCGCTCCCGTGTTGCACGATGCCGTCGACGAGTTTGCGGGCAAGGTGCGTTTGGTCTTTCTCCACTATCCGCTGCCCATGCACGAGCACGCGTTACCGGCTGCAAAGGCGGCTGTCGCTGCACAAAAGCAGGGGAAGTTTTGGGAGATGCATGACAAGCTCTTCGAGAACCAGCGTGACCTCGGTGAAGCCCAGATTCGAGAATTGGCAAAAGAAATCGGGCTCGACATGAAGAAGTTCGAGGCGGATTGGACTGCCGAAGAGACCGAGGCGAAGGTCATGGCCGATCGGGCGAAAGGTCGCAAAGCGGGGGTCGATTCGACGCCGACGATTTACATCAACGGGCGTGAGTACCCGTACGACGAGTCTCGAGAGAGTCTTCACGCCTATATCCGTGAAGAACTGGAATGACGCCCGAATCTCAGCTTGCTGAATCTTTGGATGCGGCCGGCGTCAAACTCCCGATGCTTTTCCCTAATGTGAAGAGACTCTTTGTCTTAGGAGTGTTTCTCTCTGCGACGGCCGGTGCGGTCTCCTCTGTCTACGCACTCAAACCGGGCGAGAGGGCTCCGCGTATTGCAGGCAAGTCGATTCTCAAAGCTGCGGCCATCGACAGCGCAAAGTTGCGCGGCAAGGTCATCGTTGTCGATTTTTGGGCTTCGTGGTGCAAACCGTGTGAACGCGAGATTCCGGTCTTGTCGAAGTTGGCGAAAAAGCACCCCAAAGATGTCGTCGTCATCGGTATCAGCGTCGACAATGAAAAGTCAGACGCCAAGCGGTTCATCTCGCGATTGGGCCCGGGCTTTGCGAGTGTTCACGATGGCTCACACGCGAGCGCCAAGGCTTTTTCGCCATCAAAAATGCCCAGCACGTTCGTCATCGACAAGAAGGGCATCGTTCGCTTCGTTCACTCTGGCTTTGCGCCGGGTCTCGACAAACAACTTGAGCGCGAAGTCGCGATACTCAAAGCTGAGAAGTAGCGACGTCCTACGGGATCCGCGAGGGGACGATGCTTCGGCGTGCGACCCCCAAGAACTCGGCGAGCTGGGAGCAAAGATACGTTGCGACCTCGACGTCGTCGTCTGAGAACGTCTCCGCTCCGCGACGGTTGAGGCATTGGATTACCGCGAGCAAGCGGCCTTCGGCAGCGATGGGCAAGTAGAGTGCACTTTGCGGATTGAGCCCCTTGCGTCCGTCGACCTCTGCCACGAACCCTTTGTTCGCATCGAGCTTCGCGATGTTGATCGAGCCTCCGCCGAGCTGCGCTGCGGCGCCAAACAACCCAGCTTTGGCGGGAATGGCATGCCCCTGCAGCCCGTCTGCGCCTTCGCCTCGCACCACCACGAAACGGAGTTCGTCCGTGTCGATGTCGTAGATTGCGCCAGTAAACGCTTCGGATGGGAGAAGTTGTTCGAGCAGGTCGGCCACAAACTCGACGCCATCTTTGGGGGAGCGCAGTGAGAACAGTTGTTGCGACCGTTCAAACGCGATGTCCAGACGCAAGTCGCCGGAGCTTGCGTCGCTGGTGGTCCACTCCGGCTCGAGCGGAAAGTCTCTGTCGAGCTCAGGGAGGTCGTCGGAGGTATCGATTACCGGTCCGTCAGATCTGAACTCGACCGGTATCGGATCTGCGTCGGTTGTTTCGGCCATCGAAGGCGGTGCGGGTGGCGAGCTTGATCGAGGGCTCGCCTGCTCCTCGACGATTTCCGTCGGGCGTTCATCGATTGGCGCATCGACGGCCTGTTTCTGCTGCTTGCTCCCTTTCCTCTTTGCACGGATGGCCGGTGGCGGAATTTCAGATGCACGGGCCTTCGCGGGGGCGGGGGCTGGCGCGGGTGCAGGAGACTGAGGTCGATCAATACGTGTCTGTCCACTACCAGTACCCTTCTTTGTGGACTCTGCGCTTAGCGCAGGCGGTGGCGTCGAGCGTGGCGCAGGTTCGGCTGGCTTGGCTGGTGCCTTGGCCTCGGCTGGTTTCGGCTTTGCCGGTTGATGGGCGGGCTCGGGAGGGGGGCGCGAGGAAGGCGAGGAGAGCGGAAAACTAATTTGGGGATCCGTTCCCCGCCAGTCTTTCCAGTCGAGTGCGACCACCGGGGGGCGCTCCGGTTTCTTGCTCCAGGCGTGGTCGAAGACCGCCATTGCAATGTACGTTGCACTCCGGTTGTCCCCCAGCCGGGCCTTGATCTTGGCGAACTCTTGCCGAAGCAAGAGCTCGATAGAGGGGGCCGGCGTCCCGGTAGGGACCACATAGGTCCGCTCACGAAAGGTGACGGGGTTCTGCTCGGTTGGTTCACGGTCCCGCGCGCGCAGGGGCTGTAGTTTGAACGGCGGCTCTGCCTCAGCTGGTGTGGGTTTGGGCGCGGGGGGCGGTTTCGATGCTCCAGGCGTGGATGGGCGGTAGCTTGCACGCTTCGTGGCAGCCTCTTTTGTTGTGGGTGCTGGATTGGACACGCCTTCACGCGCGAGTTGCTTGGCTGAACGACCCGCGATGGGGGTGCTACCGTATTCCATTGCAGAAGGCTCTGTTTTTGCCTGCGTGGACGAGGGGAGTGTCGGCTCTTCGCCCGCGCCCAACGGTCTGAGGTGGTACGTTCGCTGCGACACTGGGTCCTGAACTCGCACGCCTCCGTCGGCGGTGACGGTGCAACTCGCGCCGGCGGGAACGCCGCCATCTTCCCCAATCTCGCGACGCGCTACGCCCAGAGCGACCATCCAGTTGACGCCCTCGACCTTTGCCGATGCCAACACAGTTTCAGAAGAGAAACTGGTGACGTTCATTTCCCAATGCTTTTTTGCCACGGACCGAAGGACCCGAAAATAGCATCGCAATGCGTTTCAAGTCACGCGGTATTGTTGGCGGTTCTTCAGCGCTGCGACACGTACCTACTTGTGCGTGCTTGCATCGGAGGCGGGTTGTCCTTATCAAGGCGCCATGTGGGTCCTGATCATCAGCCCTGATTCTCTCACAAGCGACCCAGAGGGTGCGCATGGGACGCTAGTTTCCTTGGGGTGCAGTGTCGAGCGAGTCGATCTTTGGGGCGATTTTGAGCGCTTTTCGAACCAGACCCCACCCGCTGTCGTTCTGGTCGAAGCGGGCGACGAAGTTGATGCGGCGCGGGCAGCGATCTCGCGCGTGGGACAAATTGCGGCCTTGCGTGGTGTTCCCGTGTTGGTAGCGGCATCCGTGCGGGCGCTGCAACGCTTGGCGCCTGACGACCCCTTTGATGACATCGTGCTGCGACCGTACGTTCCAGCCGAGCTATATGCGCGCATTCGGCGCCTCGAATGGCGCTCAAGCAGCTTTGCTTCTGAAGAGGTGATCAAAATCGGAAGCCTGCGCATGGACCTTGCTGGACACGAAGTTGAAGTGGATGGTCGCAGCGTTGAGCTCACCCACCAGGAGTTCATACTCCTGCGTTATCTTGTCCAGCGTCGAGACCGCGTGCATTCGCGACCAAGCTTGCTGCAGCAGGTGTGGGGGCAGCAGTACAACTTGCATTCACGAACGGTCGATATTCACGTGCGGCGCCTGCGGGCGAAGCTTGGGGCCTTTTCGCAGCACATCGAGACAGTGCGCGGTGCGGGGTACAAGCTCAGGAGTCCAGGGTGAGTAAAAACGGGCCATGGCTCGCGATGTCCGTCGGGGATCCGGGAGGTGTCGGGCCAGCGATTTGTGTAACGACCGCTCTTCGATATCAGGAGCGAGCGCGATTCGTCTTGTTTGGGTCCGGGGCGCAGCTAGCGTCCATCTTAAGCGCGCACAACGCGTCATTCGTCATGCATTCGCCGACCGAGCAGTCGTGGGAAGCTTTGCGACAGAAATCGGGGCGGGTAACGGTGGTGGATGTGCTCGGTGGAGAGCCAACTTCGTATTCACATGCGCCTACCGAGCACGGTGGCCGCGTGCAGCTCGCCTCGCTCGATGCGGCGTTAGATGCCATCAAAGCGGGTGCCTGCGATGCGCTGGTGACGGCACCGATGAGTAAGGAAGCGGTCAACCTCGCGGGGACGCCGTTCTCCGGGCATACCGAGTACCTGGCGCAAAAGGCCGGCTTGGCGCGGGACGAAGTGACGATGTTGTTTGCGGGGCCGCGCCTTCGCGTGTCACTGGTCACCACCCACGTTGCCATCCATTCGCTTCGTGAGCAGGTCACGGAGCCCAGAATCGCGCGTGCCGCGCATCACCTGGTCAGTTTCCTGCGCGCGCGTGCCCGACAGAGTCAGTCGTTTCGAATCGCCGTTTGTGGGCTCAACCCCCACGCTGGTGAAGGCGGCGTTTTGGGCACGGATGAGCAGCACGTCATCTGTCCCGCGGTCGATGCGCTTCGCAAGAGTTTCGCGGATGTTGAATGGGTCGGTCCCATCGGCGCGGAAACGGCGATGCGTTGGGCATCTGCGAGCGAAGTGGATGGTGTGGTCGCGCAGTTTCACGACCAGGCAACCATCGCCTCAAAACTTCTCGACTGGGGCCATGCAGTGAATGTGACTTGGGGCTTGCCGTATCTACGTGTGAGCGTCGATCACGGCGTGGCGTATGATGCTGCGGCGTCAGGGCGAGCCGACGCGACGGGAATGGATGCTGCGACACGGCTTGCGATCGAGATGGTTGGCTGATGGCTGGCCTCATCACGCTACGCTTCTGGTTCTTCGGCTAACGGTCGATTCGAAGACGCTGTGCAGATAGCACATCGCCTTCTCGGTCTCGCTGGCCTCATCACGCTACGCTTCTGGTTCTTCGGCTAACGGTCGATTCGAAGACGCTGTGCAGATAGCACATCGCCTTCTCGGTCTCGCTGGCCTCATCACATCACGATGAGCGCGCGGAGCCAAAGGAAGCCGATGTGCTAAAAAGCACATCGATGGTTCCGACGCACAGCCGTGAAGAGTCAATAGAACTGCGTGGGGTGCGGACACACAACCTTCGGTGTGTAGACGTTGACATTCACCGGGGCGCGATCACTGCAGTGGTCGGCCTTAGTGGTTCAGGCAAGAGTTCCCTTGCCGTCGAGACCCTGGCGGCCGAAGGTCTTCGACGTCATCTCTTCCTTCGTGATCCCGCGCGCAGCGGCGCAGCGCTGCCCGTGTCGGCGGACCTAATTCGAAACCTTCCTCCGACCTACTGCTTCGCGGGCGCACGCTCCGACGACACCGGCCTTGGCACCACCGTTGCGGCCTATCTGGGCCTATGGCAAGTGCTCGTCAGCTTGTTTGTGCGCGAAGGGGAGACGCGCTCGCCTGCCACCGGGGAAGGGGTGCGGGCTACCTCTCAAGCCGAGATGGTCGAACGCGCACTGAAAATCGATCCCGAGGAACGACTCATGGTCCTCGCTCCGCTCGACCTCGAGGCTGCCCGTCTTGAGACGCAACTCGACGCGGCACGTGGAGCTGGGTTTGTGCGAGCACGCATCGATGGACAGCTTGTGCGTCTCGACGAACGTGAAGCCTTTGACGCAGCGCGCGAGGCACAGCAGGCGGAACTCGTGGTCGATCGCGTGCGTGGCGCCAACCAGCAACGATGGACGGAGTCGATCGAGCTCGCGCTCAAGTGGAACACGGATGCCGTGCGTGTGCTCGGCGATGTTACCGATGTGGTATGGCGACGCAGCGCTCGTTGTCCCGCGAGCGGCTGGCTCGCGCCGATGATCAGCGAGCGACTCTTCTCTCTGCCACCGGGCGGTGCGCTGCATCCAGATGCGGCGGCCGTTTACCTTTGGGGCCACTCAAGTGCTCAGTTCCTTCAGGCAAGCGGGGGAGGGCTACAAGACTTGCTTGCGGACAGGGAGGCGTCCGATTCCATTGTTGAGTCGCTCCTTGCAAGCGTGACTCGCGTCTTGGAAGCGCTTGCGCAGCTCGGGCTCGATTCGATTTGTCTCGGCCAGACGTTGGGTAGTCTGTCGACTGGGCAGCGGAACCTCCTGGCCACGGCGCGCGCTCTCTCGGCGCAGCTTCGCGGGGCTCTTCTTGTGCTCGACGAACTTAGCACCGGCGTTCATCCTGACCATCGCCCAGCGTTGATCGGCGCGCTGCGCTCGCTTGCCGCCGACAATACGGTCGTGCTGGTGGAGCACGAACCCACGCTCATCGAGGCCGCGGAGTACATTGTTGAAGTCGGACCAGGCGCGGGCGAGGAGGGGGGGCGCATCGTGTTTGCCGGCCCGAACGCGGAGTTCAAAAGCCAGGACACGATCACCGCGCAGTATTTGCGGACACGAAAGCCTTCTCTGCCGCAACAGACCCGATCTGTTTCGCAGGCCACCGACGTTGTTGTCGAGCCCGGCGAACTCGTCGGCCTTCGCAGTGTGGGGCCACAAAAGAGTCGCCTGCTTTCGGAGGTGTTGGCCGTGCGCTTCGAGCAGGATCGTGCCGTTGCGCGGGTGGTCCGCATGGAGGACCGACAAGTTGTCCGCTCACTCCGTTCGGTTTCCGCGACTATCCTCGGCGTGATGGATCCGTTTCGCTCACTGTTTGCAGCATTGCCGGAGGCGCGCGTGCGTGGATACAAAGCTGCTCGCTTTTCTTTCAACGTGGGCGAAGGTCGCTGCGAGGCGTGCGAGGGGACGGCTCTGGCGTTTGCAGACGACTCAACAGGCTCCCTGCTCGTGCCGCCGTGTCCCGTTTGCAAAGGGGCTCGCTATGCACCGGAGACATGCGAAGTCCGCTACCGCGGATATAGCATCGCGGACATATTGGAAATGTCCATCGGCAGTGCCGAGTTGCTTTTTGCAAGTCATCCCAAAATCGCTGCGCCGCTGGCAGGCGCGCGCGCGTTGGGCGTTGGCTACCTGACACTGGGACGTGCAGCGCAGACGCTCAGCAACGGCGAACTTCAACGCTTGTGGCTGGCCAAGGAACTCAGCAAGCGGGCTCGTGGGTCGCTTATGTACCTTTTTGATGAGCCGACCTCCGGGCTGCATCCACTGGATGCAGAACGTTTCGTCGCGGCTGTTCTCAAACTGTGTCGAGCAGGGCATGCGGCGGTCGTGGCATCCGTGGATGAGGCGGTGCTTGCGCACTGCGCTCGCGTTTACGATTGCGACGACGCAGGCGGTGCCGCCGCCTAGGAGGCCGTCGCCACCTGCTTGAGCTGCTGCTCGTAGTAATCGGAAACTTCGACCGATGCTTCGCTGACCATCCAATCGCCGCTCAACAACAGGCGCAGCGGTTCGAAGCGTATGGCACGAATCGAGTCGGGAAACGACGCGAGAAGTCGTGCGGTGCGGGTAAGTACTTCTGTGAGACCTCCCACCACGTGGCGACGGGCGTCGCGCGCTTGAGGTAGTAGAAGCGCGTGACCGCGGAGGCGCATCAGAATCCGTTCGACGCGCTCGGGGCCGACGGGCAAGACGGTGTGGGTCAGGTCTTGTGAGGCGAGGCCGTGGGGGTCGGCAAAGCCGATTTGAGCGACCGCCCTGTCTTTGGAGAACGAGCGCAGTACGATGCGAAGCTCAGCTTGCGTGAGCATGGTGGGGGAAACGGTCACTCCCACGATACGCGCTTCCGGTTCGATGCCCTCTGCCGATGCGCGTAGCTGAGCAAACGCTGTCTTTGCGGCGGCGGCCGATGACACGACCACGTCGCGAAGTTCCGGGTAGTCCCAACCCCGTAAATCCGGTGACGCAAGCGACAGTGCACAAGGATAGCCGATGCGGCTTGCTTCGCTGGCGGCGCGCGAAGCGCTGGTACATAGGTGTTCCTCCGGACACGGGACTTGCGCTTTGTCGAGAATACTTTTGGCAGCTGGGTCAGACAGAAGCCGGGCGGGACCAAAGAGCGCGTCGCGAATGGAGGCCGCGACGCCTTCTTCAAGAGGCTGCAATGGGGAGCGCGGGAGAGCGGCTCGTGCCGCGCCGGCGTCGTGGAGGGCTCGCACCGCCGCCAGTACATCACGAGCGTCGCCGAGTCGGGTTGCTCGCCTTTTCGGTCCGCTTCGCCAAAGTACAACACCGTCATTCGACTCGAATTCGCCGCCGCCTTGTTGACGAAGCCGACGCAGAGCGCCAAGTCGCACGCGGTCGACCTCATGCAGTTTCTTCAAGTCAGCGGCCCACGGACGTTCCGCGCCGTGCAGTCGCAGCGCCATCATGGCAAGAAGCGGCCGAACCTCGGTAACCGTCGCGATGCCGATATCGCGCGCGAGACCGACGGTTGCGCCCGTCACTTCGTCTTCTGTCAACATCGCGACGAGGGCATCCTGCGAAGCGATCTTCAGGAGCTGTTCGATCTTGGGTGGGTGCGCAAACGCATAGGCAAGCACGTCCCCCTCCGAATTATTCGCGTGCAGCAGGGCCGGTTCGATCGACAGGCTCAGCAACTGCGAAAGACGCCTACATTCAAGCGCCAACTCTGCCTCGTCACAGAGGATTTTCGCTGTCTTGCCCTGGGCCATCGGTTTCAGTCTTAGTGTAGTTCATCGCAATCACGGTCGCGAAGTTCCCAGCCAACCCAAAGTATCTCCGGCCGGAACGCGGCCAAAGCTTGACCCATTTCTCGTTCAAGTGATACCACTGCGGGCGAAAAAGGTAGGGATCACGGCGACATGCGACTGAAAATCATTCTCGGAAATTTGCTCATTGTGCTCGGTGTGGGACTTGCCTCCTTCTTCCTCATTCGGAGCGCACTCATTGAAGAAGCGCAGAGCGAAGTCTCGTCTCGCATTGGCGACCAGGCGACACAGCTTGAGCGTTCGTGGCGTTTGGCGGCGATGGACTTTCTCGCGTACGTCCGCGACCGCGCTGAAGAACCGACCGTTCGAACATCGCTCAGTAGTTCGGGGTCAAGCCGACGCACACGCGTTCACGAAGCGGCAAATGAAATCGCTGATTGGTTCTCGGACCCGGCGCGCGGTCGCGGGCGAAAGCCCAACATGGTTGTCATCGTAGACGCAACCGGTCGTGTCGTGGCGCGCGACAGCGACCTCAACCGCATGCACGACAAGTACCTCTCGAAGGAAGTGCCGGCTATCGAGTCCGCGATCAACAATGGCGAGATTGTTCACGACCTATGGATTCGTGACGGCAAGATCCTTCAGATTGGTGTTGCACCAATTCGGGTTGACGAACGCGGCATCGTTGGCGCTCTCCTGGTCGCCTACGAAATTTCCAAGAAACTTGCGGAGAACGAGAGGAAAGTGATTGGGCGCGATGTCGCGTTCCTTTCCGCAGACGGCCTCTACAGTTCGTCCATGAGTACCGGTGAGACCGATGCTTTGCAAAAAGCCCTCGATGGGCCTCTGAAGTCGGCAAGTTCGGCGGCGCTGGCTGGACAAAAACGTAGTACCTGGACCAGCACCCTCGGCGACAACTCCTGGACCGGTATCGTCGGACCGTTGCCCATGACACCCTCTGTTCCGGCCGCCTATCTGGTCGCGGGAAACCAATCGGCAGCATCTGCAGTGGCGTCTCGTGCGAACATCATCCTCATTTTGACAGGGCTCGCCGCGCTGCTGGTGATTCTCTATGGCTTCGGCGTCGGCACGTCCTTCGTCAAGCCCGTGGAGGAAATCGAAGAGGGGGTTCTGGCGATTATCAACGGAAACGTCAATCACCGACTCGACACCGAAAGTGCAGAGTTCGGTGGTCTGGCCTACCGGATCAACCAGCTCGTCAACGTGTTTACCGGTGTCTCCGAGTCGGATGGCGACGACGGCCAATGGGGTACGCAGGACTCCATGATGCAAACCGATGCCGGCGCAACGACCAATGCGTCGTCCACTGCCTCCTCGACCGGCAGTGGTAGTGGGGGGGGCGCGATCGATGACCCTGCGGTTGCGGCCAAGCTGGCTGCCGTTCCTGAGGCCGAGTATCTAACGCAAGTCTACAACGACTACGTTTCTGCCAAGCAAGGCGCGGGAGAAGACGTCTCGAACATTACGGAAGACCGCTTCTCCCAACGTCTTAAGCGAAATGCAGAGTCGCTCCGCAAGCGTCATGGTTGCAAAGAGGTGCGATTTGTCGTTGAGAACAACGACGGTCACGTCGTTCTCAAACCAGTGCTGATACGTTAGCTTTTTCATTCATGAGCTTTCTCGATTTTCTTAAACGAACGCCGCCTCTTGAGAAGCACGCCAAGCGGGCAACGAACAAGCGGGCGCAGAACATCGATCGCATGGAGTCACTTCATGCCTTGTCGCGGATGAACAGCACGGAGGCGGCGCGGGCCCTGCTCCAGCGCTTTCGCTTTCGGGTTGATCCCTCGATCGTTGACCAAGAAGAAAAAGAAGTCGCGTTCGAAGGCCTGGTGGCTTTGGGTGACGTCGCGATCGAACCTACACGCGAGTACTTACTCGCGAGTGATAGCATCTCCTGGCCACTAAAAATCATGAACCGCCTGCTCGACGAGGCGGAGGTCGTTGTTGCGCTGCTTGATCTGCTTTCCGAAATGGACGTCGAGTACGAACGAGATCCGGAGAAGAAGATCCAGGTCATAGGTTATCTTGGGGATCGGCAAGACTCGCGCATCCTCGAAGCGGTTCGGCGTTTCTTGGACGATCCGAATGAGACGGTTCGGTTCTCAACGGTGGTTGCGATGCTTGCCCAGCAGGTCGAGGACACGGACGTCAGCGCCGCGCTCATCGAACCGCTGGTCAATCGCCTCGCAGATGAGGAGTCAGTACGCATTCGTGACCAGATTGCGTCGGCTTTCGTCGAGCGAGGCTGGAAGGTGCCAATCGGTGAGCTTGACCGCGTGGGCAGCGCACTCTCGGATCGGTTTCGGCTCGACCGGACCAACCGTGTGCTCAGTCCCGTCGCCTAGCAGAGGCGGAACAGCTATGCGCGACGGGCGGAGCGCTTCCACGCCCCTTGAGCTACACCGACAGCGAAGACAGCCCCTTGTGCCGCTCATGCAGGCTGGCTCATGTTTTAGGTGACCCACGTCTGCGTGCCCGGTGTGGGCACGCTTCAAGTTCAAGAGTCGCTACTCGGAGACGCCGGCTTCGGTCGGTAGGTAGAAGGCGAACCCGACGTTGACCATGTGGTTCAAGTGAAAGAGATGGTCTTCGCTGTCGATGATGCCGTCCGGGAAATCGCCGCCGGGGCCGCCACCAGCCTCGTCCGTTCCCGATGTGTTCCAGGCGAAGGGCATGGCGCGCCACTCAAGGGTGATCGCGAGTAGTTCGGTGGCGTAGAATGCCAGTCCAACCGCAAACGTCGGTGCGATGGCGACGCGCGAAGCGCGGGATCCCTGAAGGTCTCGGCAAGCGGGTTGCCCACCCGTCGAACCCGCGGCTAGGTTACAAACGCCGGCGACCTCTGCGTAATTCGTGTCTGCGCGCTCCTCTACACCGATGAACGCGACGCCTGCCGAGATGTAGAAATCGGCGTCAATGAAGACTTCTTGGAAGAGGGCGAGCTTTCCGCGTAGCGGAATGAACGTCAGCTGCGCTGCAGCCGCCCAATTGATGGTGCCGATTTGGTCCGGGTAGCCCTGCCGGCTCGGAAAGCTGAGCAAGTTCTGGTCTTGGGTCTCGCCCTTGGCGGTGATTTCGTCGGTCAGTCCGGTATCGATGTGAATGGGCGCGAAAGCACCCCAGACACCGATGCCGAGCCACTCGCTGAGGTGAAACTGAAGTTGCGCGCCGAACATGATAGTACGCGAGAACTCGTCCTGGAGCGTGAAGCCAGCGAAGGGTTGAATCTGAAAGCGGCCCTCACGGTATAGGCGACACTCTCGGCAGGCTGGAGCGCCTGCGAGTGGTCCCGTGATCTGAACCTCTTGTGCGCTGGCGCTAGGTGTGAAGCACTGCGGCAAAAAAGCCTGCGCAGCGAAGGCGGTAGCGATGGCAAACGTAACGAGGCTTAGCTTTTTCATCATGTTCTCCTTCACAGTTTCCATCAGCGTGGCATCTCGTATTCAAAGTCGAAGGGAAAGAAGATTGTCAGACCGACTTGCGCGGTGACATTGTTGTTGAGGCTTGGGCTGCTTTCTTGCCATGTATCCTTGTCACGACGATCCGAAAGCCCCATCGCACGAAGCTCTTGCGAGCGCTCTGGATACACGACCGGGTTTTCCTGATTTTCAAGGAAGGCGTAGTCACGCAGCTCGCCGAAGATGGATAGCCAGCGGGTGACGAAGATGCGAATGCCGAGACCCAGGTTGAACGCGATGTTGAATTCGAAGTCGAAGTTGCGAACTTCGGGGTCGAAAACCGGAACGGGCCGGGTGCGCATGAAGCCGACACCACCCACGACGTATGCGTCCCATTGAAAAATGTACTCGTTGAACATGTTGAACTTTCCGTAGACGGGGACGTACGTGAAGTTCAGGTTTGCGCCGAGTTGATACTCGCTGATCGGAATCGCCAGGCGCGTCGAGCGGCGAGTGTGAAAGCCAACGTCCGATTCGCTCTCGAACCCTTGGTACCAGTTGGCGTTGACACCAATCGCCAACACGTTCGTCCACCAATAGTTGAGGGCAAGGCCGAACGACGGGTGACTCACGAAGGGGTCGTTGACGGTAAAGCCGAGCGAGGGCGCGACTTCGAGGCGGTTGATGCGCAGCGCATAGATTTGTTGGACCGCGTAGATCTCCTCAACCGTTTCGTTGGGGTCGACCGCCAGCTCGGTATCGGCCGTGTTTTCGCCCGCACTCAGCGAGTCGCCGGCGAGGTCGTCGATGACATCGCCACCGCCTTCTCCTTCGACACCGACGTCGCCTCCGGCCTCTCCACTGGCCTCCGTCTCCGTATTCTCGGTTTCCTCAATGTCGAACTCCATGTCCTGGGCGTTCGCACCAAGAGGCTGCGCCAAAATAAGGACAGCGAGTAGGGCCAAACTGACCGATGAGGCAGGGCGAATGGGCGCGCAGTGGTTCAGATTCAAGGTCATAGAATCACTCAACTTTCTCAAAGCTCGGCGACGGTATCATGCGGAGCTCCAATGGAGCAACGACTGCGTACCATGCCGCTGATTTGAAATCACGATTTTTTGTGGAAATCCGACCTGCACGAAAGCAGGCGTCCAACCCTTTGAGGCGCGCTAGGCCTCGCTAAACAGGGCCTCGACGAAGCTTTCGGCGCTAAATTCTCGCAGGTCGTCGACCTTCTCGCCGACACCAATGTACCGCACGGGGATGGGGCGCTTCTGTCGAATCCCGAGGATCACGCCGCCCTTGGCCGTACCGTCAAGCTTGGTAAGAACGATGCCCGTCAGGTCGAGGGCGTCGCCGAACAGCTCCACCTGTTGAATCGCGTTTTGTCCGTTCGTCGCGTCGAGGACCAGAAAGATTTCGTCCACGGGTCGGCCGAGCGCCTTTTCCGCGGCACGACCCACCTTCTTGAGCTCTTCCATCAAGTTGGTCTTGGTATGAAGGCGACCTGCGGTGTCAGCGAGAACCACGTCAAAGCCTTCTTCCTTTGCGCGTTCGACCGCGGAGAAGATCACGGATGCAGGGTCAGACTTATCCTTACCTTTGACAGTCTCGCACCCCACGCGCCGACCCCAAGCTTCAAGTTGCAGCGAAGCCGCCGCTCGGTAGGTATCGCCGGCGGCCAGCAAGATCTTTTGGCCATCGGCTTTGTATTTCGAGGCAAGCTTGCCGATGGTGGTCGTCTTGCCGACGCCGTTTACGCCCACGAAGAGAAGGACGCGAGGTCCTTCGGTTGCGGTTGTGGTTTTTGGCGCTGGGTCCTTGAGGATCGACAGCGCTTCAGCTCGAAGGGCAGCCCAAATCTGGTCGCTCGATTTGAGTTCGCCGCGAGCGACCTGACCCTTGAGCGCCCCCAAAATCTGTTCGGCTGTCTGCACGCCGATATCCGAGGTCAGAAGGACGTCCTCCATGTCCTCAAGCAGTGACTCGTCGATCGTGGGGCGCTCGAAAAGCGATCTGAGCTTTCGAATGAAGCCACCGCGCGTCGTCGCCAAGCCCGTCCGCAAAGCTTCGATATCAGAAGGGTGCGCGTCGATCGTGGAGACGGCTTGCGACGGTGGCTCGGGCGTTTCTACAGCCTGCTTGACTTCCTTGGTTTGCGGCTCCTTGCTTCTGGGCGTCTCTGGAACGGGTGCAGTGTGCGCGTCGTCATCCCTGGGCACCATGGCGGGGTCCGAGACGATCGGGGTCTTGCGGTCATCGTCGTCGTTTGCCTCGACTTCATCGGAAGCGGGTTGGGCGGCCTCGACCGCATCGCCTGTCGCTTCTTCTTTGGGGGGCAGTTCTGCGGCCTGCTCCTCTTGTTTGGGAAGGCTTGGCTTTTTTCGAAGCGCGAGCAGCAAAACACCGACGAGGGCGATCAATACGACCACACCGATCACGATTTCCATGAGCGGCAGTATGGTCCAGTCCGTTGAAATTTGTCTACTTCTCCGGGAGTTGCGGGGATTCGAGCGCAGGCTCTACCTGGCCTCGAAGGGCGTCAGCGCGTTTTCGCAGGGCTTCGAGGTCCTGGGCGTTCTTTGGCTCGCTGGCGTAGGTCGTCAGTTCGATTTCACGTGCCAGAGACCCAGCTTTTCGGAGCTCTGGCAAAGCGAGCGCAATCTCACGTTGGGTGAGCTGCTGCACTTCGCGACCCGATAGGTCACTGGCAAGGTCGGTCCATACCGCATCCGCATGCTGTCGCACGGATTGGAGAAAAACCTGGGCATGGGTCCACTGGCCCCGGTGTGGAACGGTCAAAGAAGAGGTCTCGGTGAGATACCCGGGAGTTTGCGCTATCGTTAGCGCCCAAACGCCACGCTCCACGGTGTCGACCCTCACCCAACCGTCCGCGTCTGAGCGGAGTACGATCTGCTTGCTGGTTTCGTTCACCAACTCAACTTGTGCGTCAGCCAGGGGTTGCCCGGAGTCGAGCGCGAACACGCGCAGGGTTAAACCAAACTGGTCGGCGCGAGCATGCATCGGCTTTGCCGTGCGTACGCCGGCTTTTACCGGCTTCTGGTCGGATTCAAACGTGGCGTCCTTGTCTGCACGTCGGCTGAGAATCACCCAAGCGACCAATCCAATGAGGAGCGTGACCAGGGGGCCGACCCACGCCATCCCGCTCTTGGCCTTGGAAGCACGGAGTTGAAGTGGCGCGGACTCGGTCGGCCAGCGCCCTCGGCCGTCGCCGGCAAAAGTAGCGACAAACTCAGCGGGTTCATCGAGGTCCGGTGTGCGCGTTGTGCAGAACTCGCCTTTGCTGCCCGTGCGTAGCGTAGCGATCCGCTGCGTGGATTGGTGAAGCTCGACGATGCGGTCGGGGAGCGCTCCGAAATCGTCCTGCAGTGCCCCACACAGCCTTCGCTCTCCCTCCTTGGCATCGCGAGACTCAAGCGTGAGGGCGGGGCGAATTCGACGCCGAATTGGCGTCTCCGTTCTTCGGGAGTCCCAGTCGCCAACCTTGGCGCTCTCCACGATGAGCCGGCCATCGCCGGGCGGACCGAGCGCCTTCGACGCGACCTCGATGACGGCTTCGCCATCCACGATCTGAGCGGCCAAGCGGTGTCCAAGCTCGTTCTTGATGGAGATGGGCGCGCGCACCGATTGTTCCTGCCAGCTGAGTTGAACTTCGATCGCCACACGTGGCTTGCTTAGATCGACAGGATCACCGATACGCACATCGAGTTGAGGTTTGCGACTGCCGCGATCGGACTCGAGGGTGACGTAAGTGGACTCGTAGTTGTTGTCGCCGTCAAAACGCGCTCGCACGCGCACCGGAGGCTGCAGTCCGGGAGGACGCACGATCCAAAAATAACCGTCGGGGTCGGCGACCGCCTGTTCATCGCTTCGGAGGTCGTTCTTATCGGCGAACTCGACTGCGACTTCGCGGTTTCCGAGGGGGCGCCCAAGGTCGTCTTGGATTCGTCCCTGAAGTGTCGGTTCATCGCCGTCGGTCCACTCAAGATCGATCCTCGACTCGGCGCGCACATGAACCTCCACTGTCGCACCTGGCTCTTGTGCGTTCACTTTGCCCGGCAAACAAAAGCCTATTGCCGTCAGTGCCAGAAGACTGCGAAGATGACTCAA
The DNA here is from genome assembly GCA_964487255.1 of uncultured Polyangiales bacterium. Lineage (GTDB taxonomy): Bacteria > Myxococcota_A > Polyangia > Polyangiales > CAZAQV01 > CAZAQV01. The sequence goes on along the minus strand of CAZAQV010000003.1, from coordinate 185,695 downwards.
GAGGAGCATTTTTTTTCGTCGTGCCGGTTGAAGATTTGAGTAGGGTAGCCCGTCAGGGATAAAGGTGGCATTTCGGGTGGGAGGAACAATCAATCGTAGAAACTGGGTGGGCTGGGTGCTGGTCAGTGCCGCGCTCGCTTTTTCCAGCGTGCAAGTGGTCAGCGCCGATGCGCGAGTAGATTACTTGATCAAGACTCTGAGAACATCCGATTCATTTCGTGTTCGCGTCCAGTCTTGCTTGTCGTTGGCTGCGACGAACACAGAGCCCGATGTGCTCGGTGCGCTGCAGGGTGCGCTTGACGACAAGCATCCGGCGGTTCGCAAAGCGGCGGCACTCGCGCTCAAGCGACACGCGGACCCCTCTTCTCTAGCGGCTCTCAAGGCGCACCGAAAAGATCGCGACCCCTCCGCTCGGCGCGCAATCCTTGAAGCCATTTCTGCGATCGATGGTGCAGGAGCGAACGCCAAGTATTACGTCGGCATTGGCCAACCAGGTAATAAGGCATCGGCGTCGCGAAGTGCAATTCAACATCTTCGCCCAGCCCTCGTTCGTGAGGTGCGCAAGATCAACGGCGTGTTGATAGCACCCGAAAAAGAGTCCAATCGACAAGCGCGCAAGGCGCTCAGCGCAAACAAGTTGACGGGCTACTATGTTGACAGCTCGTTGGTTTCTCTCGAGCCGTCCGGAGCGGGTGTAACGGCGGTGGTGTCGGTCGTTCTCAACACCTATCCGGGGCGCAATATGCGAGCGATGCTGCAGGGCCGGGCGACGTACCCGGCGGGGGGCATGAGCGAGCAAAGCGTCCAAAAGGCGCTCGAGGGCGCGGTTGCCGGCGCGCTTCGGCGGCTCCCCCAGGCGCTCGCTGCGAGCGATGCGAGGGCCAGTCGATGAGATCTTGGAGCAATCGGCAAGCGTTTGTTAGGATCGAGCGAGCCTTGGAGGAGCAATGAGCGAAAGTGCCCTTAGCAATACGACGGCCATGACCGGTCCACCGCCGCGGCGAAAGCTTCGAAACTTTCTGCTCAGTCCGCGTTTTCAGCTCAAGTACACCTTCGCGGTGGTTGCGGTGACCGCGCTCACTTCGGGCGTCCTCGGTTACTTCGCGTACGACTACAGCGCCGCGCAGACGGAGCAGCTCACCATGTCGATGGCCATGAATAACCCCTCGCTTGCCGAAGAAGACGCCAAGTACTTCGAGAACATGGCGGCGGCAGAAGACCGAAAGGTGGCGCTGAGCATTCTTGGTGGCATCGGGGTGATGATGGTGTTGCTGGGGCTTACGGGAATCGTGATCACACATCGAATGGCTGGCCCTATCTACAAGATGAAGCGCCTCATTACGGAAGTGGCGGAGGGTGATCTGTCGATCAAACCTGGACTACGTAAGGGGGACGAGTTTCAGGACCTTTCGGAAGTGTTCTCGCAGATGGTGCTCTCGTTGCGTGAACAGCAAGCAGAGGAAATCGAAGAGCTCGACGGTGCGATTGAGGCGTCACGCAATGCCGGACTGTCTGGCGCCGGCCTAGAACGACTCGTTGCGCTTCGCGATCGCATGAAGGCCCGGCTCAAGTAGTTCTCAAAACGCTTCTTCGTAGTAGGTGATCCGCGTTGAATCAGCACCGAACACGACCGAGGCAGCGTCGAAGCGAAGGCCTCGTGTGTGCGGCCGGTGAACCGCGAGCCAACGCGCTGTTCCGCGTCGTATGCAGGCGATCTTCTTTGGCCCGATCGTTTCGATCGGGTCGTAGAACCTGTCGTTGCTCGAGGAACGCACTTCGCATACGACCAGTGTCAAACCATCTCTTGCGACGATATCGAGTTCGTCCGGTCCCACGCGTTGGTTGCGGGCCAAGATGATTAACCCTTGATCAGCCATGAAATCGGCCACGAGCTGTTCGGCCCCACGCCCAAAGTGGACACGCTCGCTGGGTTTGGGAACCACTCGCGTCAGAGGGATCGAAGGCACCATCCGCTTCTCGGACGGGCGCGGGCGATGTTGTGTGAAAGCCGCTAGCCGCTGATGGTATCAGCTTTGACGCAATAGCTGCCGCGGATACCGTCACCACCGAGCTCGAGGATCTCCTGACAGGTGTAGCCGTCTGGACATTCGCACGTTGAGGTGGACGAACCTGCGGGTGCCTTGCAGCGGCAGGTGCAGTAGACGCGTTGCGCCATGCAGTTGTCGTCGTCGGGCGCGCAGTTCGGGTCTTGGTTCACGCAGTTTTCACCAGATGGATCACCCAGCGAGCAGCGCGTATCGCCTTGCAGCTCGTACACCATGCAAACGCGTGTGCGACATTGTACGGAACTTGTCTCCAAGTAGGCTTCCGAACTCTGAAAACCGCCCTCTGGGACGTTCTCGGGATCGCAGGGATCGCCGACGCCAGGGGCCTCACAACCGAACGCGAGGCCGGCAACGAGCAGAGTGAAGGGAAGCGCTTGGCGCGCGCGAGTCGAGAAACTTGTTGGAATCAAACGCATAAATCGCTCTCTTGGCTTGAGTACAGGCCTTTGTTGCGGTGCGGCTGGCACAGTAGCTCGATTCGGACCTTAAGCACCAGAGAAAAAATACCCAAGGTTGTGGGCACGCTACGGGTCCGTTCCTCACGCTGTCAAGCATTCGTCTTATTCCTCACTTGGCTAAAACGAACCTCAGCCTGTCTTTGCCTCGCCCGGTCCGAGACGCCATCGTTCAAACGTCTTGACACTCACGCGAGCCCATTACTACGATGCATGCCAAAACCTGCGGAAACATTTCCGTTTTTCGATCGCATTCTTCGAGGTGCGTCGCTTGAGGAGACACCTATGAAATTCTGGCCCCGTTTGAGACTCTTCACGGCTTCGCGTCGAAACCAGCGATGCGCAAATAGCGCATCGGATTTCTTGGGCTTCGCGCGTTCATCGTGGCGACTCTACGCTGCCGCCTTGGTCGCAGCCAGTTCGCTCTCATTCCCTACTGCGCAAGCTCAGGACATGACATTCGAGGTTGGAGAAACCGGTCAAGCTGCACCTCCACCAGCGGAAGGTCCTCCATCCGAGGCGCTTGCAAACGCGTTGCGGCTTTACCAACAAGAACGGTACCGCGAAGCAGCGGTGCAGTTTCAGCGCGTGGTCGAAGGCGAGACACAAGATGCCCCAGGCAATGTGCAGAAGGCCCAGTTCTTCCTCGGCAAGTGTTTGTATCACCTACGGTACTACCAATCTGCACTCGCCGTGTTTGATGAGATCGGACAAGCCGGACAGTCGCACTTGTTTTTTGGTCAGACGCTGCAATGGCTCGCACAGCTCGCATCCCAGCTTCCCGAGCCTGCAGGCATCGTCGAAAAGGTCGGCCGTTTTGGTGTTGAGGAACTCGAGCAGTTCAACAACGCCGAGACCAACGATCTCTACAACCACCTGCTTCTTTTGATGGGGCGCTTCAAGTACTCACAGGGTGAGTTTGCCGATGCCATCACGCTGCTTGGCAAAGTCCAGCCTGACTCTGAGCATCTCGTTCAGGCGAAGTTCTTCGAGGGCATCACGCATGTACGGATGCGTCGTTCGCAGCCCGCGGTAAATGCCTTTCGCGCTATCATTGACGCGATCGACGAGGGCGATGCCCAGGGCGTTAGCGACGAGGAGCGTATGCTCAACCTTGCGCGCATCTCACTCGCCCGCGTTTACTATACCGCGGCGGTCAACGAAGACCCTGCGACGGGGCAACTCAGCGTCGACTCGAACCTGCTCGGCAACGCGGCGCTCATGTGGCAAGCCGTCGATCAAGCGAGCGAGTACTGGCTCGATGCGCTTTTCGAAGAGAGCTGGGCCTACTTCCTTGCCGACAAGTACTCGCGGTCGCTTGGCAACATCCACTCGCTGTTCTCCCCGTACTTCAACGACGCGTACTATCCCGAAGCACTCGTGCTCAAGGCGACCACGTTCTTCGTGAACTGTCAGCTCGCCAACGCCGCCGCGACCGTTGTGAAGTTTCATGAACGCTACGACCCGATCGGCAAAGAGCTGAACGCTGTGCTTAAGTCCTTCGAGGACGACAACACGAAGTTCTTCCAGTTCCTCAAAGACATTCGTGCAGGGAAAGATGCGGGTCTTTCACCGCGCCTGCGTGGCATCGTGGTCACGGCACTGTCGGACCGCACGCTTCTCCGTAACCTGGAGTACGTCGCACTTCTCGACGCAGAACAGAAGCGGCTTGAGCAAGCGCCGCCTCCGTTTAAGAATTCTTCGCTCGGTGCGCGCATCCTTCAGGACATCGCGGTTGCACAAAGCTTCGCAGTCGACAGCACTGGCGACTTGGCGCGAGCTCGCTACATCCGGCTGCTCGACGAACTCAACGAGCACTTCAATCAGATCGATAAAGTCGAACTCGAAATCGCGTCTGCCCAACGTGACGAACTTACGGCGCAGGCTCAAGAGCAGATGCGCGCAGCGCAGCGTTCAGGTGGCGGCAACGTGGAAGTGGACGAAGAACATCAGATTTGGCCATTCGACGGTGAGTACTGGCGTGATGAGCTGGGCTTCTATCGACAACAGGTAACCAATCAATGCGGACGATAACCATGAACAAGAAAACCACTCGAACAACGCAGCGTCTTCTTACGGGAGCGCTTTTTGGAGCGGCAATGACGCTCGGTAGCGCACCCGCGCACGCCGAGAATATGTGTGTAGCCCCAAAGATCGAGGCGGAGCTCAACAAGTGCGATGGGCTCGCTGGGGCTTTCAAGAAGGGCGGCTCACCGTCCGCACCCAAGTCAGTCTTGGCCACCGCGACCAAGCGCAAGAAGCTTGGGGCAGGGCAGGGGCCGACTAAACCGGGCTTTGAGCTCGACCCTGCGACTCGCCGAAACCGCGAGAAGATCCAAAAGAAGGCGTGGGCGCTGCTTCAGAAAGAGGAGAAAATCGCCAAGCGGCTCGCGGATCGCACCCGCACTTCGGACCCTCAACGTCCCAAGATCCTGCTCCGTCTCGCTGAGACGCAGTTTGAGATGCAGGTCCACCTCACCGAGAAGGTGCGCAGCTACGACGAACCGATGTTTCAGGCGCGGCGGGCGAACAACAAGAGCAAGCTGAAGCAGCTACGGGCTGCGCAGGTTCGCGCCGAGCAGGCGCTCAAGCAAAAGCGTGAAGAGGCGATCCGTACGTACGCGACGATCGTCAAGGACCACGAAGACTTTGCCCGTATGGATGAGGTGCTCTTCTCGCTGGCTTTCGGACTCGAAGAGCTTCGTCAGTACGACCGAGCTCGTCAGGTCTACAAGCGGATGATCAAGAAATTCCCGCAAAGCCGGTTTGTTCCACACGCCTACCTCTCGTTCGCGGAGGTGTACTTCGCGGGCGACCCCGATAACGGCGTCGAGGCCAACATGGCAGCGGCGATGAAGTTCTATAACAAGGTGTTGGAGTTTCCGCCGGCCAAAAACCCAGTCTACGGTTACGCGAAGTACAAGTCGGCTTGGGCAGCTTACAACCTCGACCGCTTCAAGGACTCGCTCCAGGCCTTCGTTGAGGTTATCGAGTTTGCGGAGAGCAATCCGCACGCCAACGATGCAGAAAACCTTGCGCGCCAGTCGCGTCGCGAGCTTGTGATGCCGTACGCGCAGGTCGGCACACCGAACAAGGCGCTCGATTTCTTCCGTCGCTACTCGAAGAAGGAAGAGTCCGCGATCGACACCTTCGAGTCGCTCGGCGAACTCTACTTCGACACCGGTCAGTGGGGCAACGCAACCACCGTTTTTCAACGTCTGATCGCAGAGAAGCCGAACGACGATCGCGTTTGTAGTTGGCAGGGCAAGATTGCGTTGGCGACAGTTTCCGAGAAGAACAAGGAAGATCGCGTTCGAGAGGTCAAGCGCCTCGTCGACGTGCTCGAGAAGTTCAAGAACAAGAAGGGCGCCTCGAAGTCAGCACTCAAGGAGTGTAAGCAAACCGCTGCGGGCATGACCCTTGAGCTCGCAACCGCTTGGCACCGTGAAGCGATCGGTACCGATAACCAACCCGGTACCAACAACCGCGACACCATGAAGTACTCGGCCGAACTCTATCGGCTCGCACTCGAAAAATTTCCAGACATGGACAAAATCGAGTTCCCACAGTTCCACAAGGACGACTGGCCCACGCAGTATCGTGTCAGCTACTACCACGCGGAGCTTTTGTGGAAGATGGAGCAATGGACCACCTGTGGTCCGGCGTTTGACCGTGTTGTCGAAATCAACCCTAGGGGCGAGTACACCAACGACGCCGCCTACGCCGCGGTGCTTTGTTATAACAACCTTTACCAAGAGCAGTACGCAGCGCGTGAGCGCATGACCCGACGCGACGAAGAGCGCAAGGGCGGCAAGAAGGGTAAAAAGGGAAAGAAAGAAGAAGAAGAGAACCGCTTCAAGCGCAAGGAGTTTGGAAAGACCGAGCAAGGCATGCTGAACGCCTTCCAGCGTTACCTTTGCGTCGTCAAAGAGGCGGACGAGCTGGTGCAAATCAAGTATCGGCGCGGCCGCATCTACTACGAGAACAATCACTTCGAAGAAGCGGCCGTTCTCTTCCGTGACATCGCACTCAAGCACCCCAATCACGAGCTCGCTGAGTACGCGGCGAACCTCTACCTCGACACGCTCAACGTCATGGGAACGATGATCGAGCAGCCCAAGGTGGCATGCGTTGAGGAACTTGAAGGCGCGACCGCGGAACTCGGTCCAAAATACTGTCAACCTCAGGCGAAGAAAGACGAGCACGAGCAGCTATGCGGCGTGCTCGATGCGCTTCGTTGTAACGTCTACCGTAAGAAGGCAGAGACGTATCATGCGAACAAGCAGTTCAAGGAATCTGGCCGTGAGTACGACCGCATTCTCAATGATCGGACCTGCCACAACGTCGAGAATCCTGAGACGGGCGAGCCGCTCGTCCAGATCGATGAGGTCCTCTGGAACGCAGCGCTGGAGTACGAAGCCGCGAACCTCCTCGGTAAGGCGATCTCGCGACGTAAAGTCCTGATCGACAAGCTCCCAGATAGCCCTCTGGCAAAGAAGGCTATCTACCTTGTCGGCGCCAACTATCACGCCATTGCGGCCTATGAAGAGGCGGCAAGTTATTACGAGCAGTTTGCACGTAAGTTCCCGGGTGAGATGGGCAAGGACTGCACGAAAGAAGAGAAGAAGAACAATCTTTGTCCGATCGCGCACGAGGCGCTCAAGGACGCGATTTTCTTCCGTTCGGCGCTCAACCAGGCCAATGAGGCCGAGGCTGACGTCAAACTTTACGAGAAGAACTTCAAACGCAAGTTCACGCAAGAGGCGTCTCAGGTGAAGTACGGCCTAGGTAGCGTCTACGAGCGTGCGGGTGACAAGCGAGCGATCATTCGCCACTACGAGGACTACCTCAAGTCCTACAAGCGCAAGGGCCTCGCACACCAGATCGTCAAAGCGCACGTTATCATCGGTAAGATTCGCTGGAACGCCAACGAAAAGAGCAAGGCCGAGAAGGAGTTCAAGGCGGCGCTGCGCGCTGGTAAGGGCAAGCGCGGCACCGCGAGTAGCCCCGAAGAGAAAGCGAAGTGGGAAGCGCAAACGAAGGACGCTATGTCCGAAGCGCTCTTCTATCTCGCTGAAGACGAGTACCGCGCATTTAAGGCCATCAAGTTCCCGGCTTATCGCGGGGGCAAGAGCATGAAGCGCGTCAACGAGTGGTCGAAGAAGGAGTTCAAGGGCTGGATCGAAAAGAAGCTCAAGGCGGTCAAAGCGGCACAAAAAGCGTACGAGAAGATTGCGGAGCTTGAAATTCCACCGTGGGAGATCGCAGCGGCCGCGCGCATCGGTGAAATGTGGCGTTCGTTTGTCGACGAGTTCCGCGACGCACCGATTCCAAAGGAGATCGAAAAGGACCCAGAGCTTTTCGATATATACGTTGGTGCTCTCGACGACGCGTCGAAACCGTTTGTCGTAGAGGCGAAGGACAAGTTCGAGTTCTGCCTTATTACAGCGACCAAGGTGCGTTGGTTTAGTGACTTCTCGCGTCAATGCGAAGAAGAACTCAACCGCCTCGACCCACGCGAGTATCCGCTCTCGGCCGAAATCCGGGACGGAGCCACGCACGTGCTCGACACATACGGCCGGCCCGTACCGGTTGAGCTCACAGTGGGCGATGAACCGCAGGAAGGGAGTCTCTGATGAAAGCGCTCAGTAACCCTCGTAGGAGAGAAAGTATGACCTGTTGCAAGTACTCATTAGCGTGGTCGACTGTTGCGGCCCTCGCTCTGGCCATTGGCTGCGGCGGTGCCTCGACCACTGGTGGCGGCAGTGACGCCGACAAGGCCAAGACGATGACCGGCGACGTCATTCGTACCGCGAGCGGTGCGGGCGTCACTGCGGAGGCTCACGAAGATTGGAAAGAGGCGAACAAGAAGTTCACCAAGTACGAGGCAGAAGGGTGGACCCCTGCGGCGTGCTCCGACGTCATGGGCGACTACGAAGATGCAGTCGAGGCGCAGGGCGGGAAGTTTGCCGAGGCCAAGTACATGGTGGGCGTGACCGCGGAGCGCTGTGGCAAGGGGGAAGAGGCTCTTGCTGCGTTCCGAGAAGCCCTGTCTCAGAACCCGAAGCTGTGCGGTCCGCGCGTAGCGATCGGGCTCGACCATCTTGAGCAAGGTCGTGTCTCTCAGGCCCAGCAGGAGTTCTCCCAAGCGGTCAAGGACCAGCCCCTGGCATGTTCGGCCGGTTACATCAACCTCGCCACCATCCAGCGCAAGACAGGCTCGGGCAACGAACTCGATGCGGCCGAAGTCAACTTGAAGCGTGCACTTGCGATCGAATCGAGTGACCTCGCTGCATACAATCAGCTTGCTCTGCTGCACTTAAAGCAGGCCAAGTTGGGGAAGAAGCCGAAGCTCGACCTCGCGGAGGTGGAGTGCCGTCAGGCGCAGCTCATCGACGCGGACTACGCGCCTATCTACAACACGTGGGGGCTCATCAAGATGGAGCGGGAGAACATCATCGAAGCCCTTCGTTTCTTCGAAAAGGCGCGGCAACTCGACCCGAAACTCTTTCAGGCTCACATGAATTTCGGTGCGATTACGCACTCGTTCCGCGGTTATGCGGATGCCAAGGATGCGTACAGCAAAGCTGTCGGTCTTCACCCAGACGACTACGATGCGCACATCGGACTCGGTGCCGCGCTTCGTGGACTCAAGGACACCAATGGAGCAAAGGCTGAGTACGAAAAAGCGATTTCGCTCGACGGCGCCCGTCCCGATGCCTACTTCAACCTGGGCGTTCTGTATCACGACTATATGTCGGGCTCGATTCAGGATCTTGAGACGGCCAAGAAGTTTTTCGGACAGTTCGTGTCCCGTGCCAACGGGAAGGGCGAATTCAAGGAAAAAATTCAGGATGTCACCCGGACCTGTAAGCAGACGAAGGGCCGAAGCCGCTCCAAGTGCCGCCCAGGGCGTCTTCAGAACATCAATACGGCTTTGGAGGCGCTCAAAGAAGCTGCCTCGATGCAAGCCGGCTAGTCTCGGAGTGCAAATCGTGCATACTAGAGAGGCAGGAGCAACTATGAAAAAAGTCATTCAAGCAGCGGCGTTTGTCGGCGTACTGGGGTTTTCCGGTATGGCGATGGCGCAGGACGACAACACGACCACCTACGACTTCGAGGACGACCTGGTTACCGGTGACCTCGTGCGCCCAGACGGTGACGGCATCTTCGGCAAGGTCGCGGGGAAGCGCACAACCCTTATCCGAATCCGTGAGCACTTCATTCCGGAGATGCTCAAATCGGTTGAGGATCTCTAGCCTGAGGTCGAGCTCACCGGTGACGGTGTCATCGATTGGGGTATATCTCGTGAAAAGTCGCACCCTGTGCGGCTTTTCGCAATTTTACCGATTGCGAAAGCGTTGACGAATTCAATCCCGAACAGATAAGCTGCGAACGTCTGGGAACTTCAATCGGTTTGTGGACACAAAGTTGCTGTGACCCATATTGGGCATGGCACAGGAGAACGCATGTCGGACACGACGCTCTATTTTGAATTTTTAGACGGAAACGCTGTGGTGCGGACCGAGTCCTTAAACCGCGAAGTGATCAAGGTGGGCAGTTTGTCTTCTAGTCACTTGCAGGTTGAAGACGAAAGTGTCTCGCGCATGCATGCGGTGATCGAAGCATCGTCGGATGGTGTGCACATCATCGATCTCGGTTCCAACTCGGGGACAATGGTCAACGGGGTGAAGGTCAACAAGTCTGAACTTCACCACGGAGACAAGTTACAGGTTGGCTCTGTACTGATGGTGGTCGGTATTGGATCACCAGGGCACCAGGGTGTTGCGTCGGAGCAAACGGCGGTTTCATCGGCAGCCTATCAAGGCTCTCCCAGTGCACCGCCCGCGCCGTCGGCAGCTGCTGCGTCGCGACGACCCGCGCCACCGCCGTCGCCTTCCGCGCGCCCCGCACCGCCACGGCCACCTGTGCCGGGCGCCATGCCGCCGCCGTCTGCGATGGGTAGTCCATCGGGAGCTCCGGCGGTATCGCAGAGGCCCATGACGAGCCTCATGCCACTCAACCCTTCGGATGTTGAAAGCCACGAAGATGCAGTTGAGGTGAAGGTCTTTTGGGGTGACGGCAGTGCGTTAGCGGTCGATCACCTCTCGCCAACGCGTTCGTACTACGTGGGAGACGAGACGGATGCCAAGGGTAACCCGACCACCGATTATTTGATCGCATCCGAAGCGATTGGGACAAGTCGCATGCCGGTCGTGCTCGAGTCAGGCAGTGGTGTTTCTGTTGTCGTGCCCGAGGGTGCAAGTGGTTTCGTCGAAATGCCATCGAGCGACCCGTATCGCCAAGCCGGAAGTATGGTGCCTATCCAGACGCAACAAGGGCAGCCTTGCAGCGAGATGGCGGGCGCGATGCAGTATCCGTTGCCGAAGGGCGCAACCGCACGCGTGCAATACAACGGTTTCACGTTCGAGGTCAGCCCTGTCAATGCAGGCCGAGTCGTCGGAAACGTCTCGAGCTACGATCCAGTTCCGCTTTTTTATATCGGTGGTGTCGCGGCCTTTGGCATCCTGATGATGCTGATCTTCTACTACCTAGCGCCGCCGTCCTCCGCGCTCAACCTCGGTCTGCTCGACAAAGACTCGCTCCTTGTCGATTACATGATGGACGCTGAAGAGATGATGGAGGAGGAGACTCCCGAGTGGCTCGATAGCAACCAGAACGATACCGAAGGTGGTCAGGGCAAGCGTCACAAAGGCGACGAAGGCCAGATGGGTAAAGAGGAGTCGAAGAAGACGAATAACCGTTACGCCATCGAAGGTCCACAAGACAACGAAGACCTGCACATGGCTCGCGAGCACGCAAAAGAGCAAGCGAAGACGGCGGGTATTCTTGGAACGCTTGCGCAGATGACGGGCTCCTTCAATTCGCCGACGTCGCCATTCGGTCGCGATACAGCTCTGGGCAACGATCCAATGAGCGCGATGGGTGCGTTGATGGGTGACCAAATCGGTGACAACTTTGGCTTTGGCGGTCTCGGACTTCGTGGCACTGGCCGTGGTGGCGGTGGTACGGGTGAGGGCACCATCGGTCTTGGTAACATGGGTACCATCGGTCACGGTGCCGGCGGCGGAACGGGCTCGGGCTACGGTCGTGGCGCGGGTGGTTTCAGTGGTCGTTCATCCAAGGTGCCGAAGATTCGTTCGGGTACGGCAGACGTTCGTGGTTCGCTGTCCAAGGAAGTCATTCGCCGCGTCGTTCGACGCCACATCAACGAGGTCAAGTTCTGCTACGAGCGCGAGCTCAACACGCGTCCTGACCTTGCGGGTCGTGTTGCCATCAAATTCATCATCTCGGCAACGGGTGCGGTCCAATCCGCGAACGTTGCAAACTCGTCGCTCGGTAACGCCAACGTCGAGCAGTGCGTCGCGCAGGCCGTACGACGCTGGGCCTTCCCGGCTCCAGATGGTGGCGGTATCGTGGTCGTGACCTATCCGTTCATGCTCTCCCCACCCGGATAGCGGGCCAATCGCACGTCATCTTGCGGCTTGCCTCCTCGCTTTGGACCTCGACGTACCCTTTCGTACGCCTTCGGTCCGACGCTGCGGGGGCGCTCGCAATTTGACGCACGCTTGACCCGCTCTCGTTTTGGGAGCCGAAGCGATGAACGGTCTTTGCGAGAAGCGGATTTGCTAGCTGCAAATCGCTGATTCGGAGCAAAGCCTAGTGAAGAGCCAGGGATAGAGTAGACGCGGCGCGTTATGAGCAGCATACTTAGCGGGTATGGACCACGAAGGATCGCACTCGGAGTTTCCGTCTGACTACCCGGATGAAGATCCCGCGTCACGGCAGGCGCGCAAAGGGCTTGAGCGCGTCATTCGCGATACGGTTCGCAAGGGCCTGGAGCGCGGCGTTGAAACGCTGGGAAAGACCGATGAGACCCTTCGCGGTCTGGTGGGAGACCTCAAATTACCCAAGGAGGTGGCCGGGTACGTGTTCTCGCAAGTCGATGAGACCAAGAATGCGGTCGTGCGTGTGGTTGCCCGTGAGGTTCGCCTCTTTCTTGAGGCTACCGATTTTGCCACCGAGATTCAGCGCGCATTGACGGCACTTTCCTTCGAGATCAAAACCGAAGTGCGTTTTATCCCGAATGACGCGGGGGGTGTAAAACCCAATGTTCGGGCGAAGGTCCGCCCCAAGAAGAGCGCGCCGCCGCCCGAGCAACCACAAGAGAGCACAACCTCCCACGAGTCGGAGCGGGACGACCGATAGCGATCTCGCTGCGATCGGAACTTGACCTGGCGTTCACATTCAGATCCTCGACATCGAGCTTCCGGGATAGCTAAAACTTCTGTATTCTTCTGATTCTCCGTCACGCAACAACGCGCGACGAAAGGAGTCAATGAATGCGAACTTCGGTGATTTTCTTCTCGTTCTTACTCAGTGCCGCCCTCGGATTGGCAGGCTGCTCTCGTTCCAATATCGAGTCGGTCAAGCTCATGAATGAGGGCGTCCAGTTGGCCCAAAATGAGCGACTGATCGAATCTGCAGAAGCGCTTCAAAAATCGACTTCCATCGATCCAAGCAATGCACTCGCGTATTGGAACCTCGCCATCGTTCAGATGCAGATGAAGAAGTACAACGCAGCGCGTGACAGTCTCAAGCTCGCCATCCAAATCGATGGAAAACCGAGCTACTACCAGAAGCTGGGTACCATTCACATGGAACTCAAGGAGTGGGATCAAGCGAAGGCGGCGTTCGAAAAAGCTGCAGAAGCGAACCCGAAGTTCTTCAAGTCCTTTTACAAGTTAGGTCAAGTCTACGAGCGCATGGACAAGCCACAAGAGGCGCTTACACAATACACGAAGGCCGTTCAGGCCGGGCCACGTTTCATGCCCGCTTACTCGCAACTCGGTCGTTTGTATGCTGCGCTTGAACTCTACCCGCAAGCCGCGCAAGTGCTTCAGAGCGCCCTTAAAGTCGCGCATCCGGGAAGTGAAGATGCTGCTCTCATCCACCACCTCCTTGGCACCGTTTACCAGCAAGAAGAAAAGTACGACCAAGCGATTGCAGAGTTCAAGGCAGCTCTCGACATCGATCCGCAGATGGGCGAGACACTCTTCTCGCTGGGTTGGACCTATTCGCTCACGAAAGATACCGAAGAGGCGAAACGCTTCTTGACCAAGTTCATCGAATCGGCCGGCAACAAGACACCCGGTCACTATGTGACGGCCGCGAAAAACCGAATGTCCGAGTTGGACACACGCCTCTAAGAACGACACCGCCTCCAAGACGGATACCCGCCGCTAATATTTGGGAGAACACGACGTGAGTGAACTGACTGAAGAACAACAGGCTGAGTTGGCCGAACTCGATGAAGCGCTTGAAAAATTTGAATCGCAGCGACGCTGGTCGGATTACATCCGCACCCTTGTCAAGAAGGCGGAACTCGTCGTCGACCAAGACGAAAAGATCGCTCTGCTCTCGGAGGCGGGCACGCTCTTCGTCGAGCGTTCGTCGAACCAGGCCGAGGCTATCAAGTGCTTCGAGAAGGTTCTCGACATTGACCCAGAGAATGCTGAAGCGCTCTCGCAGCTCAAGGACATGTACGAGAAGCGGCGAGACTGGGAGCGCTTGCTCGGTGTCATGCAGCGCGAAGCCGATAACCTTGCCGACTTTGAGCGCGTTGATCGCTACCGCGAGATGGCACAGCTGGCGAGCGAAAGACTTCGCAAGCCAGAGATCTGCATCGAGTTGTGGGAGAAGGTCCGTGAGACCGAGCCCGAAGACCCTGACGCGATCGAGAACTTGGCTTCGCTTTACGACCGGGCCCGCGATTGGGAGAAGCTCGCGCCGGTGCTGGAGCTACACACCCAAAACCTGTCCGATACCAAGGAACTCAAGGCTTCTCTTCAGAAGCTCGGCCAGATCTACGGTGACAAGCTGGAGAACGAGGATGGGGCTGTTCGCGCTTTCTCCCGTTTGCTTGAGATCGACCCCAATGACCGACGTGCACAGGACCAGCTCAAGAAGCGATACATCGCAGCTCAACAATGGGACGAACTCGAGACCTTCTTTGAGCAGACCGGCAAGTGGGATGAGCTGATCCGTGTTTTCGAGCGAGAAGGAGACAATAAGGATGCGTCGACCGAAGATCGCATCAACGTCTTGTTTCGCGCTGCACGGCTTTGGGAAGAAGAGAAGCAGAAGCCTGAGCGCGCTGCTCGCGCCTACGAGAAGGTGCTTTCGCTTGACGAAGAGAACCTGCGTGCGGCGGAGGCACTGACTCCCATTTACGAAGACTCGCGTGATGCCGCGAAGCTCGCCAATGTCTACGACATTCGTGCGAAGAAGCTCGACGACGACCTTGAACGCGTCACGTTGTATCGCGAAGCTGCGGCACTCTACGAGGAGCGTCTTCGTGACAACCAAAGTGCATTTGACCGTTACCTCGCTGCGCTTCGCATCGACCCAACGCAAGAGGTCAACCGCGACGATGTCGCTCGTCTTGCCGATGAAGTGGACGCATGGGAGCAAGTTCGCGACGTCTATAGTCAGGCGGTTGGCAGTGCCGAACCTGAAGACCGAATCGACCTCCAGGTTGCTCTAGGTAAGGTCCAGCAGCGTCTTGGTGAAACTGAATCGGCGCTCCAGACCTTTCGTGACGTCTATGAGCTTGAGCCAAGTCACCCTGCAGCGATCGACGCATTGGGTGAGCTTTATCGGCAGACAGGCGCGCACGATGAGCTGATCGAAATTTACGACAAGCGGCTCGAACTCGAGGACGACCCTGACGCACGTCGCACCTTGGCGTATGGGCGGGCACGCCTGCTCGAAACCGAGCTCAAGCAACCCGAGAAGGCCATCGACGCCTACTCTCAGATTTTGGCCGAGCACGGTGATGACCAGACCGAGGCATATCAAGCGCTCGATCGCTTGCATCAGTCGGCGGAAAACTGGGCGGCTTTGGCCGAGGTCCTCGAACGCCGGATCGATTTCTCAGCGGGTACTGAGGAGGAGATTATTTCCCTGAAGCACCGCTTGGGTGTGCTTCGGGCAACGCGTCTCTCGCAGAAAGAAGAGGCTGTCGAACTCTTTCGCGAAGTGCTCAGCATCGACCCCGATCACACCGGGGCGAGTGACGAACTTGAGAAGCTGCTCGACGACGACATGGTTGGACCGGCCGCCGCAGAGATTCTTGAGCCCGTTTACGAGAGTCGTGGCCAATGGGATAAGCTCGTTGTCGCGCTCGACGTCCGGGCTCGAGCTGCAGGACATCCTGACGATAAGCTTGAGTTCGCCACGCGTGCGGCTGAGATCTACGGCACGCAGATTGGTGACGCGCGCAAGTCATTTGACGCGTATTCGACCGCGCTTCGTTACGCGCCTGAGAGTGAAGATACGTTAGCCAAACTCGAAGTGCTCGCCCTCGACCAAGAGCGGTACGAGGAACTTACCCAGCTTTTGCGCGAAGTCAGTAATGCTGCGAGCGACCCAGACCTCGTCAAGCGCTTGAAGCTCAAAGTCGCAAACTATCAGATCCAGCAGCTGGGGCAGCCTGAGGGTGCTGCACAAGCGTACAACGCAATTCTCGAACGCGACCCGGGCGACCTCGAAGTGCTTGAGGCACTTGAGGGGCTGTACCGGCAGACAGAAAACTGGGCCAAACTTGGCGAGACGCTTCGCAGACGCGCTCAGTACGTCGATGATCCAGTCGAACAAGAACGAGTGCTTCGTCAAGTTGCGTATGTGCAAGACGAGATGCTCGGCGACGCCGACGGTGCGATCACGGTCTACCAGGAGATTCTCGACCTCGATCCCGGCAACGAAGGCATCTTGCGTGAACTCGGCAAGCTGTACGAACGCCAGGAGCGCTGGGAGGAACTAGCCGCAAACTATGAGCAGCAACTCGAAGCTATCGGCGACCCCGATGACCGCGTTACCGCCATGGTTCGGCTCGCGGCGATCCGAGAGACGAAGCTTCAGGACCTTGGCAGCGCGGTCGGTCTTTACGAAGAAATCCTTGAGACCGAGCCAGAAAATGACGAAGCCGTTGCAGCGCTTGAGCGTCTCATCGGCAACTCGGACCACCGCTCTCGCATCGCCGAAATTCTAGAGCGGGTTTATCGTGAGACCAATCAGTTCGAAAAACTGGTTGGCGTTTATGAAGTCCAGGTCGCGCAAGAGGAGTCGCCCGAGCGCAAAATGGAACTCTTACACCAGATTGCGGAACTTCAAGAGCTCACGCTCGACGACATGGACAGCGCGTTCCGTTCGTTTGCCCGGGCGCTCTACGAAGTGCCCCTCGATGAGACAACGCAACAAAATCTCGACCGCCTAGCTAGCGTCAGCGACTCGTTCGAGGAGCTCGCAAAGATCTACGAACGACGGGTCGAGGAAGTCGAAGACCGCGAGATAGGAGTGGTCCTGCACTCGAAGGCCGCTTCGATTCGCCAGCACCGTCTCGACGATGTGCCCGGCGCGATCACGCAATACCAAAAGGTGCTGCAGTTCGACAGCGAAAACCTAGAGGCCGCGACTGCGCTGGAAGGCTTGTTTCAAGTGTCCGAGCGCTTCGACGACCTTGCGTCGATCTACGAAAAGAAAGCCACTATCTTACATGAGCCGTACGAGCAGAAAGACTACTTCGTGCGCGCCGCGCGCGTGCGGGAGGACATGCTCGAGCAGCCCGATCGCGCCCTCGCTCTTTACGAGCGCGCGATGGAGATCGACCCCGAAGACCTTGAGTCGCTCGACCGGATGGTCGCGATTCAGACCGCGCTCGGCCAGACGGAGTCCCTTGTCGAAACCTTGTCGCGAAAAGCGGACGTTGCATCGGACCCGGACGAGCAACGTCAGACCTTGATGCAGCTCGGCATGGTCTACGAAAACAGCGAGGAGAAGTACCGCGCTGTCGAGGCCTACGAGCGTGTGCTTTCGATTGAACCAGACGATGTTCCGGCTCTAAAACGCCTCGAGAAGATTCACCGTGAGCGTGAAGACTGGCAGGAGCTACTGTCCGCGCTTGAGCGACAAGCGGATGCCATCGGTGACCCCGACGAAGCGGTAGGCGTTCGTTTTCAGATTGCGGAGCTTTGGCGCAACCGCCTGGAAGATCCGACGCGAGCGGTCGAACTTCATCGCGACATTCTCGATATCTTTCCAGACCACAAAGCGAGCGTCGAAGCGCTCGCGGAGATGCTACGTAACAACCAGGAGCCTCTCGCTGCCGCAGCGGTGCTTCGTCCGCTTTACCAGCAGGATGGTAGCTTCGAGCAACTCGTCTGGGTGCTCGGGGAAGAAGCAGCTCGCGAAGAGGATCCAGTTCGCAAAGTTGAACTGCTCGAAGAGAAAGCGCGCCTTCACGAAGGCCAGCTCGAAGACTCGGAAAGCGCTTTCCAATCGCACATGCGCGCACTGGACGTTGATCGCGAGAACCTCAATATTATCAACAGTCTTGAGCGACTCGCCGAAGACCTCGGCGCGTGGGACAGGCTTGCGGCTCACTACGACAAGCAGCTCGAGCCTCTGCGCAACGACCTGCCTGATGCCTGTGCGGCGCTCGCGCTGCGGGCCGGTGGCATCTATGAGACCCGCCTGGCCAATCCGGAGTTGGCTATCGAGCGATACGCGACGGTTCATGAAATCGACCCGATGCGGCTTGAAGCCGTGGAGGCTCTCGACCGCTTGTATTTCGCGACCGAGAAGTGGGAGGAGCTGACGCGGATTCTCGAAACAGAGGTCGAACTCGCTCCGACGCCGGAGGCTATGCTCGACGTCAAGTACCGACTTGGTAAGACGTACGAGAATAAACTTGGCGATCCAGAGCGCGCGCTCGACCAATACCGCGAAATCATCTTGGCGGCACCCGAACACATCGCCGCCGTTGGTGCGCTCGAGGCGTTGTTTGATCAAGGCGTTCGTCACGAAGAGGTTGGTGAAACGCTCGAGCAACACTACCGAATGCAGGAGGACTGGGATGCACTCTTACGCGTTCACGCGAGACAGCTTGCGCGGATCGAAGACCTCGACACCCGCATTCAGATGATGCATCGCATGGCGGAGATTGCCGAAGAGAGTGCCGACAATCACGAGGTTGCGTTCGACTGGATGCAAAAAGCGTTGCTCGAGGACCCAACACACGACCACTCGTTGCTAGAGCTCGAGCGGCTTACGACGATTCTAGAAGCGTGGGCACAGCTGGCGGGTACCTATTCGGCCATCGTCGGCAACCAAGCGTATGTTGCGGAGCACCGTCTAGAGATGGGCCGAAAACTGGCGCGTCTGTTCGAGGGTGAACTTCAAGACCCGCAGGCGGCCGAGCAAACGTACCGGTACCTCCTTCACCTAGACCTTCCTGACGACCGCGAGGTCTTGGAGGCGCTCGACCGAATCTACCTACAAAACGGTGCGATGGAGGCCTTGGCGACCACGCTTGCGCGTCGGGAAGAGGCCGCAGAGTTCCCCGATCAAAAAGCGCAACTCGCGTTTAGATTGGGACAGGTCCTGCGGTTTTCGTTAGGCCGCATCGACGAAGCTGAGGTCGCGTACCAGCGTGTACTCCGGGAGCACGATGACCGTCACGCCGGCTCAATCCGTGGGCTGCAGGCGATTTACGCGCACCGCCAGGACTGGGAGCGGCTCGTCAATAGTTTTGAGCAAGAGCTTGGTGTTGTGCAGAGCGACCAGGAGCAGGCGGAAATTCTCTGTCGTATGGCGCACGCATGTCAGCACACGCTTGGGGATCTGGATCGTGCTGCAGATTTATGGGGGCGAGTGTTAACCATCCGCGGCGAGGACCCTGTTGCGCTCAATGCGCTGGGCGATGTGTATGTCGCGCAGGGGAAATGGTTTGATGTTGCAGAAGCGCTGGATCGCGAGGCCAATGCGGTCGAAGACCAACAGATGCGCGTCGCGGTCCTGACCGACCTGGCGCGCGTTAACTCGAGCAAGCTCGACCGTGAGCCTGAGGCGCTTGAGGCGTGGGAGAGGGCGTACGACGCCGACCCGAGTCGGCCCGAGCCGTTGCTTGAGATGGCCGCGCTCCACAACCGTGCCGGACGCAACGAAGAGTACGTTGAGACACTGCATCGTATCGGCGAAATCGGTGAAGGCAACTTCGACGAACTGATCTCCGATGCACAAATGCAACTCGGTTACATCTACGCGTTCGATCTTGAACAGGCATTTGATGGCATCGAGGCATATAAGAAGGCAGCGGATATTAATCCGCTCAACTTTGACGCGCTCGGCGCGCTGGAGTTTGTGCAGCGACGAGAAGGTCTGTGGGAAGATGTCGTGCAGACGCTTGAGCGTCGTGTTCGTGTGCTGCGCGAAGCCAACGAACAGCGCGCGCAGCTTTTTTCGATCGCGCAGGTGTGGGAAGACAATGTCAGAAAACCTGACGGCGCCACCTCCGCGTACGTTCGTATTCTCGAGCTTGAGCCAACCAATGACTACGCGTTTACGCGACTCGAGACGCTGCACGCGGCGGCGAACCGTCACGAAGAGCTCGTGGGCATGTACCTGTCCCGCGCGGAGATCGCAGATAGCCTCGAACAACAGGTTACGCTGCTTCGGAAGGTCGCCCGTGTATACGAGGAGGATATTGTCGACACCCAGGAAGCGTACGACTACCTCAAGATCGCTTGGACGCTCGACTATGCACGCCAAGACGTGTCGCGTGACCTCGAACGCGTTACGCGAGAGACGAACAACTGGAACGATCTGCTGACCTCAGCGAATCAGGCGCTCAAGGAAGTTGACAGTAAGGACGAGAAGATCGCCATCTGCCTTTCGTGCGCGAGGTGGTATGGGACCGGTCTGGGTCGTCAAGACTACGCCATTCCTTACTACGAGCAGATCAAACAACTCGATCCGCACAACGTGGACTCGATGCGCCAGCTCGCTGAGCTGTATCACACGACACAGCAGTACGACTACGAGCGCCAGATGCTTGAGGACTTGATTCCGTACGCGAACGATGCGGAAGTCAAAGCAGAGACCTATGTCAAGTTGGGTGAGTTGTGTCGCGGACCACTCGACCAGCCCGATAAGTCGCAAAGCTATTTCAAGAGCGCGCTTGCGGAAGACCCGCTACACATCCCCGCGCTTGACGCACTTGCAGAGCTCTTGCGCGAGAACGAGCAGTGGCAGGAGCTCGCCAAGATCTTGGAGCGACGTGTTAAGGCGGGTCGCAATGGCGCAGAGCGCGCAGAGACGCGACTTACGCTCGCCGAGCTTCATGAGCTTCAACTCGGCGATACGCAGGCAGCGATCAAGCAGCTGGTGAGCGCGCGCGAGCATGACCCCTACAATCTTGACGCGCACCGCGAACTCTCTCGCCTTTATACAGCCACTGAGCAATGGGTGGAGTTGGCCGAGGTGCTTGAGAGCGAGGCCGACTTGGTTTCGACCGAGCGCGAGCGCATCGATGTGCGCATGCGCCTCGCGGAGATGTTCGAGCATCAGTTCCTCAAGCCAGAGAAGGCTGCGGAGCGCCTTGAGCAAGTTATTGAGATCGATCCGAAGCACGAGGAAGCGCTCGACGGGCTTGGGCGGTTGTATCGGCGCCTTCACAACTGGGACCGTCTCAAGGAGGTCTACGAGCAGCACATTGACGTGACCGGCAGCCGCGAGAAGCGCGGTGACGTTTCCCGTAGCCTCGGTGATTTGTTCGCGCACGAACTGGATGACCAAGAGCGTGCGATCGACATGTACTTGGCCGCACTGGACCTCAATGACCGTGATGTTCTCGCGCTCGATGGCCTAACGCGCCTGTACGAGAAGCGCGGCGATCATGGCCAAGCTCTTGAAATGATGGAGCGAGTTGTTGATCTCTCGTCAGACCCGGACCAACAGGTCGACTTGCGTTATCGCATGGGGCGGCTTCTGGACGTCGAACTTGGTGACCGCACCACGGCGCTTGAACACTACAACCGTGCGCTCGACCTCAACCCAGGCCACCTGCCTTCGCTGACGGCTGCTCGAAAGATCCACGTTGATTCAGGTGACTGGTATGCCGCAGCGACGGCTCTTCGGAATGAGGCTCAGTACCAAGAGAGCGATCGACTTGCCTCACAGGCGTTGGTTGAGCTCGCGCGCATTCATGATGAGCGACTCGACGAACACGACAAGGCTATCGAAGTTTATGAGCAGGCCCTCGCCCGTGACAGCTCGAACGAGGAGGCAGCGTTTCCGCTCGCCGTTGAATACAGCAACCGAGAGCGGTTTGGCGATGCGCACCCTCTACTGGCGCAGCTTTTTAGGCGCTCGGACAAGCGAGAGAAAGAGGACCAACTCCATATCGCAACGATGTTTGGTCGGGCCGCCGCCGCGATTGGCGAGGCAGACGATGCTGTTCGCGCCTACTCCAAAGCCTACCAGATCGACCCCCAGGACCTTCACATCCTGATGCCGATGGCGCGGGCATACTTTGATGCGAAGGACTGGAAGGACGCCTTCAAGTACTACCAAATGGTGCTTGTCCATCATCGGGACTCGCTCACACAAGCCGAGGCGACTGACGTCTTCTACCGTCTCGGTATCGTCAAACGCGAGCAGGGCGAAGCGCGCAAGTCACTGAACATGTTTGAGAAGGCCCTCGAAGAGGACGAGCGGCATCGCCCGACTCTTGAAGCGCTCATCGAGATTCACGAGGAGCGTAAACAGTGGGAGCAGGTCATCCACTACAAGCGCCAGCTGGCTCTGGCGACCACCGACGACGAGGAGCGCTTCCAGCTTCTGGAGCAGGTCGGTGATCTGTGGAAAGACGAGCTTGGTAATCAGCAGAAAGCGATCGAGGCGTACACCGATGCCACCGACGTCAAGCCGGAAGAACACCGGCTGCTTCATAAACTGCTGGTAGGTTACCAGCAGACTCGTCAGTGGGACCAAGCCATCGAAGTCATCCAGCAAATCAGTGATTTGGCAGATCGCGATGACGTTAAGGCGAAGTACGCTTACACCATCGGTGTCGTGTATCGCGACGAGCTTAAGGACGGGGACCGTGCGATCGAGAAATTCGACGAGTCGCTCGACCTCGATTGGTCACAGCTCAAGCCGTTCGAGGCGCTCAACCGCATTTACACGCAACAGAAAAACTGGAAAGGGCTGGAGCGCGCCTTCCGCAAGATGCTGCATAGAGCGGTCGGCAAGGGCAATCCCGAACTCGAGTTCAATCTCTGGCACAACCTTGGTGTGATCTACCGGGACCGCCAAAAGAACTTCGATGCCGCGGTCGAGTCGTTCAAGATGGCGACCAATGTCCAGCCCGACAACGTCGAGGAGCATCAGATTTTGGCTGAGCTCTATGCGTCCATCCCCGGTCGCCTGGACGATGCGATCTCGGAACATCAATGGCTGCTTCACAACGACCCATATCGTGTCGATTCGTATCGTGAACTCTACCGTCTCTACTTCTCGGCCCGGGCTTACGACAAGGCGTGGTGTTTGGCGTCCGCCTTGGCCTTCTTCGGCAAAGCGGACGAAGAGCAGAGGCAGTTCTACGAGCAGTACAAACCACAGGGCTCGCAGGTTCGCAATCGGCTCGATAACACGCGTTGGGTGAAGGAACTCTTCCATGAAGAAGAGTCTCTTCACATCGGCAAGCTTTTCGAAGCGATTGCGCCCGCCGTGCTGACGCTCAGAGCGATGCCAGATAAGAAGCATCACTTGCTTCGCAAACATCAGGTCGACCCAGCAACCTCGACGGTGATGTTCGCCCAAACATTCAACTTCGCGTCGCAGGTACTCGCACTCGACATCGTACCGCGTCTTTTCCTTCGACCGGACGCACACGGCGGCCTGCTTCATGTTGCAGGGTCGACGCCTCCGGCGACGGTCTGTGGTAAAGCACTGCTCTCTGGGTACACGCAATCACAGCTCGCGTTTGTCGTTGCACGTCACCTGTCTTTCTATCGAGGAGAACACTTCATTCGCACGCTCGTAACCTCGCACTCGGAACTCAAGACGTTGCTTCTTGCAGCACTCTCGATCGGTGGCGTGGATACCAACGAGCCTGAGGTGAAGAAGACCGCCAAGAAGCTTCTGTCCAAGATGCAGCAGGCTCAGGTCGACGCCATCCGGCAGGTCACGAGGCGCTTCTTGGAGACGCAGCAAGCTGCAGACATCAAGAAGTGGATGCAGTCCGTGGAGATCACGGCTTGCCGCGCGGGTTTCTTGCTGTGTAACGACCTGCAAGTCGCCGCACAGATGGTTCAGGCGTTGCCACCCGAAGGCACGAGCGACTTGCCGGCGAAGGACAAGATCAAAGAGATCGCTCTTTATAGTGTCTCGGAGAGCTACTTCCGGTTGCGCGAGCATCTCGGTCTCGCCATCCAAGTCGGCTAAAACAGCGTCGCCTAGAAAACGATCCAATGCGCAATACATCGTCGATGGCTGCGGTACCTGCGCACGTATCACAACATACGCTTTCGCGGGTTCCTCGCCATCTCCTCGTCCTGCTTTTAGCTCGCTTCCTATGCAACACTGTTTAACTCTGCAGGTGGGGAGTGAGGAGGAGCTGGGTCGAGTTGCTCGTGCTTTTGTGCCAGCGTTTCGCGCGAGACAGATCGTCTTGTTAGAAGGGCCGCTCGGTGCTGGTAAGACGACTTTGGTCCGGGCCTTCTGTCGGGCGCTTGGCGTTCCTCGGGATGTGGGGATTCGAAGCCCAACATTCACGCTCGTCAACGAGATCGAGGGAGGCACGATCCCCATCGTTCATGCTGACTTCTACCGCATCCTTGACGACCCCGACGCACTTTCGGAGCTGGGCTTCGCGGAGCTTTGCGTCGATGCACTCGCCTTTGTCGAGTGGGGAGCAGCAATACCAGAGATTGCACAACACGCGACCGTTACGTTCACCCTTGGCTTTGTCGATGGCCAGGAGGGAGCGCGCACCCTTGAGGTCGTGAGTGAGCCACTTGAGGCTTGGACGGAGCTTGTCGCGAACGCGCGCGATTCGCTTTAGCCACGACGTTCAATTCAGGCTAGGCTGTTCGCGCTCCGCATGCCCAAAAGAGACGACATAAATCGAATTCTGTTAGTCGGCTCGGGGCCGATCGTGATTGGTCAGGCCTGCGAGTTCGACTACTCAGGTACGCAGGGCGCCAAGGCCCTACGTCAAGAGGGGTATGAGGTCGTGTTGGTCAACTCGAATCCAGCCACGATCATGACGGACCCGGAGTTTTCGGACCGCACGTACGTCGAGCCGCTTACCGTCGACTATCTTCGCGAGATAATCGCTAAGGAGCGTCCGGATGCTCTTCTTCCGACCTTGGGTGGGCAAACCGCGCTCAATCTTGCGCTTGATTTGGCGCGTGAGGGGGTGCTCGAGGAGTTCGGCGTCGAACTCATCGGAGCCTCGCTCGATGCCATTCGCACAGCAGAGGATCGAGAGCTGTTCAAGCAGGCGATGGATCGCATCGGGTTGGCCGTGCCGCTCGCGTTCACCTGTAAGAACCTTGAGGAAGCGAAGCGTGCAGCGGAAAAGACAGGTTATCCGGTGATCCTTCGCCCGTCGTTTACGATGGGAGGAGCCGGTGGTGGTATTGCGTACACCCCCGCGGAGTTCGAAGAGAAAATCCTGTGGGCCTTCGCCCAGTCGCCGACACACGAATGCCTGGTGGAGCAAAGTGTGCTCGGTTGGAAGGAGTTCGAACTCGAGGTTATCCGCGATCGCGTTGATAACTTTTCGGTGATTTGCACCATCGAGAATTTCGACCCCATGGGCGTGCACACAGGCGATTCGATCACCGTGGCGCCTTCGATGACGCTGACGGATCGCGAGTACCAGCGTATGCGTGATGCGGGTCGGGCAGTGATTACCGAGGTTGGTGTTGAGACCGGTGGCGCAAACATTCAGTTTGGCGTCAACCCGGAGAACGGTGAGCTCATTGTTATCGAGATGAACCCCCGCGTTTCAAGGTCCTCAGCTCTGGCGTCGAAAGCCACCGGTTACCCGATTGCCAAGATCGCAGCAAAGCTGGCCGTCGGGTTCACACTCGACGAACTGAAGAACGACATGATCGGTACATCCGCGGCGTTCGAGCCGTCGATCGATTACGTTGTGGTCAAGATTCCACGATTTGCGTTCGAAAAGTTTGGTGGCAGTGACCCGCGACTTACGACGCAGATGAAATCCGTTGGCGAAGCGATGGCGATTGGCCGCACCTTCAAGGAGGCGCTGCAAAAAGGCGCGCGTTCTCTTGAGACCGGGCGAGATGGTCTGGTGTCGCTGATCGGTAGAGTCGACTACCCAGAACTGGCCAAGCGCGTGCGCGAGGGCCAAGACCCGCTGCAGCTTCCCAGTACGCCGGTGGATGAGGTGCCTGAAGTGTCTCCGGATGAACTGGCGCAGTTGCTTCTCGATATTATCGGGCAGCCGCTTCCGGACCGCCTCTGGTTTTTGGCAGACGCACTGAGAGTCGGGATCAGCGTCGAACAAGTCGTGGAGCGCACGCGTATCGACCCGTGGTTCGTTAAACAGCTTTCGGATATCGTGCAAACGGAGCGCGAACTGGCGTCGAGCACCGAACCTGATTTGCTGCGCGCCAAGGAGATTGGCTTTTCCGACCGACAGATTGCGGCGCTTACGTCAAAATCACTCGAAGAGGTGCGTGCGGCGAGGGCGAAGAGCAATATTAGTCCCGTCTACTGCCACGTCGACACGTGCGCGGCTGAGTTCGCACCCAAGACGAACTACCTCTATTCCACCTGGGGAGATGTCTCCGAGCGTGCGCCGTCCGATGGCAAGCGGATCATGATTCTGGGCGGTGGACCCAACCGTATCGGTCAAGGGATCGAGTTCGACTATTGCTGCGTTCACGCGAGTTTTGCCTGCAAGGAACTCGGTTACGAGACCATCATGGTCAATTGTAACCCCGAGACTGTTTCAACAGACTTCGATACCTCGGACCGCCTCTACTTCGAGCCGCTCACTTTCGAGGACGTCATGCACATCGTCGAGCTCGAAAAACCTGAGGGCGTCATCGTGCAGTTCGGTGGGCAGACGCCGCTTCGCTTGGCTGTCGCGCTCGACCGAGCCGGTGTGCCTATTTTGGGCACGCCAGCAGACGCGATCGATCGCGCAGAGGATCGCGAACGTTTCGAAGCCCTGATGGAGAAGCTGCGGCTTCGGCGGCCCCGTGGCGGCATTGCGCGTGGTGTGGATGAGGCGTTCGCCGTGGCAAGAGAGGTTGGTTATCCGGTGGTGGTTCGTCCGTCTTATGTGCTCGGGGGACGAGCGATGGAAGTTGTACATTCCGAGGCGGACTTGCGACGGTACATCGCCGAGGCGCTTTCCGCACTGGAGGAGGCGAGTGCGCAGACGATTCTCGTTGATGAGTTTCTCGAAGATGCGATCGAAGTCGACGTTGATTGCGTGAGTGACGGCCACGACGTCCTCATCGGCGGAATCATGCAACACATCGAGGAGGCCGGGATTCACTCTGGCGACTCGTCGCTCGTCCTTCCTGCGCACGCGTTGCCGCAGGAGGTGCTCGCGAATATTCGCGAAGTCACCCGCGCCCTTGCACTCGAACTCGGTGTCGTCGGCCTGATGAACGTGCAGTTCGCGGTTCGAGGTTCTGGTGTCTATGTCATCGAAGTCAATCCGCGTGCTTCGCGGACGATTCCGTTTGTGAGCAAGGCGATTGGCATTCCGCTCGCGAAGATTGCAGCCAAACTTATGGCCGGGAAGACACTGCGCGAGCTCGATGTGCGTGAGTCCGCGAGTACGCGTTTCGTCGCCGTGAAGGAATCGGTGTTCCCTTTTCATAAGTTTTCAGGCGTGGACATCGTGCTAGGGCCGGAGATGCGTTCCACCGGGGAAGTCATGGGTATAGGCCAGACCTTCTCCGAAGCTTTTCTCAAAGCACTTGATGCCGCTGGGACAAAGCTTCCGAACGAAGGGACTATCTTTGTCTCGGTCCGGGACAGAGACAAGCATGCAGCTTGTGACGTGGCGCGTCGTTTTGCGAACATGGGCTTTTCGGTGCTTGCAACACGAGGTACCGCCGCCATGTTCGAGAAAGCGGGCATTGCTGTCAAAGTCGTCAACAAAGTAAAGGACGGCGAACCACATTGCGTTGACGCCATTCGCGATGGTGCGGTGCAAGTTGTGGTAAACACCACGCAGGGTACGGAGCAGATCGCCGACAGCCGCTCGCTTCGCCGACAGACGCTGATGAGCGGAGTGCCGTATTTTACGACGATCGCGGCCGCGATGGCGGCGGTTGGTGCGCTGGAGTCGAGACTTTACGGTCCGGCGAATGTGCTTTCTTTACAGGATATTCACACCCTTGATGATAGGCGGCGGCCAGGCTAGGTCTGTTGTATGGACAAGTATCCAATGACACCGGCGGGGCTCGCTGCGCTTAACCAAGAACTGGCTGAACTCAAGGCTTCGCGCTTAAAAGTTTCGCAAGAAATCGAGACGGCACGAGAGCATGGCGACCTCAAAGAGAACGCCGAATACCACGCTGCGAAGGAGAAGCAGGGGTTGATGGAGGCGCGCGTTCGCGACCTGGAGGGGAAGATCGCAGCGGCTGAAGTGATCGACCCGACCACGCTCAGTGGCGATAGGGTGAAATTCGGAGCGACGGTGACACTTGAGGACATCGACACCGGCAACATCGTCACGTATCAGATCGTGGGATCCGAGGAAGCTGATATCGAAGGCGGTACGATCTCGATCACCTCGCCGATGGCGCGCGCGCTCATCAATCGCGAGATCGGGGACGAGGTCCGGGTGAAAGCACCCAAGGGTATTCGCATTTACGAGATCCAAGACGTCGTCTTCCAGTGACGCCTGCTCTGCGGCGCGCGCTATCCGAGTTGAGTGTGGGGCAGGGCGGTGACGAAACCGCGAGGGAGATCGCGGAGCAGTTGACCGCACTCGGCTATCGGAAAGAAGCCGAGCTCCTGGTCGCCGAGAAGAGAGCAATCCGTCGGGCCCGCGAAGCGGCGCGGATTCTGCGTGAGTTCAGTAGCAAAGAAGTCGTTGCCAACGGGCCCGAGGTGGCGAAGAGCAAGCGGCGTCGTTCACGCCGTGGTGTCGCAAAGAAGGGCGCGCTCGGTGCGGCGGCCTCCACGCGTGCGCCAGCCGTCGATACGCTTCCGGGGATAGGAAAGGTCGCCAAGCAAGCGTTCGCGGCCAAAGGTATTTACGACGTTCTCGACCTGCTTCTCTTTCTCCCGCGCCGGTACGATGATGAACGGTCGACGACTCCCATATCGCAGGTAGAACCGGGTGAGCGAGCGCTTTGTGTGGGTGTTGTCAGTTCCACTCGGGTCATGGGCGGTGGCAGAAAACGCCGTGTCGAAGTCTCGCTTGAGCCGCTTCCGGGCGAGCCGCCGGGTCGACGTGCGCTTCTTCGCCTGGTGTGGTTCCGCTCGCACTGGGTGGCTTCGCGTTTGCGTACTGGCCAGCGCGTTTTGGTGTCTGGGATGGTCGACGAATATCGGGGCGTTGCATCGATGGCGCACCCCGACGTGACCGAGCTCGCAGACGGCGACGAGCCGGGTCGGGGGATTGTCCCGGTTTACCCTCTGGTCAGTGGCATCCCTCCCGCTCGCCTACGAAAGGCTATCGAGCTGGCGTTGGCGCAGTACCTAGACCAATGGCCTGAAGCACTGCCGGTGCAGGCTCGCTCCGAACGTGGCTCGGTCCGAGATGCACTGCGAGCACTTCATGAGCCTGATTCGAGCCTCGACGATACCGCTTTAGACAAACTCAATGTGGGTCGAAGCGATGCCCACCGGCGCCTCGCACTTGAGGAGTTCTTTATCCTGTCGCTTGCACTTGAGGCGAGAAAGCTCACCCAGCGAGAACTATGCGCTGCCCCTCTCTCCCCGCGCGGAAGTGCATGGCGGAGCGACGCGACTCGGGCGCTCGGTTTCGAGCTGACAAAGGCGCAAACGCGTTGTGTCGAAGAGATTGCGGCGGACCTCGGCCGCGAGCAACCGATGCGGCGCTTGCTCCAGGGTGACGTGGGCGCCGGAAAGACAGCCGTCGCCATTCTCAGCGCGGCCCACACCGTTTCCGCGGGCGCACAAGTCGCGCTGTTGGCTCCGACTGAGGTTCTCGCAGAGCAGCACATGCGTTCCCTCGCACCGGTCGTGCGGTCTCTCGGACTTCGGACGGCGCTGTTGGTTGGCGGTGCTCGGGCCTCGCATCGTAAGAAGACGCTTGCCGCGCTTGCGGACGGGAGCCTTGACCTCGTCGTGGGCACCCACGCGATTTTGAACGACAAGGTCGCCTTTCGACAACTCGGACTCGCGATCGTCGACGAGCAACATCGTTTTGGTGTCTCGCAACGACTGCGGCTTGCGAGTAAGGGAGAGCGCGATCCCCATCTGCTTGTGATGACAGCGACCCCGATTCCCCGCAGCCTTGCGCTCGCGCTCTATGGGGATCTGCGGGTTAGTGTTCTCGACGAAAAGCCGCCGGGGCGCACCCCGCCGCTAACACGTGCGTACGAGCAAGCTGAGCGGGATGAAGCATACCGACAGGCGCGAAGAGCCATCGAGCACGGTGGACAGGTGTTTGTCGTCTGTCCCGCCATCGAACCCTCTGAGGCGCATGACTTGCGCGACGCGACGACGGTGTGTGCCGAGCTGCGCGAGCGTTTTGCCGAACTTCGCGTTGAACTCATGCATGGACAGCAAAGCTCCGACGAACGTCACGCAGCCATGGATGCGTTCGTGTCTGGCGAAGCGCAGCTGCTGGTCTCGACGACGGTTATTGAGGTTGGTGTCGACGTTCCGGGCGCCAATGCAATGCTCATTGAGAATGCCGAACGTTTTGGTCTCGCGCAGCTTCACCAGCTTCGTGGTCGGGTGGGGCGAGCGGGACAGCGAAGTGCTTGCTTGCTCGTCCACGACGCGAAGACTGAGGAAGCGAAGGCGCGCATTGATGTTCTGTGCAAGAGCAGCGATGGCTTCGTTATCGCCGAAGAAGACCTGCGCCTCCGTGGGCCGGGTGAAGTGTTTGGAAAGCAGCAGTCGGGGCTTTCGGGCTTTCGCTTTGCTGACCTGCGGCACGACTTGCCGCTGCTTGCCGATGCACGCGCAATAGCCGCGGATCTCCTCGCAGAGGACGCACAACTTGAAGGGGACGGGCTCGAAGGGGCCCGTCGCGCGCTTGCCCGGGCTGAGCGCACAGTCGTGCTTGAGGAGGCTGGGTAGTGCGCCGATGCGTCCGTCCGTAAAATCCATACTCTGTGGGCTGGGCTTGGTCGCGTTGGCGTGCGGTCTCATCGACGCGCTTGCACTTCTGTTGGTCCGCTCGCTAACCTTGTCGACTTTTGCGCTTCTCACGCTTCCGGGGGCACTGTTGGGGGCGGGGTTGTCGGCGCTCTTTCTCTTGGCGCGCTCAGTTGATGTACAAAATCGCCCCATGCTTGTGCTCGCGGGTCTGCTTGGCCTCATCGTTGGGCTGTCTTGCACCTCCGGGCCCTCGATTTCCGCGAGCGTATGGCGTTGGCCGTTGCTGGCGTTGAGTCTGGCCCTTCCTGTTGGGCTACTGTGGTTGCTTGCCCGGGCTAGCAAAGGCGTGGCAATCACCGTTAGTGTGGCTGGTGTTGGGGTCCTCCTCGCCACAGATCTACGGGTGTTACCCCGCCTCTATCCAGTGTTTCATGTTGGGCTGATCGTCGCGACATGCATGCTAGCGGCCGAGCTGCTGTACCGTGTCCATCGGCACAGTCTGCAGACCCATGGGGCCAAGCGAAGCATCGCAGTGTTCACCGTGAGCTTTCTGATCACCGGGGTCGTATCGGCTCTGTATTTCGCAGTACCCGGCATGCCTTTCGCTTCGAAGATCTTCGCCTTTGGTCGGCCTCACCACTTTGCCGGAGTTCAAGCGCGAGCGCGCGAACGGATAGCTAAGACCAGCGCCTGGGACTGGCGCAATCGAGACGTTGTGCTTTTGACGATCGACGCATTCCGGGCCGACATGCTTGAGCCCCGGACGATGCCGCGCCTCGCTGCACGCGCAAGAGGGGGCATGAACTTCGCGCAAGCGAGTACGCCGACCCCGAACAGCAGTTACGCGCTTGTAAGCTTGCATACAGGTACATGGGTGCACGCCGCGGCCATGATGGAGCTTCCGTTGCCGCAGCGTACGCTCGCCGATGGATTGCGGAAGATGGGATATCGGAGCCTCGCAGTTTATCCACCGTCGATCTTTTCCGTCGATCGAAGGGTGCTTGCGAAATACGAAGAGATAAATTTGGGCTTCGATCAGCGCATTGGCGATGAGACGTCGATCGAGGATGTATGTAAGCAGCTTAGAGTCTCGATTGAAATCGACGATCGGCCACTGTTCTTCTGGGCGCACTTGATGGATCCGCACGAGCCATACGAACCTAAGCAGGCGCGCTTTGGCGAAAGTCCCATCGAACGCTACCGAGCGGAACTCTTCGAACTCGACGCGCAACTGGACGAATGTTTGAACTGGCTACTCGCACACCCACGTCGACCGATTGTGTTCGTCAGCTCCGATCATGGCGAAGCGTTTGGCGAACATCGCTCGTACTACCATGGCACTACGCTTTACCGAGAGCAGCTGCATGTGCCGCTGCTACTGCTCGGTGCAGATGTTCCAGCCGCAAAGCCCACGACGCCGGTATCGTTGGTCGACATCGCGCCCACGGTCCTTGCGGCTGTTAAAGGAAGCGTGCAGAGCAGTATGTTTGGTTACGATCTGTCACGGCCAGACACGCTACCTCAAGAACGTTTTATCGCAGCACTCAACGACCGCTTCGTAGTGCGTCGTGGTCTCGAGAAGGCAATTTGTGACGGCCCTTCAGCACGCTGTGAGGTTTTTTTGTTGGATCGCGATGGCAAAGAGCAGAATCCCCACACGTTGGAGGAGCCGTGGGCGCTTCAGCGTATTGGCGAGACCCTCGGTTGGTTGCGCGGAAGCGTTGAAGCGGCCCAAACGCAGAAACCCGGCTCGGTCCAAACGTTTGGCTGCGCAGAAGCGGAACGCGCCTTTGCCACTGCTCAAGATGTCCATGCGGCACTGTTCCTACGCAATCGAGCGCTCCATGCACTCTCTCGATGTCCCGAGCAGGGAGAATCGCTCGCGATCGCGTTGCTTGCGGATGGCTACATGCGGGTTGAGGCCGCCCATTTCCTAGCTGCGCATGGTTCGGCGAGCGCTCTTGAACCGCTTCGTCGCCAGCTTGAGCAGGAGCGATACCTCGCTGGGCGCCAAGCCCTCCGCGACGCTATCGATCGGCTCGAGCAATCCCGATGAGCGTGCGAGAGACGAAGGGCGCCTAGCAGTCGCAGCTCGGCCGCGTGCGCAGTGCGGCTGCTTCGCATTGGCGCTGCGTTCGCTGACAGCGGGCCAGGGCGTCCTTGTCCCCGGTGTCGTCGGCGATCTCGCAAACCGTCTCGGAGCCGTCGCATGCTTTTTGCTGGCCGCCGCATCGTTCGTCGCACTTTCGGGCGTTATCGGTGGCGATGTGAACCCCTTCTTCGACACTCGCTTCGGCTCGTTGAATACGTCGAAAGTCGTCATGGCTCGCGATGGCCGGGCCGCAGCCAAGTGTGAGAAGCAGGTATGTGAACAGCAATGACCGCACGGACGGCAGTGTACAAGGGATCGTCTCCTTGGACTATGATTGCTGTATGATCTCGCTGGACGACATACCGGACCTCCAAGGCGTTCAGCGCTGCGCGAGCGGGCTGCTGAGGTTCCCGCTCCGCACCCCCACGCTTCCTCCTGCAACACACACCAATGCGTACCTGCTCGGGTCGCGCAGGGCGCTCTGGGTTGAGCCTGCTTCGGAGTTTGCTGACGAAGTTCGGCGTGCCCTTGCTTTGATGCATCAACTCGAGGAGTCAGGGCTTCGGTTTGAAGGCTACTTTGCGACCCACCACCACGCCGATCATGTGGGAGGGCTGTTGGCTATGAGCAGGCAAAAGCCGCTGCCGGTGTGGGCGCACCCTCTAACACACGAACGAATTGCTGTCGATCCTCGCAGCACTCGCGTGCAACTCGAAGCCGGCCCATTGCCAGAACCTTTTTCGAATTGGGTTTCGATGCACACGCCTGGCCATGCCCCCGGGCATTTGTGCCTCTTTCGTCCGGAGGACGGGCGCCTCATTGCCGGGGATATGGTTGCTGGTATCGGCACGATTCTGGTCGATCCCGTCGATGGCGATATGGGGGTCTACTTGGAGAGCCTTGGACGCCTGGCGCGACTCGACGCATCTTGGGTGTACCCGGCGCACGGGGAACCTATTGCGCGCGAGCGACAGATCTTCAGTCATTATATAAAACACAGGCTGGCCCGCGAACGTCGCATTGCCAGAGCGCTTCGCGAGGAAGCGCTCAGTCTCCAAGAGCTGCTACCGCTCTGTTATGCCGACACGCCTCAGGCGTTTTGGCCGTTGGCTGAGCGTTCGTTGCTCTCACACCTATTGAAGCTTGCGACTGACGGGCGCGCGTTTCTCGACGCGAGCGGTTGGCGCAAGAGCACGCCGCTTTGAAGCAACACGAGTACGTGTTCGGCGATAAAGGTCGCATGCGAGAAAAATGCGACGAGTGGGTTGTGGCCTCTCCGGCCATGGTGAAAGTCAAAGAGCAGTGTGCCCGCCTGGCGCCAACGACCGTCTCGGTGGTGATCCATGGACCTTCGGGTGCAGGTAAGGAGCACGTGGCACGCGCACTGCACCGTGGATCGCCGCGGTGCGGAAGGCCGTTTGTGGCAGTCAATGCCGGAGCCATCGCTGCGGGTCTAGCGGAAAGTGCGTTCTTCGGACACGAGCGGGGGGCGTTTACAGGTGCTGTGCGCCGGCAAGCGGGCTACTTTGAGCGAGCGCACGGCGGAACGCTATTCCTCGATGAAGTGGCGGAGCTTCCGCTTGAGCTTCAAGCAAAGCTGTTGCGGGTACTCGATAGTGGCAGTTACGTGCCCGTGGGGAGTGCGAGGACGAAACGAGTCGATGTACGACTGATCTGCGCGACACACCGCGACCTTCGGTCACTGGTGCACGAGGGACACTTTCGCGAGGACCTTTACTATCGTATCGCTGGCGCACGCGTCGTCGTACCCGCACTTCGCCATCGGCCTGAAGACATCGGAGCTCTGGCGGCCCACTTCGTACGACGGCTGGGGGTGGACGAAGCACTGAAGCTAAGCGCGGACGCTCTGCAGACCTTGCGACTTCACCACTGGCCGGGCAACGTGCGCGAGCTTCGAAGTGTCCTTCGCCTGGCGGTCTTACATGCGCAGGGAGGAGTGATAGACGGTCTGCTGGTCCGAGAGGCAATCGCAGAACTCTCCACCCAGATGATGCCGGTGCTCGGACTTCCTGTTGAGGAAGCGCTCCGGCAGACGCGCGGCAACGTCGCTGCAGCAGCGCGAAAGCTTGGCGTTCCTAGAGAGACGCTACGGGACAGACTCGCACGCCGCTATCGGGGAAACGGGTCGGCTCCAACGTTCTAGTGGTTCGAGCGCAGGTTGCGCCAACGGAGGGCGAGAAGCTCTCGCCCGACTCCCCAGACCTTGCGTGCATTGGCAGTTTTCGAACTACCCGCGTAGCGCGGCCGGCATTCAACGGTGACGACTTTGGTTCGCAGCCCAGCACTCAATGCACGTATGGGAAACTCGAAATTCAAGAAGAACGTGTCCGACTCCAGCTGAGCCGGGTCAAGCAGCTTGCGCCGGAACAAATATGGACCATCACTCTGCATCCGTACGCCATGAACGAGCAAGATCAGGGTGCGTACTCCCAGACTCAAGAGCTTGCGGTCGAGCCCGTCGTCTCGACGATCGTACACACTAAAGACGATGTCCGTGTCCGAGTCGGCTGCGTCAAGTAAAGTGCGAATCGCCTCGGTGGGAATTTGGCCGTCGGCAGGCATGAAGGTCACGCGTTCGCCACGTGCGCGCAGGGTGCCCGACTTGATGCCCGCTCCCATGCCACGGTTTGCTTCGTGGCGGACCACTGTAAAGGAGATGCCATTGAGGGCGGCGCGTGCCTCGTTCGCCGTGTCGTCGTCTGAGCCATCGTCAACGAATATGACTTCGATAGCGTTTGGATTGTCCTGCGTTTCCGGCTGATTGCGGATCCAGTCACGAAGGTCGACCATCGTGACTGGCACATTGTCTGCCTCATTGTAGGCGAGGACGATGATGCTCAATAGACACGGTTGCTTACTGTCGTTCATGGACGAAGCCTTAGCTGTGTTGCGGGGACACCTGCGACCACCGAGTAAGGCGCGACGTCTTTTGTGACGACACTGCCAGCGCCAACCTGTGCACCTTTGCCAATGGTCACGCCTGGTAGAATCGTGGTTCCAACGCCGATGTCGACGTCTGCCTCGACCGTGACCGGCGCGAAGCGAATGGGTGCGTGCAGAATTGGTGTTTGCCGCCCCGCCTCTTCGTGAAGAGACGTGATGATCTTGACGGCGGGTCCAATGCCAACGTTGTCCGCGATTCGCAGCCCACCCGCAGCATGAAAGAAACATTGTTGGCCGACCCACGTGCCGCTGCCAATGTGCATTTCGTTCTTAAAATATCCTTTGAGTATCGTCTGGTGACCGATGTACACGTCGTCTCCGACCCAAATGTTCTCGGGGTGAAAGACGAGTACGCCGGACTCGAAGACGCAGCCTTTACCCAAGGCGAGAAAGTCGCCCCGCGAGAAACGGCCATCGCCATGAGACTTTCTTTGCATTGCCAGCAGGTTCTAACCTGCTCAGAGCGTCAACCACAAGCGGCGAGCTCGAGTGCTTGCGCAAATAGACCGGGACGACTGGTCCGCTGGCTGGGATTCGAAGCCACACCTTCAAGCAGTACCTTTGCGACCTCATCCGGGAGTGCGGCGTAGCCGGAAGTAGGGGCTAGGCGGTCGAAGCGCTTGCCCGTTAAGAGTTCCGTCGCAATGACAGCGAGCGAAAAGACATCGCTTTGAGGTCCGACTGTCTCGCCGGCCAACTGTTCCGGGCTCGCGTAGGCTCGATTGGCCAGCGTCTTGTCACCGAGTCGAACGGGTTTGCCAAACGGCGTGGCGAGTGCGAAGTCGATGAGGAACGCTTGCGGGCCGTGGAGGAGAATGTTGCCTGGCGCGATATCTCCGTGCACCATCCTCGTCTGCGAGTGCCACAGCTCGACTGCTTTTGTGGCTCCCAGCAGCCATTGCAGCGCCAGCGCCGCAGGTAGTGAGGGGCTGGCTCGCTTACGCGCGACGATGGCCTGCTGTAGCGATTCGCCTGCAATTTTTTGAAGTAGGATGCTGAACGGCTCTGACTCCAAGTGAGACGACAACAATCTGGGAGCTCCCGCGCGACCCGAAGCCTTGTGGAGGACGGCTGCTTCACGTCGCAGCAGCGCTTGCCCGAGTGGCGTCTTTGCCGTTTTTCGTACGTGTTCTAACGTGACGGTGGTCGAAACGTGTTCGGGCTCTCGTCTCACAGCGACAGAAATTCCTCGACATCAGAGAAGGCTGCAGTTTCAAGCTCCTCCACTGGGCCTCGTTTGTCGACATAGGGCTCGGCGCGAAACCAATTTCTTTGGCGCTTCGCATAGCGCCACGTTTCTCGTTCGATGACTTCCGGCAGGTCGTTTCTAGTGATTTTTCCGCCAAGGTGCGCGCAGATCTCCCGGTAGCCGACGCTCCCGAAGGCTCGGGCGTTCGTTGGCCACTGAGCAAGAAGGGCCTCGACTTCTTCAATCCAACCCGAGGCGAGCATGTGTTCGGTCCGAGCGCGGAGCTTGGGGCGGAGCTCCTCCGATGGATGCTCGATCGCGAACATGAGGGTGCGGTAGCGGGGGCCGCCCAAGCCATGTTCTTGGCGAAGTTTGCCGAGCGCCTTTCCCGTCTGCGCGTACACCTCCAGCGCGCGAACGATTCGCAGCGTGTCGTTGGGGTGGATATGTTCTGCGGATAGCGGGTCCACCTCCGCGAGGCGCGCGTGCATGGCATCGTTGCCGACTGCCCGGCTTTGTTGCTCGAGCTCTTCACGAAGCGCGAGGTTGACTGCTGGGAGGTCGACGAGGCCCCGAAGTAGTGCGCGAATCCATAGTCCCGTGCCTCCTACAATGAGCGGGATCTTGTTGCGCTCTCTCAGACTGGCGATCACGGCATCGGCACGTCGGGAATAACCTGCAGCGTCTATCGCATCATCTGGAGCGAGAATATCGATCAGGTGGTGAGGAAGCTCCGCGCGTTCCGCTGCTGTCGGCTTCGCCGAACCAATATCGAACCCGCGATAGACCTGTACGCTATCCGCGCTGATAACCTCGACGTCGAAACGACGGGCCAGCTTTTGCGCCAAGGCGCTTTTCCCGGAGCCTGTCTGCCCCGACAGAACAATGAGCTTCGGGGTGTGCGAGTTGGCTCCGCCCATTATCTTCCCAGTTTCTTCTCAAGATCGGCATAAGAAATCCTAAACACGATTGGGCGTCCGTGTGGGCAGTGTTCAGCGAACTCTTCGGTGGCGTCCAGTTGTGCGAGCAGGGCCCCACATTCACGAAGGGAGATCCTGTCGCCCCTGCGCAAGGCCGAGTGGCAAGCCAACGTCGCAAGGGCAGTGTCGATGGTGTCACTCCACGCTCTCCCGCTGGTGCGCATCAACTCTGCCATAGCCTGCTCGACCAGCAAAGCCG
This sequence comes from uncultured Polyangiales bacterium, assembly GCA_964487255.1. Taxonomy (GTDB): domain Bacteria; phylum Myxococcota_A; class Polyangia; order Polyangiales; family CAZAQV01; genus CAZAQV01. The sequence continues at coordinate 147,583 of CAZAQV010000003.1, read as the reverse complement.
GGTCACCGTTTGCGACGATAGCGGGAAGTGCACGCACAAGAAGTTCGGTCTCGGAGATGCGATCAGCGTCAATGCCCAGCTGGGATAGGGCGTTCGGGTTCCCATCAAGCCAAGCCAGGACCTCTTGGCCGACGTCAATCTGGGCTGGAAATAGAAGTTGCTGACCTGTGATTTGTTGGCCACTTAGCTCGCGTTTGAGTTTCGCATAACGAATGCGCTCGTCGGCGGCGTGCTGGTCGATCACGTAGAGACCGTCGTCACCCTCGCAGACGATAAAGAGGGCCCGCGTTTGGGCGATGGGCCTAAGAGAGGAGAACGGCCCGGTGTCTTGGCTCCCGGGTGTCGCTTGTCGGGGTAGGTCTGCGGGTGCGGATGCATCGCGTAGGATCGCGAGTGAGGCCCAGACATCCGAGTTCGGGGGGTATTGTTGCTCGCGCCCCTTCGGTTGCGGCCGGTTGCCGGCTCGATAGGCCGACGTCTGGCGTTCCCAGGGCTGTGTTCCGAGAGCTTGCGAGAGTGCCCGCGTCGTAGCCTCGTGGACGCGTCGCGCATCGGAGAACCGCACCTCAAGCTTTTGCGGGTGGACATTGATATCGACGGTCGTGGGATCGATCTTCAGATAGACGCAGCCGACCGGATATCGTCCTGGCGGAATCACACTTCCGTACGCGAAGGCCACGGATCGTGCGAGCGCTTTGTCGAGCACGGGTCGACCATTGACGAAAATGTGAAGGTGCGCGGTGCCGGTGCGTGCTTTTTCGGGTGGAGCAAGGTGGGCAGACACCGCGATACCGTCGATGGGCTCGGGGGCGAGTGCGGCGAGCATGACCGCGCCAAAAACCTGCTCTGCGCGTTGCGCTGGTGAGCCGGCGGCGTAGAGGCGAGTGCGATGGCCCGCGCGGCGAAGTTCGAAGCGCACATCGGGACGCGAAAGCGCTGCACGGGCGAAGACCTTATTGATATGTGCGGTCTCCGTCGGGGTCGATTTGAGAAACTTGCGGCGTGCTGGAATGTTGAAGAAGAGGTCGCGTACGTCGACGCGGGTTCCCGGTTGTCCCGCAGAGTGACCTGAGGTGAGCACCTTGCTTGCCTCACATTCAATGCGAGTGGCGATGTCCGTGTCGTGTTCACGGGTTGTTAGTGTGAGCCGTGATACGGCAGCGATCGATGCCAGAGCTTCTCCCCGGAACCCTCTGGAGGTCAGCTGTTCGAGGTCGGCCAAGTTGCGGATTTTGCTTGTCGCATGTCGTTCCAAGGAGCGTCGAGCATCTTCGGGGTGCATCCCGATACCGTCATCGAGGACCATAAGTGACTCGATTCCGCCGCCGTCAAATTCGACGATGATTCGCCTCGTTTCGGCGTCGAGGGCATTGTCGATTAGCTCTCTGAGCACGCTGGCCGGTCGTTCAATCACCTCTCCAGCTGCGATCTGGTCGATCACTTCGTCAGGTAGGAGTTCAATCTTCGTGGCCACGGTGGAGACGTTAGCAGAGGAGGTGAGTGCGTTGACCATGGGTATGGGCGAGTGCTAGCTTTAGAAGGTCGAATCGGTTTCGATATACTAGTTTCATGGAAGCATCGCACGCGCCATCGGCCTCGTCCGGCGACCCGCTGATTGGGGTGACGCTCGATGGCCGCTACACCGTTCTCCGCCGTATCGGCGAGGGCGGAATGGGCATTGTGTACGAGGCCCAGCATGCCATCATTGGTAAGCGCGTTGCGCTCAAGGTCCTGCGTCGCGATTACTCAAGTCGACCCGATGTCGTGGAACGCTTCAAACAAGAGGCCCAGAGCGCGAGTCGAGTGGATAGTCCGCACATCATCGATATCTCGGACTTCGGCGAAACACCGGACGGAGACAGCTACTTCGTGATGGAGTTTCTAGACGGCGAAGACCTCTCAAATCGAATTCGCGAAGGCCAAAGCCTTGATGGCGATCTGGCTATCAAGATCGCGATCCAGTGCTGTGATGCGCTCGGCGCCGCGCACGCCGCCCACATCGTTCACCGCGACATGAAGCCCGAGAACATCTTTCTCACAACGAAGCGCGGCGATCCCAACTTCGTCAAAATCGTCGACTTCGGCATCGCAAAAATGAACGACGTCTCGGTCGATGCTCCCACGATGAAGAAGTTGACGAAGACAGGGATGATCTTCGGCACGCCCGAGTACATGTCGCCCGAGCAGGCGGCGGGCAAGCCCATGGACTATCGCGTCGATGTCTATGCGATGGGAATCATTCTCTATGAAATGTTTGCCGGCACGGTGCCCTTTTTGGGTGACACCTTTATGGGGGTGTTGACCCAGCATATGTTTGATGCGCCCCCATCCATGAAGCAGACCAATCCGAATGCCGAGTTTCCGGATGGCATCGAAGAGATCGTGTGGCGTTGCCTGCAGAAGGATCCAGACGAGCGATTTCAGTCGATGGAAGAGCTCGGTGAGGCTTTGCGCGCCTGCCAAAACCCTGAGACAGCGGCAGTCGTTTCAGGTTCCACGCAGATGGGCTGGGCTGGGACAGACTCCTCTCGGCCCATTCGCGTTCCACGCATGCTCAATCCTGAAGATGCGCGTGCGAGCGAATTTCCACTCGTAGATACGCGCAGCAAAGTACCGATGATGGCTGGCGCACTGGTCCTGGGCGGGGCGGTGCTCGGTTTGGGGGTTTGGTTCTGGTCCCAAAAATCCCATGAGCGTATGGAAGCCCAATCCGAGCCGAGCGAAGCTGTGGGCGAGCCTTCCGAGACGGACCCGCAGGCCAAGATGCAGCCGATCGAGAAGCAGGAAGAGGCAATTCCAGAAGGCGCGACTCTCGCGGACGGAGTTGCCGCGCCTGGAGTGACGTATGCACTAAACTTGGAGATCGATGGTTACCGGAGGGCCGAGGCTGTTGTGTCATCGCTCGACGGAAAAACCATCTACAAGACGTGCAGAGAGTCATGCGAGGTTAAGCTGGATCCTGCGATTTACTTGGTTACGTTTACGGCTCCCGGAAATAATGAGACCCGAAAAGTCAGCCTTGCCGACGCTGATAAGACTGAAATCTTTAGGCGGAATCGCAGACCACAAAAAGACACAGTCAGCCAAAACAAAGAAGAAAAGTCGACCGCGACCGATTCGAACACAGCCACCAAGGAGCGAGACGAAGGACTCACTGCGAAGCAGCGTCGGCAGGTTTGTGAGTTGACCAATACCTGCCTTAAAACCGAAGAGGACATCGACTGGAATAGGGTTGCCGACCCGAAGCCGTCGTCACCCTAAGGCCGCGTGGGCTAGTCGACCGCGAGCACGGCGACAGTGACGCCAGCACCTCCGTCGCTTTGTGCTGCCTGCTTCCATGTTACGACATAGGAGGGGTTTTCCTTTAGCCAGTCTTCGACGGTGTCGCGAAGGGCCCCCGTACCGACTCCGTGCATGATGTATGCTGCGGATGCGCCTTGCCCGAACATCCGATCGACAAAGGAAGCCAGCATGGAGCGCGCTTCATCAGCGCGGAGGCCGCGGAGATCGACTGTGTTGGACTTTGTCCGAATCTCCGGCGCGCGGTTTCTTGCAGCCGTGTGCGTGTCTGACGCCTTGTGCTGCATGTCTGCGGTTGCAGGTTCCGCTTTTTCTTCGATGACGACGTCGTCAATGTCCTTCCATAGTCGAAGCGCGCCCATCGCGACTTGGACTTGTCCTTTGCGCTTCCCCACGACGGTACCGACCTTCTCCAGATCCAGCAGCCGAACGAGGTCCCCTGTGGTGACATCTTCTGGGGAGGAGGGCGCCACAGCGTTCAGCGTCCCGTCCTCATCGTGCGGCGAAGTCGAGGCCAATTGTTCGGCGCTGTCACGAAGGTCGTCACTCTGTTTGAGTGCTGCCTCGACCCGTTGTAGCGTGGCTTGGTCAGGGGGAGCATCGCGCAGCGACCGGCGCATCTCTTTTGCCAAAGATCGGAGACTCTTGCTCTCGTCTGAGAGTTTTTGCAGCGCGTCGGATAGTGCGGTCTCGGCTTGTGCACGTGCGCGTTCCGCCTGCTCCGCCTCACGCAACTCGCGCGCTCGCCTTTGTGTTCGTTCGTGCTCTTGCTGTTGGAGCACTGCGCGCGCCTCGGCGCGAGCCCTCTCGAGGTCTTCGAGTAGCGTCGAGATTTGCTGTGACGCTTTGTCTTTGATGTCGTTTGCGAGTGCGATGGTGCTCTTCGGCACGCCGTAGCGCTCGGCTACAGTCAGTGCGCATGAGATGCCAGGCGTCCCGAGGTGAAGTTGAAAAGTAGGTGTGAGCGAGGCGCGATCAAAGCCGACAGATGCGTTCTTCACTCGATCGTGGTGCGCGGCGAATGCCTTCAAACCATCGAAGTGTGTGGTCACGGCGGCGGTGGCGCCAGCGTCGACCCAAGTTTGCACGGTGGCGGCGGCGAGCGCCTGTCCCTCGACCGGGTCCGTTCCGCTTGCGAGTTCGTCGACCAGGATGAGCGTGGACTCTCCAGCGCGCTCGATCATCGACGACACTCGGCGCATATGTCCTGCAAATGTGGACAAATCGGACTGTAGCGATTGCGCGTCGCCGATGTCCGCAATGACGTCGGCGAAAAACCCGACCTCGCTATCCTCCTCTGCGCTGATAGGCAAACCCGCTCTCATCATGATCGCGTACAGGCCTAGCAACTTGAGCGTCACCGTTTTCCCCCCGGCGTTTGGTCCCGAGAGTACCAGTGCATTGCCGCGCGCGAGGTCGAGGTCGTTGGCGACGACCGACTTGTCTGGGTCGCGAAGGGCGGCGAGGTCGAGCAACGGGTGGCGCGCCCGTCTGAGTTTGAACCCTCCTGGGTGGCCGAACGAAAGAATGTGCGCATTCATTTTGTCGCCGAAGCGGGCTTTGGCTTGAAGGAGGTCCAAGTGAAGCAAGCTGGCGTATGCGGCTTCGAGCGCAGCATGTTGGTTCCGAACCTCGTCGCTGAGCGCGGCGAGAACCCGCTGCTCTTCTCTCGCCACTTCGGCTTGCGCGACGCGCAATCGGTTGCCCATGGCCAGCAGTGACTCAGGCTCGATGAAAAGAGTGGCCCCGCTAGCAGAACTCCCGTGGACGATGCCTGAGATGCGGTCGTGGGCATCCGCGCGCATGGGAAGGACGTAGCGGCCCTCGCGCTCGGTGAAGTATTGGTCGGAAAGCACGGCGCCGTGTTTGACGATGAGCTCTTCAAGCTTTCGGACGATGCGATCGCGAAGGTTACGTGACTCTTTGCGCAGGTCACGCAGTGTCGGATTCGCGTGGTCGGAGATGGCCCCGTCGTTGTCAACGTTCTCGCCGATTAGATCTTCGAGCGCGTCGAGGGTCGGGTCGAATGCAACGGCATCTCGGATGGGCCCGGTTCGCTCCTTGTGGTGGGAGAGGTAACGGCGCGTTACCCGCGAGGCTCCGAGGGTAATCCGGATATCTCGAAGATCGGCGGCTGCTAGAAACCCCTCCTTTTGGACTCGCGTGAGTGCGTTTGCGATGTCGAGAACGCCGCCCGATGGGAGTGGCGCACCGTCGCGAAGAAGTGTGAGCGCGGCGCGACTTTCGGCCAATGCACGCTCTGCGGCGTCGCGATGCGCGTGAACTTCGAGGAGCAAAGCCCCTCGATCTTGCTCGTGAACCACCGCCTTACAGTGCTCTTGGACGGCGCGGCACACGGCTGGCCATTCGAGGTACTGTTCGGATGCGATGATATTGGATTGGGTTTCGTCCATGAATCTCAAGGTTGGCTGTGCAAGTCAGCGCCCAATATCTGTTATACTTTCCAGGTGATGGAAAGGCCATCCTCGTGGATTGTTGCGCTCGTCGCAATGCTCGTTCTGGCGGCTTGCACTGAAGACGAGCACGCGGTGCTGATGGAGGTGCGCTCCGAGGCCCGCGTCGAGCGCATGGACATCTCGGTCTTTCGCGTCCGCGACACAGGGTTAGACGCGCTTTATCGTTCAAAAAATCGCGCGGTGAGCCGGTATCAGGCGGACCAGCCCGATGCCCCGATTCGCGTCGCGTTGGAGTTTGAGCGCCCAGAGCGCGTGATGGTCCACCTCGTAGGAAGAGTGAGCACCGGGCAGAGACGCGTCGTTACGCGTTGTTACGACGTTTCTGGAGTGGTGCAGGATCTGAGCCCCCTGTTTGTCCCCGTAGACGTTGCGGTCGATGTCGACGAAGACGGCTTTTCCTCGACTCCTCTTGCGTACTGTGTGGATACAGACAGCACCGGGGCGCAGATGCCCTGTCGGTTTGCGTGCCCAGAAGCCGCGGTCGATTGCGCCGACGATGACCTTTCTCGGTTTCCGGGGGCGCCTGAGTTATGCGAAGACGGCATCGACCAGGACTGCTCAGGAGAGGATGCGGTTTGCGGCGATGAAGACAACGATGGGTTTCGGGCCTGTCGCACTGAGGATGAACGTGGGTGCGACTGCGACGATAGCTTTGCAGGTATCAACCCAGACGCTGAAGATATCCCGGGGGACGGCATCGACCAAGACTGCGACGGCGTCGATCAGGCGTCCGATGAGGACGAGGACAGCTATCCAGCGTGTCCAATCAACGAGCGTGGCGAGGTTGTGCTGACCGGAAATTGTGATTGCGATGACCAGAACCCTGCGCGCAATCCGGGCGTGGAGGAAGTCTGCACGCTCGACGGTGACCTGGTGGCTGACGAAGACTGTGACGGGCTGTTCGACGAACTCGATCGCTGTCGCCCGTCGGACTTCGACGGCGACGGCGTGAACCGGTGCGAGCCGCCCAATACCGTTAGCTGCGATCAGGACGACTGCAACGGTATCTTCACCACGATGTCACATGTGCTTTGTGGTCCCAACGGTTGGGGTCACAGTGGTAAGTATTCGGGTGGGGGGTGCGATACGATCGATCTCGACGGCGATGGCGAGCCTTCACTTGCGGCTGGCGGAATCGACTGCGACGACACCGGTGACCTCGTGTTTGCGGGTGCCTCGGAAAATTGCAGCGATGAGGTGATGCAAGATTGTGAGGGAAGTCCGCCGTGTGACAACCCGGCGGCGGACCCCGATGGCGACGGCTGGGTGAATGAGCCCGAAGGCTGCGGGGATGACCCCGACCGAAACCCCGGCGCAGCAGAAATCTGCAATGCGGTCGATGACAACTGCAACGGTCTCATCAACGAGTCGATGCGAGAAGGTTACGCGTGTGCGTTCCAGGGAATCGGCACACGCTGCGCGTCTGGTGAGGAGGCTGTTGATGGCTATTGTGAGAACGATTTGCGCACGAGCCTCGAACACTGTGGTGCGTGCGCGATGGACTGTAATCCAGAGGACCCCGTGCTCGATTCGACATTTGCGGACGCATGCGTCGACGGCAACTGTCAGTGTGGCTCAAGCCCAGCGTGCGGCGGAAATGAGCGCTGCTGTGATGGTGGTTGCGCAAACTTGCTGACGGACATGGACCACTGTGGCTTCTGCGGAGTTCGGTGTAATCCGGCGCAGGCCGATTCATGTAACAATGGAAGCTGCGCGTGCGGAAACGGTCCGGCTTGTTCGGGAAGTGATATTTGCTGTGGTGGTCAGTGCGTAAACGTGCAAATCGACCCTGACAATTGCGGCGGCTGTGGCTCTGTCTGCGGTAGCCAGGGCACGACCCGCACATGTAGCGCTGGTTTGTGTGCATGTCAGAGCGGGTTTACGCGTTGCCCGGGAGATACAACGCCGACCTCCTGCCTGACAGAGCTGTCGAATAACTCGAATAATTGCGGTGCATGCGGTGCGCGATGTGGAAGTAACGGCACGGCGCGACAGTGCGTCGGCGGCGCTTGCGCCTGCGATAGTTCTCACGCTCGCTGCGGCGGGGATGGCAGCGATGATCTTTCCTGCCAGACTTCCATTGCCACAACGACGAACTGTGGCGGCTGTGGCGTGTCCTGCGTTGGCAAGCTTCCCAATGCGATCCCTGTGTGTCAGTCGCAGGCTTGCGAAGTCGGCTCTTGTATCGTTGGCTACGGCGATTGTAACGGTGGAGCAGGCTGCGAGACCCCGCTGAACGTCGACGGCAACTGTGGTGGCTGCGGAAAGACTTGTTCTGGGGGACAAGAGTGCCAGGACCGCGGTGATGGCGTCGGAGAGTGCGTCTCGGTTTGTGGCGCGGACGAACTCTACTGTGACGGTGGTTGCGCAAAGGAGGGGGACTCGCTTTGTGGCTGCCCACGTGAGGACTGTACCAGTGGGCTTGGCACAAATGAGGTGGGTAGGTGTGTGAGCTCAAACTGCCAGGTCAGTTGCGAAAACGGTTATCCGAGGTGCGGCGACTCGACCTGTCCGGGTTCCAATGACGATAACCGTTGCGGAGCGGACTGCGTCGACTGTAACAACCTACCCAACGTACGAAACGAGAACTGCAATGCCGGCGTGTGTGAGTTCACCTGTTCGGGCTCGTGGGAGGACTGTGATGGTGACCCCACGAACGGTTGTGAAGTTGACGGTTCTTGTCCCTAGCCCGCGAGGTTGGAGCGACGCCTACTCGATGACAAACACTTGGTCGAGGTAGCTCGGACTGTCGTAGCAGAGACGAGTCGGCGCATAGCCGGCTTGTTGCGTACGTTCGCCGAAGGGGCGCTGCGAGCCGGAGTCCATCAGGCATCCTTCGCCGTCGCCAATATTGTGATAGGTCGTCGACGACCCGTAGGGCTCGGCCAGGCCAAAAGAATGCCCCAGTTCATGTGCGACAGTCTCCCCAATCAGGCTCGAAAGGGCGCCTATCGCGCGCGCCACTTGGGCCACGCGTGTTTCATCGCCTTCGCCGGAGACTTCTTTCAGCGTGGCGGCCTTCGCGCGGACCGGATCAAAAATCTCATCGAACAGCGGATCTGGTGGTGGTCCAAGTTGGTTGGGAAGGGCATCGTCCGGATGGGAGGAGAAGTAGAAGAACGAGTCGACGAATACGCCGCCGTAGCCGGGTTGGTTGTTGGCTTGCGTTTCAGCATTCTCCCCGCCGATGGCGTCCGCGAGTCTGACATTGCCGATGTCTTTTCCCGGCGTGTTATCGTAACCGAAGAGTCCAAGGTCATTGGGGTCCGGGCCGCCTACCTCGACCGTGGCAAAACCGCGCACTGAGTAGTCGGTTGGCTTTTCAAGACGAACGTCGACGTTCCAGCGCTCATAGATATCCTCGATTCGTTCGACTACGAGTTCTTCCAGGAGGCCCGCGGCGGCGGTCAACCCGTAGCGTGAGAGGCTATCGTAGAAGCCAGGCAGAAACTTGAGGTGCACGACTTGGATGATTTGTCCCAGTGTGATCGAAAGTGGAGCCTCCACGCCGAGCACCGTCGTCGCACCCTTGACCGTCACGGCCAACGCTGTGCCGTCAAATCGGCCTCGCGAAGCACCAAACACTTTGCTAACGAGCGCGAGGCCACTTTCTACGGCTTCGAGTGTGACGCGGGCCTCGGTGCCGCTCACCCATTCAAGCACGAGTTCGCGGTCGTTGAGCGGGACAGGGCTGCCGCCGTACGGTTCAAATGTGCCTCGCAGGCGAACGAACATGCCCTCGTCTGGGTGGTCGGGTCCGCCAACAAACCCAGCGCCGCGGACCGTCGCGATTTGCTCAAGAGAAAGCGTGGTCGGTTCGATCGAAAAGAAAATTGCGGGCTCAAAGGTGAGTGTGGTGGTAGCGCGCTCCGATTGCTTGACCACGCCGGCCGCTGTCGTGGCTTCGAGGTACACCGTTCCTTCTAACCTGCCAGTGTGGATGCCGCCTAGCTCCGTGCCCAGCTCGACACTCGCGCGGCTGCGATCGTCTGGCTCTACCGGAAGTGCCTTGACGCGTGCCTGCACGGGAGTGGTGCCGCCTTCCGTGCGCGTATAGGTGCCGTCGACGACGAGTTCGACCACGCCTTCGGTCGGAAACAAGAAGCCATCCCCACGAATGACCACGATGTCGTTTCGGTGAACAGTGCCTGATGGAGCCGCTTGGAGCTGCGGGGAGATGCCGGCCGAAACCTCGAGTTCGATCGAAAGCTCGTTGCTGTTTCGGTCGGTATCTTCAATCCAAGCTTGCAGGGAGTGTGTGCCGACGCCCAGTTCTTCAACGGCGACATCAGTGAGCATGAACTCCACGCGCCCCGACTTTGCTTGCGGATTCCGCGGAGCAATCGCTGACGACCGTGAACCTCGAAGGTGTAAGAGCGCTCCCTCGGAAAGCGTTTCGAGTCCGTTGCCCTGGGGAAGCAGCGGCGTCCCTGCGAGGACGGGGCTCGGCGCCGTAATCGAAGTTAGACTCAAGGTGCTCGGTCTGCGTTCGGACTGGACATCGTCTCCGCAGCCGAAGGCGATCGAAACGTACAGGAGTGCAAAAGCGAGACGGGCGAGCATGACGACTAGAGTGGCGCGCAGACGATTTGGTCGTTGGACGCTGTGTCCACCGCGTCGGCGCATTCATAAAAGAAGCGGCAGGTCACGTCGGCGCAGCCTCGAGCGCACACGTTCATGCCCTCGAGCGGTACACAGTGTGTGCCCGACTCGCAGTCGCTTTCGGTCGTGCAGCCAGCACGTGCGCAATAGCCATCCGGGAAGTCGAGGCAGGCGCGCTGTCCGCCGCAGCTTCTGAAGTCCAAGCAGACGTCGCCGTTCTGTCCGGATCCGGTCTTTCCGCAGGCACGTCCTTCCGGGAAACGCTTGCACGCTTCAGAGCTCGCACAATCGCGGTTGACCGAGCATGTGGGCGCGCAGACTTTGGCATTGCTATCTGGGCCGAGTTTCACGCACAGGTGGTCTGTTGGGCATTCTGCGTTGCTTTGGCACGACCAATCCACGCACACACCTTGGTCGCACACCATCTCTTCGCCGCAGTCGCTGGAGCTGCTGCAACCCGAGACCGGTGAGAGGGTGAGTGAACCGATGTAGTCGGTTTCGGCGTCTTGATGCCCGGTGACGAGAAGGATGTAGCTGCCCGGGTCAGGCAAGATTCCGGAGATTTCTTCAATGTCCTGGTCCGTGGCGGAGGCTGCCAACAGAAAGCCCTGTGAGTCCGCCAGCCCAAGGTCGAGGTCACCTTTGCTATTTTCGAAGACGATGACAGCTTCGATGTCGGTGGGCTCGCCGATCGAAAACCCGATGTAGTCGGAATCACCTGCGCAGATGGTCCCGTCGAAGGCGTCGCCCGTTAGCATGCGTGCGTCGGCAATGGAGTCGTCGTCTTCGAATGCGTCATCCACGCAACAGGTCGCGCTCGACTGGGTAATGCTGATGTCGTAGTTGCTTGCCTGCTCGCCGATAGCGTACACGCGTGCATACACCGTGGTGGCGCTGGGAGAGCAGTGGTAAATGATTTCGTTGTTCGAGTAAGACTCGCTGACTTGAAGGACACGGCCGTTCCCGTCCATGAGCATCAGATCCAAATCTGCGGTTGCCGAAGCGTCGCCAGTGAGCGTGATTTGCGTTCTAGTCCCCGCTGGAACATCGATCTTGTAGAAGTCCACATTCGGGCTGCACAAGGTAGCGGAGCGTCCACCGGCGCCTAGTGGCGTCGCGGTTGCCACGCTATCGTTATTCTCAAGTGCGTCGTCCGTGCAGTCTGGACCGCTGTCGCAAGATGAGGGCGCGCAGCTCTGTTGCGTCAACCCTTCGACCGTCGTGACTTGCACGCAGTCTTCGGGGCAGGCAGCACAAGCGGGAAGACACTGGGATACGCCGTTGCTCCCAGAAGCGCAAATCGCTGAGCTGCAGCGGGAGGAGCCAGAGCAGCGTGCGCAGTCCGCGCCAAGTGCGTCTGTGCCCACCGCGACAAAACTGATAACGCTGGTGTCGGTGCGGTGGTCGCAGCGCGTGCCCGATTCGTCGTCGTTGTCGGTCACGCTTGCGACGAGGTACAAGGTCAGCTCGTCGCCAGGGTCGAGGCCGAGGTCAGGAATGGTTGCTTCATACTCGGGGCCTGCCCCTGTCGCGTCGGTTTGGCCAGTGAATGTGGCGATTTCGGGGTCGAGGAAATCATCAGGGCGCGTCATCGTGTAATAAAGAATGGGTGCTTCTCGGATGGAGCCTTCGTCTGTCGCGTTTATTTTCACGGTGAAGCTCGGGCTTCCTGGAACGCGCTCGCCTTGCGTCGGTGAGACGATTTCGATGGTCGGAGGCTTCCCCCGGCAATCTGCTTTGGCCTGTGCACGCAAGATGATGACGTGGTCGAGCAGAGTGGGCGGGTGTTCGCCGTCATCGGCCGATAGCCGTACAGCCCAGCGTTGTGATGCGGTGATTTGATCTTGCGTCGGGCACCATTCGAACATGGCGCTCTTGGGTCCGGTCGAGGAGATCGGATCGGCGCCGAGAGGGACGTCAGCTGCCGCGGTGATCGTGACCTCGTCCGAGTCATTGTCTCGGACCTCGACATTGAATGCAACGCAAGGGTTACGCGATAGGTCGTAGGTGCCACCGGGCCCTGGTTGGACGAATACGGGTGCTGCATCGTCAGCGGGCTCGACCGTGATCAAGGTTGGCTGTGAGTCGACGACTTCTCCTCCAACGACGAGATTAAAGACAAACTCGTGCTTGCCGACGTGGCTTGCCAGAGGCGTCCATTGGAACTCGCCACCCCCAGCGCCAGTTGAGATATTCGAGGTGACCCCCAACCCGGGGAGGTCCGGCCCATCGAAGCGAAGGTCATAGTTGCTCTCGCTGCTCTGTACGACGAGCGGAACGCGCAAGGTTGCGCTCACTCGCACACTTTGGGCTGGGATGGGGTCGAGCGTCGCGTCGTTTCCCGCTGCGCACCCGAGGGCAGCAAGGAAGAGGGTGATAAGCCAAGACGCACGCACATAACTCGTGCACTCCATGGGCGAGTTTTAGCCTGGAACATGCCTGCGAGCCACGTGCCGACCGCGATCCGTCATGCAGAGCTCTTGGTCTTGTAATTGCTTTGTTTTTTCCACGCAAGCTGAATCGAGGCGCCGCCGGTCGGGGCGTCCAAGATGTGGAGGCGGCCTTCGTGTAGTGCCATGATGCGCGATACGATGGCGAGCCCTAGGCCCGTACCACGCGTCTTTTTCTTTCCCAGGCGCACAAATGGGCGGATCACTTTCGGTCGGTCATCTTCAGCGATGCCGGGTCCCCTGTCCTGAACATCGATGATAACGTCTCGGGAAAACTCTCGTATGTACACGTCGACCTTTGACCCGCCGTAGGACAGTGCGTTGAGCAGGAGGTTCGTGACTGCTCGTTCGAAGAGTTTTGGATTGGCCATGACGGTTGGCCTAGGTTGAGGTTCATGCACTGTGACCGAAACCGTTTCTTCGGTGGCAGTGACCTCGTCGACGACGGCGACGACGCGCGCATAGGCATCGAACGTTTCAGGCTGCAGGGTAGGTCGCTCGTGGTCGAACTCATCGAAGGCGACGTAGGTCAGCAGTTCTTCGAAGAGCTCATTGACCTGTCGCAGATCCGAGTCGAGCCCATCGCATTCTTGTCTTAGTGGTGTATTGGCTTGGCGTTGGATCTTCTCGACGCGAAACCTCATCCGCGCGATCGGAGCGCGGACCTCGTGAGCGACAGTGCGCAGTAGATCACGCTCGTCCGAGAGCACTTGGTTCATCCGGTCAGCAAGCTGATTCAGGGCTTTGCCGATCGAGTTCAGAACGTCGCCCTCTCGAGTCGACGTGCGCACCGCGAAGTTGCCGCGAGCGAGTTGGCGCGCAATGCGATTGTGTTCACGAACTTGGCGTAGCAGCGGCCAAATTGCTGCTGCTGCTGCGAGCACGGAGAAGAAGAATGCGACGGCAAGAGAAGGCGCCCAGATGCGTGACGTCGGGCTTGGCAGCGGGCCGAGGACGACTTGCCCTGGGGTGCCCGGAACTCGCGCAATCAGGTGAAGTTTTGTGCCGCGCCATTCGCTTCGGACGTGTTCGAGCCTCTCAGAAGGCGCTTTTTCGAGTTCGACAGGGTAGCCGAGTTGTTTGCTGCGCTTCTCAACGAATTCAGGTCGTTGCGGAGGCGCTGTGCGGGCCAGTTCGTCCGCGAGAAGCCGGGCATGTCCTTGTAGAAGCTCTTCGGTGATGCGGCCCGCCGGTGGTTCAAGCCAGAACCCGGCGAGTAAGCTGGCAATGGCTGCGAGGAGTATTGCGACAAGTACACGGGTCGCAAAGCGAATCATGAGTCGCCCTGTAAGAAGATGTAGCCGATCCCGCGCACGGACTTGATCCAGCGTGGGTGTTTGGCATCATCCCCGAGCTTTGATCGCAAGCGGCCAATGCGAACGTCGACCGTGCGGTCAAAGCCGTCGTACTCGGCCTCGCAAACGTCGCGTGCAAGTTGTTTGCGGCTGAGAGTCTGTCCAGCCCGCGCGCGCATGTACACGAGGAGGTCGAACTCAGCGTCTGTCAGTTCAAGGTTCCGGGAACCAAGATGCGCAGTTCGGCGCTGCTCGTTGACGCGCAGTGTCTCATCTTCGGTCGATCGGATGGAGTTCGATGCGCGGCGAAGAAGCGTTCGCACACGGGCGAGTAATAGGCGCGGCTCGACCGGCTTTCCGAGGTAGTCGTCTGCACCGATCTCAAGTCCAACGATCTCATCAACCCAACCGGAGCGTGCCGTCAAAAACAGGATTGGTCCGTCGAACCAGGCACGCATGTCGCGGCAGATCTCGAGTCCGTCTTTACCCGGAAGCATGGCGTCGAGAATCACGAGATCCGGTCGAAACCTCCTTGCGGTTTGTTCGGCGAGTGAGCCGTCGGATACAACCTCGACGGAAAGGCCGTGGTCCTTGAGATAGTCTGCAATCAGGCTCGAAAGCTCATCATCGTCCTCGACGAGTAGAACCTGCTGCGATGGTCCGGCTCCCTCAACCATGCTCTACCGCAACCCCATGACGATTTGTAACAAACTGTAACGTTGCGAAACAAGCACTGTCATTACAGCTCCTTGGCCCCAAGTTCCACGGCATGAATCCCGAACATAGTGGACTAATTTCAACGTTGCTCGAGCTCCCAATTTTCCAGGCGGAGTGGGTGCTCTGGGTGCTCATCGCGCTGTCGATCGTTTCGGTCGCAGTCATGGTGGAGAGGTACACGTTCTATCGTCGCCACGGGATCGACATCGACAAGGTGCGTGCGAAGTTGAGCGAGTATCTCAAAGAAGGCGACCTGATGGGCGCTGCGCAATATCTTGAGCAATTCGATAGCCTGGAGACCAACACCGTCTTGTTTGGTCTGAGGGACTATGCCAGGGGTCCCGACGCGGTTGAAGACCTGCTCGTTGCAGCGGCTCGCAAAGAACGAGCGAGGTATGAAAAGAGGCTCAGCTTTCTTGCGACGGTGGCCAGCAATGCGCCCTTCATCGGCCTTTTCGGGACGGTGTTAGGGATTATTCGAGCGTTCAAAGATCTCTCATCGAATATGGGTTCAGCAAGCTCTGCCGTGATGGGGGGAATTGCGGAGGCGTTGATCGCGACGGCGGTTGGGTTGCTGGTGGCTATCCCAGCAGTGATTGCGTTCAACACGCTCAAAGGGCGCGTTAAGGCGATCGCCGACGACGGGAACCTGCTTAGCGCCACGTTGCTAGCTTCGCTCAAATCGGCGGTCGAACCGGGCGCCACGAAGGGCGCATAGGAGGACTGCATGGCGGCAAATATCTTTCAAGAAGATGAGGATGTGATCGCGCAGATCAATATCGTCCCTTTCGTTGATATCGTTCTGGTCCTTCTGATCATCTTCATGCTGACTTCGTCGGCGATTGTGCGGGCGAGTATTTCCGTCGAGTTGCCGACGGCAGCGAGTGCCAACGAAACGGTGTCGAGCACGCTCAATGTTGTCATTAAAGAAGATGGTTCACTCTTCCGCGATGGAGAACCAACCGACCTCGACGCTCTGGGTTCGCATGTTTCGCGAGAGGCGTGGAAGAACAAGGAGCTGCAGGCTGTGATTTCGGCGGATAGGAGTGTCGATTACGGAGAAGTGATCCGCGTTGTCGATGTCATCAAACAGAATGGGATCAAGGTATTCGCACTCAATATTCAGCGAGCACACTAGTTCTTCATGGCAATCGTAGAAAAGAGAAGCTCTTCGGGCGATGCCTTTGCGCACGGCGTGCGGCTGGCCGCGCTCCGTCGCGAGAAGCGGCTTGAGGCTCGTTCACGGATTCACAACCGCGTCCTTCGCCCCATCGAGCAGCCGCAGGCGGTGCGAGACCCTCTTGTTCGAGAAGATTCGGCCGTGCTTTCGACGATCGGTGCTGCTCGACTATTTATTGCCGCGGTCATCGTACATGTGCTCGTTATTGCGCTCTTTCTTCTCGTGAACCGTGTCGTGGGTGAGCGGGAAGAGTATCTTAGCGAGCGCGTTCAGTTCCGCGTCGTGGAGACATTGGCGCCACCCGAGCCTGAGGACAAAGAGGAGCCGAAAGAGGTCGTCGTTGAAGAGGAGCCGCCGATTCCCTCGGATTTTACGCCGCACAAGCCAGAGCCCGCAGCCCCGCCTCCGAAGCGTGAAGCAAAACGCAAGAACCCTGACCCGGCGCCGGCCGCGGAGCCTAGTGATGCGCCCGAACCCGCCGAACCTGTTCGCAGGACGGTCGGACTCGACTTTGAATCGACAGTGTCGGGTGGGAGCGGGCCATCCTTCGCAACCGGCACCTCCCGAATGGGTAAGACAGAGCAGACCGCAACCGATCCGAACGTTGCGAAGCAGCGGCTATCGGGGTCGGGAAGTAGCTCGCCGACCCAGCGCGCAGCCGCACACATTCCGACGCGCGACGTGCAGTTTATCAAACCCAAGCGGGTACGCCCGAGCAAGCCCGCCTATCCGGCGACGCTCAAGGCGCAAGAGATCGAAGGAACCGTCAAGGTCAGTGTCGATCTAGACAAAGGCGGAAACGTGGTCGGTGTGCGGGTTGTGCAAAGCTCGGGTCATCCGGCGTTCGATCAGGCCGCGATCAAAGCCGCTCGGGCGGAACGATTTGCCCCCGCAAAACGCGACGGCGCAGCCGTTCCTTACAGGCTCGCTTACTCGTATAGGTTTCGGATCGACGATGACTAGAATGCTGAACCGGGTATTGAATTTTGGGCTGCCGCTGGCATTGACACTTGGATGCACGATCAAAGAGGAACGCGCCGACGTTTTCGGCGAACTCGATCGCCTTCGTATCCTGGGTATTCAATCTGATCCGGCCGATGTGGCGCCTGCAGAGCAGACTACGCTTCGGGTCCTTGCGTTCGACCCAGAAGCGCGTGAACTCTCTTACGAGTGGTCATGGTGCCCGGTTCCGGACGCCCCCTCAAATGGATACGGCTGTGAACTAAGCGAAGCTTACTTGGCAGAGCTTTGGGTGGAGGCCGCGTTGCCTGGTGAGCCGCCGAGTTTTTCGCTTGGGCAAGCCTCCTCCGCGACGTTCACCAACCCGCTCACTCCGGAGCTTGTAGATTTGCTTTGCGATGCGCTCGCTTCTGAGGTCGATGATCTCCCGGTTCCAATCGAGTGCGGAGAGAACTTGCTGCCCAGCGTGATCATACGCGTACGCGCGGGCGATGGTCCCGAAGCCGATGAACTTGTCGGATGGCGCGAGCTGCCCCTGCTGCTCGAAGCACCCGCCGAGGAGGAGAGAAATGAGAACCCGAATCTTGAGGGAGAGCTCAAGGTGGTCCGGGTGAGTGACGAGGTGGAGATTCCGATAGGCGGCACCCTTCATCGGGGAGAACTCTATCGACTCCAGGCTGGTTTCTCAGAGGCTGAGGCTGAGGTTTTCTTGCCCCCGGAGCGCGATGGCTTGCCGCCTCCTGAACCGAGACGGGAGAACATGGAGATGGATTGGTTCGTGACCGCGGGCACGATCGACTTCATCCAGAACGAACTCGGCAACGACACTCGCTTTGACGACGTGGAGAACCTCGATGATGCCGAGCAAGAGACTGACTACGTGGGCGGCCTCATCGAGTTCGAAAAGTTTGTCTCGAACTTTTGGTACTTCCCGGTCAACGACGGCACGCCATCTGGTGAGGTCACGCTGTTCCTTGTGGCGCGAGATGAGCGCAAAGGAATTGGCTGGACCTCATATACATTTAACTACGAGGACGGTGTCCCATGAAGCCGTCCGGCTCGAGGGCTGTGTTGAGGTGCTTGGGAGCGGGCGGGATGTTGCTCGGGCTCGTAGCCCCACTGCAGGCCCAAGACGCCGGGGTGCCTCGCGACGGTGGGGGGGAGGACGGTGCAGTCGATTCGGGCAGATCCGATGCCGCTGCGCCGACAGCTGATGAAGGTTTCGTGCCGCCATCGCTGCTCGAAGATGCCACGCCCACTTATCCCGAGAGGGCGAAAGCCGAAGGGGTCTCGGCAACGGTCACACTCGAACTTGACCTCGATGTGCAAGGCAAAGTGGAGCAGGCTCGCGTGAAGGAGCCAGCCGAGCCCGTTGGGTACGGTTTCGACGAGGCTGCGCTTGAAGCGGCATACCGCCTCAAGTTTAGGGCGGCTCGCGAAAACGGCGTGGGGATCCCGGTTCGTATCAACTATCGATTTCGTTTTGTGCCCGACATCAGACCTGAAGTATCCGAAAAGGCGGAGGCGGAAGAAGAAAAGGCCGCTGAAGTGAAGGGCCCGACTGGAGAACTACGGGGCGCGCTACAGGAGCGCGGTACGCGCATTGACCTGAGCGGCGTCAAGGTCACCGTGTTCCGGGGAGAGGGCGAGGGGGCGGAAGGCTATGAAACCGACACCGATGAATCGGGAGAGTTCGTGTTCACGGAGCTTGGCGTAGGTGAATGGCGAGTCCTGGCGGATCCCGAGGGCTATTATCCATTGCGTACAACCGAAGAGGTGCGGGACGGAGAGCGAACCGATGTGCGGTACCTCATCGAAAAACAGTCGTACAATCCCTACGACGTCACCGTCGAAACCGACCGTGTCAAACGCGAAGTCAATCGCACGGTAATCGACGCCAAGCGGGCCGAGCGCATTCCAGGCACGTTCGGTGATGTGCTCGCCGTCGTGAACAACTTCCCAGGTGTTGCGCGAACGAACTTCAATCAACTTGTTGTTCGAGGTTCTGCGCCGGAGGATTCGCGACGTTTCGTAAATGGCATCGAGGTTCCGTTGCTCTTTCACTTTGGTGGACTTCGTAGCGTGCTCCCGTCTGGGGTCATCGATCGTATTGAATTCTATCCGGGAAACTTTTCCGTTGAGTATGGCCGTGCGACAGGCGGCATTGTCGACGTGGGGCTTAAGACGCTAAACCCCAAGCAACTTGACGGTTACCTCGACATTAGCGTGCTCGACGCGAGCTTGTGGCTTGAAGCACCGATCACCGATGAGCTGTCCATCGCTGTGGGAGGTCGGCGTAGCTACATCGACGCGATCTTGGAGGCCGCGTTGCCGCAAGACAGCTTCGAACTCGTTGCGCCTCGCTACTACGACTTTCAGTTGCTTGCGAGTTATCAGCCCAGTGCAGAACATCGCGTAAATGGCTTGTTCTTTTTCTCCGATGACGAGTTTCGTGTCTTGTTTGACGAGCCTGCGGTTTTCGATCCCGAGTTTGTGGTCGAGGACATCGGATTTGGCACGACCTTTTACCGCGGCATCGTCGAGTATCAATTTGTTCCCAACAAAGATGTGCAGAACGAACTCAAGATCTCGATCGGCAATGACACTGTGGGGCTCAATGTTGGTACTGGGATTTTCTTCAATGTCGACCTCCTGCAAGCGCAGGTTCGAGACACCACGGTGTTTCGGCTCAATGAGTTTTTTCGTGTGCGTACCGGACTCGACTACCTCTTTCAGAACGTGACGGGAGACATTCGGTCACCAACTCCACCCTCGGAGGGGCAACCTGACGATGACCAAGGCTTACAAGACGGGAATCTTCTTTTTACGTCCTTTGATGAGGACTTGCACGCGACCGGGCTTTTTGCGGAGTTTGAGATTCGACCCCTTGAACCGTTATTGATCGTGCCCGGAGTTCGATTCGACCACTATTCGCGCACCGACGAGTTCGGTCTCTCGCCACGTCTCACGGCACGCTATCAACTTGCTGAACAATGGGCGGTCAAGGGAGGTGTTGGGCTTTTCTCACAAGAGCCGGTTTACTACGAGACGGACCCTGTGTTCGGAAACCCCGACCTCGGACTCGAAAAAGCGATCCACTACTCTGCGGGTTTTGAGTACACGCCCGTCAAGTACGTGAATATCGATGTCACGGGCTTCTACAAGGACATGTTCGACCTGGTCAGTCCGACCGTGGCGACGACTTCGCAAGGCGATGAGGTTAGGCCACTTCGTTATAGCAACGAAGGAGAAGGTCGCGTCTACGGCGTGGAGGTCTCGGCGAAGCACGAGCTTTCAGACGGCTTCTACGGGTGGGTGGCGTATACCTTGTCTCGCTCGGAGCGACTTGATGCGGAGTCGGACGAGTACCGGCTCTTCGATTTTGACCAGACGCACATTCTCACGTTGATCGGCGCGTACCAGCTGCCTGAGAACTGGGAGATCAGTGCGCGCTGGCGCTACGTGAGTGGCAACCCGGAAACACCCGTCGTTGGCGCAACCTATGATTCCCGCGGAGACCGATATCGTCGTGTCAACGGGCCGGTCAACTCGGCACGCGTCGACGCCTTTCACCAGCTCGATATTCGAATCGACAAGCGCTGGGTGTTTGGGAGCTGGATGCTCAACGTCTACCTCGACATCCAGAATGTTTACAATCGTCAGAACGCAGAGGGTGCAGATTACAACTACGACTTCACGAAGAAAGAGTCCACAACGGGGCTGCCGATACTGCCAGTGCTCGGAATCCGAGGTGAGATATGAATCGCGCTTCTGAATCGAGCGCGGGATCCGTCTTCACTGTCTTATTACTCGTGACCTTGATTTTCGCTGCCTTTCAAGTGACCGCGAAAGCGCAAAGTCAGAGTCAGGGGCAGCCGAGTGCGGCTGACGAAGCGGCAGAAGGCGTGGATGTTGGGTCGCTCGAGTATGTGCAGGCCCAGGAAGAGGCGCGGCAGAAGGAAGAGACTGTCCTGCGCAAACCGCAGGCCAACCAGGGGCATTACATTGCGCTCGGCGTCAACTTCGGGATGGCCTTCGCCGATGACGACAAGCGGCCCACGCGTGGCCCGGCTTACGGTCCAGGTTTTCAACTGCGACTTGGCCAAGAGATAGCCCCTTGGCTCGACCTCGGGTTGGCGTTCGCCTTTTCCCCGCTTTCGCTAGGGGACAATGTCGACGAACTCTATCTGGGACGTGTCGGCATCCAGGCGCAGCTTCGCGTGGACCCGAAGTGGTATGTGCTCGTTGGCTTCGGCGCTGGTGGTTCGGGCGGGACGGACCCGCAAGACAAGGACTTTGACCGCGGGCGTTTTGGCGCGGTGTTTACGCTCGGCGGCGGGTACAACATCTACCTCTCCTCGCAAGAGGATAGCGGCGGTTGGCTACTCTCGCCCAACGTTGGCATTGAGATCGGTCCCGACCCCGAGTTCGTGACTTATAGTATGTGGGTGGGGCTCGAGCTTAGCCATTGGTTCGGTCTGGCAAAACGCAAGCTCGACCTGCCAATCGACGAGGCCTACGAGAACAAGTAGGCTTAGAAGGTCATCGGGTTGAAGAAGCGTACGACCATCGTGACCTTGAGCGGACGGTCGCCCAGCGTGAGCGAGCGCGGAAGAGGCGCGAACCGGGTGGCGTTGATGGCGCGGCGGCCCTCGCTGTCAAAGTCATCGAACCCACTCGAACGTATGAGCGAGGGGCCTTCGAGGACGCGACCGTCACGAGAGACGAGAAGCTCGAATACGCTGATGCCTTGGTCGAGTGAGACTTTTCGAGCTTGTGGAAAGCGAAGTTCGTCGCCGATGGCCCTTCGCTGATCAGCGAGCCAGCGATCGTAGGCGGCGTTACCCACGGGACCACGAAGCGGACCTGACATGGGTGACGCGGCGAGCGAACGTGCTCCTGGCAGCTGGCTGGTGTCCCCGACGCCGACGCCGTCGTGCCCAAGCTTGCTCGGGGTCTGCTCGATGTTGCCATCCGTGGATGCACGCGAGGCGCTCGTCGAGTCGACATTGTCGGCAGGACGCTGCGCATGCCAGGCTGTGTCGGTTGTCGCGCGACCGCGGGTGAGGTCGGGACGCAATGTTGAACTCGCCGCCGTCTTGGCCGCGGCACTCTGATTCGACTGACCTTGCACGATGACCGGCTGTTCGCCGCCCGGTCCGAGTTCTGTCTTGCGTTCTTCCGCTTGCGAGTCTGATCGATGGGGACGTTGCGTACGTCGCCGAGTTCGGGCATCGCTCTTGCCCTGGCCGGTGCTCAGGACCGCGGCACTCGCAGGGTTCGGGGTTTGCCTCGCGCGCTGTGATGACTGCCGCGACTCCGAGGTTCGAATACGCTGTACTTGGTCGAGCGCCCGGTTATTTTGGCTCACGTCGCGAATTGTGCTCTCGCCGATGCGACTTCCGAGGTTCACCACAGTTGCGGCTCCGCCCGTTGTCCCACCACGCTGCCACGTGTCTGCTGCGTTCGCGAGCAGTCCGCCTGTGAGAACCTGCGTGTCACGGGTCGGTGAAGTTGGTGTGGCGAGTGGAAAGCCAGCCCCCTGAACCTCGACTTCAACTGCAAAGTCACTCCAAGGGGGCGCTGCAATGGATGGAGTGGGGTGGTGGGGCTGACTCGTAACCCAAAGCGTGACCGACAGGTGAAGGCATAGGGATCCGAGCAACCCGAGCTGAGTTGATGCGCGCGAAAGTCCTTTGCCAGCCACCACGAGAAAACTCCTGCTCTCGTAGTTTATCACGGCGTTTGCGCCGAAAAAGTAGGTGTTTGTGGGCTACCAGGTGGTGGAGGCTAGTCTTGGTTTGTCTCGGGCTTGTCGCCGCCGGTTTCATCCTCGTCGGCCTCGTCGGCCTCGTCGGTCTCGTCGGCGGTAGATTCTTCATTGGGGGGCAGGACAACCGGCGGGTTCTTTTCGATCCAGTAGAGCAAGGCGCAACCCGCAGCAAAGGCAGCGATCGAGCCATACTGAGCGGGAGTCAAACCGGCGTAGCGAGCGTCACCGCCTTCAAGTGGGTCTGCCCGCAAGAAGTCGAGCCCGAAACGAACCGGGGCGTAGAGCACGGGAAGTAGGGCGAGAAAGAAGCCTGGTTTGCGCGGTTTGCGGGCCAAGTAAAAGAACAGCCCGGCGGTGGCCGCACTCCAGAAGACTTCGTAAAGGCCCAAGTCGTGCCGAGGCACAAAAGGCGGGTAGCCAAAGCGATAGTTATCGACCGCGAGAAAGAAGTCGGTTTCCTTCCCAGGGTGGTCGTGTACCAAGAAACAACCTGTGCGACCAAAGAGCCAACCCAGTGGAAAACCAAACGAGACTGCGCCTCCCACCCAAAGGGCGGAGTGCTTGGTGCGGTACTTCCAAATCAGTAGACCCAGGACCGCGCCGAAGAAGCCGCCATACGATGAGAGCCCGAGATACATTTCCAAGAGCTGGCTAGGATTTGTCACGACATCCCAGAACACCTCGGGTTCGTAAAGCAACGCATTGCCAAAGTAGGCGCAGATAAAGGCGGTCACGATCACATGGAAGACCAGGTCGGCCACGACATAGCGCTCAATCCCGATGCGTTTGCCGTACCACTGCGCAAGCTCCGAACCGGCCATGACCCCGATGGCAACCAAGATGCCAAATGGTGGAAGCGGGAGGCCTGTATCGAGCCCGGGGATCGGGACCTCGTACGTAGGAACCTGGAACCACGGAATAAAGGCAAGTGCCGGCACGGGGCAGTCGCATAGCACACCACGCAGCGACTCAGAAAGCAGTTGGCAAAGAAGTCCCGTGTGATGAGCGGTGTTGAAGAGAAACCTGATGTGCTAACTGCAACATCAATGGTTTCGAGGAAACCCTAGCGAAGAGCCGGGAATAGAGGGATAACGCGGGCATGAGTCAAATCGAGTTTGTACATGCACGGGAAATTCTAGATTCGCGCGGAAACCCTACGGTGGAAGTCGAGGTCGGCCTCGACGACGGGTCTTTTGGGCGCGCGGGCGTACCATCGGGCGCTTCGACGGGCGAGCACGAGGCGATCGAACTTCGCGACGGAGACGCTGGGCGCTATCTCGGCAAGGGTGTGCGCAAGGCGGTCGAGAACGTCACCCAGGTGATTGGCCCGGCACTGCTGGGGATGACCGCCGCAAATCAGTGCGATGTCGATGCGTGCATGTTGGACCTCGATGGTACCGCCAACAAGAGCAAGCTCGGTGCGAACGCGATGCTCGGTGTGTCGATGGCCGTGGCACGGGCCGCGGCAGACGCACACTCGTTGCCGCTCTGGCGCTACTTGGGTGGCGCGCAAGCGCGTAAGCTCCCGGTCCCACTGATGAACATCATTAACGGGGGCGCACACGCGAACAATGGCCTTGATATTCAGGAGTTCATGGTTGTGCCGTCGGGGTTTGATTCGTTTGCCGAGGCCCTTCGTGCGGGCGCTGAAACCTTCCACCATCTCAAAAAACTTCTCGCCGACGCAGGCTTGGCGACTTCTGTCGGTGACGAGGGTGGTTTTGCGCCGCGACTGGAGAACAACGAAGCCGCGCTCAAGTACGTGACCAAAGCCATCGAGGCGGCGGGCTACAAGCCTGGCGAGCAAATCGCAATTGCGCTCGACTGCGCCGCAAGCGAGTTTTTCGATGACGGCAAGTACTCGTTCGACGGCAAGTCGCTTTCGGCGGAGGCTCTCGTTGCCGTCTATCAAGAGTACGCATCAAGCTATCCCATCGTGAGCATTGAAGACGGGCTCGACGAAAATGATTGGACGGGCTGGAAGCAGATGTCGGACAAGTTGGGCGACCGTGTCCAGCTCGTAGGAGACGACCTCTTTGTCACCAATGTGGAGCGTGTTCAAAAGGGCATCGACGAGGGCGTCGCGAACGCAATCCTAATCAAGGTGAACCAAATCGGTACGATTTCAGAAACGCTCGACACGATTCGCCTCGGTGCAGCGAATGGCTACAGGTCCGTAATTTCGCACCGCAGCGGCGAGACCGAAGACACCTTCATCGCGGACCTCGCGGTCGCGACCAACGCAGGCCAGATCAAGACGGGTTCGGCCTCGCGCTCGGAGCGCATCGCCAAGTACAATCAGCTTTTGCGGATCGAGGAGGAACTCGGCGATGCAGCTCTTTACGAACGCTGAAGCGCGAAAGTTATGTCGCGCGGCGCATGAAGCTCATGAGGAATGTGACGGCGGCCACGATCAAGAAGCCGACGAACAGAATCTTCGCGATGCCCGCCGCACCTGCAGCGATGCCACCAAAACCGAGTAGGGCTGCGATGAGCGCGAGTACGAAAAAGATGAGTGTCCACTTAAGCATATTGTTGTGTCCTTTCGCGTGCGCTCCGTTGCGCACGCACCGTGAATGAGCATGTTGCGTGCCAAGTGGGTGGTTGGCCCTAAACCCGAGTCTTTCTAGAGTCTTGTCGGCAAAGCCACTTGTTTCGGTGCCAACCGGGAGGCGGGGCAAAATGAAACAGTCGGGACATCGTGGACGTACCACGACGTCACTTGCTAGCACTCGAAGTTGCGGTCGTATTGGCCAGCGCGAAATCCCTCACTGTTGAGTACGCCACGCAATCGGTTTACGTGATCCTTGCACTCGTCTGGCCATAGGGTGAGTGCGATCGCGCGATCCAGTTGAAGTATCGCACGATGCCGTACTCGTTCGAGCGCCGTGATCTGCGCGATGCGCCCCTTTGTGGGGTTGCGTAGGAAATGCAGTTTTCCTGGACGTCCCGGGGGAAGCTTGAAGCCTTTGGGCGCGTGGCCTGGCACCACTGCTTCGACGACGTGACCGAAATCAGCGAAGATCGTCTCCTCTGGAAGCTGGCGATCCGTACCCAAAAGCAGTTCGAGTGCAAACAGGTTTGTCCGATCGAGAAGCTGCGTTCCTCTGCCCCCGACCCGGACTCCTAGCAAGATCTCCTCAAAGGTGACTTTGTATTGGGCGTCGATGGCGAAGTACGCGCAAGCGACCCCATGAAGGTCGATCGCTTCGACGTAGCGCTGGATGTACTCGACGAGTGCACCGCGGAGGGCCTCGCCATCCGGGATGCCCAACAAGAACGGGGAAGGCGCTTCGGCCATGAGCGGATGCCCTTCGTGAAAACAGCTCAGCTCCCATTCGTGGACGACCCGAAAGGCGTCCTTGGAACGTGCGAGTGGAAAGGCCAGCGTGCGTGGTCGGTCCACGCCCTCATGCGCGACCGGAATCCCTAAGGAAGCCGCCAAATCACGTTGGGCACCGATATCGGATGGGGCCGAATCCAAAAAACGCGCGCCCAGAAATGTCACGTTTGCTTGCTCGGCTGCCCCGCGAAGCGCTCTTGCACCATCGAACGTTCGGGCGGTGCTCCATAGCGTGCCAATCTCTGCGGCCGCTTCTACCAGCGAAAGGTCATCGGGGCCTCCGGGAACACGGATGCATTCAATCCCGAATGATTCAGCGGCTTGCTTGTGCCAGGGGGGCGCTTGTTCCGAGACGGCGATGCGGTCTACGTCCACCAGGCGCTTTCTAACCCGGATGAATAGTGCGCGCCACGACCTATTTTTCGGTCTCACTGCTCGATGAACGGTCTTTCGAGGAGCCGCTCTGTCTTCGCTCTCCCGCTAACGTTCGACTCGGGTTGGCCGTGCAACTAGCACGTCAAACCCTTGGTTTCACTCGCGTCATCGGTTGGCTACGAGCAAAATCGTTGCTACGCAGAAAGCCTAGTGAAGAGCCATAAGATCAGTGTGCAATCGCGAGGGCTCCGTTCTTTGCCGATTTCATCTGGCGCTTTGGCCGAAAGAGCCCAAAGCATGCTCGTTGCGTTGCGTAAGCCGGACGCCGAACTCTCGGTCCTACTTTGCGACGATCAGCAGATTCATGCGCTGAATCGAGACTATCGTGGCAAAGACCGCCCGACAGACGTTCTGGCGTTTGCGTTGCAGGAGGGCGAAGCGCTTCGAGGACAAGAGCACATGCTCGGCGACATCGTCATCTCTGTGCAGACGGCCCGTCGACAAGCTCGCGAAAAAGGACATTCAATCCGCTATGAAATCACGTTCTTGCTGGCCCACGGCCTGCTTCATTTGCTTGGATACGATCACCAGACAGATGCAGAGGAGCGAAAAATGCAGAAAACGACCGAATTGTTGGTAGCGCCCTTTCGCTGAAATTGCTTTGTTTTAAAGAATGGATCACAAAATGGGGCGTTTTTCTCCTCATTTTTTCGGTCTTTTCTACTTGTCATGCTTCAAAAACCGCTGCTAGATGGCCCCCGCAATCAAATTACCCGTGAAAACGGGCATCGATGCACCCTCCGTGGTGCATCACAGCAAGGAGAAAGCAATGGCTGGAAAGCGAATGACCAAATCCCAAATCATCAGTGAGCTCGCGGATCGTGCGGGCGTGACCAAGAAGGATGTCAACACGGTTTTCGAGGAGATGCGCAACATCATCAAGCGTGAGCTTGGTCGCCGCGGTCCCGGCGAGTTTACCGTGCCCGACCTCCTTAAGCTCAAAGTGACCACCAAGAAGGCACAAAAGGGCGGCGAAGAGAAGGTTAACCCCTTCACGGGCGAGAAGTACATCACCAAGCCAAAACCCGCTCAGAAGAAGGTTAAGGCTACCCCTCTGAAGAAGCTCAAGGACCTCGTTCAGTAGTTCCTCGCTTCGGCGAATGGAGAAAGCCCGCCCAAACCGGCGGGCTTTTTTCGTTTTCTGCCCGCAAGACTCGGCGAGAAGGGGGGGTCGCGATCTTTGATGTTCAGAGCAACAACTCCTCGGAGGTCGAGAAAAATCGCGGGATTGCCCCATATTGCGTGCGTGACCCGCTATTTTCTTGTTCCTGGAAGACGTTTTTGCTTGTCAGCCTATAAAAACCGCGGCCAGATTGCGCTCGCAAACAAATTTGCCCGCAAAAAGGGCACCGGCGTTTCCCTCGAGGGCGCCAAACCAAGGAGAAAACAATGGCTGGAAAGCGAATGACCAAATCCCAAATTATCAGCGAGCTCGCCGACCGTGCAGGCGTGACCAAGAAGGACGTCAACACGGTTTTCGAAGAGATGCGAAACATCATCAAGCGCGAGCTTGGTCGTCGCGGTCCCGGTGAGTTCTCCGTGCCCGACCTGCTCAAGCTGAAGGTGACAACCAAGAAAGCACAAAAGGGTGGTGAAGAGAAAATCAATCCCTTTACGGGCGAGAAGTACATCACCAAGCCCACGCCTGCGCAGAAGAAAGTGAAGGCAACCCCTCTGAAGAAGCTCAAGGACCTCGTTCAGTAGTTCTTCGCTTTTGCGATTGGAGAAAGCCCGCCAACCCGGCGGGCTTTTTTCGTTTCCGTTTAGTCGCAGCTTTTGAAGCGGTGTGACGCTGGTTTGTGCAAGCGCGTGCAGTTGGTGCCCGTGGAAGCCGCGATGTTGAGTCCATCGATGCCAGGTCCGGTCCTGAACGCTTGGGCTCGTTGCCAGAGCTTATCGGTTGATTGCTCGCGTTCGCGCCGCTCGAGCGGGCGTGGCCGCTGCTTCGAACGACACACCCTTGGGCCAAAAACATGAGAGAGAAGGTGGAGAACAGAGGCTTGTGACTCGACGACATGCGGACAACAAATCACGCCGTCTTACGCGCGGCAAGTCCCTCACTCTACTAAACGAAAGCGAGTGCCGACCTTCTGTCCCGCCGCGATATCGAGCAGAACACGGTCGCGGTAGGCGGGCGCAATCACCGTTGCTGTACCCGACTTTCGAGCGGTCTTGACGGCTTGAAGTTTGCTGCTCATCCCCCCGCTGCCGTCGCCCGGGGAAACGCGTGACTGTACCAGCTCCGTGGCGAAGGTAAGGTCTGTAACCTCTTCGAGCGGTGTGCCATCGCGATTGAGGAGTCCCTCGACGTCGGTCAACAGAACCAGCAGCGATGCACCCACCATCGGGCAAACGAGCGCAGCGAGGTTGTCATTATCACCGAAGCGAATCTCTTCGACGGCAACCGTGTCGTTCTCGTTGATGATCGGCACGGCGCCCAGTCCAAACAAGCGGTCCATTGCCGCGCACGCGTTGTCATAGCTTTCGCGCCGTTCGACGTCGCCCCGTGTGAGAAGCACCTGCGCAGCTACGCGGGTGTCAAAACCTCGCTGATAAGCTTGGATCAACTGGGTTTGCCCCGCTGCGGCACACGCCTGCAGCGTAGGCAGGTCCGTGGGACGCCTGTTGAGCCCGAGACGCCGCCAACCGAACGCGATCGACCCAGAACTGACCAGGGTCACGCGGTGCCCTTGCTGAAGAAGCTTCTCGATCTGAGCACACAACCTAGGAATGGCGTTTCCGTCGCCTGCCAATGACGAACTCCCGATTTTGACTACGATCGACTGCGTTGTCTCATTCATGGGCCGCGCATTTTGTCGCATCACAGCAGAATAAACCATTAGAATCTTTCCGATGAGAGAGCAGAGCCACGCTATCTACGACTCTTCGGCGATCCCTCCCCTGTCTGTCGGTTTGCATCGCGCGTCTCGCCGGTTTTCCTCCGCCGAGTTCGTCGCAGGAGCGGCATTGCGACGCGTCGCCGAGACGAGGCCGGGGTAGCGTTGTGGCACAGATGCTCGTCAGCGAACTGTCTCCCTGGGTGTACCGAGTTTTTGCCTTCATGTTCGGTGCGGTGTGGGGCAGCTTTTTTAACGTTGCCATCTATCGTTGGCCTCGGGACATGTCGGTCGTGCGACCGCCGAGTCATTGCCCACAGTGCAAGGAGCCGGTGCGGAAGTTGCACAACCTTCCCATTGTGGGCTGGGTACTCCTCCGAGGTAAAACCGGGTGCTGCCAAAAACCTCTCTCGCCTCGATACGCCCTGATCGAGTTCATGAGCGCCGTTGTATGTGTTGTGCTCGTCGAGCAGATCGTCGTCGCACACCCAGCGGCGGCTGCAGTGGGTCGCGTGGTCGAGGCGCTGCTCTACTTCGCGTTTTTTGGTGGGCTCATCATTGCGACGTTCGTCGACCTTGAGTGGATGGAGATTCCAGACGAGGTCTCGCTGACCGGAACGGCGCTTGGACTCATCTCCGTCGGGCTACGGGACGAGCCCGGTGCTGCGGAGGCCGCCCTGGGCGCTGGAATGGGCTTTTTGGTGATCCAGCTTTTCTTTGTGTGGACCTACGAGCACCTCACAGGTCGACGTGGGATGGGCGAGGGCGACTCGAAACTGCTGATGATGATTGGCGCGTTTTTGGGTTGGCGCGCCACCTTGTTTTCACTCGTGACCGGCGCGATGCAAGGCCTTCTTACCGCTGGCTTGTTTCTGTTTCTCGGCAAGGAGATTGCACCGGACCCCCCGTACCATGAACGCGAAGGCTACGATCCACGTCACTACGGTATTGACCCGGACGCTAAAGAAGAGCCCGCAGAGCACGAAGCGGACGCGCCGAAGGGCCTGGCGGGGCTCAAGATGCCCTACGGTCCGTTTCTCGCTCTAGGGGCGATCGAGTACTACTTCTTCGGGGAAGCGGCGATCGAAGCCTACTTCAGCCTCCTCCGCTTCTAAAATAGGCCCAACTTGAATATTGCCTTCAGGCTCTGCCAAGTCATCTCAGCGGGCGTGAGTGAAAGGTAGAATAGCGGCGAGGCTAGGAAGAGTTTTGCGATGACCGGTATCACGTTGACCAAACGAGTTTCGAGCTCGGATGGGGACCAGCGATTTGGCTGGGCACGCCTTGCGTTGATTCGGTAAGGGCCCCCGTGCATTCGGTCAAACTAGCATTGTCCGCCGACGAGGTTCCTTCGAAGTTGCTGAGCGGTCGAAATTCGGCTGTGAAACGTGTGGAGGTGCGCCCAATGCGTTTTAGCCGAATTCCTGAAGTCCGCGATCCATCGAGTTCGATCCGGGACAGCCAGCTTTCCGGAACGAGTTTCACGTTCGGTTGCTTGAAGGCATAAAGCGGCCTAGCTTCCGCGGCATGAAGAGCAACGTTTTTCTTGCCGTCGTGTTGACGCTCCTCGTGCTTGATGCCGCTTGTTCAGAGAACGAACAACCTGAGCACTCGGGTGATGGTGGTGTGCTGACCGATTCGGGTGACGCGCACGACGCGAGTGCCTCGGCCGATGCTGTCGTGTCGCCACCTGATGCGACGGTGGAGCCGTGGACGAAGCCTGACATTCTGGGCGTGTCTACGGTCGAAGACGCGAACCCCGCGGAGAACATTGTCGAGGTCAATCTGGTTGCCGAAGAGTCGCTGATGACGCTTGCCGAAGACCTGGAAGTTCCGATGTATGCCTACAACGGGTCGATTCCGGGCCCAGTGATCAATGCGACGGTGGGCGACGAAGTCATCGTTCACTTTGAGAACAAACTCCCCGAGCCGACGACGATTCACTGGCATGGCTTGCGCATCTCTGACCAAATGGACGGAAGTCCTCGAATCCAAGACCCGGTCAAGCCTGGAGAAACGTTTACCTATCGTTTTGTCGTCAACGATGCCGGGTCTTTCTGGTACCATCCGCATGTCCGAAGCAACGAGCAAGTTGAAAAAGGTCTTTACGGCGTGCTTGTGGTTCATGACCGGAACGCACCCCGTTACGACGCCGAGCGCTACTTCACCATCGATGATTTGCTTCTGACCGATGAAGGCATCGCGCCATTTCTCGAGTCGCATCATGAAATGGTGCACGGGCGAAGTGGTAATGTCTTGTTCGTCAATGGCAGAGCCGATGCGTTCACATTCGAGACCGAGCAGCATGCGGTGGAGCGCTGGCGCATCGTCAATACGGCCAATGCGCGCAGCTTTATTGTGGACATGACCGGCGCGAAGTTTCGTGTGATCGGCACCGATGGCGGGCCGCTCGTTACGCCTTACGAAACCACGCGACTGCTCGTTCCCGTGGGACAACGTTACGACGTTGAAGTGACCCTCGACCAGACCGGGACGGCGCAGCTGGAGATGCTGCTCATACGGGGTGTTGAGGTCTCGCGCTTCCCGTTGGTTGTTGCCAATGTTTCCGCCTCGAGCCTTGAGCCTCGAACGATCGAGTGGCCTGCAATGCAAGAGCCGGCAGACCGTCCGATCGACCGCGAGGAGGTCATCACCTTCAGCCCCACGCAAGAGGGCGAACTTCGCTGGCTGCTCAACGGACTCGACAGTCCCGAAGAACCGCTTTTTACGTTTTCCAAGGGCGACACCGTTCGTTTCGAGCTCGTCAATCAAGCGGGTCCCGAGCACCCCTTTCATCTTCACGGACAGTTCTTCCGCGTGCTTGGTGACGAGTCGCAACCGGGCCTCAAGGATACGGTTCTCTTGCGCGGCAACAGTACAACGATGATCGAGGCTTATATGGACAACCCAGGGCGTTGGATGGCCCACTGCCACATACTTGAGCACGCGGAGCTCGGAATGATGGCCGAGATCGTCGTCACCGACGAGTAGACGCTAGTGCGAGTAGGGCTCGTTACGGATGATCGTGAACGCGCGATAGATTTGCTCAAGCAGTAGTATCCGTGCGAGGCGGTGCGGAAGCGTCATGAGGGAGAGCGAGAGCTGAAGGTTCGCCCCTTTCGAAAGCTCCTTCGGCAAACCGTAGCTTCCGCCGATTAAGAACGACATCACCGGCGTGCCTTGGGCTTGCAGCGTTTCGATTTTCTGTGCGAGAGTCTCGCTGCTCATCGCTTTGCCACCGACCTCCAACGCGACGCGGAAAGCGCGTTCTTCGATAGCTTTTTCAAACCGGTCCCGGACCGTCTGTTCGTCGCCGTCCTTGAGCTCAACCTCGCGAAACCGTGCGTAGCGAGCGATACGGGCCGCGTAGTCGTCGGCCGCGTCCCGCAGACCGCGCTCCTTGATTTTGGCGACCGCGATGACTTCGATCTTCACATGGTTGCCCTACCTCAACCTTCGCGATTGCGCACGTTTAGGCAAGATGCAGGTCGCGCGGGGGAACTCGTGGGTGAGGGACCGAGCCCGCTTGCACTCGACGATCGCGATCTGCTCGAACGTTGGCTGACCCTCGAAGTGTACGATCAATCGGGCGAACTTATTGGTGTTCGGCACGCCGACTTCGGACAATAATCACGCGTTTTCTGCCGCCGTGATAGACCGAAGAAGATGCGGCTTCGCGAGGAACTGCGCGTTTTCCCCAATGCACTTTCCCTTTCCGTCTGGACGGCGGAGGCGAGTCAGAGCTGTGTTTGGGGGGTGCAGGGCGTTACTGAGCGCGAGTTCTTCACCACCCTGGCAAATTGGGGGGCGGGGCGGCCGTGCCTTGGCGGACCTCAGCGCCGACTTCTGATTTTGCGATTACTCAGCGAGAAGGGCCGTCCGGCCAGCGACTTTTCGCGCGTCGACAAACTCGTCGAAGAGCTGCGTGGTGCCGCCATCACCGCGATGCAGTTTCGCGATGCCGTGAAGTCCGGTCTTGGTGGCGCGGTGGCGGCGCGACTTGATTTCTTTTTCGACCTCTACAAGCGCTACGTGTCCGAGTGCGAGCGCGTACCAGACCTCGACCGCGGCCTGCGCCTCGCGGTTCGTCGGCTGGCTGAAGGGCAGGGAGCGGACCTTGGCTACGCGCGGGCACGGCGGGTCGTGTTCTCGCCGCTTCAAAGGCTTTCGTGGCAAAAGACGCGAGCTCTTGATGCACTCGCGCGGCAGATGGCGCCCAGAGAGCTTGTCGTTGAGGTGCCGCACTGGGCGGGCGGCGAGAGCGAGCACCCCGCTCAGGTCGCTTCGGACCTGCTTTTGGGCCGCCTCGAAGCGCTGGCTGAGCGCGCCTCGCTAAGCGCATCGCCGGTGCTCTTGCCTATGCGCCCCAAGGTCGACGCGCTGGTTGCCTCGGGGCCCGCTGAGGAGCGCGCGCAAGTGGTGTCGCAGATCAAGGCTGCGCTTGAGTGCGGCGCGAAACCGAGCCGTATCGTGGTTTTGGTACCTGACTCAAGCATGGTGCCGCTATGGGAACAGTCGCTGCTTCGTGCCGGAATTGATGTCCTATCACCGCAAAAGAGACTTGCCCACACCGCGTGGGGGAGTTGGTTTTTGCAGGTTATGGACGTGCTGTCGCAGGCTGCGCCGGCCCGTGATGCGGTCGTTACGCTTCTCGAGAGCGCGTATGCATTGTCCGGTTTTGAGAAGCCTCGCGAGTCGGCCGCCGCGCTCCGGAAACTGCATCTTCGAGGTCACGCTCCGGTGCCCTGGGCCGAACTTGCTCGCGCTGTTAGTGCGGAGTCCGCCGTCCGGGAACTTGAGGCTCTGTCCGAAGAGTTTCGCGAGCCACGCTCGTTGAGCGCATGGCATTTGTGGCTCCGAGCGCTCGTCGAGCGTTTTTCCTCGATTGGAATGAACCTCGAACATCGGGACTGGTTGACGATGCTCACCGGGGAGACACCTCTCGCGGCGCGAGGGCTTCGCGAACACGCGCTTGCCGCGGAGGGCGCGAGCAACATCGTTGACGCATTGTCGGTCGCGGGGTCGGCAGAAATTGATAGCGACCTCCAGTACCCAACCGACTTCGTGCTCAGTTGGGTGCGTTCCGAGTTTTCTGCATCGGTCTTACCACGTGAGATCCAACGCCAAGGCGTGCGTATCGTGACACGCTCCGAACTCCCCATCCTTCCAGTTGACCTTCTGGTCGCCGCAGGGCTCGTCGAGACCGACTTTCCCGGAGCGGTGGTCGACGAGAGCTTGCTTTCGAGAAGCGAGCGCGCGGAGGTCGCGCGTGCGCTGGGGCCGTTTCGCGCCGAAGCGCGTTGGGTGTTCGATCTGGCGTCGCTTCAGCATGCGCCTGCGGGGCATACGGTCGAGATGGCTCGACAGATCGGCACGCTGCTCGTTGCGTCTGAGTTTGCTGAACAATGCCTATGGAGCCGTTCAGACGCAGATTGGGAGGGGCGTAGCTTGGAACCCTCCCGCGTATGGTCGGCTATCGAATCCCGAGACGTTTTTGATCCGTCCGTTTCGCTGCACAGCGGGGCGATGCCACCTGCTGCGCTCGCCCGCGCGGAGCGTGAAGCCGCCCGCCTCGCAAAGATGCTCAATCCCGAGCAAAGCGTAGCCCAGACATCGGATGAAAAAGTCACTCGCGCGAACCGAGGCCTGCGCTTTTCGGCTTCGAGCCTCGAGGATGTTGCGGCTTGTCGCTTTCGATACTTCTGCAAGCACGTGCTTCGCGTAAACGATGACGAGGATGCTTCTGAAGACCTCGACAACCGGTTGTTGGGCCAGCTCGCTCACCAGGCCTTCGAGAAACTCGTTTCACGGCTTATCGAGGACGGCTGTGTTCCGTTCGAGCCCTCTCGTGCTGAGCGGGCCATCACGATCGCCGAGTCCGCGCTCGATGTGATCGTCACAGACTTAGATTTCGGCGTCGCGTCGACGCGCGTCTATCAGCCGGCGGAGCTTGCCCTGCTCAAGCGACGGCTGCTGTCGTTGGTCACGACGCTCTACGATAGGGGAGAGGGTTACACGCCGGAGCGCCTCGAACAGGGGTTTGGTTTTGATGAGCCGGACGGCTGGCCTGCGTTGACGGTCGAAACGGAATACGGGAGCGCGCAAGTTCGTGGTCGAATCGACATGGTTGAGCGGCGCGAACAGAGCGTACGTGTCTCCGACCTGAAATCGAGTGGACTAGGACGCTTGGAGTCAAAAATAGGCAACAAGCTGGGGCTGCGGGAGCTTCAGCTTTCCGTCTATTGCGCGGCAGCTGCGGCGGCCTATAGGACGCGAGACGTCGATGGTCGACTGCTTTCGCTGCGCGACGGAGCGAGCACGCGCACGCTTCGCAGGAGGCATAAGCGGCGCGGGCGCTACACCGTGGACGTCGACCAGCGCGTTCTTCGAGATGATGAGCACGGGGCGGACAGCGAATTTGAAGCCCAGCTCAAGTCGCTTGTGCGCGATGTTCAGAGGGTCGACTTCAAGGTTTACCCGGCGGAGGGCGCGTGCGATTTTTGTGCATATGCGGCGGCGTGCCGCTTTCCGCGCGGAGCGCCCATGCGCGAGGACGGTGCATGATGGCTGACACCCGCCAACTGGACCTCTTTCAAGCTGTTCTAGAACCCGAAGCCGAACCGAAGTCCAAGCCAAGCTTATCTGCGCCACATCATTCGGTGCCCACCTGGATTCAACGCGATCGAGACCTGGTCATTCGGGCGAGTGCTGGCACCGGCAAGACCGAAGCACTCACCGAACTTTACGTGCATTGGATAGCGGGTGTGGGCGGTTCGCCGATTCGCCCGAGTCAGATCTTGGCGACAACGTTTACAGAGAAGGCCGCTGAGGAGATGCGTTCCCGCATCCGCCACGCACTTTTCGACCTGGTGGCGTCCGGGGGCGATGCCGCGCAGTGTGAAACAAGGATCGCCAGGCTCGTATGCGAGCGCAGCGAGGTGGGGTCGCTCGACCTGGAACACGTGCGCCTCGGCGCTCGCGAACTCAACGACGCTCCGCTTGGTACGTTTCACTCGGTGTGTGCGGGCTGGCTCCGGCTCTACGCGGACGCTCTGGGGCTGCGAGCTGACTTTGACGTGCTCACCGAGTTCGAGGCCGAACAGATCCGTCACGACGCCATCGTCGTCGCGCTTCGCAAGTGCGTTGCCAGCGACCTGGTGGTTGCTGATTTGCTGGACGATTTTCGTAACGTCGAAGGTGACTTCTCACTGATCGGGGTGCTCGAACCGATTCTGCTAGAAATCCTTGAGCAGGGTGGTGCGCCTCTGACCATGTGGGCGGCGCCCGACAGCGCGACGGAAACCAGAATGCTGACGGTCGAGGCCGTGCCGCTTCTGTGGAGACGACTGATACGGGAGCATCGAGCACTCGCTGAGGCGGACGTGCCCCACGCAAGCTCAAAGAAGGTTTACGCAAAGGTCGCACAACTGGCGAGTGATTGGGCGGAGCATCCGCGGGCGAAGCACCTCGACTCGGCGCTGCTCGTGGACGTTGCCTTCGCGCTGGCCGCGGCCTGCGGCAGCGGGAAAGTCTCTGAGGAGCTGGGTGCCAAGCGGGTGCGCGAGCAAGTCATCGATGGCTGGGCCCAAGATGCGCGGCAGAAGCGACGCGATGTGGTGCGCAAACTGCTTGACGCGGCGCTCGCGGAATATCGCGAGGCCAAGGCCCAGCGCGCCGCACTCGACTTCTCCGACCTGCTGCTTTTGACGCGTGAGCTGCTGACAAAGCATCGTCCCGCGCGCGATCATCTCGCGAACCAACTGCAAGCCATTATGGTCGACGAGTTCCAAGATACGAACAGGGTGCAACGCGACTTGGTGCTTGCCTTGCATGGGTCGCGCCGCGGGGGGCTTGTCGTTGTGGGTGACCGAAAACAATCGATCTACGGTTTCCGCGGGGCGGACATCGCCGTTTACGAGGGTCTGGCCCAGCGTTTGATGCAAAGCGGCGCCCGAGAGCATGTGCTTCGCCGGAGCTACCGCACGCACGCCAACCTGCTGGAGGTCGTCAACGAACTCAGCAAGGCAGCCCTTTCAGTCCGAGGGGAAGAGGAACAAGAAAGCCGCCCCTCGCTGCCGTTCGAGATGCATTTCGATGCTGAGAAAGAGGCGCTTGAGCCCGCGCGGAAGTCGTTCGGCACGGGGCCAAGCGTAACGTTGATCGAACCGGTGCCCGATGTGCGTAGCGTCGATCAAGAGCCATTGTCGGTGGCCCGCCACATCGCTTCGGTGGTCCGTACGGGGAGTGTCGAAATCGACGATGGGGGAGCGCGTCGCATTGCGGGCTACGGCGATATCGCGCTCTTGTTACCCCGTTTTACCAAGCTCGGTGACTTCACGCGCGCATTTGACAAGCTACGTGTCCCCTACCGGGTTCTCAAGGGTCGGGGCCTGCTCACGACGACCGAAGCGCGCGACCTGATGAGTCTCGCAGCGCTATTGCTCGACCTCGATGACGGCCGCGGGTTGCTCGCGGTGTTGCGTGGTCCGATGCTGCAGCTGAGTACCGCTGAGTTGCATGCGTTGGCACGAGAGCGACCGCAGGTGTTCCGCCAACCTCCGGAGCAGACTCCATGGGATGCGGTGCTCGGGGCAGAGCGGGCACAGTGGATGTCCGAGTTGCTTCGTTTTCGCCGCACCATCGACAGCGTTGGACTGATGAACGCTGTGGAGCACTTGCTCAGGCTCTCTTCGTATCGGTCGATTCTGCTACAGCTGCCGTCCGGGGAGCAGCGGGTGGCAAACGTCGACCGAATCTGCAGCGAACTGTTGGTGCGCGAGGTAGCCGGGGAGAGCCCACGTAGACTCTTGCGCGAGCTGCGCGCTCGGGCCGAGCGGGAGCTCGACCCGGAAGCCGACGTCGTTGGCGCGGTTAGTGATGCGGTGCGCATCATGACGGTGCACCAGTCCAAAGGTCTTCAGTTTCGGGTGGTCGTGGCAGCTGATCTAGGACGACAAATTCCCGTTCCGAACGAAAAGGTCCTCTATGACCGTGATGCGCCTGGTGGCGTGGCGGTTTCAGTTCGAGGACCGGGGAAGTGGGTGGATGGCGCGCACTATGCAGAGGTGCGCAGCGTGGCTTCCGCGCGCATCGAAGCGGAGGCCGCTCGACTCTTTTACGTGCAGATCACCCGTGCACGTGACCACCTGGTGCTCAGCGGCCTTCGTCGCTCGAAAAAGAGTCTTCGCGTGACCGTGGTGGATCCTGTGCTCCAACGCGTGAGTCCCGAAAAGGTCCATCTCGCGGGTATCCCTGGCGAGCCCCCGGAAGCACGCTTGCCTGAATTCAAGGGGCGCATCGCCCCGGCGGTTGTACGCCAACATGTTCCTTCTCAGGCTTGGGAGGTTTCGGTGACGATGCTTGAAGAGTTTGCCCGCTGCCCGAGGCGTTTTCGGGCGCGCTCCCTTCTTGGCGACCTCTACGACCCCCTGGTGCAGGCTCGTTCCGATGAAACCTCTTCGCCCCGTCCTTCGATTGCCCCGGTGATGGATGCGCGCGAGCGCGGAACGCTCTTGCACGCACTACTCGAGCACACGGACTGGAGCGCAATATCAGCCAATGCCAAGGCGACGGAGGCAGCGTGGAAGGCGCGGGTCAAAGCGAGCGGTTTGCCGTTCGGTGCACAACAAGATCTCTTGACCCGTATGCGCGCGTTCTTGCAGTCTCGCTATGCGCGCTCGCTAGCGGCTAAGGACGTCACAGTTCATCGAGAACTTCCCTTCACGCTAAACTTTCATGTCGAAGCCGGAACCGTTGCGGTGCGTGGACAAATCGACCTGCTGGTTGAGACGCCGAAGAGTGCGCACATCATTGACTACAAAGCCACCTCACCCGCGACAAATGCGCCCGTGTTACCGTATGCGTTTCAGCTCGCTGCGTATGCACTCGGGTATCGCGCCGCCCACTCCGACCACACGCGCATGAAAGAAGTCAGCGCTGGCGTGTGGTTCGTCGACGGAAAGCCGCGCGACCCCATTTTCGACGACGTGAGTGTCGGACAGGCCGTGCGGGACTTTGAAGGGATCGTGGATTCTTTCGCGCGACAGATGGCGGCATCTCGCTTTGCGAGTAGGCGCATCGAAGTGTGTCGGAGTTTTCATTGCCCACTGATCTCGACCTGCCACGGCAGCGAGCTATAACGAGGCATGGCTTCTTCACGCCCCATTCCGTGAGCCCAAATCGCAGCCGCTAGAGCAAATCAAGAAGCAACACGCACCCGACTTGCTCAGGCTCTACGAGCAGAGCGCCGTTCTGGAGGAAGGAAGGACGGTTTATCCGTCGGTCTTCTTTCATGCTGGCGAAATTGAACCCGACCCTACCACCGAAGACTTCTTTCGTGTTGGCGAGCTGCTTGGTGCGCTGCGTTTGCCAACCTGCGTGGTACAAGAGGGCGGATATCATACGCCCGACATCGGCCTCAACGTTCGGGCACTACTCGAGGGTTTGCGCGAAGGCCAGTCGCCCTCAGGTCGATAGCGTTGGTTGGTTTTGGTCAGGCATGCTGGTTGCCAGACTGCGCAGATGGTCCACAGCGTTCTGGCTTTCGATGACTGCCATGCGGAAGCGTGTTGCGGACAATCGCAATACAATGGCGGGCGACTTGACCAGGACGTCGTGGAGGGAGCCGGTCTTGCGGAGCAACGAGTAGGTGCCCACCAGGGCACCCGGGTTAAGCACGATGGAGCGCCCTTGGTTGCTGTCGATGAGTTCGAGGGCGCCGGAGAGTAGCAAGTACATACCGTCAGCGCGCTTGTTTCGCATGATGAGTGCTGTTCCCGGATCCGCGCGACGAATCTCGAATGAGGTCGCGAGCTTGCGCTGAACCTCTTTCGGCAGGTCGCAGAAAATCGGCGATGTCGTCATCAGGTTGGAGACAAGACGGCGGGTCAGCAGTTCGAGCAGCACATCATGGAGCTGGGGGTGTGCGGTGCACAGCGCGTCCAGGGTGTCTTTCCTAATTCGAAGGGCGCTTACGTCGGTGTGCGCGACTACGTTGGCCTGACGCGCGCCACTGTCGACGAGGCAGGATTCTCCAAACACCTCGCCTTCGGTCAAAAGGATAGGGCGAGCGACTCTCGGGGAGGTGACCCTGGCCGTGCCCTCGGTTAGTACGTATAGAGCGTTAGCAGCAGAGCCTTCGGTCACGATTGTCGTGCCGGCCGCAACCTCAACCAGTTCTGCGTTGCTCACCAAGCTTCGCAACGCATCCGGTGGGATATCTGCGAACAGGGGCATGGCCGGTAGGGCGGCCAGCTGCAGTGCATCGGGACCATCGGAGGCCGTCGTGACGCGTTCATTCGGGTCGCTGAGTTCTTGATCGCTGAGCGTGAGGTTTGTGACGTCAGCGTCGTCGAAGACGATGAGGTCGTCTTCGTCTTGCACTGCCTTGAGGGGAGCCGCCGCCTGAAACACGGAGGAGTCTTTGCGCTTTCGCGCGGGCGCGGGTTCAGACGGTGTCGCGGGGCGTTCGCTGGGCTGTCTCGCGGCCTCCTGCTGCGCATGCGCTGCTTGAGCCTTCTCAGCGTCGGCCGCAGCGGCTTGCTCAAGAAGCTGGCGGGCGTCGTAGAGACCGCTCCCCGTCTTTTTGCGGAGCTCTTGTGCAGCCGTAGGGTTCACGCGCGCGAGGACTTCACTACGGTCTGGATCGATGGTCAGAATCACCTTTGCCATCGCTGCTGCACGCGCCAAAAAGCCCTTCGAAGCATAGGCATCGACGGCTGCCTCGTAGGCCTCGACGGCATCATTCTCCCGCCCCAGCCGGCGGAGAAGATCGCCTTGCTTGTGCGGCCAACGAGGTTCGTCGGGCTCAAGCGCGCGCAGCTCGCCGTATACAGCCACAGCTTTGTCGTGCTTTGCGGCAAGTGCGAGATTGCTGGCCTTGTCGCGTAATCGGTTGATCTTCCAACCCACGGCATGACCATAGCGCTCTCGGGCGGGCGGGGAAACCCCACATTTGCTACCGTATCGTGGCTATGGCGTGCTGGATGGGCCTCGATTTTGGCACCGTGCGAACGGGGGTCGCGTTTGCTGACGACGATGTCAAAGTACCGAGTCCGCATGGTGTCGTGACCGGCGCGCCGCAGGCGCGGGCAGACGCACTTGCGAGCCTGGCGCGTGAGCATGATGTCGTTGGGGTTGTCCTTGGGTTGCCTCTTTCGCTGAGTGGAGACGAGGGCGCGGCCTCGTTGCGAGTTCGGCGCTTTGCACGACTGCTTGAAAAGGCGTTGCCTGACATTCCTTTGCACTTCTGTGATGAACGATTTTCGACGCAAGCTGTTTCCAAAACTGGAGGCCGAGGGAAGCGTAGAGGCGAGGAGGTGGACGCAGCGGCTGCTGCGTGGGTTCTTCAGATCTTTCTCGAATCTCGCGGCAGTGTTTCGGAGGCTGAATGAAGCGAGTGTTTGCGTTTCTGTTCCTTGCTCTCGTCCTGGGTGCGATCGGTTTTTTGATCCTCGTCTACGCCAACTCGGAAGCGTCGGGGGGGGCACGCTGGACCGGAACGCCGAATCAATATGAGCTCGGGGCACTCGTAGCCGAGTTGCACGATCAAGGCGTGGTTGAGCACCCAGAATTGTTTGGGTTGTATCTGCGCTTGATGGGAGCCTCTTCACGGCTTCGTGATCATGAGGT
The DNA here is from genome assembly GCA_964487255.1 of uncultured Polyangiales bacterium. GTDB lineage: Bacteria > Myxococcota_A > Polyangia > Polyangiales > CAZAQV01 > CAZAQV01. The sequence goes on along the minus strand of CAZAQV010000003.1, from coordinate 105,584 downwards.
AGTCGTCCCCGCGAAGACGACGCCGTTTCATGTGCTACGGATCTTGGCGAAAGGGTATGGTGAAAAGCAGCATCGTGTCTTGGTTCGCGAAGGGCTCAATCGTTTCGAGGTCGCCGAGCTTCTACAAGAAAAACGTGTTTGCTCGGCTCGTGAATTTATCGCCGCTACCGAAGACGCCGACCTATTACGCAAGTTAGGGATCGATGCGTCGTCGGCGGAGGGGTATTTGTTTCCAGATACATACGCGTTGCGTACGCCCTCGGAGCCGGAGGCTGTCGTAGAACGGCTGGTGAGCAACTTCTGGCGGAAGGTTGGGCCGAACATCGAAGGCGTCGAGGACGTCAACGCGCTGCTCACGATGGCCTCCCTCGTCGAAGAAGAAGCGCAGAAACCTTCTGAAAGAGCCACGGTGGCCGGTGTGTTTCAGAACCGCCTCGACGACCCTACGTTTACACCCAAGCGGTTGCAAGCCGACCCAACGGTTTCGTACGGGTGTTCCATCAAGCCGACTTTGCTCAGCTGCCGTGCCTTCGACGGACGGCGTATTACAAAGGCGATGCTGCGAGACGCATCGAACCCCTACAACACCTACCGGCACGAGGGACTTCCGCCAGGACCTATCTCGAATCCGGGACTCGCGGCCATCGAGGCCGCGCGGGCTCCGGAGAAGCACGAATACTTCTTTTTCGTGGCCAAAGGGGATGGCAGTCACGCCTTCGCCAAGAGCCTCGTCGAGCACGATCACAACGTGGACAAGTACATCTTGGGTAAAGCGACGCCCTAAGATGCCGAAAGTAGGGCGAGCAAGGCACTCACCTGCTCGTCGAGCGCTGCCGGTGTCAAACGCAACGCCGGCTCGGTCGGCGTTTCGAAGGGGGCGTCGACTCCCGTCATCCCTGTGAGCTTTCCACTGCGCGCTTTTTGGTAAAGCCCTTTCGGGTCGCGTGCTTCACATACCTCGAGCGGTGTCGCGACGTGGACCTCATAAAAACGTTCCGCGCCAATGGTGTATTTGGCTTGTTCTCGGTCCGTAGCGTAGGGCGAAACGAGTGACACGAGCGTAATTACGTTGGCGTCTGCGAAGAGTCTCGCGACCTCAGCCACGCGGCGCATGTTTTCTTTGCGGTCTGCTTCTGAAAAGCCAAGGTCACCGCATAGACCGTGTCGAAGGTTGTCGCCGTCCAGGACGAACGCGACCTTGCCGTCACGCACCAGGCGCTCCTCCGCGGCATATGCGATGGTGCTCTTGCCCGACCCGGAAAGACCCGTGAGCCAGAAAACGACGCCGCGTTGGCCAATGGATTGGGTGCGCTCCGCGGGCGTGAGCCGGGCGTCGTGAATGCGAGTGTTTGGAGACTTTGTCTGTCCCATGTCAGCACACTAACACCTCGGCGGCGAGACGACCCTCTAAACCCCGAGGGGGCGCGGAAGGCCAATTTGGATGACGAGCGCGTCGTCTTCAACGCGGAGGCTACGAAGCTCGATGGCCTCGAGCAAGATCTCCATCGGAGAGCCGCGTAGCCCCCGTCCAACCGGCGTGTCGCGAAGGTCGAGACTGAGCCGGCGGCCGTCGCGGTCAGCGATAGCGGCTCCGCCGATCGGGTTCGGAGAGAAACTCCACAGGCGTGCAGCCACCTCTCCAGCGATTCGCCCTACGATATCCGAAGTGAGCGGCCCGGTGCTCGCTTCGGCGGGGTGGACAAAAAAGGACACTTCTTTCGCGCCGCGCGGGGCGAAGCGAATCGGCCCAGGCTCAAGCTGGAAGCCGATGTCGCTGCCATCGCGTTCGACATAGACGTCGAGCTTGCCACCCACAAAGCCGATGGTGATGCTCTTGACGCCTCGGATGTCAGCGCAAGCTGCGCTGAGTTCTTTGGCACTGATGCGAGAGCGCTGTGCGCGGATGTCGCCAATCGCTTGTCCAATCGCTTTGGACAGTCCCGTGTTGCGAATGCGGCTCAGGAAGTCCCCCGCGGTGCTGCGGACGATGCTCTTGAGGATGTCGGTGGCGTCGCTCATCTTGCTCGTGGTTCGCGAGCAAGCCTAGGCCGGGCTCGCAACATGTCCAGTGACGCTCTGCTTTTCGATGGGATCGGCTTGGCGCCGCCCCTCTTGCAAGAACAGGCGCTCCCTGACCCATTGAACATCGAGCGCCTCGCCGAGCAGGGCTTCGAGCGCCTCGCTCGGGCGAGCCGTGCCTTGACCCGTGACTTCGATAACGAAGCGGATTGGAAGGATGTCTCCGACGATTCCGGCGCGCTCCAACGCGTCGAGCCCGGTCCCTACTTGATAGGACTGTAGGTAGTCGCTGACACGAACTTTTTTCTTGATGCCTTTGATCACGCGGACCACTTCCATCGGGCTCTCGCCTGCGATGTCGAACCTTGCACGAACTGCCTCTGCCGAGGTTAGGCCTCGAGTTTGCAACAGGCTCCAAGGTACGGCCGCGACGTACTGGGCGCGATTTAGAACTTTGTTGAGCGCAGGATCGCTCGGTCCGAGCTCGCGCGCGTCAAAGAAGCGAATTCCCTCGAGCGAGTGAGCGTTCAGGAGTTCTGGAAGGCTGGCTGTTTCGTGCACGTAGCGATCGGCGTCGACCTTGACGTCGAGATACTCGCCGAGCGCATGCATGCCTACCGGAAGGGCGGGGCTAAAGGTCATCGCGGGGCGTGGGTTGAAGCCCTCCGTGTAAAAAAGCGGAACCCCAGCACGCCGAAAGATACGCGGGAGCAGACGGATCAAGTCGAGATGGCCCGCATAACAGACCGCGCCCAGGCGCGAGAACGACAAGCGTATCCGTTTTGCCGGGCCTTGATCGTAACGCGCAGGCGGCTTGCGGTTCTTCTTTCGAGCCGACTGTGGAGTGGGCGTTGGCTCGGGTGCGTCGTTGCGCTTCTCGCGTGGGTGGATCGCATCGAGGCTGATGAGGAAGTCTTTTCGTTCCTGGCGCATTTGATCGAGATCGCACGCGACGCCGCAGTTGTAACAAACGAGGCGCTTGGACTCCGCCTGCGCTTGTTCGAGGTGCGTGGCGTGGACGAACTGACCGACCATCTTTCCGCACGGCGGGCTGAGGCGTCCCCGCATCGACTTGCGGTACTCCTTTTTGAGAAAACCTTCTTCGAGACCGACGTCGATATGGTCCCAGGGGAGGCGGGCATCGACGGGAATCGTGCCCAAAAACGGGGCCGTGTCGAGTCCGTGCTCTGCAAAGGCTGCCTCCCACACGTAGAGCTTCATGTGCTCTTGCCAAGAATCGAACCTTGCTCCGTTCTTGTACGCCGTTTCGAGGACGTCTCCCACACGCCGGTCTCCGCGCGCAATGACGCCTTCGAGCCAAGAGCCTTCCGCATCGTGCATGCGGAGTCGTACCGGGCTCCGGTGGGCGCTTTGCCTGAGGAGGTTTTGCTTGCGTACGATCTCGGCGTGCGAGTCCATGGCGCACCACTGAAAGGGCGTGTGCGGCTTGGGGACGTGCGTACTGACGCTGACCACGACTTTCGCGCGGCCACCGATATGCTTTTTTCCGACGGACTGGGCAGCCTTGCCGGTCTCGATGATGTCCCGCACGTCCTCGTCCTCCTCGGTGGGGAGGCCGATCATGAAATAGAGCTTCATCTTGTCCCAGCCGCGTGAAAACACCCGCTCTGCGGTCTCAAGAAGCTGCGCTTCGGTGACGTTCTTGTTGATGACGTCGCGCATGCGCTGGCTGCCTGCTTCTGGGGCAAAGGTCAGGCCGCCGGCGCGCGCCTCCCGAAGGTCGTCCAGGGTGTCTTCGCTCAGTCCGTATGCGCGTAGGGACGCGACAGAGAGCGAGACGCGCTCTTCTTTGAGGACGTCGACGAGGCCTTTAATAAGCGGCGTGACGGCGCTGTAGTCTGCGGTCGAGAGACAGGTCAAGGAAGCCTCGTCGTAGCCGCCGTGCTCAAGGGCTTGCTTGACCGTTTCGATCACATCGACGGGCCGTCGTTCGCGAACGGGTCGGTAGATCATCCCGGCCTGGCAAAAACGGCAGCCTTCTGTGCAACCACGCGCGATTTCGATCGCGCTGCGGTCGAAGACGGTTTCGGTCGTGCCGGTTGGCGAGTTGGTCGGAAACGGGTAGTCGGATAGGTCGGCGACGAAGGCTCGCTCGACCGGGAAGGGTATTTGCGCGTCGGTTGGCGGCGCTACGACCTCGATTCCGGTGTCGGGTTCGAGGACCGTGCGATAGAGTGACGGCACATAAACACCGCGTATCTGACTGAGCTGCGCAAGTCGTTCGCGTCGTGGCGTGCCGGCGTCACAGAGCTCCTTCCAGCGGCGAGCGATCTGCGGCGTGACTTCTTCACCGTCGCCGATCACGAAGGCATCGATGAAGGGCGCAAGCGGTTCGGCATGCGTTGCCACGGGGCCGCCCGCGACAATCAATGGGGCGTCGTCTGAGCGCTCTGAGGTTCGCAATGCGATACCCCCCAGGTCGAGCATCGCAAGAATGTTGGTGTAGGTGAGCTCGAACTGGAGCGAAAAGCCGACTACGTCGAACTCGCGAAGCGCTCTCCAATTTTCGAGGGAGCGTAGCGGCTCGTCGTGGCTGCGCAGTTCGGCTTCCAGATCGGGCCACGGTGCGTAACAACGCTCTGCCAGCGTGTCCTCGCGACTGTTGAGGATTCCGTAGAGAATTCGGAAACCCAAGTGACTCATGCCGACTTCGTAAAGGTCCGGAAACGCCAGACAGACCTTGGCGCAGCGATCTGTCCACTCCCGTCGCTTCTGTCCGTGCTCGCCGCCCAAATATTGCGCAGGCTTCTTCACCCGAGAAATAAACGGGGTGTAGGGGTGTTGGCGCGTTGGATCCACAGTTCGGCCATTGTGACACAGGCAAACTCAGGCGCATCCGGCCAATGCTCCCAATTCCGCCATCGTTTCATTGGAAAAGCATTTGGGACTTGGGGAGAGTTGAGCTAGATTTCGCCGCGATGTCTGTCGACACCACAGCGCCGAGAACTGGCAAAGAGCTGGTTCGAGCCACCAAACCCTTTACCCAAGAGAGCCAAGTCCGGTCCTGGTTCGCGGTGCTCTCCACCGCGTTGGTAATTGTGCTGGCCCTAGCGGTAACCGTCGCGCCTGTGCCTTGGTACCTGCAGCTCGTGAGTTCGGTGATCGCGGGATTGACGACCGTGCGTTTCTTTATTCTTTTCCACGACCATATGCATGGTTCGCTGCTTCGCAACTCGAAGCCAGCTCAGTGGATCTTCAAGGCCTACGGGATGTTGGTTCTCGTTCCGCCGCGGGTGTGGAAGCAAACCCATAACTATCACCACGCCAACAACATGAAAATCGTCGGCTCGCACGTGGGCTCATATCCCGTCGTGACCACGGAGATGTGGAAAAACATGTCTCCAGGACTTCGTTTTCGGTACAAGGCTGCGCGCCATCCGCTGACCATCATGCTGGCGTGGCTCACAGTTTTCTCTTACGGCATGTGCATTCACCCGTTTTTGCGCGACCCCAAAAAGAACTACTCCGCCATCGTCGCGCTGGTGCTTCACATTGTGCTCTCGATTGGAGTTGGAGTCGCGTTCGGTCCATGGACGCTCTTTGTGACTTACTTGTTACCGCTCGCCGTTGCATGCATGAGCGGCGCATACCTTTTTTATATTCAGCACAACTTTGAAGAGGTGCTCATCCAACCGCGTGAGACGTGGGACTTCACCAAGGCCGCGCTCGAATCGTCGAGCTTCATGAAATGCGGCCCGGTGATGAACTGGTTTACCGGCAATATCGGCTACCATCATATTCATCACCTCAACCCCATGATTCCTTTCTATCGGCTTCCTGAAGCCATGGCGGCCATCCCCGAGCTGCAAAGCCCACACACGATCACGCTCTGGCCCAAGGACATCTTGCGCGCTTTCCGCGTCAAGCTCTGGGACAACGACCAGCAGCGCATGGTCGGCTACTCATAGCTGTCAACTTGGGGACGCGCCGCATGCGTCAACTTGCCGCCGAGCATTCACAATAGCTAGTGCTGTGACCGCGAGGTTGTGATCCCTGGCCGCACAGCAGCGGAGCGAAATCGTAGGAGAGAAAACGCAGCACCTGCAGCGTAGATTCAAGTTTGAACGACAACCGAGTTCGCTTTGCTGCGCAGCGGATGGGTTCAGAACTTCGTGGTCACAGCACTAGATGTTTGCCAAACCCGCGTGCTGTCTGGCTAGTTTCCGACCGATAAAGCGGGCTTGAGGTGAAGCGGAATTCAACAATTTCGTCGCTGCTGCTCTCGAAATACCCAACTCGGTGGCTGTTCTCGCTGTGGAATAGCCCCACTCGGATGCGAGTGACAGAACCACGCGTCTTGCGAAGACAACGTGTCTTGCTCGAGATCCACCACACAGAGCACGTTCGGGTAGGTCGAGATGTCGTGCAACCAGTGCCACCGCCGCACCCGGTCCTCCACTCACAATACGGGCGTCGTCTGCTGCGTTGTTCAGATGTCTGGCGAACTGTCGCCAACTCAGCGAGGCCAAGGCAAGGCCACGATTGACGTCCAACGACTTGCTATGAAAACAAGGGAGGCTGAGATACTGGCGATGACTCGTCCACATCGATTCGGCAGGCGACGCGACAACACCTGCCTTTACGGGGTTGTTGTGATGGTAGGTAAGCAACTCGAGTGTGTTCTCCATTGGAACCAGGTTCGTGCTGGGGCGGTCTCCGAATACTGGGCCAAGCGTTTGCGGCGACGCGAACCGACGTCTTGCGTTGATCCACCCGGAAGTCGCTGTGTGGACCCGATGAATCCACGCAGACAACGGTGTGAGACCGGACAAAAGACCAAGGTGGATATGCGAACTCATGAGGGCAAAACTGATGAGAGTCCAGTCCACATCGTGTAATGACCTGTCCAGTTGAAGTAGGTAATAACGTCTAGCGCTGTCGTCGAAAGTGAAGCGGCCGTCTACGAAACGGCTGCGTACATGAACCAGTTGGTGAGGTGGTATTTCGCGAGCTTTGCGAGGCATTGTCGCATTCTCGGTTTGTGCGAAGCGTGGTTGCGTCAAGTTGACGGTTGGGCCGCGTCCCCAAGTTTACATCTGGTGGCCATCGACGCGCAGTTGGAAGACACACGGGTCGCCGGGAAATCCTACGCGGTTGTTGTTGCACACGGCGTCGGGGGCACACTCGCACCTGCTCAGCGTACGATCGCGGCCCCGCTAGTCGTGTGCAGTTATCTGCTCACATGTTTCTGATGCGCACAGTCGTTCGATGAGGCGCCAGCGCAACGACTGCCTTTTTCGTCAACAATGTGCGGGCACACCGTTTGCGTAGTCAGTTTGCATGCCCCACAAATGGATAACCGTATTCGCCACCATCGCCGTAGTCGGTTGCAGTTCGCAGACCGACAGCTTCGCGCCTCTCGCTGCCGATGAGCGTGACCCACAAGTGGCTGTTCCGCCGATTGGCGGCGGCTCGATTGAGTTCGCCTGGAACGGTCAGAGCGTCGTGGCGTCTGATGCTGATCACGACTCCGTTTGGCTCCTTGAGCAAGGCCATACGCAGCAAGTCTTGAAGCTTGATGCAGCAAGCCGGCCAGGACGCGTTGCACAGCTGACCGATGAGCTGTTCGGAGTCCTGTTAGAGGGAAGCGGAGAAGTCGCGCAAATCCACACCGGCTGGCGTTCAGTTCTTGGGATGCTGCCCACTTGTTCTGAGCCTCGCGGCATTGCGCGTGTGCCCGACGAAAAGGAGTCGCTTCAAAGGGCACGGTTCTGGGTTGCTTGCGCGGACGGTCGTGTGTTGGAGCAAGCGGCTGAAGGCGGCGACGTTGTTCGCTCGGTGCAGCTTGAGCCGGGGCTGAGGGATGTCGTGTTCAGTGGCGAGCACGCCTACGTTTCTGTTTTCAGGACCGCCGAGGTGTATGTGCTCGGGCACGATATGGGCGTTCGAGCAAAGCTCGTTCCGGATACGCCCGAGCGGGCGGGCGCAGCGAGTGCCTGGCGTATGCGTGCCGCGGAAGATGCAAGCGTTCTTCTCACGCATCACGTGGTGCAGGCCGACGTCGTGGCTCGTCAGTCGGACCCAACTCCTCAATATCACAGCCGCTCTTGCGCGACCCATCCCGTCAATAGCGCTCTGACAGTGATGCGGCATGGCAAGGTTGCCCACACACGGGTCTTAGACATACCCGCGCTACCGCTCGACACCATCGACCACGGTGAGGAACGGTTCATCCTCGCATCGGGAAATAGAAATGCCGCTTCTGTTTTTCGCTTCGATTCTGAGCCCTGGAAGCCAGCGTCAAATCAGATTGTTGAATGCATTCAGCCGCGTCCGTTGAGCATACGTTCAAGTGTAGAGGACGTCGGAGGCCGGTGGATCGGGATGGCGAGGTTTGGTGCAACAATCGCCATACAAACTCGCAACCCTTGGCGCATCGTTATCGCTCAGTACCAAGAGGCGGCTGAGGCTCAACGTTCACTCGTCGATGCGCCGAGGCTCGATCTTGCGACGAGTAAAGATTTCTATCAGGGGGGAATTCTCGACCTTGGTCATGAGGACTTCCACACGGATACGGGGTTTGGTCTGACTTGTGCATCGTGTCACCCGAATGGTGGAGATGACGGGGTCGCGTGGGAGTTTGTCACGGGGGAGATCCGGCGTACCCAAGATCTTCGCGGCGGACTACTCGATACGGCGCCATTTCATTGGCAAGGTGAGCATCGCGATATGGAAGAGCTCGTTCAGGAGACATTTTTTGAGCGTATGGGTGGATCGGTGGCGCGCCACGGTAACTTGTTGGATGTGGATGATTGGCTCGACAGGCTTGCGATGCCACCGAGTTTTGCAGTCGCAGGCGATGAACAAGCTGTTGCGAGAGGCAAGGCACTCTTTGAGCGTTCTGCAGTCGGCTGCGCGAGCTGCCATTCTGGGGAACGCTTTACCAACAACGCGACGGTCGACGTCGGGACAGGTGGCGCTTTTCAGGTGCCGTCGCTGGTAGGGCTCTCGCATCGACCGCCCTACATGCACGACGGATGCGCGAAGACTTTGATGGCGCGGTTCACGGACGAGCGTTGTGGGGGCGGAGACCTCCACGGACAGACTTCCCACCTTTCGCAATCGGAGCTGCAAGCTCTCGTCGCCTACTTGAGCACACTCTGAGCGAGTTCTGATAAGTTGACGCTGGAGGCGCGTCTCCAAGTTTACTTAGTTGCCGTTTTGACTTGGACTTCTGCTGCACGCCTCAGACGACCGAGGAGCGCCTCCACCGCCTCGGGTGTCTCGAAGCGTGGATGGCCTTGGATGGCCAGTGGCTTGCCCGTCGAGGGGTTGAGCATCCGGCTTTCTGCGTACCCGATGAGCTCGAGACCAAGCTCGGGGTTGCCTTCGGCGATTTCACGAGCTGCTTCGCGTAAGGCGTGCAGTTCAAGCTGCGCTACGGGTGGATTGGCAGAAACTCCCTCAGGTGTATATCGGGGTTCTGGGGCACGAAAGTTGGCCTGGACGTCGCGCATGAGCGAGCGGGCGCGAAGTAGTCGCTCGGGTGACATATGTGCAGTGTCGGTAACCTTCGTCGTGCGATCGATGAGGCGCGCGAACGGGGTTATCGATCCGGGAAGCAGTCTGTTTCGGGCAAGCCTGAGCCACTGGAGATCATCGCTCTTGTAGATGCCCAGCCTCGCTTTAGACTCGGACATGGCGAAGTCACCTCGACGTGCTTGGCTGATGACGTATTCGTCCGTGAAGCGGAAGAGCAGTGTCGGGCGAAGGCTGTCGTCAAGAAGCGCCTTTTGCCCCTCTGTGAATGTGCCCGGCATCGATTGCAGTTTAGTGGAGTGCTTCTCTGCTTCGAGCAGTAGTTTCTCTGCGCTCAGCGCATTGGTTCGTAGTCCGGGCTTATCGCCTGCGACATATAATGCTGCCGCTTTGGCCAGCGCCGTGCGCTGCCCGGTATGGGCTGCGCGGAGCACGTCATCGGTACTGTTGAGGATGCCGGTGGCTTGATGGACATCGGTCAGCAGCGCTGCCAAACGTTGTGGCTCTGGGACCAAGTCTTGAAGTTCTGCTTGCGCGAATCGATAGAATGCTTGGGCACCGTCGGCTGTTACGCCGCGAAGTTTGCCTGCTGTATCAACGCCCTGTGCCGCGTCAACACCCGATCGCGCGCTTGATCTCATGATCTGTGCGACCCTGCTCAATACAGTGAGTTCAACGGCCTGTGCAGAACTTCGCATGTTGAGCCCGTGTGTATTCGCCTCGACACCATCTCCGTGGACGTCTGCCGCGCTCCAGGTCGAAGATTCGGTTCGTCCTGTGAGGTTTTGCTGGCTTGCCTTGCCGAGATTGTTGAGTGACCAGGATGCGGGAATTGCGACGCAAGCGATCAAGCAAAGCGTATTGATCTGTCCCACACCGAGGATGGACGCCCGCAAAGAAGGAGCGGAAGCTTTGGGCAATTGCATGTGCGAGGCGTAAGCAAACTTCGTGCGCGGCAATACGCGTGCGGATGGCTTGCAATCATTGAGGAAAGCGGCCGGGTTTCGGAAAAGAGATCGGGCAGTCGTTCGCGTTAGCCACTTAGCCCGGTTGTGCAGACCCCACCTAAAGCGACAATGCGACCGTGGACGCGACCTGACGGCCTTTACTCGGCGACGTACTCGAGCATGTTTTGAAGTCGCTCGCGGGCGACTTCGGAGCCGCTTGTGACGCGCCCGTCAAGCGAGCCCATGTCGACCTGCGAAATGCGCACGTCGGCCGCAAAAAGCTCGTGCTGGAAGACGCGGACCATGCGTTCTACGAACTGTGCGTCGCTTTCAAGTTCGGCTTCTTTTTTTGCGTCGCCAGAGGACTGCCCTTCGGTGGTCGTTGTGCCATTCGTGGACTGTCCACCTTTGTCACCTTCTCCGTCGTCGTCCTTCGGGGCGGGGCCACGTGGGTTTTCGCTGCAGCGGATTTGCTCGCCACGGTGGTTGCTGAGACAGGCTTTGATGGAGTCTTCGTCTTCTTTGGTCTTTTTGCTGTAGACCTCGACGCGAAAGGCTTTGCCGGTTCGAAAGCGAGGAGATTCGGTGAGGGCTGAGGCAACCTGCTTGCCGAGCTTGCCGCTGCCCATGATTTTTGCGGGAAGGGAGATGCCCAGTCGTCGCAGCATGCCACCGTCGATGCGTAGTGCGCGCTCAATCGCCAGAAATTCGGTCTCCTCCTTGGCAAGGTCGCGCGCTGCTTTGGCGATCACCGTATGGACACGTGCGCGCAAGAGCGCTTCGTGCTCGGGAAGGCGGTCGAGTGCGAGTGCGGCTCGCTTGAGAGCGTCGCTGCTTCGCCCCTGGGCGAAAAGTGCTTCGGCGCGCACGGCGTCGAAGTGTCCGCCTACGTAACCGACATGCTGGTCCTCGCGCCTGGCCTCCGCAAGCGCGTCGAGCACGACGCCCGGGCCCAGTACTTCGACGAGGTCGCCAACCATCCAGTAAGGGATGGGCTCGAGACCACCTCGAACCTGGGGACGAAGCGTTGCCACGAGGCGCTTTTCGTCTGCCAGCGCACTCGAGACGCGGCGGCCATCCATCCAGGCCTTGATGCGGTCCGGAATCGATTCGACCCAGGCCCACATGCGCGTGAACACACTCCCGGCGGCGGCCTCTTCCATACGACGTTCGATGCGGGTCTTGAGCATGGCTCGGCGCATGAGTGCGTGCGCGCCGACGGCCTGTTCGCGAACCGAAGAGGTAAGCCCTCGGCGGTCCGGTTGGTCGATCGCACGGTCGATGGCGCGAAGACCGTCTTCGGTCCTACCACCCACGAGCATCATCAGTCCGAAGACGGCGTCGTTCTCCGCTCGATCTTGATCGCGCAGATACGCGGGCTGTCTCTTGCGCCAGCGCTGCATGTTGAGCAGGGCGTCGACCGCATCGTTCATCTTGCCCATGTCGATGTAGATGCGGACCAGCAGTCGCCACGGATTGGCGGGTGTAAACTCAAGCCGACGTGCACCCTCTTCGAGAAAGCGAATCGCCTCGCTCGGCTTGCCTGCGGAAAGCGCGGCCAGCGCAGCGTTGTAGGCGTGCACAGCCACGGCTTGCTCTTCTCCGGCCGCTTGCTCTCGCTTGGCGTTGGCGAGGGCTGCCTTGCACGCGACATAATAAGGATCGCGTGTTTGCGCTTCGCCCTCTACGGCGCAAAGCGCATTCATGCCCAGAGAGCGCTGCCACGAGTTGTTCGATGCGATGGCTTGCTTGGCGAACTTGCGCGCTTCGTCTTCCCGTCCCAGGCGAACGAGTGGCCATGCACGTTCGGCAAGTAAATCCGGATCGTAGAGGTAGTCGTGGTAGCTCTGAAGTTCGAGTTGGTAGTTGTGGAGTTCCATCTGGCCAGCCAGGTTTTGAGCCTGAAAGAGCAGGTCTCGGTGCAGCGTCCAAGGCGAATCGGCCGAGCGGCTCGAGGGCTTCCAACGGGTCTCGTAAATCTCACGCGCTTTACCAAAGTGGTACATCGCGCGCGAGAGCGAGCCTTCCGCTTCGAAGAGGACCGCTGCCAGGACGTAGTGCCCCATCAGTGACTCGCTGTTTGCTTTGACGACCTTTTCCGCCTTCGTGCGCGCTTCGACGGGCTTGTCGTTGCGGTAGAGGCGGTACGCTTCGCGCTCGGCTTCGGTCCACGGCCCAGGCGGAACCTGTGATGTGGGCTGCGCCTGAATCGACTGCGCCTCCGCCGTCCCCACAACGAGAAAGATCTGCATGGCAAACAGTGTTGTGTGGGCGATGAGACGGGTGTGAGACAAGGAAAATTGCACTGTTTAGGGTCGGCGGAGTGTGGCTTGCGCCAGCCGCTCAAGCGGACCTTTGACGCAGTCATAGATGACTTGGTTGAAATCCGCGGCACCGGGTGCGAGTTCGAGTCGGTGACCAAGGACATGAAAGGAGAGCGAGTAGATGTCGTCGGCCGTGACGTGGTCGCGGACTTGCGAGAGCGCACGCGCTTGCAGCGCAGGAATCATCAGCACAAGCGAACGGGTCGAGATGCCCTGCAAAATGCGGGAGTCGCTCCGGGTGGCGACGGCGATGTCGACCAAGGCTTCGTGAATTTCCTTGGCGACGTACACCTGCTCTTCGACCACCGTGCGCGCATCGAGGATCTCTGTGCGGGTGACTCGCTCAAGACTCTGGTCAGGCCCTGCTTTGATGGCCTTGAGGTTCGCGAGCACCTCGAGCTCAGCGTCGCGCGAGATGTGTTCCATGCGGATCTTGAACAAGAAGCGGTCAAGCTGTGCGCTTGGCAGCGGAAAGGTGCCCGCCAGGTCGAGCGGGTTCTGCGTGGCGATGACAAAGAAGAGCCTGTCGAGTGCGCGAGTTTGGTTGTCTACGGTGACCTGCTTTTCGCCCATCGCCTCGAGCAGAGCGGATTGTACTTTGGGCGAGGTGCGGTTGATTTCGTCCGCGAGTACAACATGTGCGAAAAGGGGGCCCGGTCGAAAGAAAAAGTGGTTGGTATTCGGGTCAAAAATGGTCGTGCCCGTGATATCCGAAGGCAAGAGGTCGGGCGTGAACTGGATGCGACGAATCGTGACGATGTCGTCATCCGGCATGTCGTCGATGATCGAGTCGCCGAGAGCTTTCGCGAGGGTTGTTTTACCCGACCCGGGGTAGTCCTCGAGCAGTACGTGCCCGTCGGCGAGCAGGGCGATGATAATGAGTTCGATGACATCGTCTCGCCCACGCACGGCCGAGCGAAGTTTTCCGCGCAGGCGTTCAATGACACCGTAGGCGGCCTGCAAGTCGACGATGGGCGGCGCCTTGGTGTGGGTCACATATTTACTTTGCTCAAATTCAGATTGTTGTGACTGTGGATTTTCCATGATTGTTTCCGTTACCTGACGTGAATCGGTGTAAAGGGATAGAGGAGCCCGAGGAGTCGACGCCACCAGCGTGTTGCGGCGCGAAGCTCACGGCGGGCATGTTTTAGAAGGTCTTCGGTGGGTGTGCCGCCGTGCGGCGTGGGAATTGGCGCATGCTTCGCCTGACCTTGCGGCCAACCCAGCTTTTCAGCGACGTGTCGCTCAGTGAGCGGCCCGAGGGCCGGAATTTGAGCGGCGAGCCGGCGCGAGAACGCTTCCCGTGTTTCTCCATGCTCGCGGGAGAGGCCGGCCTCGAACATGCGGTCGAGCATGGCGCGATACCCGGTGCGAACCCGCGACCTGGTGGAAAGTGCAGGCACGATCCGTCGCCAAACTTTCCAGCTGTAGAAGAAGAGGAGCACAAAGCCGAGTGTCGCAGCGAGGCCTTTACCGATGAGTCCGGCCCAGTCGACGCGGTCCTCCTCGACATCTTCGAGGTTTTCGGGAACAGCGGGTTTCTCACGCGCCATCTCACCGAGCATCCGCTGTAGATTTTCATCGAGTGCTTTGCCTGGTTGGTCGAGCACGCGCTCGGCTGCGATGTCGAGGACGATCCAACCCACGCCATCGAGGTAGATTTCAGGCCAAGCGTGGGCGTCGCCGCTGCGGATGAGCAGAGAAGAGCCACCTCGACGGTTTTCCGCGGGCACCATGTAGCCGTTACTGATGCGCGCAGGAATACCGATGGAGCGCCACAAGAACACAGCTGCGTGCGCGAAATGCACGCAGTATCCGACGCGGTTGCCGAACAGAAAGTGCGTGGTTGGGTCTTTGACGCCTGCGTGACGCTCCTTGGTCGAATACACGAGCTCTTTGTCCAGGTAGAGCTTGATGGCGACCGCTTTAGCGAGCGGTGAGTCACGGTACGCTTCGGGGAGCTTCTCGGTGATCTCGGAGGCGAGTCGCTCGTATCGCTCGTCCGGGTGGGGCTGCAGATAGAGCTTGCTCAGCTCTTCAGACCACTTCGGGTTGCCCGACTGCAGTTCGAGTAGGTTCTGGTAGTCGGTCTTCTGAGCGGAGGAGACGAAGCGATACGCGCGTGTAAAGCGCTCGGTGTTTGGGTTGGCAATGGGCGTAAAGGAGAGCGGCGTTTCGAGTGCGAAGGGCAGGTCATGGTCGGCAATCCACGCCACGCGGCCCCGAACGATTTCACGATGCGCTGATTTGGGGACATCGATCTGTGTTGCCGTATCAGGATAGGCACGCAGCGAGTCGGTGTCGGCCTGTTCCATCGTCGAAGGTAAAAGCCGCGAGCCGTTCCATTGGCTCCACGAGCCCTGCCGGAAGTAGTACGACTGCGCGGGCGGGTCGTAGTCGTTTTCAAACACCACGACGGCCATCGGAGCGGGCGTGGCGTTTGGGTTCGGGTCGTTCGGGTTGTCGACCTGAGGCGGCGTTTCTTGGGGTTGGCCCCCGCCACCACCGTCCGCGCCCGCGTCCTTCGATTGTGAGCCGCTCGCACCGCCTTCTGCACCCGCGTCCTTGGGTTGCCCGCTACCCCCATCGCCACCCTGTGGCTCGACGCCAGCGTCGCTGCCTTCTTCAGGTTTGCCCTCGCTCGGGTAGTCGTCCATGTCTTCGGGGTCGTCGCCCAGCTCGTCGGTTTTGATGCCAATACCGTCTTCGGGCTCGGCCTGCGGCGGGCCCACGGAGCGAATGACGCTGACGGTGAGCAGTGCGAGCAGAGGTAGGCCGATGACGACGGGCCACGGGAAGCGCTTGCGGCGCTCAAGCGCGATCAGTAGAAGCAGAATGCCAGCAGCGACGACGCCTGCTCCGATGAGCAAGTGCGTAGGGTCGAGGTTGCGTTGCCACGCGTAGTCGCTCAGCCAAAGTGGACGCGCGATCATGCCGTCGCGATGTGCCTCGAGCGCGAGCGCGAGCGCGAGCGCGGCGTAGATGACCTCCAAGAAGAGCAGGTTCGGGTTACGAAGCGCAACAAAGCGAATGAGGGACAGTACGCCCAAGAAGGCGGCGAAGAACTGGATCGACTCACGCATATCGAGCGCAGCGCGGTGCCCGAAGTTCTCCGAAAACACGGTCGCGCTACTGGTCAGGCCGGCGAGCCAGCAGATGAGGATCGTGCAAACCGCGAGGATACCCACGACAGGCCACGTCCGCAGCGATGAACGTCCCAGCCACTCACCAAGCACCACAGCCAAGCCGGCGCCCACGCAAGCCGCGGCGATGCCGAGCCCCGAGGCGTAGCCGAATGTGAGCGCGTAAGCGCCGAACGCAAACGCGATAATGCGAAGCGGATGGCGCAGCTTGCGCAGAATGCTTGGCCTGGGCTTGCGGTCCGCGCCCATTTGGATCGTTCCCGCTCTTGCGTTCACGGTCGCGCTCCAGGTGTGCCAAGCTTGGTAAATGGGTTTTGAGCCCCGCGCGCCATGTCCGCACCGAGAATTTGTTTTTGATGCGGCTTGCCGTAGATGCCGCCTGTCGTGCGGTCGATCCAGAGAACCTCACCACCGGTTGCCGCGAGCTTGTCGATGACGTGCTGGACGTCGGCTTCGTCGGGCATGGCCGTCGCCCAGGGGGCTGCACGCTCGGGCGGGGGATCGCGCAGCCATGTTTTGGTGGGTCGCTTCTCCGAGGCGCGCTTGATGCCGTCGGTGCATATCACGAAACGCGCCCGAACCCCTGCCAGGGCGCCTGCTTGGACGTGCGCTAGCCAAGGGCCCACTTTTGCGGGCGCAAAGATGACGGCCCGTCGAGCGCCCGCTGGCACTGCGTCTTTGATGAAGCCGCGAAGGCCATGGCCACCTATTGCGGGATCGACGCCACCCGAACGAGCGATCGCATCGATGGCCTCGTCGACTTTACGGAAGATGGTGTGCTCGCCGTCGACCCCGAAGCGCCAATCTCCGCCGAGTGCGCCTTGGCTTACCGCAAGCCGCGCGGCAGCTGCCGAAGGTTCGTCGCCATCGCCACAGATGAGATAGGCGACAGTCTGCTCGGATGGGGAAAGCGCACGTTCGGGCGTTCGCACGACCATCTCTCTCGTGCGGGCGTAGACCTTCCAAAGCACGAAGCGGATCGGGTCACCGTGCGCGTACTGGCGCATGTCGACCCGTTCGCCTTCGGCGGGTGCGTCGGGGTGGGAGAGCGCGTCTCCGCCGGCTAGACTTCGCACCACTTGCACGCCTCGTAACGCTCCTGTGGTCGGCATGAACCTCACTTCACGAACTTCTTCGTCGAAGACACTGACGGCGGTGAAGCCGAACAGATCTCCGACCGTGAGCTGCCGACGGATCGATTTGTCTGCGCGCCGTGAACGGCTGCGAATCCATTCGTAGTGTCGACCACGGTGCTTGATCACCTCGAGCTGCATTTGGTCGTCGTCGAACCCTCGCCACCGCCAGCTGACGTGGCGCAAAGGAAGGTACCAGCGGGACCGCAGTGAAAACCCGGTCTGGGTGTCGTAGCCACACTCGGCCCGAAGCGGGTCGGTACTCGCATCGCGCTCTCGTAGCTCTTTGCGAAGTTGCCAGGCAGAAACCAGAGTCGTGACCAGGCACAGTGCGATGATGGCGAGGCCGAGTAGGCCAAGCGAGAGCAAGACCAGGTCTAGGCGGTTGAACCCATAGTCGAAAAAAGCAAGCACCGAGCCGACCAGGAGGGTCGTACCCAGCCAAGTCAGTGGGAACATGGAGCGCGCGCGAGACCACACCTCCGACAACCGGGTGCGCAGGCTTTTTGTTCCATTTTCCTGCTCCATTTCACAAACGCTATCACTTCCCGGGGGCTCGGCGCACTACCGATGGGCGCTGACGTGGTAGGCTGTGATCAGCATGAAACGGGTCCTCAGCATGATGATGGCGGCGGTGCTGGTTGGGGTCATTGCGGGTTGCAGTTGCGAGGACGAGATCGGCTCAGGGCGTGATTCCGGTGTCATCGTGTATCCGGATGGCCGCGTAGTGGCTATCGAGGGAGGCGCAGGGATCGGTGATGGTGGCAGCGGCGGGCGAGACGGTTCGGGCGAACCGCGTGTCATCAGGTTGGAGCTTTGGCTTACCGCGACCAGTGGAAAACTCGTGCACATTCCTATCAGCGCTGCAGACGGCTCCTTCGGCGCCCCTTCGGTGAGCACGGTTGAGAGGGTAGACGGCCTGTTCTTCCGGATGCTGACCCAAATGCAAGACGGTTCGTTGGTCGCGGGCGCAACCCCCGTCGGGGAAGGCCCACCGACGACGCTTTTTCATATCCGTAATCCGCCGCGCGATGGTTCTGCTGCGAGTGCACAACGCCTGGGCAACATGGCGGACGATATCGTTCTCGAAGCCCTCTACACCGACTGCGAGGACCGTCTATACGGCATGGATACGGGCGCGAACGTCAGCAGTTCGGAGGGTAATCGGCTCCTGCGCTTCAGTGGTCGTCCGCTCAATGGAGACCTTCAGTTCACAGTTGTGAGCGACTTGTCTTCTGCATCAGTTGCAGACATCGACGACATGGGCCCAGGTATCGACGCGCAGGGCGAGCTCACAGACAACCCCGGTTTTGCGATCGATACCTCGAACATCCACGACTTCAATTACGAAACCGGAAGCGGTACACGGGTCGGGGGAGGCGGCAAGTTTGGTATCCATGTTCTGGGCGGTGAACTGTTCGACGACGGTAAGTCGCGGCTCTACGTTTCGCTCGACACCGATGCCACCGTGCATCAACTCGATTGGCAGTCCTTTGAGGTGATTGACACGGTAAGCACTGGACTTGACGAACGCGTGGACGCGCTCACGGGTCCACTCACCAACTGCACCACCGGCTTTGTGCTTCGTTAGTCGCTCACACTAGCGCCCGCAGTTGCAGCCGCCTTGTACTTTGGGTGGCATGAATGGGGGCGCGATGGGGCTGTGGTGCTTGCGAGGTTGGTCTTCTCCACACGAGATGCGCCGAAACACCACCGGGTCGTTGATGGCCCGACCGCCATCGTTGTTGACCGACTGAAACTCTTGAAGCTCAGGATCGATCTTTCCTGAGAAGTTGTCGATGTTGTAGCCGTGCCAGTTGCCGCAAAAGAGCTTGTCTCTCCGCAAGTCGACGCCGCCGAAGATGATGAACCCGTCCTTCGAGATGCTGCCCCGCGCATTCATGATCACGGTGTAGTGGTCGCCTGAGCCGGCACGGCAAGGAGGGGGCTCTTCAGTCTCTGGGCCACCGTCCCACCAACGTGCGTGGATGGACCCGACCAGCGTGTCGGTTTCGTTACCTTGGTCGTCGAGTTTACGTCTTACCGTGAGGGTCTGGATGTGCCAGTCGGTGTAACGGGCGTCGTACTTATGTGCGCGCCAGACGCCCTCGACCGGGTCGTCACAGTGCGCGGGCGGGGGTAGCCGGTTTCTCTGTTCTTGCACGGTGGCCCGCAAGATCGCCGGCCAAAGCGCAAACGCCGTCGCGGTCGCTACGATGAGCCACCGGCTTCGGTTGTGCTGTCGGCGGGGCGGTTGGGCCACAAAGCGAGGCTAGCACCAGTTTCTTCTCCATGCGGGCGTGAGGTGACGAGCCGGACTGGCTAGTTAGCCACGGGTTAAGACAACCAAAACAGAGGTTGAGCGTTCCGTCCCAGGCTGTGCTCAACTGATGCATGCTCATCTCGGGCCGTGATTTGTGTACCCTTCGCGGACCGGACGGCCATGGCATGGGGCTTGCTTCGTGCGTGCCAACATGGAACGTATCGTGATTCTTTCTCTGGTCTCGTTGGTCGCTCTTGGTGGCATCGGCATGCTTGGCGGTTCAATGGATCGCAAGGTCGTTGGTGCTTCGCAGGGCCAGGAACCTGCGAGTCTTGCCGGCACAGGGGACTCTCTCAATTCACAGGGCACGTTTGATAGTGCCGAGGCACGCAGCGCGAGCAGTCAACAAGCGTCTCCATCAGGGGCTGACGGTGGCGCCGGTGCTGTATCGCTCACACCCGCGCTCGGCGCTTCGGTGCAAGCAGGGGTACTTTCAGTGGGACGACTCGGTGAGCTTGTGCGAGCGCCGGCCAGGTTCGCGCTAGACGGTTGGCGAACGTTTTCGGGAAAGAACAAACTGATCGAAAATACGGCTTCCATGTACCGCTCCGTGGATCAGATCGCGGAGGTGCATCAACAACTCAACCAGACTGCTGGCGGGTACCTAAAACAGATCAGGAACGTGAAAGAAGCGGTGCTCCACGCGCAAGCCGACGTTGCTGTGGCCAAAGGAGATGCTGCGCGGTTGAAGGACGCCAGACTTCGTAACGTGGATGGTCAATTCGCGAGCACCGAGTGGGAAGCGCGGCTGGCGCTTCAGCAGCGCCAGAACATTGGCGTTCGGCTCAGGCAGGCCGAGGATACACTTGCTCAACTCCAACGTGAGGAGCAGCTCATCAGCCACTTGAGCAGGCCTGTTGAACCGCTACCTGTGCTCCCGAGTCGTATCGAGGAGTTCAAGAGCTTTGTCCGTGAGCGTGGGCTGGAGGCCGGGTTCGAGCGTTTTCACCAGGAGCGTCGACAGATGGAGCACACCCTCCGTACCCTCGATCGGCGACTTCGAGAGTTTGAGGAAGCCAGGGCGCTGATCGGTGAATCGAGGCGTGTCTCGACCTGGGACGCCGACATCGACCTTGATTCGATCATCTTTAAGATAGAATGGCTCGATGATCGCGTGGGGGGTATCGCCCGTCCCTCGACGATAACGTACCACTAAGCGCCAAGAATCGATCTTGGGAATAGCGAGGGTGGGCTCTATGTTTGAGGTCCATGCCTTGGTGGGTCCAATTCCTGGTGATGCTGGCGGTCGTCGCCGCGATCGGCGCGTTGGTGGGTTACTATGTGCACCGACGCTTCTCTCAAGCGCTTCGGCTGAGGCGGCGCGGCCGACGTTGGCTCGGTTGGACGATGGCCCTGGGTCCGATGTTTGCGCTCGGCAGTCGACTTCTCCACGTCGAGTGGCTAGCGCTGCCCATGGGCACGATCGGCTACGCCATCAACCTCTCGATCTTGCTGATGCTACCTATTTTGATCGTCGAGCAACTGCTTCGAGGCGGTCTTCGAGTGTTGCGGCTTAGACGAAGGAGCGATGCGACAAAGCGAGAAGCTCGATCCGTCGATACGCTTTCTCCGACGATTGCGGACGCGGTACATCCGTCGCCCTCTGACATGGGGACAGCGGCCGTCGTTCCGTCTGGTTCAAATGCGCCGCGCATTGCGACACCCACTCGCCGACAGCTGCTTCAGCATGCGGGGCCTGTCGGTGCTGCTGCGCTCGTGATGCCCAGCGTCGGCTATGGGATGATTTTCGGCCGTCGGGACTACGATCGGACACAGACTGTGGTTGCCAACCCGAAGCTTCCGGCAAACCTCGATGGCCTTCGCGTTGTGCAGCTCTCTGACATCCATTTTGGTCCTTACATTACGGGTGACGAGCTGCGCGCGGCGATCAGCTTGCTTCGTGACGCCAAACCAGACCTTGTGGCGCTCACCGGAGACCTTGTTGACCACGACCCGAACTACGCGCACTTCGTGGGGCGACTCGCTGAGGCGGCGCGAGAGTTTAGTCGCTTTGGCGTAGTCGCCGTGTCCGGTAATCACGATTACTATGCTGGTGTTGAAGACGTCAAAGACGCGCTTCACAAAGGTGGCGCCGAAGTACTCAGTAACCGACATGTGACTGTTGGTGATGCCGGCGGACAGATCGTGGTTGCGGGTGTGGACGATGTGTGGGCGAGCCGCGCGCGTCCAGGTGAAGGCCCGGACTTGCCGCAGGCCCTGCGTAAAGCGCCTGACGACACTTTTCGGCTGCTTCTCTGTCATCAGCCGCGCTTTTTTGAAGAATCAAGCGCGCATGTCGATCTCCAAATCAGTGGCCACACCCACGGCGGCCAGATCGAACCCGCGGGTCACTTGGCGGGCCACATCCTGCCGCATGGCTGGGTCGAGGGACGCTACGAACGCGGCGATGCCTCGCTCTACGTCAACCGCGGCTTCGGCACGGCAGGGCCTCCCGTTCGCATCGGCGCGCCACCCGAGGTCAGCACGATCATTTTGACTCGTTCGTAGATCGCGATCGAGCGGGCGCGAATACCGGTCTGCGGCTAAGATGGTTCGATGATCATTCGACGACTCGACGAACTTCCTCCTGAGCGGACTGTTTCTGGCGAAACATGGGTAAGTCGGCGCTTGCTTTTGCGCGGCGAGGGTATGGGTTTTTCGCTACATGACACCGTGATCAAGGCTGGTACTCGAACGGAGATGCACTACGCGAACCACCTTGAGGCAGTGTATTGCATCGAGGGCGAAGGGACCGTGGAGCTTGTGCCCAGCGGTGAGCGTTTCGAGATCTCGGCTGGAACCGTATACGCGCTCAACGATCACGACAAACACGTATTGGTTGCCCGGACCGAGATGCGCATGGTCTGCGTGTTTAATCCACCGCTGGCTGGGTCGGAAACCCATGACGCCGACGGCGTCTATCCACTGATCGAAGACTAGGTCATCGCAACCACGATGAGCGGTCTTTGCGAGAACCTGAT
>CAZAQV010000003.1:0-83114 GCA_964487255.1 uncultured Polyangiales bacterium | reverse complement strand
TTGCTATTTGCAAATCACTGGTTCGCAGCAAAGCCTAGCGAAGAGTCAGAAAGCACGATGAGCGGTCTTTGCGAGAACCTGATTTGCTATTTGCAAATCACTGGTTCGCAGCAAAGCCTAGCGAAGAGTCAGAAAGCAGAGCAGCTACAGCCGTCGACCTTGGGTGGCTGAAAGGGCGGCGCGATGGGGTTGACGTGATCGGCGGGGCCTTGACTCTCACCGCACGACACGCGACGGAACACCGTGGGGTCGTTGATGGAGCGACCGCCATCGTTGTTGACGGATTGAAACTCCATAATCTTGGGGTCGATCTTGCCTGAGAAGTGGTCGAGGTTGTACTCGCCGCGCATGATAGGCATGCCGCAGAAGGTGTGCTCGGGCCGCCACGACGTTCCCCAAAAGCGAATCTCGCCGTCCTCGGAAACGCTGCCTTGCGCGTCCATGTGCACCGTCCAATGGCGCATGCCGGGGCGGCATGGTGGTGGCTCCTCGTCCTTTGGACTTCCTGTCCACGAGTGCGAGTTGATGGTCCCGGTGAGGTAGTTCTTACCCTCGGGGCTCTTGGGATCGCGTTCAATGTTGAGCGTGAAAATGTACCAATCGGAAAAACGCGGGTCGTACTTGTGCGACTTCCAGACGCCAGCGACCGGGTCTTCGCAGTGCGCGGGCGGGGGCAGCCTTGCGCGCTGTTCTTGAACAGTCGCCCGCACCAGAGCAGGCGCAATGACCGGCAGCAGCGCCACAACCGCAATCGCCATGCGCATTCGGCCCAGATGGGCGCCTCTTCGCGTATCGTGCTTGGGTTGCATCGTGTTGGCCTTGCGTCGAAGGATAACGCCATCGCTGGCCAGCGCCTACCTTCTTCCAGGTAGGTAAAAGCCGTGGCAGGACGGGCCGATGAACGATAGTGTCTCGTCCGACGTGATGACTCAGCAGATGGTCAGCCTGATCGATGAAACCGGCAGACTCGCACGCCAGCTGTCTGCGCAAGAACGCGAGCTATTGCCGCAGCTCTACCGCCACATGCTTCGTCAACGGCTCACCGACGAGCGTATGCTCAAGCGCCAGCGTCAAGGCAAGGTGGGCTTTTATGGGACCATCACCGGTCAAGAGGCGACGCCGATTGCGACCGCGTTTGCCCTTGAAAAACGCGACTGGGTTTTTCCAGCGCTGCGCGAGGCGGGCATTATGCTCGTTCGGGGCTTTCCCCTCACCACGTGGCTGGCTCAGGTGTACGGCAACGAGCTTGATGTGCTCAAGGGACGGCAGATGCCGAGCCACATGTCGGGTCGAAGCGTCAACCAAGTTTCGTGGTCGTCGTGCATCGGTCCACAAATTCCGCACGCGGTCGGCGCTGCCTGGGCAGCCAAGCTAAAAGGCGATGACGTCGTGACCGTTGGCTTCATGGGCGACGGCGCGACCAGCCAACCTGATTTTCATTCGGCGATGAACTTCGCTGCGGTGTTCAAGACGCCGTCTGTGCTCATTTGTCAGAATAACCATTGGTCGATTTCCGTGCCCACCGCGAAGCAGACGGCTTCAAAAACGATCGCGATCAAAGGTGTGGCGTACGGTGTTCCGTTTGCCCGTGTGGATGGTAACGACGTCCTCGCCGTGTACGAGGTGGTCAAAGAGGCGGTCGGCCGGGCGCGGGCGGGCGAAGGGCCGACCTTTATTGAGGCGGTGACCTACCGCGTGGGACCGCATTCATCGAGCGATGATCCAACGCGCTATCGCAGCGACGAAGAGGTGCAGATGTGGCAAAAGCGCGACCCGATCCTACGTGTCGAAAAAGTGCTGCAGCGTGAGCAGCTGATGAATGCCTCTGCACGGGAAGCCCTCGCCCGAGAGCTCGACGAAGAGATTCTTTCGGCGATTCGCCAAGTCGAGGACGCGGACCGGCCGAACCTCGAATCGCTGCTTGAAGACGTCTATGCCGAGCAGCCCTGGCACCTTCGCGAGCAGGCTGAGCAACTCGCTATTGCGCCCGCTCCGCAAGAACATTAGACAGGTAGGGCTATGGCGAAAAAAAGCTATGAACTCATCGTGATCGGCGGCGGCCCCGGCGGTTATCCGGCAGCGATTCGTGCGGGCCAGCTCGGCGTCAAGACCTTGGTCGTCGAACGCGAGTATATGGGCGGTGTGTGCCTCAACTGGGGCTGCATTCCGTCCAAGGCGCTCATTGCGGCGAGTGGACTGTACGAGAAAATGAAGCATGCCGAGACCATGGGCATCAGCGTGAGCGGCGCAAACGTTGACATCGCGAAGATGCAGGAGTGGAAGAACGGCATCGTCAAGAAGCTGACCGGCGGTGTGACTTCTCTCGTGAAAGGCAACGGCGCGGACATCATGATGGGCGAGGCGACTTTCTCGGGTCCCAAGACGATCAAGGTCAAAACCAAAGACGGCGAAGAGACGGTCGAGGCCAGCAAGGCGATCATCGTTGCCACGGGTGCCAAGCCCATCGAGATCCCGAACTTCAAACCCGACGGCAAGGTGATTATCACCGCGCGCGAAGCGATCAGCTTGAGCAAGGTGCCCGAGAAGCTGGTGCTCATCGGTGGGGGCGTTATCGGTCTTGAACTCGGCATGGTCTACCAAAAGCTCGGCAGCAAAGTGACGGTCGTCGAGATGATGGACCAGCTCTTGCCCGGGACGGACAAAGACATGGTCAAGGTCGTCGAAAAGCGCTTCAAGAAAGCCGGCGGCGAAATCTTGCTCGAAGCCAAAGCGGCAGGTTGCGATGTCAAAGGTAGCAAAGCCACGGTCACGGTAGAGCACAAGGGCGAGAAGAAGACGCTCGATGCCGATTGCGTGCTCGTTGCGGTGGGCTTTCGCCCGAACTCGGACAAGCTCGGCCTCGACAAAGCCGGCGTGAAGACCGACGACCGAGGCCACATTGTCGTCAATGACCAGTTTCAGACCAACGTCAAGTCCGTGTACGCCATCGGTGACGTATGCGGTCCACCGTATCTGGCGCATAAGGCGTCCAAGGAGGGCGAAATCGCAGCGGAGGTGGTGGCTGGGCACAATGCGGCGCGCGACTGGCGTGGCATGCCGGCAGCTATTTTCACCGACCCTGAAATCGCCACGGTGGGCCTTACCGAAGCCAAGGCCAAAGAAGAGGGCCGCAAGGTTAAAATCGGCAAGTTCCCCATGGCCGTGTCGGGCCGCGCCATGTCGGTCAGCGAGACCGATGGCTTCATCAAGACGATTATCGACGAAGAGACGCACGAGGTGCTCGGTGTCGGCATTGTCGGTCACGAAGCCAGCGACCTCATCAACGAAGCAGCACTTGGCATCGAGATGTGCGCGTTCGCGGAAGACATCGCGCTCACGATTCACCCGCACCCGACTTTGGGCGAGGGCGTGATGGAGTCGTTCAAGCATGCGCTCGGCGAAGCCATCCACATCATGAACCGCTGATCACCCGGCCCCTGTGCCCTCATCGCGACACCTCCGTTAGAGCAAAGTGTGTTCTTCGCCGCGAAAAGGGAGCGCGTCCTGTGCCGCCCAATGAGTGGAATGTTTCGGTAACGTTGTTTGTCTGCTCGTTTTCTCTTTGCTTTGGCAGGGTGCAGAGGCAAGTCCGCTGGGGCACGCTTTATGCATTGACCTTGGAGCACTATGCGTCGATGCTTATGGCGAGTCGCTCGCGTCTTTCTTGGCACGGCTGCGGGCGTTGGGCTTGGTGTGTTTCCAGCCCACGTGGTCGCCCAAGATGGTAGCCTGACGGTTTCGTTCGGCACGTCGAGTGCGGGTGGGCGCTATTCGCCTAATCATGTGCTCGCCGTTTGGATCGAGACAGCGAATCATGACTTTGTTCGGACGCTTTCAGTGACTTCAGAGTCTCGATACAGTCGTTACTTGCGGGCTTGGACTGACTCGAGTGCCAGCAGTGACATTGACGCGGTCACGACGGCAACGCTGCGTTCGTACGAGACGAGAAGCGCAACCTGGGACCTCAAGAATGAAAACGGCACGGTGGTATCGCCGGGAAGTTATCTCCTGCGGCTTGAGCTTTGCGACTCGAACGCGGATAGCGCCAGCGACAACAACCAAGCGGAGGTGTCTTTTGAAGTCGCCGCCGAAGACTTCATGAAATCGACGAGCGACGGCGGCTTTTCGAACATTACGATCACTTTTGTGGAGCCGCCGGATCCGTGCGTCGACGGAGACGGACAGTGTCCGCTGGGCTGCGAAGCGAGTGACTCCGATTGCATCGTTTCCACGCCCGATGCGTCCGTTCCCAGCCCCGATGCGTCTACGTCCGGCGACCCACCTGGATCTTCTCTCACAAACTCCGATGCGGGTGCGGAGACCCCTCCGGAAGCAACGCCCGAAAGCAACGGTACAGATCCGATGGTGGCCTCTTCTCGAGACAGTGGGCCTGCGCTTGGGACGGATCAGAGGGCCGAAGAGTACTTGCATAGTGATCCGATCTGCACGATGCATCGCGGGAGAATCGAGCGTCCGATCGGTCTTCTGACGCTTACGGTGTTGATGTTGTCTGCGCGGAGGCGAAGGGGGTGAAGAGGCATCGAAGATGACTTCCATGTTCAACACGGACGAGTGCAGGCAGCATCCGTTTGGCAATTTGGTTCTTGTACATGCGCGAGTGCGTTAATGCTCGTGCAGGCGTGGATCTGGGTGTTCACCTGGTCCGCCATGGGATTGCTTTTCGGCTGCGAGCGAGACTTTGACCACACGGGGGTACGTGCGAGTGGAACCGCCTGCGTTACCTGTCACCAGGATGATTACGATGCAGCCGTCGACCCCGTGCACGTCGATGTCTATCCAACGACGTGCGAGGGCTGTCACAACACGCGCGTGTGGAAACCTTCCGAAGGTGGCGGTATCAGCCATCCTGTTGATCGATTCCCACTTTCGGGTGGTCACGGCAATGTCGAGTGCGCGACTTGCCACACAACCGGCTACGGCCCCGACGACACGCCAAATCAGTGCATTGCTTGTCACGCCGACGACAAGGCGAGTGGGGACCAGAACGTGGCCGACCATGGGAGCTTCCCCGACACTTGTCAGTCCTGTCACACGATTGTGGCCTGGAAACCGGCGAACGATGGGCATCCACAGGACCGTTTCCCGCTTATGGGTGGTCACGCCGGCGTCGCTTGTGCGACATGTCATACGAGCGGCTACGGTCCCGGAGACACACCCAATGAATGCATCAGCTGTCACGCCGAGGACAAAGCGTTTGGTGACGGTAGCGTTGGCGGGCACGGTGCATTTGGCAACAGGTGCATGACGTGTCACACCATTTTCGCCTGGTCGCCCGCCGAAGATGGTCATCCTCGCGAGCGTTTTCCGCTGCGGGGTAGACACGAGATGGCTTCGTGCACAGACTGTCACACCAACGGATTTGGACCAGGCGAGACCTCGGCCGAATGTATTGCGTGTCATGCCGGCGACAAGGAGATAGCCGATGCCTCGGTCATCAACCACGTGTCGTTTGGGGCGGAATGCAGTGCTTGCCACTCGGACCTGGGCTGGACGCCAGCTGTGACCATGGCCCACCCGGTGGACCGTTTTCCGTTGAACGGAACGCACGGACTGATCGACTGTATCGACTGCCACGTGATTGGTTTCGGCCCCGGAGATACCCCGAATCAGTGCTCGGCATGCCACGACGAAGACAAGATGTTCGCGGATGCGAATGTCGGGGGACACAGTGCGTTCAAAGACGAGTGCACGACGTGTCACTCGGATCTCGGGTGGCTCCCTTCTTTGGGGCATCCTCTCGATCGCTTTCCACTTCTAGGCGCGCATGGGCGAACGGCGTGCGCGACATGTCACGTCAACGGTTTTGGTCCGGGACAGACCTCTCCAGCGTGTGTCTCCTGTCATGCGCATCAGCTTGACGGCGCAAATACACTTGTTTCCGGACATCGTTCGTTCGGAAATGCTTGCGAAGATTGTCATGAACCGGGTGACGCTTGGCGTCCCGCGGCGCGCGGAGTCCATCCCCAGGATCGCTTTCCACTAAACAATCGACATGCAATGATCTTGTGTACGGACTGCCATACGACCGGATTTGGCCCAGGCGACACGCCAAACCAATGCGTTGCATGTCATGCTTCCGATCACACGCGCGCGAATAGTTCAGTAAGCGGACATAGTGCCTTCGGCCAAGATTGCGCGGGTTGTCACACCGATGAGGGCTGGGTCCCCGCTCAGGGACACCCAACGGATCGTTTCCCCTTGCGAGACCCGCACAATTACGCATGCACGCAATGTCACAATAGTAACCTCGGCAGTAGCGTTGATGGGATGAACACTGATTGCATCGGGTGCCATACTCAGGCGCACACGCGATCTCGAATGGCCAACAAGCACGCGGAGGTGAGCGGCTACCGAGACGACGGCACACAGAACTTTTGCCTCGATTGCCACCCTGACGGTCGCAACTGATATTCTCCGGCAAACCGTGTTCTAGAGCATGATTAATGAAGTCCCAACGACGCGTGTAGCGAAACTTCCTCATTCAAACGTGGGACCTGTACTGACCATTATCACGTTGTGCGCGTTGTTTGCCTTGATGACGTGGCAGGGTTGGCGATTTTATCTCACTCCTCTCGAGCAACGCTTTGGGCACCCGGGCTACGACCTCCTCTCACCCAGCGGTTTTCTCGGTCACGGCTATGGCTTTGTCGGAACTGCGCTCATCATGACGAACCTGCTCTATGTCGTTCGTCGCAAGCTGGCGTCGTGGCCGCTCGGTCCTATGCGCCTTTGGCTCGACCTTCACGTCCTAACGGGCCTCAGTGGATCGCTCATGATCCTCTTTCACTCTGCGTTTCAGCTGCGCAATCTGCTGGCGACCATTACGGCTGTTGCGCTTCTGCTCGTAGTCCTATCGGGGCTCATCGGGCGATACCTGGTTTCACTTCAACCGCGCGCCGATCCCCAGCTTCGAGCAGATTTTCTAATGTGGTTAAAGAGAGAGATTCCTGAGGCTTTCGAGCGTATTCAACGTGGGCTTCAGGCAAACCCCGTGACCGTCGTCGACAAGAGTATGTCCGTTGCGGGAACGCTGTTGCGCGTTCCTCTCTGGCTACGTGAAGCACGACGGCGTCGGCTAGCCGTTCGTCGCGCTTTTGCGCAGACACCGGTGCCCAGTCAGTTCATTGGGTGGTTCGCCGACGATTACCGTCGCGTCCAGCAGGAACTCGCGGACCTCGTCTCACTCGATGCGCGCGCGTATGCGGCGTCGATGGTGCTTCGCGGGTGGCGAAACATACATCGGTTTTTTGCGATCGTGATGGTCGTTTCCGTCGTCGTCCATATCGGTGTGGCTTGGTACTACGGGTATCGGTGGATTTGGGAGGATGCGTGAGAACGGTCCTCTCGGCGGTCGTGCTGTTCGTCAGCGCGATACTGCCGATTGGTACTGCTCACGCGCAGCTTTTCTCCCCTGGATCGTTGTCCAATGACCACAAGAAGTGGGAAGGGGACGCCAACTGTGGCAAGTGCCACGCTGAGGGAAAACGCATCGGCAACGATCTATGTTTGAACTGTCACACCGAATTGGCAGCTCGTTACCGCGCGGGCAAGGGGCTTCATGGTCTTCAATATCGGGGCCAGAGCTGCAGCGACTGTCACGGCGAACATCTTGGTCGCGGCGCGGATCTGATTCGTTGGCCCGGTGGCAAAAAAGAGAAGCTCAACCACTCGCTGACGGGTTGGGCCCTCCGTGGCAAACACAAGGAGGAAAAGTGCGCCTCGTGCCACAAACGAAAAGACGGCTCGTTTTTGGGGCTGCAAAACCAGTGCGGCTCGTGTCACGAAGACAGCCACGAAGGGCGCTTTGGAAAAGCGTGCGCAACCTGTCACAGCGAAACCGGTTGGAAAAGCGTGCGCATCGGCAGCAGTAACTTCGACCACGACAAGACCCGCTTTCCGCTGGTCGGAAAGCACCAGGGGCAAGAGTGCGCAAAGTGTCACGGTGATCCGCCGGCCTACAAAGGGATCTTGTTTGGCGATTGCATCGTTTGTCATAAGGACGAGCACGATGGACGCTTTGCCAAGCGGCGATGCGCGAGCTGCCATGTCGAGACGGGGTTCAACAACTTTGCGAAAATTCGTCGTCGCCACCCTGGAGTGGCACTCAAGGGTGGTCATAAGTCGGTCAGCTGCGCGTCATGTCACACCTCCCGGTTAGACGTTGCGCCACCCAAGGGCAGCGCGTGCGTCAGCTGTCACAAACCGGTGCATGAAGCGCCGTTTGGTCGACAGTGTGAAGACTGCCACAGCTCGATGACATGGCTCGGATTGCCTTCACGCCTCGGCTACCGCGTGCACAACCGTACCGATTTTCCGCTCGTCGGCGCGCACGCGGAGGTCGAGTGCGTCAAGTGTCACCTGCCGAAACTTCCTCGGAACAAGCGCTTTCGCGGGCTTGAGTACGACGAATGCCAAAGCTGTCATGATGATCCACACAATTGGGCATTCATTCAGAAGCCGGAAACCAAGATTGAGAACGATTGCGCGACGTGCCACTCTGAACGAGCGTTTCGGCCCGCTTCATTTGGTGTCGAACTTCATGCGCAGACGAGCTTTCCGCTCGACGGCATGCATCAGTCTGTGCCTTGTCTGGGCTGTCATAGCCAAGCGAGGCCGCGTCACGACTTTCGGGTGCGCAAACAAGAGTGCGCAGACTGCCACGAGAATCCGCACGGAAACCAGTTCGAGAAAGAAATGAGAGCTGGAGGCTGCGCAAGCTGCCACAGCACCGTTGGGTTTGCACAACCAAACATCGATCATAGTATCTGGCCGCTTACAGGTGCGCATCTTCAGGCATCGTGCGATGCGTGTCACTCGCCGACCGACGAGGATCGAAAGCGGGGGAAAGGCGCGAGTTACCGTGGCTTACCGCGCGAATGTGCCGGCTGCCACCAGGACGTTCATGCCGGTCAGTTCGTGCTGACGCCACCCCAAAAGCAATGTGATTCATGCCACACGCCCGATGGGTTTGTGGTGATCAACTTTCCACATGAGCAACAGACGGGCTTCGCGCTAGACGGCGAGCATGCTCCCCTTGAGTGCAACTCGTGTCACCGCGTTGAAAAACTCAAAGACGGTTCAGAGACTGAGCGCTGGCGTTTGGGGTATGACCAATGCGCGGACTGTCACGCCAACCCTCACGTCGACCCGAAGGAGAAGCGGTAGTGGTTGTGCGTCTCACGAAGACGAGTTGTTGGAGCTGGCTGGGGCTGCTCCTGCTTTCGGTTTCGTGTGGTGGAAAAACGCTGCGCAAGGACAACAACGAGGAAGATGAATCGCACCCACACGGGGGCTCCATTGCCGAGCGAGTCGACTGCGCCAACTGCCACACCACTTCGGGCTGGAAGACGTCGTCCGAAGTTGGAGTGGAAGGTGGGTTCGATCATGCGAAGACCGGCTTTCCACTTACCGGTGAGCATTCGAAAGTCGGTTGCGCCGACTGTCACGAGCCCGGCGTGCAGGTGCGGCGCATGTGCAAAAGCTGCCACGACGATATTCATCAAGGGCGTTTGGGCGCATTTTGCGACAGTTGCCACAATGCGCGTGATTTTCGTCTTTTGGATGCGGTCGACATCCACCGAGGGACGCAGCTTCCGCTCACGGGAATGCACGTGCTCGCCGATTGCTCTGAATGCCACGTGCGGACCACCTCGCGTTCCTTTAGCCATGTGCCCGCGGACTGTTACGCTTGTCACTCGAACGATTACCTCCGTCCGGATCTGATTCCCCGTCACCAGGGCAGTGCGTCTACGCCTGCGTTTTCCACAAATTGCGCAGAGTGCCACAGCGCCGTTGGTTGGAGCCCTGCGATTGTCTCCGCATCGGCGGTGGGCAGTGTTGGCTCACCGCTGCTAGATGCCTTTGACCACGAAAGTGTTTTTCCGGTTCAGTCTGGGCCGCATCGCGGCGCCGTTTGTGCGAGCTGTCACCAAGCGCCTGATGCGCCTGCGCTGCTCTCGTGTATCGGTTGCCATACGCATAGCCCGGCGCGCATCCAACAGGTGCATCAAACCCCCGTCCCTCTTGACGGTCAGGCCTGTGTGACGTGCCATCCGGGAGGGCGACGACTGTGACCTTGCGCTTGTGCACCTTCCGCTGGTTCGGGATGCTTTTTGCGGCGAGCTTCGTGCTCGCTATCTCACCGGGTACGCTGCGAGCGCAGAGGCGAGGCCGAGTGAATGTGCATGTTGTCGATGTTGCGGGGGGACTTGCCTATCTCGATGCCGGTACGAGCCAAGGGCTTCGAAAAGGTGTGCGCGTGCAGTTTGGCCGACAGCGCGTTCGCGTGCAGTCGGCGACATCGAAGTTTGCGACCGTCTCGCTTAAATCTGTGCAGCTGCGCCGGGGGCAACGTGGTTTCGCGAGGGTGAGCGTAAATAGAGGGCGAAAGCCCGTCCATGGCATTCCGGAGGTGGCATCCTCCGAGAGTTTTCGGGGAAAATGGAAGAAGCCAGTGCTGCCGGCCACCCAAGAAAAACCGGAGCGCTACGTTCCTCTTGGCGAGCAGATCGCGACGCGCGACGAACGCTCGTATCTCGTTGCGCGAGCCTGGTTTTCTCCGCGCATGGCGTTTCGGGATCCGAGTAAGGGTAGCTACGTGGGTGGGGTTGACCTGCGTACCCGAATCGACCCGTTCGAGTCACATCGCCTCCGCTTCGAGGCTGACCTTTCCGCGCGACTCTATTCGGACTCAAGATTCAGCAATGCCGACAATCCCAATAGTCGCCCCGCGATCTTTGTGCGCCAACTTCAACTGAGCTACCTGGGGGACGACGTGTCCGGCGCGTTCGGTCGTCTTCGTTACGCCTCTGCAATGGTGGGAATGCTCGATGGCGCGCGTGTTGAGTTGCAAGCCGCCGAAGGCTTGCGATTGGCGGCCTTCGGTGGTGTGGTGCCACGGCCCGATGATGCCATGCCTTCATTTGATGCGCGCCGCTTTGGCGTCGAGTTTTCTTACCAAGATGTCGAAAGTCCGACGCGGCCGTCGCTCACCGTGACCACCTACGGGTCGCATTTCGCGGGTGCGCTCGACGAGCGCCGGATCGCTGCGCGTGGTCGGCTTACCGGCAGCGATTGGGGAGCGGGTGCGTACGCTGAGGTGTCGTTTTTCGACCGCGACAACCCGTGGGGTGCGAGCCCGTCGGAGCTTTCAGCCGGTGGCGCAGACGGGCAGCTGCGGTTCGGTGACCTTGAGCTTCGCGGACGCGTGGATGTGCGAAGACCGGAACGCTCGCAATGGCTCGCCAGTCAGCTTCCACTCTCGTTTTTTTGTGACGATGCGGGGCAAGGCGCTGCAGGAGGATGCACCGGCGTGAACGAGCCGCGACTTTTGGGGGCGCTTAGCACGCTCTACCGTGTACCCAACGGCTCGCTATCGCTTGGTGTAAGCTACATCAATACGTTTTCGAGCGCAGTCCACCAGTTTCGAGGCTTTGCAACGGGGCGCTACGGGCTCGTTCCGAGAACGCTGTTCGTCAATGCCGGTCTCTCGGCGTCGGACGGTTCGCTTCTCGCGCGCGGAGCTGGCAGCGTAGGTATGAGCTACTTGGCCCGCGACATCGAGCTTGGCCTCGATTATCGCCCGAGAATCACCTTCTACAACTCGGACATTGAATCGAGCTTCGACCAACGTTTCGATATGCGTGCGCGCTGGAATGCGTCGTCTACGGTGGCAGTTCTAGCTGATGCATACTTGTTCGTGGGCCGCGATCAGCGAGCTTTTCTCGGTACAATCTCGTTTCTGTGGCGCCCGACTTGGTAGAAATTGATGTTGATACTCGAACCTACGATTGCCTATCCGCTCGCGCTGTTCGCGTTGAGTGTGCTTCTTTATCTCTGGTGGTCGCACCGTTCGAGTCAAAAGGAAGCAAAAGCAACGGCTGCGCTCGAAGACTTGCGTGCGCTCGGCGAAAGCATTCCAGATAGCATGTATCCACGAATCGACGCCGCACGTTGCATTGGGTCGGGTGCGTGTGTGTCGGCCTGTCCCGAAAAAGAGGTGCTCTCGGTGGTAGCGGGCGTTGCCAGGCTCACCAGCCCGATGGCGTGTGTGGGTCATGGTGCATGCGAACGCGCTTGTCCCGTGAAGGCCATCAAGCTCGTCTTTGGGTCCAAGAAACGGGGCGTAGAGCTGCCGGCGATTAGCCCAACGTTCGAAACGGAGCGTCCCGGCATCTACGTTGTAGGAGAGCTGGGCGGGATGGGCCTGATTCGCAACGCGGTCGCGCAAGGTTCGCAAGTCGCTGGTTATATTGCGGAGAGCCAGCGTAGAGCGACAGACGCCCAAGCCTACGATGCCGTTGTGGTTGGGGCGGGTCCCGCGGGCATATCGGCGACACTCGGTCTACTCATGGCGGGACTCAACGTGAAGCTTCTGGAGCGCGAGCAGCTCGGCGGAACGATCATGCACTACCCGCGCGCAAAGGTTGTCATGACCGGTAGGCTTGAGTTTCCAATGTATGGAACGGTCAAGCGACGTAGGATGTCAAAAGAAGAGTTGGTACAAGTTTGGGAGCAGATCGGCGCGCGCTTTCCGCTTCCAAGCCAGACGGGGGTACTTGTGACCGGGATCGATCGTACGTCGAACGGCCTTTGGGAGGTCGTTTCCGAGGACGGCGAGCGTTGGAGAGCCGCAAACGTTGTGCTTGCACTTGGTCGCCGAGGGGCGCCTCGTAAACTCGGGGTGCCGGGCGAGAACTTGTCCAAAGTCACCTATCGGCTGCTTGAGCCTGACGAGTTTCGCGGGCAAGATGTGCTCGTCGTTGGCGGTGGGAATAGCGCTGTGGAGTGCGCGATTGCGCTGGCAGAGCAGACGCAGTGTAAGTCGGTTTCGATCTCATACCGACGCGCTGCATTTGGGCGATGCCGTGCCGAGAACAAGGAGCGTATTGCACGGGTGATTGCGGATGGCCGGGTGCGCGCACTGATGCCTTCGAACGTCGTGTGCATCGATGAGGGGAAAGTGGTCCTTCGGGATGACGCGGGGCGCGAGGAAGCTGTAAACAACGACGCAGTTATTGTCCAAATCGGTGGCACGTCGCCGGGCCAAATACTCAGTTCGTTTGGTGTGAGTACCGTGACCAAGTACGGGACGCGCTGAACAGCCTGTGCGCTCGTCGCGCCGGGTGTTCACGTCTGGTTTCCTCGCAGTCCCAAGGCGTGTAAGACGGTGCCGAGTTGCTCTCGGCGTTCGGAGACGTTGTAAACGGCATCGGCCGCGGTTTGAAGGGCTTGTCGTGTGGCATGGGCGCGCCGCGCCCAAAGTTCGACGCGGCCCGGACGCTCAGGCGAGCTTTGCAGGATGCAATAACTTGGGCGCTCGTACTTGGTGAACCAGGATGTCGAGCGGTCATCGTTAGGTGTGCGTGCGACCGTCCACGCATCTTGCGCCACCGCGTAGGTCATGGCGTCGGACACCATGTCTTGGATTCGAGTCATCAGCTCGATCATGATCGGTTCAGGCGTAGAGATTTTTGCGAAACGTTTGGCGCGTTCGATATGCGGCGCCAGTTCGCTGCGTATCTGCATGGTCGTTCGCTCGCCAGCGGTTGCTTCGTAGCTCGGCCTGGGTAGGGCGAAGAGCAGGGCGCTGTCGACGGAGATGCCCTCCGAGAGCGCCAGCTGGCGGATGCCCTCAGCGCCGGTTACCGCTTCGGCGTGCGGCCTCTCACCTTCGACGAGGAAGCCATTTTGGGTGAGCCAAGCTCGTCGGTGGTAGAGCAGATTGATGGTGTGTGCGTCGAGCGTTTCGCGTGCCAGCAGCGCTGCAAGCCCCCAAGGACTCACGACCGGCTCGGGCAATACCCAACCATCGGTGTCCGTGGACCAACGAAGGTCGTAGCCTTTGAGGCCGAGCTGAAGCGGGTCCCGAGACACTCATCGATAGTGCGGCAAATGGGACGCTATCACTACCCCCAAGAGGTGCGAATACGAGTGCTCGGGTTGCCGAACTGCTCACGCGTCCTAAGCACTGCGGGTGTTTGAAACCAGGGACTTAGCGCGCATGTCCTACGGCGAGGCGCATGATCTTCAAAAGGAGCTCGTGGAGCGGCGCAAAGACGGCGAGATCCCGGACACGCTTTTGATCGTCGAGCACCCGCCGACGATCACGCTCGGGCGTGGTGCAAAGGAGAAGAACCTGCTCTTCACGCGCGAGCAGCTGGCCGAACTCGGCGTTGAGGTGCACGAAACCGGGCGTGGCGGTGATGTCACGTATCACGGACCGGGGCAGGTCGTCGCGTATCCGATCTTCGATCTCAAGCCTGATCGCCAGGACGTGCGCAAGTATGTCTCCAACCTCGAAGAGGTGATGATTCAGACCTGTGCGGCCTTCGACCTGCATGCGAGCCGCATAGCCGGCTGCAACGGGTGTTGGATTGAAGACCGCAAGATTGGCGCGGTCGGGGTGCGCATCAGTCGCTGGGTGACGATGCACGGCATCGCCTTCAACGTGGCGACCGACATGCGACATTTTGAGTACATCATACCTTGCGGGATCACGGACAAAGGCGTCACCAGCCTCGAAGCCGAACTGGGCCGCAATATCCAGACCAAAGAAGTGATCCCGTTTGTTGTCGAAGCGTTTCGACGGCTCTTCGGCTGAGGGTCTGTCGCTCTCGCTCTCGCTTACTTATCTCGAACGAGGACCACTGGAAGTTCTTCGTTCTTGCCGAGCGGCAGCACGCGGCCCCGATGCCACAAGAACTGCCACGCTTCGGCCGGTTTCGCGGCGGAGCTTGTAGATGTCCACAGCGCCGCTTCTACCGCGCTTTGTCCGAAGCTGATGCCGTCGGCAAGGGCGCTTTGGCGGGTGAAATCGAGTTCATAGCTGACAAGGCTTTGGTATTCGTGCCGGTTGGGTACACGCCAATCCTTGTGTCCGGCCCCGCATTTCTCGTAGCTGCCACTATTGACGCCCGAAACATATGCGAAGACCTCGCTCCAAAGAAGCCGGCCATCGAGTGTTCCGCCGCTTTGGATCTCTGGGTATTCTACAAAGCACTCGGGGTCGGTGAACCACATCAAGCCGGTGAAGGTGTCCGTGGTCGTGCCATCGCCGTTTGCCACGAATCGGTCTTCTGGCGCCCGTGTGCCGGCCTGCCACTCACCGTCTTGTGCTGATCCTTCGCATGAGGTGGGCAGGCCCACGGCCGGCACCAAACAACTGGTTACGCCTGTGGCTGCGACCGAGTTGTTCGCATTGCCGCGCACCAACATCACGCTGCCCAAGTCTTGGGCGGCCCACCAATAATCGTTACTGCCGTCGAGCAAGTTGACCATCCAAGCATCAGTGCCTGTTGCGAGCGTCGAAGTCCAGACGTTTGCACCGTGTACATTCGAAAAGCCATTGCTGTTAAGCCAAGCCGCGCTGCTGGCCTCGCCTGCGTGAACCAAGCTTAAAAGCTCATTGACGTTTGGCAGTCTCCAGTCGCTTTGTCCTGCAGCACAACTGGCGTAGGTCCCGTCGTTTACACTGTTGACGAATTCAAAGGCTTTGGGTGCGTTGACGATGCCATCTCCGAGTTCGCTTTGCGTGTCCTGGTCGTCAAATCCTGGGAAGTTAGAGGCCATGCAGTTGCCATCTGAAAGCCAAACGAGGTCGGTCAGATTGTCTCGAAGCGTTCCGTCTCCCAATGGCGTAAAGCGGGGTGAGGGCCACGCCAAGCCAGATTGCACTTCGCCATCTTGGCCACTACCTACACAGCTACGCGTCACGCCTTGACCCGAATAGCACGTGCTCTGCCCGGTTGCTGCAAGGGTCAGGGCTGCGGTGGAT
Organism: uncultured Polyangiales bacterium; assembly: GCA_964487255.1. Lineage (GTDB taxonomy): Bacteria > Myxococcota_A > Polyangia > Polyangiales > CAZAQV01 > CAZAQV01. The sequence goes on along the minus strand of CAZAQV010000003.1, from coordinate 67,318 downwards.
CCGGCGTCAGCTCTGCCGTCGACCGAAGCGTCGACCGAACCGTCGGGCTCAACGTTCGGCCCGTCGCTTCGACCGTCTACACCGGCGTCTGACACCGGAAAGATCGGTGGCGCTCCGTCGCGGCGAGTTGACACACGCGGCGCACCGGTGTTGTCGTCGCACCCTCCCGGAAGGGAAGAGAGAAGGCTCAAGACCAACAAACCTACGCCTTTCGACAGTTTCATGACGTCGAAGAGTATCAAGAGAAGTCTTGTAACTCCAGCCGGCAGTTCCCTCCTTCGCTTGCAGCCCGGCGGGGCCAGTGCTTTGGTTCGCGAATGGCTGACATCGAAATCCATGTGGTCGAAAAGTTTCCCGAGCCGCAATATTCGCAGCTGGTGGAGCAAACTTTTTTCGCAAACCGACCTGCTTTTCGCATCGAGGAATCCCGTCTTGTTGGCATTTCGAGCTGCCGCGGAAAAGGCTATGAGTTGCGCGTCGGCGCTTACGACCGCGAGCAGCTCGTCGGTTGGAGCTTTGGCCAACAGGACGGCTTCGACAACTTCTACATGCAAAGCTCGGGCGTGCTGCCAGCCTATCGGCGCCGCGGCATCTACACGCGGTTGCTCAGCAAGGTGCTCGCAGAGGCAGAGACTTACGGTTTCTCGCGCATCTGCTCGCTTCACGTGTGCACCAACAATGCGGTCCTGATCCCCAAGCTCAAAGCGGGGTTCATCGTTACCGGATTGCGGCTGCACGCGCAGTTTGGCGTGATGGCAGAACTGTCGTATTGCTTCGACGAAAAGCTTGAGGCCGGCTATCGCTTTCGTTCGGGTGAGGCGATCGACGATACCCTCCGCGAGGATCTCGCCGACTGGGCGACGTGAGGCCTAGCTAGAGTTTGCCTTGGAGGGCGTCGAAGCGGAGCTTCCAGACCATCCAGACAGCCTCGGCGAAAATCTGTTTGCTCATTTTGCTCTTGCCCGCTTCGCGGTCGACAAAATGGATCGGGACTTCTTCGACCTTGAACCCATTGCGCAGCGCCCGGTAGGTGAGCTCGATCTGAAACGAATAGCCCTCCGAGCGCACATCCCCCAGGTTGATGCTGCGAAGCACATCTGCGCTGAAAGCCTTGAAGCCGCTGGTGAGGTCGCGGACATCGAGTCCCAAGATGGTGCGGCTGTACAAGCTGCCTCCTTTCGACAAAAGGTGCCGGCCCGGCCCCCAACCGGTGACGCCGCCGCCTGGGATATTGCGCGAACCGATCACCAGGTCGGCTCCGCGAGCGAAAGCGGCCATGAACTCGGGGAGGTACGACGGATCGTGAGAGAGGTCGGCATCCATCTCGAAGAGAATCTCGTAACCCTGTTCGAGGCCCCACTCGAAGGCTTGGACGTATGCCGTGCCGATGCCGAGTTTCCCTGCGCGATGCATGACGCGAATGCGCTCGTCTTCGGCCGCGAGTCGGTCGGCGATGTCTCCGGTGCCGTCTGGTGAGGCGTCGTCGACGATGCACAGGTTTGCTTCAGGCAACCAACGGAGCACGCCCTTGGCGAAACGTTCGATGTTCTCGCGTTCGTTGTAGGTCGGAGTAACGATGAGTACGCGTGACATATCTGCTTAGCTCTTCTTGATCAGTCGGTAGGCGAGAAGAATGAGAAGCGATCCACCAATCGCGATGAGGAAGCTTGTGACGTTGAATCCTGTCACCGTGCCAAAACCCAGACGCGTCGCGAGGAAGCCGCCCACGACCGCGCCCACAACACCGAGCCCGATGGTCAGCAGGCAGCCACCGGGGTCCTTGCCGGGCATAATAAACTTCGCTGCTGCTCCCGCGAGAAGTCCGAAGACGATCCAGGATATGATTCCCATGCTTGGCCCTTAGCCCAAGCGCAGGGGGAAATCCAGAGATGGCCTCTCGAAGCGCATGTCGCGCGGTCAGCGGCGGCGAAGGAACAGCACGAGTAGCGCGGCAACAATACCGAGTCCGCTGACGCCCAAGCTCTCCCAAAAAAGAGGTGGCTCGTAGCGCAGTTCGATTCGATGTGAACCTTTTGGCACGACCGCCATCGCGCGGCCCCAGCGATCTGCCTGCAAAGCCGACGTTTCGAAGTGTGGTGGTGCGCCAGGGGCTGCGGGCTGGTCGAGGTCGACAATGCGCGCCTGCCAGCCCGGCGCGTACGTCCGGTTGAAGGTCACCTCGGTCTTGCTGTCGGCGTCCACCTCAGCAAACGCCGTGTTGGTGGTCTGGCCGCTGCTTCGTACTTTCCCGTTCTCGATCTTGGCTTGGGGCAACTTTCCGACCCATAGCCTGCGCGCGGGCGGGTAGTTCATACCGGAGTAGCAGCGTGCATTGCCGACGCCACGGGCGGGAAACGATGCGTAGTCTCGGTACTCACTTGAGTCAGTGAGATAAAATGTGGGCGATTCGGCTTCCACCTCCAGCGGGGGGTAGCGAAAGCGATTGAGCACCTTGAAGTTGCCTGCGTACGTCTCGGTGACAAACACCCCAAGTAGAACGAGTGGAAGCAACTTGAGTAGCGTCGTGGACCCGAAGAAGTTGATGCTGGCACGGCGTAGCTTGTCTGCGATGAGTCCGACGCCGAGCGCAATAAAGAACGTGAGCAGCACGGCAAAACGAGATGGGACGCGCAGGGAGTCAAATACGGGAACATGATGGAGTAGCCGCCAGGGCCAGAGGGGGCCATGGTCACCGACCATGATGCTGCCGAATAGCAATGTGCCGGCGACAATCCACCAGCGTCGCTGCGCCACCGCCACGAGTAGCCCCAGCACCGCCAGGGTCAGGCCAAACCAGCCGATGAGCGTTCCGTACTCGTCCCAGACGTATTCGTGGTTCCAGCGACGTGAATGCGTGTAGGCCGTGAGCATCTGCAGCACCTCGCTGGCGCTGATCTTGTCTGAGCCCGCCGTTGGGCGAGGGTACTGGCTCATGGTGGATGCGACGGGCACCAGCCGAAATGCACTGATCATCGTCGTCAGCACAACCACGCCGGCCGCGGCCTTGATGACATCGAAGCGGTAGTTGGACGTCATGAGCGTGTGGGCGCCATCGAACAGCAAAAGCAATGCGAAGAAGGGGAAAGGGTAAACGCCGCCTTCGAAGAGCGTGATGCTCAGGACGAGCGCGAGCTTCGCAATGCCCCGACGGTCGACCTGCGCTTGACGCCAAAAGATAAGAACCCACGGTGTGAAAAAGAAGGGAAAGAACGCAGGGTGACCGCCGGAAAGGTGCCACGCAAAGAAGCCCGATGTGCACCAAAAAAAAGAACTGAGTGCGGCTGCGCTCGCACTCATCGCGACGTGCTCTCGCGCGAACAAGAACATACCCACGAGCCCTACGGCCATGTGGAGGGTCATCGAGAGTTTAAGTGCGAGGTTGCTGCCGATGACGAATGCAAGCGGAAACAGTGGTGAGTATGCTTGGGCTTGTGGGTCACCCCAAAGCATGACGCCGCCACAATGGTAAGGGTTCCATTTTGGCCATTCGCCGTAGCGAACGATGGCGATACGGGCCGCTTCCCATTGGTGTAGGAACTGCTGCCAATCACCGAACCCCGTCTTGTCCGGAGCCCACCAAGCCGGCAGCCAATACACGAAGGCCGTGGCGAGAGCGGCAACCCACAAAACGGGCATCGTGGCGGTGATCGAGGAGTTTTGACGCATGCAGGGGTAGATTTGCTCGCTTCGTGGTCCAGCGGCGGAGGTGGAAAAATACTATCGTAAAGGGTCCGCTTTTCGGCACAATACTACCGTGTTTCGCAAGACCGGTGATGAACTTGAAGCTGCCCTCACGAGCAAGCGTCAAGTGCAGGGGGTGGGTGATGACGCTGCCTGGCCGTGGCTTTCGGCGCATCTGATCAACGGCGTGCTCGTGGCGTTTTTACTGGCGCTCGCCGAAATCGTCGTGTGTCTCGTGCGGCGCGAAGCGGGGCATTCGTTCGTCGATGTGCTCGAGGCCGGCTACCACATCTTTGCGATGGCTGTTCCGCCGTTTCTTGCAGCGTCCATTGTGTTGGCGTTGATGGCGCGCTCGCTCGACGCAGCGGAGTGGTCGCGACCTTGGTTTCGAAACTTTGCGCGACCTTGGCTTTGGGTTCAGCCGAGTGGTGATGGTTTTGCCATGGGCGTCGCGATGCTTGCAGCACTGGTGCTGATTGCGGTAGGGGCAGGTCTCTTTGCGCACCGTATTACGACGACGTTTCACGATCCGGTGCTCGCCGCTATCGCCATCTCAATCGGCGTAGCGGTGCTCTTCGTCGCGGCCTTGGTTGTGAGCGCGGTGGTGTACGTGCTGGCAAGACTCGCCGCGCCAAGGTTGGGGCGCGCGGGGAGCATGATCGGGGTGGCGGGTCTGACGGTCTTGCTTGTAGGCGGCGTGCTCGCGGGGATCTTGTTTTTTGCACCGCGGCTCTTCCAGGTCATCGATCCGCTCGACGTTTTCTGGATGCCGGGCCTATTGCTTCTCTATTTGTGTGTGGCGTGGTTGCACGCATGGCGACGCTCCAAGGTCGGGACGCCCCGCCGCGTGCGCATTTGGATGGCTACCCTACTGCTGCTTGGGCTAGCGACGACTGTGCATTCCTCACTAGCCTACGGGGAGAGCAACCGCGTGCGATCACTGGTCGAGCAGAAATCTGTGTCCGGCGGATCGCTGGTTCGCGGATATACCGTTGCCAGCGACTGGGACGAAGATGGGTATGGCGTTGTTTTCGGCGGTCACGATTGTGACGACACCGACCCGAAGGTCCACCCCGGTGCGATTGACCTGCCCGGTGACGGCATCGATAGCGACTGCTTCGCTGGGGACAACGACGTGGACGTGGTCGACCTGTCCGATGGCCAGTACGGCGAGCTTCCGGATGGACTGGAGCGCCCCAACATTCTGCTTATCATGGTCGATGCGATGCGACCGGATCGCCTGGGAACCTTTGGGGCAAGTCGCGAGACGTCACCGCGCATCGATCGTTTCGCCAAAGAAGCGGTCGTCTTTGAAGACGTGACGGCGCAGTCGTCCCGTTCGATCCGCTCGATTCCTTCGATGATGACTGGGCGCTATCCGTCACAGATTGCTTATGGTGAGGAGTACCTTTACCCGTCGCTACTGGAAGAGAACGTCACGGTGGCAGAGCTGCTTCGTGAGGACGGTTATACGACTGGGGTTGCGATCGGGACCGACTACTTCCGCCGCGTCAAAGGCTTCTTTCAGGGGTTTGAACATGTGATCCAAGGGCGAGCGTATCGCTCAAAGCGCGACTTCGTTGCCGACCAGATCATCGAGTTGTTGGACCGAGTAGGGCAGAGACCGCGGACTGTGGCGGGCGACGCGGGTGTGCAGCCGGATTCGGGAGCTCTTGATGGCGGCATGGGCGATGCCAGTTTGGCTGCTTCGTCTTTCGAGTCTGATGCACCAAAGCGTGCGAAGCCGTGGTTTCTCTGGGCCCACTTATTTAATGTGCATGAGCCGTACCTAAAAGGGGGCCCCGCTTCGCGTTTCGGCGACCGCCCGATCGACAAGTACGACACCGAGATTCGCCTGGCAGACGAGCAAGTCGGACGCTTGCTCGACGAACTCTCAGCGCGAGGGATTCTCAACGACACGGTGGTCATTCTAGCTTCGGACCATGGAGAGGCCTTTGGCGAGCACGGTACGACGGGGCACAGTCGCAGCCTCTATCAAGAGGAAACTTCGAGTGTGCTCATGTTGCGCGTACCCGGCGTCTACCCGAAGCGGATGAAGGAACCGGTTGCATTGATGGATCTCGGCCCGACGATGCTCAACTTTGCGCAAGTTCACTTTCCGAAGAACGTGCCGGCGCGGAGTTTGCTGCCGCTCATGACACGTGAGGCGGTCGCGGCGCGCAAGCGACTCATCTTCTCTGAGGTGATGCCCGATGGGATGTTTCCTTTCGACCAGAAAGCCGTGCGGCGCGGACACGAGAAGTTGATTTGGTGGCAGCGAGAGGGAATGTTTCAGCTCTACGATCTCATTCAAGACCCCGAGGAAAAGGATGATCTTTCGGATGAGGACCGTGACCGCGCTCAACAGATGCTGAGTTACTTGCGCTCATGGGTGTCGCAGACACACCTGGCGTCTAACGTCCAAGACAAGGTTGTCGACAAGCACCGTCTCGACGCACTACCAGAACAAATCAGCAACCGTGCGGATATGAACTTCGGAGGTATTTTTAAGTTTCTTGGTGCCGATATCCCTAAACGTCGAGTGAAGGTGGGTGAACGAATTCCGATGACGTTCTACTTTCGGGTCAATGAGGAAACACGCAAGAACCTGCTCATCCACGTGGACCTTGTCGGCCCCGATGGCTATCGCTACCACGACTTTCACGCTTACCATTTCCCCATCAACGGGCGTTATCGAACATTCGATTGGCAGCGTGGCGAGCTGCTCCGCGACCCAGTGCAAATCGTCGTGCCACCAGGCATTCGCCACCCGATCAAGATGAGCGTTCGCTTTTCCGTGCGTCACGGACGCGAGGCAGTGTCGTTTCACCCCAATGAGTCAGGAAAGAACTACATCGACCTTGGCGAGATCTACATCGAGTAGGCTTGACGACACAGTCGCACTGTCCACTTTTGTCGCAGTTGGCACGCTGGTTGTATCCGGGCTAGACATAGGCATATGGGTTCGATCGAGATCATGAACAGCAAGCAGCTCGATGGCATGCGCGCGTCCTGCCGCCTTGCGGCCGAGACCTTGGTCATGGTGGGCGACAACCTTCGTGTTGGGATGACGACCGACGAGATCAACACGTTGGTCCACAAGTATATTGTCGAGCGCGGTGCCTATCCCTCACCGCTCAACTACGGAAGCGACCCTCCCTTTCCCAAGAGCGTGTGCACGAGCGTCAATGAGTGTATCTGTCACGGTATTCCAGGTCCGTACAAGCTCAAATCTGGCGACATCATTAACGTTGATGTCACATGCTACTTACCCGCAGAAAATGGTTACCACGGTGATACGAGCGCGACCTTCTATGTCGGTGAGCCCTCCGAGGAGGCCAAGAAGGTGACAGAGGTCTGCCGCAAGTCACTCGAGCTTGCCATCGCCACTGTCAAGCACGGTTCGCGCATCGGTGATATCGGGGCGGCAATCCAAGAGTACGCGGAGGGCCAAGGTTGCTCCGTGGTTCGAGACTTCGTCGGCCATGGTGTGGGGCGCGAGTTTCACATGCCACCTCAGATTCCCCATTACGGCAAAGCTGGGCGCGGTCGTCGTCTCAAAGAGGGCATGGTCTTTACGATCGAGCCGATGATCAACCTCGGGTCTTGGGAGTCCGAGCACATGGATGACGGTTGGACGGCGCTCACGGCGGACAGGAGCCTCAGCGCGCAGTTTGAGCACACGCTGTTGGTGACGCGCACTGGCGTTGAAGTGCTGACCGACCGCCCGCGTTTGCTCAAAAACAGCGAAGACAAACCGTGGGCCAACGTCGGGCCGCTCGCTTCTCGCGCTGCTCATGAGGCGAAAGCCGCCTAGCGAGCGCTGCCGCGCACCAGCTCACTAGGTAGCGCTCCCACGCACCAGGTCAGACGCCCCCGCACTCCTCTGTGTCCACCTTTTCGGGGTCGTGTCGGTCGTAGATGCACGCGGATGTGCTCTGCCGGACTTCACCGTCGCAAGCGCAGTAAAATGGCGCTGAGGGTGGGCAGGCTTCCTCGGGAATGATGGCGCACATGCCGGGGCCCGAGCAATCGCCCTTACAGTAGTAGCCTTCGGCGCAGTCCTCGGTCTGCTGGCACTCGCCACTTGTGTTCATACACCGATTGTCTCCAGGTTGGTGCCGGTCCCAAACGCAAGTCGATGATGTTTCCACAACGCTTCCGTCGCAGAGACAAATGCGTGCCAAGTCGTCCGTGCAAACCGCGTCATCTGGAATCTTGGTGCACGTGCCGGGCGTCGAACAATCATTGCCGTTGCAGTAGTAGCCTTGCGCGCAGTCTTCTGTCTGTTGACACTCGCCAGAGGTGTTGCGGCAACTGTTGTCACCCGGGTTGTGGCGCTCCCAGACGCAGGTGTTCGAATTGATCGCCGCGTCGCCATCGCAGGTGCAGTACGGCGTCTCCGCCTCGCCGCAGTCGACGTCGGGAATCGGTGTGCAGGTGCCGGGTGCCGAGCAATCGCCGTCGCAGTAGAAGCCTTCCATGCAGTCTGCGGTCTCCATACACTCTGTACCGGTGTTGCGGCAGCTGTTGTCGCCGGGCGTGTACCGTTCCCACACGCACCCGTTGGGGTGGTAGGCAGGCGTTCCGTCGCACAGGCAGTACTCGACCTCCGCCTCGGTACAAGTGGCATCCTTGGGAATGGCCGTGCAAGTGCCGAGCGCTGAGCAGTCGCCCTTGCAGTACTGGCCCTCGGCGCAGTCCGCTGTTACGTTGCAGCCGACTGAGGCGTCGGGCGGCATGCCGCTGTCGACCGGTGAGACCGGCTCGCACTTTCCTTTGAAGGCGTTGCAGATTTCACGTGGAAGCTCCGCCGGATCGATAGGCTCAGAAGAGCACACGTGTCCGCCGTCGAATTCGCTGTGGTAAGGAACCTCGCTGGGGCACTCAAACCCTGTCACGACGACGACGTAGCTACACGCCACACCGTAGTCGCCGGAGTGCAGGACCCCGCCCTCGCCACAACCCGTGAAATAGTAATTGTGCGTTTCAGAGCAGCCCATCAACGCAGCAAGAAAAAAACCAACCAACACAAGTTTCCGCATACGTTTGTGATAACGGCAGGCGCACAAGGCCGCAATCCCCTGCGATATCAAAGTAGTGCAGCGCGTTTCACCCCTTGCGCTTCCAGGCAGGGGTCTTCGGACGAGCTAAAATCGAGAAGATGACAACGGTTTCTTCGCGCTCGGCCGCGCCCGCGTCAGCGTCGACGGCGGTCACGGCCGTGATGATGTTCTCCAGCAGGACGTGTCCCAGCGCAGTGCGTTGGGCCCCAGACGACAAAAAACCGACGGTCCGCGCAATGGCCTCTTGGGCGCTTTGCGCGAAAAAGCGCTGGTGAGCGGCCTGTGCAACCGTTTCCATGAAGTGTCGTAGGCCATCGAGGCGTTCTTCGAAACTCTCGCCAACCTGGTCGACCAGCGACGCATTGAGTTGGATGGCCTGCGACGTCTTGGTGACGAGCGAAGCGTCGATGAGGGCTTCGAGTGCGGCGTCAAAGTGTTCGTGTGCGGATAAGCGTTTCTTAAGTTCCCCGCGCGTAAGGTCTCGTTCGGCGAGCGCCTCGACGATGTCGCGTTGAGTCTTGAAGATTTCGCTACCGTCGATGGCGAAGCCCGACTCCGAAAAACGCTTGGATAGCGACGCAATGGTGCGCCGACTGCGGCCGAGCCGACGCTCGAGGGCCGTCCAGCTGAGGCCGGCTTGTTGGTGTTCTTCGAAGTAGGCGAGGGTGACAAGCTCGATCACGTCGTCCAGCGTCATGCCCGCGATACGCGCAAGCCGGAGCCCTGGCAAAAACGCCAGGGCGAGCACGCGGAGGCGTCGATTGAGTCCTTGGTCACTCACGGACGCTGACTCTACCATACGCTGACCCCGTGGCAGGGTAGAGCTCCTGGTTCGGGCTTGGGTGGCGCCGTGCATCCATGTACAATTTGCCGAACCGGCATGTTCCATTTTTTCAGTCACCTCTTCGACTCCTCGGGCTTTCCTGCTCGGTGGCACTGTGGTGACTGGACGACCGGACACGGCTGGCTACACATCATTTCGGATGTGGCCATATTCTTGGCCTACTACATTATTCCCGCGATCATCGCGCTCTTTCTCGCGCGTCGAAAAGACATTCCCTTTCCGCGTGTGCTGTGGCTTTTCGTAGGCTTCATTCTGGCGTGTGGGACGACCCACGCGCTTGATGCCCTTATGTTTTGGGAGCCCGTCTATCGACTCTCCGGTCTGGTCAAGCTCGTGACCGCGGCCGTATCTTGGGCAACCGTGTTCGCGCTCGCTGCGGTGATGCCATCGGTCATGAGGTTGCGTACACCGGCCGACCTCGAGGCAGAAGTGAACGCCCGGACGTTGGAGCTCCGGGATGCCGAAGAACAACTGCGACAGGCCGACGAGCGTAAGAACGAGTTCTTGTCCATTCTGGGCCACGAGCTGCGAAATCCACTTGCACCCATCACGTCTGCCCTCGATCTGATGAACGAGTCCGGCTCGTCGGAGTTCGCGCAGCCGCGGCAGGTCATCGCGCGCCAGGTCCGTCACATGACACGGCTCGTCGATGATCTCCTGGATGTGTCGCGCATCGTGCAGGGGAAGGTTCGGTTGACGAAGACGCCCAATGATCTTGCGACCACCATCGACGAGGCGGTTGAGCACGTGCATTCGCTGATCGAGGAGCGTGGTCACGAGCTGCGGATCGACGTTGAGCACGATCTGGTCGTCCGGGGTGATCACCTTCGAATCGTGCAGGTATTTTCGAACCTCCTTAACAATGCAGCCAAGTACACGCCGCCGAACGGACGGTTGGAAATCCGCGCTCGCCGAGACGGGCATTGGTGTCAGGTCGAGGTCGCAGACAACGGAATTGGCATTTCCGAGGACTTGCTGGAGCGCGCCTTTGAACTCTTCACGCAGGACGAGCGTTCGCTGGAGCGTGCTGCAGGAGGGCTCGGTCTTGGCCTGGCGATCGTACATCGGCTGGTTGAGCTGCACGGAGGAACAGTGACGGCGTCCGCGAATCCTGCGGGGCGGGGCTCGGTTTTTACGGTTCGCCTGCCGCACGCGACGACAGAGAGTTCGTCGCCTGCGATCCGCATCGCTAGACCGCAGGTTTCTCTGGCGGGGCGGAGCGTTCTCGTTGTGGACGACAACGCCGACGCGCGGGAGTTGCTCGCGCTCTTGCTTGAGAGCCAGGGAATGGAGGTACGTGCGGCGAGCGATTCGGAAGAAGCGCTCTCGATCTTGGCCCAGTGGCAGCCCGCGCTCGCCATACTCGACATCGGGTTGCCGAAAATGGACGGCTACCAGCTGGCCCGTGCCATCGGGCGAGCGCATCCGAATGTGAAGCTCATCGCGCTCTCAGGTTACGGGACGCCCGATGATGTGGCGAGAAGTATGCAAGCGGGCTTTAGCAACCATCTCACGAAGCCAGCCGAGCTATCGACGCTCAGGCAAGCTATCGAAGACGCCCTCGACGTCCCGACGCCGGGCTAGGCTTGTTTGTCAGTCTTTGATTTTTGCGACGGTATCACCCTTAAACACCACGGTGAAGGTGTCCAGACGGCTGCGCCAGTATTTCCACTGCGCGGCCTGGGTGCTTGGCGTCTCGTGGTCGGGCGGGTAGCCGAGCGCGGCAAGAACGCCCGCGCGGGTCATGCCGGGTAGGGCGGTGCCCTGCGCAATCCCGCTTTGGTCGAGTTCGGAAAAATCGGTGGGGCAACTGTCGCCGAAGATTCGCTCGTCGTGCTTGACGATGGGCATGCGGCTCGAGTCGTGCAGCTCATAGGTATATTGCACACCCGTTTCGGCCACGGTGAACTCGATTTCTTCGTCATCTGCATCGGTGATCCGTACTTCCGTGCAGCGTGGCAGAAGGCCGAGCGAGGTGTAATTGATGGACTCGATCACCCCTTCTTTGCTCGTGCGAAGGTTGACAAGCGTGACGGCTGCGCGCGCTTGCACTTCTTGAACGGGCTCTGCCGGTTCGACGGGCGGAGGTTCGTCGAGGACCGCATAGCCGCCTACAAAGTTGACATTAAACGTACCCATCTTGCTGTTCCAGTAAACCCAGCGGTCCGCGTTAAGGGACGGTGTTTTGTGGTCAGGAGGGTAGCCGAGGGCGATGGTGACACCCTGTTTGCTCATGCCGGGGAAAATTTGGCCTTGTGCGATGCCCGACTGATCTTGCGTCGACATGCTTGCGAGGTCAGGACACTGCGGTCCGATAATTTGAGAGAGGTGTTGAGTGGCATGTTGACGCGAGCCCTTATAGATGCGGTAGGTCAGTTGCTCTCCGGTACTCACGACCGTGAAGCGGATCTCGCGGTCGCTCAGGTCCTGAACCTCGACTTGCGTGCAAACTGGCAGGAGCCGCTGCGACTGGTAGTTGATGGAGTCGACGATAGGCCGACGATTGTCGATGCGTAGGTTCGTTAGCGTGTATTGCGGGCCTTGGGATACGACGCGTGAGCGTCCGCCGCAGCTCAACGTGGATGCAAGCATGCACAGCACCAATAGCGAAAGAAAGAATCGATGTCTCATGGGTCTCCTGTTTCTCCTGCCGCCTCCTATCTAGCACGCGTGTGGAGCGAGGCACCCAGTGACCTTTCTGCCTTCAGAAGCTAAAGGATCACGGTTCGCGAAGCGTGACGTGAACGAGGCCGTCTGCGTCAACCTCGACTTCGAGCGGCTCGAGCGAAAGCCCCTGGCAGGGGCCCTCTGTGCAATAACCGTCGTGGGGGCGGTAGAGCGCGCCGTGTGTACGGCACATCAGGTGCGTCTTGTCAGGATTCCAGAACCCCTCTTCGGTGAAACTGAGTGGAACCGGAAGATGCATGCACACATTGATGTAGGCGCGAAGCTGCCCGTCGAGGTCGCGAATGAGGATGCCTCGCCGAGGCATGCCGCGCGAGGTCGGTGGCAGATCGAACTGTTTGACGCTCTGACCCGTGACTTCGTCTTGGTGACAAACTGTCGTCCGGAAGTTTGTCACACCGTGTTCCGCCAACCCTTGGTCATGGATGCTTTTCGTAGCCCTTCTTCCACTCGAAAGGGTCACAATACATGTTGGCTGCCTGCACCGAGACGAGCGTGCGCTCCGGCATCAGCAGTGCAGTCAGTTTTCGGCCGTAAACACATCCCGTATCAATACCCGTCGCAAAAGGGTGTTCTTGTAGTCCCGTGACGGCATCATGTCCGAATACGAGGTGCTCTGGGCCTTCCCAAAGGTGTGCCCAGGGGTCGCCTTGCGAGCGCTGTTTGACCGCCGTCCCATCGTCGGCGATGGCGCGCATGTTCATCATGTCGTACTCGCGTTGCGACTCGGGCGGCACTCCGGGAACCATGCCGGCGTGAACGACGATGGTATTCCATTGCGGAAAGCGCACGAAGCAGGGCAGCGCTTCGAGGTAAGCCCAGTCTGGCTCGCGCAGCGTGTCGACCACCTGCTGGTGTTCGGGGCGCAGAGGTGCCTTCGGTCGTTTCGCCTTTCGCTCGGCTCTCCATCGAAGAACGTGTCCTTCGTGATTTCCGCGAACGCATGGCGCATCGGCATTGCGGGCAAGTTCGACAACCCCCTGGGAGTCGGGGCCTTTCGCCACGAGGTCGCCGACAAAGATAGGCTGGCGATTCGTACCGTGCTTTTCGAGTAAGTCGCGCAGTTCGTCGATGCACCCGTGCACATCGCCGATGATTAAGCCGCGTTCGATAGAGGCCGGATCCATGAGCTGAGTGTAGTGTCTGCCCTGCGTCGATGGCGACCGTTTTTCGGAAATCGGGCCGAATTGCGTAGTGGTCAGGAGCGAAATCCAGTGCGGGTTGCTTGATAATGTGACGCGGAGATGACAACCGTGTCGTCGTCGCCCTCGCTACTCGCAGATCGGTGCGTAGTCGAACTGGATCGTGTTCTCGAGCTCCGGCCAATCACCTTCTTTTAGCGTCGCGACTGAAACGGTCGGAACGCAGGGGCGGCAACCGTCTGTTGCGCCGCACTCCTTTGTGGGGACACCTTCGAGCGCCACACGGCCCGTGCTCGACGCGTAGTAGGTGACCATTTCGCCGATGGGCGAGGGGCCTGCGCCGCAGCCTGTCGCACAGCTTGAAAAGGTTCCGTAGACCTCGTCGCCCGCGGCGATCGCGTCGACGATCATCGTACACAACAGGCGAACCTCGGCGAGTACTTGGGCACGCTGTTCTTCCGGAGCGGAGGCGACGGCTCCTTCGTCAAACAGGGCCATACAATCTTTGCCCCCAAAGCTGGGCTCCAAGTTCTCGATCACGACCGTCCCGCTCACGGCACTGAGCGCCGCTGCAATATCGTTGGTGCGTTCGCCGTAATCCAATGCCCAAACCTCAAACTCGGCGACGAGAAGCGTGAGTCCATTGTCCGCTGCAGCCCGTTCGCGCGCCTCGTCGTAAGGCAAGTCGCTGGTGTCGGCTCCGCCGCAGCTCATCACCGTAGCGATCAAGATCGGAACCAAGAGGTCTCGTCGAGCTTTCATTTCATGACAAGAACAAGCAAGTGCGGTGCCAGACATAAACACTGGAGGTTTCTGCGTCTTGTCGTGGCGCTTTGGTCTAAACGGGGCATTCGTGCCGAGCCAGAGCGCTAGAACTTGAAGGTGCCGTGGACGCCGATGCGTGCGCTTGGCGGAGTGGGCGGCGTTTTCATTCGTTCGAGAGAGTCGGCTTCGCTGGCGTTGCTGGCGATGAGTGCGGGGATGCCGAGTCCGAGGGCCGCAACACCGACGGCAAGCGCGATACCGCCGCCCGTGACTTTGATGTCCTTGACCACATCGTGATCGCTGTCGTCGGACAGGCCGTCGAAAAATGCGATGCCGCCGGCAATGCCGGCCACAAGGCCCGCCGCGATCAAGAGTGCGGGAAGCGCCTTGCTTTCGCCCGGGTGCTTGAGGAGCGAGATCTCCTTCTTTTCGATGCGCATGACGCCCTGTGCGCGATCCGGTTCGATGTACACGGCTTGCTTGTCGCCCGCGACAATCTTGCCTTTGGTCTTCTCTTCGAATGTCTCGCCCTTGTGCACGATGAGCGCCGTCGTGCTGTAACAGCCTGCTGAAAGCAAGACCTGAATCAACAAAGCGAAGGTGGCGAAGTCGCGCATCCTGACCTTTTACCAGGCTGGGCCTCAGTGACAAAGGTGGACAGTCCACAATTGACAGTCGTCGGAAAGCTCTAACTGCGATAGCTGCCGAAACGGACGCGACGGAGGAGGATGTCGAGCAAGAACAGGGCGATCGCGAGCATGATGAGCTTGGGCCAGAGTTCGCGTTGTGTTTCGGTGTGACGACCTTGTGCGTCGAAGAGCGCTTTGGGATCGCGCAGCTCGCTCCCTCCCGTGTTGGCTGCCAGCGCCTTGAGCTCGGAAGTGCGCGGCTTGAGGTCGAGAAACTCGCGCGGGAATGGGTTGGCGACCTGACCATGGCTCGATGCGACTTTGCGGTCGTCGAGCGAGTGGGTTGCCTCGAGCGAATACGTGCCGAACTGTTCGAGAGGGATGCGCGCTTCATAGCGACCTGGTGCGACCTGCCTCATTCGCTGCGTCCATGGCTCTTCGCGGCTATGCTTCGAAAGATTCTGTGGAGATACCACAGAATCTTCCTCGGGCTCCGCACGCTCATCGCGACTTTCCGGCGGCGTTATCTCCAGTCTTGCGTCGAGGCCATTGATGAACGCGTCGTTCGTGTCGAGCGCATCGACTCTAGCGACGGCTTCCTCGCCTTCGACACGCACCTGCATCGGGAACTCGTTGGTTCGATCTTGCCGCATGTGCTCACGAATGAGCTGGGAGATGAACGTACTAAAGCCCGACCAGCGCAGCCACTCGGAGGCCCAACGCGGCTTGAGGTCGCTCGTCCAGGCCAGACTCCAACCTAGGCCGTGACGCCATCGGGCCAGCACGGGCTCGCCGATTTCGCTCTGCAAGATAACTTGCGCGGGCGGGGGTTTGGCCTCGGTGGCGACGTAACCCTTGAGCCACGGCGCGGTGTTCATGGGGACGCCGCGCAAGAAGTCGGCGAGTTGGCGCACGATCGGCGAAAAGTAGTCCTCGACCGCGCTCGAACGCGCGACCGTTTCGGTTTCCTTCATGAAGATGCGCGGAATGCGATGCGGGTCGTTGGTAAAGTGCGCGCGTCCGCCACCGAGGTTGGCGATGCTTTGGAGCAGCGGTCGGTCGACGTCGGCGCCGAGTCCGACGGCGGAGACGGTGATGCCTTCGGCACGCATGATCTGGACGAGCTCGGCGATGCCGGTTTCGTCCGACTGACCGTCGGTCAAAAGGATGGTGTGCTTCACTTTTGCGCGCGCGGAGATCAAGTCTTGGTAGGCATTGTCGAGGGCGGGGAAAATACGAGTTCCGCCAGATGCATGAAGGCGCCCGATGCTGCGCACGATGCGGTGGCGGTTCTTGGCACGCTCGAGTCGCACCAGGCGCTCAGGACGGTTGTCAAAGGCGACCACGTCGATGAGATCGGCCGGTCCAAGGAGTTCGGCGGTGCGAATTGCGGCCTCTTTCGCGAGTTGAATCTTGATGCCGTTCATGGACCCGCTCTTGTCGATGACGAGCGCCAGCGCGAGCGACGCCTCTTCCCGGCGCTTTTGCGAGTCCATGCGCACGGGCAAGGCCTTTTCGAGAATCGAGCCGCGCCAGCCCCCGAGCCCGAAGCCTTGGCTACCGCCTGCCATCAAAAAGCCGCCTCCGCCGCGGATGTAGCGCACGAGGGCATCTTGCTGCCCAGGCGTGACGTGCGACGCCGGGACGTCCGAGAGGATCACAAAGTCGAACTTGGACAGCTCGCCGGCGGCTTGGGGTAGACCCTTGCCCGAGCGCCAGTCGACGTCGTAGCCGGCACGTCGCAAGGCGGTGTCGATCGGCGTGCGACCGGTCGCATCACCGGCGATGAGCACCTGGGGGCGACCGGGCACGGTGGTTGCTGTCTCAAAGGTGTTGTTTTCGCTGTGGGTATCGGGAGCCTCGGTGACGAGTTTCGCCCGATAGCGCACCGCGCCGGGCACCTCGACGCTGCTCTCGAAGCGGACGACCGTCTCGCCGGGTTCGAGGTCGACCTTCTTGCTCGGCTCGCGTTTGTTTGGCGCCTTGCCAGAGAATAGCTGTAGCTCAACCGAGGCCTTGCGCGTCGAGAAGAGCGTCGCGCTAACTTCGAAAGGCTCGCCGACCCGAATGCTCTGCGGGACGTCGAGCGCGCGAATGCCGACTTCTGCCGGCTCTTCCCAATCGGGCGGCACGAAGGAAACCGGACTCTTGGGCGGCTGCCGACGTTGGTCTTGCGAGATGCCGTCGGTGAACAGCACGATGTGGGGAACCTTCGCTGGGTCGAGCATGGCCTGGGCAATATCGAGCGCGTGTCCGAGACGCGTGGCGGACGCCTGATGTGGTTCGCCGGCGGACTCTTGTCCCGATTGCGCCGTGGCTGCGCTGTGGCGCTTGAAGGCCTGGGCCTCCTTGTCGAGCTCGACGCGACGCGTGTCGCCGGCAAATGTCAGCACCGTAAGGTCGTTGTCCCCGCGCTCGGCATCGGCGGCTTGTAGAAACGCATGGGCCTTTCTAAGAGCCTCGGCCGGCATGGAGTCCGATACGTCAACCAGCGCGACCACGCTCATCGCCTCCGAGCGCTCGCGCATCGACGGTCGGGCCAGTGCAGTGATCAGGCTGACGGCGAGTAACATGCGGACGAGCAGCGCGACCGTGCGTTGCGTGCGGCCAAAGTCGAGTAGGCCCCGTAGGTGCGCCCAGACGAAAAGTGGCAAGACGGCGAGTGCGTAAAACCAACCGCTGCTCAAAAAGATGAGGTCGCGCAGGGCCGAGAGGTTCCAGGTGGGCTTCGGGACCCACAGCCAGACCGCTCCAACGATCGCGAGCATGCTGATCACGACCACGGTCGCCTCACGCACGGTGCGCTTGCGAATCCAGCGTGTGATCGGGTGTGGTTCAGGGGGCGGCGGGGCCTTGGAGGAGCGGCGCGAACTCTTCATACCGTCCGCCTGCGCTGTAACGTCCACCACTCGATACAAAGTGTGAGGAGGGCCAATGCGACGAGCCAAACCCACAGTCGGTCGCTGGCAGGTTCGACCTTCGCGCTGCTCACGTCACTTTTTGCGCCCTCGAGGGTGCTGCGGCTCTGCAGTGTGGCTTCGCGAGGGTCGACGTTGACGGCGACCTTTTTGTCGTCCACCGAGATGATGCCGGTTTGTGCAAACGTGCGCGGCGCCGTCTCGTCTGCGACGAAGCAGGCCTGGCCGGCCGTGCAGCTTCCGCGCGAGTCGGTGTTTTGCGGAATCAAGGTGTCGAGCGCCGAGATGAGCAGCAGCGGCCACGCGGCGCGCAGCGGAAGGTCGCTCTGGCGGGGGTCGAAGAGCAGCGCGAAAAACCGCTGCGGCGTGCCATCGTCTGCGGTGCGCATTCCGTCGACGAGCAGTGGTGCATTGCGATCGCCCGCGACCATTACATCGCCCTGTTGGAGCTTGGTGTCGAGTGCGCTGGCGATGTTGACGTCGCGCAAAGAAGCCCAGCGCAAAAGCGGGTGGTCCTTTGCAAGTTTATCTACAAATGGGCGGTCGAGGGCCCCTGTGATGTCGAGCGGAGCGAAGCCTTCATGTTCGCGACTGTCGGGGTAGATGTAGATGGCGGGTTTGGGTGGCGCTGAGGGGGGCAGGACGTTGTCGAAAATAAGCGCATCGTATTGGTCAAGCGAACCTAGCGCCTCGATGCTCAAGGCTTCCTGAACGTCCAGGTGCTCGTCGAGCAGTAGCGCAGCTTGCAGGTAGAGGTTGCCCTCCGAAACGACGCCCACGCGCAAGCGCTTGCGTTCGGGGAGCACCAGGTGGGCTTGATTGTCCGCCGGGAGGGCGTCTTCAAAGCCTTTGGGGGTGATTTCGGCGCTCAGCGTATCGGAGAGCCCGCCCAGGTCATCGAGGGTTCGCTGAATGCGCTGCCCAGGCTGGAGCGTAACGCTCTCGGCGCTTAGGGTTCGGCCCGCTGTGCGAAGCGTGAGCTCGACCCGGGCGATATCCTTTCGTGAGCTCTGTAGTTCGACGAAAACTTGGTTGCGCCGGGCGTCCAAGGGGTGAAGACGCGCCGACATGGCGGTGATGCCGACATTGTGTGTGATCTCACCACCGACGTGGATAAAGGAGAGGTCGAGCCCCTGCGGGACCCTGAGTCTGTCGTCGACATAGCCGCCGTCCGAAAGTACGACGACGCGCGCTTGCTCCGCACCCGCGGCCAAGTCTGCCGCGACCCGGAGTGTTTTGCCCAGGTCGAGCGACTCACCCGATGGTGTCGCCTCGTCAATGGCTTGAATCAGGACCGGATGTCGGTCGGTCAGTCCCGTCAGCGGTTTGGGGCCAGCGCCCGCGGCGATGACCACGGCGCGGTCCGCCGCGCGCATGCTCGCCACGAGTTCTTTGGCTTTGTCTTGCGCCTCGGCAAAGCGCGTGGTGGCGTTTTTCTCAGCTGTTCCCGCAGACGTGGCGCCCATCGACGCGCTGACGTCGAGCACGATGATGAGGCGGTTGGGCTCACGCTCGGCGAACAATCGCGGGTCGCCGAGGGCGAGCACCAAGAGGGCCGCGATGCACAACGCGAGCAGCAGCGAGAGCCAGCGGCGAAGGTTGCGAAAAAGCCGGCTGGTCGACGCGTCCTTACTGATCTGCTGCCAGAAGCCTACGAATGGGACTTCGAGTCGACGGCGGCGCAGTTTGAGGATGTAGAGCCCCACGATGAGCGCGCCGACGCCCGCAAAGATCGCCGCTACCGTGCTCGCCGGCAGGCCCCAAAAGTAGAAGGTTGCGAGCAAGGGAGGCACTAGCGCAGCAGCCCTCCACGCCGGAGCAAGGTGAGTACGGACTCGTCGAACGCCACGTCGGTCGAGAGCGCGAACTGGGTGATCTGTTTGCTGGCGCAAAATTGTTCGAGTGACTCGTCGAAGTTCGATTTGGCCTCGAGCAGTTTGTTCCGAAGCGCGGGCGTGAGTGTGACCTCGCGCGCTTCACCGGTCTCCGCGTCGACCACCTGGATATCGCCCAAGAGGCGATGGTCGAACTCGGACGGGTCCACGAGCTGCAGTGCATAGGTCTCGAAACGATTGTAGCGAAGCGTCTGCAGTGCAGTCTCGAAGCCTTTGGGGTCGTAGAAGTCGCTGATCACGATGGCCACGCCGCGACGGCGGTTGCGCGCGCAGAAGGTCTTGAGCTGTGCACCAAGGTCCGTCTCACCCTGTCCTTGGATATCGCTTAGAAAGTCGAAGATACGCAGAATTTGCTGGCGCCCGCGGGTGGCGGGGAGCTCAAGGCGCTTGCCGCTCTGGAGCACGGTCATCTGTACGCGGTCGAGGGTGCTCAGTGTGATGTGTGCGAGCGCGGCGGCGACTTGCTTGGCGTAGTCGAGCTTGGGCGGCTGTCCAAAGGCCATCGACTTCGAAGCGTCGATCAAGATGTGAACGAGCAGGTCTTCTTCTTCTTCAAATAGGCGGGTCAGAAGTTTGCCGAGGCGCTGGTACACGTTCCAATCGAGGTAGCGGAAGTCGTCGCCCGCCGCATAGGGGCGGTAGTCGGCAAACTCGATGCCCGAGCCAAGCTTCTTGGAGCGACGCTCTGCGCGCTGCTGCCCTGAACGGATGCGCCGCGCCACGATGGCGAGCACTTCGAGCCGCCGCTGAAAGTCCTCGTCGAAGAGGCCCGTCCGGGCCACTGGAGCGTTAGAAAGCCGCGCCACTGTCTTTAGCTGCGGGGAACCGATTTGAGCACTTCGGCAATGATGTCATCGGTGACGATGCCCTCGGCTTCGCCCTCGAAGTTGAGCATCGTGCGGTGTCGTAGCGCGGCGGGTGCGACTTCGCGGATGTCTTCGATGGCTACCGAATACCGTCCATCGAGCAGGGCCCGGACCTTGGCGCCGAGCAGGCATGCTTGCACTCCGCGTGGTGAGCTGCCGTAGCGAACGAAGCGTCGAACGATGTCGGGCGCAACCTCTCGATCGGGATGCGTCGCTTCAAGCACGCGGATGGCGTAGTCGCGAACGTGCGGCGCGACGGGTACCTCGCGCACAATTTTGCGGATTTCCAGTATGCGCACGCTCGAGAGCGTGGTGCTGATGGGTTCGGGCACGGCGCCGGTTGTGCGATCGACGATGGTTTGCAGCTCTTCGTGGGTCGGAAAGGGCACCATGACCTTAAGCAAGAAGCGGTCGAGCTGGGCTTCAGGCAGCGGGTAGGTGCCCTCCATTTCGAGCGGGTTTTGCGTCGCCAAGACCAAATAAGGCTGCTTGAGATGGTGGGTCTGACCACCCGTAGTGACCGAGTGCTCTTGCATGGCTTCGAGCAGCGCACTCTGGGTTTTGGGAGTGGCGCGGTTGATCTCGTCTGCCAGAACGATGTTGGCGAAGATGGGACCCGGGCGAAACTCTAGCCGCCGTGTGTCCGATTCGCTCATCGCTTGAGTGCCGAGAATGTCCGCCGGCATCATATCGGGCGTGAACTGGATGCGAGAGAAATGGAGGTCGAGCGCCTCGGCAAGCGAGCGCACGAGCAAGGTCTTGCCGAGGCCCGGCACGCCTTCGAGTAGGGCGTGACCACCTGCGAAGAGGCAGGTCAATACATCGCCAATGACGGCCTCTTGGCCTACGATGTTCTTGTGAAGTTCAGCGCGCACGCGGTCAACATCTTTTGAGATTTGCGCCACGACTTCTTCGACGGAAGCAGCGTCCCTAGGGGGGAGGACCGCGACCTTGGAGGTGGCCGGCTCGCTTTCGATGGGGGCTTCGGATTCGCTCATGGTGTGGACCTCGCTTTGGGACTGCTTGGTGTGGGCTCGCTTTGGCGCGGGCCGATCAGTTGAAAGTAGCGGCGAATATAGAAGCGATAGCCGCGAGGGATTTGGTCGCGCTCGATCACTTCTTCGGCGTGCTCTTTATACTCGTTGTGAACCTTCTTGTAAGGTGTGGCGGTAAAGCCCTGGTCGGCGGCGGTCTTGATCACTTGGCCGCGCGATGGGCCGGCCCCCTTTTCGCCGGAGACCGTCGAGGTGGCGCTCGCTCCCTTGAGCCGCGTGGGGTCGTCGAGTTTGCTGGGGTCGTGCTGGTCGCCAACCCCGCTGCCTTGACTGCCTGGCTCCTGGCCATCGCCCATGCCCGACTGTGACTGCGCTTGGCCGAGCTCGGGGATTTCGATGACCGCGTTGCTTTCGCCCTTTCCATTTTTGCCGAGCGTGAGCGTCGGGGTGCCGTCTTGACCTTGGCCTTGCTGCCCCTGACCTTGGCCTTGCTGCCCCTGACCTTGGCCCTGCTGCCCCTGACCTTGGCCCTGCTGCCCCTGACCTTGGCTCTGCTGCCCCTGACCTTGGCCCTGCTGCCCCTGACCTTGGCCCTGCTGCCCCTGCTGACCGGGTAACAGCAAGCGCGCTTGCTGCCCTTGGCCCCCGGCTCCAAGACGAAAGCGCTGCATCCGCTGGTTTTGCCCCTGACCTTGCTGACCTTGCTGACCTTGCTGACCTTGCTGGTTCTGGCCTTGGCCGCCCTGCTGCTCCTGCATGCGTCGGATGGCCTCGCGTAGCTGCTCGATCTGCCGCTGCAGCTCGCGCCGCTCGGCTTCGCTTTGCATCTGTCGCGCGAGTCGGTTCAGTTCTTCAGCTGCCTTTTGCAGGTTCTGCGAGGCTTGGTCGCGCGCTTGGCGGTTGAGGTTTTCGGCGCCTTGCTCCAGTTCGCGCCGCAAGCGCTCAAGCTGTCGTTGTCGCTCACGAGCCTGCTCCACCTGTCGCTGCAACCGTTCGAGCTGCCGCTTTTTCTTCTTGAGCAGGCTCTTCTCTGCTGCAGTTTGTTCCCGATCCTGCTCACGCTTTTTCTTCAACAGACGATTGAGTTCTTTTTCAGCTTGGTCGCGTTTGTTCTCGAGTTCACTGGTCAAATCATCTTGTTTGTTCTTCTCGAGGGCCTTGCGTAGAGCGTCGAGTTCGCGTTTGCGGGTTTCAGGGTCTTTGAGGCGCTCGGCTAGCTTTTGCATGTCCTGTGCCGCCTTGTCGTATTGCTCCTGCTTGAGGGAGTTGGCGGCGTCTTCGGAGAGCTTGCTCTTCTCCAGGTTCTTTCCGATCGACGCGAGCTCATCGCGCAAGGCCTCGGGGTCCACGGTTTTGCCCTCGGCGATGTCCTTGGAGAGCGCGGAGAGCTTCTTGAGGGCGTCCGCCCGCGTTAGCTCGTGGTTGGCCAGCGCACTCATCATTTCCTCAAGTGACTGCGCGCTCTTTTTCAGGGCCGGATCTTCGATGTCGTCCAGCGAGCGACGCATGTCCTCGCGTAGCTGTCTGGCCTGCTCGGCGTCGACCACATCACGGAGTTCTTTTTGTTCGGCGACAAGGCGCTCATCGAGTCGCTGGCTGGGCGACCAGAGTAGGGCAGCCGCGAAGGCGATGGCCCCCAGGGGCAGCCAAGCGATGCCGCCGGGCTTTTCGATCGGGACGACGTGCTTGGGGTCGATTTTCGACGCCCACCGGTGGCCGTCCTCCAAGGCCCGCGCCTCAAAGGGGCTCAGGGTGTGGGGCTCGCGGACGCCGAGCTCAAGTGCCGTGGCGATACGCGATTTCGCGTGGTGCACCTGATCCGCTCGAACCGCGGCTCGCAGCGGTTCAACGTGCCCCAGCCAAGCGACGAGCCAGGCCGCTGTGGGCACGAGTACTCCGATAAGCGCCAGACCGGGTGGTCCGCCGAGCCACCCGAGCTTTTGCGCGAGTACGATCGCTGCGGCGACAATGAGCGCGATGAAACAGCTCCAGGCAACCGTTTTGGTGGCGCGTGCGAGACGCATGCGACCGACGACGCGCCCAACCGCGCGCGTGAGGCTAGTGCGGCCCTGCTGCGGGATGGTTTGGTGCTCGGTGGGTCCTGCCATGCGCTCGTCTTTGATGATGACATAGCCAGGGCCGAATTTGTTCCCCCCCGTGGGCGCTAAATCATCGAAATTGAGACAATTGTAGGGCTCGAATCCTTGGCTGCGAAGGCCTGCTCGTGGTCAGGGGCCATCGTGGGCGCCTACGAGCCAAGCGTGCTGCTGCATGTCGCGAGCCTCTGCATGTACCTTCGGACTCTACGTTCAACTTGCGCGAGAAAGACGAACGCCAAGTTTGGGGTTGAGGCACGGTTGTTGGGATGAGACTATGAGCGTTTGCTGCACGCGCGGCGAACACTTAGGAGGTCGAGAATGATGAAGGCTTTTAGATTTTGGGTTGTGGCAAGCGGACTGAGCTTGGGGCTGCTCGGATGTGGTGACGATGAGCCCGCCGCCGACACCGACGCGAAAGTTGAAGACGCGTCGAGTCAGGACGGCTCCAGCACACCTGACGGCTCAAGCGGCCAAGACGGCTCGACGACGCAAGACGCCTCGAACCCGGGGGATGACGCCACCGTGGGCGGTGACGCCACGGTCAGTGGCGACGGCGCGATTGCAGATGCTTCCTCCGACGGTGCCGTGAATGACGCCATCGTCGACGGTGGTCTATTGATGTGTGTGGGCACGGCTTCGACCTGCGGTTCGCTTACGACCTCGGCAACGTGCGAGGCGCAAGATGGATGCGCAGGCAGTGGGCGATGCGGTGATACGAGGACGTGCGCGCGAAACACGAGCGCCAAGGCGTGTTCGCAAGCTGGCTGCACATGGTACCGGCCGTGCGTGCGCTCCAGTCCGGCATGCGACACCTACAACAACAAGGCCGACTGCAACGCGGATCCGCAGTGCATGATCGATGGCGGCTGCGTCCAAGATCCCGCTGCTGCAAAGTGTGAG
Source organism: uncultured Polyangiales bacterium (assembly GCA_964487255.1). Lineage (GTDB taxonomy): Bacteria > Myxococcota_A > Polyangia > Polyangiales > CAZAQV01 > CAZAQV01. Next base: position 42,833 of record CAZAQV010000003.1, on the reverse strand, counting down.
CAGCTCACCGTTCAGAGCGAGTGCGAGGGACGCGCAACCGGTTGTAAGTGGGTCGCTGACGATTTCCGTTGCCGTGGCACCGCAGCTGCATGCGACACGCTGGATGTTGTGGCCTGCGCCTCGCAAGACGGCTGCGAAATCCAGTAGCCAAGCCGTCCGTGCTTAGCGCCCAGCACATCATCGACTTGCTTGGGCTCGAACCTCACCCCGCCGAAGGTGGTTTCTTCCGCGAGACCTACCGCGCGGTGGGGGAGGTGGCTGAGCAGTTTTTGCCGCCCAGCTATCGCGGTGCGCGTCGTCTCAGCACAGCCATCTACTACCTGCTGACGCCCGAGACGATGTCGCATCTGCATCGACTCGAAAGCGACGAGGTGTTCCACCACTACCTCGGTGACCCCACCGAGCAACTGCTGCTCTATCCCGACGGCGCGAGCGAGGTCCGCAATTTGGGTGCAGACCTCGCCGCCGGCCAGCGTCCGCAAGCGCTTGTGCCCGCGGGCGTGTGGCAGGGGATGCGGCTGAGCCCAGGAGGCACCGTTGCGCTCCTGGGATGTACCGTCGCGCCGGGCTTCGAGTTCGCCGACTACACCCACGGCAGCCGTGCTGAACTCTGTCGAACGTGGCCCGATCGACAAGAGCTCATCGAGGCGCTCACGACCCTTTAGTTGCAAGAGTATCTGGTGCAGGAAGCCTACGCGTCTTTTTTGAGCGCCTGCCATGCATTCCAAGGGGACGCCGGGTTGATAAAGTCGCTCTGCCATTGCGCAACGAACTCGTCGGCTTTTTCACGTGGCAACATGATGAATGGGGCGTCGTTGCGCGCCGCGAGCACCTCTTCCTCGGTAAGGGCGCTGCCCTTGGCGGCCTCTTTTCGTCGCAGCACGTCCGCCAGGTTCACTGCCAAAACGGGCGTGAGCGGCTCTTCGCCCTTGGGTGCTTCGTTGCCCTGCTTCATGCGGATGAGGCAGGCCTTGGTGGCCGCTTTGAGCGAGTCGAATGCGCCACCTGTCGCATCGGCCGAAAAGGGGGTTGCGGCATCGAAGCCGGCAGGCGGCTCGCCCTCGGCGGTGGCGTCGCCGAGCAGCGCCACAAACGGTGGTGCCCAGGTCCCGGCGTAGAGCCGAGCGACGGCAGCGTCTGCCCGTTCTTTGAGTGCGCCGAGTGCCGAGGCGTCCGCGGCGACTAGGACAACCGCATTTGAACCCGCGAGCACCGGGTCGAGTAGCACGTCTGGACTCGAGCCGTCGCAGGCGAATACATGAAGCCGAATCGCGAAATCTTTGATGCGCCCGAGGTTGCTCGGCACGAAGCTAAAGAGTCGCGTCTCGAAGCTCTTGATACTCGTGGTTTGAAGTGCTCCGGTCTCATTGCCTTCGGCGTGAAGGTGAGAGACCACAGAAGCCGCCGAAGTCGCGTCGGCGCTCAGATACAGAATCTTGAAGTTTAGCTCTTGGGCCTTCTGGTTTACGAACAAAGCTTCGTCTCCTTCTCCGAGTCTTTAAAGGTAGCACGGCACGCGGCGGGCAACGCAAGGCATGATAGGCTCCCTGATGTTACCGCCAGGTACGTCCGTTCGCCCCCAAAGCGGCTAGCGGGCCCAAATTCGGTGGACGGTATGTTGACTTGCGTCTTGTGGGTAGTCGTCGACCTCCCAACGCAGGCCCTGTGCGCCACCCGCGATGCCCCAGTGATGCGTTCCGCCCAAGTAGAGTGGAAAATTTGTCATGGCGAAATCGCCACGGTCGACAAAACCGTTTTCCGCTGCTGCGGGGAGGTTTGCGGTGTGACCGTCGAGCAGCCGGTGATCTGTGACCAATGCTTTACAGTCGCCCAGTCCCGTGGAGAAGTACGCGATGCACGCGGGGGCCGTGGAGGCGAAGTGGATCACACGGGTGTGCGCGGTGGTGGCGGCGTAGAACCTAAGCTCCGTCACTCCGAGCGAAGCGAACAAGGCGTTGCTCGTGTGCCCCCACGTTGGCGAGTCCGACGCGTCGTCGCCAAGAAAAAAGGTTTCGTCAAAACTTGGGAAGTCTGCGGTGCGGGCGTGTAGCGTGGGCATTGTGCCGCCCTTGTGTATGTAGTTGAGCACGAGCGTCCAGCCGCCGCCCTCGGTGTCCATGTCGCAGTACGCTTGTGTGATCCGTCCGATGTCCGAGCCGCTGAGCGCGATCCGATAGGTTCCGGATGCAAGGTACGGCGACAGGTCGTGCAGGTCTTTGCAGCTTGACGTTGGCTTGCAGTCGCCTTGGGCATCACACACGAGGCCGCTCATGTCGCCGCATGTGGTGCCGGGTTTAGCAGGCATCGCCTCACAGCTGCCCGACGTCGGGTTGCACGTGCCGACGACGCAGGTTTCATCAAGATTCGAGCAGTCGACCGTTGCGCATCGGTCTTGCGTAGTGCCGTCGCCGCCTGCATCGGTTGCGTTGGGGTCGCGGAAGCGCGGCGTATAGTCCGAGGGACCACATGCCGAAGTCGCGATCACACCGAGCAGGACGCACATGACCGCAGGGCTTCGTGCAAAACTGCGCCGCATTTCGCAATGATAACGTAAAACTGCCGGCTGATTGAACTTTGGGCCTGACTTCGGAGCATTCGTGCATCCTTGCGTCCTTAATCAGGACCGATTCGGCTCCATATTCTTCCCTGCTGGGCAAAAATCCGTCACAATTCGCGGATGCTTCGAAGACTTTTTACCAAATCAGTAGTTACGGGCGTTGCCGTCGTCTCCAGCGGCGCGCTTTTGGCTTGTGGCGACGACGATGATCCAGGGACCGGAACCGACGGCGGACAGGATAGCTCGACCGGCGGAGACGCCTCGAACACGCCGGACGCGACAACCGATGCTTCCAACAACACCCCAGATGCGTCGAACACCGCGGATGGGTCCGCGCCCGACGCGTCGAACACCGGGGACGCTTCAGCGCAGGACGCCGCGGCAGACGCCACCGTCGGCTCGTTTGAAGTCAGCACGAAGGAAGGCGATCCACACGTGCATACCCTCACCGTGACCTGCAGCGACTTCGATCTCAACGGCATGGTGACCTTCACGGCCACGGGCAGCGGTCACACGCACGACGTCAAAATCAGTGCGGGCGATCTCGACAAGGTCTTGGCCGGTGACACGATTGAGGTCATGACAACCAGCGGTGGGCACACCCACACATTCGTATTCTCGATGCCCAACGGTACTTGCTAGGCGCAGTCGCCTGCTCGCCTAAGCCCGGGGCCGGTTTGGCGTCGGGCTTTCGCGTTTAAGGCGGGCAGTAGCCGTCGGCAACCTAGGGTGCCTCAACAACCTAGGGTGCCTCAATAAGTGGAGGCGACTCGCTTTCGGGCGAGGGCGCCACGGGTGGAGGCTCAGCATCGAGTTCGAAACGCGCACGATTAAGCTCGCTGCTGGCTGCGAAGACCGAAGCAACGACCGGAACAGCCAAAAACGCGCCCGCGATGCCCCAGACGGTGGCGCCTGCGGTCACGGCACCCAGCACGACGACGGGATGCAGCTCTACCGCTCGCCCGAACACCACCGGCTGCAAGAAGTTACCCTCGATGAACTGCACGAGTAGGCACGAGCCGACCATCAGCAAGGCGGTCGTGGGGCCCCCGTCGGCAAGCGCGATCAAACCGGCGACCGAAATCGCGATGAAGGAGCCGGCGAAAGGTACGAACGAACCGAAAAACGACAACACCACGACGGGAATAACCATCGGAACACCGATGATGAGCATTGCGACGCCGACCATGCTTGCGACCGCGGTTGCGACGATGCTCAAGCCCTGCATGTACGCGGAGACCGTCGTCCACGTGGCTCCCATGACGCGTCGGGCGATGAGTTGTCGACGCTCGTCGAGTGGGACGAGCACGCGTTTGACGAGCTCCGGTCCGTCCTTAAGGAAGAAGAATGAGAAGACCAGCGCCAAGGTGAGCCCAACAAAAGCGCTCGTAATGATTGAGGCGCCCGAGCTGATGTCGGTGGTCGCACTCTCGACACGTTCGCCGGCTTGGTTGACCACCTCGGTGATGTACTTGCGAACATCGGACGCGCGGACCCCGGGGAGGCTGTGTGCAATGCCGCGAGAGAGCTTGGCCCAGCCCGTGCGGAGCTGTGCGCTGAAGTCAGGCGCTTTGGCAACGATGCGACCGGCGACGAGTGCGACCGACCCAAAGACGATGACCGTCGCGCCGCCGACTGCCACGCCTGCGCCGACCGAACGTGGCAGCCCTCGTCGATCGAGCCAATCGACGGCAGGCTGTAAGATCGACGAGAGAAAAACCGCAATGATGAAGGGCAGAACAACGGCGCTAAACTCCCGCAGGAGCTTGTCGAAAAAAAACAGCAGGGCGCCCAGTACCGCGACGCGCCATCCGAGCGCTGCCCCGTGCTCGAGCCATCTGGGTAGCGTCTTGTGTTCTGTGCTGGACATGGTGGTGCGACGAAGCGTCGTTTATCGCACCCAATGCCTGCCAAGCCAAGGGAAGATAAAGGCCTCCCTTCGTCCTAGGTCAATGCGCGAAGAACGCGTCGGACGGCGTCGACGCTGAGGTCGACGTCGTGGTCGGTCGTGCGAAAATTGCAAACCGAGATACGCATTACGCGCTGTCCTCGCCACTCGGTGCTACCAAACCAGGCCGTGCCCTCTGCGCGCAGCCGTGCACAAACTTCGTCGGTGCGCGTGTCGTGATCGCCGTCTTCGGAGAGAAACCGGACCAAGCCCTGATTCATGCGTCCAGGCGCAAGGACCTCGGCGCCATCGAGTGCTCCGATCTCGTCGACCAGTCGGGCACACAGGCGACAGCACGTGTCGACAATGTGTTCGACGCCACGGCGCCCCAGTGCTCGGAGTGCCGCGTACGCGATCATTCCCCGCGGGCGACGCGACCATTCCGGGTTCCAGAACACCGCGTCGCGACCGTCGCCATCGGCCTTGATGAAGTAGCCTGCCGTCATGCCCATGGCGCTGCGATGCGCTTCTGCGTCCCGGACAAACGCGAAACCCTGGTCGTAGGGTAGCTGTAGCCACTTGTGTCCATCGGTGGCCCAAGAGTCGCATTGCTCGATGCCGCTCAGCATGTGCCGGTGCTGCGCGCTGGCGTTGACCCACAGACCGAATGCGCCGTCGACGTGTACCCACGCGCCCCGTGCGTGCGCCAGTTTGCAGGCTTGTGTGAAGGGGTCTGCCGCTCCGGTGTTCAGGTCGCCCGCCATCAGGCTCACGATCGTTGGGCGCTCGTCGCCGCTCGCGAGGGCTTGTTCGAGTGCGGTCATGTCCATGCGCCCATCGTCGTCGAGTGAGATGAGTTCAATGGACTTTCTCCCAATGCCCAAGAAACGAAGCGCGCGTGTGAGCGTCTCGTGCCGATGCTCGCCCGTCAACACGCGGAAGGTCGGGGCGCCCGCGAGACCGTCCTCATTGACGTCGATGCCACGCTGCGCAAGTAGTCGATGGCGCGCGGCAGCAAGACATGTAAAATGCGCCATTTGGCAACCCGTCACCATTCCGAACGAAGCTTCCTCTGGGAGCCGCAGCAATTCCTTGAGCCACTTGCCAGCAACTTCTTCGGTGACCGCCGATGCGGGCGTGCACTGATAGATACCAGTGTTCTGGTCGAGTGCTGCAACGAGCCAGTCGGCGGCAATGGCAGCAGGTGTCGACCCGCCGATCACCCAGCCGAAAAAGCGTGGTCCGCCGGAGAGTACGAGCCCGTCCTCGCAGTTCGCGACGAGTTCGTCGATCACCTGAGAAGGCTCAACACCTTCGTCGCCGAGTTCGACATCGAGTCGGCGCTTAAGTTCTTTGTAGGTCGCTTGCGCCGCCGCGGAGCGTTCGCCAAAGCCCTGGTAGAGCTTGATCGCGTGCTCCGCCGCGGTTCGCATCGGTGCGGGGTCGGCCGTTGGCTTGCTCACAACCCTCAGCCGTAGGCGCAAAGGCCGGCGAGCGCAATCGGCACTGCGGGTTGCTCAGACAGCTCTGTAGAGTGAGCGGGAGGGGATTGGCGCCCAGCAGATAGACAAATAATTTTCAACGCTCGATGACGCTTTTTGTTGCGCAGAGTGGCCACGCCGCACAGTCTCTGCGCGCATGGGCTCGACCCTCGCGCCACTGGCCGCTCCCATTATCGGTGTCACCTTCGTGTTGGCCGGCTCGGGTCTGTTCAATTCGGTGACGAGCTTCCGTTTCGGTGTCGCCCAGATGTCCGCAAGCGTGGCGGGCATCGTGCTCTCCGGCTACTTCCTCGGGCTTATCGTGGGCTCGCTGCGCTGTCCGAAGATTGTGGGCCGCATTGGGCACATTCGCGCCTTTGCAGCGTTTTGCGCGCTAGCGGCCGGATCCGTTTTGGTGCATGGCCTTTGGGTTGAGCCCGCGGCCTGGTTCTTCTTGCGGGGGCTGGTCGGATTTGGGACCGCGGGCATTTACATCGTCGCCGAAAGTTGGCTCAACGAGAAAGTCACTCCGCTCAACCGAGGCCTGGTGCTCTCGATGTACACGGCTGCGTGCCAGATTGGGCTCACCGTCGGCCAATCGCTTCTGGCTTTTGTCGACTCGGCGGCGAGTTCTGCGTTTACGGTAGCCGGCCTCTTTCTTGTCTTTGCAGTCGTTCCGGTCACGACCACACGTGCTCCGCAGCCGCATGTTCACGCGTCAGAGCGCATGCCTTTTCGTCGCCTGATCGCCATTGCGCCGCTCGGTACCGTGACGTGTTTCTTGGCGGGCGCCGCCAACAACTCGGTATTTGCAGTCGGTCCGATGGTTGGCTCGGGTCTCGGCCTTTCGCAGGAGCAAACCGCCTGGTTCATGTCTGCGGTCGTTTTTGGCGGGATGTGTTCACAATGGCCCATGGGGCGGCTGAGCGACCGCGTGCGTCGCGGCTGGGTCATCGCACTTTGTGCCGGCTCGCTCGCGGTAGTCTGTATTGCGCTGCGCTCCTTTTGGATGCCGGGCATGGTCGCAATCGGAGGCGGGTTCTGCATCGGTTTTTTCTTGTTTGTGCTGTATCCCGTGGCGATTGCCTATGTGAACGACGTGCTGAGCCCAGAGCAAATTCTTTCGGCCAGCAGTGCGTTGATTCTCGTTTACTCGGTGGGCGCGGCCAGCGGACCGATCGCGACCTCGTTTTTCGTCGACCTGCTTGGACCCTATGGCCTGTTTTACGTATTGGCCGTTGTGGGGCTCATCTTGGTGCCCGGTTCGCTCGTCGTGATGCACTACCGCGACCCGGTTGCGCAAAGCGACAAGGAAGCGTTCCTTCCGACCGCGCTGCCTCAGACCGCACCGATGGCGGATCTGGACCCGCGTCTTTCCGCAGCGGGCGAAGTCGAGGCACCAGCCGTCGAAGCTTGATCGCCGATGTCACGCCCATCGATGTGGTAAGGCTCGCTGTGTGTTTGTATTGGCCGCTATCGACCAGTGATGGCTCGGGTGTCCGGCGCGCGCAAGAGGTCGCGTTTTGGGACGTTCCGGTGGCGGTGCGACTAGCCACCACCGGCTACGTCGCTAGGCATCCGGAACTGACTTTACAGCGAAAAAAGCTCTGCTAGCCCTCGGGTATGAACTGCGTTGTTTTCAGAGTTTTGAGTGTCTGCGCTTTGATGTTCTCGGCGGCCGGTTGCAGCCAATCGACGGGGGGCACCGAGGTCGAAGACCATGTCCACCAGTTTCGCAGCAAGGCAGACCGCCATGTGTTCGGCATGTGCGGCGACGTCGGTGCATGTGGAGGCCAGGGCACGGGCACGTGTTACTGCGACCCGAGCTGTGCCCAGTACGGCGACTGCTGCGAAGACTACGGCGCGGTGTGTGGTGGCGACAGCACACCTCCGACCAACAACAACGACGGCGGCGTGAACAACGCGCCTGTGATGACGTCGGTCCCCGAGTTTGGTGACGATGCGACGCGGCAATTTGCGGTGATCGCCAACGTCAACCACGGACTCGCGGAGCCACGCGACGTCGCATTCAACCCCGACGTGCCTTCCGAGATTTGGGTGGTCAACCAAGCCGATAACTCGATGTCGGTGATTCAAGGTTGGGGCACGCAGCAGCCTTCGATCGGCAAGTACTCCGGTCCGGGCAGCTCCCACTTCTTGGCCAAGCCTTCGGCGCTTGCCTTTGGCGCGAACCAGCGCCTTGCGACCGCGCACGAGGAAGACCAGGTCACGCAGCCGAGCACGCCCTGGAACTTCATGGGGCCGACGCTTTGGACGAGCAACATCGCGCAGTTCGAGGGCGGTCACGCCAGCCACTACGACATGCTGCACAATACGCCCAACGGCGCGGGCATCGCATGGGCGGGCGCCAACGCGTATTTCATTTTTGATGGCGAGCACGAGTCGATCACGCTCTACGACTTCCAACTCGACCACGGACCCGGCGGCGCCGACCACAGCGACGGCATCGTTCGGCGTTACGTTGAGGGGCAAGTCAGTTACGTGCCCGGCGTTCCCTCGCACCTCGAGATGGACCTCGCGAGCAACCTCGTGTACGTCGCTGACACCGGCAACAGCCGCGTCGCCGTGTTCAACCCGACGGTTGGACAACTCGGCGCGCCCATCGACCCCAACTTCGACGGCACCGACCAGCGCATGGTGGTGGGTAGCTCGATTCAGACGGTGGTGGGCTCGGGCCTCGTCGAGCCTAGCGGTCTTGCGCTCGATAGCGGCCGCATCTTCGTGTCCGACCACGCGACCGGCGACATCGTCGCCTACAGTCTTGACGGCAGCGAACTTGCACGCGTCAACTCCGGCGCTCCAGGCATCATGGGCATCAGCATCGGTCCCGATGGCCGCATTTACTACATCAACGGCGAGCGCCAAGAGCTCGGCGTCCTCATCCCGTAGCTAGAGGCAGAGGGCTTCGATGACACCGGCGCTCTCTTCGGGCGCGGTCACGGGTCCGAAGCCGATGGGGTACTTGAGCGTTCTGCATAGAGCAGAGGCAGCCTCCGAGCACGCCTGTGATTCGGGCATTGTGCTGTACGAGCACTCGCCCTCGAAAAAGGAATCGGCCGCGCTCTTTACGGTCGCGAGCTCACGATCGATGCACACGAAGTGAACGTCCATTCGCGCGTCGACCAGTTGAGGTCCGAGCCCACCCCCGAAGCCGCGTTCGATGCAGTGAGTGTGAACGGCCTGCGCGCCCCGCCGAGTCTTAACACTGTCGGCGGTCAGCGGTGAGGTGGCGCCACTCGTGCCCAGGGCGGCCGAGAGCGTCGCAAGGCTCGCCGTCATGCGAACCGCGCCGGCGTAGCCCAGGCAAATCAAACGCACCGAGGCGCCTTCCACGTAACCGACGCCTCCGATCCAACACGATTCGGTATTGAGTTCGCTTTGGGCGGTGCACAGCACATCGGCCGCTTGTGAGCACTCGAACCAGGTCTTGCCCGAGCAGGCCGCCACCACACTGGCATCGCTGACGAGTGGCGTCTCATACACGTCGCATAACTCCCGCCCTAGCTGCAGCGAAAGTTCGTAGTCCGAAGAGATGGCGACCCACTGCTCTTGGCTCGCGATCTCGATGCCGTCTTCGGCGAGCAGGCTGGTCAGCACGCGGTAGAGGCCTTGTTCCAGGGTCGCCTCGGCCACGCGGACGCCCTGGTCTCGAAAATCATCGTCCTCTTTCGTGAGGTATTCGTCACTCGCGAGCGGTTGCGAGGCGTCGCCCGGCGCGTAGATCTCCGTGCTGACGGAGAAAAAACGTGTGCGCGGCGGGACGACGGTGCGCACCACGACGCTCAGATTGTAACTTGCCGTGTCGCCGCCACAGCCCACGAGCGTGATGGCAAGAAGAGCCCAGGTTCGCGCCTTCATCAGCTACACCATACCAAAGAACCCCCTGTGCTGCGCAATCTCTGCCCAAAGCGGGTGGCGCGGGTGGTGCGAACGCGAGTGGGGTGGTAGGCCCAAGCCCCCGATGGCGATAGAGATTCGAGAGCACGAACCCGGCAAAGACCTCGATGACTTTCTAGAGGTCGCGTTCAAGGTTTACGACAGCGACCCGAACTGGGTGGCGCCGCTTCACATGGAGATTTCGGACCGGCTGACGCCGTGGAAAAACCCGTTCTTCGAGCACGGTGAGGTGGCGCTCTTCACAGCGTGGAAAGACGGCCAAATCGTAGGTCGCATTTCTGCGCAAATCGATCACGAGCACCTCAAGCGTTACGAAGACGAAACCGGCTTTTTTGGTTTCTTCGACACGCTCGATGACCCTGAGGTTGCGCAGGCGCTCGTCGGTCGCGCCAAGCACTGGCTCAAGGAGCGCGGAATGAAGCGCATCCGCGGACCGATGTCCCTCAATATCAATGAAGAGGTTGGCACCCTCATCGATGGCTTTGACCACCCGCCCCAAGTGATGATGGGGCACGCACGCCAGTATCAGGGCGCGCTCGCCGAAGCCGCAGGTCTCGAAAAAGCCAAAGACCTATTCGCTTGGAAATTTTACGCGGGCACATCGCCCAAGCGCGCGCTCTCCGCGTACGAGCGAATCGCTTCGATGCCCGAGGTGCGCTTCCGTTCTGTCGACAAGAAAAACATGGAGCGCGACCTCACCATCGTCATGGACATTTTCAATGACGCCTGGTCCGACAACTGGGGCTTTGTGCCCGCGACCGAAGCGGAGATGAAAAAGGGCGCCCAAGACATGAAGCTCATCATCGACGAAGACATGGCGTTCATCGCCGAGATCGACGGGCGACCGATGGGGATGTGCGTTTGTTTGCCCAACCTCAACGAAGTCATTCGCGACCTTGACGGCAAGCTTTTCCCCTTCGGCATCTTCAAGCTGCTCTGGCGCCTGAAAGTCAAAAAACCCAAGACGGCGCGGTTGATGATGCTCGGTATTCGTAAGGAGCTGCAGCGCAACCGCAAGTATGGCGCGCTCTCCGTTGCCATGTATGTCGAGCTCGCCAGGCGAGGCGAGGGCAAGGGTTTCGAGTGGGGCGAGCTGTCTTGGACCCTCGACGACAACCACGCGATCAACAGCGGCATCAAAGCGATGGGCGCCGAAGTTTACAAGACGTACCGCATCTACGAAGGAGATATCGAATGAAGGTTCTGATTACCGGCGCAACGGGTTTTTTGGGCTCGCACTTGGCCGAGCAGCTGGTCGCCCAAGGGCACGAAGTGCGCGCCGCGGTGCGCAAGACGAGTAACACGAAGTTTCTCGACTCCTTGGGGGTTGAGCTCGCACAAACCAAGCTCGAAACGGGCGAAGGTTTCGCCGAGGCGCTCGACGGCGTGGACGGCGTGGTGCACGGCGCGGCCATCGTCAAAGCGCGTCGTCCCGAAGAGTTCTACACGGTCAACGCCGGCGGCACGCAGAATGTCCTTGACGCGGTTCGCAAACACGCACCCAACCTCAAACGCTTTGTTTACGTTTCGTCGCTCGAAGCGCACGGGTTTAGCGAGGACGGTTCGCCGCGGCCCGTCGATGCAGAGGCGAGGCCGGTCACTCACTATGGTCGGTCGAAGCTCGAAGGCGAAGAGATGGTGCTCGCCGCCAAGGACGAACTGCCGGTTACCGTGATTCGCCCGCCCGCAATTTATGGCCCGCGCGATACCGAGATGTTCGCGTTCTTTCAGGTTGTCAACCGGCGCCTGATGCCTTTTATGGGAGACAAGGGCAACACGCTTTCGATCGTCTACGCGCCCGACTGTGCAAAAGCGATTGTGCTTGCGGTCACCAAGCCGCACGACTCAGGTCGTACCTATTTCGTGGAAGATGGCAATGTCTATACGCAGTACGAGATGGGCAAGCACATTGCGGAGGCACTTGGTAAGAGAGCATTTCCACTCTCCTTGCCGATTCCAGCCGTGACGGCGGTGGCAGCCATGAGCGAAGCGTTCGGCAAGGTGCGCGGGCAAGCGGTGATGCTGACCACTGACAAAGTTAATGCGCTGCGTCAGCGCTACATTATCTGCTCGTCCAAAGAGATCCGTGAGGACCTCGGATGGTCGCCCGAGATGCCTTTTGACAAAGGCGCTCGCGTGACCGCCCAGTGGTACAAAGAACAAGGCTGGCTCTGACATGCTGCGGGGGGCCATGTGGCGATCTTTGCTATTGCTTGCGCTCACGCTCGCTTGCCAGGCCGGACACGCTTCGCCTTCTTCGACTGACGACATGGGGCCTGTCTCGGGTAAGGCTGACGGCCCGTGCGAGGTCATCGCGGCGCAGCAGCTCGTCAACTCGCGTGAGCACAAAATGCTGCTGGAGCCGAGCTTGTTCCCCTCACAACAGGTGGACGTGGCCGTCGCGGCTTTTGCCGATGACATCGAGCTTGCCGTGCAAACCGAGCTCGGTCGCAACGTGAGTGGATCGCTGCGCGAGCTGCGCCGGCTTCGTCGCATCGAGTTTTTGGATGTGCGTGGCAGCTGCGATTTGCGAACGGCAGGGCTTGCACTTCGTGAGCGCGTGGACATGACACCTGGGCGGCAACCCGCACGTGAAATCACGCTCAAGGCTCGCTCCTCCGATCGATACATTGCTGCTGCCGCAGATTTCGAAACCAGCCAAGGCGAAGGGAAGTTTGAGGAAGATATCGCGCCGCCTTATCGCAGTGTATTCTCGAACTCCCGAAGCATCGAGATCGGGCTGAACGATGCCTTCGATCGCTACCGCGATGCGACCGGCCTGTTCCCCGGCATGGGCGACATGGTCGCCGATCCCGGTGTGGAGTTTGAAGCCGTGTCCGGGCTACAGATCGAAGAGCACAAGTACGGCGAGTTCGAAATCGATTTGGGCGAGCTCGATGCCGAAATGAGCCTGACGCTTTGGTATACAGGAGACCGTACGCCCATCTCGGCCGAAGTGTCTTTCAAGTACGAGACCGAAGGGGAGAGCTTCCCGGTTCGTTCCATCGAACGCGTGATGCAGCTGTTCGACTTACTCAAGGCCTTGGAGCCCTGGCGCGCGACCGAGAGCTTGACCAAGACAGCGACCGTCTACAGCTACGACCCACAGTTTTGCGATTAAACGAGTACGTGCGCGCTAGTCCTGATTCGGCTCTCGTTTTGGCTGCTCGAGCAGAAAATCGTAGCGACCATGTCGAGGCACACGCAGGTCTCGAAGGTCGCGCCGCACGATGAGGGTGACGTTCTCGTGCCACAGCGGAATGACGGGCAACTGCTGCGAGAGAATGCGCTGCACGCGGGCATAGCTCTGTTTCCGCTCAGCGATTCCTGTCACTCCGACACCACGCTCGAAAGCTTCGTCGAGCTCGGTGTTGGCAAGCCGCCAGCGGTTTGCGCCCGAGCGGCCGTCCTCGGGGATCCGCTCCGACGAGAAGAACCACGACAGCACGTGTGGTTCGATGACTTCCGGGACGCTCAATAGCGCGAGGTCGAAACGTCCCTTCGACAAGTCAGAAAGCAACGTTTGCTTCTCGCTCGGCCGAACTTCGATGTCGAGGCCATGTTCACGGAGCATCGACGAAATGGCGCGCGCCGTGGCGACCCGGCCGTGGTCGCTCGTCGTTCGCAAAGTCAGCTGTGCAGTTGGAAGTCGCCCTGCCTGGTGCGATTCTGGCGCGCGAACGGGTAGGGCGGCCCAGTGTGCGGGCGGAATCCAGCTGTGGGCGACCACGCCGTTCCCCTCGAGGCGCGCTTCGATTAGAAGTTTTTTGTCGAGGGCGGCCTTGAGTGAGCGGCGCGCCTCAGCCGTGTCGAGAGGCGGGTGACGGGTGTGCACACCGAGGTATGTCGTGTTGATGCCGGGCGCGGTGAGAACAGCGAAGTCGTCGCGTCGGGTGAAGAGCGGCAACAGTGTAGAAGGCAGCGCCGCGATGATGTCGCCCTCACCAGCAAGGAGACGCATTGCGCGTGTGTTGTCGCTTGTGATGGTGATGAACGTCACGTGTTCGCTGCGTCGATCGGACCCCCGCCAATGGGGGTTGGGGCCGAGCTGCACAACGCGGTTCGTCCAGCTCTGCAACGCGAAGGGGCCCGACGAGACCGCGAAGCGCACGTCGTCTTCGGTCCACAGCTTGCCGACGTCCTCGCTGCGTAAAACCGGGAACTCCAAGTCGGTCATGAAGGGCGCATGGGGCGCATCGATTTCGAACAATACTTCGAGGTCGCTCACGCGCTCGATCGTGCGGATGCGCGCGTAGCTCGCTGCGTAGCGACTCTTGAGCCTTGGGTCTGAGATGCTGCGAAAGGTGGCGATGACATCGGTGGCGTCGAGCACGCTTCCATCGGCGAAGTGCAGCCCTTCGCGCAGACGCACTCGATAGCGCGTGCCTCCTTCCACCGTGACCGCGCTGGCCAAGCTGGGAACCGGTTCGAGCGTGTCGGGATCGATCGTCACAAGAGACGCAAAAAGCAGGCGCGAGATGCGTAGACCCTGGGTTTCGAACACCATGCGTGGGTCGAGCGCCTCGGCGGGCCCGTCGATGAGAATCCGTAGTCCGTGTTGTTGCGGAAGCGACGGCTTGCCCGCGTCGCAGCCCCATAGTGCGACACTGAGGGCGAGTGCACTGCAGACGCGCAACGGCAACTTGGGTGATTTGGGGACTCGCATGTTAGGCTTCGCTCGTGTCCGACTCTATTTCTGGCTCTTCACGGCTCCGCTTTGCAAACATCGATGTGGTTTATACCACATCGGTTCGCCCTGGCTGCGCACGTTCATCGCGAGCGCGATGGCTCACATACGTCGCTCTTAACGTGGCGCTGCTGCTCGTCGGCTCTGTTGCTCGCGCGCAAGGGGCTGGCCTGCAGAGCCAGCTGCAGGCGCTCATCACCAAGTCGGGCCTCGCTGAAGAGGTGAGTTTTGAGGTCGCACCCGCGGTCGGTGGCGATCCGCTCTTCTCGCATCAGGCGCAGACCGAGCGCAATCCCGCTTCAAACATGAAACTGCTTACCGCAGCGGCGGCGCTTAAGGAACTGGGCGCCGACTATACGATGAGCACGAACGTTTACGCGTCGGGCATCAAAGGGGACCGCGCCGACGTCGTGACCATCCGCAGCCATGGCGACCCAAGTCTCGAACATCGTCACTTGCTTGAATTCGGAGCCGAGCTTCGCAAGGTGGGCATTCGCAAAGTCGGCGAGCTGCGCATCGATGGGTCGTTTTTTGATAACCAAATCTTGCCGCCGGCCTATGACCAGCAACCCGACGAAGTGGCGTCTTTCCGCGCGCCCGTCTCGGCCGTTGCCGTCGACCGCAACAGCTTCGTGCTCCAAATACGCCCCGGGCCCAAAACCGATGCGCCGGCCGTGGTTGTGTTCGATGCGCCGGGTTACTTCAAACTGCAGAGCAAGTTGGTGACCGTGCCTTCGGGGCAGCCCAATGTCATTGCTTCACAAAAAGCGGAAGCTCGCAAACTTGCGCTCTATCTTGAAGGCGCGGTGCCCAGCACGACGAGGATGCTTCGCTATCGACGGCGCATTGCAGACCCGCTGGCCTACGCCGCGCACTCCGCGGGGTACGCGTTTTCCAAAGTTGGCGTCAAGGTCGAGAAGCTCGGCTTTGGCACCGCGCCGAACGGCAGTGACCTGATTTATTCGCATCGCTCGGAGTCGCTTGCACAGCTTCTTCATCGCGTGGGTAAGTACAGTGACAACTTCTACGCCGAGATGATCCTCAAGGTCATGGGCGCCGAGCCGGGCTCACCGGGAAGCTCGAAGGGGGGGCTCAGTAAAGTACGTGCGCTCTTGCGCGAGGCGGGCGTTTCGTCCGAGCACGTCAAGTTGGTCAATGGCTCTGGGCTGTTCGACGGCAATGCAATCGCGCCCGCCGACGTGATTCGTGTGCTGCAGTGGACGTATTCGCAACCGCTCTACCGAAGCGACTATCTTTCCCAGCTTGCGATCTCGGGCGTGGACGGGACCCTGGCCAAACGCATGCGAAACCTTCCGCCCGGGACCGTCCGGGCGAAGACGGGGACACTCAACGACGTGATTGCGCTCTCTGGTTACGTACTCGGTCGCTCACCTTCGGACACGGTCGCGTTCTCGTTTCTGGCCAACGGTGTTCGCGGCAAGCACAGCAAGGCGCGTAAGCTCGCCGACGACCTGTGTGCACTCTTGGCGAAGCAACGTTAAGGCGGACAGCACGGCATGGGCACGCGAACGCGCACCAGACCCGATGAGTCACGCAAGCCGAGCTATATCACCGCAGAGGGTTACCGACGGCTTGAGGAAGAAGCACACCAACTCTGGAACCACGACCGGCCCAAGATGGCCCGAGCGGTTCAGGTGGCTGCGGCCGAAGGCGACCGTTCCGAAAACGCCGAGTACCTCTATTCCAAAAAGAAGCTCGCGGAGATCGATCGACGTCTCTCCTTCTTGGGAAAGCGCCTCGACGTACTGACGGTAGTGAGCGAGCTACCTCCCGAGGACGGTAAGGTCTACTTTGGCTGTTGGGTGACGCTGGCCGACGACCG
Source organism: uncultured Polyangiales bacterium (assembly GCA_964487255.1). Taxonomy (GTDB): domain Bacteria; phylum Myxococcota_A; class Polyangia; order Polyangiales; family CAZAQV01; genus CAZAQV01. The sequence goes on along the minus strand of CAZAQV010000003.1, from coordinate 26,459 downwards.
CAACCAAGAGGTGACTTACCGAATTGTCGGCCCGGATGAGACCGACGCCGAGCGCGGCTGGATCAGCGTCGACTCTCCTGTCGCGAAGGCCCTGCTCAAAAAAGAAGAGGGTGACGAAGTTGTGGTCCGACGTCCGCGTGGAGCGCAGAGGTACGAAATCGTGCGGGTCGAAGTGCGCGCGAACCCTTAGGCTTCGGACGGCTTGTCCGGCTGAGGAGGTTGGCTGACCACTCCCGTGATTCCCAGGTGCTCGAGCGCCTCGGAGGTGCTTTGGGTAACGAGGCCCCCTGTGCCACTCTCCTGCGAGTGGCGCGAAACCTGCAGTGAGCCCACTGCGGTCCGCACCAATATCGCGTGGTTCAAGAAACCTCGCACCATCTCCGGACGCATCCGACGTATAAGCCGTTCGAATGCTGCGTCGGTCCGCATCGGTGCGTCTCGTAGGTCGGTCAACAGGTTCCAGTGCTCTCGCATGTAGGGGAATGTTTTGATTGCGTTTGCGAAGCTCTCTTCAACTTGAAGTAAAGAAGTATAGGGCTCACCCGTTCTCACCGCGATAATCAGCTTGATACGCGTGATTTGTTCCACGAGGAAGAACTTTCCTGCGGAGACGACTTCACCTTCACGGCGAAGTCCGTCGAGCGTATCAAGCATATCCCCAGTCTACCGCGCGGTCTGCTCCGATTCTACACCCCCGAGCAATATTTAGTGCGAGCAGTCTGTGAGCTCGTGATCGGTTGAGATCTGGTCTAAGAATTCGATATTGGCCCGTCCGGACGGGCGCGACGTGGATGCGGCACTATACTTCGCGTGCTGTGACCAAATCCGAGCTCCAATCCTTATCGTTTGCTTTGCTGGTTACTGTGTCGGGCTGCGCAGCGGAAGGCTCCGTGGGGCCAGCGCCTGGCGATTCGGGTACGGATGCACAAGTGCTTGATGACGCTTCTGAGCCAAAGGACGTTTCGGTTGGGGAACCAGACGTGACATCACGCGCGGGCCATGTGATCGACGTATACGTTCCCGCTACGACGCCCGAGATTGAGACACTTTACATTGCGGGCGACTTCCAAGAGTGGGAGCCAGCCAGCCCGTCGTACGCACTCGAAATGGTGGACGACCGGCACTACCGCTACCTATTCAAAGATGGGTCGGGACTAATCGGAACGAGCGTCAAGCTCAAGATCACGCGTGGCAGTTGGGAGACCGTCGAAACCGGGCGGCTCGGCGAAGAGGTAGACGACCGCACGGTCGAGATCCGTGTTGGCGAAAGCTCAAGTATCACGGTTGCAGGCTGGGCTGACCAAACGCGGGGTGACGCCGGCAGCCAAGTCCAGCGTTTGACCGACGCAGAAGTGCTCGGTGGGCGAGGGCTCTGGGTCTACACGCCGGCGGGTTATCACCAGTCGCAGCGCGCATACCCGCTTCTGCTCATGTTCGACGGCCAAAACCTGTTTGATCCCGAAGCGCCTTTCGGTTCGTGGTACGTCGGCGAGACGCTCGATACGCTGATATCTCTTGGCGAGATGGAGCCCATCGTTGTGGTCGGTGTCGAGCACGGCGGCGAAAGTCGCAACGACGAGTACACGCCGTGGGTCGATGCTGAACTCGGTGGCGGCGGCGGTGAAGCACACCTGGCTGCCATCATCAATGAGGTGCTCCCGTGGGCGGAGGCCGGTTACCGCGTGCTCGGCGAGCGACGCGGCCTCGGTGGAAGCTCGCTTGGTGGTTTAATGGCGCTTTATGGGGCCTACACACGCGGGGATAAGTTTTCGCGTTACGCAGTGGTTTCGCCGTCGCTTTGGGTCGCCGATGGCAAAGCGCTCGACCTGGCCGAGGCGCAGGCCCGACCCGAAGGCAAGTTGTGGCTCGACATGGGCACCACCGAAAGCAGTCTCGAACGCGCGAAGCAGCTTGGCGCGATTCTCGAGGCCAAGGGATTTACGCTCGGCGATGACCTGCGCGTCGAGATCATCGAAGGCGGCGAGCACACCGAAGCGGCCTGGGCGCACCGCTTTCCCGACATCATGCGCTTCCTCTACCCACTCGCGCCTTGAGGGGCGTGCACCTCACTCAAGCTCGATGCGGGTCTCGTGTCCGAAAAATAGGTATCGGTTGCCGCGCTCTGGCCACTTGAACGTGTTGCCTCTCTTGGTCACCACCTTGTAGGCGAGGGCGGTGCCCGGTTTGGTCCGGACACGCGCGACGAGGCGCCCACCCACCTGCTCGAACGGCACGCCACGCGCTGCGTCCCAGTCGCCGACTTCGGGGCGCGAGCCGACCAAAAGTAGTGTGTCATCTGGCTGTGACGAAGAGGCGACCTCGCGTGTTGAGAGATGCAGCGCGTAGGCGCGAGCCTCTGTCGGTTCCGGTAGTTTGTCGGCTGCACGTTCGACACGAACCTGACGAGGGCGTGCTGATAGGCCGCGACATTTGTATGGGCGCTTGCTGAGGTTGACCACGACCAGCGCAGTCTCGTCGTTTGTGGTGCGCGCGAAGCAAAAGGTGCGCGCGCCGACCTCAACAAGGTGCGTCTCTCCGCGGTTGAGGGCTTTGGATGCGCGCCGCTCTGCAGACAGGTCAGCAATCGTCTCAAGTAGTGGGGTGTGCTCGAAGTTCATGTCGGCGCGATTCTCGGGTTCGCCCTTGCCCGTGAGGCCCGATTCTGTCCCATAGGTGATGCTCGGTACGCCGCGTAGACGAAACATGACCTCAAGCGCGCGCTTCACGTTGCCCAGCTCTCCGCCGCAGGCCGTGCGGATGCGCGGCAAATCGTGGTTGTCGAGGAACGTCACCAGTCGCTGCGGGTCCGGGTAGCGGTCGTCTTGCGAAAGGACGGAGGCCAAACGACCAAAGTGCTCACCCTTACACAGCGTGTCGATCATTGCGTAGTAGAGCGGATAGTCAAAGAGGTGCGTGAAGCCTCCGTCTTTGAAGTAGGGCGCGAGCTTCTGCGCGCTGCCGTCGAAAACCTCGCCGAGCAATACGTAGCGATCGGCAAGCGCTTGATTGTGTGCACGCCAAAACGAGATGGGCACGTGCTTGACGGCGTCGAGTCGAAAGCCGCGTGGCGCGAAGCGGCGAAGCCAAAAGTCGGATGTGGTGAAAAGAAAGTCTCGAACAGCATGTTCTTCCTGGGCAAAATCAGGTAGGCCGTGCACATCGAAGCTCTCGAGCTGCGTTTGATTGTTCCAGTCGGTGATGCTTCCGTTGTGGTGAAACCAGTCTGGTTTTTGCTGCGGTAGCTTCGTCTCCGGACCGACGTGGTTGAGCACGAGGTCCAGGAGCAAGTCGATGCCCTGGCCCTTGAGTGCGTCCCGAAGCTCTCGCAGTTCCGCGTCACTTCCGAAGCGCCTCGATACCCTTCGCTCGCCGTCTACCCAATAGCCGTGAAAGGCGCCGTGGCCGTGGAACTTACTCTCCCGCATCGACGCAACCGGGGAGAGCCAAACCGTACCGACGCCTAGTCGCTCAAGGTGAGAGAGTTTTTTTTTATGCCCGCGAGGTCGCCGCCGTGAAAGGCTTGTGGGTCGCTCCGGTCAACCGCACCTACGTTCGTCTCGCCGTCGAAGAAACGGTCGACCAAAATGAAGTACAGCGGACCGCGCATCGACGCCTCGGGTGGCAGCGTGCCGTTCTCGGGGTCAACTTCAAGCTCTGGATCGAGTGCATCAACATCGTCTTTGTCCTCGCCGGTCTCCTGGGGCTGGATGTCTGTACCCGTCGGTGACTCTGCTGCGGAAGGCTCGGCGTTGCCGTCTTTGCGGCGTGCGAGAAACTGCTCAAGTGCGCGGTCGAGGTCGCGCGCGATGCGTGCTGCGGCCTCTCGCGTGGCTTCCGCTGCACCTTCGTGGGCGTGCTTGAGAAAGACGGGATGCGTGCTCGAACGTGTGAACGTGTCGCCAGCGCTATCGACCAGCGCGATTTTCGACTGCACCGTCCAGCGGTTCTGGCCGTTGATTTGGGAGTAGTAGCGTGCTTGGATGTCGAGTCCGACACCGACCGAAGCGCCTCGGGTTTGCGCCATGGCGAGCCGCGCGCGCCCGACACTGTCAGGTTCGGAGCGAAACTGCTTGAGCAAAGACGCTTCGGGCGCCGCACCCACCGTGAGTCCGCGCGCTTCGAGTGTTTGTGAAAAGGTTGCGCGCACGTCGTCGGGAACAGCATGCATGTTTCGCGTGTCTTCGATGACCGCGTAAAGCGCCGCTTGGCTGCCTGCAGTCGCTTGGATGCTACGGTCAGGCGAGGCTCCACAGCCCATAACGAGGACAAAGCTTGTGGCGAGCATGGCCGAGCGCTGAGCGATGATCGACGGCAATCTGTTTGCGATGAGCTTTAAAACCACGCTTCTGTCTCCAAGGCGATGACGTGATGCCAGTGTTGTTCGGGGTTGCCAAAGTAGCTGAGTTCATCGAGCGTTTCGACAAAGCTGTTGCCGAAGGCGTTGTTCTGGTTTGAATGCTGCACGCCGTAGAGGATGCGCAGCGATGGGCGATTGAAAATGCCCGTGCCGAGTGGGTTGAGAACGATGCCGATCTTGCCTTGCCACGTGTTGCGTGTGTCGTCGTCGCCGTATTCAAAGCCGCGCGTGTCGGCCACACCATCGGTGTTTGAGAAGACTGAGCCTGAACCGGTGCGGATGAAGTTGCCGTTGCGGGAGATTTCGACCGCATAGCTGGTCTCGGCAAGCAAGTGAACTTCGCGTGTAAAATAGAGCTGAGTGCGAAGCACAGTCGAGTAGAAGGTGCGGTCAAAATCCGATGGGGCGATTTCGTTGTCGCCGTCCCACATCTGCCCGATCCAAAAGGCCCACACCGCATCGAGCAGGTCCGGGATGATACGAAGCTGCATCTCGTTGCCGATGTGAAGCGCCTGACGTTCGTCCGTGAGGTCGTGGACATAGACCTGCCGCGACTCGCCGGTCGTCGTCGTGTCTGTGTACGAGGTCTGCGGGTGCAGCCCTTCGAAGTTGACGAAAGTACTGTTCCACACCAGCGGCCCCAGGTCACCAAAACCGACGTAGCCAATGAGCTTGTACGACGAGGCCGTGCGCGGCTCCGGACCCGGAAAGGACATGACCTGCCCCGGGTTGTTGCGCAAGAAGGTCTCTACGACTTCTCCGCGCAGGTAGTCGGCGTAATCGACGCCCGGCGTAGCGTGCGGTGCATTGCGGTTGCCGCGTCCTTCAGGTTCGACGTTAACCTGTCCGCCGACACCGACCGAGAAGTGCTTGGAAGGGCTCATGCGCGCCCAAGCGCCTGCCGTGAGTACGGCGTGGTAATCAAACCCCTTGAGCAAGTAGCCCGAGTCACCGACGCCCACCAAGATATCCCACTCGTCCGTCAGGTAGCGCGCACTGATACCCAGCGTTTCGACGAAAAGGTTCGCGAGCTGCAGATCGTAGAGCCCAAGGTTGCCCATAAAGAGGTTGAGCGATCCGAGGCGCAAGATGATGTCATCGCCTAAGATGTTGCCAGCGCGGATGTACACCTGGCTGAGCGCGAAGTTGTCCAGGCGTCCCAGCGCAGGGTGCGCGTTGGCAACCGAGCCGCCTTCGATGCGCGCGGTGGCCTCCGCCCACGGCTGGTCGGAACCCGGCTCTGGCAAAAGAAACGAATAACGGAGGTCAAGCAGGCCGTAGGTCGACTCGTTGAGGAGGCGTCCGTACAGGTTCCAGTAACCAAGCGAACCGCTGCCACCTTGAAAGCTGGGGCGCGTCATCAAGCGAAAGTAACCACCCGCATTAAAGCGGTCCCACTCGTCGTCAGCCGATGCGGCCTCGGGAAACAAAGCCATCAGCAATGCGCCCCATAGGGCCGCACGCCCCCCCAGGCTTGAGCGCTTCATGCCGGATCAGCCGTGAGGATGACGATGGACGAACCCACCACTTCGTACTCTGCGTTCGGAATCGCATCGCTCGCGGTGAGGTCGATGTTGCCGGAGCTGCGTGGCCCGCTTCCCTGGTCTTCGAAGTAGGCCTGCGTGTCGAGCACACGTTTCCACGTGCGACTCTCAGGGAGGGTGAACGTGACGGGACCGCGCTCAAGGTTGATGAGAATAACGATTTCTGTTTCGCGGTCGTAGTAGTGCTGCATCACGTGCCGGTTGTTCCAGTCGGTCTTGTCGGCGTTTTGCGTGTTCTTCCAAGCCATGGGCGCGATGCTGTCGTAGCTAGCGGGTGTAAATGCGTCGCTATGTGCCTTGCGAAACGCGATGATGTTCTTCACGAAGTCGAACATGCGATGACGCTCGTCGGAACTGCGCCATTCGCCCCAGCGAAACCAGTTCCATTCGTTATCGGCGCCGCTCGAATAAGCGTTGTTGTTGCCGTACTGCGTGCGCAGCCACTCGTCACCGCCCAGCATCATGGGGGTTCCGTGGGAAATCATCAGCGCGGTAAACATGTTGCGCATCATCTGGCGCTTGAAGGGCTCTTGATCCTGGCCCCAGTCACGTGAGCGGTTGTCGTTGGACCCGCTGTCCGTTTCGCACCAAGGGGAGGCGGGGTTGTCGCAGCACACGCGGTTGAGCATCCCGCACTTGTTCTGCTTGTCGTTGAAGCTGAAGAGGTCGTACATCGTGAAGCCGTCGTGCGCGGTGATGTAGTTGACGCTGTGAAATGGGGCGCGACCGTCGTCTCCGAAGAGCGAGGCCGAGCCCGTCATGGTGTGGCCGCCATCGGCCGTGCCCTGAACCGTGCTGAGGCTCCAGGCGTCGTCGTTCATGAACGAGCGCCACCAAACGCGATAGTGCGGGTTCCATTCGCCCCAGGCCGCCTCACCGTCGCTCGAAACCGGGTAGCCGCCAACCACTTGATCAAAGTACGCGCCGCCCGCTGACCACGGCTCTGCGATCATGCGAATGTTGCGTTCCTTCATGATGGGGTCGTCGATGATGTCCTGAAGAACGGTGTTCGCTGGGTTGTCCCAGGTGTTGTAGTCGAGGTCTTTTTCGCCGAGCACCGCTGCGAGGTCGAAGCGGAAGCCATCGACGTGCAGCTCTTCAACATAAAAACGCAGCGAGTCGACGATGAGCCTGCGCATGGGCGTGTGGTTGGGCCTCGTTTGGTTACCGACACCCGTGTTGTTCCAGTAGGTCTGCTTGTCCTCTGAGAGGCCGTAGTAGGCCGCGTTGTCCAGACCACGGAAGGATTGTATCGTCGCAATTTCTTTGGGGGAAAACTCCACCGCGGTGCTGTCGAGCCGTGGGTCGAGGGAAATGTCGTCGATGTAGCGGCGCTCGCGCCACAGGCCGCCTTCGCCGGTGTGGTTGTAGACGACGTCGACGATCACCTCAATGCCCACCGAATGAAGGCGGTCTACCATCTCTTTGAACTCATCGAGCAGACGAAGCGGGTCCTCCGTGGACGAGTAGGTGATTTCGGGCGCGAAGAAGTTGATGGTCCAATATCCCCAGTATCCGCCGTCGAGGCTCTTCTCGTGAAGCGGCAAGAACTCGACCGCCGTCACACCAAGCTCGGCAAAGTACTCCGCCATCTCTCCGACGCCACGGTAGGTGCCGGGGTTTTCAACGCCGGTAGGTGTGTTCGCCGTCAGGCCCTTTGCATGCACTTCGTAGATGATGAGGTCTTGAGCGCGATGGCCTTCGAAGTTCGGGTCTTTGCGGTTTTCCCAGTAGCCTTGCTCGGCTTCGCTCCACGCGTAGTCGGAGCGCACGATGACGCCTTTGCTCGCGGCCGCGAACGTGCTCTCGACGCGTGCGGGTCCCGACGCTGCGCTGCCTTTACCCCAGTCGTGGTCGCGGTGAAGGGCTTTGGCGTAGGGGTCGATTAAGAGCTTGTTGGGGTTGAAGCGGTTGCCGTTGGCATCGACGTCGGTCACAAAGCCGTGGATCGACCCCGGGAACCATTCTTCGTGCTGCTCCCAGTTGGGACCCCACGCGATAAACCCGTAATGCTGGCCGTAGCCGACACCCTCGACGAACACGTTCCACACGTTGCCAAAACGTGTAAGCGGAAAGCGAGCCGTCGGGTCGGTGCTTTCCGGGTCATCGAAGAGAACCAGCTCCATCGCGGTGGCCGCCTCGGAGTACACGCCAAAGTTCACGCCCCCGTCCACGACGGTCGGGCCGAGGTGGTCGAGCTGGGTGATGGCCTGTTCGCTGAGACTCGGTGCCCTGCTTTCGGAGGGAAACGACTTGCGAAACTCCCCGTCATCGCAACTTGCGATCGCCAAGCAGGCGATTAGCGGTAGGCATGTTTGCGCAAAACGTGTCATATCGTGCGCGAGTCTAGCGCTCGGGGGATGCCGAGCAAGAGCATTAGCGATATGGCGAGTCTGACGCTGACGAATATCGAAAAATCCTTCGGCACGACGTCCGTGCTGCAGGGTGTTGAGATCGCGGCCGAGGACGGCGAGCTGGTCGTGCTCGTCGGCCCGAGCGGCTGCGGCAAGAGCACGTTGCTTCGAATTATCGCGGGCCTCGAGACGCTCGATGGCGGGTCCGTTAACATCGGTGAACGCGACGTCACGCGCTGCAGTCCTCGCGAGCGCGACATCGCCATGGTGTTTCAGTCGTACGCGCTCTATCCGCACATGAGCGTGCGCGACAATATCGCGTTCGGACTTTCGCTGCGCAAGGTTGCGCCCGACGTGATCGAAAAACGGGTGACAGAGGTCTCGAAGATGCTCGGCCTTGAGGCGCTGCTCGAGCGTTTTCCCAAGCAGCTTTCCGGCGGCCAGCGTCAGCGCGTTGCCATGGGTCGAGCCGTGGCTCGTGAGGCCAAACTCTTCTTGTTCGACGAACCGCTCTCGAACCTCGATGCTGCGCTGCGCGCCCAGGTGCGCGTCGAGATACGTAAGTTGCACCAGAAGCTGCGCACCACGACCGTGTATGTGACGCACGATCAAGTAGAGGCGATGACGCTTGCTGATCGGCTCGTGGTGATGAACGGGGGCGTGGTCGAGCAACAAGGGCCGCCGAGCGAACTCTATGACCGACCGGATACGAAGTTCGTGGCGGGCTTTTTGGGTAGTCCGAGTACGAACTTTTTGCCCGCGCGCATCGATGGTGATGCGCTGCTCGGCGCGGGTTGGTCGCTCGACCTGCCAAGTGGGCTTCGGGGCAAAGAGCGAAGCGTCGAGCTCGGCCTTCGACCACACGATGTGGAGCTTGCGACGCCTGGGCAAGCGCGAAGTCTCGCGCTCGAGGTCGAGGTGGTCGAAAGCACGGGGCCGGAAGTGCAGCTCCATGGCGCGGTGGGCTCGCGGCCGTTTACTGCGTGCTTGCCTGCGCACTTGGCAGCCAAGATTGCGCCCGGAGAGCAAGTGTCGCTGGTCGCGCGGCCAGAGGCGTTGATGCTCTTTGACGCACAAGAGGGCAGGGCGCTTCGTGCGTAGCTTGGTGCTTGTGATCGCGCTCAACTGCGCGATGCCAGCATCGACTTGGGCGCAAGCCGGTGATGCACTTCGCGTCTGGCATGCCTACAACGGGGCCGAAGAAAGGGCGCTGTCTGAGGCGCTCGATGCCTATCGCGCAGAGACCGGCACCTCGGTGAGCGTGCTAGCCGTCGCGTTTGGCGCGTACTCGTCGAAACTTGAGTCGGCGATTCCCGCAGGACACGGTCCCGACCTTTTTATCGATGCCCATGGTCGCGTGGCATCGTACCAGCGCGCGGGTCTGGTCGCGCCGCTCGTCGAGGACGGCGGCAGCGCGCAGGAGCTCGCGGCTTTTCTGCCTGCTCACGTCGATGCGCTACGGGTCGAGGGCAAGGTGTACGGTGCGCCGCTCGCGCTCAAGTCGCTTGCGCTTTACGTCAATCGTGACCTGGCCGAGCGCGTTGGGCTTTCGGAAGCGCCGAGTCTCGAAGAGCTGCGCCGTGCGCAACCAAAGCTCGACGCCGGAGCGTTTGCGTTCGCTGCCCCGCTTGAGGATCCGTATTATCTGGCTGGGTTCGCCCATGCGCTCGGTGCGGCTTACCTCGACGATGGCGGCGCCTTTGCGTTTATGGGCGAGCGCGCGGTCGCGACGCTTGAGCTCGCACGCGCGCTTCAGACCGCAGGCGTAAGCCCTGAAGAAGCGGATGCCGACTTGATCAAGCGGCTCTTTTCCTCGGGAGACGCTTTGAGCGCATTGGCCGGACCGTGGATTGCGCCCGACCTGCCCGAGGGACTCGACTGGTTTATTGCCCCGATGCCAAGTGTCGATGGCAGATCGGCCAAGCCCTTTTTGACCATCGAGTCCGCGTACGTGTCGGCCAGCAGTTCGCGCAAGACCGAGGCACGGGCGCTGGCGTTTTATTTGGCGAGTGGTCCGGGTGCCGAGGTTCGCGCGCGCGTTGGCGGTCAAGTGCGCGCAGACTTGGCGCAGGTCGAAGCGCAGAGCGCGAGCCCGTTTGCCCGCGCGGCGCTCGTGGGCACACCGATTCCAACGCACGCCCACATGAAAGCTGTGTGGGAGCCGATTCTCAAAGCCACCCGTTCGGTGCTGCGCAGCGGTGCGGAGCCCCAACGCGCGGTCGAGGAAGCCCAGCGACGCTTTGCAGATGCCACGCGCCCACTGCCCGAAGCGCGCAGTCCGATGCCCTTGCTCATCGTGCTTGGCGTGTTTCTGTTGTTGGGTTCCGTCTTTGCGGTTCGACGTGCGCGCACGCAGGCGTTTCGCGTTGCTTTTCGGCGTTCACTCCCCGCCTACCGCTACATGTTGCACGCGTTTTTTGCGGTGGGCCTCTTGGTTGTCTTACCGCTGCTGGTTGGGGCCGGCACCTCGTTTTTCGCGGGCCGCGGTTTTGATATGCACTACGTGGGCTTGGCAAACTATGCGCTCATCATTACCAACCGAGGCGCCGATCTGCTGGCCACCGGTTCGTTTTGGCGCGTGCTCGTTGTGACCGTGCTGTGGACGGCGGCGAACCTATCGCTTCACGTGGCGCTCGGGGTCGCACTAGCGCTGCTTTTGAACCTAAGTTTTTTGCGTGGGCGTCCCCTGTTGCGCGTGCTGTTGATCCTGCCTTGGGCGGTGCCCAACTACGTCACGGCCCTCGCTTGGAAGGGCATGTTTCACCGCCAGTTTGGCGCGATCAACGCCCTCATCGAAGCCTTCGGCGGCGAGCCGATGAGTTGGTTTGGCTCGTTCGCGACGGCCTTTAGCGCAAACCTCGCGACCAACGTGTGGCTTGGCTTTCCGTTTATGATGGTGGTCACGCTGGGCGCGCTGACGACGATTCCCAAGGACCTCTACGACGCCGCGGCCGTCGATGGTGCGTCACGCTGGCAGCGTTTTCGGCACGTCACGTTGCCGATGCTTGTGCCGGTGCTCGCGCCCGCGGTGATCATGGGCTCCGTCTGGACCTTCAACATGTTCAATGTGGTTTTTCTCGTGAGCGGCGGCGAGCCCGACGGCGCAACCGAGATCCTCGTCTCTGAAGCATACCGCTGGGCGTTTACACGCTCGTCGCAGTACGGCTACGCGGCAGCCTATGCCGTGCTCATTTTCGCAGTGCTTCTCGTTGGGACGCTGCTCTCGCGAAAGCTTCAGCCGCAGGAGGCGCAAGCATGAAGCGTACGCTCGCGGTGTTCGCGGTTCACTGGGTTGCGCTGTGCGCAGCTGCCATTGCGCTTTATCCCATCCTCTGGGTCGTGTCGGTGGCGCTCAGCAGCGACGGCCCGTCCGGCGTGGGCGCGGTGCCCATTCCAGAGGCGCCCGGCCTTGAGAACTTCAAGGCGGTATTCATGCCCGACCCGGAGCGGCCTTGGCTGTTCTTGCTTCAACTTGCAAATAGCTTGCTCATCGCTGCGAGTACGGCGCTTTTGGCGGTCGCTATCGCAACCCCTGCGGCGTACGCCATGAGTCGCTTCGCATTTGTGGGCCGCAGGGCAACCACCACGGCCCTTCTTTCGACGCAGATGTTCCCGGGCGTTGCAGCTGCTATCCCGCTCTACCTTTTGATGAGCGCGATCGGTCTGCTCGATACGCGTATGGGGCTTGTCTTGGTGTATGCGACTTCGGCGGTGCCGTTCGCGATCTTTCAATTGCGCGGCGCGTTTGACACCATCCCGCGTGACCTCGAAGAGGCCGCTATGGTCGACGGCGCTACGCAGTTCGGTGCGTTTTTGCGCGTGGCGCTACCCGCCGCGCGACCTGCCATCGCTGTGGCATCGCTCTTCGCGTTCATGACGGCGTGGAACGAGTTCATTCTTGCGGCGACCTTTCTCTCGCAGGAAGAGAAGTTTACGGTGCCGGTCGTGCTGCAACGCTTCGTCGGCGAACACAACGCGCAATGGGGTCTCTTCGCTGCGGGGGCCATCATTGTGAGCACCCCGGTGATGATGCTCTTCTACTATCTCCAAAGACACTTCGTTCACGGCCTCACGGCGGGCGGAGTTAAGGGCTAGCGTTGGAGGGTGTCGGTGACTTTTTCGATGCGGTCGGAGCGCATGATCTGCTCGAGCGATTGGGTCATGCGGCGTTTCCAGTTGGCCCAGTCGGCGCCTGTGCCGGGCGTATTCTGAGGCCGTGCTTCGCCCCAACAGTCTTCGAGTGTTGCGAGCAAAAGCGGTGAGTCGCTCGCGGCCAACGCTTTGAGCAGGCCGCGGTGAATTTGATCCACGCTACGGCCATATTTTTTGGCAAGCGCTTGGTGAAGCTGCTCTCGTTCGAGGTGGTCGCGTTTTTTCTGCGCAGCGTTTAGGATCCCCATCTCGAAGCGCTCGTCGATATCGCGCCCTTCCAAGAAACCCGCCAGCGTGGGCGTGTCGTGCGTGCCGAGCGAACTCACTTGCGTCGATTTGGGCGCACGCAAAGTGCCCTTGCGGTCTGCGAAGCTGTAAAGGCCGACGAACATGCGGAGCGTTTCGTGCTCGTCCATCGCTTTGCGCACCGCCGCGGGCACGGTGCCCAGGTCTTCTCCGACCACGATGCAACCGCATTGGTGCGCGACCAGACACAGAATGGCCCACTGCTCCTCAGCGTGAAAACGAATGTACGTACCGTCCTTGCCTTCGGTCCCATCGGGGATGGCAAAGATGCGGTGCAGTCCCATCACGTGATCGATGCGCAGGATGCCGGCATGAAGTGCGAGCGCGCGCAGGTAACGGTACATGTAGTCATAGCCGCTTTCGCGGATGCGAACCGGGTGTGCGGGCGAAAAGCCCCAGTTCTGTCCACCGGTAAAAAGTGCGTCGGGAGGTGCGCCGGCGGCCGTGTTCGGCAAGAAGGCCTCCGGGAACTTCCAGGCATCGAAGCCGTCGCGATGCACGCCCACCGGTACATCGAGGTAGAGCCCGGGGCCGGTCGTAAACTTGCGTTGCAGCGAACGCAGCTGCGCTTCGAACGCGAGCTGCACGTACACGTGATAACGCATGTTTTGCTCGAGGTCGCCACTTTCGTGCTCGGCGCGAAAGCGCGCATACTCGGCGACTTGAGGTCGGGACGTCATCGCGTGTGTCCATGCGGCGTTCTCGGCAAACGCTTGATGTGCCAGCGGCTCGAGAAGACTTCGTTTGAGCGCCATGGCGCGCTTGTGGTCGACGTGGTCTGAGGCATTGAGCTGCGCTGCCTTGTTTGCCAAGCTCGTGGACTGTAGGCGCGTTCGAACCTCGCCGTTGTGCCCCACCTCGGGTAGTGCGCTGACATCGAGATAGAGTTCGTTCCAGTGCATGCGCGAGACGGGCGCGTAGGGGCTGATTTCGAGAGGTTCGTTTAAGAAGGCTGCGCACAGTGGCAGCGTCGCAATCGTGCTCCCGCCGCATTCGCTGAGCCACTTGGCGAGCCGAGAGAGGTCACCCAGGTCGCCGATGCCCAGCGAACGTTTGGAGTGGAGCGCGTAGGTGGGAGCAAAGACGCCCCAATGCTTTCCCATCATGCGCGGGCAGCTGCTGGGTGCGGAGATGATCCAGATCGACTGCTCGCGCCCGCCGCAACGCAAAGTCGCGCGGTGACGTCCGAAGCTGAGCTCGTCTGAAGCCTTGAAGCCATGCTTGGTGTAAAGCACGTCGGGCTCCAGTAGCTCATCGCTCTCGAGTTCGATGTGAAGTGTGACTGCGGCCTCGGGTGACGCGCCTCGCACTTCGAAGGGAGGCAGCTGTCCGTCCCACGCCACCCATACCGGTTCGGTCAGCTGCGCGTCGCGTGCGGCCCGAGCGGCGCGAAGCGTGCCTTCTGGATCACGGACCGAGTCGCCCGGCGCGTCGAGTGCACGCAGCAGCGCATGAATCGTCTCCGTTGGCGCGACGCGCTCTTGCTTTCGGCCATCACGATATTCAGTAACGATTCCGAAAGTTGACGCCAATTGGGTCAGTGCACTGCCAGCGTGTGAAGCATTGTCGCGATTTGCCACAGCCATCCGCTCATAGCCTGGATTCGATTTTGTCGGAATAGGGTTTTGCATCGAGGTGTTTGCCGAGGAAAGAGACGCGAGAGACCCCCCGCGCCCGAGAAAGGCAAGAACATGGAAACAAAACCGAGCGAGACTCGCATTGCTAGCAGAGACAACCGACGACAGCGTCGTCAAAGTGGTGTTCGCACCTCCATGAACCGTTTTTCCTCGCTCAGCGGCAGCGCGCGTCGCTGGATCGATGTCGAGGACTTCGATGCCGAGCCAGCCAACGACAACCAAGCCGAACATGACAGGTCACCCGTCAGTGCGCCCCAGGGACTTTTCTTTCGCATCCCCGATACTTTTTAAGCAATAGGGCACCGTTGGCCCGACTGGGCATTGCGCCTCGTCGGGTCGACAACGCCGCTTTCGCTAGCTTGCGTTGATCATCCAGCGAATGCCGAACTTGTCGAGCACCATTCCGAAGGTGTCGCCCCAAAATTGCTTCTCGTACTTCATCATGACGTTGCCGCCTGCGGACAGGGCGTCGTAGAGGCGTTGTCCTTCTTCGACGGAGTCGGGGTTGAGCGAAAGCGAGACGGTGTTGCTACCTTCGACGCGGGTCTCGTTGCCCATCTCGTCGCACGCCATGATCTGAAACGAGCCAGTCTTGAGCGTTCCGTGCATGACGCGATCTTTCATCGCCTCGGGAACGTCCATCGGGGAGTCGCCCACGGTGTTGATCTCCACTTCGCCGCCCAAGATCTCGGCGTAGAAGTTGAGCGCCTCGCGGCAGTTGTCTTTAAAGAGGATGTATGGGGAGAGCTGAGTTGCCATACGCGATGCAATCCCGAATCGTCGGCCGTGTAAACGCCCTCTCAAAAGTGGCGAGGTTCCGATAGGTTCGCTGGGGCGAGGCCGACGAACGCTGGTTTTTCCGTCCGAGCGCTTTGAAGCGCCCTTTTTACTTGAAAGCAGGCCCGGCTTGCGATAACCCCACCTTCCTCGAAACGTCCCTATCGTCTAGAGGCCTAGGACACCGGCCTTTCACGCCGGCGACACGGGTTCAAATCCCGTTGGGGACGCAAGTGGCTTGCTCGTTGCGCGTCGTCAGACTCCGAAGCAGGGCGCGGCCTTTAGGGCTTCGCAATCCTCTTTTCGGATGAACAGCTTGTCGCAATCTGCACCTTTACAGTCGCCACAAATCTCTACGCAGCTGTCGCCGCCTTGCCATGCCCACTGGGACGGTTCGTCCACGGAACAGGGGAGCTGTTCGCCGAGTGCATCGTGTGGCTCACAGCCGCATTGTTCAATCTGGTTTGAGGACAAACACTCCTGAGCGCTGGGGTAGAGGTTGTCGCAGTCGAGGCCCTCACAGCGATTGCAGGCTTGTTCGGCGAGAGCGTTGTCTCGCAGTCCGTGTTCCCACGCTCCGAATAGATCACAGCTGCTTCCATTCCAGTAGTAAAATTTTGGGCAGTCAAGAGCGGCCTCAAACACCGGCGCTACTTCCATGGCGGGTTCACAAGAAACGCGTTGCGCTGAGCCCTCCTGCGATTCTTTCTTTCCGGCGTCCGGATCGGCTGAGCGCTGCATTTCATGAGACGCTGCGCATGCGCTTGTAAAGCTGATGACGGCAAGGAAGAGCAGACCGACACGGTTAGGCGGCTTCGCTGATGGAAAAGGTGAAGAAGTGGTGCGGGGGAGGGTGATCATATCGAGTGCAGCAAAGCAAGCACCGTGCCGACGCAATAATGTGCTGACAGGGCCGATACGGATGCGCCGATGTGTGCCAGCTGTGCGAACACGCCCAGCTGAAAGACCAGGCGACTTGTCTCGTGGGTTTCTGGGGGTTGGAATCTCGCTTCTTAGTCTGACCACGGGATTCGAAGACTCGGACAGCCATCGCCTCCCATTCGCTCATGCCGCCTCCATCGTCGTGATCCGCTGGATTCGGCGGATATCGGCAATCCAGGCGGTAATGTGGTTCCAAGTTGGAACGGTCTGGGACGCTAGCCGCCAAAGGCGGCACGCGACCCGCAACGGTCCATGTGCAGCAAAGCTCCTGCACTGCGCGCTGGAGTTTTCCTGCGAGCAAATCCCGTTGGGTCCGAGGTGGCCTGCGTTCAGTTGCGCTTGAATCCGTAAACGCGTTTTGCGCGAGGCGCGCCAACCAAGACGAAGTTCTCGGCCACGTGAATACATTCGCCGTAGTTTGAGTTGGGTTGCGTGTTCGCCACTAACGGCTCCGCCTTCGCGTCTTGGGCGAGCGGGTTTGCGAAGCGCCATACACGACCTCTGTATTGGTCGGCGCCGGGCTCTCCCACAACCAAGGTCTCGCCATCCCAGCCAAGTGCGGCTCCAAAACGATGCATCGCACCGGGCTGAGGAGAACGAAGGACGGACAGCGGGAGCCACTCTCCGTCGCCATTGTGCTTGTAGACGTGAACGGCCCCGATGTACGGCTGGGCATCCGTCCCATCTTGCGGTTCCCCGATTGCAATGGTTTCGCCTTGAACCGCGATGCTCCAGCCGAAGCTAAAGCTAGAGGGTTCCTTTGGCGCCGCAATTGACGCGTGTAGTTCGAGATTGCCGTCCTGGCCGCGACGAAAGAGAAATACGGCGCCTCGTTTGTGCGCTGCGTCTGCACCAACTGCGAGCCACTGTGAGCTCATCGCGATTGCGTTGCCGAACTCGACCACGCGGGCGTCTCCACTTCCCAAGGACTGCGTTCGGGCAAACGAACTACCGCTTGCCTCAAATGCGTGGAGCGCACCGCCTTGCTCGCTAAACAAGGACGACATGCGTGCGGTTACAAGCAATGTGTCGCCCCAAAACGAAAGCGCGAATCCGAAGTCGTCGAGTTCCGTGCCATCGGGGTCGGGGTTGGCAATCGTTCCCGCCGGCTTCCAGCCCGCGTTGCGGCGGAAAAGGCGCATTGGACCATCACCCGAGTCGCCGCCCACGTGCCCGATGACGGCTGTTCCTGACCGGATTGCAACCGCCGAGGCAAAGTAGTCGGTTGGCATGGACGGATCGTCGAGTTTCAACGCGGCCTCCCACTGGACGCCGTCGGAAGTAAGCTTGCCGACGCACGCAAGCGGCACTTCGTGCTCTTCGCTCCCACCGACGGGCGCACCGATCAGGATGTCATCGCCGTCGGAATCGATTGCGCTGCCGAACGTTCCGCCGGCTTCGCACGGCTCGATGATCATCGGAGGCTCCTGGGGCATTCTTGTCGCTTCCGTGGTCTCGGGGATCACGCGGGGCTCCTTCGGGGCGGCTTGTCCTTCGGAGGGCGCGGCGGCCTGAGACGACGGTCCACCCTTACCGTCGTCTTGCTTTTCAGGGTGGCTCGCGGGCTCAGCGGTCTGGCCACCTCTGGCTTGCTCCGCACGCCACCAGCCATAGCCAAGGACGACAAGGACCAAGAGCAATACGGCGATGATGACGTTCTTCACGTGGGCACACTCCTCCCAGGAGGTAGCAGGCCGGCAGACTTGGGCGAGATCCATCGCTCCGCTCAAGCTGCTTCCAGGGCCGTGATGCACTGGATTCTCTGGATATCCGCAATCCAGGTGGTCAGCTGGTTCCAACCCTCGCCCCCGAACCGACCCAGGTTGGCTGTCGGTGGAAGTTTAGATTTGGCGGAATTGGGTTGTGGCACTTGAACCCAGGGTGCCAATCCGGTCGAAATTGGCTCGCAGAAGGCGCCTGAGACGAGCGACTGATGGCGAAAACCTAGCGATAGACGCAAGTGTGCGTCCGCGAGGTGAAAAGTCGCGTCAAAGAAGCTGTGATTGCGAAGTGAGTTAGATGGGGATGGGCTCGACTCTGGCGCCATGGAAGACACGCATCCACCAGGTGCCTTGGGGAAAGGCGACATCGGTGATGCCAGCTTTGTATTTGTCGAGCGCCTTCCGATAGAGCTGGCGGAAGAACCGGAGCTCCTTGATCGCTTGCTTGAGCAACTTGCCGTTTCCTCGACCAACAGCAAGCGTCGGCGTTCGAGCGCCGTACTCGAAAAAGCTCCTCGCGCGCTTGAATGGCGACTGCATGAGCACACGTTGCCGACCCATCACGCGCCAGCCCTTTTTGCGCACCTCTTGTCTAGCTTCTGCACGTTGCTTACGGACTTCTTCAGCCAGCTGACGTTTGAAGTCCACCGACCTCTCGCGGCTGAAAATGGCAAAGACTTCGCAAAGCGGCTGCTTGACGAGAAATACGGTCCGGGCAACTACAATACTGGTCCCGGTAGTGAGTACAACAAGATCAAGAAATGGGGTGATCGTGCGTTTGAGTAGTGCTGAGAGAGTGTGGATGGTTGAGTTCAAGAAGAGCGCAGACTCCGCCGAGTTCTTCTTGTTGGGCGTGTTCTCATCAATTCAGCGCGCTCAGGCAGCTGTCGAAGAAGCCTCCACGCTACCCGGGTTCTCTGAGAATCCGTCCGGGATTACAGTGGAAGAGGTTCAACTCGACGTCGACGACCTTCAGAAAGCTCCAACAGAATCGGCGCTCGAGTTTCGCTTTAGTCGTGGACCCTGGCTTGAGTTGCTCTACTACCAGCCGCACGAAGAGCA
This sequence comes from uncultured Polyangiales bacterium, assembly GCA_964487255.1. Taxonomy (GTDB): domain Bacteria; phylum Myxococcota_A; class Polyangia; order Polyangiales; family CAZAQV01; genus CAZAQV01. Next base: position 7,607 of record CAZAQV010000003.1, on the reverse strand, counting down.
CGAAGGTCTGAAAATCGGCGCCTACTCCTCGATTCAGGAAGTGGTGCGTGCGGGGGCCAGGTTTGCAGTAGCGAGCGGCTACGAGCCTGAGGCGCTCCTTGTAGGCTCTATCGAGGTCGATCAACCGCAGTGGACGGAAGGTTTTGTGACTGAGTAATGTTCGAAAGTGACTCGTGGTCATTGGTCCGGTGTGTCAGCGTTCATCTCAAACTCATCCACCGGAAGCTTGCCACAGATATTGCGCGATACCGACGTCCCCTAGTTGAATTCCGAAGAGACGATGTTGTCAGACGAACCGTCCACCCAAACCGCAACTTCGACAAGTTACATATACACGTTGGGCCAGTCGATCATATCCCAGTGCAATGAGGACGGATGGTATACGTTTGCTGGGACAATATCAACATTCACAAAAACAAAGACCTCATTAGTGCCATCGAGGATGTGGGTGCGTCGGTATTGCGGCTTCCACCCTACAGCCCAGATCTAAACCCCATTGAGGCTGTCTGGGCCTTCGCCAAAGACTGGATCCGAACACGATATCCAGATTCAGTCCCCAAACTCAAAACTCTCATGCGAAAAGCCCTCGACCGAGTCAAACCATCCCAGGTTCGCGGTTGGTCTAAATACTGCGGTTTTGTGTGACTATTTCAATGATCCCCACACTAGCTACGTTCCGGGCCGCTGCTCGGTATTTGCGATCGCCGTTGCTCAACCAATTGTTGAATCATACTTGGCCGACCTTGTGCAGAGCGGTGGCCTACATCTGACCTATGGCTGAGAACGGGTGTCAACACCTTCAGTTCGACCAGAGACTCGATCAGCTGAGATAGTGCTTCTGTGTCGATCTCGCCGCCACCGCTAGTTTCAAACGATCGACACCGCGACCAAACCTCCTCGAGCGTGAACGCCCGTCTGCCAACACGCTGGAGAAAAGCGCACAACGCGAGTTCCTCCGGTGTCGAAAACTCAAGGAAGAGTTCACCAAAAACCGCTTCGACTCTGTTCGCGCACTCAGATAAGGTCACCAGAACTCCGCCATGCGTGAATCGAAATGTGTTGGACTCCGAGGTAGAGTCGATTCGACTGTCGCCTTCGCCTCGATTGAGAATCGGCTGCGCCACGCTGACCTTCGCGGAACGCTCGACTCTTGCTGCGAAGGCGCCCGAGCGATCTGCCGCCATCTCTTTTAGCTCTTCGAGTCGCTCCGACAGAAAAGAGTCGAACTGGCTTGTTGAGATCGGTGGTACCAGACCAGACCATTCGTGCTTTTCGGCAAACCAGTCCGTTAGAGCTCGCGCCATGATCTCTGTGAACGTGACCGGCCGAATGAAAAGCGAGAGTGCAACAGAGTTTCCGCCATGCGTTCGGGTGCCATGAACCGTGCCGCGCGGGAAGTAAATCGCATCGCCCGCTTCGACCGAAACCTTCGTCAAGTCCTCAAACTCCGGCAGCCTAGCATCCTTGGGATCAATCGGCGTGCTGGGATCACGCAAGAGCAACTCTTCTGAAAGGTACCAGTCCTTCTTTCCTTCCAGCTGAATTTGGATGACCGACATATTCTCGTCCCAATGAGGCAGCGCCACCGTCGCGCCTCGCGCCCACCAGAGCGATGCACCCACAGTCATTGGAACAGGCAAAGTTTGACGAAGCTCCGCGCAGAGTTCGGCAACGTCGTCGTCGACCATCTGTAACTGGTGAAGTGCAACCACTTTACCTAACTCCATCTTCTCAAGAGTAGGGACGGACGAGCTTGGGATTACGATTCGGAGCGGCGACAGGGGACTCTCCTGGTTGACGCCGTCCGCGAACAGCTCGCAGCGGAGGGCATTTTTGGCGCGAGCAAGGTCTTGTATTGCGAATCGTGAGACGGAGATATCCTCACCTAGAAGGTTGTTGATATCTTTTACAGAACCGACACCATGAAACCATCGCTTCTCCCAGACGTCGTCATGAAACGACTTCTTGGAAAGTCCGAATAACCGCAAGAACAGATCATCGTCACTCATAGTCCACCCTCTGCTGGCATCTTGAAGCCCAAGTCAATATGGCCCCAGACGTCCACTCCAATGTTCGGCTGCGCCTCAGGGACCGTCAAGAGGGGTAGCCTTTCCTGCAGGATCCCAGGGCTGTTGCAGGATCCCAACCCCAACTCGACAGCCAATGGGCTGGGCCAAGCTCTGCTTGTGCGCTAGGACGTCGCCATGGCGCTTGAAAATGATTTGCTCACTCTGGCGGCGAAACGATTCGAAGTCGATGCCAATGCGTTGGCCGTCGAGGACGACTTTTTCGACAAGCTCGGCATCAACTCGTACCAGGCGATGGACCTGCTGCCCGAGATCGAAGACCGCTACGACATCGAAGTGCCCGACTACGAACTGCAGGGCGTGAGCAGCTTCAAAGTCCTCGCCGAGGTCATCGCTCGACGACTATAGTCCGGCTCACTAGGTAGTTGAATGCGTGCTCAGGAAGCGGTGCCATGCACCATGTGCGTAGTTTGATGAATTTGCTGTAAGTCTCAGTGAGTTCCGCATTTTCACCGTGGTGGCGTGTCGGAATGAAAATGTGCAACTCGGTCAGGAAGCGCGGGATTCCGCGGGGTTGAGTAGGCAGTGCATGGCACTGAGGCACTGAACGAGGCGCGATCGTTGTTCGTATCAGGCGACAGGGAACACGTGATGTTCCCCTTTGCGTTTCGTGAATTTTTACACACCGAAGTGCGTCAATGACTTGCTCAGGAAGCGGTGCCATGCACCATGTGCGTAGTTTGATGAATTTGCTGTAAGTCTCAGTGAGTTCCGCATTTTCACCGTGGTGGCGTGTCGGAATGAAAATGTGCAACTCGGTCAGGAAGCGCGGGATTCCGCGGGGTTGAGTAGGCAGTGCATGGCACTGAGGCACTGAACGAGGCGCGATCGTTGTTCGTATCAGGCGACAGGGAACACGTGATGTTCCCCTTTGCGTTTCGTGAATTTTTACACACCGAAGTGCGTCAATGACTTTGACCCTTGTTTTGTAAAGGTGTGTGTCATGTGCGCTCAAGGGGCACCGTGGTGGCTTGTTTCTTGCGTTGTCTAGAGGCCGACTTTGAATTCAAGTCAGGAAAGGCACGCATGATCCATCTCAAAAAGTCTCCCTTCTATACTCTTTGTTTCGCATCTCTGATCGCGTGCGGAGGGTCCGCGACGACAACCCAAACAGCTGCCGAGGTGCAGAATACGAGTGACCCGGTCGCGACAGAGGTGGCCGTCAACGAGGTGCCTGCCGAGGCTCCATCTGCGGAAACAGCCGAGTCAACTTCTGAACAGCCAGCGGCATCCGAGGCGCCGGCGCAGAGTGAAAAGAAGACGGTCGAGGTCGACCCGGAGCCGGCGGAGAAGATGCAAATGCAAACCGCTGCCACCATGCGCGAGGCCGCGAAGCAAGCTCGAGCGGACGCGAAGCAGGCCAAGCTTGATGCCAAGGCCGCCGCGGATGCTGCGAAGAAGGCCGAGCTCCATGCGAAGAAAATGGAGCAGAGCGCGGACAAGTACGAACGAATGGAAAAGGTTGCCGCGCGCAAAGCCGAGATCGAAAAGAAGAAGGCGGAGCGTCAAGCTGCGCTAGAGCTAAAGCAGGCGGAGCGAGAGGCGAGAATCGCAGCGAGGAAGGCTGAAGCGGAGAAGAAGCGCGCAGAGAAGCTCGCGGCTGTACAAGCTAAGAAAGAGGCTAGGCTCGCAGCTGCCGAAGCGAAGAAGCAAGAGAAGCTCGCGGCGAACGAAGAGAAGGCTGCGGATAAAGAGCAGAAAGTAGCAGCGAAGAAGCAAGAGAAGGACACCAAGGTCGCTGCCACCGAAGAAAAGAAAGTCTCGCCGAAGGACGCCAAAGCCAAAGTCAAGGAGGCTTCTAAGCCCGCGAAGAAGTAGCTGCATGAACTAGCTCGTACCTGCTCAGGTCCTAGCTCGGCGCCGCGGCGCGCGAACGCGGTGCCAGCGTGCTGCTCGCGGGCGCCCGGCAAAGTCGTACGCTTCTGTGAATGCTCGCTCTAGCGTTTGCTGAATCACGGCGCCCCGCGAGGGTCGCGTGAGGCGTGCCGGGGCTGGGTAACGGTTCGAGGCAATGATAGGCTGCGCGTACTGCACAAAGGGGGTCGCAATGCAAAATCCACATACACCTGAAAACTGGAGCGCCGCCGCGTCGGAGTACGACGACGAGATTACGAAGTTCACCACACTTTACGCCGACGACGTGCTCGGCCGGCTTGAACCGAGCCGCGAGTGTGAGGTTCTCGAGGTTGCCGCAGGACCGGGGAATGTCACGGTGCGCTTGGCGTCCAAGTGTCGACGTGTGCTCGCGACCGATTACGCGCCCGGCATGATCGAACGCTTACAGATGCGAATGCAGCGCGAAGGCGTGCAGAACGTCGAGTGCGTTGTCATGAATGGCCAGGCCTTGGACGTTGCGGATGCTTCGTTCGACCGCGCGATGAGTAGCTTCGGTGTCATGCTCTTTGACGACCGCAGCGCAGGGTTCTCGGAGATGCGCCGCGCGCTCCGACCCGGTGGACGCGCGGTCGTAAGCGGCTGGAGCGGACCAGAGAAGTTTGAAGCGTTCGGTCTCTTTGGAGCAGCAGTGCAAAAGGCACTGCCGGATCTGCCCAAGCCCGACAAGCCCCCCGCCATATTTAGTTTGGCCGACCAAGCGCAGTTCAAAGCCGAGATGGAGCGTGCCGGCTTCTCAGACGTTCGTGTCGAGACCGCCGAGCATGTCTTTGAGCAACCCAGCAAAGAGGCGTTTTGGAACATGATGCGCAACGCCGCACCTCCAGCGAGGGTGCTCTTCTCGCAGATTGGCGAGCAAAATGTGCAGGCTGTGCGAGACGCTCTTTTTGAGATTCTCGATGCGCGCTTTGGCGACGGTCCGGTTCGGCTTTCCGCTGAGGCCACGATCGGCATCGGCCACGCCTAGTTGCTAGCTGAGGTGCTTCCAGGCCACGATCAGGTCAGCGCGGGGCGCGCCCGCGGAGTCGCCGCCACAAACAAGCCCGACGTTGGCCTTGGGTTGAGGGGGGCGTTTGTCATGTCAGAAAGGCTCGAATGGGATTTTTTTGACATATTTCGAGCGAAAAAGTCTGCCGAGTGTTCGCAAACAATACCTCAGCCGGAGGTCAGTTCGCGTGGCGACTGGGGCCCAATCATTCGAGATGTGCTTTATACGAAACATGGCTGCGATGGGGGAGGCGCGAAGGTTGATATTCCAAACGCAGTCGTAAGTTACGTTCACTGTCATCCCGGAGAGCAATATCTGACCTTTACAACAAGTGGTGCATTTCGCAGTAGGTTGCCGCACGAGTTCGTCATTCGCTTGAAATGGGACACGAAGGATACCGGCGGGCATAAGAAACCTGCATCGCTCTGGCCAAATCAGGTGCTCTCGGAGTTTGCGGAGATTGAAGCGCGAACCGGGAAGCTGTTTATGCCAGGGGATTTTCTGAAGAATGTGCCGATTGAAGCTCCTTACCGACACTTCGTTTTTTACCCCGACAAGGAGCTTACGCCTGTCTCAGCCATCGGCGATGAGCCTCTTGTGTTCATTCAGGCGATCGGCGTTACAGACGAGCAGCTCACAGAGTTTGAACAAGTTGCACCTCGTGCACCGAATCACATCATCGATTCGTGGTCCGAGCGCGATCCGCTTTTTCTCCTGGACCCATAAATTGTCAAACTTGTGTTGGGATCGCAGTGGCTGAGTATCGGCGCTGCGCTTTCGCAGCTTTCGACGACGAAGTCCCGTCGGGCGCAGCGCTCGCGATCGGTGCAACGCTTGCGCGGAAGGATTGATCACGAAGGTTAGTCAAAACGGCACACGGGCCGATTGGCCGTGCCACGAGACAACCAGCGTGGAGACCGACTGGGTTGCGCTCTCGCAGTCAGAGGCGAAGGTCTCCACCACCGAGATTTGGAGGTCGACTTGTTTTAGGCTGTGCTCGATGTAGGTTCCGCTCTCGTCGTATTGCGGGGCGGTCGAGTCGCCGTTTAGCGAGGACGGTTGCGCGACGACTTCCTCGACGAGTGCGCTGAGGTTCGGGCCTGACGCGTGCGGTTACTTTTCGCTTGGTTCGATGAGATAGAGGCGCGCTTGAGCAACGATTCCGACCGCACAGTATGGACATGGGTCGGGGGAAAGTCGTTGTCCGTGCGACGCATTGGCGATGCGCTCCACGCGTCCGTCGGGGAGGCGGACGTCGCGCTGTCCGCCCGAGGGGATCATGGCGATGGTTTGTCCCTCTGCATTGATCAACCTTGCGCTCATATTGAAGTACGGAATAGTACGAGGAGGGCTGTCCGGATGGCTGGGGCGTGTGCTTCGCCTGTTCGCCGGACGGCAAGTGGCGGCTTGCATCCGCTCCGTTGCATCCGTTGGCGTCGCAGGGAGCCGCGTTTGCCGTGTGCGAAGTGGACGGTGATGGTCGCCCACACGGAGATGGCCGTACGATGAGAAAGGAAGGGGCGTCCGTTTCGTCAGCGAAGCTTATGAGTTGTCCAACATTTGAGTGAAGGACCTCGGGGTGCCGAGTGTCCTTCGACCTTTGCGTACGACAATCTAGACCGCCTTATCAGAGCGAACATCAATTGGGACAATGATTGCGAGATGGACGAGAAAAAAGGCTGGGCCCACGCTTAGGACTGCCAGCTCGACGAGTACTGGGAAGATCGCGGCGGGCAAGGTAGCAGTCTTCGAGTCCGATTCTTTTACGACGATAGAGGGTTCTTGATTCGCGAGGCCTACGACGTGGGCGCCGTCAACTCTGAGGCCCGGTACGAATACGACGACGCGGGAAGGTTGATCGCCGAACAATTCGATTACCCCGATGCCGCTGAGTCCCACGAGTAGTACTACGCCGAAGACGGTTTGCTGCACGAAAGCAAATCTTCTTGGGGTAGACGCTTTCGCTACGTGTACGACCGCCAGCAGCTAGCGCGTTGGGTTCAGAGTGCACCCCAAAAGCGTCTAAAGCCAGCCTTACCCGCCGACCGTAGGGAACTCCTGGCTGAGCTACATCTTGATGTGCGACTTGATCGCTTCGATGTCGTCTTCACATCGTTAAACACGATCACGAACATCGAAGTTGTCTGCGAGTAGATCGCGAATCTGGATAATCGTGCCGTGCATGTCCGTCATCGCAGTTGCCGTGCGGACCTCGGACTCGACGACCCGCCGCTCCAGTCGCTCAAGGCGTTGGTTGGTCTTGCCGAGCTCCTGGTTGGTCTGTCGCAAGCCCTCCCGGGTTTCTCAGGCATCGCGTGCGTATCACCAGCTGAAATGCCATCGCCTCTGGGTCTGTGGTGCACCACCAACGACTCTCCCCAGCGCGACTTCGCCGACTCGCCCTCCCAAAAACCGCCTGTCACCCGACCGCCCAGTTACTCGCTTCTCGCAAGTATGCATGGGCTGGGTTGTCGTGCTCTCAACGCGGACCACGCTTCCTGCCTGCTGCGGCGCGGAGCCGTCGGTTCGATAAGGTGCTGCCAGCGGTGCCGCTTCGCCAATGGGTGTGCACGTTGCCGTGGAACCTGCGCGCGCGTGTGGGTTATGACCGCGAGGCATGTTCGCTTTTCTGCCGAGCG
>CAZAQV010000002.1:200151-321311 GCA_964487255.1 uncultured Polyangiales bacterium | reverse complement strand
GGGCTGTAGCTCAGTTGGCAGAGCGCTGCGTTCGCAATGCAGAGGTCAGGGGTTCGATTCCCCTCAGCTCCACCGGAATCGCATTGGGACGCATGCGATGAGACAAGAGAAGGTGAGACTCGTTGTGCTAGTTGCACAACGAAGTTGAACCGAACGGTAGTCGAAGAGCCGAAAGTAGAGTCGCAATGCAGAGGTCAGGGGTTCGATTCCCCTCAGCTCCAGCGGAACCGCATTGCGAACGGTTGCGATGAGACAAGAGAAGGTGAGACTCGTTGTGCTAGTTGCACAACGAAGTTGAACCGAACGGTAGTCGAAGAGCCGAAAGTAGAGTCGCAATGCAGAGGTCAGGGGTTCGATTCCCCTCAGCTCCACGAAACAAGGCTAACTCGATAGCTCATCGTCGCGTCCAGGGTCCGTCGGCGGCAGTTGCCGTGCGCGATAACCGTGATTATGCTTTCGCTCGATGGCGTTTCGTGACAACTACGCCGCTCTCCGAACCCGGCTCGAGCTAACTGAGCGCGAACTACAGGACGCAAAACTGAAGGTTGAGAACGCCCAACAAGCTGAGGCCGAAATTGCGTCGCTCAAAAAGGAAATACTTGAGGTTCAGACAGCCAATGCTAACGAGCGCAGGCAGCTATCTGCGCTAACGCAGCGACTGGCGAAGCTCGAAGGTGTAGAGCTTCGCCCCACCGGTTCGCCGTTACCTAAACATTTTTTGCGTGTCCTGGGCAGTATAGCTGCCATCGTCGTGGGTGTGTGTTTGATGCTCGTCGCAGTTCGAACCAGAGACGCGGAACCAGCCAGCGCTCAGACATCTGCGACCAAGGTATTTGTTTCGTCTGATGACATAAAGCATCAAGAACCGACGAAGTCTGAGATCATTCGCGCGATGAGTGCGTTTAAGGAAGAGGTTTCGCTTTGCGGTGGAGCAGCCGAAAGTTTGAGCGTGGCAGCAGAGTTTCGGGGTAGCACCGGCGTGCTTGCGCGGATAAAAAGTGCTCGACTTTCCACCGGTGAGTTAGCGACCGACCCCACGCTACAATGCGTGCGTCGCGCAGTCGAAAACAACGTGAAAGTCCAGCCTTTTAACAAGCCTTGGTTTACCGTGAAGTACCCCTTTCGCCTTGCTCAGGCGACGCGTTGATCTGTTGCGCAAGACAGTTGCGGATTGTGGCGAGTGGCCTGCTGTGGCTTGCATTGCTGACATCCTGTTCCAAGCGGGAAGCTGAGAACAAGAGTCGCAGCGACCCGTCCGAGCAAGCGGCGGACATTGAGGAAACCACATCTCGTTTGCCCCCTGCTCCCCAGGAGCTTGTTGCGCTGGAGCAGTCTCTTGCCGCCCGACCGAGCTGGGCGAGTGTATTCGCCGACGGTGACTTGGAGTGGGCGCGTCCCTCGGCTCACGCTGCGTCGAAGGGAAGCCCAGCAGAAGCTCAGATCGCGGGTCTCTGGTGCGAAGTTCAGGCGGTGAAGCCTGCTCTGGCGGGTGATGGAAACTGGGTAGCGACATTCATCACGCCCAGCGGGGCGATCCAGCAACTTCGTTTAGCAGCGAACGATACACTGTTCGTACCGCTAGTACGACCTGCGCATCAGCCCAAGCTCGCTGTCCAGTTGAGTTTCGCGGATCGGCTCGATCTATTGGAGTTTGGAATGGGGGTGCTAACGGTGGCACTTCTTCCTCCTTTGCTTGGCGAGAACGCTCCGATTTCCGTGGGTGAGGTGACCCTTTCACTTTCTGGAAAGGCGCCGTGGCGCGCAGGAAACGAGGGTTTTACGTTCGAGTGTCTGCCGGTTTTGCGCAAAGCCGTCGAAGATCGCATCGCGCCGCTACTCGAGCGTGCGCAGCGCGGACTGCAAAAGGCGAAAAGCGTGGGGGTCGATGTTCGCGCAGTGACCTTTAACATCCCGAATAAAGAGCAGGAAATGGCGCGATCCCAGATCGAACGGGCTGCACACCTCGTCGGTTGGTCCGATCCGCGGATCGAGACGCTGATCAAGTACGAGGCTGCGCTCACCGCGACGCATCGCAAGCAGGCGAACGAGCAGCTGCGACTCTACGCTAAGCCGACGCAACAGCTTTTCGTACGAGAGGTAAGCGTACGTATCGATTCTCCGGAGCTTCATTGTGAAGGAAAAGCCGTGCCTTCAGCATGTTCGCTTGTTCTCGATGCGGAACTCAGCGGCGGAGAACCAGTTCAGGCGGCCCAGTTTTTTACGTATGCGACACCGAGTCTCGTCGACGCGAACGCCGAGCGACACTCGCTTCGCTTGTCGTCCGAGAGCCAGAACGTACGCTTATCTGGGAAGAAACAGCGTCTTGAGTTTGTGGTCGCAGACGGCGTTCAACCACTCTCTCCCGCCATCCGAAAGATGTTGCGCAAGCATTTAAGGAAGAAACCCAAAGCGCAACAGGAGGCCCTTAACAAGGTTTTTGCCCCCAAGGAGCGAGTGCTTAGAGCGCCGGCGTACCTGCTGTCTTCCTCCGATCAGGCCGACGGCAATCGAACAGGCCAGAAGGTTCTTTCCGTCCAAGTCGCCACGCAGGAAACGCCCAGGCAGAATACAGACTGATCTGTGCACGACTTACCTATCGGCGGCCGCGAAGATGATTGTCGATGTGAGGCCTCGAGTAAGCTACGGCGCTTAAAGCTTGCTTAGCGCTGGAATCACGCCCATGCCTATGGCATGAAAACGGTTCCATGAACGTCGACTACTACAATATTGCCGAGGAGCTCTCCGACGAGGAACGACTGGTGCAAAGCAACGTGCGTCGCTTTGTGGACCAGAAGGTCTCGCCGATTATCGCGAAGCACTATCAGGATGGCACGTTTCCCATGGACTTGATTCCGCAGTTTGCCGAGTTGGGACTCCTCGGCGCGAACCTGGAGGGTTACGGTTGCGCGGGCATGGGTGACGTTGCCTACGGTCTTGCCATGCAAGAGCTCGAGCGGGGGGACAGTGGCGTGCGGTCGTTTTGTTCGGTGCAAGGCGCGCTTTGCATGTATCCGATTTACGCCTTTGGTTCGGATGAACAAAAAGACAAGTACCTGCCGGGCATGGCGCGTGGGGAGATCATCGGCTGCTTTGGGCTGACGGAGCCTGACTTTGGGTCAAACCCATCGGGCATGATCAGCAAGGCCGAGCGCTTACCCGGTGGCGGCTACAAGATCAATGCGACCAAGCGTTGGATCACCAACGGAAACTTGGCGCACATCGCGATCATTTGGGCCAAGCTCGAGGGTAAGGTGCACGGATTCATCGTGCCCACCAAGAGCAAAGGCTTCACGGCTGAGAAGATGCAGGACAAGTGGTCGCTGCGCGCGAGCGTGACCAGCGAGCTGGTGCTCGAAGATGTTGAAGTTGGTGAAGATGCGATCCTGCCGAAGGTCGGCAGCATGCGCGGTCCGCTCTCGTGTTTGACGCAAGCGCGCTACGGCATTTGCTGGGGCGCGATCGGTGCCGCCACGGGCGTCTACGAATGTGCGCTCGGCTACGCCAAAGACCGCGTGATGTTCTCGCGTCCCATCGCCGGTTACCAGTTGGTGCAACAGAAGCTCGTCAATATCTTGAGCGAGATCACCAAGGCGCAGTGCCTCACGTTACGTCTCGGCCGTCTCAAAGAGGCCGGCAAGCTGCGTCCGCAGCAGGTCTCGCTCGCCAAGCGTAACAACGTGAATATGGCGCTCGAAGCTGCGCGAAGCGGCCGAGACATCCTCGGTGGTAACGGCATCATGTACGACTACCCGGTGGGCCGACATATGATGAACCTCGAGACGGTGTACACCTACGAGGGCACCCACGACATTCACACGCTGATTGTCGGCCAAGACATCACCGGCCTCGCCGCCTTCGAGTAAACAACGCAGTCTTGATTACGATCCGAAGCGTGATCCGGCGTTGTCGCCTGTGGTGCCTGCGCACCTATTCTCAACATAGGCTTACGCGGGCTCCTCGGCTCCGCCTTGTCTCACACTCGCCTCCCAACCAATACGGCATTGTTCTCGATAATAGGGTGGAATTGTGGAAAGGGGGTGGTGGGTGCTATCCTATAGGTCTGCCTATGGGTGTGACACCACTGTGACCGAACAGGCTATGCAGCTGCCGCTCTCGGAGTTAGAGGGCGCGCCAACCCCGTCTGAACTTCTTTTACCGCGGACGCGTCGGATCTACTGCAACCGCTCGCTGCGGCTCGAGCAGATCGAAGTCATCGGCTTCGATATGGACTACACGCTTGCCATCTACGAGCAAGAGGAGATGGATCGACTCAGTGTTGAGGTCACGGTACAAAAGCTTGTCGACGTACTCGGCTATCCGGAGTTTCTCAAAGAGGTTGACTACCAGATCGATTTCCCCATTCGCGGTCTGCTGGTCGATAAGAAGCTGGGCAATGTGCTTAAGATGGACCGCTACAAGTACGTCAAGCGCGCGTACCACGGTATGCGCCGGCTCGACATTACCGAGCGTCGCAAGCTCTACCACACGAGACGCATTCGTCCGGCGTCACCCCGCTACCACTGGGTCGACACGCTATTTGGTTTGAGCGAGGTTGCCGTCTTTGCGGGTGCTGTCGAAGGACTTGAGGCAGCGGGACAGGATGTCGACTACGAGAAGCTTTTTGTCGACATTCGCACTTCGATCGATCTTGCGCACCAAGACGGCAGCATCAAAGACGTCGTCATGGCGGATATCCCGCGCTTCTTTCGCAAGGACCCCCAGCTCGGCCCGACGCTTCACAAACTCCGAAGCAGCGGCAAGAAGCTCTTTGTGCTCACCAACTCGTACCGCCCCTACACGGAAAAGGTGATGGGCTATATCTTAGGCGGTGAGGGTGGCTATTTCAGCTGGAAGCAGTACTTCGACTACATCATCACCGGCGCAAAGAAGCCGAACTTCTTTAAGAAGGGCCAACCGATCGTTGAGGTTCGCGACGATGGTGAGCTCATGGCGGTCGAAGCGCTTGCGCGAGGTAGCATCTACCAAGGCGGGAACATTCGAGAACTGGAGCGGCTCATGGGGGCTTCGGGCGACGCCGTACTCTACGTCGGAGACCACATCTACGGTGACGTGCTACGCGCTAAAAAGGAGAGCGCCTGGCGAACGGTGATGATCATCCAAGAAATGGAAGAGGAGCTTTCGAGGTTTGAACAGACCAACGAAGACTTGGCGCGTATGGACGAGCTCGTCGACCACCGCAATGCTCTTTACGCGGAGCTGCGGACCGGACAGGACCACCTCAAGCTACTCAACAAAATGCGCGAGAAGATCGACGGCGCGCAGGACACGATCATCGAAGCCGACCGGGTCAAGACCAAGAAGCGGGTTGAGCAGCTGCGTGTCAAGAGTAAGGAGATCGAGCAGCAGATCGATGCGCTTGAGGAGGCGATCGGCGAACGGTTTCACCCCTATTGGGGTTCTTTGTTCAAGGCTGGCCCCGAAAAGTCCACCTTTGGCAGTCAGGTCGAGACCTACGCGTGCTTGTACACCGACCGTGTCTCAAACTTTGTGAACTACTCGCCGTTTCACTTCTTTCGCTCGCCGCACGACCGCATGAGTCACGAGCTTTAATTCGGGGCGCGTGGCTGGGCTGAGCCCCTTCATTTTCACGCGATGCAAAGGCATAGCGATTGCCCGCCGGTTGGCGTGCGGTGGCGTCCATTTGTGGCGTCATCTCTGACTCGGCGTCCGTTCTCGCTCGGGTTTACGCAATTTCTGGGCTGGCACATGCCTTGCTTCGAATAGCCCTGACTTAAGCGATAGACGCGCGGTTGCCGGTGCCGCGTTCTGGGGAGCGGTTGGGTTTGGGTTCGCAGGGAACTCATGACCAGGGACGAGTTTGTCCGAACCGGCGCTTGGGCGGGGGACTGAAGCACGCGTTATGCGGCTTGTAGTCCCAGGCTGGGAGGGCTACTCGCCGGAGGCTTGTTTGCGCTCGGTTTCGATCGCGGCGCGCTCTTGATCGAGCGCTGGGGCGTCAGGTGTCACCGCAGGCTTTGCTTTTGGCTTGGGCTTGGCGTTCCAGACGCGGGTCGCAAGCAAAAGACCGATCAGCGCCGCGGGTGCCATGGCAATGGGCCACGAGCTCCAGTTGTCTGGGTCTTTTGCGAGCTCACCTGAGGGCAATAGCTTTCCGAGCAAGATCGATTGTGCGGCCGTCCCCAGGTAGACAAAGCCGTCGATGATGCCGACCGCGACACCGACATTTCTCTTTCCGCCAAAGTCCATGCTGGCCGTGCCTGAAAGCATGCCGTGCACACCGATAATGCACAGCGACATGAATACGACGAGGAAGCCGAGTAGCGGGGAGGTGAGCGCGAACAGGCACGCGAGCGACCCGACAAACATGGCCCCATAAAGCACCGTCGCGACCGGTCCTCGCCGCGATTGAAACACGCGATCAGAGATTTGACCGGCGAACATGCCGCCCAAAATACCCGCGCAGCACAGGAGTAAACCCCAGTTGTCGGGGACGAACGTGTCCATGATGCCGGTTTGCTTCGCGAAGATGATGTACCAGTGCATGATCGCATTGCGCAGGTAACCGCTAAAAAACTCGATGCCGGCGATGGTCAGGATGATGGGATTGCTGAGCATCTTCTTGAAGACTTGAACCACGGGGAGTGCTGGTCCGTCGTCGCCGCTCGAAGCATCTTCGGTGTCGAAGTCCTCAAAACCTGCATCTGCAGGGCTATTTCTCACGAAGAGAAACGACGCAAGGAAGAATACGACAAGACATATTGCTGGCACAAAGAACACCCACTGGGTGGGAGCCGACTTTGCAATCATACCCCCGATGTCGAACGCAAAGAAGATACCGAGCGAAATGAGGACGCCGAAAATGCCGCCGAAAGCGCCACGCTCGCGCACGTGAAACCAATGCGCGTTGACCTTGACGATCGACACCGCACCAAAGCTCTGGAAGTACATGTTGGCGGCGTAGAGGAACGAGAAGATCATGACGAGGTTCTCGGTTGCGCCGCTGAGCACCACGGCGCCCATCGCGGCGTTCATCACAGCCGCACCACAGGCCGCGACCAAAATCGTGGTGCGCCCACCGAGCCGGTCGGTGAGCGGACCATTGACGACGAATGAAACCCCGTAAGTCAATGTTCCCCAAAAAAAGATCGTTCCGAAATCTTCATTATCCATTTGGGGCAAGTAGTTCTTGCTGACTGTGAGGTTGTAGCGGCCCATGTAAAGGAACGCGTAGGTCATGCCGAGCGGGAACCAATTGAAAAAGCGTCGCCGGCGGTAAGCATCACTGTGGCCGAGGTCGATCTTGGGGAGGCGCGAGATCACCAAGGCAATCACCGCGAGGAGGATGACGATCGGACCGTAGTTACTCAGCGCATCGGACATTGCCCGCCACCTTGACCAGCCTGAAGCGGCCCGTCAACCGGGCAGCGATGACATCACCCAACTAGATGTGTCGTGGGCGGGGTGGCACGCTGCTCAGGCGCTCGGTATTGGCGGGAACTTCGGAACCTTCCGGGTACCAACGAAGCACGGGGTTGCGGGCGGCCTTGGTCTCGTCGAGCCGGCGTAGGCGCGTGTGATGGGGCGCGGACTTGAGCTTCTCTGGGTCGTTTTTGGCTTCTGCCGAAATTGCAGACATGGCTGCGACGAAAGCGTCGAGACTGGTCTTGCTTTCGGTCTCGGTCGGTTCGATCAACATCGCGCCCTTCACCACGAGGGGAAAGTAGACGGTCGGGGGGTGGAAGCCAAAGTCGATCAGGCGCTTGGCGATGTCCATGGTGTTGACGCCGTGTTCCCGCAGGTGTTTGTCGTTAATGATCACTTCGTGCATGCACGTTCGGTTGAAAGGCACGTGCCACTCTTCGCCCAGACGCGCGCGCAGGTAGTTCGCCGCGAGTACCGCAAAATCGGAGGCCTGCTTGAGTCCGTCGCTGCCCATTTCGCGGATGTACGTATAGGCGCGGACCATCATGCCGAAGTTGCCTGGAAAAGATCGCAGTCGACCGATGCTTTGGGGGCGATCGACGCTCAGTTCAAAGCGCCCACCTTCGCCTTTTGTTACGACCGGAACGGGTGCGAACGGGTGAAGTGCGGACTTATACGCCACGGGTCCGCAGCCCGGCCCGCCCCCGCCGTGAGGTGTCGTGAACGTCTTGTGCAAGTTGAACTGCATCACGTCGATGCCGAGGTCTCCGGGGCGTGCCCGGCCCATAATGGCGTTGAGATTGGCGCCGTCGCCGTATACGAGACCGCCCTTATCGTGCACAGCTGATGCGATCTTGGCGAGGTCGCTCTCGAAGAGCCCCGCCGTATTCGGGTTGGTGATCATCACGGCCGCAAGATCTCCGTCCAGCAGTGGGATGACTTTCGACGCATCGATGGTTCCGCTCGCTTCAGTGGGAAACGGTATGGCCTTGAGACCGTTTAGCGCGCACGACGCAGGGTTGGTGCCGTGTGCCGTGTCCGGAATGAGCACCTTGACTGGTGCGCGGCCCTGACTTTGATGCCAGGCGCGTATCATCATCAGCCCGCTGAGTTCGCCTTGCGCTCCTGCAGCGGGATGAAGGCTCACATGGTCCATCCCGCAGATTTCGGCGAGCATCTCTTGCAGCCTGTGCATCAGCGAGAGCGCGCCCTGAATCGCTTGCTCGGGCGCGTAGGGGTGCAAGCTGGCAAAGCCCGGCAGCCGCGCGGCCCATTCGTTGACCTTCGGGTTGTACTTCATGGTGCACGAGCCCAGCGGATACATGCCCTTGTCGATCGCGAAGTTTTGTGAGCTCAGCCGGACGTAATGCCGAAACACCTCAGGCTCGGAGACTTCGGGCAACGCTGGCGCCTTCTGTCGAGCGAGCTTGCCGAAATGCGAGCGTGCATCGACGCCTGGAACTTTGCTGGGCGACAGCGAGACCCCAGACCGGCCCTGCGCGCCTCGTTCAAAAATCAGCCCTTCTTCGAACCCTAAATCACTACATCCCTGTACTGGCACTCTATTTCCCGTTCTTCGCTAGCCTTTGCTGCGATCCAGCGACATGCTCATAGCACATCGAGACCTTGCAAAGAGTGCTCATTACCCTAACCGGGGAGCACTCCGTCGTCCACGGTCTTTCCTTGAAACTAAAGCGCGGGTTGGTCACAATGGCGCGGTGAAAACTGCGATCGTGAGCCTTCTAGGGTTCGTCTGTGGCATAGGGGTGATTGGCTGCGGAGGGGCCTCGTACGGATATTCCCGGACCTACGAGCCGCTCTCTGAAGAGGAGTCGTACCTCGCCGATGCGGATGTGCACCTGACCTACGAAGAGGTCCGCCGCGCGCCACGGGCCCACGCCAATGCGAAGCTTGCCTGGTTTGGCGTTGTCCAAGAGATGCATGCGGTGCCTTGCGTCAAGGGGCTCTCTCAGCGCGAGCTATCCGACTGTCAGGCGGGGAAAAAGCTGATGGAGGTTTTTCTCTCTTACCGTACGCATCGTCAGCGACACTTGTGCTCTGATGCGAACGATTCGTCCTGTCGTGTTACGGTTTCGGATCGTGACGGCGGCAAGGTGGTGGCACGCATGTCGATACCCGCCGAAGAGCTGGAGGGCGATGAGCGCATCTGGCGCGGGTCGCTGCTTCGAATCTATGGGAATCCTGAGGTGCCGGAGAATATGCCTGGGCCGGAGAGCCTCGAAGTTCCCGACGAGGAGATCCCCGTGATTGTCAACGTCGAGTGGTTCCGTCATTGGCCAGCGGGACGCTATGTGACGAGCGGCGACGCTTCACACATGCGGCGATAATTGGGATGCAGTCTTGCGTGGGCTGTGGGAAGCTTGAGCCCTAGCCGTGAGCGCACCTCAGCCCATCGCGAGCGGAGATATTGCCACACGTCCGCTCGAGCATCTGTTGTTCTACGTTCAGCAGAACCAACTCAGTGGCACGCTGGTCGTGTGGCCCGCCGATCAAACCGAACCCGGACAGGACCGACTTTTGTTTCAACAGGGGCGGCTCCGAAAAGCGCAGCTTCGCACCAAGGTCGCGGCTGTAAACGGCGTGATTCAACTCTTTGAGCGCTCCCGCGGCGTGTTTGCGTTTTATGCGGAAGATGTGACCACCCAGGATGCCCAACGCGTTTCGTTTGACATCCTTGCCCTGGTCACGGCCGGGCTCCGTCAGTACGCCTCACGCGGCGTGATGCCGCTTTTGCGTCGTTTCGGCGGCAAGCATCTGAGATTGCGTACGAATCTTCCCCTTCCGCGTTTCAACTTCAATCCAGAAGAGCTGGCGGTGGTCCAACTCTTGCGCGCGGCACCTGCGACGGTCTCCCGGCTCTGCGAGCTTTCGGGCGATCCGAAGACCGCGGAGCGCGTCATCTATGTCTTGGCCCTTTCGAAGTTTCTTCAGCCCTACGACGCCGAGGCCGCGAAGGAGCAAGAACCGGGCACCGTTCGTCATCGCATCTTGAGCCCAGAGGAAGCTGAGGTTCGGCACGCGCTTGAGTCGCTTCGCGCGCGTAGTCGCGCCGACCAGGAAACCGAGGAGTCGGACAGTCTTGACCCCCCGCGCTCACCCTCGATTCCGCCGCCCACCGAGCAGCTTTCACCTGAACTTCGTGAGACGTGGAACGAACTGATTTCCCGACACGATCGCAGTAAAGATCAGAACCATTTTGAGGTGCTTGGGCTGAGTGAAAATGCGACAACGGACGAGGTCAAAGCCGCGTTCTTGCCGCTCATCAAGCGTTGGCATCCCGACCGTCTGCCGGCTGAACTGACCGACTTGCGTCCTTGGGCGGACCGCTACTTTCACCGCATCAACCAGGCGCATGACACCCTCAGCAACCCGAAGAAGCGGGCGGAGTATATCGCCAGCCAGGGCGAAGACGTCGACGAGGAACAGGAGCAGGTCGACCGTGCACTTCGCGCGGCGATGGAGTACCGGAAAGTTGAGGTGCTCATCAAGCGCAAGCTCTGGTCGCAAGCGCAGGAGATGCTGGACCAGGTTCTTGAGCTCGACGATAGCGACGCCGACTATCATGTCGCCAAAGCGACCATCATGTTCCGTCAGCTGGGTGGTAAAAACATCAAGTCGGAGCTGCAGCGTATCAAGCACGTGCTGGACAAGGCCTTGGAGATGCACGACGAACACGCTGAGGCTTGGTACCTGCGCGGCGAATTGTACGAGCGAGAGGGTGACGAACGTCAGGCTTTCAAAGCGTTTAAGCGCGTGCTTTCTATCAAACCCAATCACCTACAGGCGTCTCGAAAGGTGCGGCTTGCGAACATGCGCAAGAGTGGCGATAGCACCCAGAGCGATCTTCTTGGTCGGTTTTTCGGCAAGAAAAAATAGCGCTAACCTTGGCATGTCGTGTTAGCTGACCGCCTTGCTGACTTGCCCGCAAAACCGGGTGTCTACGTATTCCGTGGACACGACGGTGAAGTCCTATACGTGGGAAAAGCGACATCGTTGCGCTCGCGAGTTCGTAGCTACTTTGCCAAGGGGCGAACAGATATGCGCGCCTTTGTCGACCGACTTCAACACGAAGTTGGCGATATTGAAACTTACGTTGTCGAGACTGAACGTGAAGCCGTTTTGCTCGAAGCCGAGCTTGTTAAGTCACTTCAGCCCACGTACAACGTCAAGCTCCGAGACGACAAAGACTATCTCTCAATTCGACTCGATCCGAACGAGATGTGGCCACGACTGCGTGTGGTTCGTCGTCCGGATGTCGATGGTGCGCAGTATTTCGGACCCTACCCGTCGGCAACTGCGGCGCGCAGTGCGCTGCGTACCGTCAATCGTCATTTCCGCCTTCGTACGTGCACCGACAGTGAGATGCGGTCTCGACGCCGACCGTGTCTTCAGTATCAGATTGACCGCTGTCCGGCGCCGTGTGTGCTGCCCGTCGACGAGGGCCAGTATGCGTCGCAGGTTCAGGGAGCCTCACTCTTCTTGCAGGGGCGCCATGGGTCGCTCGTGAAGTCGCTGCGTGAGCGTATGCAACTGGCATCCGAATCCTTGGAGTACGAACTGGCGGCGCAGATTCGTGACCAGCTACGGGCCGTTGAAGCTGTGCGAGAAGGGCAACGTGTGGCAGCGGTGGAGGACGGTTCGGTCGACGCGCTCGCGATTTCACGCGCAGAGAACGCAGGGCTTATCACCGTCGTGCAAGTCCGCGATGGCCGAGTGTCCTCGATTTCGAGCTATCCTTTTGAGTCGACGCCACTGCCAGACGATGAAGTGCTCTCGCGTTTTGCTCTCCGCTACTACCCGGTGACTTCGTTCATCCCAGACGAACTCGTTGTTTCGGTGTTGCCCGAAGGGCACGACGCTATCGCACAAGTGCTAGGCGAGGACCGAGGCAAGCGGGTCAGTTTTCGCGTGCCGCAACGGGGTCGTCGTCTGCACCTGCTGGCCCTTGCCCAAGAGAACGCAGAGCACGCCCTCAAAGAGGCTGAGTCTCGCCACGATGATGTAGAGGCCAAGCTACTTGTCTTGCAGAAGCGACTGCGCCTGCCAACACTGCCTCAGCGCATTGAGTGCGTGGACGTCTCGCACCTCGGAGGCCAAGATACCAGCGCTGTGTTCGTTGCTATGTTTCGCGGCGAACCAGAGCCGTCGCGCTATCGCAGTTTTCACGTCAAGGGTGTGACACCGGGTGACGACTATGGCGCCATGTATCAAGTATTCGCCCGTCGCCTCCATCGCGCGCAACGCGTAGACCGTGAGCGAGCCTGGACGCTGCCCGACCTCTTTGTGGTCGATGGTGGAAGAGGTCAGCTCTCGGTTGCCGAACAGGCGGCGAGGACGCTCGGTGTTGAAGTTCCGATCGTGGGGATCGCCAAAGAGAAAGACCGTCCGGGTGGCGAGCGCGTACTCGACCGCATCGTCTTGCCAGGCACCAAAAATGCGATCGAAGTGAGAGATGCGGCGGCGTTTCGTATTTTGACGCACGCTCGTGATGAGGCACACCGCGTTTCGAACCGCCTGCGCGGCATCGTTGGGCGAAAGCAGCGCTTTCGAAGTGAACTGGACGGTGTCCCCGGAGTAGGCCCAAAGACGAAGCGTAAGCTCCTGCAGGCGTTTGCGTCGGTGGACGCTATCGCGGCGGCGGCCGATGATGCCTTGCGCGCAGCCGGAGCCAATCGACGGCAGATCGAAGCGATCCGCAAAACCCTCGGTTCACGCGGCACGTGAAGAGCAGGAAAAGGCAGTTGATGAACGGTCTTTCGAGGAGCCGCTGTGCAACTTGCTCTTCGGCTTCCGCTCGAAATCGCTCGGTGTGGAGATACCACACGCTTGGATTTCCCCGCTGGCCTCATCGATGAATGCTCTTTTCGCAGAACGGATTGTGCTATCAGCACGAATCGTTGCTACGCAGAAAGCCTAGTGAAGAGCAAGAAAACTCAGTCGATGAACGGTCTGGAGGAACAGCCAACGATGCTACCTGCATCGTTGTTGGTGTGGAGGAAGCCTAGCGAAGAGCCAAAGAACTCTGTATGTTCGCGGGCATGGAAAACACGACGCAGACAGACCAGGCCAGTTTTCTCGACACCTTTGCGGCTTGGCTCAAGAGTCTAGGCGAAGACGCACGCAAGCTCTCAGGACTTCTGGAGCAGGCAAGTTTGCCCGAACCTTTGCGCGAAACGATCGCAGGAGGACTCAACTATCTGTTTCGCAGTCTCGACTTGGTTCCTGACGGCATTGACGACATTGGCTACCTCGACGATGCCTTCGTGATGCGCGTGGCAACGGAACAAGCGCTCCGCCACTATGATTCCGCGCAGCACGAGTTTGAGATCGACGAGGCGATTCACCAGCTCGTCGACGATTGCGAACAAGTTCGGGCGTTTCTGGGTGACGACTACGGACGGCTAGAGGAGTACGTGCGCGGCCTGCGCGAAGGTGCTGCGCGTGGGCGAGACGCTGAGGCGATCATCACGAACACCGAAGTTCGAGACGCTTTTTTGACCGATGTACGCAAATTTGCAGACGGTTTCGAGGCGCCAAGCTTCAGGGCGGACGAGCGAAACTTGGTGAAGCTCAAAGCCTTCTTCTCGGCGAGGTTACCTCGTCGGCGTGATTCGATGCTCGGGTAGGAGGACAAAACATGAGCGCTGCAGCCATGACCGCATTGCTGGTCGTTACACTCAGTTTCTTTGCTTGGACCGCGCACCGGCGTATTCGTCAGCTCGGGGCGGGCGCAGCCCATCCGCGCTTTTCGCTGACGGATGGCTCGTTCTTCAAGCGCCTGACCAATCTCGTCCTCTATGTTTTCGGACAGAAGAAGATGGTCGACCCGGCTTCCCGCTATCGACTTGCGGGCATCGCGCACGCGGTCATTTTCTTCGGGTTTTCCATTTTGCTGCTGCGAACAATCGTACTCGTAGCGCGCGGTTACGACCCAACCTTCGACCTTTGGGGGCTGCTCGCGCACGATGCGCCGCTTGGCATGCTCTACGGCTTTGCCAAAGACACCGTTGCGGTGCTCGTGCTTGCAGGTGTGAGCGTGTTCGTTTGGCTGCGGCTCAAAAAGACGCAGCGCATGACACTCAAGGGGGAGGGGTTGCTTATCCTCGGCATCATCGCGACGATGATGGTGGCCGATCTACTCTATGATGCGGCTTGGTTTCAGCTCGAAGCACAAGCGGCCGGCGAGGCGTTTTCGTTTCGGCCCAGCGAGTGGGCGGGCTCTGCGCTCTCTCTCGCGCTCGGCGGTTTCGACCTGTCGCGACAATCGCTCGTCGTGTTGGCGCACGCAGGGTTTTGGACGCATGTGGCGCTGGTTCTCATCTTTCTTAACATTCTTCCGTTCTCGAAGCATTTCCACATTCTGACGGTCGTTCCCAATGTCTTTGCTGGAGACGTGGCACCCAAGGGCGCTCTACCGCTGGTCGACGACCTCGAAGGCAAAGTCGAGCGCGAAGAAGCGGTCGGTATTGCTACCGTGCAAGACCTCAGCTGGAAACACATTCTCGACCTTTATACCTGCACGGAGTGCGGACGTTGCAGCGACAACTGCCCCGCTTACGTAACGGGCAAGAAGCTCTCTCCGAAGCACCTGACGATCGCGCTTCGTGACCACGTCTACGACGCCGAAGAGGCGCTCACGGGCGTCGAGAGCTTCGAGGGGATGGTGCGTGGCGTGCCGGCTGACAACGAAGAGATCCACACCAACCCCGCGCCGCCAGCCGACGCCTACTTCCGGGCCATCGAGATTCAACCGCTCGTGCCGGCTATCTTGCACCCGGACGTGATTTGGTCGTGCACAACATGTCGCGCGTGCGAAGAGCAGTGCCCGGTCAACATCTCCTACGTCGACAAGATTGTTGGCATGCGACGTGAGCAAGTGATGATGCAGGCCGAATTTCCGCCAGACCTTCAGCGTCCGTTCAACGGCATTGAGGGCAATGGGAACCCGTGGAACTTGGCGGCTTCGGATCGTGACAGCTGGGCTTCGGGGCTCGATATCAAGACCATCGAGGACAAGCCTGATGCCCGTGTGCTCTACTGGGTCGGTTGCGCGGCGAGTTACGACGACCGAGCCAAGAAGATCTCACGTTCGGTTGCGCAGCTGCTGCAAACCGCAGGTGTCGATTTTGCGATTCTCGGCACACGTGAGCAGTGCACAGGCGACCCCGCGCGACGTGCCGGAAACGAGTACCTTTTTCAAATGATGGCGGAGAGCAACGTCGAGACGCTCAACGAAGTGGGCGCGGACAAAAAGACGATCATCACGGCGTGTCCGCATTGCTTCAACACGATCGCGAACGAGTACCCACAGTTCGGCGGTCACTTTGAGGTGGTCAATCACACCGACTTTCTGCTTGGACTCGTCGCCCAAGGTCGTTTGCGGCCGGAGCGTGAAGTGCAGGGCAAAGTGGCCTACCACGACAGCTGTTACCTCGGTCGTTACAACGACATCTACGATTCGCCGCGAGACATCCTCAAAGCCATTCCTGGCCTCGAGGTGGTTGAGGTTGATACCTGGAACAAGAAGAAAGGGCTTTGCTGCGGCGCAGGCGGCGCGCAAATGTTTATGGAGGAGCGCGAGGGCAACCAGCGCGTCAACAGCAAGCGCACGCTGCAGCTGCTCGATACGGGCGCCAACACCATCGCAAGTGGATGTCCGTTCTGCATGACGATGCTCACCGACGGGCTCAAAGCCGAAGAAAAGGAAGAGTCGGTGCGCCAGCTCGACGTCGCCGAGCTCCTCGCCGAGAGCGTGCTCGAGACGTCGGCTTCATAGCGTTCTTCTTAGTCGCCTAGACTAGCCCTGCTCGTGGATGGCTTCATCCAGCGTCGCTCAGCTGTCAGGCGAGACGAGATGCGCTAGACTTGTGAATGTGTCCCGAGCAGCAAAAAAGGTTGCGACCTATCAGGATGTGCTAGCAGCTCCGGACAACACAGTCGCTGAGCTGATAGACGGGGAGCTGCAACTTAGTCCGCGGCCGGCGCTGCGGCATGCGATGGCATCTTCTAAGATCGGTGGACAACTCGTTACCAAGTTTGATGACGGAGATGGCGGTCCAGGTGGCTGGATTATTCTGGATGAACCTGAGCTGCATTTGGATGAACATGTCTTGGTACCTGACCTGGCTGGGTGGAAACGAACGAGACTCGCGCACGTGCCCGATGCGGCGTACATTGAACTCGCGCCGGATTGGGTGTGCGAAGTCATTTCACCGTCGACAGCGGCGCTCGACCGGGTACGCAAGTTGCCAATCTACGGGTCAGCGAGGGTTGTCCATGTGTGGCTGGTGGATCCTCTCTCTAAGACACTTGAGGTACTTTCACTCGACACCTCGACGGAGCCAGCTGCATGGAAAATCGTGCAAACCTTCGAGGGCTCCGTAAGTGTTCGCGCACAGCCCTTCGAAGCCGTTGAACTTCATCTCGGCAGACTCTGGGGTGACCTCTAAGCCCGCATCGGTAACCATCTCGCACGCATTCGCTCGCAGGTGGTGAAGCAAAACGCCAGCTCGTTGCGGATTTCGCCATCCTCCGGCACGCCAGGGCATAGGGTGGTATAGAAGCGCCATGCCCGTATACGACAGGTTGCTGGGGTTTACGACGGAGAACATCGCAAGCTCCGAGCAACGGTCCGCCATCGAGAAGGCGATCGATGAGTTCGAGGCGGAGAGGGCTGGGTCAGATTTCCTCTGCAAGCTTGTCCAATCGGCGCTGGGCTCGGACAGCGATGGTGTCGTGCATTGCCTGACCGTCGCCGATGGAGGTTCGGTCTCGGTCTTTGACAATCCGCTTCCTCTGGCAGCGTTACACAGGGTCGATGGAAAATCATTGGCTACACTACAGGTCGAGTTTGCTCCAACGGGGGAAGCGGAGTTTCGTCTACCGCTTGAGGATTGCCATGGCTACGCAGAGTTCGAGCTTTCCTCGGTTCCGTCGACTCTCCTTGCGTTACATGAGGATCTGTCAGAGGAACTTGAAGCGCGAAACTCGCCTACAGCTGCGAATTTTCCGACTCGTTTCGACGATTTAGGCCAACTAGAGACAGTTGCGAACGGGCTTTCAGAGCTCATTACGCACGAAGCGTTGACCTTCTGTCTGGTTGGACCTCGCTTTTATCTCGTTGAGTTGGGCCCGGATGGGGTTCGCATCGCCGAGCTTAAGGCATCGAATCCGCTCGCTGAGGCGATTCAATCCGGCATCCCGGCTTCCTGAACAGCTTAGCTCCGAGCTTAAAGATAGCGCACCACGTGTGCGCTCAAGTGCAGCGCCTCAACCGTCGGCACAATCGTTATGGCGCAAGGTGATGAGGAAGCTGCGAGCGTAGCCAGGACGGGGATTGACAGGTCGGGGGTGATTCGGGAAGTTCTGCTCCGTGGCAATGCTTTTGACGGTGGCAGCGCTTCTGACGACGACGAACTACGGCGTGCAGCTTCTTCAGACGTTGGGGGCCCTGCTGATCGTCTGTGCGCTTGCATTTGTCGTGCTGCGTCTGGTCGCCCAGCGCGGACTCGGGCAACTCGCCGGCGAAAGGTTGCGGCTCGAAGCCACGCTTCCACTAGGGCAACGGCAGCGCATCGCGATTGTTCGTGTCGATGGGGAGGAGCTCTTGATTGGCGTGTCAGACCAAGGCATCTCATTGCTTCGGCAGCTTCCCGATCGTCCTGAAGACGAAATCGCGGAGAGCAAGCTGGCGGCGCGGCCGAGCTTCGCGGCGCGTCTGCTTAAGAAGTCGGCCTAGCAAGCGATGGAGAGCATCCTCACGCAACCGGTTCTGTCCGTTCTGCTACTCGTCGGCCTATCACTGTTGCCCTTCGCTTTCATGTTGGCGACGAGCTTTATCAAGATCACAGTCGTCTTCTCCATCCTGCGAAGTGGGCTTGGCACCCAGCAGGTTCCGTCGGGCATCGTCATCAGCGCGGTCGCCGTGCTCTTGTCGCTCTATGTCATGCGTCCTGTCGGCGCGCAGATGCGCGACGCCGCAGCGCCACACTTGGCGAGCGTCGCGTTCAACGAGTCGCTAGCGGGTGAGAACCTCGAGAAGTTGCTTGAGGCGGGGGCGGCAGCGCTCGAACCGCTTCGCGGCTTTTTGCACCGCAACGCAGGGGAGGCCGAACTCGAACTTTTCGTCGAACTCTCCGCGGCGAACACCGTGGTTTCGACGGCGGTTCGACCGGACAAGACCGACGATCGCGAGGCAATCGAACAAGGACCAGAGCGAGCCGAATCTACGGATCTCATGGTCGCTTTTCCCGCTTTTGTCATCACCGAACTTTCCGAAGCGTTTCAGATCGGGTTTGTGATCTTTCTTCCCTTTTTGATCATCGACGTGGTGGTGAGCAATATCTTGCTCGCGCTCGGGATGCACATGCTTTCGCCCACGACGATTTCTTTGCCCTTCAAGTTGCTACTTTTCGTCATGGTTGACGGTTGGTACCTGCTCAGCAAAGCATTGGTGCTCGGGTACGCGTGAGTATTGCTCTAGCCAAAGCAGGTAAGTGAGCAGTTGAAGCGGCCATCGCTCTGGCAGGTGCAGCGCTTGAAGCGGTCACCTTCGCACGGCAGCGTGACCGTTTCACCCTGACACGCTTTGACATCACCGGCGATGCAGATTGGAGCGCAAAAGGTTCCAGGCTGACATCGCGCGGGCTTGTTCGGGTTGGTGGCACACGGGTACCAATCGCCGGCTGAACTACAGTACTGCCAACCACAGTCGACACCTTGAGGTGTTGCACATTCTTGCCAGTTCGAACCACCTTGGTACTCGCACGCACAGGAATCGTCCGTGCCCAGCCAAGAGCCGGGCATGCAGTTGTTATCGCAGGAGCGTGTCTGCTTAAACGTGCCACATTCGCCGATACTCTCGCGCTCTTCGGTGATACCGGCGATGCAATCGACGCGTGAGCCGTCGAAATCACTTGCGAGCACAATGTCGTAACGGGTCCCTTCGTCGTTGCAGACCTCGCGTTCGACCTTGATGCCCTTCATGCAGCCCTCGCCGCCCTCGACCTCGCGCTCTTCGCCGACTTCTCCCGGCGTGCAGACGCAGCCCGGGGCCCCTTGCCATGCAAGCCACTTGCAGCCATCGCAGGTGCGGGTTTGCTCGTAGTCACCGCAAGCGCTCTCTTGCGTTCGCCGACCCGTTTGAGAACTTGAGCACTCGCAGCCGGCGTCGGGAATGGGCGCCGCGTGGCCTCCATCGTGAAGTGCGGCATCACTAGGATCGGGGACCGACGGGCCGCAGCCTACGGAAACGACAGCGGCCAGGGCGAGCCCAAGAATGGTCGCTCGGCGCATGCTCATGGTTACAGTATGTCATACCTTTGGCGACTCGCCGGGTGGCGCTCCGAATCTAGCTGCAAAGCAGGCGGAGGAGGTTTTTCTCCTCCCACAGAGATGCCTTCGCATAATCCGGGTGCGCGCGCTCTCGACGCCTGAACTCTGGCGTATGAAACACTTTGTGCGAGCCACGCATGATCGGAGGAATCACCGCGTGCAGCATTTCATGGTACATGACCATGCTGACCACGTAGTCGGGCACCCAGTCCGCATCGAGTGCCGGGTGAATGCGAATGAGCGATTCGTCTGATGAGTAGGTGCCCAAACGAATCGAGCTGCGCCGACGTTTCTTAGCTGGCGCTCGGCCCCAAGTGACGCGCGCGCGGACCGAGCCCTCGAAGTAGCTATCGTTGAGCTCGTCGAAGATGGACTGCAGGTCGTGTGCGTTTCCACGGGCCCGTAGCTTGATGTTGCGCGATACGCCCTTGCGAATCTGATCGTGATGCTCGTCGATAAAGCGGTCGAGCCGTGCATTGGCGTGTCGATTTGATCGCCGCAAGAAGGTCGCCAAGTCGGCCAGGGTGGAGTCCGGTGCACGCAAAAACATGTGGTGCAGTCGTAGGACATAGCCGCCGTTCTTGCGCATCATTCGGATGACGCTTCGGCGATTGTCGGTGATGACGACGACGACACGGTAGCCGAGCAGCCGCGTAAGTCGCTGCTCCACATCGCCTCGGGACCTTTCTGAGGTGCTGCTGGCTGCGGGTGGCTGCAGCGACTGGCTCCAGTCAAAACAAAGCTGGCGTAGCCTCCCCATCAGGCTCGCATACTCCAAAAAGCCAGTGACGCCAAAAAGCGGCCCAAGCGATGGAGTGACGCAGTGCGGCGTGCGCTTTTCGATGTGTGTGCTTGAATCCGCCCCGATTTCAGACGTCCAATGCGTACGTTTGCCCCAAACCGGAGATATCGATGAAAAGACGTGACTTTAGCAAGCTATCCGCAGGAATCGCACTGACTGGCGCCGTCGGTGTGCCCAAGCTCATCCGAGCGAGCGACACCTACACCCTGCGAATTGCATCCCTCGCACCCAAGGGTTCGGTTTGGCACAAGGCCTTCCGCGCATGGGAGGGGACGGTCAAAAAGGATAGTGGCGGCAAGCTTAAGTTGAAGTTCTACCTCGGTGGCACGCAGGGCGATGAGCGCGACTACATCCGCAAAATGAAGAGCGGACAGATCGACGGCGCTTCGGTTACCACCACAGGTCTTGGGCAGGTCGTGCGTCCTGTTCTCGTTCTGCAACTTCCGGGGCTGTTCGACAACTACGCTTCGATCGATCGCGTTCGTAAGGGCCTTGCCGGTGACTTTGACAAGGAGTTTGAGAACGCGGGCTACAAGTTGATGGGCTGGGGCGATGTCGGACAAGCGCGCTTCTTTTCGAACCAACCGGTGATGCGCCCTTCGGATTTAAAGAAAGTGACTCCCTGGCAGCGACCCGAAGACCATATTTTTGGGGAGATGCTCAAGACGATAGGTGCGAAACCTCGAAAGCTCGGCGTCAATGAAGTACTCACCGCACTTCAAACTGGCCAGGTCGATGCCTTCGCATCGTCCTCATTGGCCTCGGTTTCTCTACAGTGGTACAACCACTGCAAGTACGTGACGAAGCAGTCGAGCGCGATTCTCATCGGCGCGACGATCCTCAAGAATGACAAAGTGAATTCGCTCCCAGCCGATCTGCGGGAAATCCTGATCAGCTCTGCCGATCGTGCGCATAATCTTCTTAGCGGTCACATTCGTAAGTCTGATGACAAGGCCTACCGTGCGATGCTTTCGCGCGGGGTTAAGGAAGTGGACGTTGGCAAGCACGAAGCAGAGTGGAAGGCTGTCGCGAGCAAAGTTCGCACCCAGCTCGCCGGGAAGCTCTACCCGAAGGCCCTGCTGCAGCAGGTCGAAAAACTCGCGTAGTTTGAAAGCACGCTGCTGACCGGACTTTGCGCAGAGGTTTGTGGGGACATCAGCGTAGCGCAGAGCGACGTTCCAAGCTAACCCTCGGGCATGTGGGGACCAAGCACGGCACAGAGCGATGCGCGCTGCTCTTAAACAACTCGATGACCGGTTAGCCAACGCGGAGGCGAAAGTCTCGGCGGTGGTGTTGCTCGTCATGATCGGGGCCGCATTCGCGCAGGCGCTGTTGGAAGTGTTGGCCAAACGGGTCGGTATCGACGCAGCCCAAAAAGCGCTCGAATCGATTGGCAATATCGATCACTTCTTGCAAACGGCTACGCTGTGGCTTGCGTTTTTAGGTGCGTCGCTGGCAACGCATGCGAACAAGCACATCGCGATCGATGTTTTGGACCGACTGCTTGGCAAGAGTGCCAAGCGTGTCATCAAGGCCGTGACCTACCTGGTCGCAGGCCTCGTTTCTCTCGCCCTGACATGGATCTTCGTCGAAGTCATCGCCAAGGAGGGAAGCATCCTTCCCGCTGAAATGGCCACCTTTCAGGATGGAGAAGAACTCCATGTATGTGACGCTCGCGACGAGGTGTTGGCGAACAATGATCTCGCTCGACCTTCCTTCTTCTGTGGTGTGCGCGCGGCGTTTTCCAGCGTTGGTATGGTGATGCAGTCGTCGCGCCCCGCGCTTCAGTTCGTGGTGCCGTTGCTCTTCTTTGTCATTTCGGTGCGTTTCTTGGTGCGAGGCGTTCGCTACGCGATGGGTGACTTCGAAGAGGAAGCCGAAGCACCGCCCACGACACCCGAGATGCAAGAGCCGGGGGAGCCCCCGGCGGCGCAGGCGGACGAAGCGGAACAGCATGGTGGTGAAGGTGATAGCGACGAGGAGGGCAGGCCATGATCGCCCTTATCGTCATTCTCATTTTGCTCTTCGCCATCTTGGGTACGCCACTCTTTGCTGTCTTTGGTGGAGCCTCCCTTGGGCTCTTCGAGTTCTTCCCAGACAACCCGGACACGCCCCTTGATGCGGTCGTTCAAGACGTGTTCAGCGAAAAGTTCGCGGACTCGCCGTTGATGGTGACGATTCCGCTTTTCATCGTTTCGGGCTATCTGATGGCCGAGAGCGGCACGCCGAAGCGCTTGGTCGAACTCTCTCGTGCTTGGCTCGGCTGGATGCCTGGAGGCCTCGCCATCGTTTGTCTCGGCGCTTCGGCGTTCTTCACCACCTTCACCGGCGGAAGCGGCATTACCATCGTGGCCATTGGTGGCTTGCTCTATCCGGCACTCATCCAAGAGCGCTACCCTGAACGTTTCTCCTTGGGCTTGGTGACGGCCGGCGGTTCACTCGGTCTACTTTTTCCACCAAGCCTGCCGCTTATTCTTTACGGCGTGGTCGGTGGAGTGCTGATCGACAAGCTGTTTTTGGCAGGACTCATCCCGGGCATCCTCACCGTATTGGTGCTTTCTATTTACGCTTCGTTCGTTGGCATCAAAGTGAAGCTTCCACGGACCAAGTTCGACACAGCTCATGCCTTCAAGACGCTATGGAAAGCCAAGTGGGAAGTCGCGCTTCCTTTTGTGCTCGTCGGCGGTCTTGCCACGGGCCTCTTGCGTATCCACGAAGCGGCCGCATTTACGGCCTTTTACGTTCTCATCGTCGAAGTCTTTGTTTACAAGGACATCACCCTTCGCGGCGATGTTCCCAAGATCATTCGTGAAGCAGTCACGATGTTCGGCGCAATCCTCATTATCCTCGCCACCGCGATCGGCTTCACTGGGTACTTGATCCAAGCCAAGGTTCCGGACCAAATCCTCGACCTGATTCAGGGTTTCGTGGACTCCAAGATCGCGTTCTTGCTTGTACTGAACGTATTCCTGCTGGTGGTAGGCATGTTGATGGACATCTTCAGCGCCATCGTGGTCGTGGTCCCGCTCATCATCCCCATTGCGCGCCACTTTGGCGTCGATCCGTACCACCTTGCGATTGTGTTCTTGCTCAACCTCGAGATCGGCTATCTCACACCGCCGGTTGGCTTGAATCTCTTCATTTCAAGTTTCCGTTTTGATAAACCGGTGACGCTCCTCTACAAGGCGGTGCTTCCGTTCATCGGTCTTCTCGTGGTGGCGCTTTTGGTCACCACCTACGTGCCGATCCTCTCGACCTACCTCACAGGATTCGTGGAGCAGGACGCGATCGATCTCGATGCCATACCCGATCGTCCACTCGAGGATGGCGCCGAGGGAGAACCCATCGACCTTGATTCCTTCGACGATGACGATTTTGATCTCGACGCCCTTGAAGGCGATGATTTCGATCTCGACGCGCTCGAGGGCGACAGCGATGCGGGCGCTGATGCAAGCGAGCCTCCCAAAGACCTCGACAGCATCTCCGACGACGACGAGATCACCCTCGACGACCTCGAATAAAAATTCTCGGCTAGAAGGCGAACTTGAGGCCGGCTTGAAGCAGAAGGTTCCCGGCGGTGACGTCGAGTTCGCGGCCGATGGCTTGGCGCGAGAAGAAGTGCCACTGATAGCCCATTTCGACCAAGAAGCCGATCGACTCGGAGACGAAGAAGTCGGTTCCAAAGAGGATGGCAATGTTAAAACCGGTCTCGGTGTCGTCCGCGCCATCGCCGAGTTCGGAGTCGATGACCGAAAGGCCGAGTGGAAGCGCCACGAAAATCGCGACCGGGCCATCGGGCAGCGGAAAACGCGCGCGCGGCATGATGTTGAAGTCGAACGCCGCGTGGTTGGAGCTGTCTGCCTCCACCTCCGTGAACAGTGCTTGGATGCGTGCACCCGCGGAGAAGTGTCGGTGGAGCACGTACTCGAAGCCCGCGCCAAACCCAAGGCCGACTTCAAGGTCGGACTCAAACGTGGTGCTGCCAACCTCGACGTCCACCTCACCCGCAAAAGCAAGGCGTCCGAAGCCTTCGATGCGCAACTTGTGGGTCTCTGGGTCGACGGTCTGTGCGTCGACATGGCTTGCTAACAATGACAGCGTGAACAGGGAAGCGATGGTAGTTTGTACGACAAGCATTTTCATCATGGTTCTTCTCCAACGCAACCGGAAGGGCCGAGCCAAGGCTTACTATTGTGCGTCCAGTCCGGCATCACCCACGGCCGAAGGGGTGGGCAGGTTGGCACCAAACTCAAGCGCCGGCTCCCCAGCCGCCTCTTTGAGCGATGCTGCGATGCTACAGTCGTGGGCTGCAGGCGAGTCGAGGGAGACCGCTTTTTTCGGCCCTTTGACCCCCGGAAGACGCACGGGAACGAGTCGGCCTTGGGCTTCGGTTCGCATGGACAGAAGCTTCTTATCGGTCTTGAGGTTCCAAAGGTAGACGTCGACCGGTTGGTCCTTACGACTCTCACCGCGTTGAATGACGAGCAAGAAGTAGTCGAACTTCATCATTTCGAGCACGTTGGGAAGGTCGCGTTTGGCCCGTAGCTCAAGCTCCATCTTCAGAACGTCGAGTTGGCTTGACTGCATTTCCGTTTTGGCTGCGTCCTGCCAGCCTGGCAGAAGGAACTCGCCTTGTTCGTAGAAGGTGCGAAGGGAGGTTGGTGCCGCACCCAGACAACGCGGGATGGCGTCGATCTGAAAACGACGGATTGCGTCGGCGATCTTTTCAGCGCTTTGGGCGTCTTCTTCGCGAAGGCGCAAGTAAAGCCCCTTGCCCTTGTGAAGCTCTGAGAAGCGAAGGCGTTCATCGACGTGCTTGTCTGGAGCGTCCGACTTTGCGGCTGCGATCACCCAAGCCTCAAGTTTGCCCCGAAAGTCTCGATAGGCTTCGGATGGCTTGGCGAGTGGCCCTTCGATGGTGGCTACGATCTGCGTTCGCGTTTGGACGTCCGCTTTGCGGCCGAGGTAAAATAGAATGCTCGCGACCAGCCCGATCGATACAGCGCCGAGAAGGATCCATTTCCATGGAATTTTCGGCATGTACGGCTGTTTTCCGTCCACGTCCGGGATGGCTGGTTTGAGTCGGGGCCCCGAGGTGCGCCCGCCTTCGTCGACTGGCTCCATAGCAGTGGCGAGTAGAACCGATGCGCAAGCTCTAGACAAGCGCTGATGCGGGCCCCAGACTCCCCCCCATGCTGAAAAAACGTTTTTCAATCCTTTCTGCGGTTCTCGTCGTTTCCGGGTTGGCTGCCTGCGACAAGGACCAACCCGAAACTGAGCCGGTTGCTGCTGCGGAGACCACCGCGGCCCCCGAAAAGGAAGAGCCTGCTGAAGAGAAGGTCGAAGCCGAGGCAAAGTACGACGAGTGGGACGTGGACAAGGTCGCGACAGCCGTTGAAGCGAAATCGGCCGTACCCGTCGACGCCAACTCGGACGATACGCGCAAAGAGAAGGGTGTGGTGCCCGGCGCTGTGCTCTTGACGTCCAGCTCGCGTTACGAAATCAGTGAGCTTCCCTCCGACAAGTCCGCTGAGCTTGTGTTCTACTGCGGGAGCACCTCGTGCACCGCTTCGGATACGGCTGCCGAGCGTGCGCTTGAGAACGGTTACACCAACGTTCACGTCATGCGTGCCGGAATCAAGGGCTGGAAAGAGGCAGGCAAGCCCACCGAAACGCCCAACAGCTAAGCGATGATCCATCCGCGATCGCTTCGTTGCGCTGTGCTTCCGGTGCTCAAGTACCCCAGAAGTACGTTCCGCTCCGGTTCTCGCGCTGCCTTGCGTTCGCGGCGCCTCGTCGCTTAGGGATTTCAGTCGACTCAAGTCGAAATGCGCCCATGCAGCTTCGCGCCGCGTGGGCGTTCTCGCATGTGATATGCCATGCTCTGGCGTGGGCGCGCGCAACGAAGCGTTGGTGGGAACGTGGCTTGGTATCGCCGCGGCGATCGCGCTGATACTCGCCATCCCCATCGGTATCTACTCTCTTTGGCTTGGCGTTGCGATGCTCGTGTGGGGGCTCGTCCTTTGGTTGCTCTCGCGGAAGCTTTCGCGCCACTGACGCGCTGCAAGTCGCTTAGAGCGCCCTGGCGACGAGCTTGGCGTCGCGCGCGACGTCGACGCGGATTTGCTCCGCATCGAGCGTGGTCAGCTTGCGTGCCTTGACCAGGCGCCGGCCTGCCACAAAGACGTCGCGGACATCGGCGGCGGTGGCGCTGTAGACGAGAAGCGCTGCAGTGGCGTCAGCCATGTCTTGGCCAGGTGTTGGCAAGGGCGGCAGGTGAAGACCGCTCAGATCGACGAGCGTGATGTCGGCTTGTTTTCCCTTCTCAAGTGAACCGATGTGCGCCTCGGCTCCGAGGGCGCGGGCGCCATCGATGGTTGCGAGCTCGAGCGCTTGCCAGGCGTTCATCACCGTCGCATCGAAGTGTTTGCCTTTGGCGAGTAGCGCAGCCTGTCGTAGCTCGGTCCAGGGTTCCATCCGGTTGTTGCAGGGCGCGCCGTCCGTACCGAGTCCGACGACAATGCCGGCTTCGCGCATCGCTTTTACGTCCGCAATGCCGCTTGCGAGCTTGAGGTTTGAACTTGGGCAGTGCACGAAGCGCGTGCCGGACTTGGCGACAAATTTCATCTCGCTCGCGGTGAGCTGAACGCCGTGGGCCAACACGGTATGCGTCCCCTGAACTCCGCAGCGTGCCAACGCCCGCACGTCGGTCGTGCCGTACTTGGCCTTGACGGCTTCGCGTTCGCCCTTGTGTTCGGACGCATGCGAATGAATCAACGCGCCCAGGCTTGTCGCGAGCTCTGCGGTTTCTCGAAGGAGCTGGTCGCTGCACGAAAGTATAAAGCGCGGGGCAAACGTATAATGCAGAAGGCCCTCGTTTTTGCCGTTCCAACGCTTGTGCAGGGCTTCGCTTTGTCGAAGGCTCGAGTGAGTTGTTTCCCGCAGCGATTTGGGCACACCGCTTCCCGCATCCATCATCGCCTTGCCTGCCCACGCGCGCATGCCCGATGCTTGCAAGACTTCAAAGAGGGCGTCTTGGTGATGGACGGTTCCCATGTCGAGGATAGAGGTCGTGCCCGCGAGCAGCATTTCTGCCAAGCCGAGTCGGGCACTGGTCTGAAGGGTCCGCGGCGTGTGCGCGCCCTCGAGCGGCCAAATGCGTTCGCGCAACCAGTCGAGCAAGGGCAAATCGTCGGCCATACCCCGGAAAAGCGTCTGACAAACATGGACGTGCGCTTGGATGATACCCGGCATGGCGATCGTGTTCGTTGCGTCCACGCGTCGGCTTCGTGGCAGGCTCGCCAAGGTCGCGTCGCTGGCTGCCAGGTTCTTCCCGATGCGTGCGATCGCGCTGCCTTCGATCAGGATGTCTGCGCGAAGGACGCGGCGCTTGGCATCCATGGTAAGCACCAGGGCGTTCTCGATCAGAGTGCGTTTCATTCGTCGGTGGTCGCGGGCGGGATCGAGTCGCGCAGGTGTTCGCTAGCAAACTGGTGCGGCAAGAGCTCTCGCACAGTCGTTTCGAGCACATCGCCGGCCGGGGTAAAACAGCGCACGGGGATGTTAGGTGCGACCTCAGCGAGGACTTGGCGACACATCCCGCACGGGGGCGTTGGCATGCGGGTGGGGGTTGCGATGGCGATGGCCACGAAGTCGCGTGTGCCTTGGCTGAACGCGGCGCCCACAGCAGATCGTTCGGCACATTGTGTCAGCCCGTAGCTGGCGTTCTCGACGTTGCAGCCGAGGAAGACCTTCCCGTCGCTGCCCAAAAGGGCCGCCCCTACCGAAAAACTCGAGTAGGGCGCATAGGCGCGTCCCGCTGCTTCGAATGCCGCTTTGCGCAGGGCCTCCCAGTCCGGTTCGGCCTTGCTCATACCGTCGCCATCGCGGGAATGATCTCGCGCAGAAGGCTCACGAAACGATCATGCACGCGGTTCGCCACTTCTTGCACTTCGCTGTGGTCGAGCGTCTGATCCGAAAGACCTGCCGCCAGATTGGTGATGCAGGAGATGCCGAGGCAGCGTACTCCCATGTGTCGCGCGGCGATGACTTCCAACACGGTGCTCATGCCGACCGCTTGTGCGCCGAGCACTTGCAGCATCTTAATCTCCGCGGGCGTCTCGTAGGTCGGGCCGAGTAGGCCTGCGTAGACGCCGCTCTTGAGCGAGAACCCGAGTTTTTTCCCCTGTTCGTCCGCGAGCGCGCGCAGTCTTGCGTCGTAGGCCTCGGTCATGTCGGGAAATCGCGGCCCGAGCGATGGCAGGTTGGGCCCAAGCAGAGAGTTGGTTCCTGTCAGATTGAGGTGATCGGAAATGAGCATCAAGTCACCGACTTCAAGCGCGCTGCTGATGCCACCTGCTGCGTTTGTAATGAGAAGGTTGCAGGCGCCAAGCTTCGCCATGAGGCGAACCCCAAAGACGATTTCGTGCGCATGATGGCCCTCGTAAAGGTGTGCTCGGCCCTGCATCGCGACGACGGGCGTCGCGCCAACCTTGCCGAAGACGAGGTTTCCTTTGTGGCCCTCGACCTTGGACGCGGGGATGCCTGGAATATCGCGGTAGTCGATGGCTTCGTGCGCGTCGAGTGTGTCTGCAAAAGCGCCCAAACCTGACCCCAAGACGAGCGCGACCGCCGGTCGGGCGTCACTCTTACCTCGTACGGCCTTGAGCGCTTCTTCGAGTCGGGTTTCGGTGCTGGCTACGTCCAGTCCCAAGTCCATGTTCTGCATGAGGCCGCTAGAGTATGCCCTCGGCGACAAAAATGCTAACGAACAGCCATGAACAAGTTCGGACTCATGTGGATCGTTTGTCTTGCCTTCGTCGTCGCTTGCGGCGGCGCGCAATCGGCCGGTGCGGAAGCTGAGGAAGGTGATGGCACCCAAGGCGGAGGCGACACATCAAGCGCGGTCGTGCCCAACTCGGTCAAGGTCGAGCAAGGTTTTACGCGGATCGAAAACGCTTGCGCGAAGGATGCCGAAGAACGGTGCAATGGTGCCGACGACAATTGCAACGGCGAAATTGATGAGTCCTGCAAGCTAGAGCAAGGCGCGTTGCATGTGGCGCTGACTTGGAATTCCGATGCCGACCTTGATCTGCACGTTATCGATCCGAACGGTGAAGCACTTTCGCAACAGCATCGCGAAACCTCAAGTGGCGGGCACTTGCAGCACGACGGACGTGGGGCGTGCACGGAGCAACAGATGCAGCGCGTGGAAAGCGCTTACTTTGAAGCGCCGCTGAAGCCTGGCACGTACATCGTCGAGATGGCGTATTGGGGTGAGTGCGCGGCGAGTGGCATCACGACAGCAAGCGTGACCATGGTCGAGGGTGGCAAGTTGCATGGTGTCTTCAATGGTGAAATTTCTCCAGGCGAGCGGAAGCGCGCCTTCGCGTTCTCGGTTCGCTAACGGTTAACGTGACGGTTGCGGCCCGCGCTGCCGTTGCAGCCACGGTTGGTTCGCTCTGGGTGGCAGTGGCGATGGGCCATTGCTTTGCGCTGCGCTGGCCGATGCTCACTTGCTTGGCATTTTCCTTTGTGCCCTACGCTGCGATGATGAGCTGCTGGCGTGGCGAAAACACGCGACGAACAGTACTCGTCGTCGTCTCGCTTGCGTCCCTGCCTTTTGTTGCAAGCGGTGCGTTGCTTTCTGACGACGTCTACCGTCACCTTTTCGAGGGGCGAGTGGTGCTTGCGGGCGCGAACCCATTTTCGACATCGCCGCTCGACCCTTCGCTTGCGCAGTTGCGCAACGAAGCGTGGACGCACATCAACCACAAGTCGATCCCGACGATTTACCCTGTGTTGCTTCAGGCTCTGTTCGCAGCGCTCGCCTTGTTCAATACGGTCTTCGCATTCAAGTTCTTCGCTCTCCTCGTGCATCTTGCAACGGTGTGGTTTCTCCACGGGTATGCTTCGGCGCGAGCGGCGTGGCTGTTCGGTCTGAACCCCCTTTTGATCGTCGAAGGGCCGTTGAGCGGACATCATGACGGTTTTTTGGGACTGCTCTTGTTGCTAAGTGTGCTCGGTTTGCAAGGAACGCGCTGGCGCGGCGTTGTCTTTGCGGCATGTGCAGCGAGCCTAAAGTTGGTTGGATTTGCGGCTCTTCTGACGTTCGCGCGTAGGCGCACCAAGCACGTCATCGTCGCGTCAGCTGTTGCTACAGCGTTCGTCGGACCCAGCTTTTTTCTGGCTGGCGAGCAAGTTGCAGGAACGACCCATTTCGCGCACCGCTGGCAAGGCAACGAGGGGGCATATGTATGGGTGGAACGTGCAGTGGAAGTCGCGCTCGCGGAGGCTGGTGTGCGGCGGCATGTCCGCTTCGCGAAGCCCCGAGGCGTTCCCGAGCTGTTCGATCCGACCGCAACGTTTGAGGGGCTCTACCGCGGCGCGATCCAGCGTGGCGATCTTGCTCGCGTTGTCGCGAGAGCGGTGGTGCTTTGCATCGTGGTCCTGTTTGCGCTGTGGATAGGACGCCGCACAGGGCCGGGACGAGCGCTTGTGTGTGTGCTTTGGCTCTCGCTTCTACTCAGTCCCCAGCTTCATCCCTGGTACTGGATGTGGGTCCTGCCAGTGTCCTGTCTGCTCTCGCGATCGGGTGCCCTCATCGCCGCCCCGCTGCTATTGGCCGGTTATTCGGGACATGACGCGTGGCAACTTGCCCGCGAGGCGACCCCATCCCTCGGCTGGATCCACCCCTTGCTCTGGGCGATCTTTGCCTTTGAGCTCCCACCCAGCAGGATTCTGCTCCAGCAAGCGTGGAGCGCTCTGAGGGCGAAGCAGTGAGCTTACGCACACCTACATGAAGCACGATGTTTGACACAGAGTGCATTTCTCGTACGGTTCCGGGGTCTGTGGAGCAGTTGGCCACTAAAAGGGAGTATTTTCGGGCTCTTCCATCCGGTCTAAGCGAACTTTTCTCGCTTGGTCCGAAGTTGGCGGATGGGCCTCATAGTGAGCTCATCGAGGCTGAAGACCTCCAGAGCAAGCAGCAGGGACTGCTCAAGATTCTCGATTCCGAAGCCTTCGGTATTGCAGAACGACACCGCATTTTGCGTGAGTGGTCTCGCCAACAGAAGTTGGTCACAGAGAGCGACGTGGTGGTTGCTCCCTTGCGCTGCGGACAGCATGAGGGCGTCATCTGGCAGTACCGGAACAACATTCCGGGCATCCCACTCGATGTGGTGATTCACGACGGTCCACTCCCGATGGGAGACGCCATCGCCATCGCCGCGCAGATCGCGCTTGGCTTGGCCGAACTGCATGGCGAAGGTTTTCTTCATCGCGACCTCAAGCCGGAGCATGTCCTCTTCCGCGGGAGAGGCAGAAACGGCCCACGGGTTGCGCTGATCGATGCCGGGGTGTCCGTACGCATTCCGACTCACACGCCGTATCCGATCTTCGGCACGGTCGGCTATGTCTCGCCAGAGCAGATCGCCGGGCGCTTGGTAAGCTTTCGCAGTGACCTTTACGCGCTCGGCTGTGTTTTCTACGAGATGCTGACTGGCGAAAAGCTCTTCAAGGGCGATGATGCGGAAAGTATCCTGCAGCAGCATGTCAGTGCGCCACGCCCTGAGATGCCGCGTGGTTTGCCGCAAGCAGTCAGTCGTCTGCTCGCTTCGCTGCTGGAGCGCAGTCCGCGCAAGAGGCCGCACTCGGCCGAACAAGTTTTTCGTACATTGTCGCCGTTTACCGACGATGGTGTTCGAAAGTCACCCTCGATGACCGAGGGGGAGGGAGAAAAAATGCAACGTAAGATCGATTTGGGTGTCAGTGACAGCGAAGAGCTTCGCCGCGCGACTTTGCTTGGCCTGCCGGCCCATCCGAGCAGGGGAAAGCGTCCACCACCACCTCCCTCCGAGACGCTTCCGCCGCCCGCGCTTGAGGCCCATTCGGTCAGCAAGCCACCGCCCGTGCCTTCGGCTGCGGCGCTCAGCGGCGCAAGCCGTAAGAGCGATATGCCCGTCAAGGAAGGGTTGACCACGGCCTCGGTGAGTGGCCCACCGCCCGTCAATGCTCCCGGCTACCAATCGCTCAAGCCGGCCAGTGCGTTGCCGGCGGTCAATGCGCCGGGCTATTCCTCGATCGCACCGAGCGGTCTGCTCAACATCAATATTCCACTCGAAGAGCTCGACTATGAGGACCTCGAAGATACCGATGCGATCAAGGCGAAATATGAGGCCGAGCGGGACAGCGAGGGTACGCTTGTCGACATCCCGCGAGACCCTGCAGGAACTGCTGTGCTCGCCTTCGACGAAATCGAGCCCGTAGAAGATGACGACATTGTCTTAGCCTCAAAAGCGCCTGCGGCTATTTTTGATGGCATCGACGAAATCGCATTCGACGATGTTGACGAAGAGCTCGATGAAGTCCCTGCCGAAGAGCAGCCTGCCAGCGGCATGTTCGAGTCCTTCAACGAGCCGCCCGAGATCCCTGCCGAACCTGAGCTCGACCTGCCAGAGGCTGTTGCCGCATCGGCAGCGCTCGACTTGCCGGCAGATGGGGGCGCACCGGTTGTCGAAGCGCGGCCTCCCGCCGCCCTCAAGGCGCCTGAACCGGTTGTCCGAACGCCGCGTCCCGTAGCGATGCCGGTTATCACGAGTGCGGCCAAGCCGGAGCCGAAATCGAATCGAGCCGTCTGGATCGCGGCTCTGATGGGGGCCTTCGTGGGCACGGTTGTGCTCGGTGCGGTCGCTTTGTACCTCAGCGGCTCGCAGTCGAGCAGCCAAGCGGCGACGGTTGCTTCGGCCGAAGCGGCACCGAAGTCCCAGACTCCCGCCGCCGCAAAGGTGGCGCCGGTCGCTTCGGCACAGCCCGTCGTGGCGAAACCGCCCACGAAGAGGGCGGTCAAACGTGGCGAAGATGTAAAGATTCTTCCGATGGAAGGGAAGCGAAGCGCGGAGGCAGAGGAGTCTTCTGTCCCCGAAAGGCGCACGTCGCGCCGCGCACGTCGCGAACGGATCACAGAACGAGTGGAGAAGCGCGAAGCTCAGAGCAAAGAGCGCCCCGCGACGCTACAAGATGTGGCGAATGCGGCGAGCTCGCGTCAAGCGCAGGCACAGAATCACGCGCTTCCCAAGGTTGAGACAAAGCCCCAAGCTTCGCCCTTCGACCAGATTCGAGACGAGGCGAAGGCCGCGTTCGTTGCACGCCGTTATCAGGAAGCCGCGGCGCTTTACCAGCGCGCGACCACGATGAACCCACGTCATGCCGGCTCGTTTGCCGGTCTCGGGGCCTCCCGTTTGGCGCAGGGCGATGCGCGGGGTGCAGCGCTTGCGTACATCAAAGCGGTCAACCTTGCGCCGCAGAACTCGCGGTATTTTGTTGCGCTTGGGCACTCATACTTGCGTGCCGGTGACCGGAACAATGCCAAGCGTGCTTACCAAAAGGCGCTCAGCATCAACCCGAACCTCAAGAGTGCTCAGAGTGCGCTCCAGAAGCTGAACTAGCGCTCGCCGAGCCACCAAAAGCCGGGGCCTACTTTGGGTCTCGGCTTTTTTTGTGCCCGTGGGCGGGCTTGCTCGCAGCTTGGTCGTCGCGAACCAAAGGGGTCACGGAGCGGCCCATTTCAGCGATGATATGGTGCGCCTCTTCGGCGGGTAGGCGAAGCTCAACAAAGTTCTTTTTCCCCTCGCTCTCGACCCCGATCCAGCCCGGCGCTCCTTTGCGAATCCGAGCGGCTTCGAGGCGGTACCAAAGGGCGATGGTGGCCTCTGCCAGGTCGCGACGAGGTTTGATCTCGTGAGCCCAGTGTGAGCGTTCAAGTTCGAGACCGTCTTCGAGAAAGGCCTTCTTCGAGATGAAGCTCAGTCCTCGCCAGATCTCCATTCCCAACAAGAGCGCCAGTCGTTCGCGAAGCTCTGGCGTGTCCTCGCGCAGCAGCTCGCCAAGCCGCTCGCTGTGAAACTCGGCGACGGCACGCACCTCGCGATTCGCGACCCCGCGCACCAGCCCGTGTTGGCGTGGGTCGTCGAGGTGACGACCTCGCTTTCGCTCCGGTTTTTCGCCTCGCACCAGGCGATCAAATGCAGGATCGATGCGTCTTCCGACCCGGCCTTTTCGGACGTTTTCGTCACGTCCTCCGTCTTTGTCTGACATGGGACGGGAGCATAGCCCGCATCCGCGCCTCGGTCGCGTGCGGATCTCCATGCGGTATCCTCATGAGATCACTCGTAGATCGTCGTTTGGGGCGCAGATGAGCTCGGTCGTGGTCGGTGCTTAGGAAAAACTGTGCTTCTGGGTACTTGCAGGTTGGTCGCTTGTGGGTACACTGCCCGACCCTCGCGGCCTATAACCTCAAGGTGGTGGCCGCCCAACATTGAGAGAACAAGATGTACGCGATTATTCGAACAGGTGGCAAACAGTACAGAGTGAGCGAAGGCGACACGCTTCGCGTCGAGAAGGTCGACGGTGATGTCGGGTCCTCCATCGAGATTGCAGACGTCCTCATGGTGGGTGGTGAGAAAGTATCCATCGGGACCCCGCTCGTGTCGGGTGCGAAGGTCTCCGCACAAATCACCGCACAAGACCGCAGCAAGCGCATCATTGTTTTCAAGATGAAGCGTCGCAAGAATTACCGTCGCAAGCGCGGTCACCGTCAACCGTACACCGAACTCAAGATCACAGGCATCACGGCCTAGGTTTGAAGCACCTCGAAGGAGAATAGCGAAATGGCACATAAGAAAGGTCAGGGTTCAACCCGTAACGGTCGTGATTCGAAGCCGCAGTACCGCGGCGTCAAAGTCTTTGGAGGCGAGGACATCAACGCCGGTTCGATCATCGTCCGCCAAGTGGGTTCCACATTTCACGCTGGTCGTAACGTCGGCACCGGTTCCGATTACACACTGTTTTCGCAAATCGACGGTGTCGTAAAGTTTGAGCGCAAGGGTCGGGACAAAAAGCAGGTCTCGGTCTACCCCAAAGGCGACCCTCGCCTTAATTAACGAAGTCGCGATTCATCCCGCGATACTGCGTTGTCGTCTCCGCGCCCTGCGCACGCACTTTTAAGTGCGCTTACGCGGGGTGCTCGACTCCGCCTTGTCTCGCGGGTGACTCACGCCTTCGTTCGAAGTCGTATTCGCTCGGGTGCTTAGACGGGGGCGACGGTTTTGGCGCGCTTGCGTTCGTTGCCCGTGATTCCAATCGCACTGCGTACGCGACGCATCGTGCGCTGTGCAATGACCCGTGCTTGGCGTGCGCCATCATCGAGCAGCCGATCGATTTCGCGCGTGTCGGCCATCAGTTCGTCGTAGCGCTTTCGCTTGGGGCCGATTTCGGCTTCGATGACTTCGAAAAGCGCTTGTTTGGCGTGTCCCCAGCCCCAACCCCCGGCCTCAAGTCTTTGCTTGAACGCGAGGGTGTCTGACTCCGAAGCGACCGCGCGGAAAATTTCGAAGACCGTGGAGCCTTCGGCCACCTTTGGGGCGCCTTCGGGCGTGGAGTCCGTTTGGATCTTCATGATCGCCTTGCGCAGCTGCTTCTGTGGCGCGAACAAGTCGATGCCATTGCCTCGACTCTTGCTCATCTTCTCGCCATCGGTGCCTGGGATCACGGCAACCTCGGCAAGCTTCGCCTCGGGAACGACGACGGTTCCTTCACCATAGACGTGGTTGAGGCGAACGGCCACGTCGCGCGTCAGTTCGAGGTGCTGCTTCTGGTCTTTGCCGACGGGCACGACGTCGGCGTCATAGAGCACGATGTCCGCGGCCATGAGCATCGGATAGAAAAGCAGGCCCGCGTTCGGCGCACCGCCTTTGGCGACCGCGTCTTTGTATGCGTGGCCGCGCTCGAGTTGTCCGGCAGCCGTCAAGCAGGAGAAGATCCACGCCAGCTCGAACACTTCCGGAACCTGCGACTGACGGTAGATAAGCATGCGACTCGGATCCAGCCCGCTTGCGAGCCAACACGCGGCGACGTGGTAAATCTGCTGCTCGAGTGCGATCGGGTCCCGCTCGGTGGTGAGCGCGTGGTAGTCGGCGATGAAGTAACGGGCTGTGTATGCGTCGGCCAGACGAATCGCAGGGCGAATGGCTCCCAGGTAGTTGCCGAGGTGGACGGCGCCCGTGGGCTTTACACCAGTGAGGGAGACTTTCTTGGTCACCATGGTGCCAAAGTGCCTCAACTGGGGCGTCGTTTCAATCACCGGCTGATTCGAAGTGCGCCAGGAGGATCGCCCGACGATGAAAGTGGCGGGTGAGCTGGTATGCTCTTTTGCGATGTCCGTCCCCGATGAGCGCCCGTTTTCGATTCTTGGCCTTCAACAAATCGCGCTGGGTTCACCCGATAAGTCGGACCTGCGTCGACTCTGGGTCGAGCTGCTCGGGCTACGGGTTGAGGGTAACTTCAGAAGCGAGCGCGAGAACGTGAATGAAGATATTGCGGTGGTTGGCGAAGGCAGGGCGGCGGTCGAGATCGACCTGATGGAGCCCATCGATCCGGATGGGCGACCCAAGGTTCATCAGCCGGCGCTCAACCATATTGGTCTTTGGGTCGACGACCTCAAAGCTGCGGTCGAGTGGCTCAGCGCGCGTGGTGTTCGCTTCACGCCTGGAGGCGTGCGAAAG
This sequence comes from uncultured Polyangiales bacterium, assembly GCA_964487255.1. GTDB lineage: Bacteria > Myxococcota_A > Polyangia > Polyangiales > CAZAQV01 > CAZAQV01. The sequence goes on along the minus strand of CAZAQV010000002.1, from coordinate 284,192 downwards.
GGCGCGTCCGGTCACGACGTATGTTTCATTCATCCCAAAGGAAACGAAGAATTTCCCGAGGGCGGGCGTGGCGTACTCATCGAGCTGGTGCAGGCGCCCTCAGAAATGCTAGTCCAGTCTTGATGCGTTACGGGTTTGCTCTTGCGGTTGTGGGACTTGTGGCTTCGCTCGCAAGCGAGGCGGCAGCGCAAGACCATGTACCCAAAGACCGCGTCGTCGTGTTGCGCGTTTCGGCCCAAGGGACGGCAGCGGCGCTTGCAGATGAGCTTGAGGATCACCTCAATGATGCCGTGAAGAAGAGCGAGAAGATCGCCGTGGGCGAGCAAGTGCCTGCCGATCAAGCACCGCCTCCGCAGCCCGAAACCGAGGCTGAAGCCCGCACCATCGCGGAAATCCATGGCTCGCAGTTTCTTGTCGCCGCCAAGATCAACGCGGCGGGTGAGGAGCGCGTGGTCGTTGAGCTTCGTGTTGAAAGTGTTGAGCACGAACGCTACGACACGGCGCGATTCGAGGCCTACCACACCCGCCTGGGCGATGCCGTGAGAGCCGTTATTCCGCTCGCTTTGCGCGATGAGGGCCTGGGTGCCGAAGGCGTCGAGTTGACCCGTGCGATCAGTGCTGGAGAAGGGGTCTGGTCCAAGGATGGCTCTGGGCAGCCACCGACCGAGACCGAGGAGCCGGCAGCGTCCAACACAGAACCGCCCGACCCACAGGACCCGCCCGAGGACGCACAGCCACAGGCCGCTGAGCCGTCCGTGTTGTCGGAAGTTGGTCCGCTTTCGCTTGGCGCAGGACTCGCCCTAAGGCCGCTGCTCAGCTCAGCCGGCGATGGTGGCGTGCTCATCGGCCCAGTTGCTCAGGGGCGCTACCGGTTGGTCGATGGCTTTTCGGTGCACGCCAACGCTGGCCTCATGTGGGGCGCAGCCAGCGCACTTGAGCTGAGTGTCGGCGCAGCCTTCTTGCCGCTACTGCTCGATAGCGCCAACTTGCGTGTCGGCGCATCTCTTGAGGTCGGAGCCTACTTCTCGTTTTCCGGAAGCCGCGATCCCGCGTTTCTGTTGCGGGCCAGCCCGGCTCTTTTTTGGGCTGTCACAAAGAACGTTGGCATCGATGTCGGGGTGTTGGAGTTTGGGTGGATCTCAGGCGCTGACGCGCTCACGCTTGGTGGTCACGTGCGACTTCGCTACTCGTTCTGAGCGCCCGTCGCCTGCGCGGACGTTTCGTTTGATGCAGCTGGTTGGTGTAGGAGCTCGCGGCTCATCGTGAACTCGTAGAAGTTGACCATGCCTGTTTCGAGCGTCTTTTGATAAAGCGTCTTCGCCGCGGCCGTGTCCTTTTGCCCGACCAGCCGGGCCGCCTCGTAAAAGTGTGCTTCAGCTCGCTGTCCGATGTTCTTGGCCTCGTCCAGAAGCTGCTTGTAGGTCGCATTGCCGAGCCCGAAGCGAGCGAGCCAACCGTACCAGGCGTCGCGCCCCTCGAACTGACCCAGCACGAGTTCGACCTCGCGGTTGACGTCGGCGTTTGCGCGTGCGGCGACGAGCTTGACCCAAAGGGCAAAGTAGACTTTCCATTCTGGGTCCATGTTCAGCTGTCGTTGTGTGGCCAAGAAAGCTTCATTGGCGAGCGCGGGTGCAGGTTTCGGCGCGACCACGAGGTGCGAGAGAATACGCGCGTAGACTTGCTGCAATGCCGAGCTCGCGGAGAAATCGCTGCCGCTCATCGCCGAGCGAAGCAACTCCGACTCTTTCATGGCTGCGTTGAACGTCTTGAATGAGTCGTCGGTCTTTCCAAGCCAGCTCTCCAATACGCCCCGTCGAACGAGCAGCTCGACTTTCCCAAGAGCGTTGACTTCGCTATCGAGCCCCTTAAGCAAGTCGAGCCCCTTTTGGTATGACGCAGCAGCCTCTGCTTGATGCCCAGCCATTCGGTGCGCGTCGCCGAGGCGCGCGTAGTGGCTCTGAAGCTGCAACTTGGCTTGCAGGGAGGACTTGTCGGCCTGTAACTCGATCGCTTTTTCGTAATGGTTAATCGCAGACTGCTCGTCATCGCTCGCTTCGTCGAGCCGACCCAACTGTTCGTGCACGGACGAGGTCTCGTTGATCTTGAGGGCTTGCTCAAAACGTTTGCGCGCCTCTTTGATATTGCCGGCGTTCATCTCCATGAGGCCCACGGCCAAGAAAAGTCGGTCGTGTTCGGTGTCCACTTGTTTGGGCCAGCGACGGTGTCGCTCACTAAAGATTTGGTCTGCCTCTTTGGTCAGTGCGCGCGTGGTGCGAGGGTCCATGTCAGCCGGAGCCCGTTCGAGGAACACGCGGAGCACCTGAATGGCCTCGTCGTAGATCTCGCGATTGTCTGGGTCGCGCTCGATCGCTTCGGCATACCATGCGGACGAGACGTCCATTTCTCCATGTTTTGCTGAAATTTGAGCGAGGCAGAGCGGGAAGCGGGTGTCTTTCGGGTGCCGACGTGTGCCCACACGGCAAAGGCCACGGGTTGTGCGAGGATCGGCGCCGGCATATGAGCCAGCGAGTTCGAGCAGCGCCTCGGGCTGGGTTTGGGCGGCTTTCAGAAGTTCGGTCAGACGTTCTTCGTGGCCGCCAAGATTGTCCATTGCACGAACGTTCTTGAGCGCTGTCTGAATATCGCCATAGCGGAGATGGGTTGCGGCCACGGCGAGGGGCGCCTGTTGAATAATGCCCGGAACCGCGAACATGTCACGATGTCCGAGCTGTCGTTCAGGGTCTTTACTGGCCGCGAGCAGTGCGCGGCGGCGTGTCAGGTGAAGCGCAGCGAGCGCATCCAGAACGGACGGCGCTGGACTTAGAGCGGCGTGCCGTTCCCACACGGCAATGAGCCGGGTATAGCGTTCAAGCGGCGAGCGAATCATCCGACGCGAATCGGTCGCGTAGGTCTTCACGCGCTGGTGGAGCGCGGCCGCCTTTGATGGCTCTCGGTCTTCTTCCTCATCCCAGGTTGCCATGATGAGGGAGGCCGCGAGCACTGGGCCCTGGTCCCCGCGGGGTGTGGCGAGCTCGATGACGCGCTCAAGTAGCGGGCGAAGTTGATGTGACGGACCGCCGGAAACGAAGTCTTGCGGGCCGTGAAGTGACATCAGCTCCGCAAATAGCTCCAGGAGTTCGGTGTACTCGAGTTCTGCGATGTTCCCCGCGTGTTTGAGTTGATAGGCCACCAACCGTTCGCGTAGTGCCATGCGGCCCTCGCTGTCTGGCGGGCTTTCAAAATATGCGCGGTAGACCGTCGGGTAGTCCGCATCGTCAAGAGGCGGGCCTTGGTGCGTGTGATCGCCCGGTCTGGCACCGCCACATGCGACGGCGATGGCGCCGACTACGAGTGTGAGTGCGCAACAGAACGAGCTGCGTCCGAGATGGCGAAGCATAGGGGGGACCATAACGCGGATGCAGGGCGGAGCCTAGTCTCAGCGTGCAATCGCGCTATGCTGGTCACCATCGTAGCTTTTGCACACAAAGCCCCAGCTTTGACCTTTCTGCTGGCTATCATCTTTTTGTCCCTGGTCGTGACCTTGCCGCTGCAAGCCGTCTTGGCCCGCTTGTTGACGGGTGCGGGTCTCGCACTACCGATGGTGATTGCGCAGGCTGTCGGAATCGCGTTCGCAGTTTTGGCTGCGAGACGGTTTTGGCCCGCGGAGCGAAGAGCCCCTGTCGAGATACCGACGCGCGCTCATCGCACGCTCGTGGTCGCTTCGCTTTTGGCTGGCGTGTCGCTTCAGTTTCCACTCTCGGCGCTCGGAGGGGTGGTTCAAGAGTATTTTCCACTCGCCAAAAAGCAGCTTACACTGATGTACGAACTCGTTTATCCCACGGGTGTGATCAAGAGCCTGGTTGCAACCGTGGGCATCGGGTGCGTCGTACCGATTTGCGAAGAATGGCTCTACCGCCGAACCATCTTATCTCGCTTGCTCACGCATTTCGGCGAGGGCACCGCGGTGGCGGTCTCCGCACTGGTGTTTGGACTCGCTCACTTCATGCCGCATGCGATTGTGGCTGCAACGTTCGCTGGCGTCGTGCTCGGATGGCTCTATCTCCGTGTAGGGTTTTCCGCCGCCATCGCCTTTCACATGGGGGTCAACTTGACACCGTTTTTGGTGCGACCCGATTGGGTTCCGATCGCTGGATTCAATTTGCTCGAGGAGTCCTCGGACATGCCAACCCAACTTTGGCTCGTGGGACTGCTGGTCGGAGGGCTTGTTCTGTTTTTTATTTTTCGTGGCCGTGTTAGTGGGCAGAACGACGCTCGTGGGCCGAGCGAGACGAGTGATTTGGTATGACCCCGAGACCAGCGGATACAAGTGAGAAGCCCAAGATTGGACTTTGCCTAACGGGCGGTGCGATCACCGGCGCGATCTACCAGGTTGGGTGTCTGGCCGCTTTTGAAGAGGCGATCGAGGATTTCGATGCGGCCAAGCTCGATGTGTACGTTGGGGCCTCCGCGGGTGCCACGGTTTCACTTGCGCTTGCGGGTGGTTACTCCGCGGGGCGGCTTTATCGAGCTCTTCTCAACCCGGCCGACGATTTTTTCGCCTTGCAGCGTACGCACCTCTTGCGGCTCGATCGCTCGGAGTTTCGGCGGGTGCGCAAGTCGCTGACGGGCGCAGCGCGCCGATTGATGGCATCCGCTGTCACGAAACCTCTGGGAATCGACCTGTGGACCGAGTTAGAGCGCTTCTTCGACTCGCTGCCTGCGGGCGTGTTCACCATGAATGCCTACGTGAGCTTCCTCGAAGACTTCTGTCGACGCCGGCGTATCGCTGAGCGCTTCTCCGAGCTGCCGCGGAAGCTGCGCGTGGTCGCGCACGACCTCGACGCCGGTAAGCGGACGGTGTTTGGCTCGGAGGGTTTTGACGGTGCGGACGTTCCCTCTGCGGTAGCGGCGGCGGCCGCGTTCCCGCCCGTTTTCGCGCCGGTGCGTATCGGGGGGCGCGACTACGTGGATGCGGGTATAGGAGAGGTGGGACATGCTGACATTGCACTCGCCGAAGGGTGCGATCTCATCATCGTGATCAACCCGGTTGTACCGATCGAGAGCGACCCTGAGGCCGCCTCCATCCCAACCGGGCATGGCACCCAAAAGCGGCTTCGCGACAAGGGTCTTTTGTGGGTGGCATCGCAGTCCGCTCGCATGCGCAGCGAAGGTCGCTTTCGCGCCCTGCTCGACCGCTTTCGGGGAGAGAACCCCAATGTGCGCTTGATCTTGCTCGAACCGGACGCACGCGAGACGAAGCTGCACCTCTACAGCCCGATGAACTTCGCGGCGCGCCGCGTGATCATGGAAGACGCCTTCGCGGGCACCGCCGCGCGCCTTCGCCAACCCGACTCTCCCTTTCGTCTCGTGTTCGAAGAAGCCGGGTTTACGATTCGCCCACCCGCCCGCGAAAGCACCCCGCCGGGCTAGCTGAAGGCGTGCTTGGCTAGACGCGTTCGACGTTGAAGACGCCATCGATACGTTGGACGTTGCGCATGAGGACTTTGAGTTTGCCGACGTCGCTGACCGTGAACTGAAAGACGTTGATGGCGCGGCCTCCGTTCGAGGTGCGGCAGTTGGCCTCGCTGATGTTGACCCCGCTCTCGCGGAACGTGGCCGAGATGTTCGCCAGAATGCCCGGCTTGTCGTCGGTGACAACGCGCATAGAGACCGGCAGGTTGACCTGCGTGTCGCTGGCCCAGCTGACATCGATGCGACGCTCAGGGTCGAGCTCGAGCGAACGTGAACAACCTCGCCGGTGCACGGTGACGCCGCGGCCACGTGTGATCCAGCCGGTGACCGGGTCGCCTGGAAGCGGGTTACAGCACTTGCCATAACGCACCATCATGTCGTGCATGCCGTCGATCACGATGCCATCTTCGGCGCGCGAGCGTCGTCGGACGCGGTCGACCGTGCGCTCGAGTATATTGGGGCGCAGCGAGTCCTCATCCTTCTTGCCTTGCTCGTCCTCGAACAGCTTACCGAGCGCGTTGGGCACCGCGAGCTTGCCGTAACCGATCTTGGCGTAAAGTTCTTCCGTGCTGTTCAGCTTATGGGTCTTGAGAAGCTCCTGAAACTTCTTGCTCTTCATGAAGCGTGAAGCGGAGAGGCTTCGTTTTTGAAGTTCTCGTTCCAGAATCTCTTTGCCAATTTCGACGCTTCGCCTGCGCTCTTCGCGCCGAACGTACGTGCGTATCTTCGATTTCGCGCGCGCGGTCTTGACGAACGAAAGCCAGTCTTTGTTGGGCGTCTGCGTGTTGCTGGTGATGATCTCGACGACGTCGCCGTTTTTGAGCGAATGCCGGAGTGGAACCATGACGCCGTTGACGCGTGCGCCTTGGCAATGCATGCCGACCTCGCTGTGGACGCTGAACGCGAAGTCCACGGGTGTGGCGCCGCGCGGGAACGTTTTGACGGCGCCCTTCGGTGTAAACACGTAGACCTCGTCCGGAAAGAGGTCGACCTTCACGCTCTCGAAGAACTCGGCCGGGTCTTCCACGTCGTGTTGGTGCTCCATCAGCTGGCGGAGCCACGCGAAGCGCTCGGCGTCACGTTTGTCGATGCCGCCACCGCGCTGCTTGTATTGCCAGTGCGCCGCGATGCCGAGTTCGGCGGTCCGGTGCATGTCTTGCGTGCGAATTTGCACCTCGATGCGGCGCCGGCCAGGGCCCATCACCGTGGTGTGGAGCGACTGATACATATTGGGTTTGGGCAGGGCGACGTAGTCCTTGAAACGCCCTGGAATCGGAGTCCATTGTGAGTGGATGACGCCCAGCGCGGCGTAGCAATCGGCGACGTTTTCGGTGATGACACGAAACGCGACGTAATCGTAGACCTGGTCGAACTCGATATCCTGCGCCTGCATTTTTTTGTAGATGGAGTACAAGTGTTTAATGCGGCCCGTGACCTCGACGGCAAAGCCGCGCTCCACCAGCATCATCTGCAGTCGTTTGACGACGTCGCCCGTGTATCGCTCATCCGCTTTTGAGACGCGCCGGATGGCCTTTTCAAGTTCTTGATGCGCCTTGGGGTTGATGTACGCAAAGCTTAGGTCTTCGAGCTCCGCTTTGAGCCAGTGGATACCGAGGCGGCCCGCCAGCGGCGCGTAGATGTCCAGGGTCTCTTGGGCGATGCGCTCTCGCTTATCGTCCTTCATGTGCTCGAGCGTGCGCATATTGTCCAGGCGGTCGCACAGCTTGACAAGCAGCACGCGGATGTCCTGTGCCATCGCCACCAACATCTTGCGGAGGCTTTCTGCTTGTTGGTCTTCCTTGCAGCCAAACTCCAGGCGTCCGAGCTTGGTCACGCCGTCGACCAAAAAAGCAATGTCTTCGCCGAAGCGATCGGAAATATCGTCGAGGCTTGCCTCGGTGTCTTCGACGACATCGTGGAGCAGCGCCGCACAAATGCTCGCATCGTCGAGCTTGAGTTCCGCAATGGTGTGCGCGACCGAGACGGGATGGATGAAGTACGGATCGCCCGACTTTCGCATCTGGCCCTCGTGCTGTTGCTCGGCGTAGGCGTAGGCTTTTTGAATCAGGTCGACGTCGGCGCCCGTGTGGTAGGTCTTGACCTGATCTGTGATGTTGCTCAGCGAAAGCATCTAAGCGAGCTACGAGAGTGACTTCTCACCCTCGCTTGCTTGTTTAAATCTAACACCGGGGTATGGGGGCGACAAGATTGCGACATGTTAACCGGTGATCTCCAACCCAGCGAATCAGAGCCTTCCAGGTGGCGTCCCTGGCTTCGTAAGCGCGTACCTTTATTGCTGATTGTGGTGGGTCTGCTGCTGATCGGGCCGCGGCTCATCAAGCGCGAGGTAGAGCTGCACTTCGTTTTGCCGACTGGGGCCGAGCGCCTACGGCTCAAGGTGCTTCGGGATGAGGCTGTCTGCCGAGGGATCGAGGTTCAGCTGGCCGGGGACGAGAGCCACCGCGAAACGCTTTCCCTGACCCCGGGCAGCTACCGGATCGAGGCCACGCTCTGGCTTCAAGGGGCGACGCGAAGAGCGGAAAAGAGCGTTGAATTGCCTGAAGATTCGCCGGTCGAAATTGGATTTTGACCATACGGCTGCCGCGGCTATGGTGCCGGGGCTGTGAGCACACCAATCGCGAAGCCTTCAAAGAAGCAATGCTGGACCGGGGCCTTCGTCGCGGCCCTTGGGGTCCTGCTCACCTTGCTGATGATGGCCCACAGCGAGCGGCTTCCCCGGGGTGTGCTCTTCGGTGCAGTCGCCCTCGCGATGGCGATCGCAGGTCTGCTCATGGCGCTTGGGCTGGTTGGTTCCGCAGACGATTCTGCTGGCGAGGTCGCTTGGACGGGCAAAACCGCCGCCAAGTGGTGGCAGCGTCCAGGGCCCGCGCTTTCGCTCGCGTTCGGCATCCTCGTCGCCGGTGCGTTGCTGGGAGGTTACCCGACGCTGCCATACGTCATCGTACTCGCGCTTTTGGCCCTTCTGCCGGCAGGCTGGTCCAACCCAGGCCTCTTGGCGCTCGCCATTCTTGGGTTCGTCTATTTGCCGTCGCTCGGCGCCTTCGGACTTTGGGACCCCTGGGAGACGCACTACGGCGAAGTTGCTCGTGAAATCTTGGCCCGAGACGACTGGATTTCGCTCTGGTGGTGTCAGGACCACTGGTTCTGGTCGAAGCCGATCCTCATCTTTTGGAGTGAAGCGATCAGCATGAGTGCGCTTGGGGTCGACTACCTTCCAGGCGCGAACCCTCCCGAGCCGGAGTGGGCGATTCGCCTGCCCATCGTGCTGATGGCCTTTGGTGCGCTTACGCTCGTCTACCTCGCTTTGAGGGAGACGTTCTCGAAACATGCTGCATTCTTGGGTGTGCTCGTTCTGGGCACGATGCCGCATTTCTTCATGATCGCGCACCAGGCGATCACCGACATGCCCTTTGTGGCCAACATGACCATGGCCATTTGCTGCTTCATCGTGGCGCTGCGCAGTGACCCAGACGCGCTCAGCAGACCGCGGCGTTTTTTTCGTTGGCAGTTTTCCGGCAACGGGCTGGTGATCGCGGCACTCGTGGCTGTCGTCTTGCCGCAGGCGCTGTACTTGATTTCGCGCAACTTCACGTTTTTCTCTGGCATGGGTCCGGACGGGGCGTTCGGCTTCTCCTCGCATGGCGATAGTTTCGTGTTCGGGTCTGCCGGCAATGGACAGGTCGAGGGCAATCCCACTCCCTCCGACCGCCTTCCGTATGCGCGCGACTGGCTCTTCCAACCGGCCGTCCAAGGCAGCATGTGGCTCGTTCTTCTGGGCGTGTTGGTCTGGCGCTTGTGCAAGGAAGACCGTCGACGCTCGCTCTGGATGCACGGCTTCTACGTGTTTTGCGGGTTTGCGTTTATGGGCAAGGGCATTCCTGGCTTTGCGCTTCCTGGTCTGGTCGCGCTGCTCTTTCTCATCGGTTCGAGGCGCTGGGAGCTCCTGGTCGATGGCCACTTCCATGTTGCGCGCGGTATCTTGACCGTCCTGTGCGTGGGCATGCCTTGGTATTTGGCGATGTACATTCGCCATGGGCCTCCCTTCACCGATCGCTTGCTGATTCACGACCATATCAATCGTTTGGCTTCGGGTGTCCATGGGGACAAGGGCAGCATCCAATACTTCATCGAACAGATGGGCGTGGGGATGTTCCCTTGGTTTGGCTTTGTTCCAGTCGCCTTGGCCGCGTTTCTGTGGTTCCGTTCCCGCGACGACCGAGCTCTTCTGCTCGACGAGCAAGGCACCGCGGCACTGACCGGCGATGCGCCAGTGGCAGATCAGTTCGAGATTGCGATGCTGCTTGGACTGTGGTTCACCGCGGCCTTTGTGCTCTTCAGCGCGATGATCACCAAGTTCCATCACTACATCTTCCCGGCGGTCCCACCGGCGGCAATGCTCGTCGCGATCGGCCTAGCCCGCGCGTATCCCAGCTCCTTGAATGACGGTGCAGCAGCAGGACCGGTTCGCAACCTAGGCAAGATATCGATGCTGCTGGCTGGACTTTCCGCGATTTGCGCAGCGCTCGGCTTTGGGGCGTGGCGCGGAAACTTACGCGGGGTGATTCCTGAAGAAGTGACGGCGGAGACGCGACATCTGTGGATTTTCGAGAATACCGAGCCGACTTGGGTCATCGGGCTTTTTGTCGCGCTCACGGTCGTGTTTGCGGCCAGCGCTTGGTGGCTCGATCGCATGCTCTACGAGGACGATGAAGCCGGTCAGCCGCCGCAGCAGGCGCCTGCTCTGCTCGCTTTTCGCTTGTTGTTTTTTGCCACGGCAGCAGCTCTCGTCGCGATCGTTGCGCGTGACCTGTCGTGGTTCACGGACGCGCGTCCCGACGGCCAAGAACGCCTCATCCACTTATTTGTCTACAACTACGAGCGCCCCTGGCCCGTGCAGTTCGACTACCGCGCGGTGCTCTGGGGGCTCGCGGTCACCGTTGTGTTGGTGCTTGTGGCATGCGCGATGTGGCGGCGCGGGCGACTCGCGCTTGGGGCGCTGCTCGGTTTAAGCCTGGCGTTTTCCGCCTGGGCGCTCAACGTTTACATCCCCGACCTGTCGCCGCACTGGGGACAACGTGAACTCGTCAAGCGCTACTACGAGCAGCGCAAGGACGCGAGCGAACCACTTGTCGCCTGGCAGATGAACTGGAAGGGCGAGAACTTTTACGCCGGAAATCGCATCCACGTCTTTCAAAAGCTCGACAACATTGAGATCAAACGCTGGATCAAAGAAAACGCGGGCAAGCGCGCGTTCTTCGTGCTTGAGCACTCCCGCCTCGGGGGTTTTCGCTCGTTGGTTCGCGGCGGCGAAATCAAGGAAGCGTCCGACAAGAGGCTGAACAACAAGTTTGTCCTGCTCGACGTGACCTTGCCGGGCCCACCGAGACCCAGTCCAGCGTCAAAACCCGACCCCGAGCAACCCGACGAAGAGCCCCCCAGCTAGTGATCAGAACTAACGCGATGAGCGCTCCTGGTGGCCGACGCGATGAGCGCTCCTGGTGGCCGACGCGATGAGCGCTCTTTGTGAGAACCCAATCTGCTATCAGCAGATTGCTGGTTCGGAGCAAAGGCTAGCGAAGAGCCAGAAAGCTAATTGATGGTGATGGGAATGCTGCTGGTCAGGCCTTCTGTCGACTTGTCGAAGCGAAGACGTCTGGCAACGCGCTCGTAACACTTGCCCAATGGGTTGTCAGCAATCTTTGATGGCGAGATGTGCACGCTCTCGACTCTTCCGTCCGTGCCGATCTCAAAGAAGAGTGTGAACTTGCTACTCGCGTTTGGCAGGTGCGCTTGTTTACAGTTTCCAAATTGGGGGAGGTGCCGCGCGACGGTCTCTTCGATGGTTTCGCCCACCGAGGCGCCTGCAATGGGAGCGATAGGCTCGATCTCGTCCGCCACGGGATCGCCATGATCGTCGAGTTTTACGGGTTTGATGATGCTAACCGTCGTCGCTTGCTGACGCTGCATGTACAGAACGCCGTAGCCGCCCACCCCGATCAGGATCATCACCGCTGCGAGCCCGAGCATCCAGCGGGGTGAAGTATCTTTGGGCAGGTCGACTTCGGTTCGAGTCGTACCTGCCTCGCTTCGTTCTGCGGCCGGCGGCTCGTCAGAGGGGACCTTTGGAGGATTGCGCCACGCGTCGTCCAGCTCGTCCAACGAAACGAGCCCCATGCGGCTCGACATCTCGTGCGTAAAATCTGCCGCGACACGTTTGGCGAGCATCGCATCTGCGTCCGACTCGCTCATTGCACGAAGCATGCGGAGGTCGCGTGCGAAAGCCGCTGCATCTGGATAACGTCGGTGAGGATCCTTTTGAAGCGCCTTGGCGATCACGTCGTCCAGCCGCTCGGGGATATCTTTGCGTATCGATGCGACCGGCGAAGCGTGGTGATTGACGACACGGCCGACGGTCTCACTCATCTCCTTGCCGCGAAACTCATTCTTTCCGACCAGAAGTTCGTGCAGCATCACGCCCGCTGCGTAGAGGTCGCTCTTGGGCGAAGGTTCTCCAGATCGAAAGAGCTCCGGGGAAATGTAGGGTAGCTTGCCTTTGAGGGCGATCTCTTCGGTCTGGTACTCGCCAGCACCATGGGAGACGCGGGCGATACCGAAGTCGAGCAGTTTGACCTGACCGTCGACAGAAAGGTGAACGTTGGCCGGTGAAATATCGCGGTGAACGATCTGATAAGGAGTGCCATCGGCACGCGTCATCGTGTGTGCATGGTGCAGGGCATCGAGCACTTTGATGACGATGTGCATGGCGAGTAGGGCCGGCACGCGTGTGCCCTGCTGCCAGCAAAATTTGGCCCAGTTGCCCACGTGATAGCCATGGACGTACTCGATGACCATGACGTAAGCGTCATTCTCCTCCGCAAAGTCGAGCACCGACACGATATTTGGATGGTTCAGGTTCGAAAGAATGCGGGCTTCGCGCACGAACATCTTGGCCATCGATTCTTCGTACGCCATCGCTGGCAGGATGCGCTTTACGACGACGGGTCGCGCGAAACCTGCCGCACCTTCACTGCGCGCCAGGTAAACAACCCCCATTCCGCCGCGCGCTAGACGCCGGACGACCCGATAGCGGTCCAGCACCGTGCGTCCGATCATGGTGTCGACTCTCTGCTGCGATTTTGGACGCACCTCGGTCACGCCCCAAGAGTCTACCAGACCCGGGCGCCGCAGCGCGAACTAGCGGACGCTGAGCGGCCGAGTTACTGGCAGTAGTTCGGAGGCGGGCTTTTCCACGCGCGCAGTTTTGATTTGGCCTGCGTCGCATAGCTGGATTTCGGGGCGCGCTTGAGGAGCGCCTGCAATGCCGCGCGCGCATCGTCGCACGAGTGAAGCTCCCAAAAAGCCGTGCCCATATCGAAGAGGGTTCGCTCCACGACGTTGCTCTGGGCGTGCTGCGTAATGACTACACGGTACTCGCCGAGGGCGGTCGCAGGCTGGCCTTGCTTCAGGTAGCTCGCGCCGAGGTAGTATTGCGCCTCAGGGACCCGGTCGTCGTCTGGGTAGCGTTTGATGTACTCGCGAAGCAGTCCGCGCGCGATCGTGTGATCGCTGTTCTGGTGCGAACGCATCGCAGCCTTGAAGTGTGCGTCCTTGTCTTTCGGGATGATCGACGGGTCGATGGGCACATCGACCCCTGCCTTGCGCGCGAACTGTTGCATCCGTTGCTCGAGTTCGCGGTTTGTCTGTTCGCTGCTGTTGCGAATCTCGGCCATTTCGCCTTGGATGGCCTGCATCTCATTTTTGAGGGACTTGACCTCCAACGCGATATCCGCGTTGTTGCGTTTGACAACTCCGGTCGCCGATTCCATCAGTGTTTCGAGTTCCGCGAGCTGTTTTTTTGCCGCGGCTACCTGCTCTCGAAGGTCTTCCCTTTCTTGCTCATGGCCATTTTCGAGCTTCCTGATTCGAGTTTCGAGGTCGTCGACCCGGCTGCTTGAGACGCAACCGGAGCAAAGCAATGCGAGGGTAAGTGAAAAAGTTCTGATCATAGGCGTGGTCCTCTGGCTGTTTAGCACAACGCATGTCTCGTCGGGGCACAGGGATTGCGCACCAGCTCGATGTAGCGTCTTGTTTCGAAGCGCGTTAGGTTTTGCGAACTTAGCCATGGCAACAGAAAAAAGTGAAACATTCCCACTGACTCAACGAATTCAGGCGATGAAGCCCTCGGCGACGGTCGCGATTTCTACCAAAGCCAAGCAACTGAAGGCCGACGGGGTCGACGTCCTGTCCTTTAGCGTAGGCGAGCCCGATTTTGAGACGCCGACCCACATTCGGCGGGCGGCGATCGAGGCCATCGAATCCGGCTGCTCGCACTACACGGCGGCGCGTGGGATCCCCAGCTTGCGCCAGGCGATCTGTCAGGACTCCGCGGAGCGTCGCGGCATCGAGCATAAGCCCGAAGAGGTCGTGGTTTCGGTCGGCGCAAAGCACAGTCTCTTCAACATTGCTCTTACACTCTTCGAGGGCGGCGACGAGGTCCTGATCCCAGCGCCCTACTGGGTGAGCTACCCCGCGCAGGTCGAGCTGGCACAGGCCACGCCGAAAATCATCGAGACCACCAAAGACGATGGTTACCTGATGACGCCCGAGCAGCTGCGCGCGGCCATCGGCCCCAAGACCAAGGGCCTCATCCTTTGCTCGCCATCGAACCCGACGGGCGCCGCGTACTCGCGAAGCGAACTCGAGGCGCTTGCGGACGTCCTGCGCGACAGCAAGATCTGGATCATCGTCGACGAGATCTACGGACGCTTGGTGTACGGCGATTTCGAGCAACACTCGCTGCTTTCGGTCGCACCTGACCTTCGTGATCGGACGATCATCGTTGATGGCGTGTCGAAGACCTTCGCCATGACGGGGTGGCGCATTGGTTGGATGCTCGGTCCGGCTGCTGTGGCCCAGGCCTGCGACAAGCTCCAAGGACAGGGGACGACCAACCCGACCGCAGTGGCGCAATACGCAGCGATCGCTGCGTTGCAAGGCCCGCAAGAGCCCGTCGAGGAGATGCGCGCGATATTCGAAAAGCGGCGAGCCCGTATGGTGGAGGGCCTGCGCGCGATCAAAGGTCTCAAGTGCGAGATGCCGCAAGGGGCGTTTTATGCATTCTGCAATGTCGAGGAGGTGCTTGCCTCAAGCGCGCTCGACGACGACCTAGCGCTCGCAGGGTACCTGCTCGATGAGGCGCGCTGCGCGGTGGTGCCCGGTTCTGCCTTCGGCGCACCGGGACACCTGCGCATCTCGTATGCCTGCTCGGAGCGACAGATCGACGAAGGCCTTTCCCGTATCGAAGAGGCTCTCGCTAAGCTCTAGTCGTTGGGTGCGCTCTCGAGGGAGCGCTCCGCAGCGATGCGCATCATTTGGCGTTGAAGCAAGCCTGGGAACGCGGGCGTATAGCCAAAAACGGGGGGTAGGTTTGCCGCAACCGTTGCGGGCGCTGCACTCGAAGGCCCATCGCCAGCGCTTGGTGTCATCGGAGTGCCTTCAGTCGTGACGGGCTCGCGTGCTGTGGTACCAACCGCCTTCGCTGGTTCGTCGTCGCCGCCGCCGAACAGGCCGCCGATCCAGCCGCCAACTTTCTTCACGCCGGCAGCGAACAGGCCCCCCGCCTGGCGCACGCGGCACATGTTGAAGATGCCGGAGCATTCTTGTCCCGTCACGTTGGTGAGCCAACCGTTGAACGTCATCTTGATCGCATTCCATGTTCCAACGCGGTTGCGTAGACCGATGAAGCGAGCCACTGACGGAACGAAACGGTTGATGACGGGCCAGCCAAGCATCGGGCCCCAGATTCGGCCTCCCGGAGCATATGCCTTGATCGAGTCGATGATGGCTGCGCGTCCCGCTTCGCTATCCCAGAGCTTGTTCACCAGGTCGTAGGCGCCGGGGTTGAGCAGCAGCTCCATGGCCTTCCCCAGGCTGAATTCGCCATTCCGCGCATCATTCATGACCTCTGCGACGAGCGCGAGTTCGGCTTGTGATGCATTTTGCAAGTAGTTGCTCACGTCTTGGATAAGTTCCGGATGCTCCAGGATGACCCGCAGATAGACGGGCGGAACATACTGCGAAGCGAGGGCCAGCGCGTCTTCATTTTGGCTCAGTTCCCGGACCAAACCCATCAGCTGGTCATTGCCGAGAAGCGTCAAGACTTTGGGCAAGTCGGTAACAGGATCGAAGCTTCCGTTTTGCGCGGCATCGATGATGCCGAGCAGTGCGTCCATGTCGCTCGGGCTTGCGCCCCGCACGAAACCGGCGATCTTCTCGACGATGTCCGGGTTGGCGGCTAGGAGTTTGAGCAGCGGCAGGAACTGCGGATCGACCTGGCTCTCCAGTAGGGCCATCACCTTCTTGTCTTTGACGAGCGCCTCGAGCACCGCCACGATGCCAGGCTTGTCGCGCAGCAGCTCAATGATGGATTTCGCGTCCAGGCTGAGCTTGCCGCTGGCGGCGTCGCTCACCAGCTCGATCACTTCAGGATCTTCGAGCAGCGTTGCCGCAGCCGCTGAGGCCTCGGGGTTGGCGTTGATGGCATCGAGGATCGCCTTGCCCGTTTCCTCTGCCCCGAGCGCTCCAGCGCCAGCTTGGTCTGAGTCTTCGACTGCCGGTTGTTCCGCGGTAGGTTCGTCTGCCGCATTGGTATCATTCGCAGCGGGTTCGTTTGTCGCACTCGTGTCATCCGCAGTAGGTTCGTCTGCCGTATTCGCGTCATCCGAAGCCGGCGTGTTGGCCCTGGGCTCGTCTGCGGCCGGTTCATCGGCGATCGATTCACCGCGGAGCACTTTGCGTAGTTCTGCACGACCGGCGGCGTGGTTCTTTTCGAGGTTCCGACCAAGGTTCTCAAGTGATTCGAGTATCTCGCCGAGTAGACCGACGCCTTCACCGTCCGCGATTCGCTTGCCAATTCCTTCAAGGATCGCAGTTCGAACCTCTTCGCTTACGTCGTTAATGTCGTTGATACCCTCGAAGAGGATCTTTTCGAGATCGCCATGGTTATTCTTGAGTGCCGTGGTGACGGCATTCTTTGTTGCCGTGTCGTCACCGACCAATGTTTTGACGGCCTTGAGCACCTCATCAAGTAACTCATCGGCATCGGAGCCTGCAGGGATTTGGGATGGACGAGAACCTTTGCCCGCGACGTAGTCGATCAGGTTGTTGGCGATGCCACCATCGATCGCTGCAGACGAGCTGCTGCCGAGTTCAACGTTGGGCGTCTGAGCGCTTTCACTGGGCGAGTTGAATGCCATCTCCCCATCGTCCGGGTTTGCGAACGCACTTGCCTGAGTCTCGCCCTTTACGTTCTCTTCGAGGGCAGCCCCGAACTGCGTGAACGAAGCGATCCCCAAGACACCCACACTTGCGAGAATCGCAAGCGAGCCGGTGGTGGAGTTGCCCTGGGGGCGTCGCGTCAAACGAATTGCGTGGAATCCCATGTCCCAGATGCTTTGCGAAACACATGCCAGATCAACCGATCGGAATCATTCAGGAATTCTTCCACCACTGGGGCTGTGAGTTCACTCGCAAAACAAGATCGGCCACCGAATGGGGACTTTTGTGCCCACAAGTCCTTACATCGGGCCGGCAAACCGGGTGAGCGCGACCATGACACCGATGTCGGACATGCGTGCGGGTTGGCCCAATGCGTCGATAAAAAAGAAAATAATATCAAAACGAAGTGGTTGGCATCGGAGTTGCATCGATACGAATCACTAGCTTAATCTACCTTTGTTCGTCGCAACACGAACTCTTGGTTTTTCGTCACCCGCCCACCTCCCGGTTTGGCGGGTGACTTCTTTTTGAGCCTGGCCTTTTTTTGAGCTAGGCGGTCGTATGTTTGAGCCACTGGGTCGCATGGATGAATCCCCACCAGCCAATAGTCGTCTCAAGGGTATGGCGAATCTATCTGTGCTCGCGTTTATCTTTTTACCCACTGTCATTCAGGCTCCCCCTGCAAAGGCGCAGGATGAAGTGACTGCCCCGCGAGTCGCGGCTGCCGTCCAGGCCTTCTACAACCAGAGCAAAGGCGTCAAAGCCAGCTTCTACCAAACCTACGTCCACAAGCTCTACCAGAAGACCGATCGCTCCAAAGGTTCAGTCACGTTCGTTAAACCCGGCAAAATGCGGTGGGACTACGCCAAACCCAATGGCAAAGTGATCGTCTCGGATGCAGAGAGTCTTCGTGTGTTTGAACCGGGTGACGATGGCGACGAGCCCCAGCTTTTCGAAAGCAATATTTCCGAAGAGTCGCTGCCGGCGGCGTTCTCGTTTTTGACCGGTGCGGGAAAGCTTGAGAACGACTTCACGTTCCGCCTCGTCAGCAGCAAGAAGGCCGGCTTCAAGCAGGGAATCGTTCTAGAGATGCGTCCACGCAAGCCCTCGCCTCAATACGAACGGGTCCTTCTTTATGTCCTGGCCAAAGACGGAAAGCCGACGGGTATCGTTCAGCGCGTGCTGATCGTCGACAATCAAGGCAACCGAAACCGTTTCGACTTCTCGAAGTTTGAGTGGAACCCCAAGACCGACAAGGACACCTTCAAACTCAAAGTTCCCGCTGGCACGCGTCGAATCCGCACCTAGCATTGCCTCTGCGCTCAAACTAAGCCCAGCAATTGACTGTGTTGCGCGACCAGATCGTTCATCGTGCGAAGGCGAAATTTCGTCCGCGGCGACGTGACGACTCGGTCGACGGCGCGCAGTAGTGCCGCATGCGTGGGGAACGTGACGACTTGAACGCCCGGGTCATTCGCAAAAGCTTCGGACGCGCTTTCGACGGTCGTCACAACCGGGCAGCCGACAGCTCGGGCCTCGCTGATCACGGTCGGCATGCCCTCTCGACGCCCTAGTGGCGTGGTCTTTGAAGGGACGAGCAGAACGTCAGAGGCATACAGCCATAACCATTTCTGTGCGGTCGTGAGCTCCCCCACGAAGCGGACGCGTCGAGCAAGCGGAGCGGCGAGTCGCATCAGAGCGCGTCGCTCCGGCCCTGATCCAGCGACGACGAGCTGAAGGCTTGGTTCTGCTTCTGCAAGTGCGATGGCGCGGTCGAGGGCTTTGATGGGCACAAGCCGACCCAGCACCAAGGCTGTTCGAGCGTGTAAGTTCAGCTGCGAGCGCAGCGCGTCGCGATCACAGTGCAGTGCTGGTGGCTCCACCGGCATGGGGCCAACCGACGCGCGCGCACGCAAAGCGCAGCGACTTCCTGCTGGCAAGAGGCTCTCAAAACGTTGTCGCTGTTGGTCGTTGACGAAATGCAGGCCATCCATGCGCTGCGCGATCTGCTCGGCGAGTCGCCCGCGGCCCGGAACCCGCCGGAGCGCGAAGAGATCAGCTGAATGAAAGACTCCGAGCTGCCGCGTACCGGGTGCTCGGAACAAGCCGTATGGAAACACCCAGTGGTTGATCTGCGCGTCCCAGCGACGCGTGATAAGATCTCGCTTCAGCGCTCGGCCGAAGCAGACCAAACCTATGGCGGAATAGGGCCGTCGGCGCAGATTGTCCGGGACCCCACTTCGGTAAAAAGGGTTCAGATGGCCACCGCCAGCGGGTAAGTACGAGAGCGATTGGGTGCTTGCCCAGTCCCCGTTCACGCTTTCGGGTAGAGCGGGTGCGACCACTTCGACCTTGTGACCGGCCCGTCGGAGCGCTTCCACGTACTCAAGCACGAAACTACCCGCGTAGTCTCCGTCGCACCGCGGAAACGAGGTTGTCACTACGCCGATCATCGTCCACCCCACTGCCACAAGTGACCTCGTAGTCTCAATGGGAGCCGGGGCCCGAATGAGACAGTCTCAATGGGAGCCGGGGCCCGAATGAGACTCATCGCGAGCCGCGCAAGATAACCCAAGGTACGACAAAGAGCGCATGGTGTAGCCGTAGGTAACTGCGCTCGCCGGCATAAATCGGACGCACTGGCACCTCCTCGATGCGTAGCTTGGCTTTCGCGAGTCGCGCCAACATCTGGTTCGGGTAGCCATAGCCAGGCCAGATAGTGTGCAGATCGACGATCCGGGCGGCATTGGAAGAGATCGCGGTATAACCGCACTGAGCGTCGGTGATCGCGAGTCCTGTTTGTTGGCGGGTCATCCAGCTGAGAACCCGGTTGCCGAGGGCGCGGTCGAGCGGGATCCGGTCTGCCTCCCGATGTGCGAACCGGTTGCCTTTGACGTAATCAGCTTTTCCAGAGGTGACCGGGGAGAGGACGCGCGACAGGTCGGCCGGGTCCATCTGCCCGTCGCCCGCCATCACACACGCGATGTCGACCCGGTCGTTCGCCGAAAAAGCTCTGCGGTAGCCCTCAGCGATGGCCGCGCCCACGCCCCGACGCTGGGGTAAGCGAATGATGGTGAGTCGGGCATCGCCTACTTCGGATGCGCGTTCGGTCGTGCGATCGGTTGAGCCATCGTCCACGACCCAGATACGGTCGACCCAAGTCGGAAGGGTCCGAAGCACACGTGCAATGTGTAGCTCTTCGTTAAAGGCCGGCACCACGATGCCGATGCGTTTACCGTTGTACACGGATCGAGCTCTCCTACTCGACGGTGACCGTCTTGGCGAGGTTGCGCGGCTGGTCGACATCCGTCCCTTTGAAGTCCGCGACGTAGTACGCATACATCTGGAGCGGCAGTACGCTCAGAAAGGGCACGAGCTCCTCGCGCACCGCGGGGACCTCGATCAAGTCGTCGCTCTGCTCGCGCGCGTCCTCGTCGCCCTCGGTCGCGATGCCGATCACCATCGCCTCGCGCGCCTTGGCTTCCTGCAAGTTGCTCAGTGTTCGCTCGTACGAGGAATCTTTGGTGGCGATCACAAAAACCGGCACGTTCTCGTCGATCAGCGCGATCGGCCCGTGCTTCATTTCGCCGGCTGCGTAGCCTTCGGCGTGCACGTAGGAGATTTCCTTGAGTTTGAGCGCGCCCTCAAGCGCGATCGGATAGTTGTAGCCGCGTCCCAAAAAGAGCACGTCTCGTGCGTCGCGGTAGCGCTTGGCCAGATTTGCGCACACCTGCCGCACACTTGCAAGGGTGCTGTCCATCTGTTGTGGAATGCGCGCAAGGTCTTCAACGAGCTGTCGCGTTTGATCGCCGGAGAGCGTGTCGCGCGATTGGCCCAGCCAGATGGCGAACATCAAGAAGTTCGCCATTTGTGCGCTGAAGCACTTGGTCGACGCCACGCTGATCTCCGGACCCGCATGGGTATAGAAGGCGGCATCGGCCATTCGTGCGATGGCGCTGCCGATCACGTTGACAATGGCTAGAACCTTCGCGCCGCCTGCCTTTGCCTTTTGGGCTGCCGTTAACGTGTCCAGCGTCTCGCCCGACTGGCTCACCGCGATGACCAGGTCGCCCGGACCCACGACTGGTTCGCGGTTGCGGAACTCGCTCGCCAGCTCGCAGGTCGCCGGTACCTTCGCGATACTTTCGACAAAATGCCGCCCCACCATCGAAGCGTAGTGGCTCGTCCCACACGCGACGAAAATGACGCGTTTGATCTCGCTCGCGTCTTGCGCGCTCAGACCGATTTCGAGGCCATTGATCGTGCCTGCTTCACGCTCGAGTCGGCCCCGAAGGGTGTCTTCGATGGCCCGAGGCTGTTCGAAGATCTCTTTGAGCATGAAGTGCTTGTAGCCGGCCTTCTCGGCCATCGTTGGGGACCAGTCAATGCGCTGCGCTGCGCGCTCGACCGCGGTTCCGTCGCCGTCGACAATACGTACGCCGTCTCGTTTCAGAAGGGCACAGTCGCCGTCCTCCAAAAAGACCATTTGCCGCGTATAAGGAAGGATGGCGGGAATATCGCTTGCGCAAAAGGCTTCACCTTCGCCGAGTCCGAGCACGAGTGGCGATGAGTTCTTTGCGACTACAATCTCGTCCGGCGCTTTGGTCGAAACGACCGCGATCGCGTATGCGCCTTCGAGCTCGGAGAGTGTTTCACGAACGGCATCGAACAGCCCGCTGCCTTTGCTGCAGCGCAAATGAATCAGGTGCGCGACGAGCTCGGTGTCGGTATCGCTTTGGATCTTTGCGCCGGCTTGGACCAGACGTTTGCGGATCTCGATGTGGTTTTCGATGATGCCGTTGTGCACGACAGCGATGTCCCCGACCGCGTGCGGGTGTGCGTTGACCTCGGTGGGCGCACCATGCGTTGCCCACCTGGTGTGACCGATGCCCGTTGTGCCCGGTAGGGCGCGCTCCTGAAGTGCCGCTTCGAGATTGCGAAGCTTGCCCACCGCGCGGATCGTCTCGATCTTGCCATCGGCGACGACTGCCAATCCGGCTGAATCGTAGCCCCGATACTCAAGTCGACGCAGGCCGTCGAGCAGGATCGGGGCGCTCGCCTCGGGACCCAGATAACCAACAATTCCGCACATTGGGCGGAGCCTAGCCCGGATGAAACCCAGGCGCTATTGGCAACATCCTAGCGCTGAACCCGTCCCCGGAAGCTGATCGAGCCAACGTTTCGATCGCCGACCAGGACGATGTCGGCGAACTCTGTGACAGAGGCGTTGGCGACGATGGTGACAACCGCGGCCTCTGTGGCGGGGGTGGGACCTGCTGGCCCACGGATGCTCAGGCCGTCTTGCTGCAGTCGAAGTCGTACGTTTTCGAGAGTGGCCTCCGTCCCGCACATGTTCAGGAAACGAAGGGTCAAGAGCTCAATGTCGCCTTCGGTCGCGGGAATGACGCCAAGCTCAAAATCGAACTCTCCCACGTAGCTGAAACAAGAGAAGGTCTCAGCGGTGTTCTCAGTGCCAAGAGCGAGCATCTCGCTTTGACCGGCTTCGTTTTCGGCATACACGCGAAATGGGGGCGTTGAGCCAAAGAACTCGAACGCGAACCCTGTTGATGGCTTGACGGGGCTGCGTAGCGGCTCTTCGCTCGACCAGACCTCGAAACTCGCGATCTCACCGTCCTCTGATACAGCGCCGGCCCGACCAACCACTTCATAACTGTCGGAGTGCATCACGAGCTCAATGCGAGAGGCGTCGATCATCGGCTTAACGGGATTGCCCGTCTCGGTGCCAATGCAGCCGGTCGTGCAAACGAGTAATAGAACGGATGTCGTGGACCTAAGCATCGCTGGGTTCTCCTTTTGCTTTCTCCGCTTGTGGGTTGTCGGGCGCTTTCGACAGGGGGAAAAACTGCATGTTGAGCTGCACGACCTGTTCTGGGTTTTCGCCCGTCGCAGAGAGCTTGAGCAGTTCTCGTCGGAACTCTTGAATACGTGACTTGATCGCTGGCACCTGGGCTCGGGGCACACACATCGTCAGCGACGAGATGTCCCGCTCCTCCCGCTCGACATTGTCGATGGCTTGCGACGCCATGTCCATCATCGCGCGGTGAAAAGCTGCGATCGCAGGGAGCGGGATTTCATGCGGCGTGCTCACAAGCGGGTCGGACTGCGTCCACTTTCCGTCCTCTTCGACGAGCATTCCCGTGCGCTCCAAGATCGCCAAGGCCTTGCGCGCTTGGCTCACGCTGATTCGCGGGCGAACCTGTCGAGCGACCCACTTGGGATCGGCTTCGAAGTCCGGGCGTGAGGCCAGCTCCCGCACGACTGGCACGTACCAGGTCGTGTAGTAGTCCGTCAGCTCCGAGCGCATGCGGTGGACTTTGCGAAAGCGTGAAAACTCGTAGAGCCGCTGTTCGGCCCGCAGCTTTGTCTCACTGTCTTTCGCCTGGTTGTGTTCGACGAGGGTCGTGAAAAAGCGCGACTGTTCGTCGTCGAGTCCGCACGCGGTCGCAAAGCGCTCCGCCATGTTCTCCGACAAGTTGCGGTCTCCTTCGATGACCAACTTGAGGTAGTTGGGCGAGCTAAGGCCCGCCCGACGTGAAAAGGCGCGATAAGAGAAGCCCCGCTTCTTTTTCGCCCGATCGTAGAAATCGCGAAGAAACGCCCGATAATCGCGATATTCGTACAACTCCTTCAACACCCCAAATGTATACAGCATAAAGTCTACGATTCAACGTGATCACATGTTTCAGAATACAAAAATCAAACATCCGTATACAGTATGGTGTTTGCGAAGCTTGAAATTGGGGGTTCAGCGAGTACGTTGGACACGTGGCGAAAAACCAACCGTTGCAAAGGAGAAACCTCATGAAAACACAAGCTTTTTTTCTTCTCAGCCTGGCGCTTTGTGCCTGTGCTTCCACCACTGAACCTGTGACCGTAAGCAAGGCTTCGCTGGCGATGGACGGCAAAGCCGACTCGTCGGCCGTGGCCGCGCTGTGCAGACTGCTCTACGGCGAGCCCTGTGACCTATGCGACCGACAAGGTTGGTATGGCGACGGTCAGTGTGATGCGTTCTGCCAAGCGCCCGACCCCGACTGCGGCGCAGGCACCTGCACCTATGATGGCGTGGTCTATTCAGACGGAGAGGGGTTTGCGTCTACCGATGGTTGTAACAGCTGTGGCTGTAACGACGGCGACGTGGTCTGTACCGAGCTGGACTGCGGCCCAGCGCCGGCGTCGTGCGAGTACAACGGCATGACCTATCAGGACGGCGAAGGCTTTCCGTCGACCGACGGCTGCAACGGTTGTGGCTGCAACGACGGTCAAGTGTCTTGCACCGAGCTCTTGTGCGAGCCCGAGCCCAGCTCCTCCTGCATCTACTACGGCAAAGAGTACAAGCATGGTGAGAGCTTCGGCGCTGCCGACGGCTGCAACAGCTGCGGATGTGATGACGGCTCGGTGTACTGCACCGAGGCTTGGTGCGGTCATCCAAGTCAAGGCTATGCGTGCGCGGACAAACTGTGTGGTGACGAGTGCATTCCGGACTGCCCGGAGAACGACCCCAACTGCTCACATCCGGACGTAATTCATCAGTGCAACGCCGACGGCGCGTGCCTTCCCAAGACCGCAACCTGCAGCTGAGCCGACGCGACGCTTTCAGGTAAACAAAAAAGCCCTCCGGGTGGAGGGCTTTTGACATGGCAAGAAATGGGGTCGGTTATTCGGCCGCGGCTTTCTTTGCGGCCTTCTCACCTTTGGCTGCCTTTGGTTCGCTGGTAGCCCCTTCGTCGTCGGCGGTTTGGGCTTCGATTTTACGCTGCACTTTGCCGTCTTTGTCGATGACTTTGACGGTGCCGAACTTACTGAGGTCGCCCGCAATATCTGCCGCACGTCCCACCACCACGACCAAGGCCTTGTCCGGGTGGATGTGCGCTTGTGCAGCTGAAAAGGCTTCTTCCTGCGAGACGTCGCGAATGGCCGAGCGATAGTTGTCCCAGTAGTCGTCATCGAGCTCGAGCGAACGCTGCTCCATGATCATGCTCAGGATGCGTCGCGGCGTGTCGATCTTGAGCGGGAAACTGTCGCTCAAGTATCGGTGCGCGTTGTCGATCTCTTGTTCAGAAGCGGGTTCGTTCGTGATGCGCTCAAGGTGTTCGAAGAACGCGTCCATGGCTTCGCCGGTGACTTCGTTTCGCACCTGCGCATAGGCCGCGAAGAGGTTTCGGTCCTCACCTTCGGTAATCCAGCTGTACGCACCGTAAGTCAGTGAGCGCTTTTCTCGCAGGTCCATGAATAGGCGTGATGCTGCCGAGCCCCCGAGCACCTGATTGGCCACGGTGAACGGAATGAACTCGTCGCTCTTGCGGTAGCCTTTGAAGGCCGGGTTGACGATGGTAATGATCGACTGCTCGGCCTCGGGTACGTCCAGAAGCACGATTTCACGTGTCTCACGCTCGGGCAGCTCTGGGTAGCGGACGGGCTTGACCGTCTTCTTCTTCCACTTCTTGAAGATCTTTTCGACCTCCGTTTTGACCTGGTCCGTGCTGACGTCTCCGACCACCACCAGCACAGCGTTGTTGGGCACGAAGTGTTTGCTGCGCCACTGGAAAAAGTGCGTGCGCTTGACGCGCCCGAGTGCATCGAGCGTCGTGTCGGTCACCGCGTAGGGGTGCTTCTGCCCGAAAGCCTGTCGCGCAACCTCTCGGCGCGCGAGGTACTTCGGTTGGCTGAGTTCGACCTTGAGGCGATCCTTTTCGCGACGCAGGAGTTTGACGACCTCTTTGGGGGCGAACGCCGGCTCCATCACCACCTCACCCAAAATCTCGAGCGCGGGGGAGAATTTGTCGCTCAGCGAACGCATCGTGACGTAGGTGTTTTCCTTGTCTGTGCTCGTCCACAGATCTGCGCCGAGGAGCGCCACGGCTTCGGCAAGCTCCACGCCGGAGCGCTTCTTGGTGCCCTCTTTGAGCATCTTTGCGACCAAGTCGGAAAGCCCGGCGAAGCGTGCGGGGTCGGTCTCGCCGCCACTTTTGAACATGAGGCCAAAGTGGACGACGGGAAGCTCTTTGTGTTCGACGACATTGACCTCGAGCCCGTTGTCGAGCGTGAAGCGCGTCATCGGCGGGAACTTGATGTCACGAGGCGGCGCGGACTCGGGTGGTGTCGACATGGCCGCGGGCGGCACTTCGGTGCCGTCGCTGCGAACGATGGGTTCGCCCTTGCCGTTGTCGGTTCTCACCGTTGCGCTACCGCCGCAGGCGATGAGCGTTGCGCAAACCAAGGTGCACAGAAGGCTTTGGGTCGAGTATCGCATGGCTACTTCTTTCCTTTCTTGGCAGGCGTGGCCGGAGCCTTTTCGTCCGCCTTGGGCGGTGCGGGGACGACGTCGAGCACCGTACGATTCGTGGAAGCAAAATACTTCTTTGCGACGCGTTGGATGTCGTCGCCTTTGACCGCGGCGTAGCGAGCCGGTTCGCCGCGCAAGAGCGTCGCATCTCCGAAGTACACTTGGAATTCCGCGAGCTGCATGGCGCGCGACATGTTTGATTCGAGTGAATAGACAAACGAGGCGCGCGTTTGTGCTCGAACGCGCTCGAGTTCCTGGTCGGTGATGCCCTCACTTGCGATTTTCTCGAACTCTTCGAAGATCATCGTTCGCGCATCTTCAGCCTTCTTGCCCTCGGCCATGACGACCCAGAACGAAAACAGGTCCGGACCGCGCCGGTCATCGGTGTTGACATGAATCTCCTGGACGAGTTCTTCTTCTTTGACGAGCTTCTGGTACAGCCGCGAGGACTCACCATCGCCGAGCACGGCGGCCAGCATCTCCAGCGCGTAATGGTCTGTCGTCCGTATCGGTGGGATGTGGTACGCGATATGAAACGCCGGGAGTTTCGCGAGCGAATCTTGCATCGTTTCGATTTGTTCCTGTGTCTGTGGCTTGATCGGCTCGGGCTCAAATTCCGGGACGACACTCGGGGGGATGTTGCCAAAATGCTTACGAGCAAGGGACATCAGCTCCGCCGGCTCGAAATCACCTGCGACGCTCAGAACTGCGTTGTTGGGGGCATAATAGGTATCAAAAAAAGCTTGAACCGCAGAAAGCGGTGCCTTTTGCAGGTCCTCCATGTCACCGATGGTGGAGTGCGCGTAGGGCCAGTACTTGCCGTACGCAAGCTCGTTGATGCGCAGCATGCTCAGCATGTACGGGCGGTTCATGTAGCTCTGGCGTCGCTCTTCCATGACGACTTGTCGTTGATTTTCGAAGTTTTCTTCGCTGATGCGCAGCGACCGCATGCGGTCTGCCTCAAGCCACAAGCCGAGTTCGAGTTCGTTCGAAGGCAGCGTCTCATAGTAGTTCGTGCGGTCGACGCTAGTTGTGCCGTTCATCGTGCCGCCTCGGTTCATCACGAGCGCAAAGTGCTCGCCCTTGTCCACATTGGCCGAGCCTTGGAACATCATGTGCTCGAAGAGGTGCGCGAAGCCAGAGCGGCCTTGCGCTTCGTTGCGTGAGCCGACGTCGTAGTAGACCGCGATGGCAACCGTCGGGATCGTGCGGCTCGGGCTCATCACGACGGTCAACCCGTTGTCGAGCTTCTCGACGACAATGGGTAGGTCGGCGAGCGGGCCATCGTTTGCGCGGGCAGCGTCGGGCGCCAGCGTCACGAAAGCCAGGATCAAAAGGAATGCCAGGTCAGCTCGGACCGTTTGGCGCTTATACAAGTGCGGGGATGTACGAGGCATGTTTCAGCGCGCACTCTTAGCATGGGGCTCGGCCGGACCGAAGTGTCATCCGTGGACAGCTCTTGATTGTCATGCGCCGCGAGCAGGTGCGCTCACGCGCGGAAACGTTGGAAAATGCGCGTGCGCACGTGCGGTGGTTGAAACTCCACGCGCAATCGGGTAGCTCCCACCACATCCATAAGGGGGTTCGACGCCATGCAACGCCACGCTATTATTCACATTCTCAGTGTTCTCTGCGCGCTCGCCGCGTTTGGCTCGAGCCCGCGCGCTGCACAGGCAGGCGGCTACGACACGCCGATTCTCTACTCTGCGCGCCATATGGGAATGGGCGGCACTGCCGTGGGCTACGTCAACGACCCTTCTTCCCTCTTTCACAACCCGGCCGGTCTCGCCGGGTCCGAAAAGCTCACCTTGCTGGCCGACTTCTCGCTTCTGGTGGGCGGCGTGAAGGGTTCGCCTCAAGCGGACACCAACATCGATTCGGAGACCACCATCGCACCTTTGTTCTTAGTGGGTGTTGCGGTGCCGATCACCGAATGGATGAGCGCGGGCTTCGCGATCTTCCCTGTCGCTTCAGCGGGCGCGAGCTACGAATATGACTTCCAGGGTAACGCAGCGGTCGACTCGACGACACTCGTTTTTATCGAGGCAACACCAGGCATCGCTTTCAAGCTTCCGCAAGGCGTCAGACTCGGACTCGGTTATCGCGTCACGTACATGTCGCTCGACCGCTCGCAAACCTTCGGAGACAGCGATCCGAACCTCGAGTTCAACCTGACGGGTGTTAACTGGTTTAGCTTTCGCGCTGGCGCGCAATGGACGCCTGTCGATCGTGGCTTGCCCACCGAACGCGAGCATTTTTCGATTGGCCTAAACTACCGACACAGGACAGAAGTCGACATTTCCGCGGACGAAGGCCGCGCGCTTTCTCTTGACGCCACCGACTTGAGCTCGACCTTCGTCTTGCCGGCACGTCTTACGGCCGGCATTCGTGGCGACTACGGTCGCTTCGGCGCAGCATTCGACTTCGAGTACGGCTTCCAAAGCCAAAACGAGGCCTCCTATATTTCCGGCAAAGCCGGTCCTCTGGTGCTGAGCGAAAACCCGGGCATGGGGGAGTCGATGGCCCCCGCGAATGTCTTCGATTGGGACGACGCGGTGACACTTCGTTTCGGAGCCGAGGCCCGCCTGCTCGAGAAGGGCCAACTCGCCCTGCGTCTTGGGTACATCTTCGACGCTCGCACTTCGCAGAAGGCATACCCGACGCCTTTTGGTACGCCGCCTGCGCCCACCAACTCGATCACGGCTGGTTGTGGATATGATGCTGGTGATTGGCAGGCCAACATCGCCTACGCGTACCGCTTCGGCGGAGCGACCGTAACCCCCGAAGATATTGCTTCTGCAGAGCAAAACTGCTCCTTTTGCGGCAAGCCCGGCGATTACGAAATGAGCCTTCACGGCATCTATGCTGACTTCTCCATCCAGTTCGGTGGTGGTGCGGCACCGTTGCTTCCGCAAGAAGACTCGTACCGGCCTGCCGGCAGATAGAAAGGACACACAATTGTCGTGTTCTAGGCGTGTGTCTGGGACAGGCATGTCGCGGCACATGTAAACTTTGCGTAGCCAAAAATTTGCGCACTTTCATTTAGTTGCGTGACCGGCACCCTTGTTGAACGCTTACGCGCATGAAGATTCACATGTACCTACTGGCTTTCTGTCTCGCGGGGTTTGCCGCCTGCGGAGATGATGATGATCCTGGCACAACCGACTCGGGCACCGACGCGACGGTGGACGACGCATCGGCTGACGACGCATCGGCTGACGACGCATCGGCTGACGATGCATCGGCTGACGATGCATCGGCTGACGACGCATCGACCGCCGACGCATCGACCGGATATTACACCGGTGACCCCAACCAATGTGATGGTCTCGATTTCGACACCAACGCAGCCGCTACCGCAGCGAGCGACAATGCCGTCGCCTGCTTTGGCACCTCCGAAGGAGACGACGAGAAGTTCCGTAACTGTGTACGCGACGCCGTGAAGGCGACCGACGCAGACATCACCGACGGCTGCGGCTACTGCTATGGCGTGAGCGCCAACTGTGGCAGCGAGTTCTGCTTGGATAAGTGCATCGCCGATCCGGGCTCCGACCAATGTATTCAGTGTCGCTGTGACTCCGGTTGCTACGAGGCCTTTGACGTCTGCTCGGGCTTTTCATTCGAAGGCGATAACTGCGGCGGATAGTAGCCAGGCCCATACGTAAAAGAGACGCGGCTTCCAGACGGAGGCCGCGTTTTTTTGTGGGCCACCGACTGCCACCCTCGGATAGCTGGCAAATCGAACGTTTCCGCGTTATGTGAGCCCGTCATGCGCGCCGCTGTGCTTACCATCGGGACGGAAGTGACCCGCGGCGAACTTGTCAACAGCAATGCCGCGTGGTTGGGTGAAGCGCTCACCGCGCTTGGGTTTCACGTCGTCGAACACGTCTCCGTCGAAGACGAGGCGAACGTGATGGGCAAGGCCTTCGAGCGCCTTTGTGCAGACGTCGATCTGATCGTCACCACCGGTGGGCTGGGTCCGACCAGCGACGACCTCACGCGCCATGCGGTTGCGCAGCTCATCGGTGCCGAACTCGCCATCGACCCACCGAGTCTGGAGGCGATTCGCAGACGCTGGGGCGCACGTGGTCGACCCATGCCGCAGTCTAATGAACGACAGGCACTCTTCCCGCGTGGCGCGCAGATCATCACGAATCGACATGGCACCGCGCCGGGCTTTCGTGTCCAACACAGGGACACGTTGATCGTGTGCCTGCCCGGCGTGCCACGCGAAATGAAGGGCATCTTCGCCGACGAAATCGAGCCGCTTCTCGCTCCGCTGACCGAGCGCACGTCCTATCAACTTCATCTCCGTACCTTCGGGCTTCCCGAGTCGGAGCTGGCCGACAAACTCCGAGACATCGAGGCCGCGTTTCCCGGCGTGACCCTCGGTTATCGCGTCCACTTTCCCGAGATCGAACTCAAGATCAAGGCAGACCGTACCGCCATGACGGCTGCTGCGTGGCAGAGCGTAGAGGCGTTGTGTGGCAAAGTTGAAAAACAGCTTCGCGAGCGATTGGGTCAACACGTCTACGGCGGTCGCGACGAGCGCTTCGCCGGCTTCGTCGGACGTGCGCTTCGAGACCGGGGTTGGACGCTTTCGGTCGCTGAGTCGTGCACGGGCGGGCTCATCGGTGCGATGTTGACCGAGATACCCGGCAGCTCCGACTACTTGCTGATGGACGCTGTGTGTTACTCGAACGCGTCCAAGACGACGCTGCTCGGCGTGCGCGAAGACACCTTGCGCGCGCACGGCGCGGTGAGCGAAGAGGTGGCAGTGCAGATGGCCGAAGGCGCGCTTCGTGTTTCGGGAGCGGACGTCGCGGTCTCGGTGACGGGCATCGCGGGGCCCGGTGGCGCGACCGAAACCAAACCCGTGGGCACGGTGTGGTTCGCTGTTGCACGCGCGGACGGCGCGTCGATCGTCACCAAACACAAAGTCTTGCCGGGTGATCGCACACGCATTCAGAAGCTTGCAGCCTACATCGCGCTTCACCTCGTCGCGCGCGCCACCCGTTCGTGATGAGCGTGCGCAGCGAAGATGTCTTGGCCGAAGAGCAAGAAGACAGGCGCAGATCGAAATCGAATTTGTGGTAGCTCCACAAATTTGATTGATCGGAGCGAACAATTCACCTCTCTTGTGGCTCAGGTGCTAAGCCTCCCCAACCGCTTGTGCATCACACTCTGCCGCACTGAACAGACGTATCTTTTTTCTTGCCACCCCTTGGAAAAACTGCGATACACCAGGCACTGAACGTTTACACAGGACCCAACACCCAGCCATTTAAGAACCGCACGAGGTACCCATGAGCCGCTCCAACACAAAGTCAGCATCCAAGACCGTCAACACCGACTCCAACAAGCAAAAAGCGCTCGATTTGGCGCTCGGCACCATCGAAAAGGCCTACGGAAAAGGCGCTATCATGCGTCTTGGCGACGAGGCCGCGGTTCGCAACATCCCCACCATTTCGACGGGGTCCATCTCGCTCGACTTGGCGCTTGGTGTCGGGGGCTATGCGTGTGGGCGCATCGTCGAAATCTATGGGCCGGAGTCGAGCGGTAAAACGACGCTTACGCTTCACGCTATCTCCGAGTGCCAAAAGAAGGGTGGCGTTGCGGCTTTCATCGATGCCGAGCATGCGCTCGATCCGATCTACGCCCGAAAGCTTGGGGTCAACGTCGACGAGCTGCTCGTCTCTCAGCCTGACCACGGTGAACAGGCCCTTGAAATCGCGGACACGCTCGTGCGCTCTGGCGCGGTCGACCTCATTGTCATCGACTCGGTGGCTGCGCTCGTTCCAAAGGCAGAAATCGAGGGCGAAATGGGTGACAGTCACGTGGGTCTTCAAGCGCGTCTGATGAGCCAAGCGCTTCGCAAGCTCACCGCAACGGTTCATAAGAGCAACACCACACTCTTTTTCATCAACCAAATCCGCATGAAGATCGGTGTGATGTTCGGCAGCCCAGAGACCACGACCGGGGGTAACGCACTCAAGTTTTACTCCTCGCAGCGCCTCGACATTCGCCGGATTGGCACCATCAAAGTTGGCGACCAAGCCGTCGGCAACCGGACACGGGTCAAGGTCGTGAAGAACAAAGTCGCACCACCTTTTCAGACCTGCGAGTTCGACATTCTTTACGGCCACGGCATCAGCCGGACCGGGGACGTCCTTGACCTCGGTGTCGAGGACAAAATCATTGATAAATCAGGCTCTTGGTACAGCTACAACGGCGATCGTATCGGCCAAGGCCGCGATAACGCGCGCTCTTTCCTCGAGGAGCATCCGGAAATGCTTGCAGATATTGAAAAACAACTGCTTATCAAGCACGGCCTGCTCGAAGCCCCCGAGACTCAAGAAGCCGCCTCGCAGAGCGACGAGAGTGGCTCCGCGAAGGCTAAGAAAAACGGGGCCTCGTCGGCCAACGGTCGCGCCCGCGCACAGGCTTGATTTCCATGTAATTATAATGCGATGAGCGTGCGCAGACGAAGCAAGCCGATGTGGTATAACCACATCGGTGCTTGCGACGCGGAGCCGTGAAGAGCCATCGATATCGCGTTGACGCGGTAGGCCTTCATGCTACGCCCAGAAACCTACTGAAACGAGTTTCAGCAGGGGGACAATACCTGAGGGGCAAAAGACCAATGAAGTTTAAGGTCGGAGATTATGCAGTGCATCCGTCCCATGGCGTGGGCGAAGTCAGTGCGGTTCAAGCGAAGGAAATAGCGGGCAACAAGACCGAGTTCTACATCATCAAGACGCTTGAAAAGAAGTCTCGAACGGTGATTGTGGCGGTCGACGCAGCCAAGCGGATGGGGCTTCGCCGCGTGATCTCCCGCAATGACGTCAAAAAGGTCATGGACGTGCTCAAGTCCGATGAAGTGGCGGTCAAGTCGCAGCCATGGAATCGTCGACAGCGCGAGTACAACGAGATGCTCAACAGCGGTTCCCCTTTTGAGGTCGCCAAGGTCTTCCGTGACCTCTACCGTCTCAAGTCGGACAAGGAGCTCAGCTTTAGTGAGCGCCGTCTTCTTGAGCAGGCGGAGTCACTGTTGATTTCGGAGCTGGCGTTGGCCCGCAAGGTCAAAACCGACAAGATCCACCAAGATATCGAGAAGATTCTCGGCCCGTAGATCCTTTTCAAAAGCGACCCGTCTCAACCTTTCATGCGAGACGTGGGGAGCGCGAAGCGTAATGCAGACTGGAGTGTGAGGGCGTGTGCTGCGCTCTGGGTGCTCGCGGTTACATGCTTGTGGGTCGTTTGCTTGGTGGTTGCGACCGGATGTGGGGCGAGCGATGGCGGCTTGGCCGCGGAGTCGTTCGCCGCATCGACCACGCCAGAGGTCAGCGGCAAATCTCAACCGACTCTTCCCGCCAAACCGCAGCTTCTGGCCAGCGCTCCGAAGCCGGCGCGCATTCAGCGTACGTCCGGCACCGTATCGCTTGCGCGAGCGGCGGGACGAACGATCGCCTACGTTGCGGATGAGGACGCGCGTGCGCTGCTCACGGTGGACGTCGAGAGCGGCAAGCAGCTCGCGAAGACGAGCCTTGGTGCGACACCAAGTTCGGTGCTGACGCTGCCGGACGGACGTGTCTTGGTCACACTTAGCGACGTTCATCGCTTTGCGGTTCTGATCCCCGCGTCAAGTCTTTCGCTACCGCTGCGAGCGCATTCGGTGGTGCCGGTCCCGACCGAACCCACCGCCATCGCCGCGACGCCGTTATCGGACCGCGCACTCGTCGTGAGCCGCTGGGGCGCAAAGATCTCTGAAGTGAAGATGCCCGCAGGCGGAGCGCCTTTTGTGGCTCGGAGCCTCAAGCTGGACGCCGACCCCTTCGCAGCCGTTGTGAGCCGAGATGGCAAGCAAGCTTTCGTCAGCCATGTGACAGGTGGCAAGGTGTCGCGCGTCGACCTCAATACTTGGAGCGTGTCGAGTCGGGACCACTCGCACCGTGTTCACACGCCTGTCGTGAGGCGTCACATCCGACATCGACGTCCCCTTCATATGGTCAACCAACTCGATCCCTTTGGGCCACAGCACCCCATCGCCCTGCCCAAACACGTTGGGCGTAGGCCGGTCCGCCAACCGGTGATCCGCCGCACGCCTGTACATGGATTTGCGATGGTGTCCCACGGCGATGACGTGATCATTCCGGTTTCGGAAATCTTCCCCGGGGAGCCGCAGCGCATCAGCACAGGTTACGGCTCGTCCGTCATCTCCGAACGTCCCGTCCAAGAGCGACTGCTCGAGCTTTCGACAGCGGATAACGTCGCTAAAAAGCGACGTTTCGGGCACCTGCCGCGTTGTCGCATTCCTCGAGCGGCCGCGAGCAACCGTGAGGGAAAGGTTTTTGTGGTCTGTCAGGGAGACTCGACCGTCGTTTCCGATGGCGGCTGGGGTTCGGTCGAGGTGCCCGCCGGACCGACGGGGCTCGCGTGGGATGAGCAGCACGATCGCCTCGTCGTGTGGTCTCAGCAAGCGCGGCAGCTGAGTGTGGTTAACGCTGCGAACGATCCGGCGAGGCCAAAGATCGTGAACCACGCGATGCCATTCGTGAGCCGTGACCCGTTGGTGACCCACGGGCGCGAACTCTTTTTCGCGACCGATCGCCGCATCTCGAAGGACGGCCGTTCGTGCGCGAGCTGTCACCCCGGGGGTCGACAGGACGGCCTGGTCTGGTCGACGCCCAACGGGCCGCGGCAAACGCCCATGCTCGCGGGCAAGCTGAGCGGTACGGCGCCTTACGGTTGGAACGGCGGCGCCAAGAGCATCGACGATCACCTGACGCAGACCTTTAAGCGGCTCGGCGGAAAGGGGCTTGGCGCGCATGACCAAAAAGCATTGGTGGCCTACGTCAAGAGCCTGCGAGTACCGACCAAGGCGCCGGACCTCTCCCGCAAGCAGCTCGTTGCCAAAGGCAAGGCGATCTTTCACTCCGAGCAGGCCGAGTGTTCGAGCTGCCATGTCGAGAAGCGTTCGTTCTCGGACACGATGAGCTACCCGATCGTGCGCGCCAGTGCGGACCAAAAAAGTGATTTCAATACGCCCGCGCTCGTTGGACTCGCGAACACGGCGCCATACTTCCATGATGGCCGGTTCCCGACGCTGCTCGCGATGCTCGATGGCACGGACGGAAAAATGGGTCATTCGTCGCACTTGAGTCGAACGGACAAGGAAGCCTTGGTCGCGTACCTAGAGTCGTTGTGAATCGCCGCGGATGCCTTGCGATGGCGGACTTTCCGACAGTCCGCGGCATTGGGTGGGAAAAGCAACTCTACCGTCGGGTACTTGAGGCGCTTCGAGAGCTACGAAAACCGAGCCTTTTAGAAAATTTACGGACTCCCTAAGAAAGTTCGCAACCGTGCTGCCGCTTGCTCCGAGAAGGATGGGGAAAGGGAAAACAGCACATGGCCGACTCATTTTCATTCTTCGACCGAAGTCTTTCGGAACAACTTGAGCGCATCTTGCTCGAGCTCGAACGGCAGACGCTTGAGCTCAAGAGCCTTGCTTCTCAGGCGGGCGTCAACCTAGCAGACGACATTGACGAGGCGTTCATCGGTGATGGGGCTTTTGAGTCACTGCAAGCGCGGTTCGAAGAAGCTGTGGATGACGCGGCCATGTCTGTCCTTTCCCTCTCCGCCATGCCGAAAGGAATCTATTCATGACAATCGTTATCTGGCAGCCCGTTTCGTACGCCCCGGACAGCAACGGCCGCGAACCAAGCAGAGCGAGCACCCAAGTGCGCGGATTCACTGGCCCCGCCGTGGTGAGCAGCGTTGATCTCAGCGACTTCGCGACCCTGAGCCCAGAGATGATTCTGTACGTTGCAAAAAAGCGGATGGAAGACATCGACGGCCAAGTCCGTGCCAGCATGAGCGACCTTGAGGTGAGCCAGGCAGATTCGAAGAAGATTGGAGAAAAGATCAGAGGTCTTCGAGAGCTCCAGGAGCATCTGGCCGCTTCAGGCAAGGAGGGTATTTACATCGAGCCCAACGACACGGACAAGAGTCACAACTTTGTCGCGAGCGGCGATGGCAAGACACAGACGGCGAAGGAGCTGCTCGAGTCACACGGTATTGTCTTAGAGGAGGACATCAAGTCATCGATGGGACCGCACGGCCGTCGGAGTATTCAGGCTGAGACGATCGATGCTGCAATCAAGAAGCTCGAAGACGATCAGCGAGAGCTCAATACGGGAAATGAATTGCGGATGGTGAAGC
The DNA here is from genome assembly GCA_964487255.1 of uncultured Polyangiales bacterium. Classification (GTDB taxonomy): domain Bacteria; phylum Myxococcota_A; class Polyangia; order Polyangiales; family CAZAQV01; genus CAZAQV01. Next base: position 247,897 of record CAZAQV010000002.1, on the reverse strand, counting down.
TGCAGTCCCTGATGCAACAGCGAACACAAATCGTGACGTTGGCGACAAACTTGCTGCAAAAACTCGATGAAGGTGCGCAGGCGATTACGCGTAATCTCGCTTAAACGAACCCGAGATGATGATGCAAACAACACATCGATCCGGGGCGAGTGGGCCCGCTGGACGGGAAGCGATTCGAGAGCTGAGTGTGGGCGCCCTGAGCTTAGCGGAAGAGCAATACGCCACAGTCGTCAGCGACGTGAGCATGGACCGAGCGGCGATGGTACTCGAATCGAGCAAGCTTGATCCCGATTCGTTGCTTATGCAGATGCAGCTACGGATGCGTGATGCCGGCGTTGAGCGTGCTGAGTCTGGTATCGAGCTGAACCAGTCGCGGGCGGAGCATCAGAAGTTGATGCAGGAGGTTGCGCTCAAGAAAGCAGAGGAAGCGGGCGGTTTTCTCGGTCTTTCTGGGCCGCTCGGGGACGTTCTCAAAGCGGTCGTAGTGATTGCGACGACGGTCGCTGCGGCGGTTTGTACCGGTGGCGTTGGTGCGGGGCTTGCGATTGCGGGCGCGGCACTCATTCTGTGCGCAAAGCCGGTCACTCATGTTGCTGTTGAGCTTGGCGTTGTCAGTGAAGAAGACGCTTCCAAGTTCCAACTCGGTGTCGAACTCGTGGGTGCGGCGTTGACACTCGGAAGTGGCATTGTAGGTGGTGGCGCTGCTGCTGGAAGCTCGGCTGCAAACGTTGTGAGCTCCGCGGCGAATGGTGCGGCGGCGGGTGCTCAAGTCGTAAATGTGGGCGCACAAACGGCCGAGGCGATCAAGACGGTTGCCGAAACCGTCAAGACGGTCACCCAAGTGTTGCAGGCCGCAAACGGCGCTGCCGCTTCGGTCGTGCAGCGAATCCAAACCGGATACCTCCTCGACGGCGAAGAGGCTGGCGAAGAGGTTGAGTACGCCAACGTCCTCACCGACAACCAAGTGGCTCTCATCAAGGAGATCTTCGCACAGAGTTCGCGCAGCCATGAGCAGCTCGAGCGCATCCGAAAAGAACGCGCCGAAGCGCAGATGGCAACACTTCGCGAGTGGTAGGAAAGGAACACAATATGCAGATCAAGACATCTCATCCAGTTATGACAGGAAGCATCGACGACATGATCGCGAAGCTCAGCGTTGAACTCGAAGACCAAGCAGCCGAGCAACGTAGGGCGAGTCGAGACGCGGAGAATGTCCGTCACCAATCGGCGCTTCACTCGATTGAGAGGCAGCGAGACGCTGCAACCACCCAGTTGGCCGCAGGCTTGGTGAATGCGGGAGCGGGGGCGCTCTCCGTGACAATCGACGAATCGGCAGGCAAGGCCATGCAGGCGCTGGGAAGCCTAGTCTCTGAGGCGCTCGTGTTTCACAAATCCGGCCAAGATGCCGATGCCGCCACGTTGGCAGAGAAAGCCAAGGTGATGGAACACGTGCGGGGAGAGAAGGACGACGGGGCGCAGTCGGGCAGTCGTCTTGCCGACAAGGCGATGACGCACTTGAGCGACATACAGCGGCTGATGCACGAGGCTCGTATGAAGGCTATCCGCGGATAGCGGCTTCTTTCTGGTTGTGCGAATGGTCGCTGAGGGCAGAATAGCGCCATGGGTAAGATGCTCGACAAGCTTAAGTGGAATGAAGCGGGACTTGTGCCCGCCATCGTGCAGTCCGACCTCGGCGGCGAGATCCGCATGTTGGCCTGGTGCAACCGCAAAGCGCTTGAGAAGACCCTCGCGACCGGCAAGGCACACTTCTATTCGCGTTCTCGTGAGATGCAATGGATGAAAGGCGAGAGCAGTGGCAACACCATCGATGTTCGCAGCGTGTGGCTCGACTGTGACGGCGATACGCTGATCTTTGTGGCCGACCCCTCGGGGCCAAGTTGTCATACCGGTGAGCAGACGTGCTTTTTCGAGCGGCTCGATCGTGAAAGAGATGCGTCGGGCACTGAGCCGAAAGCTGTCGCGCTGCCGGCATTGGCTGAGCTCGCACGTGTGCTTCGGGCCCGCAAAGAAGCTGCGGGCGAAAAGAGCTACACAAAGCGCTTGCTCGAGGGTGGCGTGGCGAAGATCAACGAGAAGATTGCAGAGGAAGCGCGCGAGCTTTGCGATGCGCTCGCAGGCGAAAGTGATAAACGCGTCGCAAGCGAAGCCGCCGACTTGCTTTACCATGCACTGGTAGGCCTCCTCGCCCGCGACATCGACCCACTCGATGTCGTAGACGTCCTTCGCTCCCGCTTCGGCACCTCCGGCCTTGACGAAAAAGCCAGTCGTATGAAGCCGTAGCCGTTTGTGATAGATCCGCGGACATGTTTCGACCGGTTACCTTGCTCGTGGCGGTTGCTCTGTCCGTCTGCGCCTGTGCGCGTTCGCACGAAATCGTTCTGGTTGGGGCTGATGCAACGGTCCCGCCGTTAGCCGATGCAGCCCCGCCGATTTCACGAGGAGAGCTTGTTCTCCCTCCTGCGCCCATGTTGGCCGTCAGCCGGAGCTCTGCCGGAAGTTTCAGAGTCACCGAACTTAGCCCCGAGGGAAGGCGCGTGTTGACCACTTTTCCGCGCTTGGATGGCCTGGTTCACGCCTGGATACGGCGGAGTCCAGCCGACGAAACCGCCCTTATCGTCCTAGGGCGTGGCTACGACTACTCTGGCCTCTTTTTGGTCGATCTGGTGAACGGAGACCACCAGGAAGTCTCCCTTTCACCAACCTGCAACGGAAACCTTTCGCAAGTCATCTGGGAGCCGTCAGGAAATGGCTTCTGGTTCACCTGCCTCAAGGATGGTGGGAACACACTTCACTACGCATCGCGGAACTTGAATGTGAGTGTCTTGTACGAGAACCACTCTGACTTCTTTCTGGAGAATCCTCTGACAGCCGTTGTGGCGACGCGTAATGGCCAATATCGCAGAGTGCATTCAGACGGGACGATCGAGCCCGTTGAACTGTTCTATGGAACCGGTCCGTTTGACGTGGAGCAGCAGACTTATCTCTTCTTCGACACCTTCGAAGACCCACCCGTCTTTGGCTGGTTGGACTACGCGGGAAACACGCTTGTCGAAGCTCCCTATCCTGAATCGGATGGTTCGCGAACAGGCTCTGTTCACATGCAGGAAAAGCGATGGATTCTTGGGCTTGAAATCGACCAACCTTGCTTCGACTTCCGTGTCATCGACTTGAGCATTGACGCTTTCGGAGCTGAGGAACTCATCGGACCAGGCTGTGAGCCGATTCGATCGAGGTACGATTGGTTTGCTGCGAGCGAGTCGGAGTCGGCGATACATGCAAGAGGACCTTACTTTGTTGTCAACCTCGCGACGGGAGATCGTATCGAGGTCAAACCCTTGCTGCATTCGCTCGGTACGTTTCACCCCAACCTTCCCTACGCGGTTGGCGCTGAATATGCCGATGGTGGGCCCGGTGACCTGCTTATCGACTTGGAGAACGGAGACCTTCTTGGGCCGCTGCTTGACGAGCCTGTGCGCGCGATTGCGTGGTTGGATCGCCCAGAGCCCTAGGGCCAGTTGACGCTGGGCATGTCGCGCAGGGGCGCGTAGATGACCGGACCGGCATCTTTGCTGTAGAGAAAGCCGTCGATGTGGCTGAGCGCATCGTCCATGCGTTGATAAAACTCTGCCGATAGGCTGGGAGGGTGATAGCCGATCGAGTAGTTGGTCGGCGAGCCGAGCGCACTGCCTTCGGGCCAGTTCTCGTGGAACATATCGATCATCTCTTGGGCCGTAACGTAGTCCACGAGCGCACCGTTGTCGGGCACTTCAAGCACGGGTAGGTTCGGCGCTTCGGCGCTTAGCGCGTCGAACTCGGAGGGGTAGTAGGGCTGTGAAGTCGTCTTGATGTTGGCCCAATGCTCGCGGTTCCAAGAGTAGAGTGGCGCTGTCGCGTGGTTCTCCCACTCTTCGAGGCGGCGCCAGTTGACCGCGCTCGTGTCGGCGATGTAGCCGGCGTTGGCCAATGCTTTGAGCGTGTGGAGTTCAGCCGACCAGCCCCCCGCACGAAAAGTGACCGGCTTGCCCAGGCCGCGTTCCTCGAAGATCTCGTCGGCGTGCCGCAAGACTTGGGTGAATTCGTCCTCGGAGTAGGCACTGACGATGACGGTGTAGCCCTCGGGGCGACCCCAGTTGTCGGCGTAGACGGGTTCACTCTTGCAGGGTATGCCCGCACTTTCGATAAAGCTGCAGTAAGCGTGAACATGCACGCCGATCTCGTCGCCATACTGCTCTTGGTTGGTGAGCAGCCAGTTGACGATCCAATCGCGGCGAGTCTCGCTGACCGCTGGGTCCGTAAACGTGTAGGGACCGACGAAGTGAGTGAGCACCAGCTCGGGGTGCTCTTCGTGCAGACGATCTTGCCGCTCAAACTCGATATCGTCGTTGTCGGAAGTATCCCAGTCGTTGGAGACGACAACGTAAAGTGGGAAGCTGACCGAAAACTCGTGTTCAACGACGCGCGAGAAGCTGTCGCGATCAGCGATGACCAGGCTGTGGGAGCCGGGCTCGAGCGTGGAAATGTCGATGGTGAGCTCGCGGATGGTAGGCTCGTCGATGGGCGCACGCTGTGAGCCGATATAGCGGCCGTCGATCCAGGCATCGAGCGTTCCGAGGGGGCGGGCAGAGATGAGTTGCGCGTCGAGCTGCGTGTCGCCTTCGGTATGGCCGTCCGCCTTGAGATACCAGGCGCGAAGGCCCTGGGCTTCGACCAGGCCGTCCGCCTTGCCCGAGGGAATGACTTTTTGCGAACCGCCACCCGTCGGGCTTGTGCATGCACCAACCGCCAGGACCATCGTCAGCGCTTTGGCGAATCGTGCGAGTCTCATCGCTCCAGTGCTGAAGCAAAGATCGAGCCGCCTGCGCGCCACAGAATGACTGGCTTTCTGCCGCCCAGGTGCGGACCAAAGTGGCAAGAACAGCTAAAAACTGGGGATCTCGTCCCCGACACCTCAGAGCACGAGTTAACCCGCGATGTCTTCGCCACCGTCGACGAAGAGGGTGTTGCCCGTGACCCAGGCGGTGGCAGGGGTCGAGAAGGCGACGAGGAAGTTGGCGATGTCCTCGGGGGTGGTGAGCCGGTCGTAGGGGTTTCGCTTGATCGCGTTCTCGATCATCACGTCGTTGCCGGGAATTTTTCGTAGCGCCGGTGTGTCGGTCACGCCTGCGCAAATGGAGTTGGCCGTGATGTTTTTGGGCGCGAGTTCGACGGCGAGTTGGCGAATGTGTGCCTCAAGCGCGGACTTGGCGGCGCTGACCGCGCCATAGCCTTGCCAGACGGCGTGCGAACCTGCGGAGGTCATCGCGTAGATGCGGCCCCAGTTGGCGAAAAGATCTCGACGCAGCGTGTCCTGGGTCCAGTAGAGGAGGCTATGTGCCATGACGTCGAGCGTCATGTCCATGTTGCTCTTGTTGATCAGGCTGGCGCTGTCCTCGTCCGACCAGTACGGCTTGAGTGTACCAAAGGCTAGCGAGTGCAAGAGTACGCGGATCTTCCCGGTGCCGACCTTCTCTTGCACTTCGTCCAGGACTGCGGCGCGCTTTTTTTCGTCTGCTGCGTTGACGTTGAAGAAGAGCGCTTTTCGGCCCTTCGCTTCAATCGCCTGCTGAATACTTTCGACCTGCGGCATGGTCGAGCGGCGATCCAAGTGCACGCCGATGATGTCCATCCCGGCCTCCGCCAGAGCGATGCTAACCGCGGCACCAAAACCACTTGAGGCACCGAGAATTAGAGCGTAGCCGTCGTGTTTGAGCAGTTCGTTCGACATGGTCGGACGTTAGTCTGTTCGTCCGGAAGGTCCAACCCCTTTTCGGGCCTGAAGAAGCTCGAGCCATGCGCTCGGGAGCGCGATGCGCGTAGAGCCTGCAATACACGCCCGGTCTTCGGGGTGGGCCGGGTCACCCGGCAGGGCGACGAAGATTTGGTCGCCATCTTGCGCAACCACGGGCTTGATGATTGGGACAGCGCTTTGACGGACGTCTTGGAGGACGTCGTCGACTCGTCGATAGGCGCTCAGGAGTTCAAGACAGCGCTGCGTGGGTGGGGCCAGGAACGCGTCGCCGGCGTCCGCTCGAAGCAGCATGTCACCCGCGGTCGTCCAAAGCCCTTCGACGGTTTCGACCGGGTCGGGTGTTGCCGCGGTGCCCTGCGGGACCTTGGCAACAAAAAAGCGAGCGTCGTAACGTCGCGGTTCGACGTCGGGTGTGACCCAACGCGACCAAAGCAGAAGATCATCAGCTCGCAAAGTGATGCTGGCTTCTTCTTGCGTCTCACGAATGGCGGCCGCCTCGATGGAGGCGTCTGACGATTCGACACGTCCGCCGGGAAAGACATACGCGCCCGGCATGAAGCGGCTCTTCGAGGGGCGCTTGACCATGTAGACTTCAAACCCTGCGGCGTCACGCGGAGCCGGCCGAAGTAGAATAACTGTTGCAGCGTCTCGAACGTTGCCGTCAACCACGAAGGATTTCCGTGGCCGGAATGCCGATTGCGGTGGCAATGCGCGAGATGGTGTCGAGCGACGGGGTGTGCCGACCGGCTTCGACACGCGCGATATTCGGGCGGTGAATACCCGTTCGGCGTGCCAGCTCGGCCTGTGTAAGGCCCGAAGAGAGCCGGAGTTTCTTCAGTCGCGCGCCGAGCGCGCCGCGGTCCATGTTGCCGTTGAGGTGGCCCACCTCGGCGTGCCCATTGCTCTGCCTGGCGACGGCGGCGGACTCGAGCGTGAGTTCGACACCAGAGGCCAACTCAAGGGTTGCCATCGTCGCATCGTCGCTCAGGGTGATGGCCTGGATTTCGCTCCCGTCGTCTTCTGCGCAGATTGGGCGCGGTGCCGAAGTTGCGTAACCGTCGGCCAAGATGATAAGCACCGCGTCGCCTCGTGGCGAGATGGTGATGTACTCGAAGCGTCCGCTTCGTTGCTTGTCGAGACGACGCACCATGAGCGAAGCCGCCCAGCTGCGGTCGCTTGCGTTCCGAAGAACCAAGCCCTGACAGATTTCGTCGAGTACCTCGTCGAGCTCGGTTGCGCCTCCCGCGGTAGAGAGATCGGCAGCGACCACGGTGTCTTGCGAAGCCGCAAAGCCGACGGCGGTCAGGATCTCGTCTTCGTCGTAACCATCCCAGCTGAGGTCGAAAATGGCTGCACCGCCGCGCGTGATGGCGACGGGAAGATTCTCCGGCGCTGTTGCGCGTACGTCACAACCAAGTTCCTCAAATGCAGGACGCCATTGTTTTGAGAAGACAGGATCGTCTGAGAAGAGGAGTATGGTTGCAATCATCGACACAAACGGCTTGAAGTACGAAGCCCAACGCGAGCAGCGAGCGACTGTTATAGCCACACGATCTGCAACTCTCAAGTCATGTTTTTGAAGAAGTAAGTTTTGTTTGTTGTGCAACTTTTTTTCGCACACGAATTTTTGCAACGATGTAAGACAACAACAGCACAAAGCTAAGCCCGAGCAGCCATTGTGTGACAATCAGCTGTTTGCGAAAAATCCGAGCGCTGATCCCGTAGGCGAATTCGAGGTGCACCCAGTAGATTAAAAGTGACGTTTGACCAAGTGTAATAATGGGTTCGAGGCGTAACTTGGGTGCAAAAGTAAAGAGTGCCTGAACGACCGCGCTGAGCCCGAAGATCCAGGCCATGCGATACACCACACGAAGCGGTTGAACGCCCTCCGGTGTCGCCTGCATCCAGTGATGGACGTGCGCGAAACCTTCGTACGAAGCAAGTCCGACGAGAGTTGCCAACATGAGCCGCAACCCCAGTCGTGACACCTTTTGTTCGTTCGTCTTCCAGGCAAGTCCAGTGGCCGCACCGGCGAACGCGTAGGACGCCCAAGGGAAAAGGGGGAACAGCGTCCAGGTTCCGCCCGGCGCATCGAAAAGTGCGAGGTAGGCTGCGACAAAAGGGGGAAGGCCGGCGGGCATCGTCGCGCGCATCGCGTGCGTCAGCAACGCGAAGGTGAGCGCGACCGCGAGGGACATCACTGCGCGATCGCGCTTGCGCCACAGCCAGGCCACGAGCGCAACGCTTACTCCGATACAGTGCAGGACGTCGACCCGGAGTAGGCCCTTCAGGCGCCCAGGATATTGAAGATGTATAAAGGTGTAGCCCACGGCAGCAGCCGTAAGGCCGAGCAGCGCGACCCCGCGGTGGGGCGTGCGCCAACGCTTTGGAAGCCAACGGTACGGGAAGAGGCCAATGGCGTAGAGCACCGACATCCAGCCGCAGAAAATCAGTAAACAAATCCAGAATGATCCGAGCTTGAAGAGAGCCAGACTGTCGAGCGCCCAAAACTGCAGTCGAAGAAGATAGCCCAGGACGACGATCTGAAGGCCACGCCAGAAAATTCTCGATGAGATCTTGTCACGATCTCGGCCGTGGCGCGCGCCGATCGCCAAACCCGAGCCCACACCAGCAAGGAAAACGAACAGTGGCGCCGCGAGGCCGCCCATCAAGCGGATCGCTGTCCAGCCGGCACCGGCCCGCGCCTCGTCGGTGAGCCAGCCGTCGGCGGTGTGCCAGAGAATCATGAAGATCACGGCCAGACCACGTAGAGCATCGATGAATTCGACGCGCCGGCGTGTATGTAGGTGTGGTGTGTTTTGGGACATGGCCGATGCGATCGCCAGGTAATACAATTGCTTGGTTGAAGACCAGGGGTGGATCCGTTAGATCAGGCACACCTTATTCCTCGCGGCGGCAAGGCGGCAACGTTTCGGTAAACAGCAATGTTCAAATCCATCTGTATTTTTTCTGGCAACGCAAATCGACCCCTCGCGGAATCGATCGCGCAGTATCTCGAGGTTCCGCTTGGGCGCGCGAAAGTTACCAACTTCTCGGACGGCGAGACTTTTGCGGAGATTCAGGAGAACGTGCGGGGCGTCGATGTGTATGTCGTTCAGCCCACCAGCGCGCCAGCGTCCGTTCACCTGATGGAGCTGTTGGTCATGACCGATGCCTTGCGACGAGCGTCGGCGGGTTCGATCACGGCGGTGCTCCCCTATTACGGCTACGGTCGCCAAGATCGAAAAGTCGCGCCGCGCACACCGATTACCGCGAAGCTCGTTGCCGACTTGATCACGACGTCGGGTTGCGACCGTGTCGTCGCGATGGACTTGCACGCAGGTCAGATTCAGGGCTTCTTCAATACGCCCTTTGATCACCTCTATGCGATGCCGGTGTTTCTCGACTACCTGCGGCCGCGCTTTCAAAAACTGCCCGTGTTTGTCTCACCGGATGCAGGGGGCGTGGAACGTACGCGCGCGTACGCAAAACGACTGCACACCGACCTTGCCATTATCGACAAGCGCCGTGCGCGCGCTAACGTGAGCGAGGTCATGAACATCATTGGTGATGTTGAGGGGCGCGATTGCGTGCTGCTCGATGACATGGTCGATACGGCAGGGACACTTTGTAACGCCGCGGCAGCGCTCTCTAAAGCGGGAGCAAAGTCCGTGATTGCCTGTGCAACGCATCCGATCCTGAGCGGTCCGGCCGTCGACCGCGTCGAAGACTCCGTGCTAGAGGAGGTCATCGTGACCGACTCGATTCCGCTAAGCGAGCGCGCCAACGCTTGCCGCAAATTCCGCGTTCTCTCGGTTGCAAAGCTGCTCGGCGAGACCATTAAGCGCATCCACAACAGCGATTCGGTCTCCAGCCTCTTCGTTTAAGTTCAACGACGATTCATCGCCGTCCACTGCCGCAGAGCGCGGAAGCAAACGCGTTGCTGCTAGTCGATGGTGAAGCCGATTGCAGCGTCGGTGCACAGCTCGTACGGTCCATCTGGAACGGGTTCGTCGTTGACCGCCAGAAGCTCTTCTTCGCTGACGGTACAGTCTTTCTGATCTCGGACCACGAGTGAGGCCGTGCCAGGTGGCGTGTAGCCGAAACTCACGAGGTGTAGATCAACCAACGCGCCGTCGCGATCGTAAGCCACGTTGCGTGTTCCAGTGCAGTCATTGACAACCTCTTCGCCGTCCCAGAGAATCTGAAGGTTCTCTGGGATGTCACCCGTAAACTCCAGCGAGATGCCAAAACTACCGGAGCACTCACAGATGGCTTCGTCTGGACAGTCGTTGTCGGAGCTACAGGCGACCATGTTCAGAAAAAGCGCGGCGAAGAGCAAAGTTTGTTGAATCGTCATGCAAGGCAAGAAAGCAAAATGCGAACCATGCCTGGACCGAGTGTGTTTCTGGGTGTTCTAGCTGCGTGGCCGCGGTATGTGTGGGGTGCGCATGTCAGGCGCTGGCACAGATTGGCACGTGGGCAGGGGGAGCAAAGTAGTATGTAGCGAAAAGTGCAGGCTTTTTCGTTTGACTCCAAGGGGCGCTGACCCCAGGATTCGGCACCGATGGCGGACGCCGGCACGATGACGGAACGAGCGAGCGACTCTTCGTCGCTCGCAGACAAGGTCCGCGACCTCGTTTCGCTGACCAAGCCACGCGTGAGCCTGATGGTGCTGATCACCGCCGCCGGCGGCATGTGGATCGCACCCGTGAGCGTTAGCGCCGCCAAAGTGGCAGCCACGCTTGTGGGCATGTTGCTCATTGTAGGCGCTGCCAACGCGCTCAACTGCTGGGTCGAGCGCGATCTGGATCGCCTCATGGCGCGCACCCAAAAGCGTCCGCTTCCCGACGCGCGACTCACCCCGCGAGCAGGTCTTATGTTCGGCATCGCCCTGGCGCTTTTCGGGCTGCCAGTGCTTTTCTTTGGCGTCAATGCGCTCACCGGTTGGCTCGGGGTGGGTGCCATCGTTTCCTATGTTGCGATCTACACCCCGATGAAGACGCTCACACCGACGGCCGTGTTGGCGGGCGCTGTGCCGGGAGCGCTGCCGCCACTAATGGGCTGGTCGGCCGCGACGAATGAGATCAGTTGGCCCGCGATTTCGCTTTTCGGTGTGCTTTTCGCTTGGCAGATTCCACATGTCATCGCGATCTCGTCGTTTCGTCGTGACGAGTATGCCGCCGCGGGGATGCGTGTATTGCCGTTGGTTGCGGGTGACAGGCTTTCTGCCGTGCATGCGACGGTTTGGGCGGCGTCGCTTTTGCCGATCTCGTTCTCGCTCGTCTTTTTCGGGACGGCTGGTTGGATCTATGCCGTGACTTCGCTGGTTTTGGGCATGGCCTACACAGCGGTGTGCCTGCCTGCTTTGTGGCGCGACATGGACGATCGCTGGGCTCGGCGCGTCTTCGTGGTTTCGCTGTTCTACCTTCCGATTTTCTTTGCGGTCCTCCTCCTCGATGCCCGCTGACTCATGGCTCTTCACGGCAGCGCGTCACAAGCAGCGATTTGCAAGTAGCAAATCGGCTTGTTTGGGCTCCGCACGCTCATCGCGGCTGAACTTACGGCTCTTCACGGCAGCGCGTCACAAGCAGCGATTTGCAAGTAGCAAATCGGCTTGTTTGGGCTCCGCACGCTCATCGCGGCGTCTGGCGCCGTTCTTTGTCGTTACGATGACTCTTGGCTTGGTGGGTTGCGACCGCCAGGAGCCGGCTTTGCCGAGGCTCTCGCAGGTGCAGTCGCTTGGGCTTGTGGACCAGAACGACACACCCTTTACGGTAGAGCGCTTGCGAGGGAAATGGTCGGTTGCGAACTTCATTTTCACATCCTGTCCAAGCGTGTGTCCGGTCATGACCTCACGGGCAGTGACGCTCCACAAAAAGCTAGAGGACCTGGGAGAAGGCGTTCAGTTCGTTTCGATCAGCGTGGACCCCGAGGTCGATACGCCCAAAGTGCTTCGCCGCTACGCCGTGGAGCAACGGGCAAAGCACGACAACTGGTGGTTTTTGACCGGAGACACGCGGCAGATTGGGCAAGTTGCCCAGCAAGGTTTCAAAGTGGCCATCGGCGAGAAGCAAGCGCGAGAAAAGGGGTACGATATCCTGCACGCCACACATTTTGTGCTCGTGGATCCAACGGCGACCATCCGGGGGTATTATCGCAATGACGATGAAGGTATGGCTTCGCTGGAGCGCGATCTGCGAAAGGAACTTAGACCGTGAGTGAGACGCAAACGGAAGGGATCGAGTCGCTCATTGGCAAGGGAGCCAGCTACGAAGGTTCGCTCGTGTTTGAGCATGGCACACGCATTGACGGCACGCTCAAGGGAGAGATTCGCGGCAAGGGGACGCTCGTGATCGGTGAGGGCGCGGATGTCGACGCTGTCATTCATGTGGGCTCGCTGATCATGCTCGGCGGCACGCTGCACGGAAAGGTCATCGCCGAGCAATCGATTGAACTGTTGCGGACTGCCGTGGTGCACGCCGACCTCGATACGCCGGATCTCTATATTGAAAAAGGTGCGCGTTTCGAGGGCAGGAGCACGATGCGCCAGATGCGCACCCACGACCTCGAAAACGAGAGCGGCTCGTAGTCCGCCACTCGCGCGCTTATAACGGCGGCACTGGCGCCGCCCGATGTCGTCGTTCGCGGTTTTCTGCGCGACGCAGGATTTGGCCGCAGATGTCGCCCACGGCTTCGCGAATAGCACGGCGCGTAGAGACCCGGTGCGCGACGATTGCGATCTCGCGATAGGGTACGGAACCGGCGATGGGCTTGATGTATTGTCCTCGACCGCGAGCCTCAAGGTCGGCCGCAGCGAGCTTGGGGAGCACCGTAAAGAACGGTCCCTGCTCGACCATGCGACACAGGGTCCCCAGGCTTCCGGCCTCAAACGTAAAGAACTGCGTGTGCTCAGCCTTTTGGTCGAGCTGGCAAAGGTCGAGCGTCTGGGTGCGCAGGCAATGCCCGTCGCGCATGACCACGAGCTTTTCGAGCGGTAAGCGCGTGAGTCGCACACGACCGTTCTTGTCTGTTGGCAGCTGAAGCTCGGGCGCGTGATAAACGACGAAGTCTTCGCGACAGATGGGAAACTCGCAGATCTTTGGGTGGGCGAGGGGCGTTGCCAAGATGCCCCCGTCGAGCGTTTCTTGCTGCAAGCGAACGATAATCTCCTGGGTTGTCAGCTCTTCGAGGCGCAACTCGACGTCCGGGTGGCGCTTGGACATCGCGGCCACCAGGTCGGGCAAGATGGTGGGTGCCATGGTCGGGATGATACCGAGGCGGTAGGGTCCAGCGACGACACCGCGCAGCTCGTAAACCACCTCTTCGATCCGTTCGTTTTCGCGCATGACACGTCGGAACTGATCGAGCAGCTTATGGCCGTCCTCCGTCGGTTCGACGGGCTTGCGGCTGCGATCGAAGAGTACGATTCCGAGCTCATCTTCGAGTTTCTGTAGCTGGGTGCTCAGTGTCGGTTGACCCACTTCGCACGCCTGCGCTGCGCGCACGAAGTTGCGGTGCTCTTCAAGCGCCAAGGCGTACTCGAGTTGTCGAAGAGTTGCCATCGCCGTGTTTCCCGATCACGCCATTAGGCGCGGATACCGACGGGTGGGTCGGCGCAACGCAGCACCTCTAGCGGTGATCGCTCGTCGTCTAACTGGCGTGCCGCTGAGCGAAGTGCCGTTCGCAAACCCTCCTCAACGACCGGGTGGTAGAAAGGCAGACTCAGTGCATCGCGGACCGTCAGATCCGAAGCTTGAGCCCAAGCGATGAGGTGCGCGAGGTGTTCTCCGTCAGGTGCGAAAAGCTCTGCACCCAAGATGGCTCCGCTTCTTCTACTTGCGTACACTCGCAGCAGCCCAGTCTCTTTGAGCTTGACGATGGCTCGACCCTGTCCCTGATAAGAGACCTCACCGATCACAAAGTCTGCGTTGCGCTTGCCTAACTCTTCGAAGGTCTCCCCGACCATAGCGATGTTGGGCTCCGAAAAGGTGATCGTCAGACGTGTGCGTCGTCGAAAGCATTGGTCTTCGTCATGAACCGCGTTGTAACCCGCAATGCGTCCCTCGTCGGAGGCCTCGTGAAGCACCGGGCGATGTGGGTAAACATCGCCTCCGATGTACCAAGGCTCCCCGCTGACTTTGAACGTACCTGGGTCGACCGCGGATGCCCCTGCGCTAAGGTCAACACCGAGGTCTTCGATGCCGAGACTGTGAATGTTGGGCCGGCGTCCCATGGTCACGAGTGCGGCGTCGGCGCGAAGCTCCGTCCCGTCGGCGAGTTCGACCAACAGGTCACCACCAACCTCCGCGAGTCTTTCGACTGCGCTTAGGTGCACGGAAAACTCCTTTTGGATGGCCTCGAAGACGCAGCTTTGAACCTCCGGATCGCTGAGTCCGCCAAAGCGCTTGTCGAGCGTAACACCTTGCACCTCGACACCGAGTCGGGACAGCGCCTGCCCGAGTTCGAGACCGATCACCCCAAGTCCGATGACGACGACGCGCTCGGGTAGGTCCTCGAGCTCAAAGAACGCGTCGGTATCGATCAATCGGTGTTCAAAGGCCTGCCACGGTTTGGGCACGACTGGGCTCGAACCGGTCGCGATAATGATGCGCTCGGCCTCGATGCGCTCGGGCTCCGCGCCCTCGGCTGTGAGCTCCAGGACGTGGGAGCTTATGAACTTGGCGCGCTTGCGCACGAGTTTGTCCTCCCATTCTTGCATGTCGCTGCGCACGGCAGCCACGAAGCGGTCTCGAAGCTTTCGCACGTGTGCGAGCGCCGCCTTGGTGTCGATGCTGAGGCCAGCGCCACCGACGATGCCTTCTTCGGCCAGTGCATGACGGCGGTGAAAGTCGTTTGCGACCTGAATCAGCACCTTCGACGGCATGCAGCCCACGCGCGCGCAGGTCGTGCCGAGCGGGCCGTCGTCGATCACCAGATAATCAGCGGTCTCTTTCGCAACTTCACGTCGGGCGCTGAGTCCCGCCGTGCCCGCTCCTATGATCGCAACCTTCGTCTTCCTTTTCGGTGCCGACATGCTGAGAATCTAGCGAAAGTCCCTGTGTTGAACAAATCAATAGTTGAAATATACATATAGACAATATCGATAATAAAAGGCTTGCGGGAACGCACCCACAAAGCTTGACCTTCGTCGTTGATGCGCGGACAATTCACTTGCGTCATGGCAACTTCGGAAGCAGACCACTTGGATCCCAAACCGCTTGTGGACGTTGACATTGTTTCGCGGCTCAAACGCCTGGAAACGCCGAAACGGCCCGGTTTTTTAAACAAGTTGTTCAACACCTACACGCGGTCCGCGAGCGAGTATCTCGAAGCGTTGAGGAGCTCCATTAAGCAAGCCGACGCGGAGGCATGTCGCTCCGCAGCGCATGCGTTTAAGGGCGGGAGCCTCAATATCGGTGCGAGCCGGCTCTCGTCGATGCTTGCGCAGATCGAAATGTCGGCAAAGAACGGCGAACTGGACGCGATCGATCTCGAGGCCCTCAGGTCGATGCACGACCAGTCGTGCATTGCCCTGCGGGACGCCTTGGGCCTTGTCGACAGTTGAATCAGCGAAGGTGTTTGCCGTCTAGAGCAGGTCGGTGAGCATTTCTAGGAACCGGTCGAAGTGCTCGCCCTTTAGTGCAACGGCGTCTACGCCCGGAACGGACTGCTCAAATTGGAAGCCGCTCATCACCACAACCTTCGGTCGAGGTTGATGAGCCTCGATATTGGGCAGGAGGTCGAGCCCGTTGTCCGAGCCCAGGTGGTAGTCCAACACGACCGCATCGAACCTAGCCTCGTCGCGCAGCTGCACGCGAGCCTGGTCCAAGGCCTGAGCAGAAGCAACGTCGAAACCCTCATCTTCCAGCAACGCGGTCATGGTCATCAGGTTGCTGTCGTCGTCGTCGACCAGCAAGATTCGCTTTGAGGACATCGGTTCGTCCTCTAGCTCGCGCCCGCCCGTGCCGCTCGTCCTTGTGCGATGTTGTGTAGGAGGTCCCGCATACTTACAGGTTCTTTCATGCAGGAGTACGCGCCAGCGCGCGTGGCGTTAATGACGTTGGGTTGGTTGTCTCCTTTTGCAACCACGATACAGATGACATCCGGATCGAGAGAGCGCATCTTCTCGATCATGTTGTCATCGCCTGGCTCGTCGAGGGTGAGGCGGGTCACACATACGTCGACGGAGCCAGTGCGGATTGCGGCAAGTGCCTCTTGTGCATCGAAGGCAGAGCGTGTTCGAAACCCGAGCTTCGCGAGGCCATCCGAGATTTGAGCCGTGGTTTCTTTCGTGTCGTCGACGACGAGAATGAACGGGGTTTCGATGGCGCGCTCAAGCGTTCCCGCCAGTTTTCCGAGGTTTACCGGTTTGGAGAGTACGGTGAAAACGCCCTCTTCGATCGCTTGGTCCACAAACTCTTCGGTCGTAAACGCCGTCATCAAGATGACGGGAAGGCCGGCGTGCTGTCGACGGATTTCGCGGAACAATTCGACGCCGCTAATTCCCGGCATGCGAATGTCCGAGAGCACGACATCGACCTTGTGCTCTTTGAGCAGAGTCAGTGCCTCTTCCGCGCTTTCGGCTTCCACGACCTCAAAACCATCGAGCTCAAGATTGGCCGCCAGTGTGAGCCTGACGGAGTCTTCATCTTCAACCAACATAATTCGTTTAATATCCATCCGTATTCCCTATGCTGCCGCCTGCTTGGCGGACTCTGCCGGACGCGGCGGAATTTCCGCCACGAACACTGTCCCGTTGCTTTTGCTGCTTGTCACTGTGATGTCGCCACCGTGCCGCTGCACGATGCTTCGAACGATCGCCAACCCAAGACCCGTTCCCTTGGTCTTTGTGCTGAAAAGAGGCTCGAAAATCTTCTCGAGTGCGTCGGCGTCGATACCTCCGCCATCGTCCCGAACCACGATTCGCCATGGGCGGTCGTTTCCGCCGTCCGCCTCGATGGCCACGCTACCGTTGTGAGATTGCACGGCCTCAGAAGCGTTTTGGATAAGGTTGACCAGTACTTGTCGAAACTGGTCCTTGTCGACGGCCGGCACGGGTAGGTCCGCTGCAACTTCGTTGCGAATCGTCACACCCACCTTTTTTTCCTCAGGTATCAGTTCGATGGCTTCATCCACGAGCGGCTGAAGCGGGCATAAGGTGCGAGCTGGCTCACGAGCGCGGGAGAAGTCGAGGAGATCGGCTATGATTTTCGTGCTCGCGTCGAGTTCGCGGTCCATGAGGTCGAGGAAGGTGCCGACGCGGGGATTGAGGCCTGTGACTGCATCGCTTTTGAGCTGACGGCTGATGTAAACATGTGCGTTGCGGATCGCGGCAAGGGGGTTGCGTAGCTCATGCCCGACACTGGCGGCCAGCTGACCCACCGCTGCCAGCCGTTCCAACCGGACTGCGCTCTCTTGCGCTTGAACGAGTTCTACTTCGCGTTCACAAAGGCCCCAAAGGTCGCGGTAGGATTGAATGCAGTTTGTGATCAAGAAAAAGTCGATGAAGATGACCCACCATGCGTGTTCCAAAAACCGCCACCATTCGGGGTTGGCGATGCCGTAGATCGACTCGGGCCAGTACAGGCCGCGAATGAAGTGGTCCGCTGCGGTGACGACGGTGGCGGGTATCAAAATGCGCAAGTCTCGATAGAACGCGAGAAAGGCCAATGAGCCGAAGATGTGAAAGTGCGTCTCAATGCGACCGCCGGTCAGATGAATCAGTAAACCCGCCCACAACATCTGCGCAGCAGCGATGACGTAGCGCGTATACAAGTGACCGGGTCGATAGAATACGAGGAAAAGTGGCAGACTGCTGATGGCTCCGCCGATAAACAGCGCCGCGAACACGTGGGCATGGATGACGCTCTCTCTACCGGCCCACGCGTGAGGAGACACCCACAGCGCAAGCCCGATTGCGGCCACCCACTGGACGACCATCAGCGTCGCGAACATTTTGTCGGTTCTCTTTAGAATGATCTGCCATCGTTCGTGAAACAGTGCTTCAACTTGAGGGTTTTCAGTTGTCTTTGTCATGTGACCTCAGCTTGTTTTCTCCGGAACCGAGGGTTTGTGCCATGCGCAGTTCCCGGAACCGAAAATTTTGTGCATCGTCGTCTTCAAGGGAGCAGCCATAGACGGCACTCTGTGACGACTCGTTAGAGTTTGTCTCGACCCACTGGATGATCTGTTGGCGGCCCACGCTGTCGCCTTGGTGGCTGCGACTCGGTGTGATGCCTCCGGAGAAGCGCAAGACGCCCTGTGGGTCGTAAAGATACGTTTGCCCCGAGGTCTTGCTACCGAAGGCCTCTGCCATGGCTCCGTCGATATCCACAACGGGGGTGACGCCCTCGATGACGTCTGCGCTGCGCCAAAGATCGGTCTTTGCCCAGCCACGATCTGCGTCGCTTGGGACGACAAAGAGCACGAACGCTTGAACGCGTCCTTGAAGGCGAGTCATGAGACGCGATAGTTCCGCGATACTCGCGCGCGTGCAGCTGCAATGAGGGTGCGCAACCATCACCAAAGTCTGGCGCTCTGTGTTGCGTGGCAGTTCGACCGAAAGAGGCCAAAGCTCGTGCCGCTCACCGGCGTCACCTGGGGTGAGAGAGTATTTGTACAGCATGGCGTTGCCCACGCCGATTGCGGCGAGCCATGTCGCGAGAGCAAGCGCGGCGAGCAGCTTCTTGCGCTTAACGCCGACCGTCATCGTTCCCGATCTTTGGGGGCCTGGTCGTGACCTGATTGTGTATCGACGATAAAGAATCTCGATTGGGGTATGAGATTCGCGCGTGAGACTGCCGCCCGTCGGGTGGTTGGACGGTTCTTCGGGAGTGGTCAGTATCGTCTTCGAGGTCGACGAAGTCCGAAATGGCTTGTGCCGGCTCCCCATCTACGACCTCCTCGGCATCGACGACGATGTCGGTGACACGCAAGATCTCCGTCCACAGTCCATTGATGCCCTCGGACTTGGAGACCACCGAGGTGTTGCCGATTCGTTGTGCCATCTTCTCGACACGTGCCCGCTCCATTCCGGTGAAGAAAATGATAGGCACCCGGTCGTGCTTGGGGTTCTTGCGAAGCGCGGTCGAGAGTGTTCTTCCGTCGACGTCTGGCATATCGACGTCGAGTACGAATGCAATCAGGTTGTCGATGCCCTGGGCGAGCGCATCGCCGATGGTCGAGCGCGTGGTCGTAACGACGTAGATATCGTGCAGCGCAAGTTGCTGCACAATAATCTCTAAAATCACCTCATTGTCGTCGACAACGAGTACGGTCGGTCGCTCCCCCAAGTTGCGTCACCCTTTTCTAACGTGGTGTTCTTAGGTTATCGCGAGACTTGGCAAGTCTGCAACACAGTGTAGCAAAATGCACATCGACGATCGCGCGTGGTTGCGGCTAACAAGCGAACCTCCCTCCACTCCGCAGTCCACAGCGCACAGACTGTTTTTGTAATTTTCCTGTGCGAGCAGAACCGAAGCCGGGGAACGCCGGTTGCCCGTTCTTCATCAAGATGCGCTAGCGGAGATAGGCCTTGAGTTCCTTGACGCCACCGATGTGCGTGCCGTCGATGTAGATTTGCGGCGCCGTGGCTTTGCCCGTCACGTTGCGCAACGTCTTGTAGCTGATGCCGTTGTCCAGGAGGATTTCTTCGTAGACGTAGCCGTTGTCGCTGAGAATGGATTTGGCTTCGAGGCAAAACGGGCAACCCGGTTTCGAGAAGATCGTCACCTCAGCTGGAAGCTTCGCGTTTTCATTGATGTACTTGAGCATAGTGTCCGCGTCGGAGACCTCAAAGGGGTCGCCGGGTTTGTCCGGCTCGATGAACATCTTTTTGACCACACCATCGTCGACGAGCATCGAATAGCGCCACGAACGTTTACCGAAACCGAGCTCCGACTTGTCGACCAAGAACCCCAAACCCTCGCTAAACGCACCATTTCCGTCCGCCAGGACCGTGACGTTCTCAATGCTCTGGTTCTTGGCCCAGGCGTCCATCACGAAACCGTCGTTGACCGACAGGCAGGCCACCTCGTCGATACCATTCTCCTTAAACACGGGCGTGAGCTCCTCGTAACGCGGCAGGTGGGTCGACGAGCATGTCGGGGTAAACGCGCCGGGCAGTGCGAAGACCACGACTTTGCGGCCCCTGAAGAACTCTTCGCTACTGACGTCGTGCCAGTCGCCATCTTTACGGTTGCGAAACTTCACGTTCGGGACTCGGGTACCTTCTTTGTTCTCCATTCAAAAACCTTCCTGGCACACGCGGCGCCTCGATAGTCAGAACCTAGAGGTCCATTCGCTTTCGATCCAATCGATTCGATAGAACACAGTATTGAGCCAATCGATATTGGGTCGACAGAAGGGCGGGCGACCCACGAGCCCCGCTGTTTCTCGCGAAGCGCGCCGCGTCTAGGCCCTGAGTTCGGGTATGCCGCCGGAGACTTTCATGTATTGGGACTCGCCGAAGCTCGTGTCGGTCTCGCCGATCGCGTTGAGCAGTGAGACGAATACATTGTTGTTGGAGTAGCTGTTGCCACCACTTTCGCGCGAGTTCGGGTCGCGTTTGCGGTTTTCGTTGAGTTCGACATAGCGGCCGGTATTGAAGTAGCCGCCAGCGCCGCCGATGAACATATATGGGCCGTCGGTCGAGCTGTGGATACCGCCACAGCTAAACTCGTTGGTGTAGAACACGACCGAGTTGTCGAGCATGGTGCCATCGCCCTCGGGCACGGCATCGAGACCCTCGGCAATGATCTTGACGAGGCCCATACGCCAGGCACGGTTTTCTTTTACCTCGAGTTCCCACCTGGCGATCATGCTCGGGTCGCCTTTGAGGTCCGAGACCCAGTGCCCCAGTGAGTGGCCGATATCGTAACCCGACTCGAGCTGCAGCCCCGAGGGTGCCCAAGGAGTAAGGAAGTCGGTGATCTCGAGGTCTGCCACATGGGTAAGACCGCAGCGCATGGCCGCAACGATCAGCTTCGCGTGAAGAGGGCCGATGACGTCGGGTTCAGCGTTGGCGGCCCAGTAGTCGCTGTAGTTCTTGGGTGCATTGGGCACGACGCAACCCGCCGAGACCTCAATTTGTTGAATTTCTCGCTCGAGGTCCGAAAGGTGATCCAGGTGCGCGTCCACGATCTGCTGATCGTATTGACCGAGACGAGATGAGAAGCGTCGATAGGCGTCCATGAGGCCGTTTAGCTGACTGCCTTTGATCGCGTTGGCACGGACCTCCTCAGGCGTAGGGCCGGTTTCAGTACTCGTGACACCCGCAAAGATTCGGTCGAACGCCGCGCGTGGATTGTACTCGCCTTCGGTGCGCTGTTCGCCGCCGTCGCCCCAATAGAACCCGCTGCCATAGTAGTGTCCCGGAATACTCAGGTTGAAGGGTTTACTCGCGCCGCCAAATTTTGCGTTGAGGCGCTGCGCCAAGACCCAATCGATCGAGGGGCCTGTTGCGTGCTCGTCGCTCTCCTCGGACGGACACTTTCCATCGGCCGGACTGCCGCCACTTTCGCACTTCGTGGAGCGCGCCGTCAGAACGCTGCAGTTTGAGAGCGTATGGTCGCCGCCGTAGCGCCCTTGGGTGCACACGCGGTTGTCGATGCCGCGCGCCACGATCATCTTGTCGTAGATGGGCGTGCCCTCGAACACTTCGTGCGCCTCGCCGAAGCGTGAGCCCGATTTGGGCAGCCAGTGGTCAATGTTCGGAATGACCGTGCCCCATTGTTCGCCGCCGCGTTGGCCGTCCTTGAACACGCACATCGCTTCGCCGCCATGGTTGAGTACGACCACGACGCGCTTGGCGAAACCGTCGGGTGCAGCCCACGTGGTGCCATGGGTGTACTCGAGCAGGGGAAGGCCGAGCGCCACGCCACCTGCGCCGCGCAAGAACGCACGTCG
Organism: uncultured Polyangiales bacterium; assembly: GCA_964487255.1. Lineage (GTDB taxonomy): Bacteria > Myxococcota_A > Polyangia > Polyangiales > CAZAQV01 > CAZAQV01. Next base: position 226,179 of record CAZAQV010000002.1, on the reverse strand, counting down.
ACCGCTGTTTTTTAGTTTGTCGCGACTCATGCTTACTGTCCCTCCGCTTGTAGGTCGCCCGCCGTCGGTCCTCGGTTGACGTGTAAGAACGCATCGCTGGTGACGATGTCCAAGATGGCGTCTCGCATGTTGGCGGATGCCGCTGCGTTCTGATTGAGTGTCTCCACGGTACAAGCGTCGAGCTCGACCGGGCTTCGCTTGAGCGCCGTTTCGAACCAGCGCTCGCTCATGCAGGCAGCGACAGCGGGGCTTTTAGCCAAGCGCGCGCTCAGTTCGAGAGCGCCGTCTACAGGCCCGTCGGTGGCTTCTCCCGACGAGGAAAGGTTTGCGCTTGCATCGATAGGCGCACCGGACACGCGCTCCTGCTCTTGCCACTTGCCGATTGCATCGAAGTTTTCAAACGCAAAGCCGAGCTCGTTGATCTGGGTGTGACAGCCCGTGCAAGCGTCTGACCCTGTGCGAAGTTCGGTCGCCTTGCGCACGGTGCTCACCTCTTCCGGGTCGAGGTCGGCAGCGTCGATCGGCGTGTTGTCGACGTTTGCGGGCGGTGACGGCAGGTTCACACAGAGCACTTCGGTCAGCATGTAGACGCCGCGTCGAATCGGAGACGTTTCTGTCTGTGCAGCGTGCACCGTCAAAAAGCCCGCGCGCGTCAGCATGCCAGCGCGCTCATTCGGGTCCAAATCAACCCAGCGCCAGTCGCTCTCCGTCGTGGGACCGCCTGCGACGCCATAGAGCTTGGCGAGTGGACCGTTGACGTAGGCTCGTGTGGACGTGAGAAGCGTCTCGAGCGAGCCGTCGGCTTCGAACATCACGTAGTCCATCAAGGCCTCGACCTCGCGGCGCATGGCTGAGCGAAGTGCGTCGTTCACTTCCGGGAAGATGTCCGACGACTTGGGCGTCTGCTCAAGTGTGGGCAAGATGGTTGCGCCGTTGAGTTCGAGCCACTCGACCAAGAACTCGCGCAGTACCGGCTTGGCGCGATCGTCTACGAGCATGCGCTCGGCCTGCGTGCGCATGCCATCGGGCGCGTCGAGCGCGCCGCTTCGGGCGGCTTCGAGCAACGTGGTATCGGGAAGGCTATCCCACAAGAACAGGGACAAGCGCTGCGCGCGTTCGTAGCCGCGGAGTTCGCGCAAGGCGTGTGGCGAGTCGGGTACGGCGCTTCCCTCGGCATATACATAGAGAAACTGCGGCGTCTGAAGGAGCACTTCGGTGACGGCTTTGACGACCTCGTCGCTGGACGCATCCACGGGCATGCTGGCGGCCAGATCGCTTAGCCAGACTTTCTCGTCCTCCAGCAACGGTCGCCGAAACGCACGCTCGGCAAAGGCCTCGAAGAGTTCGCTTTGGCAGGCCGTCGTATCGATGTCACAGGCAACGTACGCCTGAGTCCAGTCGCTGCCGTTTGGAACGACGGCTTGTGCAGCGGACTGCCATTTTCGGACAGCCGAGCCGGTCGCGATGAGTTCGCGGTCGACATCGAGTTGCGGCGCCAATGCGTCGTCGCTGAAGAGCGTGCGAACAATGTTCGTATACTCGTTGGGTGTCAGCCTGTAGATGCGCTCCGCGCCCGCTTGTGCAATGCCGTCGCCACATGGAATCGGCTCTTGCGGCTGGGTCTGCGGAACGAGATTGTTGGGATCGTAATTGGGGTTGTTCGGGTCATTGGGACCGGCCGGCATTTCCACCGAGCCCTGACAGCTGACCACCAGGAGCAGCCCCACCGCCTGCGCTTTGCACACCTTCATGCGCGATAGACAGAGCAAGCGTCGTTCCAACCCCGAATCGTGTGCTTTTCCCGCGAATTGACGAATCGGCGGCTTGGCTTTGTAAGCCAGTGTTGACACTCCGGCGCGGCTGCGGTTCCGGATTCGAGCCATGACTGGCGTGGTCTGCCGGCGTCTTGGGCGGTATCGAAGGGCGGCGACTCTTGCTAACCTTCCGCGATGGTTCCACGCACGATTTTCTCAGAGGAGCATGAGCTCTTTCGTCAGTCTGCACGACGCTTTGTGGCCGAAGAGATCACGCCCTTTCACGAGGAGTGGGAGCGCGCGCAGGTGGTGCCGCGTGAGCTGTGGACCAAGGCCGGGGAGCATGGTTTTTTGTGTCCCGACGCGCCCGAAGCCTACGGCGGTCCAGGCGGCGACTTTTTGTTCAACGCGGTGATCGACGAAGAGCTACTCTATGCGGGCGCGACCGGACCGGGTTTTATGCTGCACTCGGACATCGTCTTGCCGTACCTGCTGCACCACGGCAGCGAGGAGCAGAAACAGCGCTGGATTCCCAAGATGGTCAGCGGCGAGGTGATTACCGCGATTGCGATGTCGGAGCCAGGCGCCGGTAGCGACCTGCAAGGGGTGGCCACGAGCGCAGAGCGGACTTCTGATGGCTATGTGATCAACGGAAGCAAGACATTCATTACCAATGGGCAGCTCGCGGACTTGGTGATCGTGGTCGCAAAGACCGAGCCCTCCAAGGGAGCTAAAGGCACGTCGCTCTTTTTGGTCGAGGCTGACAAGCCCGGCTTTTCGCGAGGCAAGAACCTCAAAAAGATCGGCATGAAGGCCCAGGACACCTCTGAGTTGTTCTTTGAAAACCTCGAGGTCGGCGAAGATGCGCTGCTCGGCGAACTCAACCGCGGGTTTATCTACCTGATGCAGGAGCTGGCGCAGGAGCGTCTATCGGTGGCGATTGCGGCCATTGCTGCAGCCGAAGGCGCGCTCGGTTGGACGCGCGAGTACGTGCTTGAGCGAAAGGCGTTTGGCAAGCGCATCGCGGACTTTCAGAACACGCGCTTCAAGCTGGCGGAAGTGGCGACGACGGTGCAGGTCGGGCGCACATTTGTCGACCGCTGCCTCGAGCTTCATGTGCAGAAGAAGCTGGATGTGCCGACAGCCGCGATGGCCAAATACTGGGCGAGTGAAGCCCAGTTCAACGTCATCGACACCTGCTTGCAGCTTTTTGGGGGCTACGGCTACATGACCGAATATCCCATCGCGCGTGCTTGGGCAGACTGCCGTGTTCAGCAGATCTACGCAGGCACCACCGAAATCATGAAAGAGCTGATCGCCCGCTCCATCTTCGAAGGGAAATAGCCTGCGGCGCGACGCGTCTCGCCGCGAGTTCATACGCTGTTAGTTGATGAGCTGATCGCCGTCGTCGCAGTCTACGTCGTCATCACATTCGCCGTCATCGGCCTCGTCGGCCTCGTCGGTGTCATCGGCCTCGTCGGTCTCGTCGGTGTCATCGGCCTCGTCGGTCTCGTCGGTGTCATCGGCGTCATCGGCCTCGTCGGCGTCATCGGCTTCGTCGGCGTCATTGGCGCCATCGGCCTCGTCGGCGTCATCGGCCTCGTCATCTTCGTCGCCAAACTCAGACACATCCGGGGCGTCATCGTCGTCGCTCAGTCCGAGGCCGCTTGAGCTGGGCGACGTGCTCTGCGTGCAGGCAAGAGCGAGCGCGAGAAGGATGGCGTACAAAAACGGTTCGGCGATACGGGGACTGATCATGAAACCTCCTGGGGTTGGCCTTATGTTCTGCAAGATGTGTGCGCTGGTCGTTGCGTTGCGAACTCATGAGAGAAAGTGGCCGCAGTTGGAACATCGAGCTCAATTCGTAGCTTCGCGGGAGCGTTTGGCGTTCCGGTTCGTCGCCGCTTTGGCGGCAAAGATTCGACGCATGTCGAAATTATCTAGTGATGCGCAACTCGAGGTGAGTCGCCGAAAAAGCTGGTGCGCGCATTTTTTTCACCGCGAAAGCATCGGCTTAAGTTGTGGAGCGGATTGACGAACTCAAATGATGAGCGGTACGAAAGAGACATCGAAGCAGGGCAGACAGTCTACGTCGTGGAGGACGAAGCCATTATTGCGCTTGAGCTCGAAGAGCGTCTGCGAGATGCCGGGATCGACGTTTGTGGCTCGTGCGCTGATCCAGAGGCTGCGTTTGAAGAGATCGTGCGCCTGCGGCCATCGCTGATCTTGATGGATGTTAACCTACGTTCCCAAGTGGATGGTATTGAGCTGGCTACGCGCTGTCGGGCAGTGTTTCCTGTCAGGGTTGTTTTTCTGACGGCTTACGCCGATGTGAAGTTGATGTATCCGGAGATCGCCGGCGAAAGCGTACTCGGCAAACCCTTTGACACGCGTTCGCTGCTGTGCGCGGTGCGCAAGGCGCTAGCGCATCATGAAACCGCGTCCTGATCGGGTTCGATAGGCAGCCTGAGCTCAACCGACGTGCCCCCGCTCGTATCTTCGAGTACGTCAGCGCGCAGTTGCCGCGCTAGGCCCTGAATCAGCTTCTCGCCCAGAGTTGGCGAGGTCGTTTCTAGCTTCTGTTTTCCCACGCCGTTGTCGCAGATCGCAATCGATCGATAGGTTGGGGTCACATCGGTTCGAACCGTGATCGACCCCGAGCGCTGCCCCGGGAAGGCATGCTTCATGGCATTGGTGAGTAGCTCGTTGATGATGAGTCCCGCTGGGATCGCTTCGTCAAGCTCGAGCGAAAAGGACTTTCCTTGCGCGTTCAAGGCCACGCGCTGATCCATCGCGTGCGTGGCCAGGCACGCCGAAGCCAGCTCCATGGCGTACTCTCCGATATCGATATTGACGATGTTTTCGGATGCGTAGAGCTTTTCGTGAACCAAGGAAAAGGCCCGGATGCGTGCACGGCTGTCTTCGAGGGCGCTCACAGCCGCCGGGTCGGACGCGGTGTTCTGCTGCAAAAAAAGCAGGCTCGAGACCACCTGAAGGTTGTTTTTGACGCGGTGATGGATCTCGCGAAGCAGCGTCTCTTTTTCGTGAAGCTGTCTTTGGATCTTCTTGGTTTGCTTGTCCAGCTCAGCCAGCACCGCATCACGCTCTTCGATCATCTGAAGCTGTTCGGTGACGTCACACGTGACAAGAAGTACGTTCGGGTCGGCTGGAACGACATCGACCTGATATCGACGATCCAAAAGTTTGCTGCGGGATTGATAGCGAAAGGGCTGCTTGAGCCGAAAAGCATCGTTGATGCACCTCAGCGCGTTCTCACGATACTTTGGGCTGATGTAGTTCGCGACTGGCATGCCGATGACATCGTCAATGCTTAGGCCGTACTCAACGGGGGGAGGATGGTTGAGGTAGGTGATACGAAGGTCGCTATCCACCGAGAGTATCCAGTTGGGCGATGACTCTAGCAGCGAACGAAGCAGAGCTTCACTCTTCGCCAGGCTCGCTTCAGCCTTGTGGCGCTCGGTGACGTCGCTGCAGATGACCAGGGCGCGAGATGAGCCGTCGGCGGCTGGAGGAGCGGGCACCACGCGAGAGCCGTATACCTTCGTGCGGTCGTATTCGCCGAGGGGGTAGGCCTCGTAATAGCTGGGCTGACCCGTTTCGAGCGTATGTCGCACGCAGGAGAGGACGGTCTCCTTGTATTCATCGGCGACCAAAGCATCGAGCCTGGTTCCGAGCACCTCGTCGAGGTTCGCGCTGGGGTCGGCATGGTTGACCCAAAGCAACTCCGCGCGATCATTGAGCAGGATGAGTGAGTCCGGAAAGTGCTGAAGTAAAGGTTCGATTTCTTCCGGTTCTAAAGCCACGTGCCCCCCATCGATCGGGTTCGTAAATCCCAAGCGTCAGAAGGTCAAGCACCGCGCCGCGGCTTGTAGGAGAGCTGCGTGGGGCGAGTCCAGTCGTCTGTACACGCACGTCCAGTCGTCTGGACAATGTACAGACGTCTGTACACGCGCAGATTCGCGTGCGTTCGACCACGTATCAAGCGAGCACGGCGCAGCGAGATCTGCGTAGCGCTACGAGCGTGCTCGACCTCGCTTGCTACACTGGTGCTGTGCGTTTGACCGTTCACAGCGTGGTTGTTCTTGCGCTCTTCGCGACGTTCGGTTGTGAGTCAGAAGAACGCACCCCGCTCACGAATACCTCGCTCGCTATCGGTGATGCGTGCGAGCCCTCCGATGGATATGAACCTTCTTATCCTTGGTCACAGCCTGACGCTGCCGGGTGCGATGCGCCCTGTGGCTACGAACCGCCGGAAGGCACACTGGAACGACATGAGCTTCCTCCGGGGATTGCGTACTGCCTGAACAACGGTGGATATCCCGGTGGGTATCTTGTCTCCAACTGCGATACGGACGCCGACTGCCCTGTCGGGTCGAGCTGCAGTGGCGCCGGTTACGTGACAGGCCAGTGCCGCGTTCCATGTTCAAGCGACGAACAATGCAGGTCACCGATGGTCTGCAAGCAAGGTGGGAACTTCGACTACTGCTTTTGCTCGGAGTGCTTAGCTGAACGCTAGCCAGGCGCGCCACCAACCAAGATTGCGATTTGCCAATGATGCCACGAACCACTTTCGTTTTCTTTGTCGCCTTTTCTTTGCTCGTGCTCGGTTGTGCTGATGACGAATGCGATGACGCTGCGTGCCTCTCTTGTTTTGGCTGGGTTGCTACCGGAGAGCCGTTTCCCTTTGCCGAGAGTTGGAGCGGAGCCGCTGTCGTCGACGACGAAGAGCTTGCTGTGAAGATTACGCTCAAACCGCTCGGCCCTGTTCAGTCGCCAGAGCAAGCACGGGGCGACCAAAGCGAGCCTTCCGTTGGAACGAAGGCCAGTCAACGGCCACAGACGATTGGAGCCCATTGTCGCCGTCGCTAAGCGCGCTGATCTTGAGCGAAGATCAATGGCCGCCTTCCTGCAGCGACGAGACACTTCTTCAAACGCACATTCGTGTCGACAACGACCCGGCCTTTTTGACCATGAAGATGTACTGGTGGCGCGGGGCGAACGAAGCATGTCGCCTGCCGCTCCCCGACCTTCGCCTGTGATGAGCCGAACAGATCGGAGCATTGACTAGACAAGTCGAGAACGCTGGAAATCCCGATGCGGCGTTTAGGTTCGGTGAGTTTGCTCAGTTGCTTCACGGCCCTTGCACTTGATCGGCCATGGCCCGCGTTGTGGAGAACGGGTGTGTTCGGTACGCTTCGCAAATATGAAGCCCAGCCGAACGAACACCTGTCTTCTCTTCGCTTTAGCTGTACTTGTGTCCTGCGGCGATGATGGCGGTTCAGCAACTGCCGATGCGGGCGCGGATACAGCCGTCGATGCTAGCGGTGATTCCGCCAACACGGGAGACGGAGCGTCCGGGGACAGTGCTGTTGGCTCCTTGCCTCATTCAGAGTTCTGGACGGCCTACGCGCAGGCCTACTGTGCGAACATCGCGTCGTGCTGCAAGACGGACGAGCGCGACGAAGCTCTCAACCGCCTTGTGAGTGATTTCGGATTCGACCCGAGCGAGTACGCTGGAGACGACGGATGCAATGCGTTGATCTTGGCCTTTGCAGAGAAAGTGCACGGCTACGGAATCAACGCGGGCCTTGAACACGGAGGCCTCGTCTACGACGAGAGCCGAGCCTCGAGTTGCCTTGAATCGATGAAGACGCGCGGATGCGAATGGTTCGGGCGGGGCGACGGTGATGAAAGCCCTCCCTACGATGAGTTTGGTTTCTCCGGGTGTGGTGAGCCGGGCCGAAATGAGTATGGCCAAGACGTGAACGAGTTCGGGCCTTATCGTTCAACCTTGGACGCTGGGGATGAATGTGCCTCTCTGACTGAGTGCCGCAGCGGTGCTTGCGTGGACAGCGAGACCACGAAGGTTTGCAGCTGTATCGTGGACGATGGGGCAGCGCCTGGCATTTGCCCGTCGGACAAGATTTGCATCTATCCCGGTCTTTGCGCAGATCGATACGCTGAGGGTGGTGACTGTAGCTATGACGGCACTTATTGCGAACAAGGCTTGGTTTGCGTCGACTTCAAGTGCGCCGCCCCCAAAGCCGAAAACGATGCGTGTACGAGTCAGCAGCCCTGCGGGGATGGATTGTTTTGCCGCCCGACTGAGGTCGAGGGCGACGAGGGCTGCATGACCAGCCAGGGAACGGATGGCGATCCGTGTAGTGAGCCTTGGTACAGCAATATTCCGAGTGACTGTGCGGACGGGTTCTTTTGCAGCGACCTAGAGCACGTCTGTCGCCCGCGGCTGACGAACGGTACCAACTGCGATGACGAATTCTACGGTTGCGCGGATGGCCTCGCCTGTCGTCCGGTCACTGCTGGCAACGCGGAGCCGAAGACCTGTCAACCAGCGGGCAAGGAGGGCGAAGGCTGCGCCAGTAGCGACGAACCTGGTCAGTGTGAGGATGGCCTGAAATGCTTTGCGCAGACCGATACTTGCGAAATTTATCCGTCTGCGAAGGGTGGTCCCTGCGATGGCCCGCATTCCGATTGCGAATACGGCCTGCTTTGTCAGGGCTCCATTTGTGCGGAGCCCACCGTGGACGCAGGCCGCTACCGCTGCGACGGCGTATGAACGGCTGTGTCACACCACCAATCGTTCTTCCCACCGGTTGTTTAAGAACGCCGAAAACCTAATTACTGTTTCTGTCTTTCCTGCAGATCCAATCCGGCGCGACGAGCAGTTGCTCCAACGCCTGGCGCGAAAACCTTACGCATCCGCCAAGACGCCGCAACACTGCTCGCGAGGGTTGGAAAAGATGCCGTGGACGAGAGCAGTACTTCGGAGAAGGTCTTGCTGCGTGTCTTCTGCCACGCTTATGGCGACCGGATCGTGCTTCTGCTCGGTGGTTACGACAAAGCCGAGCAGCCCAAGCCGCGCCATCAGAACAAGCAGATCGAAATCGCTCGCAAACGCCTTAGGGCCTGGAAAGCCGCACAGAAGTCCCACAAATAGCCTCGAAATCGACGCTTTTGACGTATGGGATAAAGCCCATATACTTAAGAGACGATGCCCAAGACACTCGACGACCTGACGCGCTTTGTAGACGCGGAGACCGAAGCGCTCGGCGCGGATGCCGAAGCCGAGCGTGAGGCGTTGCGTATGCGCTTTCGACTCGCAGTTGCGCTCGGTGAACGCCGCGTCGAGCTAGGGCTGACCCAAGCCGAGCTTGCCGAGCGCGTCGGCATCGACCAGGCCGAAATCAGCCGCATCGAAAACGGCAACGCCAACCCCACCACGCGCACGCTCATGGCGCTTCTTGCCGCCCTCGACACCGACATCCAACTCATCCCCCGCGAAGCCGCGTAGCGCAGATCGATTGAGCTGAGGTCTACGGCTTTGTTTCGGTGTACTGCTCCAACGGGATGAAGCGGTAAGATTCCGACAGTTCCTCCACTTCGGGCGACTTGATCAGGCCGCAGTCTGTCGGGTAACCGTTGTATCGCGAGAGGCAGGCGATCTGTCGGTCTTTGGTAGTCAGAATGACACCCGCATCCACGAGGTTCACAAAACCGGACTCGACCTCTTCGGCTCGGGATGGGTGCGTCACGATCTCCTCGGCGGCCCTCATCGGGCCTCGATAGACGTGAGCAATCGCTGGGTCAGCTTCCCTCTCGGCCAAGATCTCGTCCTCGCTCATGTTGCGCATTGGCGTAAACCACAGGAGACACCGGAGGATGTGGCAGCTCTTGATCGTAACATTCTCCCCAATGATCTGCGCAGCACCCCAGTCTCGGTTCTGAGCCCCGTACGGACGAACGACGAGCGCCTCATCCACCCTATCTGGTGCGATGGCTCTGTATTCCTCGACTCGTGTCTCCCACGAATGCGCTTCAGAAAGAAACCCACCGTTCACGTGATCCGACACGATTCGGTCGTGAGTCGCCCCGACGATCGCTTTCAATGTAGCGACATGCTCGTCCGAGAGCAGAAACTCTTTCCAGTTCAGATCTGTCGTCATGCCGACCTCGATACCTGAGCTTTGGAGCCTATGCGCCATGCCCAGAAAGCAAACAGTGCAATTCCGATAACGAGAGGGAGCATTGAAATGATCTGCATGATGGCAAACGGAAGCACCGCGTCTTTGCCCATCATTGGATGCCCTTCGGCGAACTGTGGCAGGAAGTCAGTGGTGGCGATCCACATGTAGGGAACGAAGGCCGCCAGGCCCGCCGCACAAAGGATCGCAACATGACGCCCGAACCGAGCTTGATTGCGCATCTTGAGCCCAAAGATCACGAGTCCGATGCCAAGGGCGATCCAGATGGGCATGAAGATCAGCCACAGAGTGTGCAGGCTCAGCATCATTGATCGAAACTGGTCGAGTTGAGCGCCTTCTGCCTCGGCAGGCATGAGACCCATGAAGACCTTCTGGAGCATCACAATACTCAAACCGAACAGGCAGAACGTTGCCGATGCCGCGCCCCCGCCCACGGCGAACCACGCGCAGATCTTAGTGTGCTTCGTCTGCCGATTACGATTCACGTAAGTTCCCCTTCCAGGATCGGGTCTACTGCAGCGGTAATCATATCGATGAGTTCGGGATCCATGAACTGGTAGTCGTCGGGGATGTCGAGGACGAACACGTGTTCGGGCAGATCACGTCCAAACAGCTGCTTGAGGCGCGCCTTGTGTTTCTCCTCCATCACGAAGATCAGGTCAGCCCACTCGATGTCGGCATCGGTGACTCGCCTTCGCGCAGTTGCCGAGACCCCTGCCGACCGCACTTCCAAACCCTCACGCTTCGCATAGACGCGCTCCGCCGTAGGGCTCCGCCATTGATTGCGACTGCACACGAAAAGGATGCGAGGACCTTCAGTCACGGTTCCTCGCTCGGCGACCTGGGCAAATCTTGGATGATCGCTTGCCAGATACCAAGCCAGCGCAGCTCGTCGGTGGCCTCTTCGATCTCTGCCGGAAGTCGCCGGTACTCCGGCTCAAAGCGCGCTCGCACATCCGGATGCGTTGTGACAGCGAGCGTCTCTTCGAGTTCCTTCAATCGTCTCTTGCTAGCGTCACGCTTGGCCGCGACGTGAGCCGTGTGTCTCTCGAAGAAGTCTCTACGAAACTGATGTGCGTCGGCTAGAGCAGCCGCCATGACAGGATCTTCTGCATCTGCCTGGACAGCAGCCGGTGCAGGGCGGTGGATCGGGAGAGAGTAGATGCGATCTACCTCCCAACTCCCCGAGCGCTTCTCTACCTCATACAACATAGGTTCCATCGGTCGCATTACCTCGACGAGAGCGCGTCCTTGAATGATGGCGAACGTGAGGATTACTCGCCACTCGGACGCGATAGATGGCGAGTGTGCGCGCACGCGTATGGTGCGACCATCGTGCTCTAACGTCTTCGCCTCCAATAAACCAGTTGAATCGTACACGCTGACTTCTTCGGGGCGTTCGCCCATCGTGCGCTCGCTTTCCAACACGACCAACAGGATCTCCTCTGACTCGGTTGACGCTTTGGTGGCCGTCTCCACGACTGTGGCGCTTACTTCATCAGCACTTGACCCAGACGGCTTCCGTTCGCAAGACGCGACGATAGTGGCAAGTAAGAACAGGCTAGTCGCCACGTGTCTCCGTCTTGTTCCCGGGCTCTGGCGACCCGGCCTCCACCTCCGACCGCTCACCGATCGAGAGTACCACGCGCTGTGTTGAGCAATCGCGATGAGGCTACCGTGGACAGTGAAGTTCGCGATGAGGCCAGCGAGAGCCGAAGAGCCGTAAGTCTGCGATGAGCGCTCTTTGAGCAGGTCCGATTTTGCGATGTGCAAAATCGCTGACCGGAGCAAAGGCTAGCAAACGAGCTTGTCGACGCTTTAGCTAGGGGTGGGGCCCCGCGCACGAGTGAGCGAAGCTTTCCCCGCAAGAATCAAACATCGTGCGGAAGAGAGGACTTGAACCTCCACGCCCATATTGGGCACAGGAATCTGAATCCTGCGCGTCTGCCAATTCCGCCACTTCCGCGTGATGGAGACCCGGGTTTATGAGGGCTTTGGCTTCGAGTCAAGTCGTCGTTGACAGGCCCCTGAGCCTGGTCTAGATCAGCCCCTCTCTTGCGGGAGTAGCTCAGTTGGTAGAGCGCAACCTTGCCAAGGTTGAAGTCGCGAGTTCGAATCTCGTCTCCCGCTCCGGCCTTCGCACTTAGGACGTCAGCGCCGCCACGGTGTCGGGGTCGAGCACGTAGCCTGGAACGACGATAAACGCCCCCCGATTGAGCAGCTCGACGGTCAGCACGTAGATTCCTCCAGACGCCCAGCCAAAGCCGGTCTTCTCCGCTTCGGTGAACGATGTTCGCCCATCGAGCGCGCGAAGCCAGTCGTTGTTCTCGATGATCATCTGATTGAGGTCGTCGTTGCTCTTGGTTTCGTACATCGGATCCTCGAAGGCCTTGGTGGGCCACTCTCCAGCGGCTACGCGGCGCTTCTGCTCGTCGGAGATCGCAATGTCTTCTGCCATGCGATCTTGGAGGCTTGCTGAATCGAGTACGCCAAGATGTTGATCCCATACAAAGGCTCCGCGTAGCTCCGACAGTTCACGGTTCGTGTAGTGCGCATACGGGTTGGCGGGTTCTGTATCTGCTTCCTGAGCTGCATCGAATACAGCGTCGGGGGCGTCCGAAAGCGCTGCGTCCATTGCCGGACTGGTGTCCATTACGGTATCGGCGGCATCTTTTGAGGGCGTTATCGCGGCGTCCATTGGAACCGAGGCCGCGTCTTCATGGTCTCCGCCGTCGGAGTCAAAGAGAATGGTCCCACCCGCTGGTGAAGAGACGTCTGCGCAGCTGGCTAACAAGGTAACGAAAAGGGCTACGCTCATGCACCTGGGCTTACTGTGTTCATACACCTGCAAATTGTAGCAGACGCCAGGAACAGATCGAGCATCGCAATGTAGTCAGATGTATGCTGCCGAGCTTCGCGCATCGAAGATCGAGGCACTTTCGCCGCGATAACGGCAGGTCGTCGACCCTGGCTCTTGGCGCAGTTTAGAGGTCGTCGCGTGTGATCACTTGAGAGCCGCTTCCGATCGATTCGGGCAAGGCGCTGCGCGCGATTGCGCTGCTGAAATCGCCGGCTGGGTATCCGTGGATTGAACCAATCTGCTTGCCGTCGATTTCTATCATCACGATAGCGCGAACAGATACCTCCGCTTGACCGACAAGCTTGCGCGGTCCTGCGCCGATGCAAGGCATGCCCGTGAGTCGCAGCGATGCACGCTTGCCCGGGTAATAGGCATGGTGGTGGCCAGAAATGAAAGCGTCGACTTGGTGGTCGTTGAGTAGGTCTTCGAGTGCGGCGTCGCCGATGATCTCCGAGGCCTTTTCGCTAGAAAACGGGTAAAGCGGAACGTGTCCGAACACGATTTTAACCCTCGCTGGGTTGCTCGAGAGCACATTGTTCAGCCACTTCATTTGCCCATCGGAAAGCGGACCGATGGTGGTGTCGTCAAGCGCAATAAAAAGCGTGTCTTGCACTTTGAATGCATAACGTAGCGGATAATACTCGTCGTCGACGTAGTCGAGCGCGGGTTTTCGATTCGACCATTCGTCGACGTAGATGTCGCGCTCGGCAGCGAAGGTATTGTAGCCGGAGGCGTCGTGGTTTCCCGGGCTCACTGCGAAGGGAATATTCGCCGCGGAGAGCGGGTCGCTGACGGCGGCGTGAAAACCACGCCACATGGCGCGGTAGTCGAGGCCTTCTTTTTGACCCGCGACCATGTCGCCGGTCGAAAGTACTACGTCCGGCTTACCAGAGATGATTGCCGCGACCGCACCGTGCACGGCCTCGTCGTAGTTGGTTGAACCGTAGCTGCCGTTGAGGTCGGAGACGACCGCGATGCGAAGCGACTGTGGTGCGCTGCCGTCTGGTGTGAGGGTTGCATCGCCAACCTGTTGGGAGTCTTGGCGACCCGCATCACCCAGAGGTGAGTGCGCGTCCTGTCGACTCTGTGCGTCGGGCGTCGCAGCGTCCCAGCTGTAGTCGTTGACGAAGTCGCTGCTGCCACAAGAGACGAGGGCCAATACGGCGAGTATGCAAGCAAGCAGTCGCATCTGGGCCTAGTCTACTCGGCACAAAGCCGTTGGTCGAACCGCCCAACGGGGTGCGCAATGCGCTAGGCTGCGCGCGTGAGTGTCTCGGTGCAGTTTCGGGTCCGTTTGATTGCGGCGCTGATGGAGCCGGCGATTCGAGTGGCGCATCGCCTGTGCATTCCGGCAGATGAACTTGTGGACCTCTTGCTCACCGAATACGTGCGCCACCAGATTGACGAAGGCTTTTCGTTCACGGCCATCGCGCGACGGTTGGGCAAGAGCCGACGCAAAGTCGCCTATCTTGCCAAAGCCGCAAAGTCGCCATCGAACCTGCTCAGCGACTCGGAGCATTTTGCGCTGCGCAGAGAGATAGCCTCCTGGATGGCCGAGCAGGGCGAGCAGGACGTGGCGCTCAAGCAGCTCAAACGTGAGTTTGCCGTGCACCCTGATGATGCGCTTTTGCGGGCGGTCGAAGCGCTCGCCGCATCCGGGGTCCTCGACCATGACGGCGAGCGTGCACGGTTGTCTGCAGCGTTCATGAGCACGGTGGATACCGACCCTGGCCCGGTGATCGACGCCGTCCGCAACTTGGCGCGGGCGCTTTCGCAAGCCGTCGAGCACCGGTTCCTGGACTACCCACGGCGTGTCGGAACCGCGCGGACATTGAGCTTTTCGCTGCCGGCTGCACGCGCCAAAGAGACGCTTGAGCGCCTATACGCGATGGTTCGAGACGAAGTGGTCGGCCTCGACGAGGCGAAGGACGGTGAGCTCGTCACGGTGTTTTGGGGCGGCTCCGCCGACGTGCTCGACCACGATTCGTAATTGTGGACAGTCCAGAATTGAGATCGGTGCACTGCCGTGCACCGGAATGGCGGTCCGCCGTATTGCTGGGCCGTGCCAGATCTCCTATTTCCAAGGTGCGAGGCACGTCGCATTGGAGGAACACATGAAACCGAAAACCCTTATTCTATTGGCCTTTCTTGCTGCTTGGGGCTGCTCGAGCAGCTCGCATGAGCCCGTTTGTGGAGCTGGCGAGAGCCACACATCCGGTGGCGCGACCTATTGCTTCGCGAGCAGCGCGCTGGTGATCGAGACCGGCTTTGAGTGTCCCATCGAGGCTCCAAGCCGCTTCGAGGGGCCCAGTGGCGTGGTGTGCGCTCCGGCAGGTGTAAGCGCGAAGGACCTGCCGAAAGAACTTTGTACCAAGGCTGGCGACGAGTCCTGCGACGAACTCAAACTCGTTGGCCAGGTCGATGCAACGACGCCGGACGCGTCGGTTTCAGATGCGTCCTCGTCTCCTCATAACGACGCGAGCGCCCGTTGCACCGCACCTGAGGAGTTGCTTTTCCCGGGCTGCACCGCCCCCGGTGAAGACGAGTACATCATCGACGAAGCGGGCGAGTGCCTTGAGCGGTGTGATGGTGATACCTGTGGAGACGGGCGCCGGTGCGTGCAAGCTGCGCTCCCAACCTGTGATCAACCTGGCGATATGTGCGAGGCGTGCGCTTCTTACGCCGGCGTTTGCGTGGATGATGTTTATGAGCTTGCTAGCGGTACGATCGGATCGCGGTGCGACGTCGCAGGGGATTGCGAAGCCGGGCTTGATTGTTTCAAAGAGTTTTTTGGTGAACGTGGCGTGTGTACCAAGCCCTGCCCGAATCCAACCGATTGCCCGCTCGGCACACGCTGTGTCGAGGGCATCATAGACTATAACAGTCAGCCTCTTGGCCCCTACTGTCTTCTTGAGTGTTCCGTTGCAGCGGATTGTGAGCCCGGCGGCAGCGAATGCGATACCCCGGTCTCGGAGAGTCAGCGTTACTGCTTCTAAGCGCGAGACGTTCCACGCCGATAAGTAGGCGCTACAGCGTGTAGCGATGATCTATGGCCCTTCGTTTGCGCACGGAGGGCCGCTCGCGCATGTTGTGTAGATGGCCAGCTTCACGAGAAGAACTTCCCTCTTCGTCATCGTCGTGGGTGCGTTCTCGGCATGTTCCGACGGCAGCACCTCCACGGAAGGCGTGACCAAAGCACTGATTTGTGACGCCGCCAATGCGCGCGTGATCGAGGGCAAGTCTTATTGCATCGTGCCGGAGTCTGAAGAGTGTCCTGATGCGACCCCCGATCGCTTCCTCGGCGCTTCTGCAGTGGTCTGTGCGCCGGTGAGCACACGCAACGTTGACCTGCCGTTAGGCCTTTGTGAAGAAGCGGGTGCCGAGTCATGCGAGCAGCTTAGCTTTCGTCCCTCGAGTGAGATCGACATCGTCCGCAACTGTGAAGCGCCTGATCAGCCCTTCTATCCTCGCTGTGAAAGCGACGTAAAAGACATCTACCAGGTGCACGAAACGGGCGAGTGTCTGACACCTTGCCCTGACGGTACCTGCGATGACGGTAAGAGCTGCGTGAAGGCCTCCCTACGTGTTTGCGATTACGGCGGCTGCGATGCGTGTCAGCAAGGTATTGGCGTTTGCGTTGAACTCTTCGAGTTGAGTGGAGCGTCCGAAGTTGATGGCAACGGTATCGTGGCTTGGATGAGTAGCCCTGACTTCAATCGTTTTCGGGGCGAACTCTTTGAGGCGCGCGGTGGTGCTTTCTCCGTCGCCCTTGTCAGTGTGCCGAATGCGATCGGTCGGGACACACCCTATGGTTCGTTTTCGATCGCGACGCTGGTTGTGATGGACCCTGCAGTCTACGACTTACATCGCCTTCCGCCAGACGAGATCTCCGACGAGAACCGGGCTGCCCTTGAACAGGCGGTCGCCGATAACAACTCTGCGTCTTTCGCGGGAAGCTGCGAGTACCGCATCTTGTACCGCTATGGAGCGATCGAGCTCGGTCTTGGCGACCAGGACCGTGAGAGCTACGCCTGGTTACAAGATTTCCCAGTAGGCTACTCCTGCGCGCGCGTTCGCTCGCCCATCAACGGAAAGGATAGCTACCAACTCGTCGATTGCAGTGATGTGACGCTCAAGCAGGGCCAGTGCCTCGGCACCGACAGCCTTTAGTGACAATGGAGAGCTGTCCGCGGTTGACACTGTCCACTTCTGTCAGGTCAGGCTTTGTAGATGGCCATGATGTCCTGAAGGAGCTTTTTGCCTTCTTCAGGTGCGCGCTGAAAGGCGTTGCGGCCGCAGATGGAGCCGAAGCCGCCACCTTTGTGAATGGCTTTGATCTCGTCGAGCACTTCGTCGCGACCCTTCGAGGCGCCGCCGCTGAAGATGACGATGCGCTTGCCGTTGAAGCACGACTGCACGACGTGGCGAATACGCTCTTCGAGTGTCGCAACAGGGATGCTCTCGTAGTAGGGCTTCGCCTCTTTTTGTTCGATGTGTTCGGTCGGTGGCTTGACCTTGACGATGTGCGCGCCGAGCTGGCAGGCGATCTGCGCAGCGTACGCGATGACATCGATTGCTGTCTCGCCCTTCTTCGAGAGGTTTGCGCCACGCGCATACGACCAGAGGATCGTCGGCAGGCCCGCGGCGCGTGCGTCCGCGATGAGTTCGCGAATGTTTTGGTACATCTCGTTGCGAAGGCCGCTACCCGGATAGATCGTGAAGCCGATCGCCGAGCAGCCGAGCCGCAGCGCGTCCTCGACCGCGGAGGTTTGAGCAGAGCAGGGTTGGTCGGGACCACCCAGCGAATCGCTATTGTTGACCTTGAGGATGAGCGGGAGTGTGCCCGCGTACTCGTGTGCGATCGACTCGATGAAGCCGAGCGGCGCCGCGTACGCGTTGCAGCCCGATTCGACCGCAAGCTGCGCGTGGTAGCGCGGGTCGTACCCTTCGGGGTTGGGCTGGAAGCTGCGCGCTGGGCCGTGCTCGAAGCCCTGGTCGACCGGCAGAATCACCATCTTGCCCGTGCCAGCCAAGGTGCCGGTCTGGAGCATGCGGCGCATATTGCCGACCACGCCGGGGTTTTCGCCTGCATAGTGGGATAGGATCTTTTCAACCTGTTCGCTCATGCGCCTCGGCTTACCCTGAGTTTGGGCCGGGCACAACCGTACTTGGGCCTGCTACGGCAGCTTGTGCTAAACTTTTAGGGCGTGTTTACCCAATCGAAACAACTGACCGCTGCGCTGGTGGTCAGCACGGTTCTGACCAGTATTGGGTTGGGGCTACTCGTTTCAGCGCTGACCTGCGACTGCGAGCACGATCCTGAGTGTGCCCAGGCCAGTACGCCCGCCGAGTCACATGAACATCTCGCAAGCGCCGAGCCGTGGGGGCAAATGCCACCCGACGTCATCGAGCTCAAGCCCGACTCGCGCCGCAATGAAATCAGAGATGATTTTGCAGCGACGAAACGACGGCAGCGTCGCAGTATGGTGCGTCAGCGCGCGCGCGAACAGGTGTTCTTGCGCGACTTCGCGATAGGTGGCCAGTTGATGGATATTTCGGACGCCGATCTGCGTGGCCCAAGAAAACAGGAAAAGCCTGCACGCAGGGCGCTTGTCCGCAAGGACGTGCGGCGCAAACAAGAGATCGCCGACCCCTGGGCCGATTGAACATCTTGGTGCGGTACGGTTATTCGAAGTTGTTGGCGATCCGGGTGCCGACTTCTTTGTCGATTTTTTTCCAGTAGTCAAAGGCGCGTGCCAAAACCGGCTTGCTCACGCCCTGTTTGAGATGACCGGTGACCGTCGAGACCAGTCGCTCGCGCGCCTCGTCGTCCATGACCTTGCGAACCAAGGCATGAGCCTGAACGAAATCGTCGTCGTCGCGTCGCTTTGTGTAGGCGGCGCGCATGAACTCACCGCTGGCGCTCCACTTCTCATAGAAGGGGAGGTCGTTGGCGGCCGCGGACGGGCCACCTTTGGAGTTGGGGTGATAGACAGGGTCGGTAACGTTTTGCACGCGCATGGCGCCGTCTTTGCTATAGCTGTGGACCGGACATTGGGGCGCATTGACGGGGATTTGCTTGTAGTTGACCCCTAGGCGCGCGCGGTGTGCGTCCGCATACGCGAAGAGGCGCCCGAGCAGCATCTTGTCTGGGCTAGGGCCAACACCGGGCACGAGGTTGTTCGGCTCAAACGCGGCCTGCTCGATCTCCGTATGAAAGTCCGTCGGGTTTCGGTTGAGCACGAGACGGCCGACTTCTTGAAGCGGATAGTCCTCGTAAGGCCACACCTTGGTCAGATCGAAGGGATTGAACCGATAGTCTTGCGCCTCTTCGAAGGGCATAATCTGAACTTTGAGGGTCCAACTTGGGTGCTGGTCCTTTTCGATGGAATCGAAGAGGTCGCGTCGATGATAGTCGGCGTCTTCACCGGCGATGCGCACGGCTTCGTCTTGGGTGAGGCATTCGATGCCCTGGTCGGTTTTGAAGTGATACTTGATCCAAAAGCGCTCGCCGCCGCTATTGGCCCAAAGGTAGGTATGGCTGGAGAAGCCGTCCATGTTTCGCCACGTCTTGGGAATACCGCGGTCGCCCATCAGCCAAGCGACCTGGTGGGCTGACTCCGGCGAGAGCGTCCAAAAATCCCACTGCATGTCATGGTCGCGCAGGCCGTTGTCCGCGCGTCGCTTTTGCGAACGAATGAAATGCTGAAACTTGAGCGGGTCGCGGATAAAGAAGACCGGCGTATTGTTGCCGACCATGTCGTAGTTGCCTTCGGTGGTGTAGAACTTGATGCTAAAGCCGCGCGGGTCGCGCCACGTATCGGGGCTGCCTCGTTCGCCGGCGACGGTCGAAAAGCGAACCAAGGTCTCGGTTTTGGTGCCCGGTTGAAACACTGCGGCGCGGGTAAACGCGCTGACATCTTTGGTGACTTCGAACGCGCCGAATGCGCCGGAGCCCTTCGCGTGAGGCTGTCGTTCCGCGATGCGCTCGCGGTTGAAGTTTGCCATCTGTTCGATGAGGTAGTGGTCGTGGAGCACAATGGGCCCATCTGCGCCTACCGTGAGAGAGTGTTCATCGCTGTGGACGGGGATGCCCGCGTCGGTTGTGGTTGGCTTCTTGCTGTCGCTCATCGTTCTCCTCGCAGTCGTCTTGCCGAGCCATGCAAACCGTGTTCCATCGCAATGGCTTTCAGACGCTATGATTCAGGGGACATCGTGCGGCAACCACGACGCCATTTGGGGCAGAACGGGAGCGCTGTGGCAATCTGCACCAACGGTCAGCGTCAACTTGGGGACGGAGCCCCAGTGTCAACTTGTGAGGCAGAAGTTGACGGTACAGCCGCGTCCCTAAGTTTACTGTTGTCTGCCGCATTGCGGAGGGGAGCGCGCAATGACAAAAAATGCGTGATGTCGTTTGTGAACCCCAAAACGAAAGAGCTATTTCTCAAGGTCGTTTGCATAGGCACGGCGCATTCAGGAGCCCGGGACTTGGTTCACACCATCGCCTCTCTGACCACGGCAGACCATCGCGAAGCGCTGCAAGAGCTCTCTTCGGATGCGGGGGCGGTCAGCTACTTCGCACTCGGGCCGCGAGGGATGACCATCAAGGGGCTGCAAGTTCGGTTGCAAATCTACGGTTTCTCAGGTGAGCTACCCGAGTGTGACGCGTACGTTCTTCTCAAGGGCGTCGACGGTATCGTTTTTTGTGCGTCCAGCAATGAGGCAGAAGCGGATACCGTTTCGTTCGCGCAGAAAATGCGTTCATCGTTGTTGGATCGCGGATACGGTGATGTTCCCGTGATCCTTCACTACCGATCCTCCGGCTGGAGAAAAAAGAAAGCACCGCCCTCGCTCGTGAGCGCTGCTCAAATCGCTGAACAAGGCGTCTATATTAGTGGGTGCACGCTTTCTTTCGCGGACGCAGTGGCTGGAAAGGCTCCGAAGAAGCCTGACGGCGTTCTCGATACGCTCAAGGCTGTTGCCAAACACATCCTCCTCAGGCTTAGGGATCAGACCGGATCACCCGCTCCAGCCCGGCGTCAGAAAGAGCACGATGAGAACGTGGCAAAGGTTGGAAACTACAGTTTCGTCATGCCCGAGTTCTGGCCCGAATGGAAGGCGCATGGCGAGTCACCGAAGGCCCAACTCTCTACTATCCCAGCACAAAATATGACCTTCGATGTGCTCGTCGTGGAAAACGGTGGAACCCAAGAAAACCATGATGCCTATTTCGAACAGTTGGTTCCGATGTATCGAGCCGAATCGGTCGCTGACGAGAAGCTAGATATCGCAGGATGGGGCTTTCGCGCAGTGCGGCTGTATAACCCAGCGGGGTTGACGCCAGAGTTTGGTGCGATTTCGGAACTATTTGCCGGAGTCGTTGGTTCCGACTTGTTTACTTTTCAGATCCATCGCGGTCCTGAGGTTCCAAGCGTTGAAGACCCGGAAAAGCTCCGCGCGCTGTGCATCAAGATGGTCGAAGTCGCGATCATCGGCAGGATGAACGACAGCCCGGAACAATACGCGTAGCGTCAGAAAAACGAGCGTATCGCTCACAAGGGAAATTAGGAGAATGTCATGAGCGAACAGGGTAGACAAAAAGCAAACGACACAGGACGCATGCCGGTGCTTTTCGTCGGCCACGGCTCACCCATGAATCTCATCGAGGACAACCGCTGGAGCCGAGGCTTTGGCTCGCTCGCTGACGAGGTGCCGCGGCCTAAAGCGATCCTCGCCATCTCCGCGCACTGGTTTGTCAGCGGCACGTATCTGACCGGTGAGGAGCAGCCGCGAACCATTCATGACTTTGGTGGCTTTCCGCGCGCGCTCTACGAGATCGAATATTCCGCTCCAGGGCAGGTCGACCTTGCCAAGCGCGTGCGTACGATGCTCGGCGAAGAGAAGGTCTCGCTACGCACCGACTGGGGCCTCGACCACGGCACGTGGAGCGTTCTGAAGTGGATGTATCCTGAAGCCGATGTGCCCGTCATCCAACTCAGCATCAACCGCAACCTAGACGTGCGCCGCCACTTCGAGCTTGGGCGGTCGCTTGCGGCACTGCGCGCGCAAGGCGTGCTCATTCTCGGCAGCGGCAACATCACGCATAATCTGCGTGACGCATTTAGCCGCATGCAATCCACGAATGCGGATACGCCGGAGTGGGCCGTTCGTTTTGATGACAAGGTCACGAAAGTCCTGGCGCAGCGCGACACAAAGGCACTGCTTTCCGCGGCAACCGACGGTGACGACGGGCGCATCGCGCACCCGACACCGGACCACTGGCTGCCGCTCATCTATGCCTACGGGGCCACCGACGAACACGACCACGTTCGTTTTGCAAACGAAGGTTTCGACCTAGGCTCGATTTCCATGCGCAACGTCATCTTCGATTGAGTTGGTGTCAACTTGGGGACGGAGCGCCAGTGTCAACTTGTGAGGCAGAAGTTGACGGTACAGTTGCGTCGTTAGACCACCATGATGGGAATCCTTTGCAGCTGCCAACGACCTATCGAAGGTTTTTTAGTCAGGATACAGTGTAGACAGTGCTAGAATCGATCGCAGCATGCTCGCTGGGCAAACCCACAACAGCAGGGTCGTTTATCGGCTCGTTCTGCTGTGCTTTGCGCTGATGACGACCGAAAACTGTGGACGTGTGTATTTTCAACGGATAGCGCCTGACGGCGGGACGGACGGTGCTGACAGCGCAACCGACAGCGCCATGGACAGCACGGTGTCTTGTGATCCTGCTTGGCGCTGCCCAGGTTTTTCATTGACCGCGCCGCTGATGGCGATCGAACTCAATACGGAAGAAAACGACATCGAACCCCATCTTCGACCTGATGGTTTGACCCTCTTTTTTTCATCGCGCAGCCAAAGCGGCCTAGATTCTTACACGGCGACGCGTTCTAGCCTACAAGACGTTTTTGTAAATGCTGTCTTGAACACGGCCGCAAACACAAACGCCGATGACACCCATTTCTCGCTAACGACGAACGGACTTGAAGCCTTTGTCGCAAGCACCCGTGCGGGTGGGTCGGGCCCCGTCGATGCTGATGTTAAAGGTATCACCGACTTGATAGGTCACCGTCGCATCCGCTCGATAACTAGCGCCGTCGCGAACGTCGAGCTGTCCGCTATGATTGAAGCGCACAATCGCCGCAAGATCATCGAAGGTGGCTGCCGCCGCTGGGGAAAGTCCCATTAAACCATCCATGGTACTGTTCAGCGCACGCATCTTGAACACAGCCTTAAACTTGCCTCCCACGGCAACCTGGTTCGTGTTGGACCACAGGGTACCGTTCGAACGCAGCACCTCTTCGGTTGTTAGGGGCGCAAGCTCAAGACCGTCGATTCCAAACTCGCCCGATCCAGCCCAAATAGCCGCATTGTTCAATTGTGCAACCGTCAGCTGTGCTGAACGAAAAGAGTAGTTATCGGCTACAACAACGGTGTCATTCGCGGGTGTTTCAACCGCCACGCTATAGCGTTTCGTTTGCACATCGCCCGTGATTCGAACGATAAAGGTGTCGCCAGATTTGTACGACACAGAGGCGTCTGCGCGGTAGCTTGTCCCGTCCCGCACATCGATCTGGCCATTGACGTTGAGCCGCACAATCACTGCGAGGTCGTCAAATGTAGAAGCCGGGCCTGACCCAAAACCGACGACGCCATCCATGTTGCTGGTCAAGGCGTGCAAATTGAACGTCGCCTCAAATTTCCCATCGACTGCACTTTGTGCCGCGTTTTGCCAGGTGGTACCGCTTGATCGCCATAGGGGGTCGACGGTCGCAGCATCGCCGGCGGCGACGATGGCGTCCTCCTCGGTGCCCGAATCCGCCGAGAGGTCGCCGCAACGTTTGGAAAGCTCTTTATCGCAGCGCGAGAGCAAAGACTCGCAACGCGCACTCTGCGTCTCTGCGCAGACGGCGACGGCATCTTCGCAAAGCAACTGTATGTCAACACAGTCGCTTGTCGGTGATGCCGTGATACTCGAAAGCTCCCTGTCGATTTCCATCAGCCGCTGCTCCGGCGTTTCAAGGTCTCCGCTGCAGGCGCTCACAACCGCCATTAACATCAAAGGTCCAGATCGCGAGAACACACTTGGACCCATCCAATTGTTTTTACCACACACGTGTACCTCGCTATGCAGCACACGTGCCACTGAGAACCATGCGCGATTTTCTTGTTGAGTGGCGCAGATTTAGTTCTTGAGGGAGCGCGCGTTGTTCCTTCGCCAACTTACCCGTGCTCCTGGCATCCATGCACCGATTTTCTTTTGTCTGGATCTGGTGCCATGCAGCAGGCGATCTGGTGCGTGGCACTGAAGGATTGCAAAGACGGGCTTAGCGGAGGAGGAGGGATTCGAACCCCCGGTACTCGTGAGAGCACAACGGATTTCAAATCCGCCGCCTTCGACCACTCGGCCACTCCTCCGGCATTCGGGAGAGCCCTTATATATCCTGTTGGCCGCGTGGTCGAACGCGATGCTCTGTTTATGGTTCTTCGCCTCTTGCTCGATTCGAACTCGCTGTGCGGATAGCACGTCGGTTTTCGGTCTCACTGGTCTCATCACAGCGTCGAAGAGTCGGAAACAGCCACCACTCGGCCACTCCTCCGGCTCTATTTATGGCTCTTCATTTATGGCTCTTCGCTAGGGTTTCTGCCTAACAGCGATTGTGCAGATAGCACAATCGGTTCCTTGAAACACCGCTCATCGCGGGAAGTCGGCATCTCAATTGTGGACTGTCCACAACTGCGAAGGAATGATGAGATAACTCACATGTGCTACAGAAAAGGAGGGATGATTGGAAAAGCGGACAGTCCAGATCGACCCACTGAAGAGATGCCCGCGACCGGCCCAGAGTCCGTGCGACCCGAAGCGGCCGAGCAAGAACCGATGCCCAGGCTCGTACCCATTCACGCCCGTGCCGACGCGACCGACCCGAGGCGCCGCATTCACAGTGGTCCCGCGCGCACCTTCCGTGAGCGAGACTTGCTCGTCGGCGCAGCCGGCGGCGACGACGCCGCGGCGTCCTTTCTGTTCACCGAACATGTCGACGCCGTTTTTCGTGCGGTCGCACGCGTGCTCGGCTCGGGTCACCCCGATGTCGACGACGTCGTGCAAGCCGTGTTCATCACCGCGCTTGACCAAGCTGAGCGTTTCGAAGGTCGCTCGCGTCTTTCAACTTGGCTTGTCGGCATCGCCATTCGCAAGAGCATTGACGCGGTTCGGGCGTCGGAGCGACGTGCGCGCTGGCGTCGTGTCCGCGATTGGGTTGGGGTGTTCGCCGATGCACCCCCCGATCCGTTCGCACGACTCGAAGCCAAGACGGAAGCCCAGCGCCAACTTTCTAAACTTAACCTCGACCAACGCGCCGTTTTCGTGTTGGTCGAGATCGAACAATATACCTTAAAGGAGGCCTCCGAAATGTTGAACACAGGCCTTTCCACTTTGCATGCGCGTCTGCAAGCTGCGCGCAAGAAGCTGCACCATAGCCCCGCGCCATCTCCAGCCAACGATGCGGAGGACGCATGAATAGTGAGAAGCCAGGTTTGGGCTGGGTTGAGCGCGCACGTCAAAAGCCCCTCTCGCTCAACGATGCGCGACGCGAACGCATGCATGCACGTTTTGTATATGCCGTTCGTCACCGTGACGTGGCGACGACATCACGGTCGCGCACGGTTCCCCTTCGGCCGGCACTGGGGGTTGCGCTCGCCGCCGCTGCTGCGCTGGTCGCTTTTGTGGTTTGGCGTTCAGCCCCGCAGGCATTGACGGGAATGGAAGTCTCAGGCAGCCCTAGCGGCTTGCACGAAGAGGGCTGGTTCGGTCAGGGCGAGGTCCTCGAGACCTTTGAGCAAGCAGCGACCTTGCGTTTCGGCGACTCGACCATCGACGTCAAGCCTCGCTCGCGGCTTGTCTCGCGAGTCGTCAGCGATGCGCGAATCGTCCAACGGCTGGCGCGAGGTGAGGTCGTCGTCGCGTACCACCCAGACAAGTCCGCACAGCAGAGGCTCTCCATCGAGACCGAGTCGGCGCTTGTCGATGTCGTCGGCACCCGTTTTTCAGTGCGTGCCGATGGGGCACAGACCGAGGTTCACGTGTTCGAAGGTGTCGTTCGTGTGACACCGCGTTCGGGCGAGCAAGCAAGACTCTTGCGTGCGGGACAAAGCGCGACCGTGCGCGGCGAGCGCTTCGCCGAGCTCGGCTCGTCGTCCGCGCTCGAGAACCCTCCGCTCCCCACCTCGAAGCTGGCGGTTGAAGCGCAGGGTGGCGGCGACGAGAACGTTGCAGAGGAGGCGCATCTTGCAGAGGAGGCGCGTCTTGCAGAGGAGGCGCACATCGCGCCGAAGCGACGCGTTGGCCGCGCACGCGCACCGCAGACGCCTGCTG
>CAZAQV010000002.1:85283-200051 GCA_964487255.1 uncultured Polyangiales bacterium | reverse complement strand
CACAAGCGGGCGAGGCACCTGCACAAGCGGGCGAGGCACCTGCACAAGCGGGCGAGGCACCTGCACAAGCGGGCGATGCGCCTACACAAGTGGACGACTTTGTGCTCGAGGTGCCCGGTGGCGAAGGCCTCGACCAGCCGCTGTCGCTCGAAGAGCTCGAACAAGCCAAAGACGAAGCCTTTGGTATCGAGGTCCGCAAAGACCCTGCTTCCACGCTCGATCGCATCGCCACGCTCCCGTCTCCTGAGCGAAAACGTCACCTGCTTTATCGCTTTGTTCGCCAGGTTCGTTCTGCCGAGCACCTGGGCGCAGCATGGACCATGGTGGCCGAGACTTGGCGCAAACAGGGCCTCGCGCGTCGCGCGCTCGAAGGGTATCGCCGTGCGCGTCGTGCTGGCCGAGGCACAGCCTGGGAGCGACATGCGCTTTTCGAGAGCGGCCTACTCCATCGCAGCCTTGGTGAGGAGCAGAAGTTTCGCATCGCGCTTGAGACCTACCTCAAGCTTGCGCCTGACGGCTTTCGCGCAGCGCAGGCCCGGAAGTTGTTGCAACAACCTTAGGTCGGCCTAGAGCTTGAAGAAGTGCGTGGCACGCTTGTTGTTGCCCGGGACTTTGATCTTTCGATCGTGCACTTCACCGTCGGGTGTCTTGAGCTGCAAGTACACCTCACCGGCGAGCATCCGTTCGGAGCGAAGCGGCACCACACCGATTTGCTTGCCGTTCGACCAAATCTCGGTGCCCGCCACGTTCGCATTGATCGACAGCTGTCCGTAGTCGGCGTCAGTGGCCGGTTCGAGTTTCGGCTTCAGCTCCAGGTTCCCCTGCAGCTCGAGGACTTTTTCTTCGCGCCAGGTGCGGAAACCGTCCTTTCCGACGGTAATACGATAGCGACCCGGCTTGAGTTCGCGTGAGACCTCGCCGCCTTCGGAGATGCGGTGTCCGTTGATGACCACCCAGGCACCATCTGGAGCGAGCACGCGGATCGTGGCTTTGGGGGCCTCACGCACCAGCGGTGGTTGGATGCTCGCGATGTCGTTTGCAGTGATTTCAACTTCGCCGACCCAAGGACGGTAACCGTCTTTGACAACGCGAAGTGAGTGCTTGCCCGGCTTGAGGTTTTCAACGGTGATTTCGCCCTCACCATACGACTGGTTGTCGACGAAAACCTCGGCACCCGGCGCGGCATAGATCGCCAACGTTCCGGCATGGAGGTTGCCAGAGCTGCCAAAGAGTAGGAAGTCGCGTCCGTAATAGAGTGCTCCGCCCGCGAGTGCGAGCGCCAAGACGACCCACACCCAACCGCGAACGCCCTTTGGTGATTCGTTGTCCGAGCCCGTGAGCTCGGCCGCGAGTTCAAAGTCGTCAGAGAGGTCAGGCCCCTGCTTCACCTCACTCGCAAACATCGAGTGCATGAATGCGGAGATGGTGTCTTCGCCCACGACCTCGCCGCTTGACGCCAGATACTCCTCGAGAGCTTGTTGAAACTCCGCGCCCGTTTGAAAACGCTTGTCCGGGTCCTTTTGTAGCGCGCGGTCGACGATTCTCTCGAGCTCGATCGGGATCGTGGGGTCGATGCTGCGAATCGAGGGAATCGGCTCCTCAACGATTGTACGCATGGTGTCGAACTGGTTTTCGCGACGGAACAGGCGTCGACCCGTGAGCCCCTCAAACAGCACAGTACCCAGTGAGAACAAGTCCGATCGTCCGTCGAGTCGATCGCCGAGGCATTGCTGGGGCGACATATACGCGAACTTTCCGCGGACGATTCCGGCTCGTGTGAGCGTCGTCTGTGTCGCCGCTTTTGCCACGCCGAAGTCCAGCAGCTTCACCACACCGTCGTAGCCGAGCATGATGTTGTGCGGCGAAACGTCACGATGGACGATTTTGAGAGGGTTATTGTGGTGATCGGTTGCGCGGTGGGCGTGGTGCAGCGCACCGGCAATGTGCGAGACGATCTTGATAGTGATGTTTTGGGGCACGGGCCTTCGAGTCGACGCGGCCCGTCCGAGCAACTTCCGAAACGTTTGGCCGTCGATGTATTCGATGGCCAGAAAATGGTCGTCGCCGACGCGCCCGTATTCGTACAGATAGCAAATGTTGGGGTGGCGAAGGTACATCGCCAAGCGGGCCTCGTTGATGAACATGGAGACGAACTCGTCGTCTGTACCCGACTGTTCACGAATTCGTTTGATCACCAGCAAGCGCGTGACATTGCCATCGCTGGATGTTTCTCGCGCGAGGTAAATCTCCGCCATCCCGCCTACCGCGAGCTGTCCAAGGATTTCGTATCGACCGTAGCGCCCGAGGGACTTGAGCTTTAAACGTGGCGGACTTACCGCGTTCCTCGAGCGCTCAAGCGATGCGTTCGGGTTGATGAGTCCCTTCGTCTGTTTGCTTTCCGTGATGTCTTCGGTCGCGTCTCTGGCCTGGCCGTTGGCCATCACGATGGTGGGCGGGTCCCAGCCGTCGGCGTCGCTGTGCGACTGGGTGTCTTCAAGTGATGAGACGATGTGTTGTGGCCCGGGGTCGGAATTGACGGCAGTGGGGGCGTCGATGTCGTCGATCAGCAGGTCTGCGAATTCGTCTTCAGGGTTGCTGCCGGGTGGGGGGACGATGGCTGGAGAGGTGTCCCCTGCGGGCGTTTCGGTCCGGACGCGCGCCCGAGAGCGCTCTCCGGTGTCACCAAGACCCATGCTTTCCTCCTTTTGCTCTTTCTCCACTAGCTTAAAGATACACTGGATCGGCGTCAGATCCTTAGAATCGGGCGAAAAATGGCCCGTGGGAGTTGCTGGTGTGGGGGTACTTGCGCTAAGGTGCGCAATAAATGTGCATATCGCACAATGACGGGTGTTCGTATGAAGGCACTCGGGAAGGCGGTCGCTGTAGTGGAGGTGACCGGGGAAAAAGGTGGGCAGATGCGAACGATGACTTGGTTCAATTGGGTGATGGTGGCTGGCCTCGCGGTCGTGGCGGCTTGCGGTAGCAGCGAGCGCCGTGGACCGGGGAGCAGCGTCGACGGTGATCCAATGACCGAAGGCGGACCTCAGAAGCTCGATCCCAACGACATCAATTTTGAAGATCCGGACGGCAACCCGCAGACCCCTTCGAGTGGGATCTGCGAGAAGATGGACATCCTCTTCGTCATCGACAACTCCGGTTCGATGGAACCCGCGCAACAGAGCCTCAAGAAGAACTTTCCGCGTTTTATGCAGGTGTTGAGCGACTTTGAGAGCTCGCAAGGGACGGAACTCGACTATCGCGTAGGTGTCACCACGACGAGCGTGACCTACAGTCTTTCGGTTGATGCGGGGTTAGGCGTGCCCTTGCCCCTCGATGCCTTCCAGGGGCTTGACGGCAAGCTCAGAGACGGTTGCGGGCTTGAGCATCCTTACGTCACGCGCGACGTTGCGAACGTTCAAGAGTCATTTTCGTGCCTCGCTTCGGTGGGTACCATGGGGTCGGGTTTGGAGATGCCTATTCAGGCCACGCTGCTGGCGACAAGCGAAGCTGCGAACCAAGACTTCTTCCGGGAAGATGCATTGCTCGCCGTGGTCATCCTGACCGACGAGAACGACTGCTCACGCAAGGAGCGGGAGATCATGCTCGACTCGAGTCAAGCAGACACTCTCGGCGACCCGCTCCAGTTCTTGTGCGGTAACGAGGCTGACCTTGTCTCGCCTTCCGACATCATGGGTCAGCTCGATGCCTTTAAGAGTGACCGTTCGCGTTGGGCCGTGTCCGTTATCGGCTGGCACCCCGATGACAATACCTGTGAGGGCAAGCTCCACCCCGACAGCCAGCCGGCGGAGCGACTTGCTTCGTTTGTCGATCAAGCGGGCGAGAACGCGGTGTTTTCGTCGATTTGTCAGGATGACTTGAGCGGTGCGCTCACCGACGCGATGAACAACTTTAACTTTGCTTGCGAATCGTTCATTCGCTGAGCGCCTCTTGATAGCGGCCAAGCCGCACGCTTGGCCCAAGATCGTTCTTCCGTGGGTGGTCGGAATTGCCATGGCGTTCGTCGTGCGCGGCAGGCTCGACCTGCTCCCGACGATCGCCTCGTTCGGCTACGCTTTTTTTGGCGTTCTCTTTATCCTCTTCATCAACGACTGGGCCGACCAGGACGTCGATGCCTTGCGGCGACGTGTCCTGCCCCAAAGCAGTCCTAAAACCATCGCCGATGGTGTGTTACCCGCCGCCACGGTGCTTCGCTTCGGCCTGCTTTCGCTTACACTCTCACTTGCCTCAGCCGTCTGGGCTGGTGGGTTGCGTGAGCAGTGGTCGGTAACGCTGCTCGGCGTGTTTGGGACCGCGCTCTTCTCGGTGTACAGCCTGCCGCCGTTTCGCATTAACGATCGGGGAGGGGGCGAGCTGCTCGAAGCGCTGGGCGTGGCCCTGGTCTTGCCGGTGTTTGCACTCCACGCGCAGCTCTCTTCAGCGGCGTTGCGAACGGCCCTCGCGCAACCTTGGTGTTGGGGTTTTTTGTTGGGGTTCTTTTTGTTGGCGCTCGCCGCCGCAATTGCCAGTGGTCTTGGCGACGAACACAGCGATCGCTTGGGCGGAAAGCGCACCTGGGTCGTGCTGGTTGGCAACCGAAAGGCTAGACGCAGCATCGAGCTCTTGGTTGCATTGACCGCAGCGCTATGGCTCACCTTGGGCATCACCATGCAATGGACGCTCGCGTTTGGCGGCGTGGTCGCGCTCATGGCCGTCGTGCTCCTCGTGCGCCGCTCGGAAGGCGCTGCGCGACACGATGCTCCAAATTTGGCAACTTACAAGGACGCATTACGCTCTGCGTTAGGTCGCAGCATCGCGGTCTATTGCCTTGCCCTGCTTTTCGGTCCCGTTATCCAATCATGAGTCAACACGCCTCCATCAGTCGCCAAGTCGTTTTCGCAAAGTTGGAGGCTGTCGACCGAATGCTCGACGAGCGCCTGGGCCTCGAACGCAAGAGTCTCTGTCCTGAGCGCGAACGAGCGACGTCTCTTTGCGCATTGGCGCGCGGACTATGCGAAACGCATGCGGGTAGTGTGTTGGATCAACCCGAGGTGTTTGCTGAAGTCGGCTGGTTCTTGCTTGAGACCAGCGAGGCGATCGCACTCCACTTTCCGGAAAACCTCTTCTGGGATCTTGACTACCCAGCACATTTCTTTGTCCAGCGTGCGATGAGTTCTGAGCTTGGACCGATCGAGTATCTCTGCCAGGCACGACAACGCATGGTGGGGTTGATGTCACTTTACGGCATCCACGGAAACATTCGCTTCCGCTATGCGCACGATTTTTTGTACGGCTTCGATTGGGCCCGCTGGGTCGAACGCGACCCGTTGCATCGGGGCGTACAGCCTTTTGATGTCGAGTTTCTTGAGTATAGCCGACAACGCGGGCATCAGCTCCTCCTGCTTGTCGCTGCCGAAGACGAGAAGTACCCGCCGATCGAAACGAGTGCACGTCGCAACCCGTTCAGTTTTTCACGCGATGTCTTAGCGGAACGCGCGCTGCACGAGGCGCTCGCGCTCGACGGCCAGATCCCCGTTCAAGCCTGGGACCCGTCGCATACGCCGCGTTCGGGTCGTACGTTCTCAGATACGCGAGATGCGGTGGCGCAGCGCATGGGCCTTAGCCAGCCTGAGTGACGAGCACTGCGCACCAGCCCACCCAGAGCACTTGAACGCTGCCGAGCAGTAGCCAGCTCATCAACACTTGGCGGTGTGGCTGGTGCCAGATCACCCAGGCTGCGGGTAACAGCGCGAGCCAACAACCGAAGGTGACGAGTTGCATGCCGCTCGCCGCCAGTCGCCCGTGCGGACTAAAACCGCTGAGTGAGACCGCGAACACGACAACACCACTGAGCACCGCAGTCTGTCGTGCTCCCCAGCGCCCTGCCATCGAAGCCTTGTGCGCCAGACGGTCGCGTTCGGCATCGGGGATCGACGTGATCCAATTCGACGCCCAGCTCAGTACGAAGGTGGCCAGAAGAATCATCCACGGTGGCGTAAGCAAGTTACGTGCGCCCAGGCAACAGCCGACAACGGGCAGCACGACGCCTGTGCCGAGTCCTTGCACGATGCCTCCGACGCCGCGGTACGATAGGCGAAGTGGCGCAAACGAGTACGCGTGCGTCAATGCAAGTGTCAGCGCCGCGCACGCCAGGGGGAGCCAGTGTGCGAGCCAAAGGGCTGCAAGACCACCGACAAACAGGTGTGCCGACCACGCGACCCACATGCCGCGCACGAGTGCTGCACGTGAGAGCTTGCCGTCAACCAGCACCCGTGAGCCGCCTGCGAGCAAGGTGCTCTTTTCGCACAGCACATCGGCCTCCTCATCGGCCAAATCGTTGGCGAACAATATCGCGGGCTGCGCACTTAAGGCGAAGGCATGCGCCCACAGCGCGCCCATCAGCCACAAGCGTCCCGTTGCATAAAAGGCGAAGGCCTCGCCGAACAGAACCGGTATTGCCAGATTGAGTTGCGCGAGCGGGCGCACGGCCTGGAGCCAAGGTTGCATGCGGCTTGTTCCATCGCTCACCGCGTTACCGGAAGGAAAACGCCGCGCCGGAGTACAGCAGTTCGCCTGCAGTCGCTGAATCGACGCCCCTGGCGTTTCGCCCTTCTCCGCGCTCACCCACAAGTAACGTGCCTCTGTTCAAAGCGGTGGCTGAACCAAAGTTTCCGTTATCGAAGGGCAGGCGACTTTTGATGTAGTGAACTTGTTTCCAGCCTGCCTCTTGTCGCTCGAACAAGTAGACAGCGCCAGCTGCGCTGCGACTGTTGTCGAGTTGGTCGCCACCGATGCCGGGACTATGGCTACCCTCGCGGGGAGCGCCCACGACCACGAACTGCCCATCGGTCGAAACGCTCTCGCCGAACCCGTCCCCGGCATTGGTGTTGGAGGCTTTGAGGTAGGCCTTCTGCTGCCACTTGAGGTCTTGTTTGTCGAACAGGTAGACAGCGCCCGAAGCTTCTGCGCTATTGTTGGATTGGTCTCCATTGACGCCCTGCGAAGAACTCGACTCAGAGCTAGCGCCGATTACGATGAGATCTCCTGCGAGGGCAACGCTTTTGCCGAACTCGTCACCGTTACCCGGGTTCGAGGCCGAGAGGCGCTGTATCTCTTCCCACGTGTTGTCTTTTCGTTGAAAGATGTACGCCGAGCCCGCGCCCTCAAAAGTGTTTCGTTCTCCGCTCGAACCGATGATGAGCGTGTCGGTTTGCAACGCCACCGAGGTGCCGAATGCGCCCATTTCCTGTGATTTTGAGCCTTTGATGTACGCTTGCTGATTCCATTGACTGCCGGAACGCTGAAAAACATAGGCGGCCCCGGATTTCGGTGCATCATTGTTGCTGCCGTCTCCACCGATGGTGTTCGCCATACTGGCCTCGTCAGGTGCCCCAACGAGGAGAGTGTCTTTGAAAATGCTTACGGCGTAGCCGAAGTTGTCATCCGCATCGAAGTTCTCCGAGCGGACGTGCGCTTCTTCAGACCACTGTTGGCCGTTGTAACGAAAGATGTACACGCGGTCCACACAGCCGACAGCGAGTGTATCCCCGCTCAGCGCCAAGGCGCGACCAAAGTTTACTTCTTTGAGGGATGGCTTGATGTAAGCGACTTGCTCCCAAGACGTTCCGCTACGAGCGAAGATGTAGACCGCGCCTGCGCCGATCGACTCGTTGTTGTTTTGGTTCGCATTGTTGCCGGTGTCACCGCTAGCTTCGACAAGCGCACCGATTGCGAGCCAGTCGCCATCGAGTGCCACTGCGCTCCCGAAGGCATCGCTCGGGTCACTGTTTGACGCTTTGAAATAACTGCCTTCCTCAAGGGTGGCCGCGCGCGTGACGGTGATCGTGTACGGACGATCGGTGAGGCCCGGCGAACGGGCCACAACCTCGATCTGGCTTTGGCCGGTGGGCAGCGGGAGCACCACTGTTTGGCCACTGATGGCTTCTTGTCCCCCGA
Organism: uncultured Polyangiales bacterium; assembly: GCA_964487255.1. Taxonomy (GTDB): domain Bacteria; phylum Myxococcota_A; class Polyangia; order Polyangiales; family CAZAQV01; genus CAZAQV01. The sequence continues at coordinate 192,098 of CAZAQV010000002.1, read as the reverse complement.
TGGTGATGCTGGTGCCCTCGATGGCGGTGGCTGTGAGGTAAAGTTCATGCGCGAGAAAGGGCGAGTGGGCGCTGTAGTTCGTTTGTGTGGAGTCGAATTTCTCGGCGAGCGTTGCGGGCGACGCAAGTGTGAGGGTCGAAAGCAACGCCGGATTCGGGATGGCGGCGTCCGTTTTTGCGTCGGCGCCGCTGTCGAGCCCCGCGTCGCCATCGATGCTGCTCACGCGGACGCATTCACCGTCACTGTTGCGTAGGACGTGTGGACCATCCGGTCGCCCTGGGTCGTCTTCGTCGTAACAAACTGGAGGCTTCGACGTGCACCCCAGTGCGCCTAGCATGGAGAGAGAGAATAACGGCAAGACCCAGGTCCGAATCATGGACGGTACCCTAGTCAACCGGGACTTTGCCAGCAACCAGGGCAATCCATAACGCAACCGAGACGAATCCAGTTCGATAACGGTCCAACACAGATCTCCACATCGAAAGGATGAAGAAATGACCATGATTCAAACTCAGCAAACGCATTGCTCCCGTGGGCAAGTGGGTTTCGACGCTCCGGTAGAGTCAACCCAGGGATCGACCGATGCGCACGCTCACCAGCAAGCCTGCAACATGTCGCGCGACGAAATCGAACAGTTTCAGTACCGTCACGGTCTTCCGCGGACGGGCGAGGCCGACTCAAAGACGCTCAAGGTCATCGCCGAGGCCGCGGCCAAGTTCACTGAAACCGAGGCGTGCGACGACATGGTGGAGGTGCACGACACTACTAAAGTGAGCAAGGACGAACTCTACCGCAACAATCCGACGACCTTGCGTGCGCAACGTGCGCTCAACGAGGTTTTTGCGCACGATAAGCCGCTCGAGCTTGATGGTATTCGTGGCGCCAGCACAACGGCACGTATCGAGAAATTTCAAACGCTACGAGGCCTCGGAGTTACCGGCTGCCTCAATGCCGAGACGCGCCGTGCGCTTTTCGAAGAGCCACCTTTGCCTGCTGATCCGCTATCGGACATCCAAAAGCTGCAGCAACAGGTGCAAGTGACGGTGCGACGCGTTCCGCGCGCTGAAATCGATTGTCAGCCGTCGAAGTCGAAGACTGAGCCCGTGTCTATCCCTGCGCGTTGGACCGACGCGATCGACACCTCGCACGACGGTGCGCTTCAACTAGTGACCAACATTGGCGCAGGGCTTGGCGACAGTGTGTCATACGGGTTGACCAACGTGGTTCGCACTGCGATCGGTGGGAACGAATCGGTCAACAAAGACACCGTTAGCTATGGAGGAGGTTCCGTCGCCGGTCAGGTCGTTCGGACCTACTTGGAATGGCAGCTCCCCGTGAAGCTACCGATAAAGCGCTGATCACCGCACGACATGAGCCCTCTCCCGAGGGCTTTTGAGCACTGTTGTGCCCCGACGCATGGCTCAATCTGCACGTTTTGCCAAAAATACTCGCAACCGACGCGGGCGAGATACCGATAGAGGTTCACATTCGCCAAGACTCGGCAGAAAGGACCCACCATGCGAGCCATCATTTTCGGAACCATCGGAACCCTCTGGGGCGCAGGCATTCTTGTCAGCAAGCTTCTTGCGCCAGCACCGCCTGTTGCGAACGCAGCCTATCAGGCAGGCCTCAACATGGCCCTCATCCTCGGTACGCTGATGTTCGCCCTTGGCATTCGCAGTGTTGTCAAAGGGGTTCGCAAACTCAAAGCGCCCGCGCAAGCTCAGAGCTAAAGACGACCCCCGCCGGCCGAAGCCTTGCTATGGTATATGTGGACACTTATACTTAGATAATGGCCCAGATTACGGTGTATCTTCCAGACGACGTTGCAAAGAAAGCCCGAGACGCGGCTCGGCGGGCCAATCGAAGCCTATCGGCTTTCATCGGCGATTTGCTGGCGCGGGAGACGGCTCCGCCACAGTGGTCGCACACCTTTGTAGACCTCCTCAATCGCGGCACAGGCGATGTCGTCGCACCGCCCGATCCTCCGCCTGAGCACATTCCATCACTGGATTAGCCGGCGATGTTCTTGCTCGACACCAATATTTGCGTTCCGCTCATCAACGGCTCCGATCGAACTCTCGCTTCGAAGCTTCTAGAGCGTAGCCCCGCTGACGTCGTGCTTTGCAGCGTGGTGGTCGCCGAGCTTCATTTTGGTGTGCGCAATTCCGATCGGGTAGCCGAAAACCTGGATCGCTTGACCCGATTCTGCGCCGAAATGGAGTCCCTACCTTTTGAGGATGACGCTGCGCTGCACTACGGCGTCATCCGTGCGCAGCTACAGCGCGAGGGTCGGCCGATCGGGGCAAACGATCTCATGATTGCAGCGACTGCCCTCAATGCCAAAGCAACTTTGGTGACGCGCAACACCAGCGAGTTCCACCGGGTGCCAGGGCTACGGGTAGAAGAGTGGTAGTTGTTAGCGATGAAGGGAGCCTGCTCTCGCGCAAGCACGGAGTGTTTTCCGATGGCGCGCGTGGTGAGCTGCCGATGTCCGCGAACCTTCGTGGTCCGATGCTTGAGCCGCTCCGCAACCCGCAGATGTTTGCTGCAGTGACGCTCGACTTGGCTCATTTCTTCTTTGCCCGACAAGAAGGCCTTTGTTGTTGCTCAGCGACTTAGTACGCCGCCGATCGACGCCAGCTGGCGCGCCACCCGTCACAGTTACGCACCACCCGACAATGCCGACCTGGGTCGTTCGTGGATGCGACCGCGAACGCGGGGGCCTATGCCCGAAAGACGAAAGGGCGAAGATCGGCCTCTTGTATCTGTACCGCAATGCCCCGTCGTGCCGACCGCAGGACGAAAAGACGAAGATCGTCTCCTTGTTTCATCGACCGCGAGCCTGGATGCTCACGCCCGAAAGACGAAGATCGTCCCGATGCCGCATCACACGATCGAAAGACGAAAAGACGAAGATCGTCCCGATGCCGCATCACACGATCGAAAGACGAAAAGACGAAGATCGTCCCCTTGTGTCCCGATTTGTCCGGCGTCAGTTGCTCGTGAACCCGCAAACCTTCTGCCCGCCAACTGTACGACTCGCGGGCTCGGCGCAGGTATCGAAGTTGACGGGACAATCGTTGGCAGAGCCGCACGGGACGGTGCATTGGTTGTTGGCGTCGTTGAACTTGATGCAGTAGCCGTCCTCGACGCCTTCGGCGCCGCATAGGGCGTCGCCGGTTTCGTCGAGGGTCATGCAGTCTTTGGCGGAGAAATCTGCGAGGCCCTGGCAGGTGGTGAGTCGTAAAGAGCAGACCGAGATGGCATCGCCACCCTCGACGGGCGTGAGCGCTTCGGCCTGGATGTATGGGCGCGTGCTCAGACAGTCGCCATCCGGCCCCGCGACGGCATCTTCGGGCCACAAGCAGAAGTTGCCGAGTTCGACTTCGGCCTTGCGCATGGACACGCACACGCGACCGCCGCTGCATTGCTTCGAGGCGACACACGGCGTGCAGGAGCCTGCACTATCGGCGCTCAGGTCGTCATCGCAGGTGAAGGGGGATTGCGCCTCAGTGAGCGGCTCGATGACGCACACGCCGGTGCAAGCGGCGTCTTTTTGTGCGGTGCATTCGACGCAGCTGCCGTCGTGGCAGATGCTTGTGCCTTCGAGGTGACTACAGTCGGTGTCGAGCTCGCATTGGGTACATGAGCCCGCGAAGCACTTCGCAGCGCCGGGGCTCGTGCATTGAATGTTGGTGGCGCATTGGTTGCAGCGACCGTCTTTGCACACGGGTGTGTCGGTAAACTGTGCGCAGTGGCTGTGGTCGGAACACGCTTGGCACACGCCTTGATTGCAGCGCGCCTTGCCTCGATCCGTGCATGCGTTGTCTTCGCTGCACTCGGGCACCGACTCGTCCGGCACATCACTATCCATCGACGCATCCTTTTCCGTACCGCCGTCGACACGCACACACGCTCCCGTGGCCTCGTTGAGTACGAGGTGAGGCATATCGGGCCGATCTGGATCGCTGGCGCCATAGCAGCGCTCCTCATCTTCGGGGAGGCATCCAACAGCGAGTCCAAGCAAAGAGCAAAGCAATACGAAGCGCATCGTGCAAAGCAGCTTAGTCGGAGCTGCGGCCTGCGCAATTAAGCCGCCAAGCTCTGGCGAAAGCAGGTGGCTCACGCCTTCACGCGCGCAGACGGTTCGCCATGTGGCGTTTCCCTGGCGAGCGAGTCTGGCGTAAAGACCGAGACTAAGTTGAGAATGATTGAGAAAAGCAGCTGGCCTCGGCGTTGCAGTGATGGAGACACGTAGTGCTACAATAAGGAGAACGCCAACATGACAGTCGAGAACCACACAATTCGTCTGCTGCAAGAGGTCCGTAAAGACGTGGCCGATGTCCGTAAAGACGTGGCCGATGTCCGAATGCAGGTTGAAACGAACGGCCAAGGGCTTGAGCATGCCGCGCAGGAGCGGTCGGCGTTACGGCAGCATCTTCGGCACATGGAGATTCGCATCTCAACCGAGATCAAAGACGTGGCTGGCGCTGTGCTTGAACTCAAGGGCTTGGTCGTACAAAGCGGTGCGATTCGCGCACGAGTGGACGACCACGAGCAGCGCCTTTTGGACCTCGAAGACACCTAGTCAAAACGGCTGCGAAAAAGACAATAGGCCCCCGGCAGCTGCGCTTAGACCGCCTGCGATGACGAAGCCCACTCCGAGCCCCGCCGTGTTGCGCACTTTCCACTCTTGTTCGCCGTCTTCGGAGGTGAGCCGCGTATCCCCATCGACGCTAAGCGCATAGACGCCGTAGGCCATCATGCCGGCGCCTGCGACGAGTAGCGCGGCACCGACGATGGTGTTGAGTGAGCTGGATGCCTCGCCCGGCTCGTCGACAGACTCGGTCGGCGTCACCAGCTCGACCTTGCGCTCAAGTGGCACCTCGAAACGCGTACTCGTGACCGCGACCATGATGGCCTGGCGCGACGGTTGGTAACGGTCATCGAGCATCAGCGTGAGTTCATGACCGCCCGGCTTGAGCTTCACCTCGAGCGGCGTCTTGCCCAATGGCTTTCCGTCGATGGTGGCTGCGGCGCCCTGTGGGTCGGAGTCGATCGACACCAGCACGGTATCGTCATCTTGCGCGATAAACTTCGCAACACCGGAGGCCACTGCTTCATCGATGCTCAGGCTGCCGATGAGCGGGATGTCGGTGAACTGCTCTTCAGCGTTCGGAGTCATCAGGTCACGCCAAGTGATGGTGATCGTTGTTTGTTTACGCGAACGGCCCTTTTGCCAAACGCTGACGCCTGCGATCGCAAGTGCGTTCGTCTGTGTGGCGGCCCGCAGCGCACAGTCACTTTCCGAACAGGTGGCGAGCCCTTTGTCTCCGACCACCGATGCAAGAGCAGCCACAAAGACCGGGTTGAGGTCGGAGCTGACAATGCTTTGCTCAAGCGTGCGAAGCGCAGCTTCGCGTTCGGTCTCGGGCGCGTCACCCCCGGGCGCGAGCGTCACCACCGTCCCCTCGGGCACTTGCGCCGTCGCAAGCTCGGCGGACGTTGCGAACGCGACACAGCAGAACAGACATGCGCTAAGCGGTCTCATAGAAAGCCTCCGAGCCGGAGCATCGCGCGAGTCTGGCTCATTTCCAAAGAAACTTGCGTTCCGCGTTGCTCGTCGGCGCCTGAGAACAGCGCGGCAGATAGCGCGAAGCTCACGAGCGGTAAGCCGGTCGACGTCAGCAGTAGCCCCCGGCCGATAGCCTGCTCATCGCGGACACAAACGTCCGAGAATGTGCCCACGGCTGGATCACAGATCGCGCCTCCCGTTATGTCGATGACGCCCCATCCGCCGAGCACCAGCCCGACTCCGCCCAGCGCCCACGTCCACCAGTCAGGACCTTCGAGGCGGCTTGCGAGCAGCCCCGCACCGAGGGACGCCGAGATCGATCCCACTCCACCGATTAGCCAACCCGTCCAGCGCTTGTCGAGCCAGGCCTGTTGGCGAGTGAGGTATTCGGGGTGTGCAGGATCGCTGAGCATCGCCCATTGGTCGCCTGCGCTCGCGCGCTCGAAGTGCAGCCCCCAGCCCATGCCAACGGCGGCCACGCCCGCGCCGAGTAGGCTGATGCCTGCGATGCTTGCGGGACTCAGGCCGTCGTCAGTCGCCGTCAAGCGTTGTTTGCCTTGGACTACCTCGACCGTCGCGGTCGTTGCGGGAGCGGACTCGATTTTGGCGTTCGCCAGGGCGCGCACTGCGCGGACGTACTCCGAGAGTGGATGCGCGTCTGCGACGGGGCCGATGGGTTCACTCATCATGCCGTCGCGTGTGGCACGTGCGACGACCAGAACACCTTCAAACGCTCCTACCAACCAAAGCTCGTCGTATCGAAGACCCTCCAGGATGGCCCTGGCATGCGCCGCCATGTGATTCTGTGCGTCGTCGGGGGAGTCGTAGCGAAGCGAAAGATGTGTGCTCTCTGTTTCTCCGGGAGGCGCGAGTGCTTCGTCGAGAGAAACATCGACGTGCAGTTCGGAGGTTTGCTCATTGACCGGGACGGCGTACACGCGTGCATGGTGGGCGCGACCTTCGGGTCCACACTCGACTTGCACGCGGTAGGTCTGCGAGGCCAAATCCTCCACGACCACCGGGGTCGTACCCATCTTAATGCCGCCCAGGCGCATCACGCACCCGGCGGGCGAACTCGTCACGCGCAGTGCACCACGTGGTCCATGCGAGAGCTGTTCGTCGGCCTCTCGCATCAAGGTGCGCACCTCGGGGGTGTGTTTCTGATGGCTGGTAGGGAGCAGGTCGGGAAACAGACGACGACAACGAAGCGCCTGCTCACGCGCTTGGTCGTGGCGACCGACCTCCCAATGTGCGCGCACCAAGTACAGGCACGCGTCGAAGATTTGTTTTGCGCGCTGTTCTTCACGCGCGATAGTGAGCAGGCCGCGGTCACCGATCTCCATCGCCTCTGAGAGTTCTTTTTTGGCCACGCCGTAGCGTCCGCGAGCCAAGTTGTGTAGCGCCGAGTCCGTGAGTTGGGGCAAGCTGTCGAGTTCGTGTCGGTGGAACTCGGGTGCGGGCTTCGACACATGACGCAAGAACCGGACATGGGCGACATTGCGGGGTAGGGGTACCAGGCCCTCTTTTTCAAGCGCATCCTCGAGCGCTTTGAGCTCGGCCTCGCCGACGGCGGTGCCACCCGCAGTAACTCCGACCACCAAGCGCTCTTCGGCATGGGCGGTTGAGCCGAGCAATCCCATGCCGACGAGGGCAACGAACTGGAACAACTTCATGGGGCTCCTAGGTCGATGATGACGCGGCGGCTCTTTCCTCCCCGCACGCGCACGTTGCGGGTCTTTTCGATCGCAGCGCGACCGCCGGCAATGCGGTGTGCGCCCGGCTTGAGCGTGACCCATCGCGGCGCACGGCCTCGACGGGTTCCGTCGATCCAAATGTTTCCCCAGGGTACCACCGTGACGTGGACTCGACCCTCGGCGGGCAGCTCGCGCTGAGCGTCCTGACTTGCGTCAGGCGCCTCGCCCGCATCGCGTGTGTTCGATGCAGGAGCTTCGTTTCTAGCCTTGGCCCTCGTAGTCGGTGCGTTGGACATGGGTGTTGTCGCGGTTATCAGTGGCGAGTGCTCTGTCTGCTGTGTTGCAAGAGGCGTGTCCTCGCTGCCCGTGAAAGCAAACAAGGAGCCCACCAAGAGCAGTGCGGCCGCGACGAGCGCGGGCCACAGCCAGCGTTGGAAGTTAGACGACGATTCCGCGGTGTTCACTACAGTGTCCAAGAGGTGCGTCGCTCGATCGTGGGTGTCGGTGTGCGCAGCATGCGGCTCAACGGTTTCGGCGCTCGCCGAGGCCAGTTGCGTCTTTGTGGGCTCGTCCGCGCCAGCGCGTCGTGCGTGTGCGGCAGGCGCTGCGGTCGGAGCTTGGCCTGGGTCGTCCATTCGAAGCGCTTCGGTGCGTCGCTCTTCGCTCTCGGTCGTACGCGTGGCAATGCGTGCACGCACGCGCGCGCCGAGAGCCCGGCGAGGGCCAAGGTCACCGTAGTCCGGGAGCGCCTTTCGCACGTTCGTCAACGCTTCGAGCAGCGCCTCTGCACTTTTAGGGCGCGCGTTCGGGTCGCGGGCGATCATCGAGTAGACGAGAGCTTCGAGCCCTGGCGGACCCGCTTCGAGTTCCCACGGGCGCGCTTCTCCGGTCTGGATGGCGGCGAACGTTTGCGAGTCGTTGCTGCCGTCGAACGGGCGATGACCGTGGCACAGCTCGTAGAGCATCACGCCGAGCGCAAAGATGTCGGCGCGAACGTCGACGGCATCGCCCTCTGCCGTCTCCGGCGCGAGATAGGACAGCTTCCCGCGCACGGCTGCGCTGGCTGTTGCCCCCGCGCTTCCCATCAACTTCGCGATGCCAAAATCGCCGAGCTTGACCTCTCCCGATACGGAGACGAGTACATTGGAAGGCGAGATGTCTCGATGCAGCACTCCGGTTCCGCCCGGGTGTCGAACGTTGTGTGCGTACTCAAGGGCGCGTGCAAGTTCGATGGCAACCAGCAACACCTCATCGACAGGAAGACGTCTGCCGTCTTGCGCGCGCGTGACGGTGCGAAGGTCGAGTCCATCAATGAGTTCGAGGGCGAGATACGGCTCGCCGTCGACTTCACCGAAGTCGATCACGCCGACGATGTTGCTGTGCCGAAGCGAGGCGGCGATCTTTGCTTCGCGCATGAACAGGCGACGGAAGTCTGGGTCATCGCGGTACACCGGGAGCACGCGCTTGAGGCATACTTTCTGCTCGAAGCCGCCGGGTCCGTGCCGAAGGGCCTCGTACGCGGCCGCCATTCCGCCCACGCCAAGGCGTGGTCCGAGTACGTAGCTACCAAACCTGTGGCGGGCGTCGGACACGGGCCGCCAGATCTAGCACATTGGTGTACGATTTCAGCTTTTCTGGAGCCAAGCGAGAGACAGCGCGTAGTGTGAGCTACAGGATGCGTGCGAGGGCAGGCTCAAGCTCGGGGTCTTCGAACCCAAACCCATGCTCAGCAGCCTTGGCAGGCTCGATGCGATGGCTGACCAAAAGTTCGGTAGAGAACTCACCGAGTCCGAGTTTGAGCGCGAAGGCTGGCACCGACATAAACGTCGGTCGACTCAAGACTTTGCCGAGCGTCTTGGTGAAGTCGTTGTTCTGGACCGGGTTGGGCGAGACAGCGTTGAGTGCGCCCTCGACGTCTTGGTTGTCGATCGCCCACAGCAGCATGCGCACCAAGTCACGACGCGTGATCCACGACATCCATTGCTCACCCGAGCCGAGCTTTCCACCTACGCCCATGCGAAACGCTGGGAGCATCGCACCCAGCGCGCCACCCTCTTCGCTCAGAACCAGGCCCGTACGCACGTGCGCGGTGCGAATACCAGCTTGCCGCGCGGGCTCGGCGGCGGCTTCCCACGCCTGGCAGACCTCCGCGAGAAAAGAGTCTCCCGGCGCAGCGCTCTCGTCCAAAGACTGTTGGCTATCTGGGTAGTACCCGACGGCCGAAGAACAGACCATTACCTCGGGCGGTTTGGGCATCGACGCCAAGCGTTCAGCGATGAGGCGCGTACCCTCCACGCGGCTATCGCGGATGCGCTTCTTCTTCTTGTCGGTCCACAAGCCAAACACGCTTTCGCCGGCGAGGTGGACGACGGCACGGCACCCTTCAAGGTCTGCGACGTCGAGTTTTTGCTCGCTGGGTGACCACGCGATCTCGCCATCGACGGGCGTGCGCCGCACCATGGGCGCCACGGTTTGACCTTGAGCCCTTAGCGCGTCGCACAGCGCGCGACCGATCAGCCCCGAAGCACCCGATACGATGATCATTGCCGGAGCGTAGAGCGCCGTGCGGTCTCTGCAAACCCGATGCAGTCTCATTCCCGCCCCGGCTCCCATTGAGACTCTGTCATTGGCTCTTCACTGTTGCGCGTCGCAAGCAGCAATTTGCAGGTAGCAAATCGGCTTGCTTGGGCTGCCCACGCTCATCGACTGCTTGCGAAGTTTGGCCGGAGGCGATAGTTGCCTGCCGTGTCCGATGGAGCGCAGAAACCGAGCCTGCCAGCGGCGGCTTCAAAGCTCGAGCTGACGCCGCGCGCGGTTGTGACCGGGCTTGTGCTTTCCGTCATCATGGCCGCGGCCAATGTCTACTTGGGACTCAAGGCTGGCATGACGGTGTCTGCGTCGATTCCGGCGGCCGTGGTTGGCATGCTCCTACTACGCGGACTGTTTCGCGATGGCACCGTGCTTGAGGCTAACCAAATCCAGACCACGGCGTCGGCCGGCGAGTCCCTCGCTGCGGGCATTATTTTCACCGTGCCCGCGCTCTTGCTTATCGGTGCGTGGCGCGAGTTCAACTTTGTAACCACGACCCTGATCGCGTTTGCGGGTGGTCTGCTCGGCATCTTGTTTATGATCCCGATGCGCCGGGTGTTCGTGGTCGACAACGACGAGCTGCCGTACCCCGAAGGCGTGGCGTGCGCGGCGGTGCTCGAAACTGGCGACCGCATCGGCCAAGACGCCGAGGCGACGCAAGACGGTATGCGCGTTGGCGTTGGCGCCGCGATCGGTGCGATCTTCAAGTTGGTTGCGGGTTACATAGGTCTCTTCAAAGGTCACGTCGAAGCGGCGACGCTCGCGGGTTCACGCGTTCTGTACCTGGGTTCGGAAATCTCGCCCGCGCTGGTGGGAGTGGGCTACATCGTCGGTCTTAACGTTGCGGTGTTGATCTGCATGGGGGGGGCCATCGGTTGGTGGGTTTGCATTCCGCTGATGGGCGAGATCGAAGCGCTACTCGACGCCCTCGGGTTCGCTGCCGTTGCAACGCCGCTCCCTGACGATGGCGTTGGTGCGGCCTACACCATCTGGTCAGAGAAGGTTCGCTACATCGGGGTTGGCGCGATGGTGGTCGGAGGAGCCGCGTCCATCATCAAGGTGCGCCACGGGCTGGTGCAGGCCATCCGCGAACTCAAAAAGCGGATGAACAAGCGCGTCGAAGGGTCGGCGGTCGACGACGACGCCGACATCCCCTCGAAGGCGATATTGGCGCTTGGCGCGCTCGCGCTCGCGCTCATTGTCTACGTGTACTACCAGTTCACGGGGCTCGTCTCGATCACGCTGCTTTCTACGGTGGTGATGGTCGTGATGTCCTTCTTCTTCGTTGCCGTAGCGAGCTACATCGTGGGCCTGGTCGGCAACTCGAACAGTCCGGTGTCTGGCATGACCATCACGGCCGTGCTTTTCACGGGCGCGATGCTGCTGATCTTCGGTTTCACTGGCATGGATGGCATGGTCGCAACGCTAGGCGTTGCTGCCATCGTTTGCTGCGCGGCGTGCACCTCGGGTGACGTTTGCAACGACCTCAAGACGGGCAGCCTCGTTGGCGCAGCACCGCGCAAACAACAGATCATGCAGATTGCCGGTGTCGCGGTGGCGTCGCTCGTGATGGCGCCGGTGTTGACATTGCTGCACGAAGCTTGGGGCATCGGCAGTAAAGAACTGTCCGCGCCGCAAGCGGGTCTATTCGCCAGTCTCGCAAAAGGTTTCTTTGGGGGCGGTGCGCTGCCTTGGGGACTCGTGCTTTTTGGTGGGGTTCTTGGCATCGTTTTTCAACTTGCCGATCATCGCCTCGAAAAAAAAGCTGCGAGTTTTCGTCTGCACCTCATGCCGATTGCAGTTGGCATTTACTTGCCCTTCGGTATTTCCGTCCCCATCTTCATCGGTGGCGTTCTGGCGACACTCGTCAAACGTGCCACCAAGAAGCGGGAAGTTGCTGAAAGGGGGCCTTTCCGCAAAGCTGAGCCGCCACCCGAACCGGAGGTCTCGCACGCGGGCGTGCTTTTCGCTTCGGGCATCATCGCCGGCGAGTCACTCGTGGGTGTTTTGATCGCCATGTTGGTCGTCAGTTTCGGAACGCTCGACATCTCCTTTCCGGGGCAGAGTGTGCTTGCGATCGTGGCGTTTGTGGCCGTGATCGGTGCCTTTTGGCACTACGCGCGACCGGCGCGTGGTGGCCGCCCCACGTAGGCCACGGACCACGCCGTGCTTGCCGTTATCGCCGCTTGCCCCCAAACCACCGTCATGGCTTCGCAGCGGTACACGCGCTTTGCTGCCTTCGTCCTGGCGTATACGGTCTTTGTGATCGTCTGGGGCGCTTTCGTTCGCGCAACGGGCTCTGGTGCAGGTTGCGGCAGCGACTGGCCCCTTTGCCACGGAGAGGTCGTGCCGATGGCACCGAGCACCGAAAAGCTGATCGAGTTCACACACCGGGTGACCAGCGGCTTCGCGTGGATATTTGCGCTCGCCCTAGCGGTGTTTGCACGGCGGACTTTTGCTGCAGGAGCCGCGCGCAGGGTCGCTTACGCGGTGCTGTTCTTCATGACCACCGAGGCACTCATCGGTGCGGGCTTGGTGATCTTCGAGCGAGTCGCGGGAGACACGTCGCTTTCTCGTGGCTACTGGATCAGCGGACACCTGGTGAACACCTTTGCGCTCGTGGTGGCTTGCACGCTGAGCTTCGACCTCGCGCGCAAGCCACGACTTGCGGGCTCACCGTTTGCTCATCGTGCGCGGCTGCTCGTGGCCGTCGGCGTTCTACTCTTTGTGGCCGTCGGCACAAGTGGCGCCATTGCGGCCCTCGGAGACACGCTCTTTCCAGCCGGCTCGCTGATCGAAGGGCTGCGCCAAGACGGGGACCCGCGCGCACATCTTTGGCTGCGCTTGCGGGTTTGGCACCCGTTCTTTGCGGTCGCTTTTTCGCTGTACGTGATTGTGCTTTCGGTGCGTGGACTGCGCAGCACGTCGTCCGATGCGCAAGGTGCGGAGCCTCCAATCGCTGCCGCCTCACGCTGGTTGCTTGCGCTCGTCTCGTTTCAAGTGCTGGCCGGTGTCATCAACCTACTCTTGCGGGCGCCGGTGTTCATGCAGTTGGTCCACTTGCTGCTGTCGAACGCCGTGCTCATCGCCGCAACCCTTTGGTCACGTCGCGCCTTGCGCGCTTAGCGTTTCGCCAGCGCTCGTTCGAGCGCCAGCCCCTCGGTCGGGTTTTCGCTCTGTACCTCGATCATCGGACCCATCGACGTCTCTTCGATCATGACCTGGACTGGGCTGGTACCACCCAGATCCAGTGTTAGTGAAACACAAGCGCGTTCGCCTTGTTTGCCGATCCGTACGGCCGACACAAACTGGTCGAACATGACGCCGAAGTTCGTCTCCGGAGCACTCGATGCCAAGCGTGACGATCCGGCTGACGTGCCCTTCGGTGTTCCAGCCTCAGCATGCGCTTGCTCGATCAGAACCCAAGCAGGTATCTGGTTCGTCACATCTTCCGGGAGGTCGAGGTCACGGTGTTGTTCCAGCAGTCTGTCTGCCAAGCCGCATGCTGGACTCGAGTGAGAGGCTCCGGCGCTCGTGCTGCCAGAGTGCTGCGTGGGCGTCATGAGTTCGGTCTGGGCGAGCAGCGAAGCGAAGGATGTTCGGTCTTTGGCAATGCGTTCTTCTCGTCGGGTGGCGAAGCGGTCGGGTGGCGCTTGAGTAGTCCGCGCCTCGCCTGATGAGTGGGGTCGGGTGTTGGTGGAGGTCGAATGAGTGGGCTTCATGGGAGCGTTTCGGCGCGTCGGAGGCCGGGGTTTCGAAAATTCGCGTGAAGCTCCCAAATCCACAGCGATTGCAGTAGACTGCCGGCGTGTCGGACGATCCGCATATCGGGCAGCTTGTAGCTGGCGAGTTTCGCATCGAAGCTCGTGTGGGTACGGGGGGAATGGGCTCGGTCTACAGGGCGGCGCAACCGGAGATGAACCGGCACGTGGCGATCAAGATTTTGCATCGCAAGTACAGCGCTCGACCGGACTTGGTTTCGCGTTTCAAACGCGAGGCACGCGCCATGAGCCACCTTTCTCACCCGAACACCGCGCGCGTGTTTACGTACGGTCAGCTCGATGACGGCGCTTGGTACATGGTCCTCGAGTTCATGGAGGGCAAGAACCTGGCGCAGCTGATCCGCGCGCATGGCCCGATGGACCCGGAGCGTGCCATCAAGATCATGATCCAGATCTGCGGCGCGCTCGAAGAGGCGCATCGAGCGGGCATCATTCATCGCGATCTCAAGCCTGAGAATATCTTTTTGACGAACCAAGGCGGTATCGAAGACTTTCCCAAGTTGCTTGATTTTGGGTTGGCCAAGGTGAGCGAGCGGCAGATGCGACCGGGCTCCATGATCCTCACGCAGGAGGGAATGGTGTTTGGTACCGCCGAGTTTATGAGTCCGGAGCAAGCGAGCGGTGAGCCGCTCGATGCGCGCTCCGACATCTACTCGCTGGGTGTCATCTTGTACGAACTCGTTTCTGGACGCCTTCCCTTCGACGCGAAAGAGCCGCTTCAGTTCGTCAAGATGCACGTGGAGGAGCCGCCCATTCCGCTCGAAGAGCGCGCGCCCAATCTGCAGTTTCCCGAAGGCCTCGGCATGATCCTGCTCAAGGCCATGGCCAAGAAGAAGGAAGACCGATTCCAAACGGCTGCAGACCTCGCCAATGTTCTCAAGGACTGCATGGAAGGGCGGTTGTCCGCGAGCATCGCGCGCTCCGTACCGTTGCTCACAAAGAAGAAACCGAGCCTTCGTCCGGCTGTGGGTTCAAGTCACCCCGCAGCAGTGAAGAAGAAGTCCGGCGGTCCGGGCACTCTGTCTTGGGTCGTCTTCGGGCTTGGCCTGTTCATGTTCGTCGCGGGCGCTATCCTGTTGGTACTCACTTTTCTAGGCTCCTAGCGCCTGCGACACGGCCCAAGGCCAGCTGGACAACTACGACGGGTGCAGCGCAGACCAAGACGAATCGGGCCCGAAAGTCGTCTACAAGTTCGAGGTCGAGCGTGAAACGTCGATGTCGACATCCATTTGCTGCGCGACACACCGACCACGGCTGCCTGCGAAGCGCGGGCACACCAGACGCTGACCTACACGGTCGATCCGGGCACATGGTACATCGTGGCCGATGCGTTCGTGGTGGGCGGAAGCGACGTACGCTCGGGCGAATACCTCCTCGTCGTTACCGACGCTATCTAGCCCCGAAACGTAGAAAAGTTACTTCTGTTTGAACGGGTAAACCACCCGGTATTGACCGTTGCTGAGCAGGTGCTTGTTCCGATCGAACGTGCCGACATTGACCTTGTTTACGAGCTCGCGGTGAACGCAGGCTTCTTGCTCTTCGCTAAGTTCAGGGCCTCGCGGTGTGATTTCTTCCACCTCCACGAGGTCGCCGGTCTCACCATCGAATACGACCTTCACGTCGAAGGCAGCAGGGCCGTAGCAAGCAGAAACCTCCGAAGCGACGGTTCGCATTGCGGCGATCACCTCGTCCTTTTTGGGAGAACGCTTCTCGGATGCACCGCATCCGAGCGATAGACCTAGGAAAATAAGGTAGAATGGGAGGAGCCGCACTTGGAGACGTCTAGCAGGTGCAGGCTTCGGTGCCAAAGGAGCTGAACGGCCACCTTGCTTACCGACCCTTCGTCCGCTAAAACCCGCCCCCTTGTGTCGGCTGCGGCCGGCAAACCCATCGTTAAGGAGAAGACAACACCATGGAGAAGCAAACATTGCAGACTGAGGTCCGCGCATCACGCGGAAAGGGGTCGGCGAGGCAGCTTCGCGCACAGGGCAAGGTCCCTGGCGTGTTTTATGGGCAAGGCGTGGAGACCACCGCGCTCACACTCGAGCCCAAGCCACTCGTTCGTATCTTGTACGGCAAATGGGGACACAACACCCTGATCGACCTGAAGGTGGGCGGTGACGCGCATCTGGCGATGATCAAGGAGATTCAGGTCCACCCCGTAAGCCGTGCGCCGCTTCACGTGGACTTCTTCAAGGTGTCGCTCGACCAACCCGTGAGCGTCAACGTTCCATTCTCGGCCAAGGGTCGTGCGGTCGGTGTTCAAAAGGGCGGCAAGCTTCAAGTCGTGTTCCGCGACCTTCCGGTCAAAGCAACGCCGGACAAGATCCCAAGCTTGATCGAAGTCGACATTAGTCACCTCGACATGGGAGATGCGTATTCGGTCGCTGACTTGCAGCTTCCGGAAGGCGTTTCGGTCGAACTCAAGCCCGAGCAGTCGCTTGCCTTGGTTGCAGAAGATCGCCGCGCGAAGAACGCCGCCGCAGAGGACGAAGCCGCTGCTGGAGAGGGCGCTGCGGCCGCTGGACCCAAAGCGTAAGACAACGTTGGGTCAAACCGAGAAACGCCCTTCGCTCGCGAAGGGCGTTTTCATTGCCACAAAAAGAACTAAGCTCAAGCGATGGCAGACGAACCTTGGCTGGTGGTCGGGCTAGGCAACCCGGGACCCAAGTACGCCGCCAACCGACACAACATCGGCTTTGTGGTCGTCGATCAGCTTGCCGAGGACGCCGAAGCACCGGCCATGCGCGACAAGTTTCGCGGGCAGTTTTCTCGCGTGACGTTTCGCAAGCACGACCTCGTGCTGCTCAAGCCCCAGACGTATATGAACTTGAGCGGCGAGTCGGTGCAGCCTGCGGCGCAGTTTTTCAAGATCCCAACCGAGCGCATCGTGGTCATTCACGACGAACTCGACCTGCCCTTTGGCACCGTGAAGCTGAAGGTCGGTGGTGGCCTCGCGGGACACAATGGGCTGCGGTCGACGGCGGAACGGCTCGGGACGAAAGATTTTCTCAGGCTACGGATGGGCATCGGTCGGCCGCGCTCAGGCTCCGTGTCGAACTATGTGCTTAGCGACTTTTCCCAAATCGAGTCTGCCGAGCTCGTCGACGTGATCGACCAAGCGGTGCGAGGGCTCGGGTTCCTATTCTCACTGGGTCCCCAAAAAGCCATGGGCCGCCTCAACGCCAAACCCAAAAAGCCCAAAGAAGAAGCTGTCGAAACCGAGGTTGGAAGCGAGGCGGTTGAGAAGCCCTCAGGCTAGCGAAGAGCCAGCGATATCAAGACGATGAGCGCTCTTTCGAGGAGCCGATTTTGCTAGCTGCAAAATCGTTGCTGCGCAGAAAGGCTAGCGAAGAGCCGACGATACTGCTAGATCGGCCAGCCCTCGCTCCGGGATAGACCGGGGCCGCAGCCCACGAGGAAAGATATGGCAATACAACAATCCGAGCGGCGCCTACCGGCGCAAGACTACGAAACCATCTACATTCTGCGTCCGACGACGCAGGCCAAGGCGGCTGAAGCAGCCAACTCCCGCGTGACGGAGATCATCGAGCGTGAGTCGGGCAAGGTCACCAAGGTCGACGTATGGGGCAAGCGACGACTCGCGTACCCCATTCAGAAGCACTCGCGCGGCATCTTCGTCTACACGCGTTACCTCGGCCAGGGCGGTCTCGTCCACGAGCTCGAGCGCAACCTTCGCATCATGGACGAGGTCATTCGCTACCAGACCGTTCGCATCGGCGAAGGTCCGGACATCGAGGGCGTCCAAATCGACTCCGAAGAACTCAAGTACGTTGCAGCGGAGGCCGATGAGGGCGAAGAGAACCTCACGCCCGAGCAACGCCTCCGCATTCCTGAGGACGGCGGAAGCCGCCGCCGACGAGGTGAAGAGGCACGTGCATCATCGCGTGACGATGACGACGACGCGTCCGATGACGACAGCAACGACAGTGACAACGATGACGACACCAACGAGGAGACTGAGTCATGAGCCGAGAAGAGCAGCCCATTCGTCGCAGAGACGGCGCCCCACTTGAGTTTGACTACAAAGACCCGCAACGACTTCGGCAGTTCATCACCGACCGCGGTAAAATCGTTCCCCGACGTGTTAGTGGTTTGACCGCGAAAGAGCAGCGACAGCTGACCACCGCGATCAAGCGTGCTCGCAACCTCGCACTCGTACCCTACACCGCTAAGTAGCAAAGTTTTGAGCGACTCCATTTTAGAACGGACCATGTTATGGCGATTGAAGTAATTTTACGAGAAGACGTTCCCAACCTCGGCGACTCCGGCGAGGTGGTCAAAGTAAAGCCCGGCTACGCGCGCAACTATCTGATTCCGCGTGGGCTTGCCGTTTCGGCGACCTCTGCCAACAAGCGGCAGGTCGAGCATGAAAAGCGCATCGCGAGGGCACTTGCTGAAAAACAGAGAGAGGCTGCGCGCGCGCAAGCGGGTCAGGTCGATGGTCTCGTTGTCGAGATCGAGAAGACCGCTGGCGAAGGTGGCAAGCTCTACGGTTCGGTGACTTCGCAAGACATAGCGGCAGCACTCAAGGCGCAGCACAACGTCGAAGCCGACCGTCGCAAGCTGCAAATCGAGGGCGGCAGTATCAAGCAGATCGGTGAGTACGAAATCGGGCTTCGTCTGGCAGCAGGCGTGGTGCCCACCTTCAAGCTCAACGTCAAGGCCGACGCCAAGTCCAGCGTGACGCCCGCCAAGGCAGCGGCTCCCAAAGCCTCACCTGCCCGCGCAGAAGAAGTCAGCGAAGAAGCCGACGAGGCCTAGGTCGGACGCCAAGTGGACGTCCGATCTGCGTCGCGCAACTCTGCTGAGCGCACACCTCCGAGAAGCGGTTCACAAGTTCCGCCCAACGCCCTCGATGCCGAGCGCTCGGTACTCGGGGGTGTGTTGCTTCAGAACGATGCGATGAACACCGTCCTTGAGACGATCAGCAAGGACGACTTTTATAGCGATGCCAACGGCAAGATCTTCGAGGCGCTCAGCACGTTGTTCCGGGCGGGTCAGCCCATGGACATGGTCACGTTGCGTGACGAGCTCGTCTCGCGAGAGCGGCTCCAGGCTGTTGGTGGCGACGACTATCTGCTTCAGCTGACCAACACGATCCCGACCGTTGCGAACATCGAAGCGCACGCGATGATCGTGCGCGAGAAAGCAGTCGTGCGCCGCTTGATCTCGGCTTGTCACGAGATCGCCGGCAAGGGCTACGGCGACTACGGCGAGCTTGAAGAGTTTCTCGATCAGTCTGAAGGTTCCATTTTCCGCGTCGCCAAAGAGCGCGCGAAATCCCCATACGAGCACATCAAAGATATCGTGATGCGCACGTTTACCGAGATCCACGAGGCAGCCGAACGGGGTGACCGTATCACGGGGCTGACGACCGGTTTTCGAGACCTTGATGATATGACGGCGGGCATGCATCCGGGCGACCTGATCATCGTTGCTGCACGTCCGGGTATGGGTAAGACGGCGCTCGCTCTAAACATTGCGATGAACGCTTGCATGTCGACGAAGACACCCATGGCGTTCTTTTCGCTTGAGATGCCTAAAGAGCAGCTCGTGCGCCGTTTGCTGTGCAGTGAGGCTCGCGTCGATGGTACGCGCTTGCGTTCTGGACAGCTCTGGCGCGAAGACTGGCCCAAGCTTGCACGTGCTGCGGGCACCCTGAGTGAGCTACCGATTTGGATCGATGACACGCCGGGCCTCTCGGTGCTTGAGCTTCGCGCGAAGTGCCGTCGCTTGCAGGCAGACGGCGGGCTGGGGCTCATATGCGTCGACTATCTTCAGCTCATGCGTTCGGGCACGAAAAATGACAGTCGTGAGCAAGAGATTTCCGAGATTTCACGCTCGCTAAAGGGGCTCGCCAAAGAGCTCAGTGTGCCGGTTATCGCGCTCTCTCAGCTCAATCGTGGCGTTGAAACGCGTGGGACCAAAGACAAGCGTCCGCAGATTTCTGACCTTCGCGAGTCGGGTGCCATCGAGCAGGACGCTGATACGATTTGGTTCATTTACCGCGAGTTTGTCTACAACCGTGACAACCCAGAGGCGAAGAACAAGGCTGAGATCATCATCGGCAAGCAGCGCGCGGGTCCCACGGGCACGGTGCATTGCGCGTTTTTCAATGAGTATACGCGCTTCGACAACCTCGCCAAAGACGACACCTTCTGACGATTCATCCATCCATGATCTCCGCGTTGTCGTCTGCGCTGCCTGCGCACGCACCTTAAGTGCGCTTACGCGGGCTGCTCGCCTCCGCCTTGATCTCACGGCGGCTGAACCGTCAGCCTGATCAGCCGCGCGTCGTGTTCAGAAGAGAGAGCCGTCAGCCTGATCGGCCGCGCCTCGTGTTCAGAAGAGTGACCCGACAGCTTGAACGACGGTTAGGGGTCGACGATGGTGTCGGGCGCGTCTGACGTTTGGGACGGATCGACCGAAGGCGGAGGCCCGGGTGCCATCGAGGAGAATCGATCTGCCAGCTGTGGCACGGGCTCGCCCGGGTTTACCTTTTTGGCGAGCGAGGCAAAGAAGTCGGCGCTACCACTTGAGACATCGGACAACACAGTCAGGACGGCAAAGGTCACCTTCCGTATGAAGTAGACCACCTTTGCGCCCAAACCAGTTGCCTTCGATAGGTCCCGGTCCTTGGCCGCTCCCTTGACCGACGCGGTTGCCGATCGGATGCTGGGCATGACCTTCTCAGAGAAAAAAGACTTCATGTTTGCGATGGCGGATGAGCCCGGCCTGATGAAGGGATTCCCCGTGGGCAGATCGATCTCGTCCGAGTCGTCTTCCACGTGCATCTGTTGTTGGGCGCGCTGCAGGGTGTCACCACGGCTTGCACCAGCGGGAGGCGGTACGGACGGACCAGGACCAATGCTTGCGATGGGTGGTGGCACGCTGTCGGTGCCGGGCGAACTCCTCATCCCCGGGGAACTGATCGCGCCGGAAGAACTCTTCGGAGGCAGCGGCGGAGGGGCACTGTGAGCGCCGGACGAGCTTCGGCTTCGCGGAGGAGGTGGCGGGACACTGGCTGCCGCTTCCGGAGTCTGGCTGCGTTTCGTGGGTGGGTCCGAGGCGCTGATACCCGGCATGCCCAACATCGTTTTCTTGTGGCTCGGAGCAGCCGGCTGGTGGCTGGGTACCGAAGTGGGTGGAGGCGGAACGCTGCGGTTGCCCGCCGCTGCGGTGGCAGCGGGGATGCTTTCCGGGATGGTCTTCCGCTCCGGGTCCGGAGCCGGGGCAGGTATCGAACCGGAACTGCTGCGACTTCGTGCCGCGGCCGACGGAGGTGGGGGGGCAGACTTCTTCACCGTCTCTGACGCAGACAATCCGTCGTCTGATTTTGATTCCTCTGAACTCACATGAATAGTCTGCACATTCTTGGCGCTGTCGGGAACCTTTCTGATCGTTCGCGCCTCGGGTCCTGTGATCGAGCCGGCTCGCAAAATTGTGAGTGATCCCACGTTTTACGCAAGTGCGCCCCGCTCCTTTGCATTGAAATTACTAAAAAAAAACTTCCTTCATGGGGACTCTTGTCAACCCGCCAGAGATAGCGCCAGCCTTCGATCCGGGTTAGATGGGCCCCATGTTTGCGGCGCGGTACACGCAGGTGATGTGTGGAGTAGTCTTTTTTTCACTGATTGCACTGCAGTCACCGTCCGCTCTGGCAGAGGGCTACGAGTTTGCGGCGCTTGGTACCAAGCCACTCGGTCGAGCCGGAGCGGTGCACGTCGCGATCGATGACCCGCTCGCGATTCTCTATAACCCCGCCAACCTTTCGGTGTTGGGACGTCGCAACCGCGAGCGTGCGCAGGGGCCCTTTTCGGCGCAGCTCGACGTGAACTTGGCGTTCTTCGACGCGTGCTATCAGCGAAGGAGCGTTCCCAACAACAACTATGGGGATGTGACAGTCGGTGGCGAGACGAGTGTATTCGGTGACAGTGCGGACTACGCGTCTCAGCCCTGGCCGACGGCTTGCAATGAGGGGCCTCCCAATCCGAACCCCACCGCGCTACTCGCTTGGCAGCCCGAAGGCTCCACCCTTGGCTTTGCGTTTGGCCTGCTCGTTCCGAGTGCTGTCGGTATCAACAAATGGGCCGACGACGAAAAAGACACGATCACCGTCGGTGGTCGCGACCTGCCTCCGGGCCACCGCTTTATGGTCCTGTCCCAAGAGGTGCTCTTCATTCAACCATCACTGGGGGTGGGCATCGATTTAGATGTGCTGCGTTTGGGCGCGACGTTTCAGTGGGGCATAGCGCTCGTCAAGTTCAATAGCCATACCGCGATCGCTGCCGTTCGCGGAGAGAACCCGGATAACTCAGTGGGGACGGTTCTCGACGTTAGCGATCTCTTTGTGCCAGGGGTCATCCTGTCGGCAACCGCGGAGCCTGTTGACAACCTTGAGTTGATGCTCGGCTTTCATTGGCAGGATGCGGTTCGCGCTGGCGGAACCATCGATTTTACAACGGGCGTGTATGGCCGCGGTAACCTCGATGCGGGCACCGAAGGGCAGATCCCGAGCACCAATCGGGTCAACGGTGTCGGTTTCACCGCGCCACAGCCTTGGTACCTGACCTTCGGTGTTCGCTACGCGCACGAAGAGGGGAAGACGGAGCTATGGGACATCGAACTTGATATTCGTTACGCGCACTCCTCATCGCTCGATCAGTTTGAAATCACCATTCCCGCGGGCGAGATGATCGACGTGCAACAGGTCAATAGCGACGGCACTTTGGCTGCGACCCCCACCTCTGTACCCGCTCGAGTAACGATTCCGCATCGCTGGCGCGATCAACTTGGTCTGCGTTTGGGTGGTGACGTTCGCGTGCTTCCAGAGCTGCTTAGCGCGCGCGCCGGTGTGTCGTTTGAGACGAACGGAACACGCCCTGCCTATGCCCAGCTCGACTTTTGGCCGACCCAGCGCCTAGGTTTGCACGCGGGATTGACGCTGGAGGTCGGCCAGTTCGACCTGTCGCTAAGCTACGCACACTTGTTCAACGAGACGGTGACAACGCAGCCGGACGAAGCTGCAGTCCCACAGTTGGTCGCGGTCGGCGATCGCCCAGTGTCCGTCAATGCGGGTGTGTACGCATCGAATATCGACGTGGTTTCGCTCGGGGTGGTTTGGAGGCCGTGAGCCGCAAGACAATCCATTGCATCGGTGGCGGTCCGGGCGGTCTGTACTCGGCTATCCTGCTCAAGAAGCAGCACCCCGATTGGCTCGTGCGGCTGTGGGAACGCAATCGAGTCGACGATACCTTTGGTTGGGGAGTTGTGTTCTCCGACTTGACGCAGACGCATCTGCGCGCGGCGGATGCGCAGAGCTACGACGCCATTACGGAGAGCTTTGCGACGTGGGACGCCATCGATGTTCACTTTAAGGGGCAACTTTTACGCTCACGAGGACACGGCTTTTGTGGCATGTCGCGTAAGAAGCTGCTCAAGATCTTGTTCGATAGGGCGCGCGAACTGGGGGTCGAACTCAACTTTGAGCACGAAGTTACAGAGACAAGCCCGCACCAAGATTGTGACCTGTTGATTGCTGCCGATGGCATCAACAGTCGCATTCGCAAAGAGTTCGCAGCGCACTTTGAACCCTCGCTGGATGTGCGAGCGAACCGCTACATTTGGCTTGGCACCCGACAGAACTTGCCGGCATTTACGTTTTCATTTCGAGAGAACGAACACGGTCTCTTTATGCTTCATGCGTATCAGTTCGATGCGGACACCAGCACCTTCATCGTCGAATGCGACCCAGAGACGTTCGCGCATGCTGAGCTTGCGAATGCGAGCGAGGCGCAGAGCATCGCCTATTGTGAGAAGGTCTTTGCCGAGGAGCTCGGTGGGCATAGCCTGATGGGCAACCGTTCGAGTTGGATCAATTTTGTGACGGTCAAAAATGCTTGCTGGCACCATGAGAACATCGTGCTACTAGGCGACGCGGCGCATACCGCCCACTTTTCAATCGGCTCCGGTACGAAGCTGGCGATGGAAGATGCGATCGCTTTGGCGGATGCTTTTGATGGGGACCGTGATGTGGAAGAAGCGCTCGCGCTTTACGAGCGTGAGCGACGACCCGCCGTGGCCAGCGTTCAGCGTGCCGCGCAATGCAGCCTTGAATGGTTCGAAAACGCACGTCGTTACATGTCGTTTGAACCCGAACGTTTCAACTTTTCGCTGCTCACGCGTTCGATGCGCATTACACACGACAACTTGCGCCTCCGCGATCCCGAACTCGTCGACTCTGCCGACCGCTGGTTCATGAACAAACAAGGGTTCCGCGATGAGCGTTCGCGCGAAGAGCAAGAGGAGTCAGGTGAAGCCCTAGAAGGCTTTGTGCAATCAGCACAAAGTCGTTCGGGTGGAGCATCTGGCTCTTCCGCTGACGCGTCATCGCGTCCGACCGAACGACCCCTCCCCCCTATGTTTCGGCCATTTAGCTTGCGGGATATGCGGCTTTGTAATCGCGTCGTGGTCTCGCCCATGTGCCAATACTCTGCCGAGGACGGCACACCGAACGATTGGCACCTCGTCCACTTGGGGAGTCGCGCGCTCGGCGGCGCGGGCTTGGTCATCGCCGAAATGACGGATGTGAGTCCCGACGGACGAATCAGTCCAGGCTGCACAGGCATGTACGCGAGCGAGCACATCGAGGCCTGGAAACGAATCGTCGACTTTGTTCACGAGCACTCGGCGGCCAAGATTGCCGTGCAGCTCGGTCATGCTGGGCGTAAAGGATCGACTCGACGCATGTGGGAGGGCATGGACCAGCCCCTCGAAGACGGGAACTGGCCGCTGATCTCGGCCTCGCCAGTCGCATGGGCGGAAGCCAATCAAGTGCCACGCGAGATGACCCGCAAAGACATGGATGACGTGATCGGCGATTTTGTCGAGGCCACCGAGCGTGCAGAGCAGGCGGGCTTCGACATGGTCGAGCTGCACATGGCGCACGGCTATCTCTTGTCGTCGTTTCTCTCCCCGCTCAGCAACACGCGACAGGACGAGTATGGCGGGAGCCTCGACAACCGCGCACGGTTTCCTTTGCAAGTCTTCGACGCCATGCGACTCGTTTGGCCCGAGCACAAACCGATGTCCGTGCGCATCAGTGCCACCGACTGGGTGGTCGGGGCGTTCGACCCGGGCGATGCCGTCGAGTTGGCCAAGCTACTCAAAGAGCACGGCGTGGACCTGGTCGATGTCTCCGCTGGGCAAACTTCCACGCAGGCCAAGCCCGAGTACGGGCGCGCATTTCAGACGCCTTTTGCAGATCGTATTCGCAACGAAGTCGACATTGCGACGATGGCGGTCGGCAACATCAGTACCTACGACGACATCAACACCATCGTGTTGGCAGGTCGCGCAGATCTTGTGGCGCTCGCGCGAGCGCATCTTGCCGACCCGTATTTCACGCTCCATGCGGCGCGCGAACAAGGGGTCGATGAGGGCCTTTGGCCTGCGCAGTACCAGTCCGCGCGCTCACTTCGCTTCCTCGTCAACGGCTAGCTCACAGGTAAGTACCTAAGGTCTCGAATCAGGAGGCAAAGTAGGGTAGATCGGCGGGCATGGCCTTCACGCCCGCCGATCAGCTTGCCGTCGACACCATCCGCACGCTCAGCATGGACGCCGTGCAACGCGCCAACTCGGGGCATCCCGGTGCACCAATGGGGCTTGCGCCACTCGGCTGGGTGCTGTTCTCGAAGTTGCGCAAGCATGCGCCAGGCGAACCCGAATGGTTTGACCGCGATCGCTTCGTGCTCTCGTGCGGGCACGCGTCGATGCTGCAGTACTCGCTTCTGCACTTGACGGGGTACGAGCTGTCGCTGTCCGAGCTCAAAAACTTTCGCCAGTGGAACAGCAAGACGCCGGGTCACCCCGAGGTCTTTCACACGCCAGGCGTCGAGACCACGACCGGGCCGCTTGGACAGGGGTTTTCCAATGCGGTCGGAATGGCCATGGCAGAGCGGCACCTCGCGGAGCGCTTCAACAAAGACGGGCACACGCTTGTTGACCACCATACCTGGGTCCTGGCGTCGGACGGTGACTTGATGGAAGGCGTCGCGGCCGAGGCCGCGTCCCTCGCCGGACACTTGAAGCTCGGTAAGTTGATCGTGTTTTGGGACGACAACAACATCACGATCGATGGCAAAGCCGAACTCAGTTGCACCGAAGACGTGCTTGGTCGTTTTGCGGCGTACGGTTGGCACACGCTGACGGTTGACGATGGCAATGACCTTCAAGCGCTCTTCGAAGCGGGCGAAGCCGCGAAGACCGAACGTGCTCGTCCAACGCTCGTACGTGTGCGCACCATTATCGCTTACCCCTCGCCTAACAAACAAGGGACGTCGAGTTCACACGGTGCGCCACTCGGTGATGAAGAGATCGAAAAGACGAAGTCCGCCATGGGTTGGTCGCACGAACCTTTCTTCGTCCCTGAAGAGGTCCGTGCGCTTGGTGCATCTATCAAAGAGGCGGGAGAAGTCGCCTACGAGTCGTGGCAGGCTCAGCGAAGGGCCCATGCGGAAGCTGCGCCCGACTCTGCAGCAGCTTTTAGTGCCGCGATCACGGGCACGCTGGGTAAGGGCTGGGATGCGACGCTTCCGAGTTTCGACGCCGATCCTAAGGGCATGGCTTCGCGTAAAGCGAGTGGTGACGTCCTCCAAGCGCTCAGCGTTGCTGTTCCGACGTTGATCGGCGGCTCTGCAGACTTGGCAGGGTCGAACAACTCAACGATGAAGGACGCCGGCTTCTTCGGCACAGATGTAGGTGGCCGCAACATTCATTGGGGCATTCGCGAACACGCGATGGCTTCCGCGAGTAACGGCATGGCGCTCCATGGGGGTGTGCTGCCCTTCACGGCGACCTTTCTCGTCTTTAGCGACTATATGCGTCCGGCCATTCGCTTGGCGGCCTTGATGGGCTTGCCGGTCAAGTATGTCTTCACGCACGACTCGATCGGCTTGGGCGAAGACGGCCCGACGCACCAACCCGTCGAGCATCTCGCGGCTTTGCGCGCGATTCCCGGCTTGACGGTCTTGCGCCCCGCGGACGCCAACGAGGTGCGTGAGGCGTGGAAGGTGATGATCCGCGCGAAAGGGCCCTGCGCGATTGTCTTGAGTCGCCAGTCGCTTCCGACGCTCGAGAGAAGCTCGCAGGGGGCTGCCGAAGGCGTACAAAAGGGAGCCTATGTGTTGCGTGATGCGCAGGGAACTCCTGACCTCATCTTGATGGCGTCGGGCAGTGAAGTCGCTGTCGCACTCGAGGCCGCCGACGTGTTGCAGCGCTCTGGAAAAAAGGTGCGGGTCGTGAGCATGGCCAGTCATGAACTTTTTGCTGCGCAAGACCCCGCGTATCGAGAACACGTACTTCCGGCTTCGGTGGGCGCGCGTGTTGCCGTCGAAGCGGGTATCCGCATGGGCTGGGATCGTTGGCTCGGGGATCGGGGTGACATGGTTTCGCTCGAACACTTTGGCGCGTCGGCGCCCGCGGAAAAGCTCTTCGCCGAATTCGGCTTTACCTCTGAGAATGTTGTGGCGTGCGCACGACGCGTGCTGGCGTAAGCACACGAGCGTTTTGTCTCGGTGCAGCCTTTTTCGTGCGGCACTTTGCCGCGCATTGGCTCAAACGGGGCATTTTGCGACAGCGCCGATGTGTACGGAATGCGAAAAGATTGCGATTCACTTTCCTTGCTGTCGTGAATGTGGAAGCTTAACGGCCACTCTTAACTTCTCACACGGAGGACCCATGAAACGAATCTTGTTATTGATCCCTGTCGTAGCTCTCGCTTGCGGCGATGAAACAACCAACCCCCTTGGCGACGATTGCGTCGGCCTAAGCGCGGAAGCCGATGCAGACGCCATCGCGCTTTCGAATGCCGCAAACAAGCTCGAAGCGACGGCAGCGTCGATGCAGGCTGACGTCTTGGCTGCATGCAACGCGATTTCGACCGACCTGGGAGGCGAAACCTCGGACGACCAAGCGCAAGCCTGCTCCAACGCACGCGATGCCATCGCCGAGGTCAACACGGCGCTCTCCGCGGAAGCCAACGCCTATTTGATGGTGCAATACCAACCGCCCGTTTGTCGCGCGAGCTTCGATGCTACGGTCGATTGTGTCGCAGAGTGTGACGCGAGTTTCGATGCGACTGCGACGCCGCCGACGTGTGAGGGCGGTATGATTGCGGGTATGTGCAGTGGCGAGTGCCAAGGCTCGTGCTCCGTGGAAGGGCCGAGCGTGGCGTGCACGGCGAGCTGCAGCGGTACCTGTACCGGCACCTGTTCGGCACAAGTAACGGGCACCTGTGACGGGACCTGTAACGGCGACTGCTCGGGTGCGTGTTCCGCCACCGACAACGACGGCAACTGTGCCGGCACCTGCGATGGCACCTGTTCGGGCACCTGCGAGGGCAACATCGAGGGGCAGTGCTCGGGCACTTGCGAGGGCTCGTGTAATGGCGAGTGCACCGTCTCCGAGGGGCAGGCCGATTGTAGCGGTACGTGCACCGGCGGCTGCAGCGTGGACTACGAAGCGCCGCGTTGTGAAGGCGGCAACGTTGACGTCGAGGCTGACGCCGACTGCAAGGCAGCATGTGAAGCGGACGCTTCGTATGAGGCTGAGTGCACCGAGCCTTCGATTACGGTTGCGTTTGGTGCCGCGGGCAATGCTGAGCTTCAGTCTGATCTCGTGGCGCTCCAAGCCACGCTGCAGACCAACCTTCCGAAGCTTTTGGCTGTCGCGGCCAAGGGTGAGCAGGTCGTGACTGCGACGGCAGACTTCGCAACCAGCCTTACGTCGGCTGCGGGGAGCGCTTCGGGCGCGGCTGCGGTGTGCTTGGCCGCCGCGGCTGAGACACAGGTTTCGGCGCTTGCCGACGTCAACGTCTCGGTGCAGGCGTCGGTTTCGGTCTCGGCCGAAGCCACCGCCAGCGCCGGATAGATCGGTTCGCTCCGCCCGAACCAGGTTGTGCATTTAGCACAACCCGTTCTGGGGCTTCGCCTGTCTTCTTGGCTCTTCCGCTTGCGCGTCATCGCGTTCGCCGCCAGGGAACAAACTGAACCTAGTTGTGCGCCGTGCTTTTGGGAGTCTTTGGCTCTCGGAGCGCGGCGTATCCAATTGCACTGCCTGCGTAGATCGCCAACGTCCAAGCGAGCACCTCGGGCTTTTCGAGGGTGGCAAAGACCAACATCCAGAGTGCAAGCGCCAGAAACACCAGGGGAGGCAGCGGGTAGAGCGGCGTGCGGAACGACGCGCGATCACCGTGGCCTCTTTTTCGGTGCACGAACAGGCCAAGCACGGTGACCGCCGAGGAAACCGTCAGAGAGGCGCCGACGAAAACCAAAATGGCGTCGAAGGAAGCCGTCCACAGCAGTACGAGTGCGATCAGTGCCTGCAAGATTGTAGCGAGCCACGGGGTCCCCGAGCGCGTGCGAGCCGCCAACACGCGCAGTCGGGGCATGGCCGTGCCAACCGCGGCGGTGACGGGCGGTCCAGCAGCCACCAATGCACCGACGTTCGACACCAAACCGATTGCGATGATCGCACTGACCCAGCGGGCGGT
Source organism: uncultured Polyangiales bacterium (assembly GCA_964487255.1). GTDB lineage: Bacteria > Myxococcota_A > Polyangia > Polyangiales > CAZAQV01 > CAZAQV01. The sequence goes on along the minus strand of CAZAQV010000002.1, from coordinate 162,881 downwards.
ACCAGCGCCGAAGAGGTTTGTTGCGGCGACGTGGGTGACCGTCTTGCCGGACGCCGCGAGCACACCGCTCGGGGCGGAATAGATGATCACGGTCGTGATCAGCAGGTACAGCACTGCAACCGCGCCCGCGCCCAAGAGGACGGAGCGAGGAAGTGTGCGTTTGGGTGCGCGCACCTCGCCCGCGACATAAATGGCCGTGTTCCAACCTAAGTACGCGTACGCGACATAGACGAGGCCGGCGGCGAAGGGGGCGGAGAGCGCAGCTTTGAGTCCGATCGCATCGGCTGTTGGCGTTTGAGACGGCCTGAGTACGAGTGCGGCCAACCCGAGTGCGACAAAGGCGAGCATAAGCGCGAGTTTGAGCGCCGTGAACAGGTCCTGACCGCCAAACGCGTGTCGACGGCTGAGTGAAAAAGCGAACGACGTGAAGACGACGGTTGCACTGGCGAGGACACCTTCAGGAAGTACGACGCGACCGAGCGCTTCGTAAGTATAGGCTTCGAAGGCCATCGCAGAGCCGGCGAGCGGCGCGGCAAAGCCCGCCAGCAGTGATGCGATCGCGGCTCCAAAGCCCGCCGCGGGATGGACGAGCCGCGAAACCAGTAAGTACTCGCCACCGTTGTGCGGATACGCGGCACCAAGCTCGGCGTAGCAGAGCGCGCCCGCGATCGCGGCGACGCCACCAACGGCCCATGCAAGCAGTACAGCGATACGGGAACCGATGTCGCTGAGCAAAAAGCCGGAGGTCGTAAAGATGCCGGTGCCGATCATCATCGCGATGATCAGAAACGTGGCTGTACGCATTCCCAGTACGCGAGCGCTTCGCTCTGAATTCGACACCTCCGCAACGTGTACCGAATGAATACGGAGCGCCAACCCACGTTTAAGGGTCGGACGGAACGAACGACTGTGCGCAAACTCTCGAAACACCGCGTTGGTGTGAACAGAACTACGCAGCATTACGCAGTTTTTTTGCGTCGTCCGTGTGCAACTGTGCACGATACTGCAAACGCCGGACAAGGCATAGAAGGAGAGACTACGAGATGAAAACACGTCTTCTTATTTTGATGAGTATGTTGGTGGCTGCCCCTGCAGCTGCGCAAGATGAAGAGCTGGGGGCCGAGGGCGAGGCCGAAGCAGAAGCCGAAATGTCTGCCGACGTTGACACCGAAACGGACGTCGAGGGCGATACCTCGATGGGCGACGATAGCGCGTACGCGTCGGACCCCATGGCCGACGAATCGACAGATGACTCCATGACTGTCGCTGGCTCAAAATCGCAACAAGCTTATTCGCAACGTTCGATCACGATCCCACAAGGTCAGCTTCGTATCGACCTTGGCCCTGCCGACCGTGCCCTTCTTCAATATTCGGGATTTGCTGGGGGTATCGTCCCAACGTTTGTGCGAGGCGGTGGCTTCGTCGTTACGGGCTATGACCTAGGCGTCGTTTCCGACACCGCGATCGATTTGCGACTCGGTGCCGCCTTCGGCGTGATCGACGGTCTTGAAGTGGGAGCCATGGTGCTGCCACTTGGCCTTGCTCCCAGCGGTCGTGACACGTACGGCGACCCGAGTGTCTACGGCCGCTTTCGGATCCTCGACGGCGGCTTCCAACTCGGCGCACAGGTGGGTCTCGCCATCCCCGTGCAGGACGGTAGCGACCTTAGCTTGGGCGTATCCGTTCCCATCAAGGTCCTGATTGGCGACTCGATGGCGTTGAACACGGGCGTCGAATTCAACATGACTTTTGCAGACCCGGACTCGATTTTTGGAATCAATATTCCTCTTGAGTTTGCGATCAACCTCACAGATTCGATCTTCGCGGGTCTCGTAACTGGACTCAATCAACCGAACCTCGACGTCAGCACCACGTTCATTCCTCTCGGAATCTACGGTGGCTATACGCTTCCTCTGGGCGACAACATGCTGCTCGATGCAACTGTCGATTTTCGTCTACCGATGCTGGTCAACACAACCAGTGGTGGGCCTTCGGGATTTGACTTCTGGCAGCTTACGGTCGGTGGTGTGATGCGCATGGATCTTCTCTGATCGAAGCGCTCTCAAAACTAGCCTAGACCTTGAGCGCCTCGGCCCGCTGTCTTCGGATGGCAGCTGCCGGGGCGCTTCTGTTTGTGCGTTTCGAGCCTCTTTCTTGTCTCCGCCTGCTCGGCCGTGCACCATATCGGAGCGAAAGCACACAAGGAGCGATGACGACATGAAAACCTATCTTCTAATATTTGTTGGAATGGTGGTCGCCCTGCCGGCGGCCGCGCAAGACACCGAAGTCGAGACGTCGGGAGCCGGAGAGTTTGAGACCGAAGTCGAAGAAGACAACGAGACGTCGGGAGCCGGCGAATACGAGGAGCCTCTGGTCGAGGAGGTTGCGCCAATCGCATATACGCACCGCTCGATGACCGTACCGAGCGGGACCCTGCGCATCGATTTTGGGCCTGCCGATCGCGCGCTTCTGCACGCGAACTCCTCGCTTCCCCTCGGAGCGAGCGGTCTCGTTTTGCCGCTGCCACGTGGTGGAGGCTTCACGTACACGGGTGTTGACGGAGGCGATGCACTGATCGATCTTCGACTTGGTGCGGCGATCGGCATCGTCGACGGACTCGAAGTTGGTGCCATGTTTCTTCCGCTTGGGCTTGCCCCTGACGGTCGCGACACCTACGGCAACCCGACAGCCTATGCGCGACTGCGCATCGTGGATGGCGACTTTCAGCTGGGCGCACAGGTCGGTGCGGCGGTACCCGTCGTTGACGGAACCGACTTCGGTCTCGGCATTGCCGTTCCAATCAAACTCGTTCTGGGCAACGGGCTTCACCTCAATACGGGTGCGGAGGTTCAGTTGACCTTCGCTGACCCGGACATGGTGATCGGGCTCAACATCCCGGTTGAGTTCGCCTTCAACCTCACCGAAGGTTTCTTCGCGGGCCTTACGTCCGGATTCGTCCATGGCAACCTCGACGGTGGTGACCCGGTGATTCCCGCTGGCGTGTTTGCCGGATACTCGCTGTCCCTGGGCAACGGAATGGTGCTCGATGCGACCGTCGACTTTCGCCTGCCTTGGCTCATTAACACGGCGGATGATGTTGCGCCGGGCGTTTCGGCTCCAGGTGGCTTTGACGTCTGGCAGCTCACCGTGGGCGGCGTGATGCGGATGGACCTTCTGTAAGCGGACGGTTTTACTCGTAGATGAAAGCTCGAGTGGCCTCGGCTGTGCCTTCATCAATGGCATTGCCGGGGCGCTTTCAATTTGTTCTAGTAGCGACATGAAAACTTGGTTTGTCGTACTCGGAGTTCTTTTCGTTGCGCTGCCGGTATCGGCTCAGCGCCCAGCAGAGCCTTACACAGCGCGTTCGTTGACAATGCAGGAGCAAGTGCTGCGAATCGATGTGGGACGGCCAGACCGCGCGCTCTTACAATGGCGTGGTCTCAACGCCGGGCTCAACCGAAACGGTGGGGGCTTTCACGTACTCAAGCTTCGGGGACAGGATCCTTACTTCGACTTTGCCGCGGGCGCTGCCTATTCACTCACCGACGCATTTGAGTTTGGTGGTGTGGTGTTTCCACTTCGCTTTGCCGGCCCCGGGCGACGCGCCTTTTACGGCGATCCCTCGATCTACGCGCGCTTTCGCTTCATTTCGGGCGACTTTGAGATGGCGGCGCAGGCCACTGTGGTGATTCCGGCAGACACCTATGTGCAGTTTGCAGGCGGTCTGCCGATGAAGCTTCACCTTGGGGAGCGCGCGCACCTCAACTTCGGTGTGCTGATGAACGTGGGTGTCGATACGCGCGGTCGGGACGACCGCACCGACTTTCTGGTCACCGTGCCAGTAGAGTTCGCGTTCAATGTCTCGCGCCAGTTCTTCTTCGGCTTTGCTTCCGGGTTTACGTTTTACGACAACGATCTCGACCTCGATAACGACAGCGCGTTCCGTGTTCCCTCGACGGGTTTTGTGGGGTACACCGCCAGCGTGGGACGTAACGCGGCCATCGATTTTGCGCTTGATTTTGGTTTTCCAGCGATGGTCGTGTTCGGCAATGGGGACGCCGAGGTCTCGTTCCGGCACTGGCAGGCCATCTTCGGCGCCAACATCTACCTCGACGTAAGGTAGCCTACGGTTGATAAGGCGGACCCACTTCCGCGTAAGGTGGCTCTTGCGGGGCATAGCGAATGTTGGTCGCAATGATACCGAGCGCCATTTCCAGCCCATCGGGATCGAGTTCATCCAACCTCTCTACGAGATGGGGAATTAGTGCCCAGGCGCAACCGTGCGCACTATCCGAAGTCTCTAGGCACTGACTGTAACGGAGAGGAACTGTCTCGGCCGTGCCGTAGGCGGTGGGCAACTTCTTCCACAGTTCGGAATCCAAAGGAACTGGCTTCATTCTTTGTTTTCCGTCTCCGGATCCCGGCCTTCTCGCAAAAGTTCGATGTCGAGCAAATCCTTTGGACGGCCGGAAACGCGCTTGTTTTCGAGTAGCTGTTCACGGCCGAGAAAGCCTAGTTTGTGGTCCCCGAACTTTGCTTCAATGCGACTTTGCCATGCATCGGCAAACTCAACGCCATCGATGCTCGTCATCACATCGATTCGCAATGGTGGATTTCCGAGGGCTGCCATCTTTTGAGGGGTAGAAAACTGGTCAATCGCTTGGCCGAGCGCTGGAAAGCCAAACGCCTTCAACGCAGCACAGACTCGTTCTGCGTTCTCACGTGTGGGCTCGACCCAGATATCGAGGTCTTGGGTTGCGCGCGGCCTACCGTTCGCCGCGACCGCGTGCGCCCCCACGATCAGAAACCTCGCGCGGTGCTCGATCAGCAAGGACAAAAACTCGTTCCAATCGGGGGGGATCTTCATCATAGACTCCGAGAGTAGCTTGCCGGATCGTCTCGACCGCGGAAACCCGTTCCTCTACAGAAACAGACTGCCAATGGCGAACCTCATCGCGCACGGCCTCATCAGGCGTCGTCCAGCGCCATTCTTTCGAAGTCTCCGCCATCGCTTACAAGTTTAGCAGTCTTTTGCTCGCGGGTCTGGCGGTGGCCGAAGTTTGTGGAGCAAGTGGGCGAGCATGGGAGTTCGCCGAGTTTTGTAGAGCGTGAGTTTGATGCGTATCTGAAATGTGGCGTGCTCGAACACGGCTTTGCGCGCTGCGAGTGCAAAAATTGTGGTCCCGAGCACCTCTGCTAATGGTTCTTCATGGCTACGCGTCACAACGAACGATGTGCAGGTAGCACATCGCGTTGTTTTGGCTTTCGCACATTCATCACGAACCACACCCAGCATGAACGATGTGTTGCTACACCTTGTGGATTCGGCGTCTATGCCGACCGGATTGTCCGAGCTGAAGACAAAGAGGCGCGCCTACGACTTTGCCGCTACCTCAGCCGCCCGCCTTTGCTCTATTTATGGTTCTTCGGCCACCGTTCGATTCAAACACGCCGTGCAGATAGCACGCCGGTTCTCGGTCTCACTCGCCTCATCACAGCCCGAGCGAATACAGCCGTTCTATGCGCATTCGTGCCGCCTCCGCGCTTTCACCTCTTGCGTTTTTTCGGTGTACTCAGTGCTCACAGTTCCTTGCGTGCGCAGGTGGCTCCTGGGTCAAGCAAACAAAATGAATCTGCAACGGCGCAACAGCTTGTCTTGCCCGGCTTGGGCCTCGGCCCCGAGCCAGCAAACTGCAATGCTGGGCGAGCCAACGCCGGGCAGCCAAAACGCAGGCCGCGCGATACTTGAGCCTCGGCCCGCGTGCTCCGCCATTGCCACAGCAGACATCGCTCGACCTCTGTGACGGACCTCAGCTCGCGCTTCGCTTCGCATAAAACCCTGGACTCAAAAATGACTCCGGGTAGCCTACGGTCCGTAGCAATTGATTTCGCCTTCTCCGCAAAGGCCGAACATACCGCAACCGTGCCCCACATAGCAGAACTCTTGCTCGCATTGTGATGAACAACTACGGTCGATTGCGCAGGCTTTGCTAGGGGTTACGCAATGAAGAATATCTGCGTTCCCCACGCCATCATAATGTTGCACGCAAAGCTCATCGCCACTGCAATCGTTGCAACCATCGACCTGCCTTGATGGGACCCTCCCATCAGGACTAACCACGCCTGCATCAGGGTTTCCGTACGGAGTGCACTCGCGGTCGCGTGCGCAGTCCCAGTAGCCTTGACCACATCGGCAGTGCCAGTGTTGCGGCGACCCCTCTTGACAGTCTTTGATCTTCGTGGCGCACGCCGCTCCTTCTTTCGGACACGCAGCCTTTGGCACTGTATCGCTGTCGCCCGTGATCTCGGCAGGACATTCGTCTGGAGCCGGCGGCGGTTCTCGACACTCTGGATTTCCTTGTGCATCAGCGACCACACCCGCGTCACCCTCTCCCGTTGATATCGGAGCATCGACGAACGCAGCACTTCCGTCTCGGCCCTGCTCTGTCGAGCGACCTCCGTGCGCGTCCGCGCAGCCGCCAAGCGCCAGGACGAACGTCGCGAGAAGCTTTCTTCGAAATTCCATGAAAGCATGCAAAGCAAGGCCAATACCACGCGCGCTGACTAACTTCATTGAGCAATTCGGTCGTTGAACCGAGTCACTCTGGGTCAGAGTGAGACACGGCTGTGCCAAGCACGACATCTGTTGCAGTGCGCCTTATTGGCATTGTGCAAAAGACGCTCAGCTGTAGCGCTTGGCGAGCATGGCGTACATGGCGCGAATGCCGAAGGGCTCACCGCCGTAAGGTCGGCCCGGTTTGCTCTCTTGGTTGAAACCCATCGTGTCGACATGGACCCAGGGAATGTCTTTTTCGACGAACTCTTGCAAAAAGAGCGCGGCCGTAATTGCGCCGCCATAGCCGTTCGAAGCGACGTTCGCGATGTCGGCCACTTTGCTGTTAAGCTTCTTACGGTAGGGCTTGTGCAGCGGCATGCGCCAAAGTGGGTCGGACGTTTCCTTGCCGGCGGAGAGAATCGCATCGGCGAGCTTGTCGCGATTGCAAAAGAGTGCGGGTAAATCGGTTCCGAGTGCGACTCGAGCGGCGCCCGTGAGCGTTGCGAAATCCATCAGCAAGTCGGGTTTCTCGCGGCATGCCTCGGTTAAGGCATCGCTCATCACGAGGCGCCCCTCGGCGTCGGTGTTGTCGACTTCGACGGTCGTCCCTTTGCGCGTCGTGATGATGTCTTTGGGCCGATACGCATTGCCTGCGATGTTGTTTTCAACCGCTGGCACCAGCACGCGCAATCGAACCGGAAGCTTCAGCTCCATGATCAACGAAGCCAATGCCAGCACGGTGGCCGCCCCGCCCATGTCCTTCTTCATCATTAGCATGCTCGAGCCAGGCTTTAGATTGAGACCACCTGTGTCGAAACAAACACCTTTACCGACTAACGAAAGCTTGGGATGCGACGTTTTTCCCCAGCGGATGTCGATGAGACGCGGGGGGTCGTCCGAAGCGCGGCCAACGGTGTGGATCGTTGGGTAGTTCTTCTTCAGAAGCTCCTCGCCCTTGATCACTGTGCAGCGCGCCTTGTGTTTGTTTGCGAGCTTTCTGGAGGCGCTCGCGAGCTCACCTGGACCCATGTCCTCGGCGGGGGTACTGATGAGGTCGCGCCCGAGCGCGGTCGCGTCGCGCACAGCTTGCACATACCTCTTGTCCGTGTGCTTCGGCCAGACCAGCTGAACGCGTTTGTCGGTCTTGTCGGACTTGTAGCGTTCGAAGCGGTAGCTCCCGAGCGCCCAGCCCAGTGCGGCCTCGCTTGCGTACGTTTTTTTGAGCGAGCTTGTGTAGTTGTAGCGCCCCTCAGGCAGAGACCGCGGGAGCCCGGCGAATGACCACAGGTTGGGGCGGTCGCGCACGACGAGCAGGACCTTGTCGATCGTGCCGTCTGCAGCCGGCAAGAGCCGCGTTGATCCGTCACTGGGTTTGAAACCGATGCTTTGGAGCCAGGTCTTGCGAGCAGCGCTCTGTTTGCCGAGCCAGGCGTCGTATTTAGATTTGTCGACGACCTCGACGTCGATTGTCTTCGCGTTCGGCTTATTCGCAAACTCGGATGCCATCGCGCCGAACTCTACCAAATTAGGGTAAGAATGTACGTGAAGAGGCCGACGATCGAACTTGACCCGCCTCGGCCCCTGACTATACTGCCCACCCTTCGGGCCAATAGCTCAGTTGGTTAGAGCGCACCCCTGATAAGGGTGAGGTCGCTAGTTCAAATCTAGCTTGGCCCACCGGCCGATGATCCATCGCCGCTGGCTTCCTTGTGCTCCGCTTCCGGTGCTCAAGTAGCCTTAGCTACGTTCCGCTCCGGTTCTCACACTGCGTTGCCAGCGGCGCGTCTCATCGGCCGGAATATCGGGTCTGCCGTGATGAGTGTGCGGAGCCAAAACAACCCGATTTGCTATCAGCGAATCGATGGTTGTGACGCGCAGCCGTGAAGAGCCATCAAGAGAGTTTGGGGCCGACGCGAGAGCGAAAGACGGCTTCGGCGACAACATCACCCGACGAATCGCTGAGCACGGCCTTGGTTTCGTAGTCTGCCTTGTCATTGGTCAAAATATCGGGGCAGTGCCCTTCAGCCGTGATCGTGCCACGCGACTTTTTGAGGTACTCGATGTCGAAGCCACGGACGATGAAACGGGCGTCGGCGGGCATGGTGTAAACCAAGGCGAGGTTGGCTGCGAGTTCGGCGACGTTTGCCAATGCGATCGCGTGCACGCTCGAAAGATGATTGCGGTTGCTGCGACGGTCCGGGATGGTGACCTTCGAATAATTCTTCCGGAGATCGACGATATGCGGACGCACCGAGCCCGAGTAGGGCACCATCCGGCCCAAAAGCTGCGAGTAGAGTCGTGTCCCGCCCGGCAGCCCGCTCAAGCGCTCCCAGCCTTCTTTAAGCCAGTTGCGGTTTGCCATCTGTGCTGCGCTCGTGGGTATCCAGCTATGTGCGTTAGCCATCATTGACAGACGTTATCACAACCGGACACCCGCGATGAGCGGTCTTTCGCGTAAGCCGATTTGCCGCTTCGCCCGAACGTGGCTGTGCAAGTAGCACAGCGCGTTCTACGCTTCGCCTGTCTTTCTAACTCTTCCGCTGGCTAGCGAAGAGCCATCAAAACAGCCCGATGGCAAAGTGCAGGGCACCAAAACCTTCGGCCAGTTCTCTGCGGCGCAAGACGTTGATACCGTAGTCGAGTGCGATAAAGCCCACAGGCGTTTGAAAGCGCAGGCCGAGTCCGGCGGTTGGACGAAGCTTCAAGCCTTCGAGCAGGCGGTCCGGGTCGGCCCAACTGTTGCCAAGGTCGACAAAGGCGCCGCCGTACAAGTTGCCCCAAATGGGGAAGCGTAACTCCGTGCGCAGCAGCGCATAGGCATCGCCGCCGCGGACGATGTCGTTTGCTGTCAGTCCTGAGCCCGAGGCAATCTCATCGGCCAGGTCTTGGGGGATCAACGCGTCTTGAAAGAAACCACGCAAAGTATCCGTGCCGCCGAGGAAGTAGGCGCGGTTTGGGTAGGTCTTTGAGTTCTCTTCGAGGTGAAAGATACGTCCGATGCGCAGTTGGATTGCCAGAACGACCGTATCGATTGGAACGTACCCGTTGAACGTAAAGCCTGCCTTGATGAAGTGCGAAAAGAACGGTTCGACGTTGGGGTCATTATTTTCGGTTTCGAGCGTGCGCGCATACTCGCCGCCGGCAGAAATATAGAAACCGCGTCGGGCCAAAAACGGGTTATCGCGAAGGTCGAACGCAATGCGCAAACGCGTTGCCAGGATGATGGAGATGCCATCTGGAACGCGCAAGATGCGCCGCAGTCTTGGGTCAGGGTTGGTTTGAAGAAAGTCTTCTATGTTTTTGCTATCGACGAAAAGATCAACCGAGTTCCATTCGAGGTCTTCGGCGATCGTCGCGGAGAAACGCCGCGCTGGTCGCCATACGAGCGCGAGCGTCGAACCCCACTTGTCGTAGCCGAAGTCGCGCTCATTGTCGCGCACATTGGCGGCCGACAGGGAGAGGCTGGTATTGTCGATGAGCGGAAAGTAGGGGAGCGCGATACCGGCAGAAAGGTTGCGCTCCAAACGATCGATGTCCGGCAAAGCGCGAATACGGCGTTCGATCTGGTCGTCCACGAAGAAGACCTGGTAGCCAACCTGAGCGCGTCCTCGAATGCCGAGCGCGTAGCCGAGAACGTTTCGATGGCCGCCTTCGATCGTGGCGCGCAGACCGTCACCCGTCGAAAAGCCAGGCTGGACGTCGATGAAAATGCGTTTTCGCTCGGTGACGGCAAGTTCGATCGTCTTTCGCTTCTCGGGAAGCTCTGCGTCACGCGGTGTGACGGTGACGCTCGTAAAAACGCCGAGTGCAAGGAGCTGGTCTTGCGCTTTCGTAAGCGCAGAGGGCGTGAGCAGGTCACCTTTTTCTAAGCCAGCGCGGTCGATAATGAGAGAGGAGGAGGTGAAATCGTTGCCCCGAACTTCGACGTCTGCGATGTGTGCGACGAACCCTTCCACCACCTCGAAGATCACCTCTGCCCGCAAACGGTCGTCGGAAAAGCGCGTCACGCTATCGACGCGCGCAAAAAAGAAACCTTGCTCGCGATAGTGGTCGGCGATGCGGATACGCGCCTGCTCGAGTCCGATTTCGCTGAAGGGCTGGCCGCGCTCAAGGCCGGATACTTGCGCGAGTTCTCGCCCCATCGCCTGCTCGAGTCCGACGAACTTGAGGCTGTGGAGCATGGTCCGCGGGCCTTCGACGATCGGTATCTCGACAGTGATTTCGTGCCTGTCGCTGGTCCCCAAGACCGGGTGGTGACGCGTCGCGCGCATGGGGCCGACCTGGACTGAAAGAAAGCCTTCGGCCTGATACATTTCGCGAATACTCGAGATGGCGTCTTCATAAGACGGCTCGTGAAACACCAACGAGGTTAAACCGTACGCGGGGCGCTCCCCGTCTCGGCGGATCTCTCGGTTCGCGCCGGCACCCGCGGCGTTTGCCTTGGCGGAGTCGACGACGGACAAAAAGTCCGAGCCAGGGAGGTCCTCGCTCAGGTAAAGCTCGATCCGGTCTTGTAAGTCGTCGACCTCGATGTGCGCGGCGCCCGGAAAGGTCATCGAGGTCACGCGCCACTGCGGCCCGGTGGTGACGCTGATTTGAAGTGCCGAACGCGCGGTGGGAGGATACTGAGGGGCGGGTTGGTGGGGCGGCAAGCGCGCCGTCGCGACTTGTACGTCCGCGTCGAGGTAGCCTCGCTGACGATAGAACGCCTCAAGGCGCTCTTCGAAGCCGCGCAGGGCTGCTTCGGAGAGCGGTTCGCGTGTGACTTCGAGCGTTTCAAACAGGTCGGAGCGAGCAAACGGGCGATAGCCCGAGAACTCGAGCACATAAAGCGGGCCGGTGTGGAGGTTGACCGTGATGGTGGCGTGATGCTCGTCGCGCTGGACCGCCGCAAGGACAACCTCCGCTTCATAATAGCCGTGTCTTCGGATTCGTTTTTCGGTTTCGCGCACAGCCTCTTCGAGCGCCTTGTCCGACAGGCGATCCCCGATCGACAGCCCCTCGAGTCTACGCAGGTCTTGCGGCAAGTAGTCTTGGTCGGACGCCAGTTTGAAGATCACCCGAGAGACCACGGTGGGCTGCCCTTCCCGAACGTGAATGCGCAGGATCTTGTGCGCTCGTTCCTGCGTCTCGAGGATCTCGGCGTGTACCTTCACCTCGTCGTATCCCTGAGACGCGTAGAACCCTTCGATCTGTGACGGGATTTTTGCCAAGCCCTCTGTCGAAATCTCTTCGCCTGGCGCCAGATCGATGACGCGTCGGAGCTCTTCTTCGTCGTAAGAACTGCCGACCCACTCGATCACTTGCACGACGGTTCGTGGCGCAAGTTCGACCCGCAGCACGACCCCACCCTCCACGGCTTCTTGATAAACTTGAGCGTTGGCCCATACACCACTTCGATGCAGGTGTTTCAGCGCTGCGCGAATGCGCTTGCGTGTGGCTGCCACGCCAGATTCGAGACCTGCTTCTTTGAGCGCCACGCGCCCTTCGGGGGTGTCGACGTCGATGCGCACGATGATCAGTGCGGGCGTAGCGAGGCTGGACGAATCGTCGGTTTGCGGCCCAGCTTGGTTCTGTGCCGCTGCGCGCTGCGGAGAAACGCAAATGAGTGTGGCGCATAAGGAAAGAAGGAGGCGCCTTATTTGAACTCGAGTCTCCACCGGATATCGAGGCCGATGTTACCCAAAGATGAGGCGGTTTCAGCATTGATATTGTCGTAAGCAGTCTGAATGCTGGTTTGATCGCTGAGGCGCCACTCAAGCGCGGTCTGAATCTGTCGAGAATCGCCGAGACCGGTGGAGGCGCTCATCCTCAAACGGTCGGAAAGTCGCTTACCCACCGTGATTTTGGGCTCGGGTTGGTTCGTGACCGGCGAATACTGCGAGGAAATCTGAAAATCGTCGATGATCGGGACCGCACGCCGCACTTCACGATTGATGCCCGTCACGGTCGCCAGCGCTTCGAGTGCCGCCGTGCCCGTGAGGTCGCCCGTCTGCAATTGATCAGCCTCGGCACGGGTCATACCCATGGTCAGGAGCAGTACAATGTCCTCTTGGGAGAGGGCGGGTTCACTCGAGGTCTCAAGCCGGAAGGTTTCGCTACTGCCATACAAACGAAGCGAAATCCGCCAGCTGGGTCCAAGGCCCGTGGTGCGTCGAATCTCGGTTTGCGCCTCGACGTTAAAGTTGGGAGAAAGTTTCGTCGGATCATCGAAGTCGATGATGCCGCGCCGAATGTCAAAGTTGACATTTCGGAACAAGAACGTGCCGCGTGTGATCTCGAGCGAGCCGAGTGCGCCAAAACGTTGGTCCGTTCCCACGATGCGAAACGGTTGTTCATCGTCTTGGATACGCAGTTCGGCATCGATGACATTGTTGGCGATGCGAATATTGTCTTGCGCGCGGATGCGAATGTTGAGTGCCAGTCGATCTTTGTGGGCAAAGTACTGCGAATAGTCGGTGCGCTTCTGTTTCGAGAGTTCACCCAAGCTCAAGTTCTGTAGGAGCACCATGGGGCGCGAGTAGACCACACGGTCGAGGTCCACGATGCCGCTCAGCACCGGCAGACGCTCGCCGTCTTGCCAGCGCAAGCGAAGGTCCGTGTCACCGGCTACCTCAACGCCGGTTGCCGGGTGCAGAACGAAATCTTCGCCTTGTATTCGTAAGTCGTACTCGTGAAGCGAGAGGTCGCGAAGCTTGGCGTCTCCCGAGATGCGCACTCGTCCGCCGGCGAACTCAGCCTCGAAGGCTTCGATGCTCACCCTGCGCGACGAGAAGCGCACTTTGCCGTTTAGGTCGCTGAGCCTTTCGCTAAACGAAGCGACCGCAAGTTCGCCGTTCTCCAGTTCGGCGATTCCGATCACCTCGGGATCGGTCGGCATGCCGCTCAGCCGTAGCTCGAGTTTGAGCTTGCCACCCGCGTCGCGAACCATCGGAGAAAGCGTTTGGAGCAGGGATAGGTCGGTCTCCGCGAGGATGGATGTCGCGATGGCGCCACCGATTTGGCCGCCGCCACGCAGGGTTAGATCCGATGACGGACCCAGAAAATGTGCGCGCTCAAACTTGTAGTCGCCGCCGTCGAAGGTCACCTGAACAGGGCCGTCGTTGCGGACATCCACGTCACCGCTGTGAAGGGCCAGCGTGTCGAAGTGTGCATAGCCGTTCCAATGCTCGAAGTCCTTCATGCCGCCGCCGTCAAAAAAGAACTCGCCCGTGACGCGGCCTCCGCTACTAGGATCGAGCCAGCGGTTTGCGAGACCATTGAGCGAAAAATCCCGCATGCGCAGGCGGCCTCGCAGCGGCAAGGTGCTGGTGCGGCCGATCGCCATGTCGACCGTGAGCCGCTGGTCGAGTCCCTTGCCACAAATGACGAACGCCATCGGCTTTTCGAGCGCCGGCTGCGGGCCGTCCTTGGTGCGCACAGGAGGGTCAGCAGGCCAACGACCGTGGTAGAAACCGGCTCGCGCGGCGCCGCATTGGGCGTCACTCGGAGGTGTTCGTGGGTCCCATTTGGCGGCAGCTTGGATCCACGGATCGTCGCGGTCGGTAAGGCGCACGTACGCGCGTCCGCTTCCGAGCGGCACGTTCTGGTATGTCAAGTCGGAAATATCGACGTCCATGTCGGCATAGGGGACCGCAGCCGTGCCTTTGACCCGCCCGACCATCCCGAACACACCACTGACGCCGGGCATCCGGTCGGCGAGCCCCTCGGTGTTCGCGATACGGATGCGATCGGCAGCCACGTTCATGTTGAGCTTTCCGCCGAGGTCCATCTTGCCCGAGAGCTGAACCGTGCCTTGCTGTGAGGCGCGAAGCGACTCGCCCTCCTTGGCTTGGCCGAGTCGCTTTTTCTTCAACACCGCTTCGTTGACCGTCAAGATTCCTCCTTGGTATCCGCGGTCCCAGTGAATCCAGCGCCATTGTCCCTTGAACAGCCCGCGCTCGAACGCGTAGCCGTTGAGAACCGCGTCGGGAACGCTCAGATCGAGGTCTGTGACCATCGTGCCACTCGGTTTGTCTCCCGGGAATCCGCGGGTGTACTTGACGTCGATATCGCCGGCGACATGCCCCTGAAAGGGTTCAAAGCGCTCGTCATCTTCGAAATGGAAGATGTGGTAAAAGTCGGCGAGCGCGAGCTTTTCCGCTTTGATGTTGGCGGTCGTCAAAAAACGCTCGTCGCGGAAGTCGAGCACAAAATCTTTGGCCACCAGAGAACTGTCGCGCTTCTTCATGGTCACGGAAGGGAAGCGTACGGCGAGGCCTCCGTGTTCGAGTCGAACGTCGGACTCGACGTTGCCGAGTGGGAAGGTGTTGAACGCGAAGTCGTCGAGCTTCATGTGTCCCGCGACTTGTGGGTCTTGAAACGTTCCGCTCACTTCAATGCGCGCACTGCCTTTGCCCGCCAGCGGAAACTCGAGAAGTGGGCTGGGGTCACTCACGTCGAGGTCGTTGGAAGCGACCTCCACGTGAAGGTCGTTGTCAAACCCGAGCTTGACGCTGCCGCGCAGCCGTGACTTTGGGGTCTGAGCACTGAGACGGTCAAAGCGAAGGGCATCGGGTCGCACGCGAACCATGCCGGCGACGTTTGCAGTGGGCACCGAAATAATGCGCACCGATTCGGAGCTATGCCACGGGCCATTGGTGACCTTAAAGTCGCGCGTGTCGACCTTGATCGGACCGTCGAGCTGCAGCGGGTCGAGCGTGCCTTTGATGCCGGCCGAACCGCTGAGCGTCCATTGGACGATGGCGTTCTGTGAAACCCCGAGTTGGCCCATGAGTTTGTGAAACTCGATGTCCTTGAGGTTAAGCTTTGCTTCGAGGCTCAGCGAATCGTCGAGTTTGAGCTCGGCACCGACGCCGACTGTCCCGCCGCCTGCGATCAGTTGCGCGATGCCGTCCTCGATCTTGATGCGCTTGGTGTCGGCCTTCCACGGAAGCGTGATGTTACCCAGACCCCACTGGTCGATTTGCCCCTCCTCGACGACGAGAAGTCCTTCGGTCACCGGCCCTTCTTCGGTGCGCTCGATCTCGCCTTGGACGTCGATCACTCCGCGCATCGGCGGCAGCGCGAGGCCGTGCGGTAGGTTGTGCACGTGGGCAAGGTTGATGCGAGTGCGAGCCTGACCCTGGTAGTCGCTACCGATCGGGAAAGCCAGGCGGCCGTCCTGCAGATAGAGTTTCACGAAAGGCGACACGAAGGCGAAGCGGTTGACCTCGATCTGCTCCGGGCTCGCCTCTCCTCGCAGCATTGCGCCTTGGACTTTTTCGATGCCTTTTGCATGTCGGAAAGCCCCGCCAGCCACCTCAAGCGAGAGTTCGATCTTTTGATAACCTGCGCGCGAGAGTTCGGCGTTCACGCCCTCGAGTTCGGCGTCACCGAGCGGGACGATGTCCATTCGTACGTGGGCACCTTCAATCGTTAGGTGCTCGAAGGGAACGTCGACCTCACCACCACTCGGCGTGTCTTTGGGTTTGGGCAGGTTGACGATCTCGCCGTCTTCCATCAGCAAGTAGAGTGTGGGGCCCTTAAGGGTGATCCGATCGAGGTCCACGCCGCCCATAAAAACCGCCCACAAGGACGGGCGGATCTCCAGCTCGTCGGCAGATGCGAACGAACCGTGTTCAGGGTCGTCGAGCGTAATGCCGAATGCCTGGATGCGTGGGGGAAAAACGCCAACTTGCATGTCCGCAAAGGTGGCGTCGAGACCGAGTTCGGACTTGATGGTTTCGATGGCGACCTCTTTGAGTCGCTGTCGTCCCCAATGCGTTTGCGAGAACACGTACGCCGAGGTGAGCGCGAGGAAGATCAGCGCCACGGCAGCGAGGAGCACGAGACGACCGCGTCGCGGCTTCTGTGGCACCCATGACTTCAGATTCTTCAACTTCTTGCTGCTCTACGATCGTTGACGACGTCGGCCTTCGGGGTCGTGTTCGCCAGCACCAATTCTAACACGCCCCCTGAAAAACCCGGATTTTTGGGGTAGGGCGGTGTGGTAGAATGCGAGGCATGGACCCTGGTGCACTCTTGAAGGGACGCACGCGCGAGACCGCTATTCGACGGGATGCCAAAGGCCGGTGGTTCAATGGCGACGACCCGATCACCCATCGGCGGCTCGTCGAAGCGCTCGACAGCTGGATTGAGCGCGCCGAAGATGGGCGTTTTTGCCTCAAAAATGACATCAATTGGGCCTACTTTAGGCTGGAGGGCAGTCCCTACACGGTGCGCCGTGTGCGCCCCGAGGAGCCTTTCCCAACGCTCATTCTTTCGGGCGGGCACGAAGAGGCGCTTCGGCCGAGCACGCTCTGGCTCGATCAGGGACACCTCTACTGTCGTGTTCGTGGCGATCTGGAGGCACGCTTTTCTTCACAGGCCCAGTTCAAGCTGGGCGAGTATCTCGTCGCCGACGAGCCCGCCACGTTCGTATTTTCGGGCGAAAGACTCGTGGTTCCAACCAAGAGTTGGCCGTGACGGGTTTACGCATCACGGGGGGCACGCTCCGGGGACGGCGCCTCAAGGGACGAGGCGGTCCCGACCGACGCCCAACCAGCGAGCGCGTGCGTGAAGCGATCTTTTCGATTCTCACCAGCCGCGATGCGGTCGAAGGCGCCCGCGTGTACGACCTTTTCGCAGGCACCGGCGCACTCGGCTTCGAGGCGCTTTCACGTGGCGCACAGTGGGCGTTGTTCGTCGACCATGACCGTCGCACATTACAGACCATCACCGAGGACATCGCGTCTCTTGGCTTGGCCGAGCGCGCGAGCGTCCAGCAATGTGATTTGCGGCGCAGCTTCTCGACCGATCACCACAGGGCCACGTTGGTTCTGCTCGACCCGCCCTATACGCAGGCGGATCTGATCGCACCTTTGCTGCAGAGCCTGGCGGCCGACGAGGCACTCGCGCCCGGTGCGTGGATCGCGATCGAAACCGCACAAAAACAGCCCGTGGAGCTGCCTGATTCGTTCATTTCAGATCGCGTCTATCGTTATGGTGATACACGCGTTACCCTGGCGCGGTTCGAGGCTTCATGACCATTGCGATCTACCCAGGCTCCTTCGACCCAATCACCAACGGGCATGTCGACATCATCAAAAGTGGGTTGGTCGCGTTCGAGAAGGTTCTGGTCGCGGTGCTTCACAACCCAAAGAAACAAGCGTTCTTCTCGGTGGAGGAGCGCATGGAGATGATTCGCGAGACCTTTTCCGACGAGTCCCGCGTCGAAGTCGACCGTTTTGAAGGACTGCTGGTCGACTATTGCCGGGCGCGCAATGTGCAGGTCGTTCTGCGCGGACTTCGAGCGGTAGCTGATTTCGAGTACGAGCTGCAGATGGCGAACATGAACCGACGCCTAAACGAGGGCGTGCGCACGGTTTTCATCATGGCCAATGACGACTACTTCTACGTGAGTTCGACGCTGGTAAAAGAGGTTGCTTCGCTTGGTGGTGACATCTCGGGGCTCGTCCCCGACCCGGTGGCCGCCAAGCTGTACACCAAGCTCGGCCGGTAGACCGACTCGCGAAACCAGCCCTCGCTGGCGAGGCGGCGAAGCTCTGGCAAAGCGTCGAGGCTCACGCGGCCGCTGCGCAGTTCGTCGACACAGGTCTCAGCTTTGCCGAGTGCGCGCCGCACGCGTAAAAAGCCATGCAGGTAGCCGACGTCCCGCGCCACGCCACCCCCCCGATAGGCGCGCTCTGCGATCGCAACCGACTCATGCGGCTCGAACCCCAGTTCGTGATGAAGTTCGCGCACGACCCGCCCAAACGGTGCGCCTTCGTGCATGCGATCTGCGGCGACGACTCTTGCCGCGAGCGTGCGCCGACGTAGCCCGTCCATGAGCCCCGCGTGCTCCTCGAGCCAGAGTGCGATGCCCTCTTGATCGACGAACGAGTTGGCCGTCCCGACCTCGAGGAGTTTCATGGGTTGCGCGCGACCATTGGCCGCGGCGACGAGGTGGCCCAGGACTTCGTGCACCGCGAGCCGGAGCGCTTCGCGCGCGGCGAAGTACCTGTCTTGGATAAATACGACGCGATCGCCTGCCGCTGCGGAGGACGGCAGGCGTGGCTCGACTCGCACCTCCACCTCGATGCCCGCGTATGCGGCAACCTTGCGAATCAGCTCCGCAAAAGAAGGTTCGCCAGGTAAGGCCTCGGCCGGCAAAATCGTCTCTTGGCGGTCAAACCTCTCGTTCGAAAGGATGTCTTCGGCCACGTCTCGGAGCGTCACGTTGCCGTCGTCGAGCTGCACCTGCGTTCTGCCATCGCCGAAGCGGCGCAGGGAAAGGCGTCGAACCTGTTTGTCGTGGCCAAGGACTTCGATCATCCGCAGTTCGAGTTCAAGCTCTTCCAGGCGGGCGAGGTAGAGACCCTCGGCCGGGTGGCGCCGGGCTAGGTTTCGTGCACCATCGAGGGCGCGCCACGCCCAGGCCGGCACCCGCGTCGGCGTCAGCCGATATTTGGGGTGCAGTTCGCGCCCAGCGCGCAAACACGCGATCAAGCGCCGTCGTTCGCGAAAGCCGTTTTCCGCGATCAGCGCTGGCAGTAGCTTCGCCGTATCTGCAACACGGCGCGTCAATGCTCCGAGTTCGAGCTCGATACGCATGACCTCACGATCCATAAGACCCTACTGTAACACAATGTTCCGTGACCCTTGAGGGCGCGCCACTATCTAGTCAAAAGTGGAACATCAAGGTGGTACCGAAAGTGTAGGTGCGCCTGGCCTTGCCAAGTTCGGCGGGAAAAAACTAGGCAGACACAAACACATCATGATAGACAGCCCCGCGCGATAACAAGATGTGGTCGAGCATCGACCAAAAAGCGCGACGAAGAGCTTTCGATTGGAGAACAAGAATGAACGCGAAGTACACTTATCTTTTGGCTGTCACCTGTGTTGGGTTGCTGGGCATCGGCTGCTCGGGCGACGAAGAGCCAGCAACCGAGCTTGAGATAGCGAAAACCGAACTCAAGCGCTACGAGGATCTTTCGGTGGCCCTTTCCGAAGGCTTTGTTAGCGGCTTTCACTATGTCTCCGCGCCGAACATGGGCGGGATGGGTGTTCACTTCATCAACCCCGCGATCACAACCATCGATCCGATGACGCCCAATGTACTGATGTATGACGTGACCGACAGTGGCGCCTATGAGCTGGCTGGTGTGGAATGGGTTGTCCCGGCGGACACCGTCGAAGAGGCACCCGTTCTTTTTGGTCAGACGTTCGATGGGCCTATGCCCGGACATGAAGAGGGTATGCCCGAGCACTACGAGCTACACGTATGGCTCTACAAAGAAAACCCAGAAGGTATGTTCGCGGGCTTTAACCCCGCGCTCAGTGCACCAAGTTGGTGGGCAGATATTGAGGCAGCCCACAGCGCGGCAGAGGCGTTGAGCACCTCCGATGATGCGACTTCTGCAGGTTATGTCTCAACACAAGAATGCGTCGCAGAAGAGGGAATGGGGGCAATGGGTGTTCACTGGGTGAACCAGAGCATCACTACGGTTGACGCAACCAAACCCCAAGTTCTTCTTTTCGATAGCAGCGGTGAGAGCGACCGTTTGGTGGGGGTAGAGTGGCTCGTGCCAAGCGATGCGGTTGAAGAGGCGCCCGTTCTTTTCGGGCAGACTTTCGAAGGGCCTTTTCCTGGTCATGAAGAAGGTATGCCCGAGCACTATGAGCTTCATGTTTGGCTCAATATGGCGAACCCAGACGGCATGTTTGCGGCCTTCAACCCCGCGCTTTCTTGTCCCTAGACGCATAAGTGCCATGCACCGCCGTGGTAAGTACCCACATCTACAGGCGTTCTGACTGAGCTACACACTTTCGCGAATTGGCGTCGTGAAGAGGCACAGTATCCCTCCTCGGGAATCCCGCCATCCCAACTCAGGTCGAAACCTGGAACGGGCGCATCGGGGTTGCAGAGTGGGCAGTAGTCAAGGGCTCTTGCGGAAGCCACGACGGCCTCCGCTCCGCCTCGGTATCCCCGTGGAACAGTGTGGAAGTGGCCTTCCTGCCAGCAGAAAAACAGGTGACCTTTGGTCGATCCTTGTTTCGATCTTCGTTTGCTCCAATCGCGAATCATGCGGTACCTCCTAGAAAACTCCTTTTCGCGGGCCGGCGATCTCCGTTGCGTGAAATAGGCCTGTTCAGGTTGCGCGTCTGCCGTCAGGTCGGGCTGGCCAGCTGGCATTTTCTCGAATGTGACACTCAACCTCGCGCTCAAGTTGCTGTTCCAAATAGACTGCGGTCCACTCTTGATATCCCTCTTGGCGATTAGTTGCGGTCGTTCCAAGATTCTCGTACCAGCTACTCGGTGTCCAAAGTGAAAGGGGGAGCCAAGAATTGTCTGCTCTTCCACAATGAAACGCGCGAGTAGACCATTCGCGGCCTCGGTAAGGAGCGACTCCGGCGCTCGTTTCGTTTAAGTCCACGTAGAGAGTCGTGATCGCCAGCTGTCGTGCTGAGGTAATCGGTTTTGACCAGAAGCGCTCCTCGAAGACTTTTCCGGTTCCGTCCATAGTGCGGTTGCGATAGAGCGCGTAGCGCCAGTTCATGAACTTCATGCACGCGCTAAGTGCATCTACAGAAGAGGGCACGACGATTAGGTGAACATGGTTGCTGAGCAAACTCGCTGCGTTGAGAAGACAGTCATGTTTCTGCAGACCCTTTCCAAGTAGCCGGATGAATTTGTGGCGATCTCGAGGGTACGAAAACAAGCGTCTTCGGTTGTTGCCCCTTACGATGACGTGGTTGGGAAAACCGGGAAGAACGCGTTCGCTTCGGGAGAGTCGACCCATGCGACTCTTCTCGGCGTCCCGTCGGTTTCGTTGTGGAAACAGCCCCGAACACGTGGTCTCCTTGCGCGTCCGGAGTGAAAATGTGCTTCTCGGTTAGGTCACGTGTGAATTCAACGCGTTGCCGGTATGGTGCATGGCACTCTACAGCAGGCGGGTGGCGAGCTCGGCGAGCTCGGAGCGTTCGCCTTTTTGGAGGGTGACGTGACCGGCGATGCGCTCTTCTTTGAAGCGCTCGGCGACCACGGTGAGACCGTTGCTCTTCGCGTCGACGTACGGATTGTCGATCTGATAAGGGTCACCGGTGAGCACGATCTTGGTGTCGGCGCCGCAGCGCGTGATGATGGTCTTGACCTCGTGAGGCGTGAGGTTCTGCGATTCGTCGACGATCAGGTATTGCGCGGGCAAAGAGCGGCCACGAATGTACGTGAGCGGCTCGATTTGGATCATGCCGGAGGCCACGAGCTCCTGGTAGTCGCGACCGTGGTGACGCGCTGCGCGCCCGGTCGAAAAAATGTATTCAAGATTATCAAAGATGGGCTGCATCCACGGGTTGAGCTTTTCTTCGAGGGTACCTGGCAGGTAGCCCACGTCGCGGCCGAGCGGAAAGATCGGTCGCGAGACCAACATGCGCGCGAACGCGCCTTCGTCGATGGTGTTGCGAAGACCGGCGGCGATGGCCATCAAGGTCTTGCCGGTGCCGGCTCGTCCTGCGAGCGTCACGAGAGAGATCTCTGGGTTGAGCAGCATGTCCATCGCGAAGTACTGCTCCATGTTGCGCGGCCGTACGCCCCACGCGCCTTCGCGTCCGACGCGCAACGCAACGATGGCTTCTTTTGCGGGTGAGTTGCGGCCGAGTGCTGTGTGTTTGGGCTGCTCCTGATCGCGCAGCACGATAAACGCGTTCGGGTAAAGCTCAAGGTCGCTCGGAAGGTCGCCGTAGGGCACATCCTCGCGTCGCCCCAATGCGTCGACTACGCTACCAGGCACGTCGACCTCAGTGATGCCCGAGTAAAGTTCGTCGATGCGCAGCCGACCGCCTTCGTAGTTTTCCGCGCGCAGCCCGAGCGCGTCTGCACGGATGCGCAGGTTCGAGTCCATGGTGACGAACACCACCGGGTTGTCGCCCTTCTCGCGTACCTCGAGAGCGGTCTGCAAGATGGCCTGGTCCATCGCCTGGTTGTCACGTCGGCGGGGCGTCTTGCCGTTTTCGGGTACGGCCACCCGAAGCGTGCCTCCGTCACCAATCGGTACCCCGTCTTGTAGTGACCCGTCATGTTGCTCGCGCAGCTCGTCGAGTACGCGGGCCAGTTCACGCGCGTTGCGACCTAGTTCGCTCGCTTCCTTCTTGAAAGTATCGACCTCCTCAATGACGAAGATCGGAATGACAATCTCGTTATCTTCGAATTTCCGAATCGCTCGGGAATCATGAAGCAATACGTTGGTATCGAGGACATAGGTCTTTCTCACCCCCTTCTTTTACCAGGTCCTTCACGGGGTTGACTACAGCTGTGTGGGTGGGCGGTGCGATGAACGCTCTTTCGAGAAACAGATCTTGCTATCTGCCAAATCGTTGTTTCGCAGAAAGGTTAGTGAAGAGCCATAGATAGAGTTTTCGAACGCTTGGCCCGGCTATGGTACTCTGAGCTTGATGGCTTCACAGAACATGGTCTCGAGTATCGCCGCCCTGCAGAACTATGATGAGTATCGCGACCTGCATTGGGAAGGCAGCTTTGAGGACTATCTCAACTTGGTGCGCGAGCGACCATCGGTTACGCGAAACGCCTTTCAACGCGTTTACGACATGGTCATCTCGTACGGCGAAGAAGAGTACATCGACAACAAGAAGCGACTGATTCGCTATCCCTTCTTCAAAGATCCGATCGACCAAGGGCGAGATGCCATCTTTGGGCTCGACATCCCGCTCATGCGGCTCGTGCATGTGCTTCGCGCTGCGGCGCAAGGGTACGGACCCGAGAAGCGCATCATCTTGCTTCACGGACCGGTGGGTTCGTCGAAGAGCACCATTGCGCGCCTGCTCAAGAAGGGGCTCGAGCACTACTCGCGCACCACCGAAGGAGCGCTCTACACATTCAAGTGGGTGAACATGAAGGAGACCGGGCTCTCGGGCGGTGAAGACGAGGTCGAGTCGCCGATGCACGAGGAGCCGTTACGACTGATTCCACAGGAGTGGCGCGAAAAAGCCGTGTCTGAACTCAAGCTCGGCGACGACCGACACGGCGTGGTGGTCAAGGGCGACCTCAACCCTTCATGCCGCTTCATGTTTGAAAAGCTCATGGAGCAATACGAGGGCGACTGGTCCAAAGTCGTCAGCAAGCACGTGCGCGTAAAGCGTTTTGTGCTGAGCGAAAAAGATCGACGCGGCATCGGTACGTTTCAGCCCAAGGACGAGAAGAACCAAGACTCGACCGAACTGACCGGGGATATCAACTACCGCAAAATCGCCGAGTACGGTTCGGACTCCGACCCGCGCGCTTTCAATTTTGACGGCGAGTTCAACATTGCCAATCGCGGCATCATCGAGTTTGTCGAGGTGCTCAAGCTCGACGTTGCGTTCCTCTACGACCTCTTGGGTGCAACGCAAGAGCACAAAATCAAACCGAAAAAGTTTGCCCAGACCGACATCGACGAGGTCATCATCGGTCACACGAACGAGGCCGAGTACCGCAAGCTTTTGAGCAACGAGTTCATGGAGGCGCTGCGCGACCGCACGATCAAAATCGACATTCCGTACATCACGAAGCTGTCCGAAGAGGTCAAGATCTACACGAAGGACTTCAGCGCCGACAAGCTTCGGGGCAAGCATGTCGCGCCGCATACGCTCGAGGTAGCGGCCATGTGGGCGGTGCTGACGCGGCTCGAAGACCCGAAGAAACACCAGGTTTCACCTGTGCAAAAGATGAAGCTCTACGACGGAAAGATGATTCCCGGGTTCACCCAGGACAACGTCAAAGAGCTGCGCAAAGAAACCGCGCGTGAGGGCCTGGACGGCATTTCTCCGCGCTACGTTCAGGACAAAATATCGAACGCGCTCGTGCGTGACGGTACGGAAGGCTACATCAACCCCTTCATGGTGATGAACGAGCTCGAAAAGGGGCTCGATAACCACTCACTCATCTCCGCCGAGGACGAGCGCAAGAAGTTTCGGGAGTGCATCGCGATGGTGAAGACAGAGTATGAGGAAATCGTGAAGAACGAGGTTCAGCGCGCCATCAGTGCCGACGAAGACGCCATCGCGCGTCTATGCGCCAACTACATCGACAACGTTCGTGCCTACACGCTCAAAGAGAAGGTCAAAAACCCGTACACGGGCAAGGACGAGGAGCCGGATGAGCGTCTGATGCGGTCGATCGAAGAAAAAATCGATATCTCGGACTCGCGCAAGGACGACTTCCGTCGCGAAATCATGAACTACATCGGCGCCCTCGCCATCGAAGGCAAGAAGTTCCGCTACGACACAAACGACCGGCTGCGTCGCGCGCTCGAGATGAAGCTATTCGAGGATCAAAAGGACTCCATCAAGCTTTCGAGCTTCGTTTCCAATGTCATCGACAAGGAGACGCAGGACAAGATCGACGTCATTAAGAACCGATTGATCAAATATTACGGCTACAACGAGGCCTCGGCCACGGATGTGCTCACGTACGTTGCGTCGATCTTTGCGCGCGGCGACGTAAAAAAGTAAAAGGCTAACCACGAAGGGGTGACCATGAGGGCTTGTTTTCGAGTTTTGGTGTTTGGTTTGGTATCGCTTGTCGCGGTCAGCGCGAGCGCGCAAGAGGACGCGAAGACGCTGTTTCGACAAGGACAGACCGCGTATCAGCAAGGCGACTACGAGTTGTCGATCGAGAAGTGGAGCGCGGCCTACAAGCTCGATCCCAAACCTCTGATCCAATACAACCTCTCGCAAGCGTACGAGCGTCTCGGCAGGTTGGTCGAGGCCGAAAAGTCGCTTGAGCTGTACCTTCGAGATGCAGCGGCGGACGACGTCTACCAAGCCGACGCGCGGGCGAAGCGCGATGCTATTCGGCGACGCCTTGAGAACACCGGCATCCAAATCGTCGATGCACCCGATGGCGCCAAGATCATGGTCAACGAGACCTCCTGGGGGCTCACGCCGCGGCCCGACATGATTCGCGTCGCGCCCGGTAACCACACCGTTTGGCTCAAGAAGGACGGCTACGAAGAGTTCCGTGCCGTAGTCTCTGTCACGGCCGGCAAAGTCGTTACCGTCAACGCATCCATGATTACGCAAAAGACCACGACGCCTCCTGCGCTTGAGCAAGACAAGGAGACGGGATCCGGCATGGTCGTCGAAAAAGAAAAGCCCTTCCCCTGGCTCGAAGTCGGTCTCATGGGCGGCGGCGGCCTCGTTGCGGTGACCGGCCTAGTGGTGGGGTTGGCCGCGGTCAGCGCAGCGGGCGACGAAGTGGACGGCACGGACGAAGCCAAAAAGCTAAAAGGTCAGGCACTGGTTGGTGACATCATGGTTGTGGTTGGCGTTGCCGCTGCAGCGACAGGCGCAGCGCTGCTGATCTTCGGAGGAGACGATGACGAAACCGTGTCGGAGGGCACCGCCGTTGTCGCACCTTATGTTGGGCCTACAGGGGGCGGAGTGACGGCCGCCATGTCATTCTAGAACTCGCGGGGAGACTGACTTATGCGTAATCAATTTTCATTTCTAATTTTTGTGGGGCTTACCGCCATGTTGTTTGGTGGGTGTACGGTTTTGACGAGCGGAGCGCTCCAGGACCCGGGCGAGGCCGACAGCGGAACGGACGACGCTTCGTTGATGGACGCGAAGATGGAAGCGGGCCCCTGCGCGACCGCGGAGAACGGCACGTCCTGCGGAACGGATATGGTCTGTCAGGGTGGTCTGTGCGTGGCTGCAGATTGTGGCAACGAGACCGTGGACGAAGGCGAGGACTGCGACGACGGCAACAGTGAGCCGGGTGATGGCTGCGAACCGGACTGCACCTTTACTTGCGAGAGCAATACCGATTGCCCAAGCGACGTGTGTAACGGCGGCCAAGCGACCTGCGATACGACAACGCACACGTGCAAGCCTGGTGAAGAATCGCTTGAAGTAGGTGCAGCATGTCCGCTGATGGACGCCGACGGAAACACGATCGACGGTGTGTGCGATCCGTCGCTGCTGTGTGTCCCGCCAGGCTGCCAAAACGCTGTGCTCGAAGAGGAAGAGCAATGTGACGACGGCAATGCGGTGCCTGACGACGGCTGCGAGCCAAACTGTACCTTCACCTGCGAGGAAGACGCGCAGTGTGACGACCAAGTATACTGCAATGGCATCGAAACCTGCGATCTTGAGACGCATACCTGCGCTGCCGGCGAGCCGGTCGTGTGCGAGGCTTCGGATGCCTGTCACGAAAACCATTGCACTGAAGACGAGCGCCGCTGCGTGGAGACGCTCATCGACGGCGATGGCGACGGTGAAGCCGCGACCTCGCTCGGCGAGTGCGGCACGGACTGCAACGACAATGACGACGAGATCTTCAGCCAGAACGCTGAGATCTGCGGTGACGGCAAGAACAATGACTGTAACCCCGGCACGCCGGACGACGCGCAGACGGCGTATTATCCAGATTGCGACGGCGATGGTTTTGCCTCGATGGGCACCACGGGCGTTGCTTCATGTGACCCCCCCGATAGCTGTGGTGGACAATGCGGCTGCACAGCAACGCCGCCTACGGCCGGGTCGAACTCAGATTGTAACGACGACGACAAAGAGACGTATCCAGGTGCCGAAGAGATCCCTGGTAACCAAGTCGACAACAACTGTGACGGTAAAGAGCTTTGCTTCCTCGACAACGACAATGACGGGTACCGGCCCAATGGCACGGCGACCATCGAGTCCGCGGATACCGACTGCATCGATACGAAAGAGGCCGTTTCCACGGATCCGATAGGCGACTGCAACGACAACAGTGCGGCGATCAAGCCGAGCGCAAAGGAAATTGCGGGCGACGAGATCGACCAAAACTGCGACAAGCAAGAGCTTTGCTACGTCGACAAAGACCAAGACGGCGCCCGTTCGACGGCGACCACGACCTCGAGCGACCTCATCTGTTCGACCAAGGACAGCGAGGCAAAGAGCGGGGCACCCATCGACTGCCTGGATACGAATGCCAGCGCAAAGCCGGGCCAAACCGCCTGGTTCGCAAAGAACGCGAGCGGCTTAGAACCCACGTTCGACTACAACTGCAACAAGTCGCAGGAGCGGTACTACAAGACGACGACCACGACGACCTGTCCGACGTACAACACAACCTACAAGACCTGCGGCAACCCCTTTTCGCTTTGTATTCCGCCTTGCCCTGTCTACAACGGGTTCCAAAAGGATACGGCGTGCGGTAACGAGGGTGTCTACACGTATTGCTACGCGAATACGACGACGCAGACGTGCTACCGCGTGACAGAGAGGACAACGCGGACTCAGACTTGTCACTAAGCTGAGCGTTCGACCGCGATCGGGAGGCGCAAGCGAAAGGTTGCGCCGCCGTCAGGGTTGTTTTCGGCGCGCAGCTCGCCGCCTGCGTCGCGCACGATTCGGTCGCTGACCGAGAGGCCCATGCCCGTGCCTTGGCCGACCTTCTTGGAGGTGACGAAGGGGTCAAAGATGCTGTCGAGGAGGTCCGCGGCGATACCCCTACCATCGTCGGACACGCGAAGCTCGACACGGTTTGCTTGCGCTTCGGCAGCGATGCATATCGTGCCAGGTCGACCTGTGTCCTCGATGGCATCGGCCGCATTGAGTAGGAGGTTGAGCAGCACTTGCCGCAGTCGGCTGGCGTCGCCGCGTACTTGCGGAAGGCCCTCTGCAACGTCCACTCGTATCTCGGCATTGGCGAAAGACTTCTGCGAGCGCACGAGCGATACAGCATCCGCCACTACCTGCGACAGGTCGCAGCTGGCCGCGTCGTCGATGTCCGTTGAATCTTGTCGTGCAAAAGCGAGAAGCTCACGAATCGTGGCGTTGACGCGATCGAGTTCGCTGCCGATCCGCTTGAGAAAGTCTTTTCGCTCGCTCGGCTCAAGCTCGTCATCGTTGAGTAGCTCAACGAGGCCGGAGACGGCGGCCAAAGGGTTTCCGATCTCGTGCGCAACCCCCGCGGAGAGCCGTCCCACGGCTGCGAGCTTTTGGCCGCGAAGAACCTCCGAGCGCGCCGCCTGCAACTGCGCTGTCAGGGTTTCGAGTTCGCGAACACGCGCCTCACGCGCCTCACGTTCGTCCTGAAGAGAGCGAGACATCCGGTTGAAGGCCACAGCCAGTCGCGTGACTTCGGCTGCACCGCGTTCGGGAATGTCGACATGTGACCCGCGTTGAGCCAGCCGCTCCGAAGCACGTGTGACGGCATCGAGCGGGCGAACGATCCACGTGGTGAGCAAGAAGTAAGAGATGACGACGATGGAACCACCGGTGAGCAGAAAGTAGAGAAGTAGCATCCGCTCGACCGCCCCGCGGCCTTCACGCCACTCAAGATTGCGGATGTCTTCAACCGCCAAGGGGAACTCGCTAGAGTCCAAGCGTTGCTCAAGTTGCATGACAACATCCCGACGGTCGAGTTCGCGCGTGCGAGAAAGGAGCTGTACGTTGAGTATTGCCAGCAGCGCAAACGCGACGCCAAAAACGACCAAGAGCGCAACGATGAGTTGCGCTCGAAGCCCAACGCCGCGTGTCTTGTCCGGGGCTGGAACGAAGGGGGTGTTCACCGCATGCCGGGGCAAGCGTTAAGTCCACATTTTTCGGAGATACCAAAAAACGTGAACTTTCCGCTTTTCATCAATTTGAGGGGGGAGTTCCCCCTCAAACTCCCCCGTGATTTAGGCTGCGCTTTCAAATCTGTGAGGGCCTCGATAACCCGCTTATGTTTAGACTGAACATTACCCTGTGTTTAGGCTAGGCCTGCCGCGATGCGCCAAACTGCTGCCGCATAGTCTTTGCGGACATTGCGTGTTGGCACTGGGGGAGGGTGGCCCACCAAGCTAGCGGAGAGCATGACGCGAGAGAGCATGTCGATCTTGTCGAAACGAATTCCGATGGCGCGCTGTCGGTCGCTGTTACGACGCCCTTCGATGGTGCGAACGACCGTTCCTTCGATGTCGACCCACGAGCCGGTTCGGGGAAGCTTGAGCGCAACGAGTACCGGCTCCCCGACGCTGACGATCTGCTTCGAAGGGACCAGAAGTCCCCCGGTCGAAACATCGGTCGCCTCGGTGCCCAGTAGCCGAAAGTCGCTTTCGGTGACGATTTGGCAGCGCAGCTTGACCGCGCGCCGGACGGTCATCCGATCGGCGGCGAAAGAAAGGACGGAGCGCACGGACCGACCTCCTGTCGTTTTTGCGAACTGAAGTGGTTTAATGCCGCCTGACCAATGTGAGAAACTCATCCTTTTACCTCCCGGGAAAATCCTTCCAGCCCAATTCTAGGGATGTAGGTGCATGTAGGTCAAACTATGTGCATGTACGCTCTCGAGGCTTGAAGTTACACGCGTTTCCGGACCCCTCGAGGGAACAAAGAGGCCGGAACAAGGGTTCCGGGGAGCGTTGTTCCGGGGAACTCGCAGGGGCAAGGGCTAAAGAAGAGCCAAAGGAGACAGGCGAAGGCTCAGTACGCGACGTGCTACGAGCACGGCGTCGTGGCCGGAGCTAGCGGGAGAAGGGCATTTGGAGTTCAATGTCCGGCTCCGGCGGCGGCGGCAGTCGCCAAGAGCTGACCTGCGCGACTAGGCACTTGCCGAGTCCGGAATGGCCTGTGGTGTTCTTGGTGATCCGTGAACCGCTCACCTGGCCATCTTGCGAAATCTTGAATGCGATTTGAACCGTGCCGCGAAGATTGGGTTCGTTCTTGGTGATGTTGTCGAAGCAGGTCTGCGCCCGCGCAGCGTAGTAGCGCGACACAGCATAGCGAACCCGAGACGAGTACATTTCAAGCTCCAGGTTGCGCTCTTCGGGCGCATCCGCCGGTGTATCCGCGTTGGATTCGCTTTCAGATTCGCTTGCACCGCCACTGTTCGTGGCTGCACCGGTGCCGCCAGTCCGTCTGCTACCCGTTTCGGTCTTGCTGTTCGACGCGCTGCTGTCACTGCGACCTGTGCCACCACCCGTACCTTGTTGACTCGATGTGCCGCCCGACCCGGCAGCTGTTTTCGAGCCTTGACCGACGCTTGCCCTGCTTGCACTGCTCTTGTCCGCGGCGGCGGCCTTGCTGGTGGAGGTTTTGTCGGCATTCGACTTGGTCGTGACGCCGCGACCCTTCGATGGCTCTTTGTCGTCGGAGCCTTCAGCACCGGCGTCCGGCGTGTCCTCGTCGGCAGGAACAGGCATTCCAAGGACCATTTCGGGTCGCGATTCGTCCGCAACCTTTTCGACAGAATCTTTGGTTTCGGGTTCGTCGTCGCTTGGACTCATGGCCAGGTACATAAAGAGCGCGCCTGCGCCCATGAGCAAAAGGCCCCCACCGAGGAGCACGGCCATGCGTTGCTTGGCCGAGGGCAACCCGATGGCTTCGAGCGAGACACTGGAGGTTGTGTCGAATGGTGAGCCGGCGCTTGCCGCGCGCTTCTCCCAGGTCTCTTCTTTTCGCCGAGCGGGCTGGCTTGCTGGCTCTACCGACTTTGCCGACTCGGACGAACTTGGGCTCTCGGGTGACGACGCTGCAGCCCTTGGCGGCTCCTCGACCATGTCGGGCAGAGGCTGGTCGAGGCCCACGCCGTGGCTTGTCTTGCCAGCCTCGTGATTTTTTGGGCTAGGGCGCGCGGTGACGGCCTCATGTGGCGCGCCGTCGGCACCGTTTGGCGGTTCGGATGTGATGGAAGGCGTGCCGATGATCGGTTGCGACATCGTTGCAATGACCTGCGCTTGGGCGGGCGTCATTGGCATGGCGATGGTGTCACTGCTTTGCTCGAGCTTGCTCGACTCTGGAAGTGGTCCGCCGGGGGAGCCAGGTTCCGCGATTGGGATGCCACACATATTGCAGAAGCGCGCCTTGTTGGCGTTCTCGGCACCGCACGTTTGGCAGAACATGCCCCGACTATAAGACAACATCAGCAGCAGAGCCATGATGAGCGTGCGGAGCCGCTGGACTCTATTCTCTTCGACTATCGCTCAGAGTCGCTTCGTGTGCGGTTAGCACACTCAGGACCCCATCGCTGGTCTCATCGGTTGCGACGCGTAGCCGCGAAGAGTCATCAATGGAGCATAGGATTGGCATGCCAAGCGATGAAGGCCTCTTGGGCCGTGGTGCGTTGCGCTCGTCCGGCCGAAGCGCTGTAGCCCATGGAGCTACCAACGTAACTCTCAAGTTCTTCACAAGCATACGCACGCATTGCGATGTCCGGGCTGTCGAGCGCGTCGACCAGCCAGAAGAACCTGGGCACCCCGATGTTCTGCTGGAGCCACATGCGCCAGCGACTGGAGTCCCTGCCGAGGTCCATCCCGGTCACCAGCGTAGCAACCTGTTTTGCCCGAGCTCGATGCGTCGGATCGGAAAGCAAGGTGAACAGGGCCGGTAGAGCGGCGGGGTCCCGTATCTCTTCAACGAAGGCGATCGTGGCCTCGAAAGCCGCCTCGCTGGAGTTCGAAACACGCAGTGCTGCATAACGGCTTGTTAGCGAGGGAAGCTCAAGGGGCGCGTGCATGATTCGGTTACGCAAGGCGCGACATGCCACGCGCTGGATGTCATTGTTCTTGCTCTCGGCCTCGCGCGCGACCTCCGCCCAGAGTGAAACACGAGTCCGAAAGGGTTCGATACGGAGTGCATCGCACAGCCGGATGGCGCACAGGCGCTTCAGATCATTGCGGTCGGTCAACTGAGCTTCGAGGAGCTCCCCTACGGCCCGCTCGTAATCAGGTGCGAGGATCATCAGCGCCTCACAGACAGATGAAAGTTCTTCCACGGGTGTCGCGAAACTCGCGGGGCTGTTCGAGCGGAGCTTGCCTGGAAAGATTTCACCCAGCACTTCGATGCACGCAGGTGCATGGTCGCGAAGGGCTCGGATGGTTTGGGTGTTCAAGTCCTTCTTCGACCGCATCACCAGGGCGAGCCAGTCCTGTTCGCGCGCCCCTCCGGCCTTTTGCGCTGCGCCGCGGACCTCTTGCAGCGAGGGGGGGGGAGGTGCCGTGTGTGGGATGTGAAGGATGTGCGCCGGGTTTAGATGCGGTGGGATCTGTTGCAGGATGGTTGGCACATCCACTTCGGGCATGCTCGGTTGCCCAACGCCCGCAGGCAAACCGCGAATGTGGCTCTCTTCGAACTCGGTGCGTGCACGATGGAGCGCGGAGATTTCATTGGTGCCTGCCTGTTCCACACGGTCGGCGTAGAGCAAGAACCGTCGCTGACCTTGCAATAGCGGAATGACAATGGCCGAGCTTGAGTCAGAACGCTTGAGGTCTTTCTTGATCAGCAGGTCGAGCGACTCGCTGCCTAGCTCGGTTGCGGCACGAGTCAGCACCGCTTCGGAGAAGGCGCTCGGGATATCGAGCGGGAAAGCAAAGCCTTCGAGCGTCTCTGTTTCGGCACCCTCTCCGACGGCATCGATTCCGCACGCCAGTTCATCATGAACCTCGAACAACGCAACGTAGTCGAAGTCTCGAGCAGCGCTGCGGAGAAGCGTCTTGAGCGGGTCATCGGCAGATGTCGGCGTGTCCGCCAACGTTCGGATGCGTTGTCGCCGACCTGTTTTGGCGACCGGGTCTGCGGCTAGTCTAGAGGTTGGTGATTTGACGAAAGGCGTGACACCCGCATTTTGCATTGCGAGCTTGCGTGCGATGCGATCATCACGAGCGGACAGCTCAAAGCGAGCCCACTGGCTGAGCGCAATGTTGAGACGAAGGGAAGTGACGATTCGTTGTATGACCCTTTTCTGCGTATCGCGTTCGAGCCGCGAGATAATCGCCGGATCCATCGGCTCGGCGACCGCGATCGTAAGTCGGTCGTCCTCTTCCGAAAAAGGGAGCGCTCGCAACACAGACCACTGCTTCTTCGACAGTGGCGCGCCCAGCGAATGGTCGACGCGAAGCTCCTCGCGCGTCGCGGGAAAGAGGTCGTACACGGCGGCTCGATATGCGTTGAGCACATTCTCTGGAACGAGGGCCATGTCGAGCAGCACGGACTCAAGCTCGCCACCGTCGATACGTTGACGATGAAGCGCAGCTTCCATCTGCTGCAAGGAAAGCACGCGATCGCGCACCAACAGTGAACCCACATGAGACATGCTCAATCTGATCGTGCCGCGTTGCTATGTAAGGGTCAATCCGCTGTCGCTTTTGACAAACGATCGCGTACCAAAGCAAGCGCGACTGGAGCAGCGGTTTCTACGCGTAGGATGCCGGTTGGAAGACTTGCGTCCACCCAACCACATTCGCGCAAGGTGTGTGCCTCGCCCTGACTCCATCCCCCCTCTGGACCGATCGCGACCCAGGTTGCGCGTGCAGGTAAGGTCTCGGATAGCGGCGCGGCAGAGACTTCCCAAAACAGGATGCGGGTTGCAGGTTCGCCGATCGCCCGTGCGACCTGCAGAAGCGGCTCGGGTGCGTACACGTGTGGCACGCGCGATTGGTTGCTTTGGCGCGCTGCCTCTTGGACGATGCGCTGCAGGCGGCCCAGCTTGTCCTGTGCGCGACGAGCGGGCCATGTGGGGATCGTGCGTTCGCTCGTGACCAAGCGAATATTGTCGACGCCGATCTCCACCGCCATGCGCACGATAGAGTCGAGCTTCTTGGCCTTGGGAAGTGCTTGAACTAGTGTAATGGGCGCGGCGGTTTCGGGGGCCGCATGCTCTTTGGTGAGTACTTGCACGCGCAGCTCTTCGTCGAGCTCGACGATGGTGGCGCGGCATGCCTGACCTTCGCAGAAGAGCTCGATCGTATCCCCGCGCTGCAGGCGGAGAACGCGCACGTGCCGGCGGATCTCTTCGGATAGAACCGAGCTTTCTCCTTCGTTGGGCAGTGGGTCGCAAAAAAAACGCATGAACGGTCAACCTGATGCGGGTGGCTTCATGACGAGCGCCACCCATTCGTTCTGCCGGTGACGACGAATGCACCGCCACGGTTGATAGGCACGCTCGACGCCTTCGGCATACTCTTCAAGAACACCGCTGAGCACCAAGACCCCGTCGTCTGCAACGCGTGCGCGCAGTGCATCGGCCATCGGGATGAGCACGTGTGCTTGGATGTTCGCATATACGTGGTCGAATGATCCGGTGACGTCTTCGATGGCCGTGGGTGCTGACGCGAGCTTATCGCCGACTTCGTTGATCTCAGCGTTTTCTTTGGCGATCGGAATCACCTCCGGATCGTTGTCGATACAGAGCGCTTCACTCGCACCGAGACGCAAGGCTGCGATCGCCAAGATCCCGCTACCACAGCCGACATCGAGAACTCGTTCTCCGCCTTCGATCGTCTGTTCGATTTCTTTGAGCACGAGTCGAGTGGTTTCGTGAAGGCCCGTGCCGAAGGCGCGCCCTGGATCGATGGTGAGAACGACGTCACCGTCCTCGGCCGGCCAGGATTTCCAAGGCGGTTGCAGACACAGCCGCCCCGAAACACGTGACGGTTCGAAGTATTTTTTCCATTCGTCTCGCCAGTCGTCCCCTTCGAGCACGACCAGCTCCGGCTGGTAGTCGGAGAAGTGCTCGAGCGCCGCTTCGGCGCTGTCAAAGTCCGCAAAGGAGATCACCAGCAGCGTGTGCTCGTCGAAGACGTCTGCGCTCGACGCCCGATCAATGGTCGTGTGGTCACGTTCTTCGATGCCGGTTGCGCCCAAGTCCCACGCGTCGGATGACAGAAGTTGTGCTTCCTCGGGAGAAGCGCGAACGTGCACGAACGGATATCGCGGTAGGGTGGTCACGAAGCCACTGTAACGGCCAAGTAGAGGCCCGCAAGCAGGACCCACACGATGCTCACAGCGCGCAGTTTCATTAGCCAGCCGATGATCGGGCTCAATGGGGGTACCCAGCCCGAGATTCGCCACCAGGTCGGGACCTGCTTTGGGCTGGTGGTGACCGAAAGACCTAGGCGTACATGCCAAACCATCCACGCGGCAGCGAGGACGACCCGGAGCAAGATCAGGGTTATCGCGGTCACTCAGCGACGCTAGCACGAGTTCAAGCGTGCATCGCTGGGCAGCCGAGTTATGGTCTGCGCGTGCTTTTCGCCTTTCAGGTGCCGACCAACTTGCCCGAGTCGCTGGCGCTGCTCAACGCCTGCCTCAACGGCATAGCAGCTGTTCTTTTGGTCCTCGCCTGGTGCGCTATTTTAGGCCGGAATATTGAGCGTCATCGCAAGCTGATGATCAGCGCCTTGCTCACTTCGGCGCTCTTCCTCGCGTCGTATCTCACGCGTATCGTGATCGCGGGGGACACCAAGTTTTCGGGGCAAGGGCCGGTGCGTGCCTTTTACTTCGCGCTTTTGATTTCACACGTGGTGTTGGCCATCGGCGTGCTGCCCTTCATCCTGCGCACGTTCTACCTGGGGCTCAAAGACCAGCGCGCAAAACACCGTAAGATTGCGCGCTGGACGCTGCCGGTTTGGCTCTACGTCTCCATCACCGGCGTCCTCGTCTACTTCATGCTGTATCAGTTCTATTGAAGGCTCTTCGCTAGCCTTTGCTGCGAAGCAGGGATTTGCATGTAGCAAATCGGGTTGCTTTGGCTTCGCACGCTCATCGCAGCGATTGAAGGCTCTTCGCTAGCCTTTGCTGCGAAGCAACGAGGGAGCTCTCTTTGTGGCAGTGCGAGTAGACTGCTTCACTAGCTCACTCGAACAAAGCGTGTCGGAGTTCGACGACTTGCCTCTGTTTGTCGAGCAGAATGTAGAGCATCACGTTGTGCTCGTGCTCGGCGGCCAACTTTGGGTTTGCGTTGTCAATGCGGTACAGCTTGTAGCCTCCCCCCGGCTGCGACGAAGCGGTGTCGAGCTCGAGCGACCGCCCGAAATATGCTGTCGGCTCGCGCAGATAGAGGTTTGCACCTTTGCGCCCACCCTTTGCGCCCACCTGCTCGATTGGGCCTTGGAAAAGGAAGCGATCTAAGCGCTCTTGAACATACTCCTCGTACTGGCTCAGTTAGACAAAGCGTTCGGGCGCGCTCGCCGTGCCTGCCAGGACGGCGGTGATCCACTTGCGGATGGCGCGCACGTCCTTCTTGGACCAACGGCGTTGGTCCTTGCCACACAGGATCTTGCCCTCGTTCGTGATGCCACTCGGTTTCGGGCAGCGCATGACGCTGACAAAGGAGACTTCTTTGCCGTCGCAGTAGGCGCGGTGGGCGTTGCCGCCGCAGCTGCCGGGCGGCCCCGCCGAATCGCAGGCGTCCGTTCGAAGCACGGTGCGCCCATCGGCAGACACCCAGGTCTGAGCCCAGCCCACGGACGGCAGGGCGAGCAAGCAAACGATCAGCCATGCAAGAATGGGAAAGTGATTCAAACGGAGGTGCGAACGGTTCCAAGACATGACTCGCCCTAGAAGCAACTTGCGTGCCACGTATCCCGATGTGTGGTAATGGGATGGCGTGCGGTTCGCGCTTCGACTCAGTGTGCTGTTGCTGGCTCTAACCGTCCAAAGTGCTTGTGGTGAAACGGCACAAGAAGCGGCGTCGACAGAGAGGCTCGTCGCGAAGGACAGCAACACATGGCAACGACCAGTCGGAAACGGCTGGTACTGCTACGAGGGAGACCCCCTAAGGACTTCAGCGACAAGTTGTCGTCGTCGACTTGAGGATTGTGAGACAGGCCGAAAGTCGGTGGGCATCGCAGGACAGCCGCCCCCGGCCGGGCTTACTGATTGTTTTCACAAGAAGTCTGCGGCTTGTTTGGTCACAAAAGAGTGGCACGAGAAACCCATCCCGCCAAACTATAGCTGCTACACCACGATTGAAGATTGCCGGCGTTCAGAATCGGATGTGCACCCCACCATCGAGATCATCGAGCCGTGCGCAATTTGGCATTGACCGAAACACACGCTGTCTAAGCGCATGCCCGATCCACGCTGTTTCCAACGGCGCGCTTGCTAGCTGCTGGTTGGAGGGCGTGAACCTGATAGATATAGCCGGTGGGACTGGGCCGCGGGAAATGAAGGATGGCGACACAGAGTATTGCGATTGACGCACTCGTGGAGCAGCTCGCGCGGCTGATCGTCGAGCTTCAAGCGAGCGGCGGTGAGCACACCTCGCTTGCGCACGTGCCGGACTTTTTCTTTGTGAGCCTGGCACGACAGCTCGAAGCAACGGGAATGAACCAGAAGGTTGTCGCCGACCTTTTCTCGATGCCACTTCGCACCTACCAAGGCGCCCTGGCGCGTGCCGAGGGACGTTCGCAAAGCAGCGACGAGCCACTCGCCGCGCGCATGTACACCTTCGTACAACCGCAAAGAGGGCGGGACGCGGGCTGAGCTTGAGCGTGCATTCGATTCACACGAAACGCGGATGGTGCGTAGCCTTCTGCGCGAACTTAGCAAAAACAGTCTGCTCAAAAAATCCGGAGGTGCTCCAATCTCGCGGTACGAATGCGATGAAGAAATGAACCGCTAGCGAACCGAGCAAAGCCAAGCCGCGCTCGACAATTTCGTGCACGCCCTCGTCATGGGAGGCCCAATTCTTCGGTCTGAACTCTATCGCAAGATCCCGCGCCCGCGGGCGGTGGTTCGGCAGGCGGTTGAGTGAACGTGATGAACCTGGCCAAAGTCCCGGCCGCTGCGGGTTGTGGCCGGAGGCCAGCACTTCTGTCTCACAAGCGATTCGGGCGAACTTTACTGCTGGGGCGACAATTCGCACGCGCAGATTGATGACAGTGGTGACTTGAGCATCCGCTTCCCACGTCGAGTTGCCTTGCCAGCACGGTAGCAGGTGATCAGAGGCTTACTGCTGGCCTTGGGCTTGGAGCTGGGCTTGAATCTTGGCCATCACGTCGGGCGGAATGTTCTGTCCGCCAGGACCGCCCTGCATACCGGGCATCCCCGGCATCCCAGCCATGCCGGGGTGAGCTTCGGGCTCTTCGGACTCCTGGAACTCTTCAAGCGTGGGCTTGAGCTTCTTTGCCGTGTAGCCGGACACCAAGTAGATGAGCTTTCCGTCCTGTCGTTTGACGTACGTATTGCCGTCTTTTTCCTTGCCGACGAGCAGAACGAGTTCCTTGTCCGGCGCCGCCTTCGCGGTGCCCGCGTCGCTGGCACCCGCTCCCGCATCGGCGCCCGCAGGGACCGAATACGTGAGTGTGACTTTCGCTGCGCCTTCGCCGAGGCCTGCTTGTTCTGGCGTCATGGACGGCTCGCCGAAATCCACAGCCGATAGACGAGAAAGGGTCGAGGCCATTGAGTCGACCTTTGCGCTGTCGAATTTCTCGATGGGCTTTTTGGGCTCCACTTGTTTCCACGTGTCGCCGTCTTTTACAAACGTCCAACGTGCATCGGGTTGCTCAAAATCGATCTTGACCACATTGGCCGCGGTCTCTTCGGTGATGGTTTTGTCGCGCCAGTCTTTGAGCTTCTTGTTAAACACCCAACGCAAGGATTGGTCTACTGCGAAGACAGGGTCCTCGCCGTGGAGGCGCACCATCTGTTCTCCACCGCCAAAGCTCCCGATCACGACATCGCGCAGCGTTTTGCCGCCTCCGCGTGCGATCACGCGAATGCCTGCCTTCTCATCGACCTCAAGCGTGGCGTGGTTTTCAGGGTTGGACGCTGCCACCCGCCGCACTGTCATATCGGCGAGCTTCTCGAGTGCGCTTTGCACGGTCGATACGTCAGGCTGCGCATCATAGGGCGCGGTGATGCGCCAGCTATCGCCTTTTTTGGTGACGATGACTGGCGCTTCGCCCGGAACGTGCACTTCGAGCTCTTCGATCGCCTTGTCGTCGAGCTCTTCGAGTGTGCTTGCCGCGTCTTTTCTTGCGGCCATGGCGTCGCTGTCGTCACCGCGTTGGTTGACTTGCCAGATCGCAAGCCCGGCAACCACTACCAATGCACCCAATGCAATTAAAATCTTGTTATTCATGTAAAAAGTCCTTTTCCAGACATTAATTGTTTTCCGGTTAGTCGTGATGAGCGTGAGAGGCCAAAACAAGACGATTTGCTATGTGCAAATCGCTGCTTGTGACGCCGAACCGCGAAGAACCAGTTAGTCGAGCTTGATGTTTTTGCGCCGGGATTGGCGCGATCTCCAACGCAAGAAACCGAAGAGTGCAAAGATCGCGGGGATGCCCAGAATATTTCCCCACTTGTAGAGGTCCTTCTTCGACTGCCATTTGTCACGCGCAGCCTTTTCTTTACGCATCGCCTCTTCTTGCTTGTCGGCGGCTTCCTGCATCTTCGACTGCGCTTGTGCGGCGCCTTGCTGGTCACCTTGAAGCTGCGCTTGTAGGCCCTCCATTTGCGCCGTCTCCGCGACAACCGATGCTTCCTTTTTCTCTTCCTCCGCGGAAAGAACGTTTTGCGGAACCTCGATGCGAGGGTCCTCGATGTTTTTCGCGCGAATCTCGATGAGGTCCGACTCTTGCGCGAGCCAGTCGATGGCATTGAGAGCCAGTGCGACATTGTTGCTCATGCGGCAACTTCCGTCCTGACTTGGTGGCAAGACCTCGTTTCGGAGCACGAATGAAGAGCCTGCCACCAGAACGCGCGCCCCGTCCTTGGCCTGATCAGGAGCCGTGATGCTAGGCGCTCCCTCGGCGGAGCTTTGGTTGTTGGGAAAAGCACTCGGAAGCTTGCCTTCGGCTGCGGCGATGACGGTGAAAGGGCCATCGGGGCCTTCCTTTCGCCACTCGCGTGGGTTTTTGGGAGCAAGGCTGATGCTTTCGCCCTGCATGAGCCACGAATCTTCGGAAGTTGTGGCCAATGATTTAGCCAGGTCGCCCTCTACCTTGAGTGCGCCGGTGAAGGGGAATGAAACCCAGTCGAGTCGGAAGAGGGCTGGGTGTTCTGCCTCTTTCTCATCAAACATGAGCGTTGGTACCGGTGGGTGCGGTACGCCGACGGTGCCAAACTGCGTACGCATAGGAGCGCGACCGCATTGCGCGTCGGCAACGATGCCGTCCTCGAAGGAGATGCCCCACGGCTTAAGGAGCTTTTCAAGACCGAGCTGGGCATTACTGGCTGTGGGCCCCATGCCTTGCATTTCGACCTTCAT
Source organism: uncultured Polyangiales bacterium (assembly GCA_964487255.1). Lineage (GTDB taxonomy): Bacteria > Myxococcota_A > Polyangia > Polyangiales > CAZAQV01 > CAZAQV01. The sequence goes on along the minus strand of CAZAQV010000002.1, from coordinate 122,388 downwards.
CACACCACCGAAGATGCCGAGCGATCCACCTTCCATCACGTACTTGTTGAGCTTCTGAAGACCGGTCTCGTCGATCGGCGTGGTCGGCCCAACGAGCAATACCGCCCTGGTCTTGCTCGGGTCGAGCGCGTCGATCGAAACTTCGCTGACGTTGTAAGTCGGCAAACAGGTGCGTAGCATCGAGAGCTCTTCGCCGAGTTTCGGTCCTTCAAAGCCCGTGAGGATGCCGATTTCGGTCTTGTCCCCTGTGAGCTTCTTGAGCTTCATGGTGAGGTCGTACTCGAGACCGGTCGTTTCGACGGGAACGGCTGGAATGGTCTCTTTTTTGTTCAAGTATCTCATCACGATGCCGCGATAGCCTTCGCGCACAGACACGCCGTCGTCCTCGAATACCTGGTGCTGTACCATCGGGATGCCGTCTTCTTGCGCCTGCTCCTTCTCATCGTCTTCGTCGGGACTGATGAAGTTGACCTCGATCTTCCCTTTCGAGGCAGCCGCGTACTCCGTGAGCAAGTCGCGTACGTATCGTTCGGTCGCGTTGGCAGGAGGTGGCAGGTCTTCGGTGAAGTACGCTGTAATCTCGAGCTTGTCCGAAAGGGAACGAGCCACCCGCTTGGAGCCTTTCGACAGCGAGAACAGCTCCTTTGCGGTGGCATCGAAGCGTGCGAACGCGAACATGCCGAGCACATTCAGCGCGACGAGCACACCGGCGATGATGGCAAGAAAAGTTAGAGATTGGGCTGCGGCTTTACTACGTCGATCCATAGCGAGGACTCCTTATGACCAACGGCGGCTTTCGAGCGCGCGGAATGCAAACATGAGACTGAAAATGATGACGGATAGGAAGAACACCAAGTCGCGAGTGTCGATCACGCCGCGTGCCATGCTGTCCATGTGATAACTCAGCGAAATCCACTCGAGGGTCGACGCGATCGCTGCGGGCAAAAGCGGCAGGAAGTATCGAAACAAGAAGACCAAGACGACGTTGATTGCCAAGGCGACGAAAAACGCAACCAGTTGGTTCTCGGTGAAACTTGATGTCAGCAGTCCGATAGCGAGCATCGAGCCGCCAAGAAAGAACAGGCCCAGATAGCCCGCCAGCGTCTGTCCCCAGTCGAGCGGCCCGAGTGTGGCGACGCTCATCGGGTAGGGAAGCGTCAACACGAGGAGCACTGCGTATAGGCCGAGGACACCCAAGTATTTTCCGATGATCACCTGCGCTTCGGATACGGGCATCGTGAGCAGCACCTCAAGCGTCCCGTTGCGCTTTTCGTCGGCCAGTAGGCCCATCGTCAGTGCCGGAGCTGCGATCATCAGTGCCATGGGCATCAGCTGAAAGAGATCGCGCACGGTGGCCCGTTCGTACAAGAAGAAGGTCTTCCAAAAAAAGAAGCCGAGCAGCAGAAGCAGAGTGCAGATCACGATATACGCGATCGAACCGTTGAAGTAGCTGGCGAACTGCCTTTTTGCGATGGCCAGTGTGTTGCGCATGACGTGTTTCCTCTTCGTTCGTTCGGTTGGAGAGTCGGTTTACTCGGATTGCGGTTCTATTCAGATTGCGTGAGTTGGCGGAACACGCCCTCGAGGTTTTGTTCTTGGCGGCGGAGTTCGACGAGCGTGATGCCCCCATCGACTGCTGCGCGAAAGATTTCTGGGCGAAGGTCGTCTGACTCGCTGGGAAGAAGCGAGAAGTGGACTTCGCCTTCGCCATGGCTCTTTCGGTTGGTGTCGTCGAGTCGTACTTGGTCTACGCCCTTGATGCCCTGCAAGATCGCCTTGACCTCGTCTTCGCTCTTGCCGTTCTTGAGCACACCCACGGAAAAGCGCGTCTTGCCTGCGTTGCCTTGCAGTCCCTGGGGGGTGTCGTCAGCGACGATCTTGCCCTTGGCAATGATGAGCACGCGATCGCACGTGGCTTGAACCTCGCTCAAGTTGTGAGTCGAAAGGATGACGGTGCGCTCCCGACCGATCTCCTTGATGAGATCGCGGATCTCCGTCGCCTGGTTGGGGTCGAGGCCGCTCATGGGCTCGTCGAGGATGAGGATAGGTGGCTCATGCAGCAGTGCTTGCGCTAACCCGACCCGCTGTCGGTAGCCTTTGGAAAGCGTCCTAATTTCCTTGCCGATGACGTCGCCCAGAGAAGTTTCCTGGACCACGGCCTTGATCCGCTTGCTCGAAACGTCTTTGTCGAGACCGCGCATTTCGGCCACCCACTGCAGGTATTCGACGGTGAGCATCTCCGTGTAGAGCGGGTTGCTCTCGGGCAGGTAGCCGATGGCTTGGCGAACTGTCATGGGCTCTTCGAATACGTCCGCACCCTTGATCCGGGCCGTGCCGGCCGAGGGTGCGATAAAGCAGGTGAGGATCTTCATCGTGGTGCTTTTGCCGGCGCCATTGGGCCCCAGAAAACCGATGACCTCTCCTGCTCGAACCTCGAAACTTGCGTCGCTGAGTGCTGTAAAGGAGCCGTATTGTTTGGTGAGACCCTGGGCTTCGATCATCAAATCTGACATTGCAAAAATCCCCGTATTTTCGGACCCGCTGAAGGTCGGTCGTCCGCCGGCGGGAGCCTAGCTGCCCACCTTGGTACGTCAAGAACGCGACCAAGAACAGGCGGAGCCCGCATATTTGGGCACCCCCAACAGTCGGCCGGGCCGATCTATTTCACGCAATTGACAGGAATCGTGGACGGTCGGCCCAGATTTTTCGGAGAGAGCGAAAAACCTGAACCTCCTGATTTTTGACTTGAGGGGGGAGTTCCCCCTCAAACTCCCCCTAAATCTCGCTGCATTCGTGTGATAGTTGCTACACTCAAGGGGAGCGTTGCCCCTTGCGGGCACCTGCCTGTGTTGCTTAAGAGGGACCATGTTCGACCGCCTAACTCATCAACTTCTCCCATTTTTGGCATTTGGAGCGATTTTTGTCGCGTGTGGAAGATCGGAGTTGGTGACTACTTTTCCTGAAGCGGGCATGGACGCGGCTCCGGACGATGGTGGTCCCGATGCTGATGCGGGTCCGATCGATGGTGGACCGGACGGGGACGCTGGCGTGGAGTGCGAAGTAGCCGAAGATTGTGGCGACACGGGTTCGACCTGCCGAAACTTCGTATGCGTCGAGAACCGCTGCCTCTTCGAGCCTGTCGACTGCAACGATGACCTCGACTGCTCGATCGATCAATGTGTAGAGGGCGTTGGCTGTGAGTATGTCTACGACGGCACCCGCTGCGAGGAGGGCGAGCTATGCCAGCCCATTAATGGCTGCGTTCCAGCGAGCGAATGTGACGAACCCGGCGATTGTGATGACACGCTGGTTTGTAACGGCGTCGAGATCTGCGATGTTGGCCCCGATGGCCGCGGAATCTGCATTCCGTCACCTATCATCCCCTGCGACGACGGCGACTTGTGCACCATGGACTTCTGCTCCGAGGCAACGGGTGGCTGTGTGTTTCAGCCCGCCGATCGCGACAACGACGGCTATCTGCCCGTCGAGTGCGGCGGGGACGACTGCGATGACCGCGACGATCGGGTGAACCCTGATGCGCCAGAACTTTGTATGGATCAAATCGACAACAACTGTGACGAACTCACAGACTGTGCCGACGAGGTGTGCGCAGCAATGCCGGCTTGTTGCATGCCTGACGAGGTTGGGGAAGGTCCGATTGGCACCTGTGAAGACCAAGACGACAACGATTGCGATGGGCTTGTGGATTGCGATGATCCGGATTGCGCGATGTCTCTTTCGTGCGTGTGCGAGCCGGAGGAAGTGTGCGGCGATGGTCGTGACAATGACTGCAACGCGCTGACCGACTGCGACGATCCGGCTTGCGCAGACGCCGACGGGTGCGCATGCGTCCCCGAGGTGGACCAAGAAGGTCAGAGCGAGGCGATGTGCAGCGACGGCCGCGACAACGATTGCGACGGCCGCATCGATTGCCAAGAGTCTGCGTGCCAGCGTTTCGACGTGTGCGGCATGTGCACGACCAACGAAGTGGGACTGTGCGACGATGGAGAAGACAACGACTGTGACCAGCTCGTCGATTGTGACGATCCGAACTGCGACGACGATCCAGCATGTCTGCAGTGCGCACGTTTCGAGACATGCCGCAACGGCAAGGACGACGACTGCGACCAGCTTACAGATTGCGACGATCCGGACTGCTCCGACAACGTGGAGTGTCAGTTTTGTTTGCCCTTTGAGATCTGCACGGATGGCATCGACGACGATTGCAATAACCTTGCAGATTGTGACGACCCGGCCTGTGTCGACGAGCCGAGTTGCGAGATGTGTAACGTCGAAGCGTGTCGCAATGGGGTCGACGACGACTGTGACGGTATTCTCGACTGCGACGATCCCGATTGTATCGGGGATATCCTGTGCTCGTTCTGTTTGCCTATCGAGCTGTGCCAGACTGGTTTCGATGAAGACTGCGATGGATTGATCGACTGCGACGATCCGGAGTGCGCCAATACAGCACCATGTCAGCAATGCGCGCCGCAAGAGACAGTCTGCGATGACGCTCAGGACGAAGACTGCGATGGCCTCTTTGACTGTGACGACCCTGATTGCACGGGTGCGCCCGGTTGCCAGATGATGTGTACCGACACACGCGAAATCGGCATTGCCAAGTGCACCGACGGCATCGATAGCGACTGCGACACGCGCACCGACTGCGACGACCCCGATTGCTCGCCCTTTGGTTCGAACGGCGAATGCTGTGACGGCATTGACAATGACGGAAATGGAATGACCGACATCTTGACCTGTCGTTGTGAAACCGACGCCGATTGTATCGGCGTGGGCTCCCTCGAGCAGGTGTGCTGGACCGAGCTTTTTAGCGTCTGTGGACCGCGTTGTGACTTTTTGGGCGGCGACCGCTTTTGTGAGCGCATCTTGCGCGGCACACGATGTGTGACCTCGGGCCCCCAACAAGGCGAGTGCGTCCCGCTCTAGCGTCCGATCCATCGCCGATCGCCGGCACTTCGTTCAGTGTTGGGTGCGGGCCTCTAGGTTGAGAAAATCACCTACACCCCTTGGCACGATTTTCTTCAATGATCTTAGGATGCTGGGCATGGCCCGTCGCTTGCACTACCCTAAGAGCAAGAACGCACCGTCGCTTCCTCCTCCTTTCCTCCTACTGCGATCGTCGCTTTCGAAACCTCCTAACACGACGTCGTAACCCGCCTCCCTCCTGGCGGGTTACGGCGTTAAAGCGTGCCGGACGCACCCAGGGTCAGACTCTTGGGACGCTAAAGGCTGCCGGAGAGACCGAGGGTGAAGGCCTTGTTCTTGAGGTCAACGGATGCTGTGGGCTTGAGCGAGAACGTCGAACCGTCATGCGGCGGTTTTTCTGAGTGATAGGGGTCGTTCGAGAGTTCGTAGCCCATGATCGCGCCCATGACTGGGAGCAGCGCCGCGCTTGTGACGGCGAGAACCGGACCAGCGCCCTCGTCATCGAGGGTGGCGAAGCCGGCCGCCACGCCTAAGCCAGCACCGGTTCCAAGAAGTGCACCAAGCAACGTTGCTCCGTAGTTGCCGCTTCCTCCGCCAAGGTCGCCACCCAGGTGAATGCCGCCGGCAAGCAAAAAGGGAGCGCTGATGCCCGCGGTTAGAACTCCGGCGACCGCGCCACCAAGTCCGCACCATTCCCCAGGTGCACAGTCGTCGGCTGCGATCGCCAGGCCGCCTACGGTCAGTCCGGAAAGTGCCGCGGCGCCATAGCCAGCCAGCGTGCCGAGCAGATAGGCGGGCATACGATCGCCGACCGAGGACGGCTCGTCGTATGGATAGGGAACGGCTTCGATGTAGATGTGGCTCATCGACTCGTCCTCCACACGCCATTGTGCATGTGCTCTCGCGGTGGTTCCGAGCAGGGTGGCGGCCAGCAGGTTCATCACCATCAAAGTTGTGTGGAGGGATGGAAACGCAGTTAAGTTCGACACGCTCAGGGATATTGCAGCGCGCGTGCCAATCACGATCGAGAGCCAGGAACGCCACAGAATCGATGTTTTGGGAATGTCTCACCGCTGCGGGATCGCACGAGCGTGAATTTGACGCACAGGGCTGTGTCCCTTTCAACGCAGCGCCTCTACATCTTTGGTGGTAAGCCACAGGGGTGCGGCTTGTGCATACGGCGGACTGGCACCTGGGCAAAAAGCTGCTGGGCTACGACCGACTTGAAGAGCAAACTCGCTTTTTAGACAGTCTTGAGGGGCTGGTGCGCGACGACGCTGTGGACGCGCTGCTGATTTGCGGTGACATTTTTGACCGTTCGGTGCCGCCCGTCGAAGCGCTCTCGCTCTTCGGCGACTTTCTCGAGCGCATGGCGGCACTTCGCTGCCGTGTGATCGCGATCGCGGGGAACCACGACAGCGCAGAGCGCTTGGGCTTTGCGGGCGGCTTGCTCGAGCGCTCCGGCGTTCACCTTTCGACTTCGGTCCAGCAAGCGCTTCGCCCCATCTTGCTGTCGAGCCGTGGCGTCGAGGTCGAGGTGTTCGCGTTGCCTTTCGCCGATCCGCAGTCGCTCACGGCGGAACTGGCGCAGCACACGGATGCATCGCTCGATCCGGACGCGTTTCGACACCACGGGGCGGCGGTCGAAGCATACGTGCGGTCTCTACCACAGCGCGGAGCGCGCGCCCGCGTACTGCTCGCGCACGTGTTTTGTATCGGTGGGCAAGAGACGCCGGAGTCCGAGCGCCCGATCAGCAGCGGCGGCGCGAGCCTTGTCTCACCGAGCATTTTTGCCGGCTTTGACTACGTGGCGCTCGGTCACCTCCACCGTCCCCAACGCGTCGGCGGTCGGGAGCACATTCGCTACGCGGGCTCTCCACTTCAGTACTCGATTGCAGAGCACGCACACCCCAAGAGCGTGACGGTCGTCGACATCGAAGCGGGAGACGAGTCGGCTTATCAAGTACGCCCTCGTGCGCTGCAACTCGATTCCGGTCGCAAAATCGTTGTGCTCAAAGACCGTTTTGAGGCGCTCTTGACGGACGACCGCTACGAAGCTCATCGAAACGATTTCGTTGCGGCGTACTACGTCGACGAAAGCTACGTGCTCAATGCAGCGGCGCGACTGCAAGAGCGCTTTCCGTGCTTGCTTCAAGCGTTGTCGGCCCGCGTGGCCACTGCGATCGAAGTTCCTGACGCGAGAACCCGTGCGGACTCGCCGCGCGAGCTGCTCGAAGGCTTTTGGAAGTACGTGCGCGTCGAGCATGAGCTCGAAGAGGCGCATCACGCCTTGTACGAGCGCACGCTGCAGAAGGTTGGCCTGAGCGCGGCGCGCGACGACAAGCCCGCGGCTGAGCCAGCAAGGCAGCCGGAGGCGGACGCATGAAGCCGCTTCGCCTCCAGATCGAGGGTTTTGGCCCCTATGCGACACGGCAGGTCATGGACTTTCGCGACCTCCAAGGGCACGACCTCGTTTTGATCGAAGGTCCGACGGGCGCCGGTAAAACGACCATCTTCGATGCCATCTCTTATGCGCTCTATGGGCTTGTCCCGGGTGCACGGTCGACCGTGATGGGGCAGCTACGTAGCAGCTACGTCGAAGAGGCGTCTGCCCGGACGCAAGTGAGCTTTAGTTTCGAAAAAAATGGTCAGGCCTACCGGGTAGTGCGACGACCTGAGTACCAACGCCCCAAAAAACGCGGTGATGGGTTTACCAAAGAGCCGGCGAGCGCCAAGCTCTATCGGCTGCACTCCAGCGCAGAGGGAACCGCCGCCCAAGAAGAGCTTGTGAGCGCCAAGACCCTCGAAGTCTCGGGGCTCGTTTCCGAACTGGTCGGCCTGAGCGCAGCGCAGTTCAACCAAGTGCTGGTCTTGCCGCAGGGACAGTTTCGCGAGTTTCTGGTCGCGCAATCGAGCCAAAAAGAGCAGCTGCTGAGTGCGCTTTTTGGTGACTCGTTGCAGGACCGGGTGTGCGAGGAGCTCGTTGCGCAGGCCAAAGAGCTTGGGCGTGACGAAGCGCGTCTGTGCGAGCGCATCGTCGATCGTCTGCAATTGGGCGCGGTGCAAAGTGTCGATGAACTCGCTTGTCGCATTGCTGGCATGGAAAGAGCGCTGCCCCTGGTTGAGGCTGATGTACGGATGGCGCGTCAGCGCGCGACGGAGTTGGCGAGACGACTCGGCGCGGCAGAAGAGGCGCATGCTCGGCGGGAGCAGGCGAAGAAGCTTAGGGCGCGCCTCGACGAACTTGCTCGCGTTTGGCCAGAGGACCTGGAGGTCAAGCTCAGCGTTTGGCAGCAGGATTTTGACCTGCTCAAGCAATCGCTGCGAGAGGCCGAGCGCCTCGGACAGCTGGCGCGGAAGGCGAGGTTGCGGGGTGCTGAGGTGGAGCGGGCAGAGCAAAGCCTGAAGCCTCTTGACGAGCAGTTGTCGGGCCTGCAACTGCGCAAGCAGGCGCTCGAAGAAGAGCTCGAGAGGGTGGCCGCTGAAGGTGACGCGCTTTCACAGCAGATCGAAGCTCTCCGTGAGCAACTGGCCGAACGCAAAAGCGCGCAGGAGGCCTCGGCGTTGGCTGCCATGCTCGCTGAAGGCCTGCGCGACAAAGAACCTTGCCTGGTGTGCGGTGCGATCGACCATCCGAGCCCGGCACAAGGGGCCAAGGACGAGCGCATCGCCGAGCTCGAAAAGCAGATCGAAGTGCAGAGCAAAGCGCTCTCGGCCCGTCGCCAGAGCTATCGACAGCTTCGTGCAGAACATACGGAGGCCACGGCGACGCTCAAGCGAATAGGCGTGGCTGCGTTAGAGGCAAAGCACAAGCTCGATACGCTCCGCACGCAACGGGATGTCCTCGCTCAGGAACTCGGAGCGAACACAGAGCACGAAAGGTTCGAGCGTGATTGGTGTCGGCAGAAAGAACAGGTGGCTGCAGAGACGAAGAGGTTGCAGGACGCGCAGCGAGCGTTGCGCGAGCGGGACACGATCCAAGCGTCCTTACGAACACTTCAGGATCTCGCGGTTCACGACGTCGAAGAGCCGATCGCGCTAAGAGATGCGGTTGGGAGCAGTGAGCAGCAACGCAAAGCCTGGGAGGCGCATCATGCCGAGACGCAAGCTGAGCTGGCGTCGCTGTGGGCGATTCGCGACGATATCGAGGCGCTGGATCGCCAGTTGCTTCGTGTGCGCGAGCTGTTGCGGGTCGCCAAGCCGCTCGCGGCCGCGATCAGAGGCCAAAACCCGCGTGGCATCAGTTTGTCGCGCTACATCTTGCAGGCGAAGATGGAAGAGGTGACGCAAGCAGCTTCGGCGCGCCTCCTTCGTATGACCGAGCAACGTTATCGCCTGAAAGTTGGTCAGGAGCGTTTGCGTGCGCGCCAGTCGGCCGGGCTCGATCTGTTCGTCATCGACGCTTTTTCGGGGGACGCGGAGCGAGCGGTGCAGACGCTCTCCGGCGGCGAAGCTTTTTTGGCGTCTCTCGCCTTGGCGATGGGGCTCAGTGACGTGGTGCAAGCACATGCTGGAGGCGTTCGCATGGACGCGCTCTTTATCGACGAGGGCTTCGGCTCGCTCGATGCCGACACGTTGGATCTTGCGATGTCCGCCATTCGGGAACTGCGAGCCGGGGGACGACTGATCGGTATCATCTCCCATGTCGAGGCGCTCAAAGAGGTGATTCCCGCGCACATTCAAGTTCGAAAACGCTCTGGTGGGTCCGTGATTCGCATGCCGGGTGCCCAGGGCACCCTCTACTGAGTTCTGGTATGGTGCGCCGGATGTCCGAACAGAAGCGAAGACTCAATCAGCCGGCCGACCCTGGCATCGACACGAACATCGATGTCAATGAATACGGCGGCGAGCGTAATGGACAGAAACAGCAGATGAACCGCCGGCTGTTTATGCAGCTTCAGGTTTGGCGTGCACCGCAATCTTTGACTGCGGACGCGGCACAGTCGAAGCTCGTGTCTTGCTTTTCTGAGCGTGGCGTCTCGGCGGTTGTCTATGCGGACGCACAAGACGCCCTGGGATACGGTGTCCTAACATGGAGTGAAGACCCAGCGCATTTCGTCGACAACGTTCGTCCCGCGCTCGCGGGCGCTCTCGAAGGTTGGACAAGGCGAGATGCGTTTTCGATGTTCGGGCGGACTTATTCGAGTGGCTACGAGCCCGATTTGGAGTACTGGATTTTGCGTCGCCCGGTCGAGACGGCCCTCAATGAAGAGTGGCCTTGGGCGATATGGTATCCCCTTCGACGAGGGGGGCATTTCGAATCGCTAGAGCCGCGCGAGCAAGCGAAGATACTCAAAGAGCATGCCATCATCGGTCGCGCATATGGCTCCAAAGACCTTGCGCATGACATTCGTCTCGCAAGCCATGGCCTCGACACGGCGGACAATGACTTTGTGATCGGCCTAATCGGCAAGGACCTGCATCCGCTCTCACACGTCGTGCAGCGCATGCGCAAAACCAAACAGACGCGCGAATACCTCACCTCACTTGGGCCGTTTTTCGTGGGTAGAGTGATCGCTCGACTTCCATAGCGGAGCCAAAGCAACCCGATTTGCTATCTGCAAGTCGATGGTTGCGACGCGCAGCTGGTCGGGGCTCTGTCGTTGGCTCTTCCGCTGACGCGTCATCGCATGGGGTGAATCGATCACACCAAGACTATTCTTCAAGGATCCACAACGCGCCATGGGCTTCGGAGAACCTGTCGAGCCAGGGGGAGTACGCCACCATGCGAACGTGGCCGTCCGGGCCGGGGACGAATTCGAGCACCTGCAAGTAGCCTTGGCCGTCTCCGCCGACCGTCGGGCAAACGGTCCCTCGTTGATAGTCGACGAGCAGTTCGATGACATCGCCCCCGCTCTCGCGCGACACGCGTCGATAATCAAAGCCCATGGGTACATGTCCAGACAGTACAAAGTCGACCCTCGGTGAGCCGGCGATGAGCTGTTCCCAGAGATCTTGACCGACCACGCTCTCATCGGAGAACAGTCCGTAGTTCTCTGGGTGAAAGGGCTGGTTGGTGGCACCCGGTTCACTATAGCGAAGGCCGTCGCTTGCGAGGTAAGCGTGCGTGGCGACCAGTGCGTGGTCGTACTGCTCTTTGCTGAGGACCGTCTTCGCCCAATCAACAACCTCGCGACGCGATGCAAACTCGAGGCCCATGAGGAGCCAGCGCTGCCCGGCGAGTTCGACGATGGTCCAGGAGTTCCAGCCATCCTGCGCAAAGGTCTCGCCTTCGTAGCCGGGGAAACGACCTTCGGCAGGAAAGTACTCGCCCATGTGTGAGGTCCGCGTGTCGCTGCTTCCCCCACTTCCAAAGTCGTGGTTGCCAGGCAAAAGAACGGTGGGAACGGCTTGAATGACCGGCGCAAGCGCGGTCTCGGCGCGTCCCCATTCTTGTGTGGTGTTCGTCTCGACGATGTCGCCGAGGTGAATGACGCCAACGAAGTTCAAGGTCTCGCGGTTGGCGACGATCCAATCTCCTTGGGACTGGAGAATCTCCGGAAATGCAAACGCGTAACACTGTGTGTCCGGCAACACGACGATGCGCTGCACGTTCGCCTCCGGCGAAAAACTCGAAAACTGGACATTCGCACAACCGACCAACAATACCCCTGCGATGAACGCGCGAAGCCAGCCTGCTCCACTTTCCTTCAGTATCATTCACGTTCCTCAGCGTGCAGATACCATGCGTTCGGTGAGTTCACGCCCCGAAAACGCACGCGATCCTAGTTACGAGACGACCACACCCCTAGCCTAAATCGCTTTTGAGGGATGCAATCGCCGAGCTCGGTGGCTAGCACGAGCCCTAATGCGCATGCTAGAGCAGTGCGATGGACTCTATTCTCGCTGTCATCCCGGCAACCATGATTCTTGCGATTCCATTGCTCGCCATCTGGACGGGTCACCGCCGCAAGGTACTCGCGATGCAAAATCGTCTGCATTCGGGTGAACTGGCAAAGAAAGTCGAGAAGCTCTTGGCCCAGAACGAAGAGCTTGAGGCTCGGGTTCAGGCGCTCGAAACGATCGCAACGCTCGACGAACGTCCGCGCCACTCTTCACGCGTGCGAATCGGTTCAGAGGACACGTTGGCATTCGACGTCAACGAAGAGCGCGCCAAGACTGCCTGAAGAACAAACGACTTAGAAGAAGCCCAGTTCATCGAGGCGCTCGACAATGGTGTCGAGGTGCGACTTGAACTCCATACGGTCGAGGGCGACGGTGACCTGTGCGTCCTTGGGAGGCTCAAACCCCTCAAAAGAGGCGTCGGGCCGACGTTCCCGGCAAATCTCGGGGTCGGTGTTGACATAGATCTGTACAAAACGGTCTTTGCCGACATAGCGTTTGACGATCGCGCGCTCTTCTTTGTGATAGCTCGCGAATGCGCAAATCGTGACCATCCCAGCATCTGTGCATGCTTTGGCGGCAGACGCCATCGTCTGCAGGCTTTGATCGATGGGGTTGATCACCGTCGCCGTGCGCCCCTCGTCAAACAAACGTCGTTCCAAGGCGTAGGCGAGTGACCAACGCCCCGAACCCGGTAAACCGGTGAGCCAAACGGTGACGCCGCGCTGCCCGAGCCGGTTCAAACGCTCCTTGGGACTTACCTGCGTCTTGGGTTCGATGGCCGAGCCGGCGTGGAGCTCGTGCTCCAGCTCACCTTCCGATTGCGGTGGTTTCTCGCTGCGGATCATGCCTGCCGCGACGGTGTTGTTGGTGAGTGAGTCGATCAAGATGAACGAGCCTGTCGCTCGGTCGTCATCGTATGCGTCGTAGTAAAGTGCGCGCAGTGTAGAGATGCGGGCGCGCCCAATGTCGTTGAGCCGCATCGTTTTGGCGTCGACATGCTCTAGTGTGTCCATGTCGATGCGATAATCAATCGCCTGTACTTGTGCGCGAACCTGTTGCGTTGTGTGCTTGAGCACGTAGGTCTTGTCGAGGTCAATGGGCGACTCGCTCATCCAAACGAGGTCGGCTTCAAAGGTTCTGCCGACGCGCGGTATGCCTGCTTTGCCGACCAACATGTCACCGCGACTAATGTCGATTTCCTTGTCGATCCGCACGACCACGGCCTCTCCGACCTCAGCGCTTTGCAACGTATCGCTGAAGGTGTCGATCGCAGTGACAGTCGCTTCACGCTGCGAAGGCAACGCAACCACCGTGTCGCCTACACTCAGTGTCTTGCCCGCGACCTCGCCGGCATAGCCTCGATAGTCGAGGTTGGGGCGAATCACGTACTGCACGGCAAGCCGCGCCGCGGGGGCGGTACGCGGGCGGTCGAGCGGTGTCGTCTCGAGATACTCAAGTACGGTCGGTCCGTCGTACCACGCCGTATGTTGGCTCTTGGTCACGACATTGCTGCCCTTGAGCGCACTCACTGGAAAGAAGTTGACTTTGGAAAATCCCAGAGGTGCGACCACCTTCTCAAACTCGCCCAAGATGCGTTGGTAGACCTCTTTGTCGTAGCCGACGAGGTCCATTTTGTTAATGCAGACTGCGAGTTGGGGAATGCCCAACATCGAGGCAATGTGCGCGTGTCGCTTTGATTGCTCGAGAACACCGAGCCGGGCGTCGATCAGGATGAGCGCGACATGTGCGGTTGATGCGCCGGTCACCATGTTTCGGGTGTACTGCACGTGGCCGGGCGTGTCCGCGATGATGAATTTTCGCCTATCCGTGCTGAAGTATCGATATGCGACGTCGATGGTGATGCCTTGCTCACGTTCCGCCTTGAGTCCATCGGTAAGCAGCGCGAAGTCGATCGCTTCTTCTTTCGCGACATTGCCCTTGCCCGACTTGGTTGCGGCTTTGACGGCGTTGAGCTGGTCCTCGAAGACCACGCCGGTGTCGTGCAGCAGGCGTCCGATGAGGGTCGACTTTCCGTCGTCGACCGAGCCGACGGCAACAAAGCGCAGCAGTTCCTTCTCGGCGTACTGTTTGAGATAGGCGACGGTTTCTTGATGCAAGTTCTTGGTCATCAGAAATAGCCCTCTCGTTTCTTCTCTTCCATGGAGCCGTCGGCATCAAAATCGATGAGTCGGCCTTGGCGTTCGCTCCACTTGGTCGCGAGCATTTCTCCGATGACCTCGGGCACGGTCGTCGCGTCGGACTCCACGGCACCGGTCAATGGGTAGCAACCCAGCGTGCGGAAGCGAACCAGTTTCATCTCAGGTTTTTCGCCCTCCGCAAGTGGTAAGCGCTCGTCATCGACCATGATGAGCGTGCCGTTACGTTCGATAACGGGACGTTTCGCAGAGAAGTAGAGAGGCACAACTGGGATCTCTTCGAGCCAGATGTAGAGCCAGACGTCGAGCTCGGTCCAGTTGGAAATCGGGAAAGAGCGAACGCTCTGTCCCTTGCGAATCATGCCGTTGTACAGGTTCCACAGCTCGGGGCGCTGGTTCTTGGGGTCCCATTGCCCGTGCTCGTCTCGAAACGAAAAGATGCGTTCCTTGGCGCGAGAGCGCTCCTCGTCACGCCGCGCGCCTCCGAATGCGCAATCAAACTCGTGCTTGGAGAGTGCCTGCAGCAGCGCATGTGTCTTCATGATTTGCGTGTATTTGTTGCTCCCGTACTCGAAGGGATTGACATTTTGAGCAACACCCTCGGGGTTGGTGTGCGCGAGCAGGTTGAGGCCGAGCTGCTTCGCCGTGTTGTCGCGGAACTCGATCATCTCCCGGAATTTGAACGTGGTATCGACGTGAAGGAGCGGGAAGGGAAGGGGCCCCGGCGCGAAAGCCTTTTGAGCCAGCCGCAGCATGACGGATGAGTCCTTGCCGATGGAATAGAGCATCACGGGGTTGTCGAAGATGGCAGCTGCTTCGCGAAGAATATGAATACTTTCAGCCTCGAGACGCCGAAGATGGCTTTTTCGAGACAGGATCAGACGATCGTCTGCGGATACCGCGCTTGTCATGGCAGCCAGAGCCTAGTGATCTGGCCAGGTTTGTCGAGTGGCGGGCAAACTCGTTCGACATCAGCCGCCGGCTCACCTACATCTTCATGGTGCGCTCTTTGCCCCTACTCGAGACGAGAGCTTCGAAGCTCGCGTCGCTCCCGCCGCTGGCAGACGATTTTGCGCCGCCAACCGTGCTCGCCGACGCGCTCGGTCGACGCTACACCTATTTGCGGCTTTCGGTCACCGATCGCTGCGATCTGCGTTGTATCTACTGCATGCCGGAGCAGGGAGAGTGGGAACACGGCGCTCGCAAAGAGCTACTCGACTTCGATGAGATCGAGCGACTCGTGGGGTTGCTCGCGGAGCGTGGTGTTCAGCGAGTGCGACTGACGGGTGGGGAACCTATGATTCGAAAGGAACTACCCAGTTTGATCGGGCGACTGAGCAAACTTCGCGGCATTACAGAGGTCGTCATGACGACCAATGCCACCCGTCTTGCCACGTTCGCTGCGCCACTTGTCGAGGCGGGCCTGCGGGGGGTCAACGTTTCGCTCGACAGCCTCCAGGCGGAGAAGTTTGCCACGCTTACGCGCGGGGGTGATCTGCGGTCCGTGCTTCAGGGGATTGAGATCGCGCTGACGCAGGGGCTACGAGTGAAGCTCAACACGGTCGTCATTGGCGGGCAGAACGACGACGAGGTCGAAGAGATTGTGCGCTTTGCGTGGCAACTTGGGATCACGCCGCGCTTTATCGAGCTGATGCCGCTCGGAGAGGGCGCACACGCCGGTTCGGTGGTGCCCTCCGCGGCGCTTGAACATCAGCTCAAGCATGTGCTGTGTCCCGATGCCAGCCCGTCGCCCCCGCACCGCGGTCCCGCTCGCTACCGTGTAGCAGCCGATGGGTCAGGCCACAAAGTCGGCTTCATTTCCGCCGTCAGTCAGAACTTTTGTGGTTCATGCAACCGTTTACGCGTGACGGCCAAAGGGGAACTGCGCGCTTGTTTGGCATCGCGTGCCGCGCTTTCTTTTCGCGACCTCATGCGAGAAGGGGCCGACGACCGACAGATCCTTTGGGCGCTCAGCCACGCGCTGTCGGTCAAATCGGATGGGCATCTTTTCAACGACCCGGACGTGACGGAACACGAGCGCGTCGGCATGTCCCTGATCGGGGGCTGAGTTTTTGATTCTCGATTGACAAACCCATAGGTCAGTCGAGGCGCCGCGCTAGCGAGGAAACGCGAGAACCGCAGCGGAGTGTACGTATTCGTACTCGAGCAGCGGAAGCGCAGCGTAACGAAGCCAGCGTGGATGGAACGACGGCTCTTTAACCTTTGGCTTCGAGGTAGCGCATGCGAAGGTCGTAGAGGACCTCGGAGAGGAGCCTCTCCTCTTCCCCCGTGAGGTTGCCGCGCGTCTTCTCCTCGAGCATGGCGAGCAGGTCGATGGTGTGTTTGGCCATCGGAATGTTCTGCTCGCCTGGACTCGCTCCGGGCGTGACGCCGAGCTGGACAAAGGCGGAGGTGCTGAGTGATAAAACGAGTGTCGTAAAATCGACTGGCGGCTCGTCGCCTTTCGGCTTGTCGCCGCCGTCCGTCACACGCCGCCTTGGGAACTTGCGATGTTGGTCACGATGGCCGACTGCTCGGCTGCGCTCTGTTGAGTCGCGGTGCCGGCGCCGTTGATCTGCGCAGCTTGCGCGTCCTGTTCGTCGTCAGCGTCGATGGACACGACTTCCAGGTTATCGGAAACGTCTTTGAGCGTGCCCTCGTAGGCCTCGATGTCCGCGTGGGAGATAATGCCCTTGCGGAGGTTTCGCTCCACCAAGCGGCGGTCCATGTTTCGTTCTACGGGTGTGGTCTTCTCTTCCATCGTGCCTCCAGGCTAACAGTTTCTTGCCGCTGTCTATAACACACCCGCAAAAACGCAAGGAGGCGGATCCCGGTCGTCGTATAGTCCTTCATCGGAGTGAGCATCCACGCTAGGCTCTGCCTCGTGCTACGCCACGCTGCTACATCACTTGTGCTGGTTTTTGTGAGCCTTGCCCTTTGCGCATGTGAGAGCGAACCCAACCTTCGGGAGTGGTCGCCGGCCGATCACGCGTATCCGCCAGGGCTCAGCAGTACGCGTGCTGCGCCACGTCGAGCGGCCAATCCCCCACCCGCGCCGGCGGTCAAAGCTGATGCGGCTGTCGCCGCTGCCACAAAGGACGGGGGCACGTTGTGAAACAGCTAACACTCCGCTTGGAGTCCTATGAGCCAGATGCGCGTGAAGCCGTCGTGGCCGCTCAGGCGCTTGCTGACGAGCGCGGACATCATGATGTCTTGCCGCTCCACCTCTTGCACCACCTGGTCGAGCGCGATACGCGCGTTCAAGACGGGATCGAAAAGGCAGGTGTCGACGCCGGTGATGTGCTGATCGAAGCCGAAGCAGCGCTGCGGAGACTCGCGAAGCGCGATGGGGATGTTGCCTATCTCGCAACGCGGACACTATCTCTACTGGGGCGAGCGGAGGGCGAAGCTGCCCGTGAAGGGTCCGCCGTCGCCGTGCCGCACCTCGCGCTTGCTTGTGCGCAAGAAAGCAATGGGCCGACCCAACGCGTATTCGAGTTGTGTGGTCTTTCCGCGCCAGTGTTGCGTTCGACCATGCAGCACAGTCCGCGGGGGCGTCGCGAATCGACGTTGCCTGGCGTGATGATCGAAAAAGTGGGCACCGACTTGACGGAGCGAATGCGTGAGAACGAGTCCGACCCACTCGTTGGTCGCGAACAAGAAGTGCGCCGCATGGTGCAGATTCTTGCCCGACGGCGCGAACACAATCCGCTTTTGGTCGGCGAACCGGGGGTTGGGCGCCGCAGTTTGGTCAGTGCTTTGGCGCACCGCATAGCGCACCATGACGTCCCCGACTTTCTGAAGAACCGCCGAGTTGTGACGCTCGACTTGGCATCGCTCACGGCGGGGGCAAAGCTCAAGGGCCAGTTCGAAGAGCGCTTCAAGGCGCTGCTCGCCGGATTACGTCAGCGTGACGGCGACTCGATTCTCTTCGTGCCGGACCTCGCGGCGCTCTTCCGAGATCGGGCCAGCGCGGTACCCATGCTTGCAGAAGCACTGGGCCGCGGCGAGGTTCAAATGATTGCGGTCGTCAGCCCCGATGGTCTCCGCCAGCTCAACGTCGACCACCCCGAACTCGCAGCTCGTTTCGTCGCACTCGAAGTCGAAGAGCCTTCGGAAAGGCTCGCCATCGCCATGCTGCGCGGCCTTACCCCGAGGCTCGAAACATCGCACGGTCTTCGCATCGCAGACCCGGCGGTCGTCTCGGCGGTTCGTTTGGCCAAGCGATACATCCCATCCGCCCGTCTGCCCAAGGCTGCTGTCGATGTGGTCGATGAAGCAGCCGCGGTCGTTCGCGTTGCGGCGCAATCGGGACCGAGCGAACTCGACCAGACCCGACGGCGGCTGGAGACCTTAGAGATCGAGCGCGAAGCGTTGGCCGACGACGATGATGCGGAGTCGCGCGGCCATCTCGCGGCGATTGAGGAGCAGATCGCAGCGCTTCGCCCGCAGCTCGAAGCGCAGCGCAAAGCGTGGGGAGAGAAGTCGGAAACGAACTCCGTTCAGACGGTGCAGCCCGAGCACGTTGCCAACGTCGTTGCCACGTGGACAGGCGTCCCCGTTTCGAAAATGCTCGAAGAAGAAGCGCAAAAGCTCATGGCGATGGAGGCGACACTCAAGCGTCGCGTCATCGGGCAGGACGAGGCTGTCACGGCGCTCAGCAAAGCGGTGCGTCGCAGTCGTGTGGGGCTACGCGACCCGGGGCGGCCCATTGGGTCTTTCTTGTTCCTGGGACCCACGGGTGTTGGCAAGACGGAGCTCGCAAAGGCGCTCGCAGAGTTTTTGTTTGACGACGAACTCGCACTTACGCGCCTCGACATGAGCGAGTTCATGGAGAAGCACATGGTGGCCCGCTTGCTCGGCTCGCCGCCCGGGTACGTCGACAGCGAAGAGGGCGGTTTTTTGACCGAGGCCGTACGCCGTAAGCCGTACAGCGTGGTGCTTTTCGACGAGATGGAAAAGGCGCATGCAGACGTTTTCAACATTCTTCTGCAGGTTCTCGACGACGGGCGTTTGACCGATTCGCGCGGTCAGCTCGCGCGTTTTTCGGAGGCCGTGGTGATCATGACCTCGAACATTGGGGGGCAAGCGATACTCGAGCATGACGGACCTCCCGAGGAGCTCAAAGAGATCGTCGAAGCCGAGCTACACAAAGGGTTCCGTCCCGAGTTTCTCAACCGCATCGATGACATCGTGATTTTCAATCCGCTCTCCAAAGGCGACCTTGCGGGCATCGTGGAAATCCTGTTGCGTCGCCTGACCCGCATGTTGGCACACCGACGAATGGAGCTGCATGTCTCCGACGAAGCGTGTGCTGAAATCGTCGAACGTGGCTACCAGCCGGCTTTCGGCGCGCGACCCCTTAAGCGCGTCATTCTCAAAGAACTCCAAGATCCGCTTGCAGGGGCCCTGCTACGTGGCGAGTTCGGCGATGGCGATCACATCTCCGTCGACTATGACGGAAGCGGCTTCTCATTCTCTAAGATCGGCTAACTCGTGATGAACGTGCTCAGCCAGAGAAACCCGATGTGCTAACAGCGCATCGCTGGTTTCGAAGCGGAGCCGTGAAGAACCAAAGATTCAGCGGCGGCGGCGATTTGGGATACGAACGGGCACGAGTTCGGGTTCGGGTGAGAGCACACCCGCGAGTGCGCCCACAAGATCGTCGACCAAATCGCGGAGCTTGTCTGTCCACTTCTCCGTCTTGTCCCCGTCTGCCCGTTGTTCGTTTCTCAACCGTTGCCCCAACTCTCAAATTAATATGGCGCTCGAGTGCATAGTGGTCAACCCGTGGGCGCTGTGGGGAAAGCTGCGTAACTGTGCTCAAGCGCGTAAGCTAGCGCTGTGTACGCCTACTTTATTGGCATCTGTGGTACGGCAATGGGCAGTTTGGCGATCGCGTTGCGTGAACAAGGTTGGCGCGTGGAAGGTAGCGACCAGGTGTTTTATCCACCAATCTCCGATGCGCTGAGCAAAGCGGGGATTCCCACCAAATCCGGCTGGAACGCAATCAACCTGTCTGACGATATCGATCTCGTTGTGGTGGGCAATGTATGCCGTGCCGATAATCCCGAGGTCCTTGCAGCTGCATCGCTCGGACTTGAGCGCACGACGCTCCCGGCCTTGTTGGCGCACGAGTTCATTCGTGACCGCGTGAGCATTGCGGTCTGCGGCACGCATGGCAAGTCCACCACGACTGCCTTGCTTGCGTGGATGCTTGAAAGCGGCGGTCTTAAACCAGGTTTCATGGTCGCCGCAAAAGCAAACAACTTCTCACAGAGCGTGCAACGGGGAGCACTCGAAGCCCCGTTTGTACTTGAGGCCGATGAGTACGACACCGCGTTTTTCGAGAAGACGCCGAAGTTTTGGCACTACAACGCCAAACATGCGCTGTGGACCTCGGTCGAATACGACCATGCGGACATCTACCCGGACGAGGCTGCCTATCGGGCCGCGTTTATCGGACTTCGGGAGCGACTTCCCGACGACGGGGTGATCGTCGCGTACGCCGGTGATGCGACGATCCGCGAGCTTCTGCGTGATGCTTCTCAACATGTCATCTGGTACGCACTTGAAGGTGATCCGGTGGGCGGGGTGACACCAACTTGGTCCGCTGCGCCTTCGGCGCATCTCGAAGCTGAGGCGACTCGCAGTCCGCTCGCCTTGGTACCGGAGCGCCCCGCGGCGGTGCAGGCGTTCGATTTGTTCACGGCGGGTTCATATTGCGGAAGATTCTCGTCGCCATTGTTCGGCGACCACAATCTACGCAACACGCTCGGGGCGCTGGCGATGGCAACCGAGGTGTGCGGGCTTCCCATGCGAGCGGGTCTGGAGGCCCTTTCGCGCTTCGCTGGGCTGGCCCGCCGTCAGCAGCGCCTTGGAATCGTTCGCGGCATCGAGTTCTTCGATGACTTTGCACATCACCCCACCGCGGTCGCCGAAACGCTCAGAGCCTTCCGACGTCGTTTTCCTCAGCGCAGATTGGTGTGCGTTTTCGAGCCCAGGAGCGCAACGGCGTGCCGTGCGATCCATCAGGACGAGTACATTCGGGCGTTCGCGCTGGCCGACGTGCTCTTTTTGGCGCCCGTCGGGCGCACGGATATCGAAAGGCCTCTCGACACCCAGCGCATCGCCAACATCCTTTCGCGGGAGCAGCAAATGCCTGCATTCATAAGTAATTCCTATGATTTTCTGAAGGAGCTGCTCGACCAGCAACTGCGGAAAGGAGACGTGGTTGTCTTCATGTCCAACGGTGGTTTTGGCGATGTTCGAGAGGGGGCTCTTCGTAACATTTCGGACAATCCACGAGATCGTGACAGATAATCGATACGGATTTGTCGCGTTACGCGTGCACGTCGGGTTATCCTCCGCCCATGCCTTGCCCATCCATCCGCAGGTGGTTCGCAGCGCTTTGGCTCGCTACGGTGTGCTGTTGGTCTTTCGCGGCAAGGGCCCAGCATTCGCAAGGCGTTGCCGATGACGGCCTGACGGGCTTCGGCCATGTTGGTCTTTTCGACGACCAGGAGCCGAGCCTGTCGCTGGCAGGGACCGTGGGCTTCGGACTGATCGAAGAGCAGCCCACTACCACGGGGTCCACAACGAGGCTCATGGGTAGATTGGGCGTGGGGGTACGCGCTACCGAATGGTTTGCAGCCTCGCTTTATCTCGATGGTCGCTACGACTCGCATCCGGATGATGCAATGGGTCCCGACGACAGTATGGTGGGCGATCCCGAGCTTCGCTTGCGGGCAGGTACTGCGCTCGATAGTGGCATGCTGCTTGGTGCGGAGGTGGCGATATGGGTTCCTGGTCGAGATGCTCCGTCCATCGAGTTTGCGGCCACGACGCTTCAGCTCAAGGCGCTGCTAGGGTATCGCATGGACGGGCTCGTTCTGGCGGCGAACCTGGGTTTTCGTCTCGACAACAGCGCCAGCTCCATTGACGACGCGGGCCAACTGCGTCCCGGAGATCGCATTTCACTTGGCGTAAGTGACTTCAACGCGATTCCCATCGGATTGGCCGCGGCCTACCAGGACAACAGCTTTGAAGTCTTCGGCGCCGTTCATTTAGCAGTGTTGCTGGGCGACGTGGCGGAGTTCATGAACTCCCCGCTCGGTGCCGACTTGGGTTTGCGCTACGCACTGTCGGATAGTTTCGGGCTGGAGTTGCGCGGGGAAGCCAGCTTCTCGTCACGACCCACGCAAGGTCCGACCGATCCATTGGTGCGCATCGACCCCCGGTTCGCCGTGTTTGCGGGTGTGCGCTATGGCCTTGGCTTTTCCGAGCCACCCCCGATCGAAGACGAAGAGTTCGTCGAAGAAGAGCCTCCTCCGCCGCAGACGGGTACGCTCACGGGCGTACTTCGTGGCGAGGATGATCAGCCTATTCCCGGTGCGACCGTCACGGTCAAGGTTGGAAACGTCGAGAAGTCCGCCACCAGCGATGAGCAGGGCAACTACGAGATCGCGGATGTCCCGCTGGGCACGGGAACACTGACGGTGCGAGCTGAAGGTTTCGACGAGACGACTTCACAAATCAAAGTCGAGCCCGGCGTCAACAGTCAGAGTGACATCGAGCTTACGGAGTCGACACCTTCCGGGCAGTTGCGGGGGCTGGTGCGCTCCTTTGCTGGAGAGGGCGTTCCGGCAAAGATTACCGTGAGTCCAGGAGATATTTCCGCCGAAACAGAGCAGGATGGAAGCTTCGAGATCGATATCGCGCCGGGCTCCTACGAAGTCACGATCGAAGCTAAAGGTTATACGTCGCAGACCCGCAGTGTGAGCATCGATGAAAACGGTGTCACCGTGCTCAATGTGGAGTTGCGAAAGTCGAACTAGTGTCACCACCATTGCGCACCAGCTACCGACTCGGGATAGGCCTTGTTTCGGCGTGTATTTTCGCGCTGCTTTCCGCTGGTTGTGAGTACGTGGGTTGCGGTGGCGACAAGGTCGCGACGCTTGCTGATTTGCAGGGACCGGTTGAGCGCGACCGCTCGACTTCTGTCAACGAGTGGCAGACGGCTTCTCGGGGAGACGCCTTTCGAAAGGGAGACGGCATACGCACTCGCAAAGGCGCCACGGCCGAACTTACCCTCACGGCGGGTGGTGTGGTTGCGCTCGAGGAGAACACCTTGATCCGATTCACGGCGGGCGGACAGGGCGCTGGGGTCGATATCGCGATGGGTAGCGCGACCGTGCATGCGGTCGGCGGCGGACTCGTGTTCAGCACCCAACAGGGTGACGGGCAACTCGAAGACGGTGCGAAAGCCCGCATCACGGCCAGCACTGAGGGACTCGTTTACGAAATGTTGGATGGGCGCGGCATCTTTTTTCACAAAGATGGCACTTCGCGCACCTTGGGGTCTGACGAACGGCTCGTCTACAATACCAAGGGCATCTTGGTTTCTGGGCTGGATTCGGGTTTGACCGAAGCGGGGATTGAAGCGGGCATTGCGGACGCCGGTATGGACGCAGGCGACGCAGGGCCAGATGCCGGGGAGGCGCTGGCTTCTCGAATCACGGTCACCGCGGGACGGCTACGAATCCGCAGCGGGCGGGGGCGCTGGAAGAACCTAAGTAGCGGTGACGAAGCCCCGTGGGAGCCTGGTTTGCGTGTCCAAGTGCTCCGAAACGGCAAGGCGCGCATCGAGCGCGGCGGCCAAGTCGCAGAGTTGCAAGGCGATGGCCGGCACCATGCGTTATCCGCAGAAGCCGGCTTGGCCGACGTCGGCGAGGGACGGGTGCTGTTGTCGGGCAGTGGTGAGACCTCGGTGCGCATTCCGGGCGGTAGCGTCACGAACGCGCCCGACTCGCGAACTCTCATCATCGCGAGTCGTCGAGGCACGCGTATCACTGTGAGCAAAGGCAGTGCCAAGGTGCAGCATGGCAAGCAAAGCTCCGAGCTCAGTGCGGGTGATTCGTTGGCACTGACCCGAGCGGGGGGGGTCGACGAAGACCAACCCAATCCGCCCGATCGAGCGCATTTCTTTTTGGGCCTGGGCGATAGCGTGACCGTTCATGATGCACGCGCGCCGACGCACGTTGGTTTCCGTTTTGGCGAAAAGTGCCCGGAAGGCGGCGTCGTGACCGTGAAGCGCGGATCTCGCGAGTACATGACCTCTGCCGGACAAGGCGCGGCGAACGTGCTCATGCCACCCGGTCACAATCGCTACGAGGTAAGGTGTACCGGAGGTTCTCAAATCGCTTCGGGGTCGGTCACCGTCATGCGGGACTCGGGGCGAACTGCACTTCCGCGTTCGGCGCCACCGACGCTCGTTGATACGGACGGACGCAACTATCGGGTTCTGTATCAGAACCTACTTCCCGAAGTTACGGTCCGATGGCGTAAGGCTCCCAGCGGAGGGAGTTACACCCTATCGGTGACGACCAACGGGAAGACGGAGACCTTCAAGAGTTCGAGCGCCAGCTACAAGTTCGATTCTGGCGCGCTCACAGAAGGGCAACACAGACTTGTCTTCAGCGCCGGGGCCAAGAAGAGCAAGCCAACGAATTTGTTCATTCGCTTCGACAACGCGGCTCCGAAGGCACGGATTACCTCGCCCTATGACGGGACCTTTTCTCCAGGTTCGACGGTTCAGGTGTCCGGCGTCGCGCTCAAAGGTTGGAAGGCGTATGTCGGATCGCAGGCGCTCTCAATGGATAGACAGCATCGCTTTACGGGCTCGGTGCAGGTTCCTGCCGGTCAAGATGGTCTCGTGGTCAGACTCACCAACCCAGGGCGTGGCACGCACTACTACCTGCGACGCGCCAAGTAGTCATTGCTCGCTGCGAAAGCAGATCCAGGTTAGGGTCCTCGCGTATGCCTGAAAAAGAGCATCGCTATAGTGCGCAATTTGCCAACGAGATGGAGCCGAAGTGGCACGCTCGCTGGGCCGAAGCAAAAACCTTTGAGGTTCCCAACCCGGGCGAACCTGGGTTCGATGACAGTAAAGAGTCCTTCTATTGCCTCGACATGTTTCCCTACCCAAGTGGGGCAGGGCTTCACGTTGGGCACCCCGAGGGATACACGGCGACCGATATTATCTCTCGCTACAAACGGATGAAAGGGTTCAACGTCTTACACCCGATGGGGTGGGACGCCTTCGGTTTGCCGGCCGAACAGTATGCCATCCGCACCGGTGTGCATCCGGCCAAAACGACCCGCGCATCCATTGATAACTTCCGCCGACAGCTGCAGCGTTTTGGGTTTTGCTACGACTGGTCGCGCGAGTTCGGGACCATCGACGAGGGCTACTATCGATGGACGCAGTGGATCTTTGTCCAGATCTACGACGCGTGGTTTGACCCCGCGGCCAACAAGGCGCGACCGATTCGTGAGCTGGAGGAAGCTTTTGCCTGTGGTCAGCGTCCTCCGCGCATCAACCCCGAGGCCGCGGAGTTTTCCACCGAGGACAAGGCTCTGAGGTATGACGCGTGGGGCGCGCTCGACCGCACCACGCAGCATCGCATTCTCTCCAGCTACCGACTCGCATACTTGGGTGAGCAAACCGTGAACTGGTGCCCGCAGCTAGGCACTGCGCTCGCAAACGAAGAAGTGATCGACGGTCGAAGTGAACGTGGTGGCCACCCAGTGCTTAGGAAGCCACTTCGACAATGGCTCTTCCGTATTTCCGCCTATGGGGATCGGCTGATCGAAGACCTCGCATCACTCGACTGGCCAGAGAGCACACGGGTCAAGCAAATCGACTGGATCGGTCGCAGTCGTGGTGCAGAGGCTGACTTTGTCGTGCAAGACGTGCCCGGTGTGGAGCGCCTGCGCATCTACACAACGCGTCCGGATACCATGTTTGGCGCGACCTTCATGGTCGTCGCACCGGAGCACCCTTTTGTCGATGCGTTGCCGGAGCGTTCTAAAGAGGTCGACGCGTACGTTGAGCAGGCACGCAACCGCTCCGATTTGGAACGACAGACCAGCAAGGAAAAGACCGGCGTCGCAAGCGGCTATTACGCGATCAATCCGGCCACCGGAAAGCGCATTCCTATCTGGATCGCGGACTACGTGCTGATGGGTTACGGCCACGGCGCGATCATGGCCGTTCCTGCGCACGACGACCGTGACTACGCATTCGCGGACAAGTACGGCATCGATATCGTTGAAGTTCTCAAGCCCACGGAAAGCCACGACCCTGGCGACGGCTGTTTCACAGGCGATGGCATCGCGATCAATAGCGCCAACGCCGAGGTCTCGCTCGATGGTCTTGCGACCGCGGAGGCCAAAGAACGCATTACCGCGTGGCTCACGAAAAAATGCCTCGGAAACGCGAAGGTCAATTATCGCCTGCGCGATTGGCTTTTCAGCCGACAGCGCTACTGGGGCGAACCCTTTCCTATCGTGTACGACCGCGACGGCCTGCATGAGGCAGTCGCCGAGGACGAGCTTCCCGTGACCTTGCCACCGCTTTCAGACTATGCGCCTGAAGTTAGCGATGAGCCGAAACCGCTCTTGGCGAAGGCCGCAGATTGGGTGCAGCTTGCGGATGGGCGCACGCGCGAAACGAATACGATGCCCGGTTGGGCCGGCTCGTGCTGGTACTACCTTCGCTACTGCGATCCACATAACGACGAGCGTTTCGTGGGGCGCAAGGCTGAGGCGTACTGGCTCGGTGAAAGTGGCGTCGACCTCTACGTTGGCGGCGCCGAGCACGCGGTGTTGCACCTTCTCTATGCCCGCTTCTGGCACAAGGTGCTCTTCGATCTGGGGCATGTGCAGAGCCCAGAACCGTTTCGCAAACTCTTTCACCAGGGCATGATCACAAGCTACGCCTTTCAGCGTAAGGACCGGTCGCTGGTTCCGATCGATGAGGTTGAAGAGCGCGGCGAGGACCAGTTCGTGGAGACCGCGACGGGCGAGGCCGTGGCACGGATTACGGCCAAGATGAGCAAGTCGCTCAAGAACGTGATCAACCCAGATGACGTGATTCGTGACTATGGGGCGGACACGTTTCGTCTCTACGAGATGTACATGGGACCGCTCGAAGCCTCAAAGCCCTGGAACACCCGCGACATTGCGGGGCTGTTTCGCTTCTTGACGCGTTCGTGGCGTTTGCTTATCGACGAGGCGACAGGTGAAGCGCGCGTTGTCGAAAAGGCGGATCCCGAGGTTGAAAAGCTTCTGCATCGCACGATTGCAAAGGTCGGCGACGACATCGACCGCATGGCCTTCAATACTGCGATTGCGGCGATGATAGAGTTCGTCAACCTGGCTACAAGCAAGCCTGGGCTCACGCGCGAGCAGGCGATGCGCTTTGTCGCGATTCTTGCGCCCTTTGCGCCCCACATCGCCGAAGAAGTCTGGTCGCGCCTGGGGGCTGAAGGGTTTGTCTCGGACGCCTCCTGGCCGAGTTACGATGAGTCGATGCTCAAGGATGACGAGATCGAAATCCCGATTCAGATCATGGGTAAGGTCCGCCACCGCATCACGGTTGCAGCCGATCTCAGCAAATCCGATCTCGAAAAAGCAGCACTAGGCGACGCCAAAGTCCAAGAGCTGATTACCGGCAAGACGGTCCGCAAGGTGATCGTCGTCCCCGGCCGCCTGGTCAACATCGTCGCAAGCTAGAAGTGAGCTGCTAAAACAGGCAGGAGTTGCTGCTGTCACACTTGACGCAGTCGTCGGGTGAGTAGTTGTAGCCACAGCTTTCGCATGTTCGTTGCACGGGCGTAGTCGACGAGCAATCAATTGCGTAGTGAGTTGTTGATTGAGTTCCGTTTTCATTGTCCACGGTTTCAGCGATGCAAAACTGCTCGGAACCCTGCGCGCCAGTGCACCAACTTGCGCTGTTATCAAGACTAAAGTTCGCGTACGCGCTGCAGTCATTCGAACTATCACACTCTCCTTGTGGGCAGGAAGGGCCCAAGCATTTGACGATCGCTTTGTTGCTTCCGCCAACGCCCGAGTCAGGATCTACTGTGTCGCACATGGCAATTGCGCTGCAGCTGGTTGCACTCGCAATGCACTCCCTGGCTGCCGCACTCAACGATGCGCACGTCGCTTGGCAGTTGGTCGCGGGTTGGCCGCATTGGTCCTCTGCGTTTTGACAAACGGATGCGCAGTCTGCGCCCCCGTTTTCCCCCTCCGTGGTGTCGTCGCTGCAACCCGTCGCCAGAATTGCGATCGCGAGCACAGTCAATTTACAAAACTGCGCGACATGCTCTTTAACTTGAAGTTGTGGTGACTGCATTGGGACACTCCTGCTGGTTTCGGTACCGCATAGCAGGCGTTTCGCCAGCTTCCAGTTATGTTCGGTACGATTAACGAAGGACGGGGACTTGGGTGGTAACGCCCGCACCCCAGAAGGACTCTGCGCCTGTATCGTCGGAGATCAGCTTGGCCTCTGCGGTTTCACGGTCGATCTCAAGCAGTTCTCCCGCGTAGGTAAAGCCGTAGACATTTGCGCCCCAATAGGCGACGCCAAAGAGTTGTTTGAAGTCGCGACCACCGCCTGAGACGGGTCCCAGCAGCTCCATGCGTGACACTCCGTTCGAGCCGAAGGTCACGGCCACTAGTTGGTCGAATTCAGCGCCCTCTTTCTTAACGGTCGCATAGGTGCCAAGACCATCGACAGCGACCAGATCACCGCTTGAGATCCAACCGTCGGGGTAGACGCCGATCTCATCTGCCTGTGCGGTGTTTCTGTCGATCTCGTAGACGACGCCTGCATTGTCAGCGCCGACGAGCGCCTCCTCGGAGCGAAACATGTTTTTGGGCACAAAGACCAAGCCGGTGATCTCGGTCGACCCTGCCGTCGTCAGTTGGCCGATCTTCGTGACTTCGGCGGTCTCCTTGTTGATGCTAAACAGCGTGGTCTTACCAAGCCCGACCAGGGCACCGCTGGCATCGACTGCGATATCAAGAATGTTTTCTACTTCGCCGCCACCGTTCAAGAAGAAGGTGCCGATCGTCTCGACTTTCGCCGTCTCGGGCGAAAACGAGTAAAGCGTGTCGCGTGAGTGTGCATAGACCAATACGTTGGAGAGATTGGGACCCGTGTCAGCGGGAACCAGGCGATCTGGGGTGGGGCGTGCATCCTGCGGTCCGGCTTCAGCATCCATACCGCTATCGCCATTGGTGTTGTTTCCCGGACCGCGACGGCTTGAGCCGCACGCGGCGACCAGCGCAAACACAAAGTACAGAACCAGAGCTAAGTTAATCCCGCGACCCATCGCAGCCGAACCTTGGCACCAGTTGCGGGCCGCCTCAAGGCAAGTTACTCCGGCGCGCTCAACGAGCGCTCTTCGACGAATTGCTCTATGCTGAGGGCTTCCCCCCGAGCATCGAAGAAAGCGTATTGTTTTCAATGCCTTGCGTTGCGTAAAATTTGACCCCACCAGCCACCTCACTACAAACGAAGCATGACGCAGCCCGCGCAAGAACCAACTTCATCCAAAGCCAAGCCGCGTAAGATCGCGATGCTTCTGCTCAAGATTGGGTTTTCTGTTGGGGCGCTGTGGCTGATCTTCTCGAAGGTTGTCGGGCGTGATGGCGCTTCTGACCTTTGGGCACGGATCAAAGATCTGCAGTGGCATTGGGTTGCGGGCGCGATCCTCATGCAGCTCGTCGCCATCGGCTTCAGCACGGTGCGTTGGCAGCGTCTGTTGGTCGGTCAAGGCATTCACGCACCATGGCGATTTTTGGGTGGCTCGGTGATGATCGCGCGGTTTTGGGGTGCGTTCACGCCGGGCGGTTTCACTGGGTTTGGCGGTTGGCGGATCTACGATGTTGCGCAACATACCGGTAAGACTGCGCGCGCAGCAGCGACCATCGGCACCGAGATGATTCTCGGACAGATGGCGTTTGGCGTGGTGGTGATGGCGGGTTCGATCTTTGGTCTGCGCTTCATCGGTATCGAAGGTGTTGTGCTCGTCAACCTGTTCTTCGTGGGGCTCATTTCCGCAGGCATCTTCGTGCTCGCCAAGCCCGACATTGTTCGCGTGATCGCGCGCCTGTTGCCTGCGGCGATTGGTCCTCGCGTGCAGACACTGGTCGATGCGGTGTGTGCGTACAAAGGCAAAACGGGTTTGCTGTCGCAGGCCGCCTTTTTGGGCATGGGTACGCATGCTTTTAACAACTTGATTTACGTTTGTGCCGCGCAAGCCTTGGGTGCCGAACTCGGGGTCGGCGAGATCTTTTTTGGCTCGTCCCTGCAGATTTTCTCGACCCTTCTGCCGACCTCCATCAATGGCATTGGTTTGCGAGAGGCGACCGCGGTTGCGCTTTATACGCGCGTGGGCGTGGCCAAAGAGCTCGCCGTACTCATCCCCATCGTGGGCTTTGCCTGTGAGATGGTGGTCTCGGCGTGTGGCGGGCTTATCTTCCTCGCGCGCCGCTCGGGGTACAAACCAGCGATTCGTGTCGAAGAGGATGACCGCGAACAGCAGCGCTGGGCGGAGGTCGAGCAAGCGCCACCGGAAGCCTGGCCAAAGATCGTGCGTGGGCTGACGCTTGGTGCGGCGGCCGGTCTGTTGGCAGGCACATTGGTGGGCGTTGGTGAAGGCCTGCTCATCGCGAACGCAGCGGGTTGGCACCACGCGTTTGGCGTGATGACCTATGGCGCTGCTGTCTACGGCTCGTTCTGTTTGCTCGGCGGCGCGGTCGCAGGCTTTGCCTTCGCGTTGAGCGGTCGATGGATGAAGCGACGCGCCCTTCCTGAGGCGCAAGCCTATGCCCGCATTACAGCGATGATCGTCGCGGCTTTTGGGTTGGTGCTCGGTGCGTTTCGCGTTCGTCGAGATGTCTATGCGGAGGAGCTCAAATGGAAGAGCCTGCAAGGGCTTGCGGTGTTTGTCGGTTGTGCACTTGCCGCTGCGCTGCTCTTTTTTGTGCTCTCACGCGCGATCGAATGGCTCGCACGTAAGCCTTACGTACGCCGCGTCACCGACTCGGTCGTGACGCTCGTCTTCGCTGCAGCCGTGCTTGGGCTGGCTTTTTGGGGCACGCAGTCGCGTCAACAGGTGGCGGCCGATATGCCGCTGCAAATCGATCGCGAGCTGGCGCCACATCTTGCGGACGCAGGGCCCATTCTCTTTATCGTGATCGACACGCTACGCGCCGACCATTTGCCGAGCTATGGTTACGACGCGGGCCATACACCCAATCTTGAGGCCTTCGCGGGTGATGCAATCCGGTTTGACCAGTTCTTCGCGAATGCTTCGTGGACACGCCCCAGTTTTGCTTCGTTTCTGACGGGGCGGTTCCCTTCAAATCACGGCGTGATGGACAAGGCGAGCGCGCTCCCCGACCCGATTGTCACCCTCCCGGAGGCGCTGGCCTCCAAGGGCTACGCGACGCTCGGCATCGCCACCAACCACAACCTGCACCCGTCATTCAACCTCGACCAAGGTTTCGATACCTACGCCTACCTGCCGCCAGACTACGTGATGGGGGCGGGCGACGAAGAGGCGAAGCTCCTTTTGGTGCAGGTACTGCGCCGCTTGATCGAAAAGGCGAGGGGACCACAGCCCGGTGAGGTCTACCAAGATGCGAATGTGGTTAACGCGAGGCTTTTGAGCTGGGTCGACGCGGCGCCTAAGGACCGCCCGTGGTTTGCGTTCGTTGGTTATATGGACCCGCACGACCCGTATTTCGACCACGAGGGCAAAAGTCGTGGGTATTCACGCGCCGCCAACCAGCACCCACGCGTCGAGGAAGCGGAGCATCTGAAGAAGCTTTACGACGGGGAGATCGCGTACTGGGATGAAGCGTTCGGAAAGTTGATAGCCGACCTGAAGAAGCGGAGCGTCTATGACGACATGACCATCATCGTAACCTCGGACCACGGCGAAGAGTTCGCCGACCACGGTGGTTTTTGGCACGGCACGACGCTCTACGACGAGCAGGTGCATGTACCCTTCTTCGTCAAGCTGCCGAAGGGAAAGCGTGCGGGCACCGTCGTTCGTCACTGGGCACAAAGTGTTGATGTCATGCCCACACTGCTCAATGAGCTAGAACTGCCATTGCCGCCAGGGCTTCAAGGTGGGAACTTCTTTCAGGGGACCGAGCGCGTTTATGCCGAGGAGAGCCATGAAGGGAACGTGCTTGAATCGCTGCGTCAGCTTGAGGGGGGCGAAGCGCACAAGCTCATTACGGCGAATCCGGGCAACCCCCGAGGACTCGAGCTCGCGGAACTCTATGATGTCGACGCGGATCCGGGTGAGACGAGTAACTTGGCCGAGAAGCACAAGGCGCAGACCGAACACATGAAGAAAATGCTTGGGCAGGCCAGCGAAGCGGCCAAGAAGGGTGCGGCCGACGCGCAGCGTGCGGCGATCGATGCGGAGCTGGCCAACCAGCTCGAGTCCATCGGCTACATGCAGAAGTGAAACAAACAATTTTGTGCGAGTAGCACAAAATTATTCGTTTCACTTCGATGTTTCTGGCTCTTCGCGCAAGCGCTCATCGCGAGCACCTCAACACGTAGGGCTCTTCGCGCAAGCGCTCATCGTGAAGCTAGACGCCTTGGGTGTCAGGGGACCAGATGTACTTGTGAATCTGGACTTGGAGACGCACAGGGAGCGCGTCTTCAAGAATCCAACGCGTGAGGTCCTTGGGGTCGAGCTGTCCGTGGACGGGGCTGAGTAACACCTGACCGGCTTTTGAGGACAGTCCCTTCTCACGGATGACGGCGCGACTCCACTCGTAGTCGTCGCGATCAGCCAGAACAAACTTAACTTCGTCGCGAACGGTCAGGTGCTCGACATTCGACCAAAGGTTGCGTTCTAATTCGCCGCTGCCAGGCGCCTTGAAATCTACGATGCGATGTACACGCGGGTCGACCTTGGAGATGTCGCGTTCCCCGCTGGTCTCGAGAAGCACCGTCTTGCCAGCGTCGCAGAGCGCCCGAAGAAGCGGCAAAGCGCCGGCCTGCAACAGCGGTTCTCCACCCGTGAGCTCGACCAGCGGTGTTTGCTTACTCAGGGCCTCCTCGACGACATCATTGACCGGTCGGCGTTCGCCTCCAACGAACGCCTGAGGCGTGTCGCACCAAGTGCAGCGAAGATTGCAGCCACTGAGCCGAATGAAGGTGCAGGGATGGCCGACGAACGACGACTCACCCTGGACCGACGCGTAGAGTTCATGCACGACGACCGTGGCCCCCACCGTGGAGAGCTTCACGCCGGGCCTTTCTTTTCAGCATTTCCCCAGTAGAGGACCGTTTTGCCGAAGGTTGCATTTGCCTCCATTCGTTCGTGGGCTCGTGCAACGTCTGCCATCGGCAGGGCGAACTCAAGCACTGGTTCGAGGCGTCCTTCTTCAAACGCAGGCAAGACGTGCTGACGGAAATCCGAGCAGAGCGCCCGCTTTTCTTCCGTGGGACGGCTTCGAAGAACCGTTCCGATGAGCGTTGCTCGTTTTCTCAGCAGACGGCCTAGATCCAGTTCTGTCTTGCGACCACCGACAAGACCCACGTGGACGACTCGGCCGCGTTCAGCGAGCACCTCCAGATTCTGCGTTGCATATTCACCGCCGACCAAGTCGATGATGGCGTCGGGCGCCGGGAGGTTGAGCGCGACGAGGTCTTCCACAAAGCGGCCATCCTTCACCCACACGGCATGCTCAAGCCCATAGGTCTTGGCTTTCTCGAGTTTCTCCGGCGAGCGTGAGGTGCCAGAGCAAGTTCGGCCCCAGAGGCGCGCGAGTTGGGTTGCGGCCGTTCCCACGCCACTTGGCGCAGCGTGCACGACAATGTGTTGAGCCTGTCGCGCCTTGGCCTGTTGCATAGCATCGAAGGCTGTCAGGAAGGCCTCGGGTAGCGACGCTGCTTCGGTCAGTGAAAGACCAGCCGGGACGGGAAGAAGCTGCGCTGCGTCGAGGCAAAGCTCTTCGGCCATCGCCCCGCCTCCGACGATGCCCATCACCGCATCCCCAAGCTGCCAGCCCTTCACGTCCTGCGCGAGTTCGACGATCGTTCCTGAGAACTCGAGGCCAGGGATATCCGAGGGAACGCCGGGGGGGGCCGGATAGAAGCCCTTGCGCTGCAAGATGTCCGCGCGGTTGAGCCCTGCTGCTTTGACACGCACACGCGCCTCGCCGGCTCCGAGCGCCCGCGTGCTGAACTCTGCAAGCTCCAGGCAGTCCACGCCGCCGCTTCCTTTGATCTTGACCGCTAGCATCGAGGATAGAGATCTACAGCGTATCCTCCGGATCGCAATCCGTTGCAGTATCTGCCGATTCGGTCAAAAACACCTGACTGGCTTCGCGCGCCACCTTGGCATACCATGTTGTCCGTGCTGAGCCCTGACCAGCTTCCCAAGGTAGACGGCAATACGTTTGTCCGACTCGTACGCCGAGGCCTCGAGAATGTCATGGCGGGCGACATGTCCTCGGTGGTTGTGTTTGAGTGTTTGGAACATGTGCCCGGTGAGGCTCTCCCAAACTCGTCGAAGGAATTTCACGACTTTCTCTACCAACGGGTCAAGCCGACGCTTGAGGAGCGCTTGGGCATGCGCTCTGCGGAGCTGGCCCTCCAAGCCGTTGAAAAGTCACTTAAAAGCGGGCCGGAGCAGCGCTCTGACAGCGTCAAGACCACGGTCCGACGCGAATCCGTCGAAGGCCCGGTCGGGGTGCTCATGCTTTCGGACAGCACAGCACTTGCAGTTCGTATGCGAGCGGCCCTCGGGGGAGACCGCGTCGGGGTTGCGGTCGCTTCGTCGCTTTCGCAGGCGGCGACGGTCAGCCAGCGCCTAATGCCACAGATGTTTATCTTGGACTTGGATTTCCTCCGCGAGAACAGCTACGAAGAGGTGGTCGCCTTCATTCGCGGCCTTCCGGCATCCGTATCCATCGTCGTTTGGGGTTCGCGTCAAGATGCAGCCAACAAAATCGGTTTGCTTTTGCGGTCGCATGGAAGACAACCTGTTGGACTAAGCCGTGAGGTGGGTATCGAGCCTCTTCTCGACATGATCCGCGCGCAATCGTGGTGAGGTTCTAGTGGCTGGCTCCGAAGATGCATTGACGACTGCGAACCTCGCTTATTTTCGGCAGATCATCACCGACGGGAGCCTGACGGCAGCCGCTCGCAACTTGGGCATTTCTCAACCATCGCTTTCCGTTGCGGTGAGGAAAATGGAGGAGTCGCTGGGCACGACACTCATCCATCGTGGTCGAGCAGGTGTGACACCTACGGCGACAGGGGAGATCCTCGCGACGCGGGCGAAGCTCATCCTCGACACCCTCGACTCTCTTCGTGCAGACCTTGTGGACGTTGAAGGCCAGCTGCGTGGCGCCTTCTCGATCGGCTGCCATGAGAGTCTCGCGGCTTACACTTTGGCGAAGTTCTTGCTTCGCTTTTCGAAGAGCTTCCCGGACATCCAACTCAACCTATCGAACCGAAATTCACAGGACGTCGAGCAGGCCATCGTACGTCGCGAACTCGACTTGGGCTTTGTCGTCAATCCCGAAGGGCACGACGAGTGTGTAGTACGACCGTTGTTTCAAGACCGCGTAGAGTTCATCGTCTCCGCGGCGGCACTCAAACGCGCAGGAAAGAAGGACGCCGACGTGCTGAGCGGTCTTCCGATGATTTGCGTTCCTGAACTCCGCCAGACGCAGTACCTGCTTGCCGAAGTCACCAGGCGCGGCCTGCGCATGGGTTCGCAGATCGAATGTTCGTCTCTGGCGCTTGCCAAGAGCTTCGTTCTTGATGGGGTGGGCGTCGGCATTCTTCCACACCGCGTTGCCAACTATGGCGTGGCGACGGGCAAGCTGCATTCGCTGACATCACTGCCGTACTTCGATGACCAGATTACCTTGGTTCGGCGCTTCGACATGCACATGACGCATGCCGCCAAGGTGACATGGGAAGCGCTCGAAGAACACGGCCGGTCCATGCCAGAGCTCCCCAAACGTGGACGAGGAAAACGTTCGTGAGCATCTTTGTGGTCATCGAGGGCATTGATGGTGCGGGAACCACGTCGCTTACGAGGCTTTTGCAAGAGGCGCTCGAAGCAGCTGGGCAACGCGTCCATGCGACACGTGAGCCCAGTGGTGGGCCGGTGGGCTCGCTAATCCGCCAAGCGCTTAGCCACCGCCTTTCCGTGGCGACCGCGGAAGGCAGCGAACCGCTTGCATGGCAGACGATGGCGCTGCTGTTTGCCGCTGATCGGCTCGACCACGTTCAGGCCGAGGTCGAGCCCCACCTCAGAGCCGGTGAGGTCGTGATTTCAGACCGCTATGACTATTCGTCCGTCGCGTACCAGAGCGTGGTGGGCGGTGGCGCCTCCGAGGTGATCGAGTGGGTCAAGTCGCTCAACCGCTATGCTCGACGACCCGATATCACGCTTGTGGTCGACGTTAAGCCGGAAACAGCCGCTGCGCGCCGTCAAGGACGTGGCGGTGGGCCAGAACTCTACGAAAAAAACGACCTACAGGCCCGCCTCGCCGATTTCTATCGCTCGATTGACCAACATTTTCAAGACAACATCGTGCACATCGACGGAGAACAGCCTTTGCAAGAAGTGGCCAAACAGGCCCTCGATGCTGTACGAAAGCTCTTGTGAAACGGCATCACCTGAGCGGCGTTTTGCTCGTCACGCTCGTCGCTTGCGGCGGTTCGAATGTGACGCAACGTGAAGAAGCGAGTAGCCGCGAACTCTTCGAGGTCGACCTTAAGACATGGGAAGAGTCCGCGCCGCAGTCGACCAGCGAGTCGCTCGACCCGGTCGAACGTCACCGCACAGGAGAGATCAAGCGACGCCAGCTCGACCGCGTACTCGCAAACGGACCTGGCTATTTTCTACGCCAACTCGAGGTCGAACCTGTGCACACCCAGGGGGACTTTGCGGGGCATCGGATTCTACGCGTCGCTCAGGGCCCGCTTCGCAGTGTCGATGCGGTGCCGGGTGACATCATTCTCTCGGTCAACGATCTACCGATCGGCACGCCCTCCGATATGCAGCGGCTGTGGGAGAACCTGCGAACCGCAGTCGTTGTCCGTGCCTGGATACAGCGTGGCGGCCAGCGTCACGAACTCGTCTTCAACGTCGTCGAATAGGCGATCGCAGCGAGGACGGAGAGGAGGACGGGCTGTGCTAACAGCACCGCTCGTACGGAGCGCAGTCTGGTCGGGGGAGCTGGGGTGAATCGATCGCAGCGAGGACGGAGAGGAGGACGGGCTGTGCTAACAGCACCGCTCGTAC
>CAZAQV010000002.1:5087-85183 GCA_964487255.1 uncultured Polyangiales bacterium | reverse complement strand
GGAGCGCAGTCTGGTCGGGGGAGCTGGGGTGAATCGAGCGCAGCGAGAGAGGGGGTGGGTGCCACCCCCTTAATTAGAGAACAGGGCGTCGACGTCGGCCTTGGTGAGGCCCTTGAGCGGCGAGCCTTCGGTGGAGAGCACGTTCTCCATCAGCGCGCGCTTCTTGGCGGAAAGCTGCAGAATTTTCTCTTCGACGGTGCCTTTGGCGATCAGTCGATACACGCTCACGCTTCGTTTCTGACCGATGCGGTGTGCGCGGTCCGTGGCCTGATCTTCGACGGCCGGGTTCCACCACGGGTCGAAGTGAATGACCGTGTCCGCCCCGACGAGGTTGAGGCCCGTGCCGCCGGCCTTGAGCGAGATGAGGAAAGCCGTAATGCTTTCGTCCTCGTTGAATGCGTCGACCTTATCGATGCGGTTTTTGGTTGAGCCATCGAGGTACTCGTAGTTGATTCCGTCTTCGTCGAGCGCCGCGCGAATCAGTTGCAACATCTGGACGAACTGCGAGAAAATGAGCACGCGATGACCACCCGACTTGGCGTTCTCGAGAATCTCGCGCAGGGCACCGAGTTTTCCGCTGGTCTCATCGTCCCATTGTCCGTCGATCTTGGTGAGGCGTGGGTCGCAGGCGACCTGACGCAGTCTTGTAAGGGCCGCCAAGATCTGAATCTGTGATTTCGCCACACCCTTCTTCTCGACTTCGCTAAGTACGCTCTTGCGGATCTCTTCGAGGATTTGCCCGTATAGGTCGGACTGTTCATCCGCCATCGGGACGACCATCTCCTGTTCGATCTTCTCCGGAAGTTCTGGTGCGACATCACGTTTCGTGCGGCGCAGCACGAAAGGTTTGATGGTGTTTCGGAGCTTGTCTGCTGTGTTCTGGTCACCCCGATCGATCGGCCGGGCGACCTTCTCTTCGAACGTTTTGAGGTCGCCGAGTAGACCTGGCGACACAAAATCGAGGATCGACCAAAACTCACTGAGGCGATTCTCGATGGGTGTGCCGGTAAGTGCGAGTCGACGCTCGCTCTCGACGCCCTTGACCGCCTTTGCGGTAGCGCTGTGCGGGTTCTTGATGTGCTGGGCCTCGTCCAGGATCACGTAGCCAAACTTCTTGCTCTGGAGGAGTTCCTCGTCTCGTCGAATCAGCGCGTACGAGGTGATGACGATATCTACTTTGTCAAACTCATCCTCCTTCTCGTGCCGTTTCGGCCCTTGCCAGACCAAGGTCGAAAGTGAGGGAGCGAACTTTTCGATTTCCCGTTGCCAGTTTGGAACGACCGAGGTGGGTGCGACCACAACGTGCGTGGTGCCCTTCTTCATTTTTGACTTTGCCCACAATAGCAAAGTGATCGTTTGTAGTGTCTTACCGAGGCCCATGTCGTCGGCCAA
Source organism: uncultured Polyangiales bacterium (assembly GCA_964487255.1). Classification (GTDB taxonomy): domain Bacteria; phylum Myxococcota_A; class Polyangia; order Polyangiales; family CAZAQV01; genus CAZAQV01. Next base: position 83,791 of record CAZAQV010000002.1, on the reverse strand, counting down.
GATGCCGCCGCTCCCTAGCTCGTGCACGAACACGAGCCAGTTGAAGCCCGCTTTCTGATAGTCGCGAAGCTTCGCTTTGAGGCTGCGCGGCTTGGCGACATTCTTGATCTCCGTAATGTTCTCCAGGTGACCGAAAAGCGTTTTCGCTTTAGGCGTGACGTGCGACTTGTCTACCAGCCGAAGCAGGTCTTGAACGCGACCCGCTTGGGCGACGGAAAGCTTCTTGGCCCCGCCACTTGTGGCTTCAATCTCAGCCATGCGCGCGAGGATCTCCTCGACCTCGTCTGCTTCGACAGGCGCGAAGCTGCCGTCTTCGAGCTTGACCATATGACTGCCTTTTTCGAGACACTGTCGAAGGTCGTCGGGGTCGACCGCGACGCCGCCTGCGCTAAAGGTCATGTCGAGACTGAGCCAGTCAACGCCGCTCGACACCCGCATTTGTGGCGTGACCGAGCTGTCGTTGATGCGAACGTCGGCGAGGTCGCTAGGGACCAGCTTTCTCCAGCTCGCGGGGAGCGTTGCTACACCTTCCGTCCAGAAGCGGACGGCATCGTCACCCTCGGCCAAAAGCTCTGTCTCGTCTTCATCGACCTCGAAACCGAGGTTCAGCAAGGTCTGAACAGCCATCATCTCGGTGCCCACATCGCGACGGATCACCCGCGGGCGTCCGCCCTCTTCTTCGGGTGGAAAGAACGCGAGTGGCGCAGGGATGCCGTCGACCGGAATATCGAAGTCCTGCCCGTCGTACGTTGCCTTGAGCTGAACATGTGCACCGATGATGTCGCCCGTTGCGCGCATGACGAGTTTGGGTGACGCGTCGACGACATCGGCGACGGACTCTAGCTCGGGCAATTCGGCACCGATGGCATTGGCCACCCGAGGTATGAAGTCGGTCAGCAAGTAGGGAAGGTCGGAGAGCGGGTGAACCAACGCTGGTGATTTATAAAAACGGGTGAGCCAGGCTGGCGTCACGGAGTCGACGATCGGACGCACGATGCCGTCGTGTGTATCGATATGGTAGCAAGGCGTGCCTTCAAACCAGGCCCCCGTCGAAAGCGAAACCTTCCGACCACCGGCCTCGAAGCCCACGCGAAGCCGCAGCTGGTCGTCCCCTTGCAGCTCCATATCAATGGTAGGGCGAAGCGGTTCTTCCTGGAACCGGAGTTCCATGGAGTTCGGCTCTAAGAGCGCTTTTTTATTCTTGAGAAGCCCGATGAACTCGGCAGCGTCTTCCGCCCGGAGTTCCGCTTGCGTTGCTTTCGAGCGGTTGATGTGGCGCGCCAGGGCGCGAAAGCGAGGTCGCTCCTCGGCAGGAATGGCGTCAAAGGCTGTGAGTGCTTCGCCGATCGGCACGTTCGACTTGGTGCCGCTAAGAACCGGCGTGACCAGTATCGATGCCGAGCGAACCGTCAGTCGGTAGTCGAAGTCGACGTCTTTGGAATCGTTTTGTGGTGGCATCCACGCATCGAGCGCGCCGCGGGAGTCCTGATTGCGCGTCGTGTGCGATTCGAAGCTCAAATCGAGGCCGCGTCGACGCTTCTTGGAGCGACGCCGTTTGCCGCCCACGGAAACAGTTCCAGGCACGTGTACCGGCGTGCTTTCCGCGGAACGTCTCTTGCTGTCTTTTGTTCGCGGAGGACGCTCACGATCGCGTAGTGCGACCAGTAACGCCGCCACGTGCTTGCAGTGCCCAGTTGGGCCACGAAAGCCGGGGCAATTGCATTCCGAAACGACGCGGTGTTTGTCGTCTAGCCTAACGCGGGGCTCATACGGCTCGTCCACATTTCGAACGCGGATGCTTCCAGAAACTTCCTCGTCATTGAGGTCGAAACGCTCGATCGCATTGCGTCGGGCGTAAATACGCCCTCGAATAAAAGCATTGCCACCTGTGATCTTCTGAATCTGTCGATCGGACAGTGAGGCCCCGAACTGTCGAATCGGACTCCGGGAGTCGAGGGGCTCCAGGTGTGGTGCAGGTTCGCTGTCGTCTGAGTCATTCGCGTCAACGTCAGAGTCCGACTCGGGGCGCAGATCCTTTTCTTCAAGAACGCGCGCACGGCCGTTGGTCTTGCGTTTCGCGACAGGTTCTTCAGATGATTCGACATCTGCGGGTTCGAGCAGAGGCCTTTCAGGCATAACGAGAGTGCTCCTTGCTGTGAGCCAGACTTGACGTATTGTGGAGTCGTGCCGCCGGCCCTCTTACTTGAAAAAAGTCTTAGAGAGCAGGTCGCAAAGGGGTATGGCATGGAGCCGAGCGGAGTGCAAGCGCTTCGCGACGCTCTCTTACCGCTGAGGCGCACGGCGTTTCTGGCCTTTTGTTCTAGGTTTAGAGGCGGAGGAAAAGCTGACCTCGACCGTCTTGAGTTGAGGGCCCGCGCCAAGGTGGCCACGCACGTCCTTGGCAGGGCGTCGGTCGCGCACGTTTGCGCGTTGCGTCGCGGGATGGCGAGCGAGGCCAGCCCGCACGTGCTTGCGAAAGGCCTCTTGAGACATGCGTTCGTCGTTGCTACAGCAGAGCATGAGTCCACGCGGAGTGAGCAACAATGCCGCGAGCGCTACCAGCTGCTGCCAGTCCTTGCCAGAGCGAAAACGCGATGACTTCGTGGTCGAGTAGGTCGGTGGGTCGACGACGATGATGTCAAACGTTTCGTCACGGCGCTGTGCCCGGCGAAGATATTCGAAGACATCGTCGGGGTAGTTCTTCCAGCGCGAACGTTCATAGCTCTCGAGGTTTTCTTCTCCCCACTGCAGAACGGACTTCGCTGCATCAATGTTGATGACCTCGCGCGCCCCACCTCGGAGGGCAGCTGCGGCGAAACCACAAGTGTACGAGAAGAGGTTGAGGACGCGCTTGCCGCTTGCCGCTCTACGCAACCAAGCGCGGTTTCGTCGCTGATCCACAAAGAGACCCGTGCTCATTCCGGCGCACAGGCTGGCCCGATAGCGCACATCATGCTCCCAAACATCGAAGCGGTTCGGTGCGGCTTCGCCAACGATTGGCGCTTCGGGCGCGCGCGCAGCGATCTCTTCGGGCGACATCTCGTTGGCCTGTCTTGGACGTCGCTTGATGTAAAGACCACGGAGCGGAAGCTCAGACAGCGTGGCGACGATTTCAGCTTCACGGTCTGCGCACGTCTCAGAACGAATGTGGACGAGACCCCACTCCGCGTAGATGTCAAAGTACAGGCCCGGAAGTCCATCGCCGGCCCCGTGGATGCATCGAAAAGCAGTCGCCGTTTCGCCGTTTCGTAGGTGCCAGCGTCGACGCAGAGCAGCATCGATCGCTGGGCCAAGGTTCTCTGGCAGTTCGGAGTCGTTCGTCCCTTCGAGCCAGCTGGCAAACCCATCGGGGACTTCGACGCAAAACGAGAGGCCCATCTCGGCGATGGTGAGCTGATGCGCGTGAAGCATCATCCGCGAAGCGGGTGCTCCCCCGTATAGGCCGTCTCCAACAATCGGTGCGCCTTCGTGAGCCAGCTGCACGCGAAGCTGATGTGTGCGGCCTGTTTCGAGCTGGAGCGAAAGAAGTGTTCGGTCCGCGCGGCGATTGAGCACCCGGACGTGACTTCGAGCGGGCTTACCACCGGAAGGCACGACGGTGCTCCGGCCACCGGAGAATTGCAGGTTGTGCTCAAGCCATCGTCCATCGAGACGCTCGCTAGACGACGTTTGAACCGCGGCGACGTAGGTCTTCTCTACCTTACGAGAGGCGAACGCGTCTGTCAGCCGCCTGGCGCTAGCGGTGTTGGTCGCCGCGATGAGCACGCCGGATGTTTCTGCGTCGAGTCGCTGAACGGGATGTAGTGTCGTTACGCCGATTCGGTGTCGCCGGAGGTAAAGCTGCGCTCGCTCGATCAGCCCATCCTCGTCCTCGCGCGCGGCCGCAATCGTGGCTATCCCGGTCGGTTTGGCGAATACGACAAAGCCCTCGCCCTCCTCGTGTATCCAGTTGGGGTCGAAGTCAGGCCAGATCGACTCGCGAGCAGGCCCGGCCACAAAAGGGCGTTCGTCGGACATGGCTCAGTTCTTTTCGAGCTCGTCGAGCAGGGATTGGGCTTCCTTGTCGGCGGGGTTGCGTCGGAGCGCGCGGCCCAGCCACGCCCGTGCACGCGCTTTTTCGCCCTTCAGCATCAAGGTCTCGCCCAGACCACGCAGTGAGACGCTGCTGTCGGGGTAAAGCTGAAGAGACTGGCGGAAACTCTTCTCTGCCTTGTCGAGCTTTTCTTGTCGGATGGCCCGAAAGCCCCGCGCACGCAAGTAGCGCGCATCTTTGAAGCGAGCGTCCTCCGACATCGCTTGCTGCTCGGGTGTCATCTCGTCGATTTCCGTCACAACCTCTTCGGGTGGCACCGCCGGGGCAACCTCGGATGCTGGTTGAGAAACTTTGCTTTGTCCGGTCGAATCTGGTTTGACCTTTTTTTCCGCTGCGGCAGGCTGCTTGCCGGCGGCGGCGGATGTCTTGTTAGGAGCTGCAATCGGTTTTCGGTAAGCTACGATCTTTCGCGAGATTCGTCCTGTCGATGCCACCGTCCCTTGATCGGCGAAGACGTCGAACACGCCACGGTTGTACAGGTAGTACGACGCGATCAGAGCGCCCAGCAAGAATACAGCGGAAATGATAAGTGCTTGTCTTCCGGCCGTTTTGCTCAGCTGCTGTTGCGATGGAGCTCCAAGTTGGACACTGATTGCTGCGGAAAGTGCTTCTAGGTCGTTGTCGCCATCAGAGGAGGGCGTGACGACTTCTAACGTTGGATCCGAGTCTTCGATTTGCGCGCGTCCCGCGTTTTGCGCCGCTAAGTCACTTTCAACGTCTTCGTTAGGTCCTGCCCGATCACCCGGATTCGAGTTGTTTTCCTCGCTGGCTCGCGCAGGGGCAAGTGGAGGTGCAGGGGGTGCCGCAGCTTCATTGTCTAGTGATTCGCCCGCCGGGTCGTGAATGATCTCACTTGCCGCCGGCTGAGCGCCCGATTTCTTACGCTTCTTCGATTTCTTGACCAAGGCGAGCTTGGCCACGGGCGCCGGAATTCGAGCTGCGTTAGGCACATCTTTCTTCGTTGAAGATTCCTGTTTCTGTTTCTGTGACTGGGCGCTTGCCGGGGAATCTTGTCTTGAGTCGTCCTGGCTGGCCGGCGAGGGCGGCTCGATAGCGGTGGGTTGAGGGGCATCCGGGCGGCCTGAAAAGAGCCAGCCTCGTGGGTCTTCGCCTTCGGTTCCGTTGTCCTCTTGCACGCGGAACGTCGGCTTGACGACCTCCTCCGGACGCTCGTCGGCGGGGTCGGGGGCCGGCGGTCGCCCTGAAAAGAGCCAGCCTCGTGGGTCTTCGTTCGCGCTGACTGCCTCGGTCTGCTCGCGCACCTCAAACTTGACCTTACCAACATGTGGCCTCTCGGAATCGCGCTTCGATTGCGCGAGCAAGGCGTCCATGCTTTTGAGGCGCGCGCTTCGGTCTTTGGGCTTGTGACCCATGCTGACTATTATAGGCGGGTGCCCACGGAAATGGCCAGGCGAACGTAGTGATCCGTGACGCCGTCTGCAATTCCTCCGACCACCGCGTTGGGGTCGTTGTTTTCGAAAGGCCACGGTTCCCAAACCGTATCGACCGCCACCGATGCGCAATCGCCCTCAACGCAGGCCGTTTGCCCCTTGAAGGTCGATGAAAATGTCATGTACTCAAAAGCGACACCTAGGAGCACATTGTCGGCCACTTCTAAGTTGGCGCGAACTGCCAAAAGCCACCCCGAACCGCCCGAACTCTCGACGCCCCAAACTTCTTTTGCCTGTCGACCGATCCCAAGGCCCAAGTGGCCACCCACTTCTGCACCGATCGCCAAAAGCTTAGGCACGACCTGATACTCCGTGGTCAGTGAGAGGCGGAGGTAGTCATACTCGAACGAAGGTACGACGCTTACGCGTTCGAGTTGTTTGAGGTCCTGCTCGTCAAAGCCGAAACCAAAATGCCCCCAGCCAAGGTCGGCGAAGAACGTAAAGCCTTCAAGATCGTCGAACCGGTGTCGACCGCGCGCGCCGAGATAGATTTCGTACTGCGAGCTACCCAGCTCGAACTGCTGCGCAGGCATGCACGGAGCGGTCAGATCAGTACGATCCTGACAGCCATTTGTGGACAGAAAAAGCCCATATTGCAAGCGCGCGCGTACGCCAAGGAAAGGGAACGGATCTTCGAGTAGCATCCCCGGATAAAATTCGGCTTGCAGCCCGACTTCCATGTGACCGAGCCCCTTGCTCACATAGCTTCGTCGTTCTCGAAATGGCGCGTCGGCAGGCGCTGCGGGGTTCCGTCCGTTGTTGACGACGGTGGCGATGGCCTCAAGGTCCCTTCGAAGAGAGCCGACCTGACCCGCAACGGAGAAGAGCGGCCACTCGGATGAGGAATGGTCTTGCTCGTCGTCGTCATGGGCTTCGTCCTCATTCTCGTCATTGTCGTCCTTTTCCCACCAAGCGTTGTCGTTCTCGGCGTCTTCGTCCCGAGGACCTTCCTTGGCCGATGGCTGCACGAGTGCGCGCAAGCGTTCTGCTATTTCGCTGCTGGCGACGTTGAGTCCAGCGAAGCGACGCGCTGACCAGTTGTCGCGACCCAATTCGCTACCGTCTTGTGGGGCCAGATAAGCGATCGTTAGCTTCCACCGACGCCCGTGCTTTTTTGTCTCACCGACCACGACGACGTCAACGATTTCTGCCAGCTTCTCTGATTTGGCAATCTCGTCGGCGGATGCCGCTAGACGGAGCCCTGTATGATTGAGAACATCGTCAAGTTCGACGAGTTCGAGCTTCTTGTCCTTGCCAACGGTTTTGGCGATTTGGTCGCGAATCCGACTCCCCATCGGACCTTCGAGCTTGAAAATCGCAACCCGCGTTGCCTGTGCGTGTCCCTGGGACGAGAGCGTCGTCAGGAGCGCGATTGTCATTGCTGCAAGCAGCCAGCGCATTCAGGGTGGCTTAGCCTGGAAGGTCCGGGACGGCCAGTGCGAAAACTGTCGAAACGGGTTAGTGTGCCTACGGCGAAGTATGAAGTTTTGGAAAAAGCGCTACTTCATCCCAGGAGCAAAGTCGTTGCGACCCCCTCCCGGTTCTCCACGGATTTTCCGCTTCAACCACGAGCGCGACGATATCGTCGGTGACGTCGTTGTTCGAACCATCGAGTCCTACGGCGATTCCCCTCGTGCGTTCGAGTTGGCCCTGAGCGATACGGCCTATCACGAAACACGGCGACTTCACACGCAGCGCGATGACGAGGCGCGCGAACACCTATCGGAGTGGCGCAGTCTCAGTGGCCGGCTCGCATCGATGAGTTCGGTTCAGCGACGGACCGAGCTTGAGCGTATCGCGCGCAACATGGCCAAGGACGTAGCGGGCAACTTCGATCCGCGCGTTTACAAAGCAGCCAAACGCATTGCACCAAAACTGCTGACTGGAATCATGAATCCGATGGCTCTGACGGGCGGTTCTCGCGAAGATCCTGTCGAGGCACTCTTGCAGGTTGAGGGTTCGGTCGAGAAACTTCGCCAGCTGGCAGACCGCGGCACGCTCGTGTTCGTCCCGACCCATTCGTCGAACCTTGACTCTCTCGTGGTCGCGCAAGCCCTGCAACGGACCGGCCTGCCCCCGGTTGTTTACGGTGCAGGAAAAAACCTGTTTACGAACCCTATCATTTCGTTCTTTATGCACAACTTGGGTGCCTATCGGGTTGACCGCCGCATCGGAGCCGAAATCTACAAGCGCGTTCTCAAGTCCTATTCGTCCGTGATGATTGAGCGCGGGTTTCACTCCCTCTTTTTTCCGGGTGGAACGCGCTCTCGCTCCAATCTTGTCGAACGCAAGCTTAAACTCGGCCTTGCGGGTAGTGCTCTCGAAGCCTTCTCGCGCAACCACGCAGCAGGCGTTCCGAGCCGTGTCTGGTTTGTTCCGACAACCATCAACTATGAACTCGTGCTCGAAGCTGAGAGCCTGATCGAAGACCACCTCAAGGAGACCGGGAAGTCGCGTTTCATTATCGAAGACGACGAGTTCTCGCGTATCGATCGTTGGGTGGCGTTTTTTCGCAAAGTGACATCTCTCAAAGGTGCCTGTGTCATTCGGTTTTCGGAACCTCTCGACCCTTTCGGCAACGAAGTCGACGAGCTAGGCGAATCGCTCGGGCCGCAAGGGAATGTCATCGACGTATCGAGCTACGTGATGCATAACGGTCGACCGGTTCTTAACCAGTCGCGGGACCGCGCGTACACCAAGGCGCTTGGGAACCGGTTGGTCGAGCGGTATCACGAGGACACCGTGGTGATGGTGACCGCGCTCGTGGCGCACGTTCTTTTTCGGCACTTGGTGCTCCAGACGCCTGGTTCCAATATCTTCCTGCGCATGCGAGAGCGCAACACCGTTTCGCAGTCGATGGAGGAGTGTGTCCGTCAGGTGGGCGAAGCCCGAGAGCGTTTGCGCACCATCGAAACAGAGGGTCGGGTTCGCTTGTCGGATCCCGTGCGCAATGACGACCCGGCGCAAATTGTGATGCGCGCCCTCCATGCTTGGCAGGGCTACCACCGCCGCCAATCGGCGACCCTCACGGGCGGGCAGGTTCGAATCCTCGATCCGCTTCTTCTCTACTACTACCAGAACCGTCTCGTCCCTTGGTGCGAAGAGCTGTCACCTTCGCTCACGCCCGAGGCGGTGCGCGAACTCAAGCAGGAGATACGCGGATGATCTCGGTAATTGGTGGTGGAAACTTTGGGCGAGCCCTGAGTCTGGCGGTCGCGCGCAACGGCGCTGACGTCACATTATGGAGCCGCCGGTCGCAAGAGAGCCTTGACGACGCGGTGAAGGTCACACTGGACTTTTCGGAGCTTGCGGCATCGACGTTAATCTTTATCGCGGTGCCCTCACCGCACGTCGAGTCCGTGTGCGAGAGACTTGGTCCACATATCGATGGACGGCACCTGCTCGTGCACGTGAGTCGAGGTTTGATCGGAGAGTCCTTGACGCCGATCAGTACCGTGCTCGAAACACGGACACCGGCGCGTCGGGTGGGTGTTCTCGCGGGTCCGCTCACAGCGAAGATGCTCTCGGCGGAGACACCCGGGGGAGCGGTTATTGGAACGTGCTTTAGCGATGTCCGCGAGAGCGTTGCCGACGCCCTACAGGACGAAAGCCTGCGGATCTTTTCCACTGAAGACGTTGTCGGCGTGGAAGTCGCATCCGCGATGGCGGGGCTTTTGGCATTGGGCGCCGGCTTTGCAATGGAGGCTGGTTTCGATCCTGCATCCATTTCGGTATTTCTTACACGAGGGATGGTTGAGGCCGTGCGTTTGGGACGTTGCCTGGGTGCTGAGGACCGAACGTTTCGGGGGCTTGCTGGCTTTGGAGACCTCTTTTCCGCTGTTGCGGGCGACGAGCGGCCTGAGGTGCAGCTGGGCCGCGCGCTGGCCTCCGGGTTGGCCCTTGGCGACGCTGTCCGGCAGGCGGGCGCTCACATCGAAGGCGTTCGAATCGCGGAGCGTGTCTCTAAATTCGCTAATGATGTTGGAATCAGTATGCCGATTTCGAGCGTGATGGCCGAAGTGCTTCGAGGTAAGATGGCCGCTGACGAAGCAATTCGTGTTTGGATGAGCGGGGACTCATCGAGCCGGTAGCATTCTGGTTGGGGGTTGCCAAGGGCGACAGGAGAAGCAGTGGAAGTTTGGCACGTTCCTAATCGAATCTATTTCGGCGCTGGCGCACTTGGCTCGCTCGTGGGTGAACTGCAAGAAGCCGAAGTCTCGAGCGTGATGCTGGTTGTCGATGAGGTGGCCATGCAGACGGGGGCGGGCGAGCGAGTGCAGAAACTGCTCGAGCCAGCTGGGATTATGGCCTACACGCACACCTTGCGAGCCCCACGCGTTCACCGAGACGACGCCGCGGAGCTAAGCGAGGCCGCTCGTGCGCACCGGATAGAAGCCTACCTCTCGGTCGGATCACCTCAAGCGATGGGGCTGGGCAAGCTTGCCAGGTTTGGGGGCGAGGGCAATGCTCCGAGCGACGCCAAGTTATACGCCGTTCCTCTGACCGTCGCCGATGGGGGCGAGTGCGGTCGGTCGGTGCGTTATCGCGAAGATGATGCCGTTGCGCCTGTCACGATTCACGACGACCGTTTGCTCCCCGACGTTGCTTTCGTGGACGTCGACTTACTGGAGTTCCGCTCAAGTGAGGACCTCGTCAGCGATGTCTTTAGTGCGCTCGCCATGAATGTTGAGGCGTATCTTGCAGAAGGTGATCACCCGATCGCGGACGCTCTTGCACTTCGCGGGATTCGCTTGGCCACACGTTGTGTCGGCCCGGCTGTAGAAGATGCGGACGACCAGGCGGACAAAGTTGTCGAAGCGCTACAAGGTCTACAGAAAGCTGCGATCATGGCGTCGGTTGCTTCGCAAAAAGGGCTTGGCGCGAGCGCTGCGCTCGCCGAAGCGCTGGCCCACGCGCGTGGATTGTCCTTGGGGGCTGCACAGGCCATCCTTCTCCCGGCCGTGATCGACTTCAACCGGACCGCTCGACTTGCCCGCATCGCCAAAATTGGAAAAATCTTCAATGCCAAAGGCTCCGACGAAGAGACCCTCGCTTTTGAGTGCTCGGGTGCTGTTCGGGCGCTCCGAAGAAAGCTCGACCTCCCTGCGGAACTCGACGCGCTTGACGACGAGGACATCGAGGCGATTGCGACCGCTGCGACGGCAGACGAGGCCATGCACGAGAAAAACCCGCGCCGCTGCACTGTTGAAGATATGGTCGCTCTGCTCCGCGCCTCTTAGTACGTGTGACTGCAGCGTCCGCGCGTGGCCATGGCTGCCCATCCGCGGTAGTTTGCACCATGAGTTCTTCCAAGGTTGAGGCGACGTACGTTCCCGGGTTTGCCCATCAACGCGAGGTGGCACCGCCTCGTAGCGTGGTCGAGCGAATTGTGCAGGTTGCCCTCGAAGAAGATCTCGGCAGGGGCGACATCACGAGCGAAGCATGCGTGCCTCGCGCTGTGCGCGGAGAGGGGGTTGTGCAGGCACGAACCAGAATGGTGCTCTGCGGGGTCGATGTGCTCCATGAGGTATATCGACAAGTCGATCCTGAGGTGGAAGTTCATGATCGAGCAGCCGACGGAGACTGGGTGGAGCCTGGTGGTGCGGTAGCCCGCATCGTTGGACGTGCGGTCAGCATTCTTGCGGGCGAACGGGTCGCACTCAACTTCATGCAGCGCATGAGCGGCATTGCAACCAGTACGCGCAGCTTCGTAGACTGCGTTCCGGATGGCAGCAAGACTCGCGTGGTAGGGACGCGCAAGACAACACCCGGGCTTCGTCAGCTGGAGCGCTACGCGATTCGGTGCGGAGGTGGGCACAACCACCGTGATGACCTGTCGTCTGCGGTGCTTATTAAAGACAACCACATCGCTGCGGCGGGGGGAGTTCGCGCAGCCATCGAGCGAGCCAAAGCCCATGCGCCGCACACCAGTCGTATCGAGTGCGAGGTTGACAGTGAGGCGCAACTCGACGAGGCGCTCGACGCCGGCGCGGAAGTCGTCATGCTCGACAATTTTGACGATTCTGCATTGCGTTCGGCCGTGGAGCGGATCGCGGGACGCGCCATCATCGAGGTATCCGGGGGCGTGACGAAGGAACGCATCCCGACGATTGCGAAAGCAGGCGTGGATGTGATCAGCGTTGGCGCGCTGACCCACTCCTATCGCGCGGCCGACATTGGGCTCGACTGGTCGCTGCGTGTCTGACGCCGCGGACGATTTTGAGAGACGTGTTCGCGGTCAACTCAAGTCTACCCGACTCGGAAGCGCGCTTGAGTGGTTCGAACAGCTTCCGTCGACGAACGGCGAGTTGAAAGAGCGCGCCGCGAAGCTGCCGCACGGGGCAGTGATAGGGGCGAATCGTCAGACCGCCGGGCGTGGAACCCATGGGCGAAGCTGGGACTCGGACAGTCCAGATGATCTGTACTTCAGTCTCCTGCTGCGCGATCAGCTCAAGCTCGCAAGTCTTCCGCTACTCGCACTTCGCACAGCTTTGGCGGTTGTCGGGAGCTTGCGGGGCCTCGGCCTTGAAGCCCAAATCAAGTGGCCCAATGACGTTTTGCTTGCGGGCAAGAAAGTCTCTGGAATACTGCTCGAGAGCAGCGTTCAAGGGCGGGAGCTTACGCACGTCGTCATCGGAGTTGGTATTAACGTCGGCCGCACAAACTTTGAAGGCACCTTCGATCTCGAACCGACGTCTGTTGCGCTCGAAAGCGGACAGGCCCAAGACCGCGCCAAGATCTTGGTATCGTTTCTATCGCACCTCGGGGCTCTGTTGAGTGAACCTGCAGAGGTCGTCGTGGAGCAAGCTGAGCGATGTCTTGCGTGGAGGGGTGAGCGGGTATTCGTGGACGGCTCAGAGGGCGAACTCGTGGGTCTTGGCGTTAGCGGGGCACTTCGGCTCCGGACCTCACAGGGAGAAGAGTCCTACTCCGCAGGTCGCCTGTCCCAGGCGTAGCCTTCGACGCCGGTTTGGAACGCCGACTCGACGCCAAGCGGCGTTCGCTCGCGGCGCAGTGTGGATACTTCGTCATTATTTCTGTGCTGGTTCTACTGGCATCGAGTGTGCAGTACTCACGTCCGACTCAGAAGCCGCGGGTGCTTTCCGGAGAGCGCCCCCTCCCAGGAATATCGTGTGGATACACTTGAGGTGCCCACACAGGGACACATGTGTCCGATTGGCGACTGGGCGGAGGGATCAAGTGCGCTTGGATCCCAGGGGAAGGGGGGGCAATCCTCGTCGACCGTTTTCCTCGGATATGTAGCGGGTGCGGATGTCGGGATCGCAGCACGAGGGGTCGAGTTCGGTGGGGGGGCCACCGGTGACCAGAGCGCGTGCATTTTGTCCTAGGGTGCTGAAGAAGGTGTTGCGCGTTGCGGGCAGGCGCGCGGCGTAGCGCAGGAAACCCGTGAGTGTCGTGAACTGGTCCATGGCCATCATCAGCTCGGGACTCGCCTCATAAGGATATTCGAGCGGGAGAGGCTTTGTGCCCACTGGATCGCGCACAAACTCTTCGACCTGTTTGAGCAAACGCGCATGGTAGCTCGGGTCCTCTATCAGGTTCTCAAACTGGTGACCAAGCGGATGGGCGCCGTCGAGCAGCGCCTTTGTTTGGCGCAGCAGTTCTTCGGGTCCGTCGTCAAACATACGCAACAGTTGAAAGTCATAGAGTGGATGCCGATGAAAGGTCTGAAGGACGTGGCGTACAATGTCGTCGCGCTCTTGAAAGAGTCCGGTGGCGTCCATCATGGTGGCCGGATCGCAGAAAAAGCGCCGCCAGTTGTGTTCACGAAAACCGATGCCTTGAGCCTCGTAAAACTTCTTGGTTTCAACGGCGGCGGCTCCGAGCATGTTGTGCTGTGCGGCGACGAGCACCTGCCAGTAGCTCGGCACTTCGCCGATCATCCCCAGCGCCTTGAGTCTGCCAAGCCTTGCGGTCAGGGCGCTGGGACGCAAGTGATTGCTCAGCACGCGGGCGCCCCGAGCGGCGCGGGTAATGGGGTTGGGGGGCATCAGCACGATCTTCCAACGTTGCCATGGGCCTTGCGTGATCCACGTTGGTGGCAAAAATGGTGTTTCGGTGCTCATTTCCCTTGGCCGACGGGTTGCAGCGACAGTGGGCCTTGCCCAGCGACGCTAAGCGTATCGGGTTGTTCGAGCGCTTTGCGAGCAACCATGCCGATGGCGAAGTGAGCCCCTTCCCACGTCGCTCCCGAGGTCACGGTGCCGACGACTTCGTCTCCTAGAAGAATGTCCGCGCCCGACTCGATGGGCTCTGCAAGGGTCATGTGGACGAGTTGGCGGCGAAACTTGCCCCGGTTCTCCAGCATGCACACGACCTCTTGGCCGATGTAGCAACCCTTGTTGAAGGACACCGCGGTGCTCCCCAAGCCTGCTTCTTGCGGATAGTGTTCGGTGGAAAAGTCGACGCCGAACCTTGGCTCGCCCGTCGCGACCTTCGCGGCGGTCCAGTCGTCCGCATCGAGAATATCGAGCGAGCTGTTTCGCAACACGTCGACCACGGGTTTGAGTTGGTTTGTGGGGACAAAGAGGCGCGTGGCAGGACCGCCGAGGTCGCGCGCCTGATGGTGATGGTTCGAAAGAAGGTCGCTCGGGGTCTCGCCATCGACCACGCTCACAACCGACAGCGGAAGCCGCTCGACCTCCACGTCTTCCATGATGATGTAGCGCTCGAAGTGTTCGAGTAGCGCTTCGGTCGCGATCGCTGGAAGGCTCGCGACGAAAGTCCCGTCTGGGTCCTTGCTCACCCATGCGTCGGCGAGGATACGACCCTTGGCGGTGACGAATAGGGTGTAGACAGCATCTACCTTGCCTTCGAAGAGAGGGGTCAAGTCGTTGGTCGTCTGCCCACCGAGCCAAGTCTGTGCGTCGTCACCCGAGAAACGAAGCACCGCGTCGGGTCGCACTGCTGCGACCGCTGAGAAAGTCATCATCCCCAGGTTTTTGCGGCACGTGACACCTTTTTGCAACCCGCGGCTACGACAAGTGGGGTTCGGTGATGTAGCCGGCGATGGCGCTGGCGGCGACGGTGAGTGGGCTTGCCAGGTAGACTTGGCCTGGGCCACTTCGTCCGGGGAAGTTGCGGTTTTGGGCGCTCACAGCGACCGAGTCTTTGCTGCGCGATGCGCCTGGGCCGGCATTGATACATGCGCCACATGATGGGTCGATGGTGATGACGCCGGCTTTCTTGAAGATATCGGTGTAGCCCTGCGCCTCGGCGTACTCGCGAATCTGTTGCGATCCAAACTGGATGTAGCATTCGACGCCGTCGGCGACTTTCTTGCCTTCGTCGAGTGCCCGTTTCATGACCGCCGCGTACATGTCCATGTCGGCTTTCTTGCCGCCCGTGCACGAGCCGCCATATGCGATGTCGATCTTGATGTGCTCGGCTGCGAGCTCGGACAATGTCCTCCCGTTTCGCGGATCGCCTGGCGTGGCGAGCATCGCGGTCACGTCGTTGAGATCGATGTCGAAGGTCTCGAGGTATTCGGCTCCTTCGTCGCCTTGCACAATGCCTTTGCGAACTTCGTCGGCGTCGACGCCTCGTTGCTGGACAATGTAGTCGACCACGACTTCGTCGGCCTCGATGATACCCGTGAAGCCGCCAGCCTCCACCGCCATGTTGGTGAGCGTCGCGCGTTCGTCAAGTGGCATGCTTTTGATACCGGGGCCTGCAAATTCGAGCACCTTGCCGATGCCACGGCTGGTTCGAAAGAAGGGCTGGCTGAGGATGTGAAGCATCACATCTTTAGCTGTTACACCCTCGCGGAGCTTACCCGTCAGGTTGAAGCGCACGGTCTCGGGAACCTTCACGCGAATGTCCTGTGTGTACCAAGCGTTCGCCATGTCGGTCGAACCGACGCCAAATGCGAAGGCGCCCAATACACCAGCCATGCAGGTGTGTGAATCGGTGCCTGCGATCACTTGCCCAGGAAGGCCGAGGTCCTCGACCACCGCATTGTGGCAAATCGCTTCCGACCCGCCGCGATCGCTCTCCCCGTAGAGTTTAAGCCCATGCTTCTTCGAGAAGCTGGCCTGGGTCGTTGCCAAGCCGTCCGCGTGCTCCATCAGGCCGAGTTTGCGCTTCTCTTCGCTCATCACGTCACCCAAAAAGGTAAGGTGGTCGCGAAAGGTGTAGACGCTCGACGGGTCAGTGACCTTCGCGTCGTTGCCGAGTGCTTTGCGAAACAACGAGTCCGCCATCGGTGTGACGTACTCGTGGCTGAACCGGACATCCGTTCGTACAAACAACGCATCGCCCGGTTTGACAGCCGTGACTCCGACTTCACCCGACTTGGCGTCGACGACGGCGTGTTGCGCGATAATCTTCTCGACCAAGGTCATCGGTCGCGCTTTGGTTGTGAGTGCGGGTGGCGACACGTCGCCGGCCATGCGAGCCTTGTTGTACTCGAAAAGACCCCCATGCTGCACGATGTCGGCGCTGATCGGGTCGAGCCCTTTGGTGAACGCATCGAGCGGAATCTCTTCGCCACGAACGATACGTGGGATAAGCGAGAAATCCGTCGACGTCAGTAGACCGATGTTCTGGCAGTTCTGTCCGTAGATCTTTTCGATACTCTGCGCGAGCACAAGTTGGATTCCGGCGGTTAGCTCACTGTATGGCGCGGTCTCGCGCGACGAGCCGCAGCCCTTGCTCAGGCCACTCACAATCACGTCGAAGCCACCCGACTTGAGCGTGTCCTTGTCGAAGAGTCCGCCTCGGAGGCCCACCATCGAGTAGCGACCGAGCGTTTCATCGTAGTAAAAGCACACCCACCCGGGTGTAATCTCGTCTGTGCTGATGTTGTCGATGAGCTTGCGCTCGGGATCAAAAGGAAGGTCTTCACCCTGCAGTTGTTTTCGAAGCATCTCCGGGTCTTCGGTCAAATACAGGATGCGCCCAGAGAACTTGATCTTCGAAGGTCTAGCCACGGTCTCTGTCGATCTCTAACGCTTATCACGGTGACTGGCTAGCCTCTGTTTCAGTTGGGTAACCATGGCTCAGCGCGTCAAAGCGCCGGTGATTCCATAGCTTTATGACTTGGGCGAGCCTATGCTGCCCTGCAATGCACGTATTGAAAGTTGTTGCGGGGCTCGCTCTGACGTGCGCCTGCGGTTCGAGCCGGCCCGCCACCGAGCAGGCGTCCTCGCCGCACGCAACGGAGCAGTCCCCGGCCTCCCCGGCCCCAACCGTGTCACAGGAGCTTTTGTCCACGGCTCAGCTGCGCGTGTCACGGGTCACCTTGGGAACCTTGGGCTCCGGTGAACCGTCGGTGCAAATGTGCGCTGCGGACCTGCTCTTTGCCGAGCAGCACGGGATCGTCGTCACCGTGGGCGATGTGGAGCAAGATGGGGTCGCTTGGCGAGTTATGCCCGGCGAGGCGCTCTTGCTTCCATCGCACGCGAGTTGGAGCGCAGTCAGCGTTCACGGTGAGGGAGCCAAGAAGTCGACCGCACTTTATGCGCGAGCTTCGCCAAACGCAGCGCAATGTCCACGAGCGAACGAGGTGGTTGCCTACAAGATCCCGCCCAGCGGCCCCGTCTGGCACGACAACGCCGACGGCAAGTTGTTGGTTCGCATGTTGATGGGTGGTGCGGGGGCGGAGCAGCTCCCCATGAGCTTGGCGGAGCTCCGCGGTGAAGCGGGGTTCTCCGTTCCGTCCCACGTCCATGAGGCGAGTGACGAGAGCCTCTGGATTTCTTCAGGTTCAGGAACGATGCGCGTGGGTGATAAGGCCATCGAGGTTCATGCGGATCAATGGATACACGTGCCGAGGGGCACCGTGCACAGCTTTGAAAGCAATGGAAGCGAGCCGCTCGTTGCTTTACAAATGTATGTCCCATCCGGTCCGGAGCAACGTTTTATACAATGAGCGAACTGAGCGAAGAACAACAACGAACTGTCGATGACTTGGCGAACAAGTTGTGGAACAAGCCCGGCTTCAAGGGCGCAAGGCGCGTGCTTGCCTACGAGACACTGCACAAAATTTACAGTGATCAGGTCGACCAGCTCTTGTTGCGTGGCATCAAAGAAGAGTCGAACTCACTGTTTATCGACGTCCGCTTCGTGTGCTTGTCTCGCGAACGCATTTTTCCGTTGTTGCTCGACGAGCTTCGCCGTGCATGGAACGACGATCCCGCGGGACGAACCAGTCGCCGTTTGATCGATATCCTTGAGGCGCGCACGTCACAAAGCATTGGCCTCGACGAGCAGGGCGTGGCCGCGCTTGATCCGGGCTTACGCGAGGCCCTCCGTTTTAGGGAGTAGGCTGCGGCGTTTCCGCGAATGTCCTTGCGGGTTGAGCGTGGGTGTCCAATGCTCGTCAGGTGAAAGCACTACAGCAGAATCCGTCGTTTCCGGGCGTTGAGGGGCCTGTGCTGCTCGTCGTGATGGACGGTGTCGGTGTGGGAAGAGGCGATGAAGGCGACGCCGTCAAGCTGGCGCGTACGCCGACGCTCGACCTGCTTCATGCTGGCCATGAAAGCTGTGTCTACACCGAGATCGCTGCCCATGGAACCGCGGTCGGTCTTCCCAGCGACGACGATATGGGCAATAGCGAAGTCGGTCATAACGCCATTGGCGCCGGCCAGGTATTCGATCAGGGCGCGAAGCGGATCAACGCGGCGTTCGAGTCGGGCGAGGTTTTTGAGGGCGAGGTCTGGAAAGCGCTGGTCGAGCGTGTCCGCGAGTCCGGCCAACCTATGCATTTCATCGGTCTGCTTTCCGACGGCAATGTCCACAGTCACATCAAGCATCTGCTCGCTATGCTCCGCCGCTGTGCTGAGGAGAAAGTAAAACGCGTGCGTGTCCACGCGCTACTCGATGGGCGCGACGTGCCAGAAACGAGTGCGCTCGACTATGTCGAGCAGCTCGAAAAGGTCCTCAAGGAGCTGCAAGAGGCAGGCTTCGATTATCGCGTCGCATCGGGGGGCGGTCGCATGAAGATCACCATGGATCGCTATGAAGCAGATTGGGACATGGTCCAACGTGGTTGGAGGCACCACGTTCTCGGCGAAGGAGAGCATTTTCCGAGCCTGAGCGAGGCGGTCGAATCGTTGCGCGATAAAAACCCTGGTGTTACCGACCAAAACCTACCCGGGTTCGTGATCGCGGACGACGACGGACCCGTCGGCCCGATTCGCGATGGTGCGTCGGTCATCTTTTTTAACTTTCGCGGTGACCGTGCAATCGAGATCTCAAAAGCGTTCGAGCAAGAGACGTTTGAGCACTTTGATCGGGGTGAGCGACCTGACGTGCTCTACGCGGGCATGATGCAATACGACGGCGACGAGATGGTGCCACAAAGGTATCTCGTCGATCCGCCGAACATTTCCAACACACTGGGCGCATACCTGGCGGCCAGTGGCGTGCCACAGTTCGCGTGCAGCGAGACACAAAAGTACGGCCATGTGACGTACTTTTGGAATGGCAACCGAAGCGGCAAGTTCGATCAGAAGCTTGAGACCTATGTCGAGATCCCCAGCGACAATCTACCCTTTGAGCAGCGGCCTTGGATGAAGTCTGCGGAAATTACCGATGCGACGATCAGAGCGCTTGGTGATTTTCGCTTCGGGCGCATCAACTACGCGAACGGTGACATGGTGGGCCATACCGGAGATCGTGACTCCACCGTGGTGGCCGTCGAAGCGGTCGATCTAGGCATCCGGCGGCTGCTGCCCGAGATCAAAAAGCGCAACGGGGCGCTGATTGTGACCGCTGATCACGGTAACGCCGATCAAATGTACGAGATCGACAAGAAGTCCGGTGATTTTCAGCGGGGCGACAAGGGCCAGCCCAAAGCCAAGACGTCACACACGCTCAACGCCGTGCCGCTCTACATCTGGGCACCCGGTCATGAACTCAAGCTCCAACAGCTTGAGCGCGCAGGTTTGGCCAACTTGGCCGCGACGAGCGCAGAACTTCTCGGTTTCAAGCCACCCGAAGCGCACCGAAGCAGTCTTCTCAAGTGGTAGCAACAATCAGCAGACGCACGCCGACGTAGAGCACGAGCACACTGGTGAGGGTGCGGATGGTGCGCTCTGAAAGGACGCGCAGAGAAAGCCAGTTGCCGAGCTGGCCACCGATCAGCACTGCAGCGAAGAGCCACGCATGGTTCGACAAGAACGAGAGATCGCCGAGGCGCATCGTGTGGCCAAGTAGGCCGGCAAGTGAATTGGCTGCGATATAGACACTCGAGATCGCCGCGATCCGTTTGGGGCTTGCGGCGTGCAAGAGGTGGAGGCACGGCGAAAGAAAGATGCCGCCTCCGATGCCAACAAGACCTGCCAGGAGACCAAACGCTGCGCCTAGAGCCACGCGAAGTGCAAAGGGTGGTCTTGCATACTGAACTTCGACGCCACGCGAGCGGACCCACATCGCCACCGCGCTGAGCCCCAAAGCGCTTCCTAGAATGCCAAAGAAGAGCTCACGGGGGAGAGAGAGCGTCCCGGCAAACCAAGCCGCGGGAATCGAAAGCAAGAGGTACGAACCGCATTCCTTCCAGTTGATGAGCTGTGCTCGGTGAAAACGTAATGTGCTTCCGCTGACGACGACCAGATTGCAGGTGAGCGAGACCGGCGGAATCAAACCGTAGGAAAGTTCGGCGAGTGCGAGCAGCGCTGTGTACGTCGAGCCGCCGCCGAAGCCGATCGAGGCGTACAGCAATGCGGTCAGCAAGAACGCCGGAACGAGCCAAGTCACCGCACTCAACCTAACCTAGTAGGGGGGGCGGTGGATCGATGCCGAATTCGCGCCTGAAGGCCAAGCACTGCGCGCTGCCTTTTTCGAACTCGCGGCAAGTCGTGCCGCGCACCTCGTAAATCTGGCACGCATTCTGACTTTCTGTGGTGCCTAGGTGCACACACGCACCGGCTTCGTCGGTGGCAAATGCAACCAACCCGAAGTGACCGGGTTGGACAGCCGTGGCGATGTCCTCCCGGTCGAGCTCCTTCCATCGCACGAGGTCTTCTGGAGGGATGAGGATTCGTCCGTCCGCGCCGGTACGACAGCAGACTCCGCAGCTGAGGCAGTCCAGCTCGCCCCTTTTTCGTTCGAGAGTCACTCCGTGTGGAGGTACCACACGCTCGGCCTGTCATCACGGCACTAACCTGGACGGACCCCGAGCCTACGACGCACCGTCCGGTGGAGTTTCAGCAACGATCTTCCCCAGGTGTCCGATTACGCCACAGTTCATCCTGAGAATCCGGCGGAAATTTGGGTGCATTGGCTGTATGCTCTCGCGCATATGTCCGACGACGCGACGAGTCCGGTCTTAGAGTTTTTCTTCGATGTGGGGTCGCCCTACAGCTACCTCGCAGCGACTCAGGTGCACGACTTGGGCACGTTTTCGGGTACCGAAGTCCGCTGGCGACCTTTCTTACTCGGGGGAGTTTTCAAAGCCTCGGGTAACGAGATGCCCGCGCGGGTCCCCGCCAAAGCCAAGTACATGTTGAGCGACCTCAATCGATGGGCCCACCGCTATGGTGTTGAGTTCAAGTTTCCCGACGTCTTTCCGATCAACTCTCTGACCGCTCAGCGTGTCTTGGTGGCGGCGCACGAGGAAAACCCCAAGCATGTCGAACCACTAGCACTTGCGCTATTCCGCGCGTACTGGGTCGAGGGTGGCGACCTTTCCAAGGTTGACGTGATTCGTGAAGTTATCGGTCAATCCGGAATGGATGCCGATCGACTGCTTGAGCTTGCGTCCATCGATCGCGTGAAGGATCTTCTTCGAACGTGGACAGATGAGGCGGTCGAACGCGGTGCCTTCGGGTCACCCACTTTCTTTATCGGCGGTCAGATGTACTGGGGCAACGATCGTTTGTCTTTCGTCGAAGCTGAGATTCGCCGTCGCGCAGGGGCTTCATCATGAGTCACCGCTGCTCCCACTGCGACCTCACTTTTGAGCACGACCCCGACAAGTCCGCTGCGCCTCGATGCCCTAAATGCCTGCGCACACAAGGTCTCGAAGAGCTTTCTGCAGCTGCCGCGCGTAACACCAACAGTGATACAGAGGATGACGACGCTGGATGGCGCCCCAATCACTTGGTGATTGGCGTTTTTGCCGTCGCTGCTGCGGCTGCTGCGTGGTTCTATTTTGCAAAACCGAGTGTAGAGAACTTGCCAGAAGAGGTTCCGATGCGCGCGCTTGCGGCCGAGGAGGTGGCGGAGTACTTACGTCGCGAAAAGGTGGACGCAGATGTTTCCGAGTTCTTCGAGCCACCGTCTGCTTTCGGTGAAGCGGGCTCAAGCGCAGAGTCTCTCGCGAAGTTCGTCGCGGCGCGAAAAAACGATGGTGCATTTGTTTCCTGGGCGCGTGTGCGAGCTCACGGCGACGACATTCGCACGCCCGAAAAAACCGCGCAGCTGCTTCTCAAGAAGGAGCAAGCCAAGCTCTATCCTCTGGAGGTGGCTTGGGCTGGGGTTGCTTGGCTTCGCGAACAGGGGAAGACGGCAATGCTTGCCGAGATCGTGGCGCGCGAGGGTGAGCGCGCACCTGCCGACCCGTCCGGGCGGCTTGGATATTATGGCGTGGCCCTCGGCACGACGGACAAAGCAGATGTCATCGACGTGTATGGCGGAAGCAAGGTCAAGTCCGCACGCATCCTCAACGATGTGCAGGCTGTTGCCGCGATTCTATCCCTTCAAGCAATGAGTGCCTTCGAGCGGGGAAATACAAAACGAGCCTCGCAGCTTGCTGACGACGCGCTCGACCTCGACGGCAAATCGCCTGTTGTACGCTCTGCTTATTCCGAAACGTTGCTTTCTGGAGTGGCTGAAGATGCAATCAAGGAGATTGAACACGCGCACAATCTGCGGCCCGACGCAGCTCGTCGACTCGCGCGTGCAAAAATCGCATTGGCGCGTGGTCAGATCGACGATGCCGACAAGATCGCCGCCGGTTTGGTTGCTGAGTACCCTGAATATGCGTCGGCCTATGCGATGCTTTCGGTGGTCCATCTCGCACGGCACGAGCTCGACGAGTCTGAGGCAAGCCTGGAGAAGGTGGCCAAATTCGCGCCCGACTTTCCGGAACTCGACCTGTTCCGGGCAGAATTGCACGCCGCACGGGGAGATCTACCACGTGCAGCAGAGTTCGCTCGCATGGCGCTCGCTGAGAAACACGTGCGTTGGCAGACGCGTCTGCGGGGGGCCATGTTGCTTCGCGCGGCGGGTGACTACGACGAGATGCGCCGCCAGGCTCGCGCGATTATGGAGGCTGTTCCCGAGCAGCAGCGGGGGATGATCCGCGCGCAGATTGAGCAACCTCAAGTCCTCGGACCGACTGCACTGGAGAACCCGGATGCGCTGGCGTTCGAGGCGGGCGACACGGAGGGCGACCTGAAGCTCGAAGGCTCATCGCTCCTTGGTGACGACGAAGGGCTCGACGTGTCGCTTCTCGACGAAGACTTGAGCGCTGACCTCGACCTCAACCTTGGACAAGGCGGTGGTGGTGGCTTGAAACTGGGTGGCGGTGGACAGGGCTCCGGTCCTCGACTTCAGCTCGAGTAGAGTCTCAACAGAAGCCGGGGCTCGCCGAGGGTATCAAGCGCGTGTCTTGCTCTCGGGCACACGAACCTGATCTGGATAGCCCGGAAGGCGATCTCGCAGCACCTCTCGCACGACGTCACCTTCGTTGATCTTGCTCAACGCCCGATCGGCGTACTCCAAGCTCTGGGGGAACCACTGCAGAAAGTTGGGGTTGTGCTTTTCACGGTCGATAAAAATGAAGCGACCCGCATCTTTGAGTTTGCGCTGCGCAGCAATCAACCAGAACTCGCGTTCAATTTCATCTGCGGGAAGTTCGCATCGCATCGCATAGCG
Organism: uncultured Polyangiales bacterium; assembly: GCA_964487255.1. Classification (GTDB taxonomy): domain Bacteria; phylum Myxococcota_A; class Polyangia; order Polyangiales; family CAZAQV01; genus CAZAQV01. Next base: position 60,403 of record CAZAQV010000002.1, on the reverse strand, counting down.
CGCAATCATCTCACGTTGAAAGGTTTCATCGAGTGAAACGTAAGAGTCACACAAGAGCGCAACGAGGTCGTAGCTGCGTGGTCCGCGCAAGGCATCTTGAAAGTCGATGACACACCACTGGCCATCTGAAGTTCGCATCAAGTTCTTGGACTGAAAGTCGCGATGAACAAAGCCGACGGGCAAGGCTGCCACGCGCTCGGCGAGGCGGTCGAAAACGGGACCTAGCGTCGCACTCACGGCGGCACTTTCTCCGACCAGCGCGTTGTGGCCCCACTCGAGGAAGTGGTCCAGCTCCCAGCGCAGGAGCCCGGCGTCAAAAGTTCGTGTCGCCGCGATGCAGTCGACTTCAATGTGCGCGCATGCTGCATGCATGTGCGCGAGTAGATCGATGACGCGAGGGTAGAGTTGCGACGCGCTCTCGCCTTGAGCCAGGAGTTCGAATAGCGAGTTATCCCCGAGGTCCTCGAGTATCAACACGCGTTCCGATGCCGTCTGCGGGTAGATCTTAGGTACACGGATACCCTTGTTCTTCAAGAAGCGCTGCATGTTGACGAAAGGTCGTTCAGGCGCGATCGGAAGCGCATCGCCTACAGGCCCTTCGTCGCTACGAGCCTGTTTCGCCATCAGCATCACGATGTGCGACCTTCCGTCAGGGAGTACAAAGCGGAAGTATTGGCGAGATGAAGCGTCGCCTTGCAGCGGCGTGAGCTGGCCGAGCGCCGCTTCGCCATCGAACACGGCGTTGAGAGCAGCGAGAACATCGGGATGGTTATTCAGCTGGGTCACAGCGAAACGAGCCCGACACACTCGCCTTGACGAGGTCGTCGCCGGTCTTCCAAATGAGGGACGGGCATGAGAGCGTGCCGGCCCGATCTCCGAGGCAGACATTGCAGTGCCCAGCAAACGTTGCCAGGTCCTCGAACTCAAACGAGCCTTGTGCATCCATGTCGCCTCTGCCGGGTTCGGCGGTCGCAAGTCGAAGCGTGGAAAGCCCGTCGGTGGCCATCAGGTCAAGCGCTGCTTCGGGACGCCCACAATGGGCAGAAAAGGTGGCTGGGAGCTGCCCGCCAAGGGAGTCCGAATAGATCTCCAGCTCGGCGACGCCTGGTGCGACCTCGTCAATCGGGCACTGCGGTGACGAGTCTGCCGGCTTCGGTTTGTCGTTGGTGGGCGCCGAGACCTCATCCGTGGCCACCTGGGCGCCGGCATCGGCGTCGAAATCACTGAACTCTTGACCGGACTCGCTTTGGGAATGCGACTGCCCGCATGCGACTGCGAGAAGAGCAACCAGGGTTTGAACCAAGGTCAATGCGCGTCGAGCGTTTGAGGTCATCGGCGGGTGAGTTCTACGGCATGCGGCGCGAGCTGTCGAGCCGAGCGATCGGGCGGCTACTCGCCTTCGATCAAGCGAAAAATCGCGACGAATCGTGGCCGTCCGTCTTTGAGCTTGAGCTGGATTTCGCTGGCGATTTCGAGTCCAGGGTGTGCGTGCTCGCTCGAGGAGTGAAAGAGGCCGACGTGGGGTGCCAGCTTTTGTCCCACCTCAAGCCATTTGTCCGGGGCCAGCGTGGCTCTCGAGATCGCCAAGTCGAATGGACTGCCGTCGATGTTTGGCAAGCGCCAGTCGACCTTTTGTTCGAGCACGCGCACGCGAGCCGCGAGGCCGAGGCTCCCTATCGCGGTGCGGAGAAATGTGACGCGTTTGCGCAGTGGTTCAACCAAGGTGAAGGTGAGGTCGGGCCTCAGGATCGAAATTGGCAAGGCTGGCGCACCTGCTCCCGCACCAATATCGACGCAGCGCAGAGGAGACTGATCTCTCAACGAACAGCGATCGATGCATTGGTCGAGTGCGTCGGCGTCTGAGAAGAGAATCTCGTCGTATTCTTGTGCCGTTTTCGCTGCTGTCAGGTTCATCCTCGAACCGAAGCCACGGACAAGCTCGGCGTAGTTGGAAAGCTGCTGGAGTTGTTCTTCTGAGCAGCGCGAAAAGCGTTGCTCAAGCTGCCGACGCAAACCGCTTGCACTCATCTGCGGCGTCGGCGTCCACCCCGAGACTTGGACGGGTCGACACCGTCAGGAATGATCTGGATACGTCTGCCAAGGCCTTGTCCCTCGGACTCGGTACGAAGCCCGTTGTGGTCCTTGAGCACCATGTGCACGACACGTCGGTCGCGTGCGCTCATGGGGCGCAGCCGAACGACCTTGCGGTCGTCGAGCGCTCGCTGTGCCTCGCGGTTTGCCAACTCTTCGAGACGACGGTCGTGACGCTCCCGAAAATCACCGGAGTCGAGCACGATGTGACGCCGCCCCTCCGGAAAACGGTTGACGATCTTGTTAAGCAAGAACTGCATCGCGTCGAGCGTCTGCCCCTTTTTGCCGATCGCGCGGCCGGCATCATCTCCTGAGATGTCGAGGACGACCTCCGCTCCGTTGTCTCGGATTGCAACATCGACATGCAGATTCATGCGTTCGAGCAGCTCTTGAGCGATTTCAAGAGCTTCCTCGGCGCGACCGTCATTTGGGTCAAAATCATCATCTTGCTGAGCTTGATCGGGAACGGCCGACAACAAAGCTCCGTCCAACAAAGGCGTATCACTGGAATCGTTTGGCATTAGGCTCTCCGTTTTGATTTTCGGTTCTTCTTGCGAGCGCGGTAGCGAACGCCCCGTGCGCGCAGGTCATCATCGTCGACAGTTTCGTCGGCATCCGTCACGCTTGCCGCCGGCCCACCTGCTGTTTGCGGCTGCAGCACCGCTGCAGGGGGCTTGTCTTTCCCAGCAAGCTTCTCGTCGTCCATGCGTCGAAAGATCAGGTGCTGCTGTGCCAACGTAAGCACCGTATTGGTGATCGCGTACACACAAAGCCCGGACGGCAGTACGAAGTAGATGCTCGTCATCATGATGGGCATGAAGTAGAGCATGATCTTCGCCTGCGCTGCGTCCATCGGTGTAGGCGTCAGCTTCTGCATCAAGAACATCAACCCGCCTTGAATCAGCGGCAGGACGAAAAGGGGATCGGGCGAAGACAGGTCGGTCAACCAGAGTGCGAACTCCGCGCGGTAAAGTTGTGTGTTCGTTGAAAGGGAAGCGTAAAACGCGAACCAGACCGGCATCTGCAGAAGCTGCGGAAGGCAACCACCCACGGGATTGACGCCCTCTTTGCGATAGAGCTCCATGATCGCCGCGCCCTTCTTCTCCCGGTCGTCGGCGTAGAGTTCATTGATGCGGTCCATCTCAGGCTTGAGCAGCCGCATCTTGGCCATCGACTTGAAGCTCTTCCAGGTCAGTGGAAAGAACGCGAGCTTAAAGAGAACCGTCATCAAGATGATGGCGATGCCCCAGTTGCCGACAAACGAGTAGATGGCCGACAACAGGTCGACCAGGATCGACGCCACCGACGAGAACCAGCCAAGGTCGATGGTTTCCGAGAGCCCATGGCCCGCGGCGTGCAGCGCGTCGGCATCTTTGGGACCGGCAAAGCCAAGCGTTCGGTACGTGACACTCTCGCCCGGGGCGAGTACTTTGCGTGGATAGACGAGCTCTCCACGAAAGAGCACGCCTTCGGGCACTTGCTTGCTGCCAAGCAGGCCCCAAAGCCGCTCTTCCTCGATCGTGTTTTGTGCTTCGTACCAGCTTAGCCGACAGCGCTCTGCCTTGTTTGCGTCCGGCGCCATGGCCATCGTGAAGTACGTCGTTTCGACGCCTGTGGCGGAGAGGTTCGGCCCGAAGCCGTGTTTGGCGAACTTCGAGTCGCCGTCGTTGGTGATGCGAAGCGCCTCCTCGTCGGTGATGCAGAGACTGTGCGTAATGCCCGCAGGCCGCGTCGCCAGAAACCCACCCCCGCCCTCGCCAGCCCGCATGAAGTGTTCGGTTGTTTCTGTGAGCCGAACCGGGCGCTTCCCCTTTGACTGATTCGTGATCTTCGTGGTGATCCAAATCTGGTAGGGGCGATCATCGGCCACCTCAAACTTGCGAACAACATCGAACCCATTGCCTGTCCAGTGGAGCTTCGCAACCTGGTCGCTCACAGGTTCAACCTTCCAACGTGCATCCTCAGACATACCCACGCCGCCGAGCGTGGCGCGAAAGGGAGGGTAGCGATCGACATCGGTCGAAATCATTTGATGGAGCTTGCCGTCGTCCTCGAAACGCTCCCCCGTGATCTCGATGCTGCGCAAGCCCCCCGCGTCGTTCAACTCGACGGAAAAATCTCGTGTTGTCAGCACGGCGGATGCGGTATCGCTTTGAGCCTGCGTCGTCGCGGTGCTTAGAAGAAGTAAGAACAGTGCGGTCGTGAGCGCTTTGGGCGGAGGTGGATCAAAGCCACCAGGGTGCCACGGGTGGCAACGCGCGATGCGCTTGATGCCTAGCCAGCTTCCTCGGGCGGCGCCGTGATCCTCGATACATCGTGCGGTGTAGCGCGAGCAGGTTGGGTGGAAGCGACAAGCGCGTCCCATGATGGGTGAGAGTGTCCACCAATAGATGCGAATCAAGCCGAGCAAGAGAGACTTCGCCATCAGCGTGCTCCCTCGAAGGCTTTGCTGCGATCAAGCGCTCGCTGCATGAGGTGCTTTACTTCGGTGAGCTCATGAACGAAGTCGCTGACATTGGCGTTGAGCGCGCTTGGCTTTGCGATCAGGAGTACATCGGTGTTGTTCGGAAACAGCTGTGCGTTTCTCCGGTAGCTCTCGCGGAGACAACGCTTCACTCGATTTCGATCAACAGCTCTCTTACTCACTCGTTTACTCACAACCAAACCGAGCCTCGAAGCGTTCGAAGGGCGCACGACCACTTTGAGCTTGGAGGTATGTACAGAACGCCCCTCCTTGCGCATCGAGGCAAAGTCCTTCGCGCTGCGAAGACGTCCAGAGCGAGGCAGGCCCTGCGAGGCCATTGGCGCTACTTCTTGTAAGCCGTCGGTGCGAGCCTGGCGCGACCCTTACGGCGTCGAGCTGCCAGAACTTTGCGACCACCGCGTGTTTTCATGCGCGCGCGGAAGCCATGCGTCTTGAGGCGGCGTCGGCGACTGGGTTGATACGTTCTTTTCACGGGAACCTCCGAAATGGCCCAATGACGGGCACTGGAAAAATGGCGGCGAAACACAGCATGTGGCCTGTCACGTGTCAAGCCAACGAAGACCCTTTTTGATCCAATTGTTGTGAAATTACAGGCTTACCCCTCCATCATCCCGTGATCTGCGAAGGAAAAGTGGCTTCCCTGGCCCAGAACGAGGTGGTCGAGGAGTTCGATCCCCACGGCGAGCGAAGCGCGGCGAAGACGCTCGGTAAACAAGAAATCGTCGGGGCTGGGTTCGTCGCTTCCGGAGGGGTGGTTGTGCGACACGATGATGGCGGAAGCGGCTTGGCGTACAGCGAGCCGGAACACATCGCAGGGCGCCGCTGCGCAGCTGCTGAGGCCTCCCACGGCAACCTTCTCGACAAACAGTACGTTGCGCCGAGCGTCGAGACCCATCACCAGTAAGTTTTCCACCTCGCAATCGAACGCCACACTGCGAAACAAGCCGACGGCGTCGTGGCTGTTTGCGACCGGACCGTTTGAACCTCGCTCCTGCTCAAGGGATTGGTGCCATCGACGGCCAAGTTCGAACGCAGCAGCGATGCGGCACGCTGCGGCGAGCCCAATGCCGCGCGTATCGGTTAGCTCGTGAGGACGCAGCGTTCCGAGTTTTGCGATGCCGTGCACGCCGAGCAATTTTCCGGCGACCTCGCTCACGCTGTGCTCACGGCCGCCGGAACCAATGAGTAGCGTGAGGAGCTCCAATGGGCACAGCGCCGACGCACCCATCATGGCGTATCGCTCGCGCAACCGAGGGCGTGGTTTGGTGACGGTCCTGACACTCATGACGTAAGTCTTCGTGCAATCGCCGTGCCGTCATCGCTCTGGTTGTCAAAGCATCGCAGAGTCTTCTACGCTCGATGCTTGGGCCTTGAGCAAAGCAGTACGCGTCGCCGTTTGGCGTCGGAGCGGCGTCCGAAGTTGGCGTCGGCGCTTCCATCCCTGTTGTGCGTCATCGCTGCGCTGACGAGCGTGATGTCGCTCTACATCGCGTCGTTGGACTTGCCGGAACAACGCGATCGCTTTGCGCAAGTAGCTTGGTCCGGCCCGCCTCCGCCCGCCGGATCGGATGTCGTCACGACCTCGGACGGCCGCACGAACTACTATCTTTCGCGTGGTCCCGTGGTGTACCTGATCGAGACCGAGGGCGAGCGGGTGCAGCGAGCCTGGGTTTGGCGTCTCGAAGACGCCGAGAGCCTTCGTGTCCGCTGGCCGCCTGCGGTGAGCGACAAGTGGATTGAGGTGCGTGACCTCCACGGGGATCGCGTGATCTTCGATCGCACAAGCGGACGCGTGCTTGCGGTCGAGCATAAACTCTGAGCGGCCCTATTCTCTGAGCGGCCCTGTTCTCTGAGCGGCCCTGTGAGCGCTAGGCGACAGCTTGCTCTTCGACGCTGGAGGTGCTGGTATCGTTTGCAATTAACAAACGGATGCGCTCCACCGCCCTTTTTTGGAGCTGGCATACGCGGCTTTCGCTCACGCCCATGCGCCCGCTGATTTCGCGAGCGCCCAGTCCTTCAAACACGCCGAGAAAGAAGGCGTCACGTTGCCTCTCGGGAATCTGTCCCAAGGCTTCGAGCAAGCGCTCCATGCGTGAACGCATATAAGACAGTTGCTCAGCGCTCAGCGCGTGTTCGTCGTGCAGTGAGACAGGCTCATCGTCTCGACGCGAACTCAGTGAAACGAGCCGGCGTGCGCGAAGCTCGCGCCCCCGTTCTTCGTCGGATTCATTGGACTCGCCTTGTGCGTGCTGGCGACATAGCCGAAGCTCTTCGCGTGAGCGCAGATCGTACTTACGGATCGTGTCGATCATGCGTTGACGAATGCGAGTCTTCACCCAAATTCGCTCAGGGATACCGAAGCCTTTGTAACGACTGAGCGCTTCGAGTACCGCGACCCTTCCCTCGGCCACCAGATCGTCGCGATCGAGCGCCCGGCCGCTTGCTGCGAGCGGCAACAGTCTGCGAGAAAGCGTTTGTACGAGGCCCTCGTAGCGATCGAGCGCCTTGCGCGCGTCTTCGTCGCTCCAGCTCATGGCACCGCGATCGGGGTCGCTGGCCGGGCCGCGAGGTGTAGCACTGATGGTGGGGGGGGCAACCATAACTTGCTTGATTTTAAGCACAACGCATGCCATGGCGGCGAAGACGAATTTACGTAATGAATTCGAAGGGAGGGGTGGTGGGAGTGGGGCGCAGGGAGTGCTCCGGAACGTCCCATGAGGGTCAATTGGTCCCGCCTGAGTGCAAAGTTTGCGGTTGTCCACCGTCACACTACATGTGGGGCGGCTCCAGGGATTGAAACGACCGAGCGTCGGTGACAACCCAATCGACGCGCTGGTCGCCTGGTGTGCTGGGGAGTTCCGCCATGAGCTGAAAATCGTAGGCGATCGCGATGCTTGTGGCCGAGGGCAAGGCGGCCAAGGCGCGGTCGTAGTAACCACCACCCCAGCCGAGCCGATGCCCGGTCTCGTCCACGGCGAGACATGGTGTCAGCACCCAGCGGATCGAATTTGGCTCAACTTGCTCTGTGCGTTCAGAGGGCATGTCAAAGCCGAGGGGATGGCGAACAAGTTCTGTCTCGGGGTCGTACCTTCGCCACACGATGGGTGTGTCTGGGGCTGCGCCAAGTGTGGGGAGAGCGATCTGCATACCTCGCTCCTGCAAGGCTTGATGGAGCAGTTGTGTCGAAATCTCGGCTCCCATCGGTATGTAGCTGGCGATCACGCCACCGTCGATAAGTTCGAGGCATCGCGTGTGGATCCGCTCGTCACGAAGCTTTGCCGCATCGCGAGGAAGTGCGCGACGGATGCGCTTGAGCCGTTCGCGAAGTGCCGCTTTTGCAGCAAAGCGAATCTGTTCTTCGTTCAGAGGACGGAAAACCAAGTTAGGTCGTGCTCGGCTCTTCGGTCGATTCGTCAGCTTCCACTTCCAGGTGCCGATCGATACGGCCGATCGCTTCGAGTACGACGTCGCGTGCTTCGCTTTTGAGTTGCTGGCAGACCGCTCGTGTCGACTCAAGGTCGTCGATCAGGCTGAGCGCAACCAAGGCGAGTTTTTGGGCCGGGGAGGTGCTGCGGCTAGCCTTCGGGCCTAGCGCATCGATACGGTTGTTGACCAAACCCGCAAGCCGCTGAAGATGCTCCGCACCCGCATCCGAGACCAACCGGTATGTTGAACCCGCGATCTCGATCGTCACCGTTTCCTTCACCTGATCAGGCTATGGAGGCGCCGGATCTACGTCAAGACGAATCTTGGAGCTTCGATTTTTGTCGTGATATCCTCGCCCACAACTCATGCGACATACCGAACAGAACCGCCAGGTGATCTCATGATCGACGTAGCGTGCCCGGGCTGTGGTGCAGACTACTCGATGGATGAGGCACGGATACCGGCCGGCGGTCACTCCATGCGCTGTCCCAAGTGCGACAAACGTTTTCTTGTAAACAAGGATGGTAGTGTCAGCGAGGCCAGCGAGCCTAAGAAACCCCGCATGGCGACCATGGTCGGTACCCCAGGGAGTGCTGGGTTGCCGACCGTTCCCAAGCCACCGCCAAAAGCCGAAGCCGAGAAACCTAAAGTGCCAGCGCCATCGGCTGCGGGGTCAACGCGCAAGTTCGCGAAGACTCAGATGGGCACGTTGGGCGACTACAAGCCTCCCGCGCCTCCTGGCTACAAACCTCCCGCGCCGGGGGCAGCCGCCAAGAAACCGCCCCCGCCTCCACCACCAGGGGGCGGTTCGAAACGCAAGTTTGCAAAGACCCAAATGGGTACGCTGGGTGATTTCAAACCACCCACGCCAGTCGCCAAGGAGCCAGCGGAAGAAGCAAAAAAGAAAGTTCCGATCGCGCCCCCGGTTGATGTTGCGCCGCGTGCACCCGAGCCGGAGGATGTGTCCGTTTCAAAAAAACCGATCGCGCCTACCTTCGACGATGACCTGCCCGCGCCAAAGACAACGAAGTACGGCATCCCGCGCGATGAGGACCTTCCTGCCCGTGTCGCCAAGAAAAAGAAATCTGGCGATTTCGAAGATCTGCCAGCTGCGGTAAGGCCAGCACCGAAGCGCTCGTTCGGCAAAACGCAGATGGGCGTGGTGGCCGATTTCGAGCCGCCGACTGCAGATTCGACCGAGCCACTCGCGGGCATTTCGCTTCCGCCAGGATCGGACAACGACGAAACGGACGTTTTCGCTGATGGTCCGGACCTTTCGTTACCGCCTGTGTCCTCTCCCGATGGTGGTATCGACCTGCCTCAACCGAAACTCAGTGACGATCTTCCTGTTCCCGGAGACTTGGCCGATCTGCCCGCACCAAGTGCCCAAGCCGACCTGCCCGTTGCGGCAGTCGGCGATCAAGACCTTCCGGTCATGGCGGGCGACAACCTGCCTGCACCCAGCATGGATGACGCGTTCGGTGAAATCGATCTCCCCGAGTTTGGTTTTGACGCTGACGCGCTTGCGGAGCCCGCAAACGAGCGAGGCGGCGCAGCGGCGAAGCACACTGCGGCTGGTTTTGGTTCTCCCGATGGTGATTTCGAGTTTGAACTTCCGCCGGCCGACGCTGGAAGTGGTGCTGGTGGGGAATTTTCCTTCGATTTGGAGGAGCCGGCTGCGGCTCCAAGTGCAGATACGGGTGAAGAACTCGACCTTGGTTTCGCGGATACCAATATTGGCGGCGTTGCGGCTCAAGACCTCAACCTGGAGCTCGATTCGGTCGGAGCGGTTGCCGGAGCTGACACGCTCGCCTACGGCGAAATCGATCTCGGCATCCAAGATGACATGGGCGGTGGCGGAGAACTCGACCTCGAGCTCGACGCCCAAGGTGCGCCTGCAGCGGGGCCCGTCGGCAGTGCCATCGATCTCGACGATGAAGAAGAGCAAGAGCGTAAGGAACTTGAGGCCGTCAAGAAGGCCGAGCGCGAAGAGCAGGCCAAGGCCAGGGAAGCCGCGAACAAGCGAAGGCGACGCCTTGGAATTGCGGTCGTGGCAATCTTTTCCGCGATCGGCGTCGTGGGGGTTGCGCTGCAGTTCGTACCCGGCATGGGCCTATTTGGGCGCTACCAAATCGAGGCCTTCTTGCCCGAAGCGGGCACTCCCGCCGCTGCCGAGCAGGTGATCGAAAAGGCGGAAGCACTCATTGAGAAAGACACATACGCCCAAGCTCGGGATGGCTTGCGTCAGCTCGCTCAAGGACGGAACAAGATGGGACTCAATCGACGGCTGCTCACCCGGTCGGCGATCGAGGAGTCGCTGTATGTCGCGCGATTTGGCGACGCTGATTTTGGCTCCAACGAGCGCGTTTCGCGAGCTCTGGCGCGAATCGATGAGCGAGGCGGCGAGGCACCGAACATGGACACGGCTCGCGCGGCGTCCTTCCTGGTTAAAGGCGATGCCAAAGCGGCTCTTGATGCGTCTCGGTCGGACGCGTCGCAACTCGGGCGTCTGGTCCAAGGCGAGGCAGCATTCCTGGTTGGAGACGCGAAAGCCGCCCTCGCGGCGTATCAAGGCGCAGCCACCAAAGACAAGAACGCACGGACGCAATGGGGGCTCGCTCGGGGCCTTCTTCTCGCGGCCGGTGCGGCAGACGAAAAGACGCAAGCCGTAGTCGATGCCGTGCTAGCGGCGAGCCCGAACCACCTAGGCGCCCGTGTGCTCAAAGCCCACGCGTTGGAGGTTCAGGGCGACGAAGAAAAGGCGCTGCAGCTGCTTGAGGAAGCTACGGGTGAGCGGAAAACTGAATCCGGACACACGATTAAAGGGTCGGCTCAAGGCAAGTCCGATGCGTGGACAGCGTACGGGCAACTGATGGCGAAGAAGCGGAACCGACCGAAGGCCCGGCGAGCCTTTGAGCGGGCGCTCGACCTCGACCCGTTTAACGCAGACGCATTGATTCATGGCGGTAACGCGATGCTCCTCGATGCACGTTACGCGGATGCATTCGAGCTTTTCCAGCGCGTTCTGACCTTACCCAACCCGCGTATGGGGCTCTCTCGTCCAGACCGTGACGTCAAGACTGCAGCAGAGCTCGGTGCAGCACGCGCCATGATCGAGACGCAGCGAACCCAAGAGGCTATCGGAAAACTGACGGAGCTGGCGAAAGTGGCACCCGAGGACGTCGATGTTCTGCTGTGGCTTGGGAAGGCTTACCAGAAGGCAGAGCAACCATCCGAGGCCGAACCTCGTTTCCGGGAAGTGATCACCCTCGCGCCCGATCGCTTTGACGGTTACATGGCGCTCTCCCAGCTCTTCTTTCATATCGGCAATCCGGACAGTGCTGCAGAGGTGCTGCAGCAAGCGAAAGACAAGGTCGAAGAGAGCGCGCAAATGCGTCGACTGCTGGGTGAATCCGAGTTGGCGCGTGGGTACCTCGACAGCGCGGAAAAAGAGTTTCGACGCGCACTGGAGCTCGACCCTCAAGACCTCGGTTCTCAGTTTTTCCTTGGTGTTGTGTTGCGCAAGCGTGGCAAGCTGGACGAGGCAGCGGAGACGTTCGACGCGATCGGAAAGATTGACCCGAAGTGGCCTGGTTTGGCCGTTGAGCGCGGCAAGGTGTTCGAAGAAAAAGGCGAGTCAGACCGCGCGGCCAGGATGTATCGAGCGGCGCTCGAAAAAAACCCACGCGATCTCGACTTGCGTCTGCGTCTTGGTGCGGCGCAAGTGAGTTCGGGCAATCTCGCCGACGCTGAGACGAACCTGTCGGTTGTACTCAAAGCGCGGCCAGACTCGGCGGAAGCCGAACATTTCTTAGGCCGTGTCGCGCTGGAGCGCGGAAACTATGAGTCCGCGAGCGCGCGCTTCAAGAGCGCGACGGACCTCGACCCGACGCAGTTCCGGTACTTCACCTATCTTGCCGAGGCTGAACTCAATCGGGGCCACATTACGGCCGTCGGTCCAGCGCTCAAGCGTGCCGAAGAGCTCGACCCCAACGATGCGGAGTTGTTTCTCCTCAAAGGACGGCTTGGTGTTCGCACAGGTGCGGTCCAGGATGCCATCCGAGACTTAAAGAATGCAGTGAAGTTGGATCCGGAACTTGTTGAGGCGTATTCGTACATGGGCAACGCCTATTCGCAGCTGGGCGATAGCCGTTCAGCGATCGGCGCGTACGAAAAGGCGATCGAGCATCAACCCGACGAGGGGCAGTGGTACTATCGCCTCGGCGAGCTGTTCATGAATGCGGACCGCCGGGCCGATGCGATGCGTGAGCTCCGAAAGGCGATCGAGTTGGGCGAAAAGCTCAGTAATGCCCCCGCTTGGCTCGCAGAGAGCTACCGTCTGCTCGGAGACGGGGAACGACTCGGTGGCAATCAGGCTGCGGCAAAGAAGAACTACCTTCGCTACCTTGAGATTGCGCCAGCGAGCGCGATGGACCGCGATGCAGTGAGAGAGCAGCTCGAAAAGTGGGGCGTTGAGCTCTAAAGAAGCTGGAACTCTACTTTGAGGCACTGACCGAAAATCGCGCCCTCGTTGTGTCCGGCGCCCATCAGAAGTTCTAGCAGCACGCGGATATTGATGCGACGGCTTGAGAGCAGCGCGTACCCGGCGCGCGCATTGACACCGAAGCCGAGGTCCAAGTCGCCGCCGTCGAGCGCCCCAATCACACTCAGTGCCGGGCCGCCGGCAACCATGAAGCGGTCATCGATGAAGAACTGAACGTTGGCACCGTAGTGCTGAAGAACGAAAACTCCGATCGTGTCTCCGAAATCCTGGAAGAAGCTGGCTCCCGTAGCGCGGATACTTAGTGCGAGATCTTCGGAGAGAAAGAAACCGACACCTAGAGAAAGTGGTGCAATGCCAAAGCCGACATCGCCGTCCGTTTCATCCGATTGCATGAGCGAGATGCCGAGTCCGGCTTCGAACGTGAAGCCGCTTCGTTGCGGCGTTGGGTCGAGCGGGAGGGCGGGACGAATCGGCGCCTGAGGTTGCGCTTGTACGTATGGCGATTGCTGACCACCATAACCAGGAGGCGGAGCCGGAATGGGCTGGCTGGGTTGTGGTTGACCAGTCGCTGGCGTGGGTTGCTGCGCTTCTTCTGGCGGTGGCGGCGGTGGCGTGAGTTCGTCTTGCGCTGTCGCGATCGTGCCTGCGCTCACAAACAGCAAGGCACTGAGGGTTCCCATGGAGGACTTACGCGCCATGCGCTCGTTGTAGCACGGGGCGGAGAACGAATGAATGCTGCCTGGTTTTCGCGTCCGTGCTGCCGAATTTGCTAGTTGTCGTCCTCGCCTGGGATGGCGATCTTTTGAGTCCACAGGATGGCGTCACAATGTTCGTCGCCGACCTTGATCCCTTGTGCGAGCAAGCCGGTCTTGCGAAAGCCGGCGGCGATATAGCAGGCACCGAGTTCGACGTCGTCGCTGGGCGCGAAGGCAAACACTGACACGATGCCGCGGCTCTTCAGGGTCGCACACATGTCGCGTAGGGCCGCGGTGATCGCTTGTTGTTCCTTATTGTCTTCGGGACGGCGATGCACTTCGATGAGCGAGTGTCCGAAGCAGTCTTGAAATTCGGCGGCCAAGAAGATGGGCTTGCTTTTGCGCACGGATGTCTGCACGTAGTAGCGCTCAGCGTCACGGCCGAAGTTGTCGAAGGTGTTGAGGGCTTTACCCGCTTTGAGCGCGGCATTGCGCGCTTTCTCCGCCGCCGCCGGTTCAACCTCGTTTACCGAAGCACCGCGAATTTTCGCGGGGATCTCCTTTGCCGCCTTCTTGGCTTGTACGACGGTGCGATCGGCAACCTTGCTCTCCGCCGATGAGCCGTCGATGCTGAAGCCTTCGCCGATCACACAACCGCAGAGGTGGCCGTCGCTTCGTTTGTAGAAGCCAGGAATTGTGCCTTCGCGCGTAAAGCCAACACGCGTCCACGAGGATACCTCGTCCTTTTCAACGAGTGTGATGACCTTGCGAACGCCTTCCTTTTTGGCGAGGTCTTGGATAACCATTCGCTTCGACGGAAGTGGACCGGCTCGAAAGTCGATCACCCGAACGAAACCGTTGCGTCGATTGAGCAGCATGCACAAAAACGCGCTTTCGTTCTTGAACAGGATTTCTTCCACATTCTCTTTTGTAGGCTTTGCCATTCGCTGCGGGAAGGTAGAGCTGGCGCCCCACCGTGTCAATTTGGTGCGCTTCATCATCGCAAATGACCTGCATACGCGAAATTCATGTGTAATCTCCTGAGTGCCTAGAGAGCCGGAGGTTAGTCGGGCTGCAGGAGTTCTGCGACTCGGAAAGCTAGATCGAGGGACTGGCGGGCGTTCAATCTCGGGTCACACATGGTCTCGTAGCGCACTTCAAGATCATCATCAGCAACGATGGTCGAGCCGCCGAGGCATTCGGTCACGTCGTCTCCGGTCAGTTCGAGATGTATCCCCCCGGCCCAGGTTCCGGCGTCTCGATGAACAGCAAAGAAACCATCGATCTCGGAGGCGACGTCCTCGAAGTGGCGTGTCTTGCGTCCCGATTTCGCTGTGATGGTGTTGCCGTGCATCGGGTCGCACGCCCACACGACCGCATGACCCGAATCGCGCACGGCCTGGACCAGAGTCGGCAGACGCCTTCCGACGTGTGCTGCACCCATCCGACTGATCAGCGTAAGGCGACCCTCGATGCGCTCCGGATTGAGCGCTTCGCAGAGCGCGAGCACCTCGTCGGGCTCGGCGGTCGGACCTATCTTGCAGCCGACGGGGTTCTTGATGCCACGGAAGAACTCGACGTGAGCGCCATCGAGCTGTCTGGTTCGCTCGCCGATCCACAACATATGAGCGGAGCAGTCGTACCAGTCCCCGGAAAGTGAGTCCTGGCGCGTTAGTGCTTCCTCGTAGCCGAGAAGCAGGGCTTCGTGGCTCGTGAACAGGTCCGACTCTTGGACTCGTGACTCGAAGTTCAACCCGCTTCCGATGGCTGCCATGAACCGGAGCGCCTTGTCGATCCCGCGCGCCATCTCTTCGTAGCGCTGTCCCTGCGGAGAGTCTGCCACGAACTCTTTGTTCCATTCGTGGACACGCCGCAGATCGGCGAAACCACCCCGCGTGAACGCTCGCAGTAGGTTTAGTGTCGAGGAGGAGCGGTAGTACGCCTCAAGCAATCGCTCCGGACGCGGGACGCGGGAGTCCGGGTCAAAGCCGATATCGTTAATGATGTGACCTCGAAACGACGGGAGTTCCACCCCGTCTCGACTTTCGATATTGCGCGAGCGTGGCTTGGCGAACTGACCGGCGATTCGGCCGACCTTGACGGTCGGCATGCCTCCCGCGTACGTGAGCACAATTGCCATCTGGAGAATGACCCGGAGCTTCTCGCGAATGTCGTTGGCTCCCACAGACTCGAACGATTCGGCGCAGTCGCCGGCCTGCAGGAGAAATGCCTCACCACGACTGACGGCGCCCAGCTGACGTTGCAACTCCCGGGCCTCACCCGCGAAGACAAGGGGCGGCCAGCCTCGCAGTTGTTCGAGGACAGACTCAAGGGCCGATTCATCCGGCCACTCTGGTTGCTGAAGGGCCGGGAATTGCCGCCACGAGGATGGGCTCCATTCTGAGGGGTGTGTACTCATCACTATCTCGACATACGTCGATCGAAGGTTATTCGATTCGACTCCTTACGGCCAGTGAAGTGCGAGACACCGCCCGGCTCCCGCTCGACTAAGGCTGCGCTGGCAAACAGTCTTTGAAGACGCCGCGTTTGGGGTAGCGTGGCTTGGTCAGCCGAGGGTCGTTCGCTCGCAGAGTTTTTCCGCGCTTTTTGAGGGCCTCCACCATCGCGTCGCGCATGAGCGGACCATCTTCAATCTCGACCTTTGCATCGACGAACGCGCCATCGCCTCCGGTCGCCAGAAAATCGCTTGTCACGACCTTATAGATCTTGTCGGGGACGAGCTTTGCACCATTGTTTGTGCGCACCCGTATCGAAGGTTTGCCGTTGGTGCAACTCGCTGTCACATTCATGCCAGAAATAGACAGAACGCTGTGGTGTGCTCGAATCAGCTCATCCAAAAAGAGTTTCTCGAGTTTGGCGCCCGTCATCTCGACGACGGCAAATCGATTGTCGAAAGGAAACACCTCGAAGAAATCTCCATAACGAAGCTCACCTTTACGAAGTGGTCCGCGTATGCCACCTCCGTTCATGATGGCCAAGTCCGTTTTCGGATGGGTTGCCAAGATCAGGTCGGCGAGCAGATTACCGAGCGGAGATTGCCCATCCCGAAGTTGGTCGAACGTGGAGAGCACACGAACCCCGAGCGGCATGTCCCTCTTCTTTTGCGCCGTTGCAAGATAGCCTTCGGCAATGGCAGTCACCTCGGGGCGCACGTGCGCCCGTACATCGCATCCTTGGTAACTGCACGGTTCGTCGCCCTCACAAGTGGGCTCCGGCGGAAGGGGCGTAATCGTTCGTGAGCCGCCCTTGTCGACAATATCAATTCGGCCCAGGTAACTTGCGCGCGCGCCGGACTCGATCGCTGCTGTACCGTTGACAACGTGTGCAACTCGTCGGTGCGTGTGTCCGCCCACGAACGCATCGAGCGTCGCTTGCGGAAGGCCCTGAAGCAGCGTGAATAGCTCCTCGTCCTGTGCGCACGAAGAAAGGTCCGTGGGGTCTTCAAACTCTTCGCATTTGCCGCCGAGGTGGCCGACACCGATCACAATCTCGGCACCCTGTTGGCGGAGGACCTGGGATTCTCGTTTTACCGCCGTCGCTGGCGATTCGATGCGAAGTCCCTGAACATTCGCAGAGATCGTCGCGCGGAGGGTGTCGCGCGTCGATAGCCCAACCAAACCGATGCGGAAACTGGCCCTTTCAACCATCATCGAGGAGCGAAGGTTGGGCCAGTCAGGTTGTTGTCCGGTCGTCTCGTCTTTGAGGTTGGCGCTCAGGAAAGTAAAATGGGCCTCTCGCATCCGCGCCTTGAGCGCGCCGCGAGGGTCGTCGTCGCGATCTTGGGCGGTTGTGGACCCGCCGACGGGTCCGAAATCGAACTCGTGGTTGCCAACGGCTGCCGCGGTCAAACCCAGGGCGTTGTAGATCTCTACCACAGACTTGCCTTCGTTTAGGTTCGACTCGATGGTGCCCTGAAAGAGGTCGCCGCCGTCGAGTAAGAGCACCTCGGCGTTGGGGGTATGCGTCTCGATGCATCCGAGATAGCCCGAGATGATCGAAAGACGCTCAATATTCCCATGCACATCGTTGAGCCCCAAGACGATGAGGTGGCGTTCGTGTTCTTTGGCGAGCGGCGGTGGATCGATGTCACCTTTGACTTTCGACTGCGAGCGAGAGGCGCCGCATGCTGCGATCATCAGCACAGTGGCGGTCAATAACAGTCTGGCTCCAAATCGCATGCCCCTCGTTCTTAGCACGAAGGACCGCGGACGCGATCAGGTGTTCACATTCGTTACAATGATTCAGCCAAGCGCTGAGACGGTGATCTTTCGACGATGCGGACGGTGGCGATGCTCCCACACGTAGATTCCTTGCCAAGTGCCCAACGCACATAGGCCGTCTTCGATGGGTACACTCAGTGAAGTTGCGGTTAGGACGCTTCGCACGTGCGCAGCCATGTCATCGGGTCCTTCGGCCGTGTGAGTATAGAGCTTGTCGCCGTCGGGCACCAGGCGGCTCAGGAAAGCATCGAGGTCGACTTGAACGTCGGGGTCCGCGTTTTCACTGATGATGAGCGAAGCGCTAGTGTGGTGAATGAAGACGTTGCATAAACCGCTCGACACACCAGCTTCGCCGATGACTTGCTGAACTTGCCGGCTGATTTCGTGAAGACCTCGGCCGCGTGTATCGACATGAAAAACCTGGCTGAATGTACTCATGGCAAGCTCGCCGAGGGCAAACCGGAGGGGGCCGGGGTCGTTTGAGACGGGTCGAGCTTCATGAAGATGGCGCCTTGGTCACCGCGATACACTAACTTTCCGTTTTGGTGCGCGCGTATCTGGTAGCGACCCATGACTCGCAAGTCCCCGATGCGCATTCGATGCCCAACCACCTCGACATCGATCGGGTCGCCCGGAGGGGTGAGTGTCATGAAGCGCGCGGAATGGATCCGGCTGGCATAGCCCGTCCAGCCTTCGTGGTGGCGAAGACCAAGGACGTAATACGCGTGCGCAAACCCGACCATCCCGGTCACGTGAAGCATCAGCCCGCCGTTGATGTGTCGCGGATGAAGCACGGGATGGACCCGTTGAGAATTGGTGAGTGGTAGTTCGCCTGTCGTGTTCCAACGTGCGACGATGCGGCTGTTTTGCTTATCGACTTCGAGTATCTCGTCGATAAAAAGCGCGTCGGGTCCGTACGGGCAGTCGGCTACAAACGCGGGGTCAAGGGGCATCGCGATTGTCCACGAGGCTGGTTTCCAAGTTCGTTACACGAAAGCCGAGTTCGCCTTCGACGTCGACGACCTCTCCAGTTGCGATGGGTTGGCCGCCAGCGCTGAGGGTTACGACGTCACCCGTGCTTTTGGCCAGCCGTAGGACGTGGCCCACGCGAAGGGCTCCTAGCTCGCCGACTGTCATGGACAAACGAGCCAGTTCGACATGCAAGCGGATTGGTAGATCTTGCAAGTTGGCGTGGGTGGGTGGGGGTGGATCGTCTGTTTCCATGCCTTTGAGCGTGACCTCGCCGTCATGCATAACACATTCCCAATACAAGGCAGCGCCTTCGAGCGGGGCGAGTCGAACGCAGCCGTTCAGGCCGACTTTCTTGAGGTCCATACCGAAGCGGTCCAGAAGAATGACGTCACCTTCGGCGATCGTGCGAAGTTCGCTGATGCGTAGAGAAACTTCGCCACAGGTGATGGCACATGGGACGGAGATGCTCGCCAGGTGCTCGCTCCGGCTTGAAGTCGGCTCGGGCAACGGGGTAGCGCAGAAGAGAACGACACTTCCCGGTGTGTCGCCAATCGAGACAGTCGCGCGCGCACACCATCGTGCGCCCGCCGCGTTCGCGATGCCGAGCGCTGCGCACAGGCTCTCCGTCGTCGTGGTCACACCCGCTACATAGAACGCGTCACCAAGCGCTGCCTGTGTGAGCCGCGCCGCCAAGTAGAGCAAGGCGCCGCGTTCTGCCTCGAGTGGCACACTCGTGCGCGCAGAAGGCCCAAGAAGAGAAGCGAGGGCCGCGTGCCATAGTGGCTGCGGAAGGGAGACGGCGACTCGCTCGCCGGTTGTCCGCTCTACGATTACGGAAACGGCGTCAAGACTCTCAAGGGGCTCACAAAGCTCAAGCGGTGAGATCGTCAATGGAAGCGAGAGGAGTTCATGGCAGACTTGCTTCGCCGCCCGCAAGTTCGGACTCGGCAGTGACAGTGCGATGGCGGTCTGCTCCGCTGCGTGCTCGCGCGTGACCTCTGAGGGTAGCCAACGCTGCAAGGTCTCTTTCGTGACAGGTTCGTCCATCTTTAGGCTTGGGCTGACTTATCACGTTCGAGCAACCTCATCGAGACGGTAGAGCCATTGACCGGTACCGAACGTTGACGGCACCCCTCGTTTTTTGAGCTGGCGCTTAAGGGCTTTGAGCCCGCTTGCCGGACCTTGGATGCAACGTGCCTGCGTGGCTTGCGGGACGATCTCATCCGCAACGACAACGGCGTCGCTCTCGTTCTGCAACGAGACGAGCATCTTGTCGAAGGGGTGAGCCTTCGATCATTCGGTGCGCGAGTCGCCATTGGAGGCCGTACTCGGTTTCGTTTGCTTCCAAGAACGGGAGTGCACGACGCAGCCAAGGTTCTGCCGCATCGTAGCGCTCCAGAGTAGGTTCTTCGTATGTGTTCATCTGTCCATCCGGAGTGGTCAACGTTCTGTCATGACATCCCTATGCCAATCGCCTACTGCGCCGAGCGCGAACGATCGTCCATGGGCGCAAGCGTCGCGTCCATGCCTGGTGGCGACCCCTGGCGTTCCAGCGTCCTCCTGACAAGCGCGCTCGAAGAATCAGCGCCGAGACGAGTATCTGAAAGGCAAGTGCCGCCCAGGCGCCGATGACGCCCCAGCCCATCATGTACCCGAGAAGGTACGTTCCAGGCGGCAGAATCAACCACGATGACACAACACCCACTGCCGCGCTAAAGCGAACGTCACCCACGCCGCGGAGAACGCCCCGCGTCGTGATGTCGATGGCGTCGAGGAGCTGAAACGCCGCTGCGATCCAGAATACTTTGCTCACAAGGGCACCCAGCTCCGCTTCGGTGGTGAACACCGCCACAAGTTGCCGGTTGGTAAGCCCCAACATCACCGTGCAGAAGGTCGCGTACGCAAGTCCCATAAGAAGCGACACACGCGTGACGCGGCGAATCAGCTCCGTTCGCCCGGCGCCCATTGCGTGACCGGCCAGGATCGAACCTGCATCGGAGACCGCGACAAGCGGCAAGAATGTGAGGTGAATAACCTGAATCACGATCTGGTGAGCGGCCAAATGAATGGAGTCCAACCCCGCCAGCAGTAGCGCCATCACCGTAAAGGATGATGATTCGAGCACGAACTGGAGGCCGAGGGGCCATCCGAGCCTCCAAACAGTCCTGCTCGCGTCCCGGCGTTCCTCCGCTGAGGTCTGCCCAACGGTTTGGTTTTCCAACCGGTGTGCATGTCGAACCAGTCCGAGGATCAAAAACGCTTCGATGCTATGCGCGATGGCTGTCGCCCACGCCGCGCCGGCCACCCCCCACTCGCAGAGGACAATAAAAACGTAGTCCAAAGCGATATTGAGCAAGTTGCCTGCCACGACGGCGATCATCGGACGAATCGAGTCCCCGAGTGCTTGGCGATACTCCCGAAGCGCTGCGTAAACCAGCACCAGCGGCATTCCGAGCGCCCGTATCGACAAGTATGTTGCCGCTGCCTCGCCTGCTTCGGCGCTCTTGGTTATATCCGACAGCGCAAACGATAGTGCATACGCCAGGCCGGCCGTGGTCAACCCAAGCAGCAGTGCCATGCGTGTACCGACGCGTCGGATAGACACAGCTCGATGCGCCTGGCCTGCTCCCACCGCATGCGATGTCGCGACTTTGATGCCGCGGAGCGCTCCGAGCGCGAACGAGATGCAGGTAAAGGCGACCACACCGCCGAGGCTGACGCCCGCCAGTGCGTCTGCGCCGAGCGGACTGACGAAGATGGTGTCGATCAGCGTGGCGGCGGCGTACGAGATCATCGACAACGCGATCGGCCACGCCATGCGCGTCATCTCGGGAACCACCCGTTCCTCCCATAAAAGGCTGTTTTTTCTCGTGTTCTTCATTTTCTGTCTCGTCGAATCGTGAACGCCTCTCGGCTCGGCGAGAGGAGGGTTGGGAGCGGCAACGCGTGAGCCCTGCCGCTTTGGGTTACGGCGGGTCTGCATCGGTTCTCCTACTGCTATGCGTTCACTCGAGGAGACAGTGCCAAACCCGGCCGTCCTTTGGGACTAGACCGTCAGAAATGACGGTCGGAACGGCCCAGTCCATTCGCGCGTACGCGAAGGCGGACTGTGTCGTGGTGTGGGTTTGACAGCTCATGGGAGTGGTTCTTTCGAGGGTGCCTAGCCTAAGGCCGAAGCACTTCCCTTACTAATGAACGGATTGCCAAAAAAGGTCAACTGCTTTGCGAAGCGTGGTGTGATAAGTCTGTGACCAAGCTCAGCGAAGTCTCAATGGGAGCCGGGGGAGCTATGAGACTGTCCTGATGGTTAAGCGCGCCTGCGGCTTTGATGCGCTGGGCGTGCTGCGCCTTGGGCTTGCGTGCGTTCTGCCAGGTTCGGACGGTCCGCGTGATGCGCGAGGCATGGGAAGTTTCAGGACGCGTGATGAAACGCCACAGAACACCCAGCCATGAGCGGTGGCTCTGCTGATTCGCGTAGAAAGGGCGTGCAATGCGATGCAGTTCGGGCAGCTTCCAGCCTGGGATCTTCGGCAGGTCGTGGTGCTCGGTGTGATATCCGACATTGAAGGTGAGCCAGTTGAGTGGGCCGTAGTACGAAAACGTCTCTTGCGTGCCGTCGTCGGTGTAGTGCTCGTGGATCCAGTGGGCCGCCGCGGGATGGAGTCCATTGCCGAAGAAGGTGCTCAGCGCAAAGTACGCCAGGGCTCTCCAGCCGAGCCAGTACACGATGGCAACGTTGGCAGCGAGCTGGACCGCAATGTTGATGCGCTCCCAGTACTTCGGTGGAACCATAAAGCCGCGTGTGAAGGGGGCTGTCAGCGGAAGGGTGAGAAGCCACGTGGCTTTACGCAATGAGCTGTTTCCCACCCAGCCCACCTCGCCGCGGGACGGAAGGTCGTTGTCTCCGCCCTCGATTCCCAAGAACGCGTGGTGTGCTTGATGGTGATGCCAGAACGCCATCGCGGCGGGGGCTACGCCGGGTAAGCCCGCGAGCATCGCGAGCCAGCGGTTCCCTCGATGCGTCCGAGCCGCGAGCTCGTGCGTGCACTCGTGGATGCCCATCGCAAGCCAATGGTTGAGGGTGCCGCCAACCACGTAGCTGAGGGCGATTAGACCCCAAACACCGCCCCACATCTGGTCGATGTCGATCCACGCGGCGATCGCGAATGCAACGAGACCAGGACGACGATCACCGCAGCGGTTCGACGATCGTAGCCGAAGAGTTTGCGGACCTCGGGGTGAAGAGCAAGAATCTGTTTTCGACGACGAGGGTGTAGCTCGCCGGTCGATGCGATGAAGAATGGGTTCTTTCGCAGCGTCATGCTGCCACCTCGCGAAGGTGTCGTGCGCTGACGTCCAAACGTCGCCGAAGCGAATCGAGCGGCTCTTCCCAGTGGTCTTCCCAACGAACGCCCAACAGGAAATGAGCTCGTTTTCCTCGTTCATAAGACTCGCTCATGGCGTCGAATGCGTCGGGAATTAGAGCGAGGTCCTCGCGCAAAAGATTGAGCAGACCTGCCGCGATGATCGCCGCGTGAATCCCGGAAGGGAGTTGACCGAGGCAGAAGGCCTGAACGGCGAGCTCCCCGACCTTGTCCGTGCCGTAACCTGCAATCACGTGAACGATGTCGTGCGTGAGATGCACGCGATCGGAAAGAAACTGCGTGGCGGGGTCTTGGATCGACGAACGGTTCATGAAGTCGACCGACAGTTCGTTGTCGCGAAAGTGCTTTGCGTATGCGTAGCCAAAGCTTTCCGTTGGAAGCTGTGCGAGCAGCCCGAGGTTCGGCGTGGGAACTTCGTACCCCTCCTGATTCATTCGTCGGTAGCCGACGTCTTGCATCGCGAACGCGACGACGGCCTGTGCTGCGCGGCGGTCGCGCAAGTTGCCTGCGATGTCTCCGAGCTTTCGTATCCGTTCGAGATCACTCGGATCCTTGGCGAAGGCAATCAAATGACGACCAAATCGCAGTTCTTCGAAAAACGTTGCTTTCATGTTGTCTCCTTTCGCCACGGGGCACACAGGGCCATGGAGGACACTGTGTTGAAAGTTTCAACCCCCTGGGACATGCTCAGCATCCTGCGATTGAGGCCTGCTTTAAACTCGTGTTCCAATCGCAGTGCTCGCGTGCGCGACTCGGAGACCAGAGATGGAAAAAGTTGAGACATCCTTAAGAAAAGAGCCCAAGCAGCGGCGCTCTCAGATCCTCGTTGACGCCGTCGCAGAGGCAGCGACTCGCATTTTGCCGAAGGTCGGTGTCTCGGGAGCCACGACCAACCGCATCGCGGAGATGGCCGGGGTGAGCATCGGTTCGCTCTACCAATACTTTCCTTCGAAGGAGTCGATTCTCGCTCGTGCGATCGAGCGCGACCTTCAGAAACGTGAGCGTGCGTTTCGAAACGTACTTGAGCAAACGAAGGATGAGCCGCTTGCGGGTGTTGTCGAAGCGCTGACACGTGAAGCCGTCGACACGTTCTTTGACGATGCGGCTGTGCTGCGGCTGCTCTTTGCCGAAGCCCCAGCACTCGACCGCCTTGATGCCATCGTCGAGCACCGACAAGGTGTCGTCGACATTTTGTATGCAGCGATCTCAACACGACATGAGGTCTCTGATCAGGACCTGGCACGTACTGACTTGCTTTTTGCGGTCGATGCTGTGATGGGTGCGATTCAAGCAGCATTGATGCGGGACGAGCTCCCCGAGCGCGAGCTGATGGCCGGAAGGCTGCGCGACCTGGTCCTCGGCTTCGTCAGGACGCGCGGTTTCATTTCGTTCGACGAGCGACCTTAGAAAAGTCGTTCGGTGCGGGCGGCCAGGCGCTCGTAGAGGTCTTGGCGTGGGCCGCGGTCGATATGGTCGACGATGGTTCGCTCCTGTGGCGGGAAGCCGGCGCGCAGCACAACCACATGAAGCGTGCCCCAAAGTGTCCCGAGTTCGTAGGGACTCGGCGAGAACTGTCGGCCGCAGTCAATTTCGCCGGGACCGCACATCAAACTGTTGTTGCGGCGATTGGAGAAGTTATTTTGCTCGTAGCGGATTGACGCTGAGATGTGGATGCTTGCATCCCCATGCTTGTGCGGTGTGACCGGTTCGTGCGTTGGCAGCCGGCGGATGCGCAAGTACGCACTACCTCTGAGGGTTTGAGCCAAATGATCCGCGACCCATTCTGCGCAGGGCGAGCCCGACTCGTGCGAGATGATGAGTCGGTATACGCCGCGCAAGTCGACCGGCAGATCGGCCACAGTCCCTCCGCAGCCGCTCGTCAATGCTAGGCCGGAGATAACCAGGACTCGGACCAGCGTGCTCATCATCGATCAGCATAGCACCTGACCTGCCTGGCTTTCGCGGTGGCGTTGTTACCGATAGACCTCAACGACTAAATCCCAAGTATTCGCTCGGCATCGGTTGACGCTCTCAGCGTCGGTAAAGTGGCACCGTCGAGCTCATACTCGGACATCAACTCGTTGAGCGCCTGCTCGCACTCGGGAATGCGGTGGGCGAATCCGCAGGCTCTCGAGAAACTTGAGCGGCAAGCGAAACCGAAACCAATGTGAAACTCGGACTGGATCCACTCCGCCTGTTCTGGGTAGAAGAGGTCAAACTCGTTGGGAGCGACCTGCAGCAAACGGGCGAGCTCAAGAAGTTGCTTGTGCGTGTCGTCGCTTTGTCGGAGCAGCTCGATACGCATCGAGACATAGTCCATGACTTCAGCAGACCATGCGCCACGCTCGAGGATGCGCTGCTCAAAGTGGTTCGGCTCTGCGTTGGGGTCGAGTCGAGGTGCGAGCCACGCGATGAAAAAGGGTTGGTGGACATCTCGGGCAAGCTCCCAAAGGGCCTCGGGTGACGCGGATGACTCGACGACCAGAGAACCAAAGACGTTCGTCGTGGCGTCCCGCACCGCAAGCTCCTGCAGAAAGTCGTGGTCTTCGGCGGCGCTGGTGGACGACGGCCAAAGGCTGCGGTCCTCAAATAACTCGACGAGCGTCCCCGGATCCAGTCGGCTCATGAACGCGCCTTGAAGAGAGTCGACGCGATAGGGTTGGTCGCGGCACGCCCCCGCTTTGACTTCCGCGATACGCGCATCGAAGCGGCGAACGTCGCTTCGGTTGAGGCCGTCGACCGCGAACTCTGCGAGGAGGGATTCGTCGTCGACTCGATCGACGACCACGCGAAACTGACCAGGTTCGAGCGATGCTCGACTTAGCTGCGCAAGCACGCCAGCGCCGCGAAGCTCGACGATGTCCTGCTCTTGTTCGCGCACTTCGGCTTGGTAGTGTGAACAGCTTGTGCGAGAACGGCGGCTCCGGCGGTAGCGCTCAGGGTCGATGGGCGCGAAGGCGACGGAGTCCAGCTGTTGTTGCTCGAAGCGCACGCTTCGGTAACGGAGAACTTGGTCGGGTTCGCCTTGCCACCAAAGCTGCCAGTCGTTTGGCGACTCCGGGTCCTCCGCGAAGAAAAGCCCAGTGGAGATTGAGTTCAACGAGCTGGCAGGTTCGCCAAACGTCCGCGCATCACACCCGAACAGAGGAAAGAACACGGGAAGGGACCATAAAATAGTTCGGAGCATTCTGTATGGACGCCTCGAGGTCCAAAAAGTTCCTCGTTGGCGGGGGAGTCTCGAAGTTCGAGCCTAGGCATCTTCATCAAGTCGTTTCGAAAGTTCGTAGTCATTGGCATAAAGCTCCTCGATTTCGTCAGCGTCTTCCAGGCACTGTGCAATTTCGGAGGCACGGGTTTGAGAACGAATGTTCGATCCGCTGTTGAGAATGGCCTGTAGTCGCAGCAGCAAGGCGTCTGTCGGAGGGTGGGCGAGTTCGCAATCGTTGTGAGCCAACAAGTCATCCAGTAACGTCTGCGCGCCGCTGGTATCGTCTGGCATGGTGAGCGCGACATCCCATTCACCAACAAGTTTTGTTCCGCACCGCAGGTTCCCGTTCTTGGGAAGCACGCACCTCCCCGACTCTAAATGCCGAAGATATCCTCGAAAAAAACTCCCTATATTGGAAGCTGCAACCTCCAAGGGCGGATAGTTTTCGGAAAACCAAAAGACACGTTCGCTGTCCAGGTGGGTCAATAGGTAGTCGCGTTGATCTTCGCTGTCCCCGAGAATCCACCACCTCGTGTTGAGTTCTTCGGGATAAAGTCGCGGGCTGAGCCAGTCGCCGTCCGAATACGACAGAATTCCATGTTGATTTGAAACGCATTCGCTGAGGAATTCATCCCGATCGTGCTCGGCCTGTTCAATGTTGGCGAGGCAGTGCTCCGGAAGAAAGCCAGCGTACCAATCGTCGTTTCCGGCGTGCGCGAGGTAAAGGCTCCTCAGAGAAATCGGAAAACCACCGACGCGCGCTTCGGCTCCTGCGATCTGCTCCTCGGTTGCTGGACCACGGAGGTTGTCAATGTAGTACTGCGCTCCGGCCCTTCGCATAGACTCCTTGATCGCGTTCAGACTCTCGGTGACAGGGGGCTCTGGTGTCGCGTATTTGATCATCGAACGCTACGATACCTTTACGGAGGTGAGATGTGCTAGGGGGTAGGATGTCCGAGATCGCGGAACCGGCTCTCTGTGCGCTGCTCAAGGAGATCGGCCGCGCACCCGATGGGCTGGCTGCCTCGGACTTGGATCAAATGTTGCGTAG
Organism: uncultured Polyangiales bacterium; assembly: GCA_964487255.1. Lineage (GTDB taxonomy): Bacteria > Myxococcota_A > Polyangia > Polyangiales > CAZAQV01 > CAZAQV01. The sequence continues at coordinate 33,345 of CAZAQV010000002.1, read as the reverse complement.
CCACCCCATGCCACATGGAGGCTTGTACTCGAAGAAGGCGATTCTTCATGCCTATGACATGCTGGCGCGACAAGGCTCGCACCTGCCGTGTGCGCGGGAACACCTGGTGCACGCTCTTCGCATATCGCCGACGCGAACGCACTCGGGCGTAACACCTGTGACGGTGTTTACCAAACCTCATCCGTGCCCAGGTACGTGCATCTTTTGCCCGAGCGATGTGCGTATGCCTAAGAGCTACACCCTTGGCGAGCGCGGTTCGCACGAGGGCGCACGTCACAGCTTCGACCCCTACCGGCAGACGCTTGCCCGGCTCGTGGCCTACCGCGCGGCGGGTCAGCCCACCGACAAGATCGAATTGCTGATCTTGGGTGGCACCTGGTCCAGCTATCCGCGAGCGTACCAGCGCTGGTTCGTACTCCGCTGCTTCGAGGCGCTGAACGCTTTCTCTGGGAGCACATCGATTTCCTCGCGCGTCGATGCGAACGAGACTGGCAGGGCGTTACCGTCGTTCAAAGTGACATACGGGGACAGTGCTGCATTTTCACAAGAGGAGGGCAGGGGGCGTTACAATCTCCAGCTAAGGCAGTTGGGGTCTGACTCTAGCGAAGGGGGCGCGTCTTGGCATGAGCTTGAGGCTGCGCAGAGAACCAACGAGTCGGCCTCGGCACGTTGTGTGGGGTTGGTGCTTGAGACGCGACCCGATCACATTACGGCTGATGAGCTTGTTCGGCTTAGGAGGCTTGGGGCTACCAAGATCCAGCTCGGTGTACAGAGCATTCGTGATGAAATTCTCACGGCCAATCGGCGTGGCCACGATGTTCAAAGCACGCGCCGAGCCTTTTCGATGTTGCGCGGCGCCGGTTTCAAGGTGCTCACGCACTGGATGCCGAATCTACTCGGCTCCTCACCCGATGCCGACATCGAAGAGTATGCTCAGCTGTTCTCGGAACCGGCTTATCGCCCCGATGAACTCAAGATCTATCCTTGCGTGCTCGACCCCACGGCGGAACTCATGGATGAGGCCGAGGCTGGACGCTGGAGAGCCTATGCGCCCGATGAGTTGGATCGCGTGCTCGAAGCTGCGCTGTTGCTCACGCCGCGGTATTGCCGTTTGGCTCGCGTCATGCGCGACTTGCCGGGGCCAGATGCATCGCCGAGCGGTAAGCGTGCAAGCCGCCGCCATGAACTCGAGAAGCGTCTGCGCAACCGAGGTGCGCTTCTACGAGACATTCGTGCACGTGAGCTTGGGGCTCGCGCACCCGAGGGAGAAGTCAAGCTCTGCACCTTGGAGTACGATACAAGTTCGGGCCGGGAAGTGTTTTTCGAATGGATTGACGTGGGTGACCACATTGCCGGTTTTTTGAGACTCTTTCTCCCGCGCGAAGCGCCGTTCATTGCAGAGCTAGAGGGATCTGCCCTTCTGCGTGAGCTTCACGTGTATGGTCGTGCATCAAGACTGGGCATGCGTGATCGTGATAGCGCGCAGCATCGTGGGCTTGGTGCTGCGCTGATCGAGGCGGCTCTGACGCGTACAACCCGGGCAGGCTTTAAAAACCTCAGCGTGATCTCTTCGGTTGGGACGCGCGAGTACTATCGTCGCCACGGCTTTGAAGACGGAGACCTTTATCAGCATCGCTCTTAACAGTCTCAATCGGGCCCCGGCTCCGATTGAGACTCTACTTGTGGCTCTTCACGGGTGCGCGTCGCAAGCATCGATTTTGCGGATAGCAAATCGGTTTGCTTTGGCTCCGCTCGCTCATCGCGCGAGTCTCAATCGGGCCCCGGCTCCGATTGAGACTCTACTTGTGGCTCTTCACGGCTGCATCGCCTGCGCTCGCTCATCGCGTTGCTGGCTTGCCAAAAGAGGCATTTCTGTGGATGAATGCGCCATGCAGCGGCAGCAGATCGTCCTCAGTCTTTTCGTCTTGTTTGCTTGTGCGGCGTGTGCGCCTCCTTGGACCGTCGTGCGCAAGTCGGGGCCGCCGTCGGCGCTTCAGGGTGCACAGTCGGTAGGGATATTCTTCGACTATTCGCAAGCGATGGTCGATGGCCAGCCTGAACAAAGCTTTTTGGCCAACAACGATGACGTCGATGCGGCCGCCAAGCTCCAGTCGGTCAAAGATGCATTCGAAGCGGGGGTCATGGATGGGGCCCTTCGTTCAATGCCCGTCCAGGTTGGCAAGCAAATGCAGGGTGCCGATGTTGCGGTCACGGTACGCGTCGATTCTCTGGTGCGCGGCAAGTATGCGTTCATCTATGCGCGCGACACGGAGGCCTTCGTAACAGCGCTCTGGTCGCGGGGACAAACATTGACCGACGAAATCCGATACAATACGCGTGTGCAGGCGAGCGCTCAGCAGCCCTCGATCATCCAACGCGCGGAGATCGCGGGACGCGACGTTGGCAACATCCTCGGACGCTTCTTCCGCCACGCCCAACAAAACTAACGAAAGCGCGTGGAGCCTAGACTTCGAGCAGGAGCGCTTCGGGGTCTTCGAGATAGCCAATGATGTCGTAGGCGAACGCAGCGCCGACGTGGCCATCTACAATGCGATGATCGAACGAGAGTGAAAGCAGCATCACGTTGCCCACCACGATTTCGCCGTCGCGCACCACGGGCTTCTGCTTGATTTGGTGGACACCCAAGATACCGACCTCAGGGAAGTTGAGAACCGGCGTAGCGAACAGGCCGCCTTGCTTGCCGAGCGAGGTGATCGTGAAGGTTGAACCACTAAGCTCGTCCGCCTTGAGCGAGCCATCTCGTGCGCCGTTACCGAGGCGTTCGATGTCCTCGGCGATACCGATTAAGCTTTTGCGATCCGCATCGCGGACGACGGGAACCATGAGGCCTTGGTCGGTCGCCGCCGCGATACCAACGTGATAGTAGTTGCGGAACACCAGCTCGTTGGTGGACTCGTCCAGCGCCGAGTTGAGGATGGGGTGCTTTTTGAGCGCCGCGACCACGGCCTTCGTAATAAACGGAAGGAAACTCAGCTTGACGCCTCGTGTTGCAGCGCGCGGCGCCAGTCGCGCCTTGAGCTCCATCAAAGCATCGACATTGCACTCTTCAACAAAGGTAAAGTGCGCAGCGGTGTTCTTACTTTGCTGCATGCGCTCGGCAATCTTGCGCCGGATGCCCACAAAGGGCTTGCGAACCTCAAGTTCAGACTCCTGCCGCGAAGGCGCCACGATGGACGTCACGGTGTGATGTACAGGTCGTGAAGCGGGAGCGAGGTCTGTCCCCGCCGAAGTTACAGGTTCGGCCTCGACGACGGCCGGAGCCGCGCCGTCAAATGCGCGGACATCTTCTTTGGTGACGCGGCCGCCTGGTCCGGTCGGTGGGACGCGTCGAAGGTCGACTTCGAGGTCCCGGGCAAGCTTTCGCGTGGCAGGTGTCGCCAGCGGTTTCGCTTCGAAGTAGCTGCCGCCGTTGCTTGTGGCCTTCTTTGTGGCTTTGGCTTTCGCACTGCCCGAAAAGAAGTTGGAGCCAGGGAGGCCCTCTCGAATATCGCCCACGGCGGTGGCAGCCGGACCTTCGTCCTTTGCCTCTTTTTGAGCTGCGGGTGCAGCGATGCCTGCCACCGTGGTGGAGGCGCTGGCGCTGCCCGTGGAGATGACCACGAGCACATCACCGACTTTAGCGGTCTCGCCGACTTGATAGCGAATTTCGGCGATCGTTCCCTCACGGGGCGCGCCGATGGTCACGGTCGCTTTGTCGGTCATGACCTCAACCATGGGGTCGTCTTCTTTAACTGCGTCGCCAGTCTTGACGTGCCACTCGACGACTTCGCCTTCCATCACACCTTCGCCGATATCGGGAAGCTTGAACTCGAACATATTGTCTCCTCGCGCTTGCGCGGACTGTGGGGCTGATTGTGTCTGCTGGGTGTGCATTAGAAACGCACCGTGTCGCGGAGTGCAGGGGTGATCCGGTGTTGCAAGGGCAGGTATTCGTTTTCGAGCGTGTACGGGAAGGGCGTGTCGAAGCCGGTCACACGGGTTGGTGGTGCTTCGAGGTGCAAGAATGCTTTTTCCGAGACCAAGGAGAGGAGTTCCGCGCCAAAGCCGCAGGTTTTTGGCGCCTCGTGGACGATCACAACGCGACCCGTCTTTTTGACGCTCTCGGTGATCGTGTCGATGTCAACCGGCCAAAGGGTCCGCAGGTCGATGACCTCGGCCTCAATACCTTCTTCGCTGAGTTCCTCGGCAGAAGCCAAGGCTTCGTAGAGCATGGCGCCCCAGACTAGAACCGTGACGTCCTCGCCTTCCCGCACCACCTTCGCTTTGCCGATCTCGATCGTATAGTCCTCGTCGGGAACTTCCATCTTGACTGCGCGATAAACGCGCTTCGGTTCGAAGAACATCACCGGGTCGTTGTCGCGAATCGAAGAGATGAGCAAGCCCTTCGCATCGTAAGGGTTTGATGGACAAACGACCTTCAAACCCGCGGTGTGAATGAAAAGGGACTCCGGCGACTGAGAGTGGTAGTGCCCACCACGAATGCCGCCGCCGACGGGAGTTCGGATGACCATAGGCACCGTGTACTCGCCGCCCGAGCGGTACCGGTACTTGGCTGCCTCGCTCACGATCTGGTCGAACGCGGGAAAGATGAAGTCGGAGAATTGGATTTCTGGAACCGGTCGCATGCCGTAGAGTGCCATCCCGATCGCGGTTCCGATGATGCCTCCCTCCGCCAGGGGCGTGTCGATGACACGGTCGTCGCCGAACTCATCCCACAGTCCCTGGGTGACGCGGAACACACCACCGACTTTGCCGACGTCTTCGCCCAACACGATGACGTCTTCGTCCTGTTTCATTTCGCTGCGCAGGCCGCTGTTAATCGCTTGTACAAGATTCATTTGAGCCATGACTGTTCCTTGTTCTCCCTAGTGGCCAATCGTGGTGCGTGGGCCTCTTTCGAGGACCTCTTGTTGCTCACGAAGGTGCCACGGTTGCTCCTCGTAGACGTCATTGAAAAGCGTTGAAAGTGCGGGCCTTGAGGTTTCTTCTGCCCGCTTGATGCAAGCGCGAAGCTCGGCTTCGACTTCTTGTTTGAGCGTTTCTTCGTCCGTCTCGCTCCAGCCCATCGAGCTCTCAAGATGTGTCCGTAGTCGAACGATGGGGTCCGTCTTGCGCCACTCTTCGACCTCGCTCTCGGCGCGGTATGCGCGGGGATCGTCGGAGGTGGAGTGACCACCCAGGCGGTAGGTCAGAAATTCGATGAGCGTCGGTCCGCCACCCGATCGTGCATGTTCGAGCGCACCCTGGGTGGCTGCGTAGCATGCCAGTATGTCGTTGCCGTCGACACGAATGCCTGGGACACCATACGCAACGCCTTTGACGGCGAAGTTGTCCGATGCGGTTTGCCGCTCTGCGGGAACCGAGATCGCCCAGCGGTTGTTGCGAAGGAGAAACAAAGTCGGTGTCTTGAACACACCGGCAAAGTTCATCCCGGTGTGAAAGTCGTTGGAGCTGGTCGCCCCTTCGCCGAAGTAGACGCCGACGGCGGGCGGCGTCTCGCCTGCACGATCGGCCTTTTGCATTCCGGCCCAGGCGTAACCGACCGCCTGACTCATCTGCGTTCCGATGGGCGAGGACACTGAACCGTAGCCGTACGGTTTGCCACTGTAGTGATCCGGCATCTGCCGTCCTTTGACGACGTCGTTGTTGTTCCCGTACATGTTGTCCACGTACGATTGCAGCGGCATGCCGCGCCACAGCAGTGCGCCGAACTCACGATAGCAAGGAAAGATGAAGTCACCTTCGGCAAAGGCTGCGGCCGATCCCAGGATGCACGCTTCTTCGCCAAGCGAACCGATGTGAAAGCCAATGCGGCCCTGGCGTTGCAGTTTCTCAAGCTGGCCGTCGATAACGCGCGTTCGCACCATGGCACGGTAGAGTTGCTTCTTCACATCGTCGCTGAGCCGCGGGTCGGTGCGGGGATTTACGGTGCCGTCTCGTTTGATGACTGAGAGCACGTCGTCGGGCTGAGAGGAAAGCGGCATTCGGTGTCCTTTGATGTGCTGGGTTTCCATAATTGTCGCAACACTATAGAGGAAAAGTCGATCGAAGCACCCTCGGGTTGGGCGAGCGTTGCGCAGCGTCGGAGAAAACGCACAACCCGGCTCGATCGTTCGAGGGATACCCTTTCTTGCCGCGGTGCGTCGAACGTTTGCGCCTCGATCTGCGCGCATCGCAGGGAGAGGCGCAACTACGCTAGAGGAAGATGGCGACGATCGTCGGGCTTGCGTCCGTAGCGATCGAAAAGTGGCTCTTCAGTAACTGGTACAAAGCTTCGTGGGCGTCCGTCTTGGGCCGTCAGCAGACCGTGCATAAAGGCTTCGGCTGCGCGATAGCTTGAGCGCACCAGCGGACCGGAAGCGACGTACTTGAAACCCAGCGCCAGACCCGCTTCGCGGTAGCTGTCGAACTCAGCGGGCTCCACGTAGCGCACGACGGGCGCGTGCTTGGGAGTCGGACGCAAGTATTGGCCGATCGTCAGAACGTCGACATCGGCTTCGCGAAGTCGATGCATCGCCTCGTGAACGTCGGACACATTTTCGCCGCAGCCGACCATCAGGCTCGATTTCGTCACATTGGCGCCCGCATCGCGTGCCCAACGAAGCACGTCGATCGAACGCTTCCAGGAGCATCTGGCGTCGCGCATCTTTCTTTGAAGCGCCGGCACGACCTCAACATTGTGCGAAAAAACATCCGGTGGGCCATTCGCGATGACATACTCGACGTCCTCGCGCTGGCCCGCGAAGTCGCCCACCAGCGTCTCGACCAGAAGCTCGGGACAATGCTTTCGAATTTGTTCGACCGTTTGCGCAACGTGGTCCGCGCCGCCGTCGCGAAGGTCATCGCGGTCGACCATCGTAAGCACCACGTACGCCAGGTTCATATCGGCGAGAGCTTGGGCGGTGTTGCGAGGCTCATCGACGTCCACAACCCCTTTGGGGTTGCCTGACGTGACCGCGCAGAAACGACAGCCCCGCGTGCACACGTCGCCCAGAATCATGATCGTGGCAGTGCCCTCTTTCCAGCATTCGCCGATGTTGGGACAACGCGCCTCCTCGCAGACCGTGAACAGCTTGCGTGATCGAAAGCTTTGCTTGAGCGTGTTGTACTGGGCCCCGCCGGGCAGCCGCGCACGTAACCAATGCGGCTTTTTATGGGGCAAGGGCTCGCCAGGCTTTGGGTCTTCACGCATTGCGGCTTTGAGCCTGGGTCGCAGCAACGACCATGTCAAACAAACCTATCCGTTGCTGCAGGTGTTCAGTGTGCTTTGGGCCGCGGAATCAAGAAGAGCGGCGCAGTCGGCGATCTCCATATCGTGCTGATCTGCGCAGTACTCGAAATCGTCTGCAGACGAGCAGTACGTTCCCAGGCAATCTCCCAAACGCTCTGCCGCGCCGCTGCGACACGTAAAGAAGTCCCTTGCAGTCTGAGCGTGGGTTCGAGAGAAGCTCGCAACGCAAGCATCTTCGCGGGGAGCTGGATTGTCTGTCTGACAGGCGCTTACGGTTTCATATCCACCCAGCGTGACGATGCACTCACAGAAGGGGTAGAGCATGTCCGCGATCGACAGCATCCAGCTTTGGTAGGCTTCGTAGCCCAAACCGTCGTCGCCCATGACAACAATCGGGGGGTCTTCCGAATTGGATGGTCCTGCGTCAAAGCTGGAACCAGCCCCATCGACCTCTTTGTTCAGATCGGTGAGGCTGGTTCGCCCGCTTCCTCTGTCCGTCCCTCGGCCACGGTCTGCGCATGCTGATGCGGTCAGCAATCCCAACACTAGAATCCCTCGAGTTCCCATCTGCAACATCGGTCGGCGGGATAGCATCGCGCCGCGCTGTGTCAACGCCCGAGTGCACAAATAGAGCAAAAAGCACACAACTGGTGAGCACCGACACGCGTCCTGTAAGCTTAGTGACAGCATCACCCAAGCTCGCGGGTCAAAACGCCCGGTCTAGTTGTCGTAGTCGGTGAAAATGTTCGTTTTTCCACCTGTGCTGCGCTTCTTGGAGTTCTTGTTCGATGACCTCAAGGTCAGAGCTACGAGCGTCGTTTTTCGCGGATCGAGCCGCCATTTCTCCGTCTTGTAGCCCTTGTGGGAGACCTCGATCTCAATCTCGCCGTCATTGGCGGAGGGGTCGAATTCGCGTAGCTGGTAGCGCTGCGGTCCTTCGAGGATGACGTTTCCGATTCGAACCCGCGCGTCACTGGGTTGGAGTTCGAATCGAAGGGTTGGTGGTTCCGCCGCGGGAGCGGGCTCCACCGATTCGGGCGCATCTGCTTTTTCCTCAGCTTTGTGGGGCTCATCATGTGCGGGTGGCGGTGGGCTTGCAATCGCGGTCGCATCCATCGAGGGCGCTGACGCGTGTTCGACGGCCGTCGTATCGTTGCTTAGCCACCATGCGCCAATGCCAAGCAGAGCGAGCGCGCCGCCCGCGATCGCGACTCGGCTCGGGCCTTTGCGGTCGGGCTTGGTGATTTCGGCCGCCAGCTTCGCTCGGCGCAGTTCCTCAGCGAACTCATTCATCGATTCGAAGCGTTGCTCCGGGTCCTTCGCGAGAGCTCGCAGGATTGCTTCTTCGAGGACGTGTGGAATCGCTCGAGCATGATCGTGGCTGCTGGGACGAGGCGGGATTTCGTTACCGTGCTTCCATAAGATTTGAAAGTAGTTGCTTCCAGTGAAGGGCGGTTCACCAGCGACCATCTCATACAGCAGAACGCCGAGCGCGTAGATGTCGACTCGATGATCCATGCCGCTTTCGCCCTTCGCTTGCTCCGGGGACATGTACAGCGGAGTTCCTACCAGTTGGCCTGTTTTGGTAACCCTTACGCTTTCTGCATCGTCACGTTTCACCTTTGAGATGCCGAAATCGAGGATCTTAACGATCGTCTCCCCGTGCACGGTCGTTAGGAAGATATTGTCGGGTTTGAGGTCGCGGTGGACGATACCGCGTGCGTGCGTCGCTTGAAGCGCGGAGCAGATTTGTAGCCCGATCTCAATGGCGTCGTGCGCATCGAGCACGCTCTCTTCGATGCGCTCCGCGAGGCTCATCCCAGAGAGCAGTTCCATCACGATGTAAAGCAGACCGTCCTCGGTTTCGTCGAGGTTTACGACGCGAACAATGTTGGGGTGGTCGATACTGCTCGCAGCAACCGCCTCTTGTCGGAGCCGCTCGAGGGCCACATCGCGACTTGCCACGTCAGGGGTCAGCACTTTGATGGCGAACTCCTTTTTGAGATTCACGTGTTCGGCGCGATACACCGCGCCCATTCCGCCCTCACCGATTCGTTCTCCAATCCGATAGAGGCCATTGAGCACACGTCCGACTATCGGATCGGTCTCCCCGCTGGGAGGTGTCGAGCCTTGCGCAGCGTGGGTGTGCGCGAGCTCATCTGGCGCCGCACCGATTTCGGTGGAAGGGCGGGGTGCGGCTGGGGGAACTGAGGGATCGCTCGGCTGGTTCATCAGCTTAGACCTCATCGTAGCACCTCATTGACGTTGGGGTCGCATTGCGGGATAGCTCGTCCGTGGGCGGGGGCGCACATGAGGATGCACGCAGCGACGAGGCGCTGATGCAAGCCTACTGCCAGGGTGATCATGCGGCTTTTCGAGTGCTTTTCGACCGCTACTTGCCGATGTTGACCCGTCTGACCATTCGTTACACGCGCTCCGAGCCGCTCACGAAAGAGGTGATCCAGCAGACCTTCTTCCAGCTCCATCGCGCTCGCAAGGACTACAATCCGTCAAAACCGCTGCGCCCGTGGGTCTTTACGATAGCGATGAATATCGTTCGCCAGCACTACCGCAAGAGAACTCGGCGTGCTGAGCAGACGTTGGAAGCGGAACATATCGGTGCCATCGAGCCTAAGGAGCTACCGATGGAGCGAGCAGCACGGGTTCAAGGATTGCGTGACGCGCTTTCGCTGCTGCCAGAGGGGCAGCGCCAGGTTGTGGTGTTGCATTGGTTCGATGAGAAACCATTCACTGAAGTCGCTAAAATCTTGGGTCTTTCCGAGGGAACCACGCGCGTTCGCGCACACCGTGCATACGCAAAGCTCAAGGAAATACTAGCGAAAGATGAAACATTCGCCGACCTCGCGCATACACAGGACAAGGTGGGGAGCCGATGACTCGCATTTCGAACAATACGCCCGATGCGGTGGTGGAAGGGATCGCCGAGTTCAGCGAGGAGCTGGGCCCGATCGGCGACGACTTCGACCGCGCGCAGCCCCCACTCGATGCCGAGGTTGCGTTTGCTGGGGTGTTTGAACGAATCGAGGCTGAAGACAGTCAGCCGCTATCCAAGCTCAAAAGTCAGCCTACATGGGTACGCCGAGCGATTGCGCTGAGTGTGATCGCTGTCATCGTGATGATCGCGGGGCCGCTTGCCCCGCGCGCAGACATCGGAACCTACCCCGTGGTTCGGATGGCCCTTCACGTCGGAGCGCTGTTGGGTCTCGCTGGGCTATGCGCTTGGGTCGCGCTCAAACCGCTACACGTGCCCGCGTGGTCACACGCCAAATGCTGGGCTGCAATCGGTTTTGCGACCTCGTGCACCTTCATTCTTTGTGTACTCCCTCAGGTAGAATCCACCATGGTTGGCTCAGCGGGTGGCTGCTTTGCATTTGGCACCCTTCTGTCGATTCCAATCTTTGCATTCGTTCGGCAACTCGACCGTGGGGCGGTACTCTCCGCCGTGCTCGCCGGGGCCGCAGGTGGCCTTGTCGGCAATGTCGTTTTGCAGTTGCATTGCCCTGTGACCGAGCGTGGTCATCTACTCACCGGCCACTTTCTCGTTCTGGTGGCGTTCGTGCTCGTAGGGGTGACGGTTCGACTCTGGCGGTATCCACGTAGTCGCGCCTAGCCCTAGCGCTCTGCGTGGTATGCTTAAAGCGTGAGCGACGCTTCCGATCCCAAGGTGTTCGCGCGTGCACTAGAGGCATTGCAGGAGAAGCTGAGTTACCGCTTCGAGAAGCTCGCTTTGTTGCACCGTGCGCTCACACACCGGTCGTACGCGAACGAGGTGAAGAGCGAAGATCACAACGAACGACTTGAGTTCCTCGGCGATGCCGTCATCGACGACCACGTCTCGGCGATGCTGTTCGACGCTTATCCTGAGGCCACCGAAGGCACGCTGACACGTTTTCGCGCCGCGCTGGTGCGCGAAGAAGCGCTATGCGCGATCGCAACCGGACTCGACCTTGGTCCGCTGCTTCGTCTAGGCCGTGGCGAACTTCAAACGGGAGGCCAAAAAAAGCCGAGATTACTTGCCAGTGCGCTCGAAGCATTGATCGGTGCGGTCCGCGTAGACGGCGGAACTGAAGCCAGCGCGGAGGTTGTACGTCGACTCTTTGTGGGACCGATGTCCGAACTGCAGGAAGACGCGAGCGACTACAAGTCGAGTTTGCAGGAGCGCGTGCAGCGACTGGGCGACACGCCACCAACCTACCGGCTGGTTCGCAGTGAAGGGCCCGAGCACGATAAGCGCTTTGTCATCGAGGTGGTTGTCGCGTCGCGTAGCGTGGCGGAGGGAGAAGGGCGAAGTAAGGCTGCGGCCTCTCAACGTGCGGCAAGGCTCGCCATGCAACTAAGCGATGAGCAGCTTGTGCCCGATACCGACGGAGGTGGGCGTTGATTCGGGCCGTCATCTTCGTGCTGTCGATTTCCCTTTGTGGCATGGTTGCCGCACCGCCCGAGGCTGCTGCGCAAGATAAGGCGCACGCGAAACCGCGAGAGGGCAGATCCAATCATGCCAAGAAGAGCAAGCCCGCGGCGGCGCGCAAGAGCCGAGCCAAGAAGCGTTTCGCGCGAAACAGAGCCAAGCGCAAACGCCGACGTGCACGCAGACCTCGCGTGAGCTCGGCCTATCGCAAGATGGTGCGACGTTGGCACACGCGTGCACCACGGAGCGTGATTCGCGCGTGGCGCAAGCAAGACCCTCCGCCTCTCGTGCTTCGACGGATATACAAGCCGATGAGCGTCGAACTCATCCCTAACCCAGACGGCACGTTTTCCGTCGAGCAGTGCAAACTTGCCGAGGAAGCGCTCGCCAACAAGCAAGATGGCGCTACGCATGAGGTACACCCTCGCCTTCTCGAGCTCGTCTATCGGGCGACCTTGCGATTCCGTGCGCCCTACGTGCAAGTCATAAGCGGTTATCGCGAGGCACGCTCCACAAGTCGACACGCGCAGGGACGCGCGATGGACATCGTCTTGCCCGGCGTGAGCAACGGTCGTCTTGCACGGTTTTTCCGAAAGCAGGGTTTCGTTGGCGTGGGCATCTATCCACGCAGTGGGTTTGTTCACATCGACGTGCGCTCAAGGAGCTATTATTGGCGCGACTTTTCTCTTCCAGGGTCGGCGCAACGCCCGAAACCGATCTTGGCGGAGCAGCGGGCAAAGAACGACGCCCAGGCGCGCAAGCGCGGCGAGATTGCTGTCGCCGATTTGGTGGAGGGCTCCACACCGGAAGAGGTGCCCGAGTCTGAGGGCGACCTTGTGTCGCTCGATCCCCTGGTCATAGAAACCCAAGAGTAGGGCGCAGATGCAGAGCGAAATCCATGAGCTGAAGGCAGCGGGTCGTTATCGAGAAGCAGCGGCATTGCTTTCTAGTCGCGGTGAGACGGCCGCGGCTGCGAGGCTCTTGGCGGAGGTCTGGGACTTTGCGGGGGCCCTCGAACTCGCGCGACATGCCGGGCACGTGGTCGACGCCTACCGGTATGCAGTCGAGGCGAAAGACGCGAAGGCCTGTGGCGAGTTACGCGACATGCTTGAGCAAGCACCGGACTTGCAGGTCTTCGAACAGCTCATCGACTTCGCCAGCCGTCGCGGACGACACGAGGACGCCGCATATTTCTGTCTCTGGTCTGAGGACTTGTCGGGTGCGGCCCGCCATTTTTCGGCAGCCGGAAGGCCGCTGATGGCGGCCAAGTTGTTAGTCACACGCGGACGCGCCCGCGAGGCAGCGGAGATGCTTGCTCGGTCCTATAAACTCGAACCGGACCCGGAGGTGACGCTCGGGTTGGGTCAGGCGCTCTTCGCGCTCGGGCGTTATCAAAAGGCGCTGGAGCTTGTGCAGGCAGAGCGAGTACCGGACCCACTCTACGCCAAGCAGCAGCGACTGATTGCGCGTTGCTTGCGTCAGGTTGGATTGGATCGGGCCGCGGAAGGCGTCGAGGCCCGGCTGGGCGGTTCGGGCACTTCGACCCTACACGGGATCCGCTACCTTGCTCTCGGCAATTCGTCGAGGCTTTACGACCGCTGGCTTCGTCGGGCTTGTGACGAGGAGTTTTTTGTGGGTGCGAGCCGTCGTGAGCAGCTGCTTGCTTACGCACGTGTCGTGCACCCGAACGTGCAGCAAGTCTACGACCTCACCGATGAGCATGCGGTGATCGAGTCTCCCCAGGGGGTTCTTCTGAGCTCGCTTTCGCGGGGCGAGCAGCTCGCGCGAGTCGGTGCGTTACTGGCCCAACTCGACGACGGCCTACGTGCGCTGGCAAACGCCAACCTCGCGCACGGTGAGGTCGACGAAGAGCACGTGTTGGTGAGTGCGCATCGATTGGTGCTTCTCATTCCGCGTTCGCCGATGCCGTCTGCGACAGTCCAAGGCGACCGCGAAGCGCTGCGGCAGTTGCGCCGGCGCGTACTGATGACGCCCTCGCGCGGTGGCAGCTAGCGGCGACCGAGTCGCTTGAGTACGCGGTCGGGATAGTCGGATATGATTCCATCGACACCCAGGGTGATCACGCGATCGATGTCGACGGGACGATTTACCGTCCAAACGATGACCTGCAGCCCGAGTCTGTGGGCCTCTTGGAGGTCTTGTGAGGTCACGTCGCGATGTGCGGGGCTCCAGATCGAACAGCCGGCGTCATGCACGATGCGCGGCGTATGCCCTCCGAACGACAGCACGTTGCGTCCCGTCCAAGGAGAGCGTTGGCCACGCAGCACGGTATCGTACGAGCGGTTTTCAGAGGTCAGGCATGCACGCCCGATATTGGGTGCCAGCTTGCCGGCGATTTCGAGCGCCTCGAACAAGAACGACTGAATCGTGACGCGCTCCGCAAGCCCTTCCTCTTGCACGACGGAAATCACCGCGGATGCGAGCGTGCGCGGATCAGCCGAGCCTTCACGGTCACGCGCATCGATCTTGAGCTCGATGTTGTAGCGTAGCTGCGGCCACTTCTCTTTGGTGGCACGCAATACCTCGCGAAGCGTAGGTATTTTTTCATGACCTGCGGCTTGCGACGGGAAGCGCTGGGCGTATTCGCTGCCTGGGTGTATCGCACCAACATCGACTTCTTGGACCTGGACCAGTGGCATGGTCTTGAGCGCCGCTTCCGGTTTCTGTAGCCAACGCCCGTCGCGACGCGTGATGTCGGGGTTGAGGTACAAGTCGTGGTGCACGACCGGTACGCCATCGGCGGTAAGCACGCAGTCGAGTTCGAGTACGTCCACGCCAAGAGCCGCCGCTTTGAGAAAGCCCCCAAGCGTGTTTTCGGGCCACAGGCCTCGCGCGCCCCGGTGCCCCTGAACCTCGATCGACTCGGGCTTTCGTTCGGGCCGATGCTCACATCCAGTCACCATCAGTAAGTGACCTATCGATGCCAGGCTGGCAAGGGAGAAGAGCCTTTGATTGGTCAGCATTGTGTCGCAATGAACGGTGTTTGAAGGCAGTTGCGATGAGCGGTGTTTCGAGGAGCCGATTTTGCTAGCTGCAAAATCGTTGCTACGCAGGAACCCTAGCGAAGAGCCAAAAACGTCACCCCAGTTCGCGTTTTTTTAATTCCGCGAGCGCCTCTTCAAGCTCTGCAAGCTCCGCGTCTTCTTCGCTGACTTCTTCGTCGACGCGTGCGGCGACGGCAGGCGCTTGCTCCTCTGGAACCATGCCCATTTTCTTTTTCAGTTCGAGTAGTTCGCTGTCCGCACCCGCGGTCGCTTGAAGCTTGTCGAACTTGTACTTGAGTACGTCGCCTGTGTACTCCTCGGAGAGTTCAGCCGACGCCTCGGCTTCGGCTTCGGTCTGATCGATCTTCTGCGCCATGCGGTCGAAGGCTTCGAATGCGCTGCCATCTTTGAGGCCACTCATCGTCTCTTGGATGTTCTTCATGGCCTCGGCACGACGTTGGCGGGCGATGAGCACATTCTTTTTGCGCTTGGCTTCTTCGATTTTGTGGTTGAGTGCACGCAAGGCCGTCTTGAGCTGAGTTACGGCCGCGTGCTGTTTCTCCCATTGCGCTTGAAAGTCAGCGGCAAGGTTGTCGTGCTCGCCCTTTCGTTGCAGGGCTTCTTTCGCGAGCTCGTCATCGCCTGCTCGCACGGCCATCATCGCCTTTTTCTCCCACTCTTGGGCGGTCTTGGCTTCGCGGTCGAACTGCTTCTGGAGCTTCTTTTCGTCTGCGATCGCAACGGCGACTTGTTTCTTTGCTTCGATCAGCTGCTGATTCATCTCGAGGATGATCTGCTCGAGCATCTTGGCCGGGTCTTCGGCGCCCGAAATGAGGTCGTTGATGTTGCTCTTGAGCAGCGTGGCGAGACGACTGAAAATTCCCATGATTGATCTTCCTCTCTTAAGCCTCGGCGGGGCGGTACTTGCTGAGTTCGGGGTAATGTTTGCCGATCGCCAACGTGAAATCGTCGAGCGTCGCGAGAAACTCATCGTAGTCGAGGTTTGTCAGCCTAAGCGCACACGTGATGACCACGGCGCCGTCCGCGATGCCATACGAGCCGTGGATCATCTCTTCGGCATTGAGCGACAACAGGCGCTTGAACAACTCGGGCTCGCTCTTGATTCCCTCCAGTTCCATCACTTTCATCCGAAATAGGACGAGTGAGTCCGCCAAACTGATGATGATACTCTCGCCTTGTGTGGAGTCTTTGAGCACCCAGAGGTTTTCGCCGACCTCTTCGCTCGGCAAATCACAGCGGTGAATGTACGCCTCAAGATCTTCGCGCGTTCGCATGCCCGAACGCTACAATATTCAGGGTTCTTCGGCTATCGGTCGCTTTGAACCCGATTCGTGGCTTAGCGGGCGTCAGACGTGATGAACGTGCGCAGCGAGAGAAACCCGATGTGCTATCGGCACATCGCTGGTTTTGAAGCGGAGCCGTGAAGAACCGAGGATTCAGCGTCGGCGGACGCCGAGCAAGAGGCCCACCGCGCTCAACCAAATGATAGGCGTTGGGTCGGAGCCCACGCGGCAGCTGTCGTCTCGGCCAGCGCTGGGTGTGCCCATTTCGGCCGGCATCCCAATGCCGGCGTCCGGCCCAAGCGTTGGATCCGGTTCGACGACCGGCAAGCAGCTGGGGCGGAGCTCGTCGGCGCAGGCCTTGTCGAGTTCTTCGTTGATCCAATCGTACCAAGCATCTGCGCGTGTCTCGATGACGTGTCCGGTGCAGCCGTCTTGTGTCGCCAGCCGGGAGGCAACGCCGACAATGTGTTTGTCGCCGTCTTCTAGCGTGACAAAGGTTGGCCCCCCCGAGTCGCCGTGGCATTTGCGTGCCTCGCCGCTTCTGCCGGTCACGATTTCGAAGGCACTCAGGTCGGAGATTGCACTTTCGCCGCAGTACTTTGTGCCGCTGGGGACCTGGCCGGTCGTGGACTTCCACGGGTCTTCGCTCGCGCCCCAACCGACCATTTGTACTGGAATATCGACGTCAATCATTTCGGCTTCGTCCGGAGAGAGGACCGTCGCAACGGGTCGACCTTCCGCGACCTCGTCGAGGTACATGAGACCGATGTCGAACCAGTTGGACGGTTTGCTCATGTCGATCGTCCCAAATGGCAACACATTGATATTGAAGCTCTGCTGCTGGAGCGTCTGGCTTACCTTGATCGCATCTTCGGGAAGCTCGACGCCGCCGGGGCCAAGGCCACCTTCGATGACTTTGAGTTCGCGTTCGAACGCAACGTAGAAGTCTTGGCGCACCAGCTCCATCCCATACCGGCGCAGTTCCTGTTCGAAGTAGCCGTCGTCAATGCAATGCGCGGCTGTCAGAACCACATCTTCCGCGATCAGGGTGCCCGTGCACCCCGGTGAGGCGGGGAGCTTGAACTCGCCACCGCCACCGGTCCCCTTGACGGTCAGCTCGTAAATGATTGCCACAGCCTCGGGATGCTCGTCAGCGCCACAAAGCTCACCATCGATGATGTTCTCTTCGGCCTTGTCGAAGTTGGGTGCATTGGCGCAACCCAAGATCGAAAGTGCCAAAACAGCGGTACAAACTGCGGACCTCATGGAGGTGTGGGCTAACACACAATCCAGATGTGTGTAAAGTTCGTACAGTATCTCCAGAAATCTGCAGATCGAGTGGCGATGAGCCTTGCTGTACCCTTTGTAGGTGGCCCGTCCGTGCTTGATGCTGCTCGCCGTTTCGGTTCTCGGCGCTTGCGGTTCTGCCGAATCTCCCCCTGGAGGAGGTTCAGAGCACCGCCCACAGCGGACATCCGATACGCCCAAGCCCCTCACGCCACCGGACACGTCGATGCAGGCGGAGAGTTGGCGTGCGCCGCTCTTGCGGTTGCCAGTATCGGTTGCGCTGGAGATCGAGCAGTCGGTGCTCGCAGCGATAGACGAGGGCACGACGCCCGGTGCCGCTGTCGTGATCGGCGATGCGCAGCATGTATGGTATTCGGCTTCGTTCGGCGAACTTGAGCGTGGCGCAGGTGCACGTTTGGTCGACCGTGCGACCATCTACGACCTTAGTTCACTTACCAAACCGCTGGTCACTGCGCTTGCGCTTGCGCAATTGGTGGACCAAGGCCGCGTCGAGTACGAGGACCCTGTCGCTAAGCATCTTCCGTGCTTTGTCCGGGGAGCCAAGTCGCGGGTGACGGTCGCACAACTGCTTCTTCACACGGCTGGCTTGCCCCCTGTGATTTCGAGGCGGGAGTACGGCGGCAAGTCGCGTGAGCAGGCGCTGCGCGCGATTTGCCAGGCCAAGCTCGACGCTAAACCCGGCGCGTCGTTTCGTTACAGCGATATCGGATATGTCATCTTGGGTGCACTCGTGGAGCGCATCAGTGGCCAGCGTTTGGACCGGTACTTTGAGGCCCGGATCGCCAAGCCGCTGGGCCTTCAATCGACGAGATTTGGCCCGCTTCCAGATGAACTCATCGAAGCGTGCGTTGCGCCGACCGAGTACACCGACAAACGAAGTGGTGAGCGCGAACTCATTTGCGGCGAGACGCATGATCCGGTCGCCTGGCGCCTCGGTGGAGTCGCTGGCAATGCCGGGCTATTTTCGACCGCGGACGATCTTCGGCGCTTCGCGCAAGCGTTGTTGCGAGGAGGCGCTCTCGACGATGGCACGAAGCTACTCAGCAAGGCGGCCTTTGCTGCGATGACCGAACCACGAGAGGTTCCAGGCGGACGACGAAACTATGGTTGGGACGTCGAAACCGCGTACTCGAAACAACGTGCTGAGGGCTTTTCTGACCTCGCTTTTGGTCACTCCGGTTTCGCAGGCACCTCGCTTTGGATTGACCCAAAACTCAACATGTTCGTGCTGTTCTTGAGTAACCGCGTTTACCCGGACGGGCAGGGCGACGTGCGGCCTTTACAGCGCCGAGTTGCGGAGCTCGCCTTGCGAGGGCGTGAGGGGGTTCTTCTTGAAAAGGACGTGGGCGTCATGACGGGCATCGATGTGCTTGAGAGTCAGCGTTTCGCGCCGCTCGCTGAGAAGACGGTCGGGCTCATTACCAACAATGCCGCGCGCACCCGGGATGGTGTGCGTACGATCGACGCGCTTGTTCGTGGTGGGGTCAAACTGGTGCGGCTTTTCAGTCCTGAGCACGGTCTAAGTGCCATGCGCGAGGGCAAAGTTAAAGACGACTACGATGCGCGTACGGGCACGCCAGTCGTCTCGCTTTTTGGGGAGCACAAAAAGCCTCGCACGGATGCCTTTTCGGGCTTGGATGTGGTGCTCTTCGACCTTCAGGACGTTGGCGTTCGCTTTTATACGTACCAAGCAACCTTGCGGCGGGCGATGGCAGCGGCAGCCGAGCAGGGCGTTCCTTTGATGGTACTCGATCGACCCAACCCGCTGGGCGCTGAGCGCGCGCTCGGACCTATGCTCGACTCGCACAGCCAAGGCACGTTTATCAACCATCATCCCCTTGCGTTCGAGCACGCCATGACGCTGGCCGAGTTGGCGCAGCTGTTCAGGGCGGAACTCAATATCGAAGTCGAGCTCTCATATTCTCGTGTCGCAAGCTGGCAGCGCGGCTGGGGTTATTCAAGAACGCAGCTGCCGTGGTTTGCGCCTTCGCCCAACCTGCCTGATGTTGCGACGGTCGACTTGTATCCGGCTGTGGCGCTCATCGAAGGCACGGACATTAGCGTCGGCCGGGGCACGGAAGAACCCTTTCGTTTGATCGGCGCGCCCAAGTTTGATGCTGTGGCTTTTGTCAGATCGGTTGAGGAGGCAAAGATCCGCGGCGCGACACTCACACCGACCCGTTTCGTTCCTCGCAGCGGTCGACATCGCGGGCGACGCTGTCACGGCGCGCGGCTGACGGTGGCCCGCGAGTCACTTCAAGACCCACGTTTGCTCGGCTATGCGCTCGTGCTTGCACTCGCGCGCACGCAGCCTCACGTTGACCCTCAGCGCGTCGAAAAGATGATTGGCGATCGTGAAGTTACGCAGCTTCTGCTTGGCGCTTCGGCGGATCGACCGGCGAACGAGGTTATTGCTCAGGCGATTGCAAAAAGCGACCAAGGCCTTGAGGCGTTCAACCAAAAGCGCAAGCAACACCTGCTTTATCCGTAGTGAATTGCAGATTGTCATGTTTGGTGCCCGGCACCGAACCTGACAATTCTAAGGTTTGAAGTGCGTGCTCTTGGGGTTGGTGTAGGCGTTAACGATGGGTACTCCGTCGTAGGTGAGCACATATGCGGGTTGGACGGTGCCGAAGGCTTCCCAGATTTGGTAGTCCTCTTCGACGAAGTGGTGCTCAAAGTGAACGATGGCCACGTCTGCGCTCGCCATGTTACCGGTTGCGCGAATATTTTCGGGAAGTAGGCCATCGCGATGCAGCATTGACCACGATTTGTGCGTGGCGTCGCTGGTCCAAACGGTGCCACCGTCGGGGAGGTGTTCTTTGAACCAATCGAGCATGGCCCCATGCGTAAAACCCCAGAACTGGCGGTTCATGCCGAGATCGGCCGCGCCGGCGATACCGCCTGCGACCGGCGTGTAGTGCGAAAGTCCAAAGGGATGCGCGTGCGCTGTCTGAACGGCTCCAGGTGCCAGTAGTAAGAAGATGGATGCGCCAACAGCCCAGTCAAGGCGGGGCATGCGAGACAAGATCCCCGACGAGTGTTTCGCCTTTTCGGAGACTGCTGCGACTGCGGCGCTACAAAGCTTGCAAGCGGCAAGCCCCGCAAAAAGTGCGAGGAAAGGATAGCTCGTGTGCCAATGTTTGGTGCCCCCAAAGATGGGCGAACTTGGAAGTGAAATCACGACCAAGGGAGCCAGCAGAAAACCGATCCATAAGATCTCGACGAAGCGAACATCTTGGCTTTCGCCCTTCTTCTCAAACAGAGGTGGGAGCAACCTTCGCCAACGCAATGCGATACCGAACACGCACAGCAGTAGCGTGGTGAGCGGTACCGTGAAGAGCGTCATGACCCACGGGTAGCTGATGGGCAGCGGTGGTTGGAAATAGGTCGTCCCGAGATACGCCATGTTGTAGTGCACGTGGCGAATATGGAAGTTGGCGTACCAGACGAAGCGCTGCCAGCCGTCGTTCCACAGCCAGGGCCAAGTCACGAAGAAGATCGGGATGCCGAGCAATGCCATCGACACCAGCCACCAGGGAAACCACCGCGAAGAGCCAGAAGCAGAGCCCCAGACGACGAAGCCCCAGTGGACCAGAAAAATACCGGGCACGATCCAAGCGTTGTGTTTGGTCGCGAGCGCGAGGCCATAGACCAGACCGAGGATCACCACCCAGCGCTTCGAATCCAGGGACCGCCAGTAGCAATACGCGCAAGCCGTGACCGCGGTCACGATGGGCACGTCGAAGCAGTTGAGATGCGCGTGGTAGAAAAAGCGAGGTAGAAGCGCCATGGTGAGCGCCGCGAACACACCGGCGTACAGATGAACCGCTCGTGCGCCCCAAACGACCAAAAGCCAAAGCAATAGCCCTGCACTCAGGATTGCTGGGAACCGAAACGCCATCGTATCACTCGCGAACACGTGCCATTTCTTGTGAGCCAGCCAAGACAGTGCGAATGCCGATTTGGCGAGCGCCGGATGCTCGTGGTTGTACTTCCATTGGCGGTCGATCATGCTCTGCTCGAACGCCCTTGACGGATCTTCGAAGAGAATCTCGAACCAACCGGCGTAAAGCTCTGCCGCGTGCACGTAAAAGCTCTCGTCGCGCGACATTGCCAAGTCACTCGCCGTGCTCATCAGCAGGACGACGTAGGCTGCACAGATCGCGGCTCCGATTGCGTGGTACAAGATGGGACGAGGCTCGTTGCCCATGGCCCCTAGCTGTTACCCGTGATTGAGACACGCGACAAGCCTCGAATATCGTGTAGGCTCTCCGCGATGAGCGTGCGGAGCCAAAGTAAGGGGATTTGCTATGAGCAAATCAATGCTTGCGACGCGCAGCCGCGAAGAGCCAGAGGCAGAGTAGCGATGAGCGTGCGGAGCCAAAGTAAGGGGATTTGCGATGAAGCAAATCAATGCTTGCGACGCGCAGCCGCGAAGAGCCATAAGTAGAGCCGCCATGAGTCGCAGAGAAGACGCGCTTAGATATCACGCCGAAGGGCGCCCTGGAAAAATCGAGGTCGTTCCGACCACACCGGTCGCAACGCAAAGAGATTTGTCGCTGGCCTATTCACCCGGAGTGGCCGAACCGTGTCGTGAGATTGCCAAGGACCCGAGCACGGTCGGTCTTTACACGGCGCGCAACAACCTCGTCGCAGTGATCACCAATGGGACAGCGGTGCTTGGCCTTGGCGACATCGGTCCATTGGCGGCCAAACCCGTCATGGAAGGCAAGGCTGTGCTCTTCAAGCGCTACGCAGACATTGATGTTTTCGACATCGAGGTCGACGCCAGCGACCCCGATCGTTTCATCGAGGTGGTGGCTGCACTCGAGCCGACCTTTGGCGGCATCAACCTCGAAGACATCAAAGCACCGGACTCCTTCGTGATCGAGCAAGCGCTTCGAGAACGAATGAATATTCCCGTGTTTCACGATGATCAGCACGGTACAGCGATCATTTCCGCGGCGGCTTTGATCAACGCGGCAGAGTGGCAAGAGCACGAGCTCAAAGATTGTCGTGTCGTGTGTATCGGAGCGGGTGCTGCGGCCATCGCATGCATGAACCTGTGGATGAAACTAGGCATTCAGAAGGAGAATATCGCGATGGTCGACCGCCACGGCGTAATCCGAGAGGATCGCGACGAGGAGATGGACCCGTTTCGAGCGTCGTTTGCGCTTCCGGCGTCTGATCCGCGGCGCTCGCTCGAGGATGCTTTCGAAGGCGCCCACATTATGTGTGGCCTGGCGTCGGGTGGTCTGGTGTCCAAAGAAATGGTCGCAAAGATGTCCGATCGTCCCATCATCTTTGCACTCGCCAACCCCGATCCCGAAATCTCATACGACGACGCCCGTTCTGCACGCCCCGATGCGATCGTCGGCACCGGTCGCAGCGACTATCCGAACCAGGTCAACAATGTGCTCGGCTTTCCGTACATTTTTCGTGGCGCGCTCGACGTCTCGGCGAGCACGATCAACGAAGAGATGAAACTCGCTGCGGCACGTGCCCTGGCCGAACTTGCACGTGAGGGCGTCCCGGAGGACGTCATTTCGGCGTACGGTGGTGAGGCGATCAAGTTTGGACCCGACTACATCATCCCCAAGCCCATGGACACGCGTTCGCTGACCCACGTGGCGCCGGCCGTGGCCAAAGCGGCGATGGACTCAGGTGTGGCCGGCAAAGAGATCGACATCCAAGCATATACCGAGTCGCTTTCGCATCGACTGGACCCCACGCGTCGCATCATGTGGAAGGTCACGGCAGCCGCCAAACGCACGCAGGCACGCATCGTCTTCCCCGAGGGTGACGAGCTGCGCATTGTGCAGGCGGCGCGTATCCTCGCTGATGAGGGCATCGCCCATCCCATTTTGATCGGGATGCCCGCAGTGATCGAAGAGCGCGCGCATGCTGCGGGAATCGACCTAGACGGTATCGACATACTTGCACGACATGGGCTCCCTAACCTCGATGAGATGGCCGAAGAGCTATGGGCGCTGCGGCAACGAAAGGGCCTCACGCGCGGTGAGGCGCTGGCGCGGCTTTACCGCTCCAAAACCCACTACGGCTTGATGATGGTTCGGCGCGGCGAGGCCGATGCACTCATCGCTGGTCTGACTGGGAACTATGCGGAGACCATTCGTCCGGCGCTGCAGCTCGTGGGTGTGCGGCCGGATGTCAAAAAGGCCGCGGGTCTTTACATGGTGATCACAAAACGAGGCGCACTCTTTTTGGCGGACACCACGATCAATATCGAGTCCGATGCCGAAACGATGGCGGAAACGGCGATCTTGGCGGCCGATTGCGTGCACTCCTTGGGCATCACTCCGAAAGTTGCGATGCTCTCGTTTTCGAATTTTGGGGATGCGCCGCACCCTGAGTCGCGCAAGGTTGCGCGTGCGACCCGTCTGGTCAAAGAACAGCGCCCCGACATCATGATCGATGGTGAAATGCAGGCGGACGTCGCCCTGCTCAAGCACGTGCGCGCGCACTATCCCTTCTGCGAACTCGAAGGGCCGGCCAATGTGCTCATCTTTCCGAACCTCTCGGCAGGCAATATCGCCTACAAGATCATCAGTGCCATGGACGGCGTCGATGTGATCGGACCGCTGGTGCTCGGTATGAAAAAGCCGGTCAATGCGCTTCAGCCTTCGGCGTCCGTGCAAACCATCGTGCACCTTGCCTCGATCACAGCCACATCGAAGGCCTAATCGACGATCAACCAACCGATCGAAGACAAAGATGTCAGTGAACTGCCGCTTTTGTCATACGTGGCTCGGAAAGCACGGCGCTTTTCCGAAGGCACAAGTCTTGCGTTATTTGTTCGCCAACAGGCATGCCCGAACAATAGGAGCGATGACATATGGAACGAAACAGCGAAAAACGAGTGGATGAGTTGGTGCGCGGGATTGCGGAGTGTTCGCAGTTGCAACCCTTTACGAGAGGGCGTTTCTTGACCCATGTGCGACACCCTGCGGCGCGCGAAGCGTTGCATTCGCTTCTTCGCCACGACGATCTGAGTATACGCCAAGGCGCGTCGCTTAATCCGCTTCTTCGCGATGAGGAAGCTGCTCAGAGCGAAATGAAGAAAGCCTTCGAGACGGCGGAGGGAGCTGAAGCTCTGCACTCGGGCTATGAATCGCTCCGTCCGCTCGCTTTGTTTCCAAAACACCGCACCTTGGTGGAGCAGACCGCGCTGCGATGGATTCAGGACGAACCCGCGACCGCGCGCTCCTTCAATGCTGCGGTCGAAGCCCTGGCTCTCTTGCGTTCTCCCTTGCTCGTTCAGGCCGTCGAAGAATGGTTGGAACGTTTCTTGTCAGTTTGTGCGGAAGAACTGAGCGAAGAGTCGGACATGGAAGAGTTCGCGGAGCCGGAGTCGGAGCAGTTGGGCGCAAAAGCGCCCGCTTTGTGTGCGGGATTGGCGTCGCTCGGAGCTGAAGCGCCCGTGAGCGCCGGACTGATTGAAAAGCTCATCACGGTCAGTATGGGTCGGCAAGGTGGTTATCCCCACGGATATTGGGCACTTTTGCCTCTCGCCGTTGGACGCGTGCCGGGTGCGGCCAGGCGCATGCTCGATGACCTACCGCGTTACAAGGATTTGGTTGAGGCGATCGGTCCCATGGACACCGCGCGCCTGCGCGAAATTTGTTGCAGTGGACTGAGCCGGGAAAGTCTTGCTGCTTTTGAACTGCTTGAGGCCTGGGACGTTGAGAGCGAGGCGCGAAAGAGCTTGCTCGATCGGGTTCGAACCGACTTTTGGGGCTCGATGGACGCTCTGGACAGTCAGGAGCGCACGGGTTTGCTGCGTGTTATCGGCTCCAAACGCTTGATCGAACTCGGGGATGGGATTGCGGATTGGCTTGAGAAGCGATCTGCTTCACAAGGGGACACCTCCTTGCTACCAGCCCTTCAGACGCTTGCGGAGCTAGAGCATCCCCGCGCCGGCGAACTTGCATTGATGTATGCGAAGAACGGTGTCGCTTCTGCCGAGGGTCTCGCGGCCTCGCTTGGCAGCGAGGAAGTGACCGAATACATCAAGAAGAAGCGCGGTCCTGTGCGTCAGCATCTGCATCTTTGGGTACGCTTGCCCAAACCCAAGATGAGCCACATCAAGCAAGCTGCCGAGCGAGCCAGACTCATGGACGATGCCTTTGATGCAGTGCAGCGGTGTGGTGCGAAGACGCTCAAAGCGGTTTGCGATGGAATTGCAGAGAACAACGACACACGCGGTTACGATGTGGCTGCGGTACGTCGACGCTTGAAGCGCGCGGCCAGGGACGAAGGCCAGCGAGCGGTGCTTGAGAAGGTGACTTTGCATGAAGATCCACGCATTGCGCTGCTGGCGCTTGAGGCCCTTGACGGCATTGAGCAAGCGGAGAGCCCTATCAAGAAAGGGCGCTGCTTGGACTATGTCTCACCCCTCAGCGAACGAGGCTATACCGCGGTCGCAGAAATGTCGGACGCAGCTCGACGTTTTCCTGAGGCGGCACCATCCGTGCAAGTTCAGACACGAGCGCCTTCACCCTACAAGTTCGCCTGGGCCTTTGCCGAAGAGACCATGGCGGGGCTTTTTGTGGGCAGAAGGCTTGAGCCCGCCAAGCTCACTGTTGGTGAAGTGAGAAAGCTCCACGAAGCCGCGTACGAGTTCGCCGCACAGCAGGGGGTTGCTTTTTCGATCGTGACGCCAGGCGATTGGGTAAGTGGATCAACGGACGACGACGAAAAGTTGCAGAGCAGTCTCGTCGTCGGGATCCGACTAGAACTTGCGTACGCGGATTCGGGACCCTCTCGTCGAATTTCCCTGAGTGCGTTGCAAAAAGAAAGAAAGAATGCAGAGCGAGAACTCAGCGACACCTTCTATGTGGAGTTCGAAAAGTTGCTTTCTGAGTTTTCCGACCCGCCTTCGTTCAGCGAAGAAAATGAAGTCCACCTTGTGGCAGTAGGGCCGCTTTCTTCCGCAAGTCTCGTTTATGGGATTGGCAAAACAAAACCGGGAGAGTTCAATGTCTACCGAGGTCAGGACATGAAGCAAAAGCCGCACAAAAAGGCGGTCACCGGCTTGTTGGTCAATTCCACCGAGCAGGCTTGCGTCGTCGACCTGGAAGAGCGTGCCCACAGTACGCGCCATGAACAGACCTCTGAACTTGGGCGCGCGCGTGGCTACTACATCGTGCCCCGCTTTGACTGACGTTGAGCTTTCACTGACAAGCTCCTCCTTGACCGCCAACCGCAAGTGAGACTTCGCGAAGCAAGTCCCGCTCAGCCTGCGTGGGGTAGTGCGTGCCGGCACACGGAACGAGCGCGTCGCCGAGTTGGTTGACGGGTGTCACCGTGACCGCCGCCCACGAAGGCACGGAAATCGGCGGGGATGAAACGCTGCTGGTGTCGTTTTCCTCGGGTGGAAGATGGTTCTCTCGCAGGAATAGCTGTGAGCCCCCCACTCCGGTACGGTAGTAAATCGCGTCGTCTGCATTGCGTCCACAGGATGGGGTGTCGGCCGGTTGCAGGTAGTTGTATTCGGCGAGCACCTTCGGGTCGACAATACCGTCGGAGTCGAGCGAAAGGCCATGCGGATCGTTTCGATGGCAGATGTAGCCCCACTGGTAGTGCACGTTATTGATGTGGTGCGCCTCGGCCTGGTCCGAATACTTGGGCCCGCGGTCGTCTACGCGCGCCCACACGTTGTGATGAACCGTGATGTTCTTGGGTCCTCGGATCGAGGCAGCGCGATATTGGGTGTGAATAAAGTTATAGGCGAGCGTAATATTGTAGTACGCGTTTCTTGTTTCATCGGCATTGAAGTCGAAGATCCCGTCCGTGGCTCCCGTGAGCGTGAGGTGTTCGAGCACCACGTTGTAGATATCTCCGGAACCTCCGGCATCAAAGCCCCAAAAGTCTTGTGACGAATCTGGGTGACCACCGGGACCGACCGAGCGGAGGTAGCGCGCGATGATGTCGTGCACATCCTCTTCGTCGGCCTTGATGGTGAGTTTGTAATCGGCGCCATGCTCAAAGGTGATTCCGGGAGCAGGCGCCGTCGAGCCATCGATGGTGATGAAGGAATCTTCAATCGAGAGGTCGTCCCTAAGCACAATGGTGCCGCCAACATCAAAGACGATGTGTCGGCAACCTTGCGAGATGGCGTCACGGAATGAGCCGTCGCCTGAGTCCGACAACGTCGTGACGTGGTAGGTCTGAGGGTTGCTACAGCCATCTGCGCCAAGAGTCTGCGCTCCGAAGCCTTCGATATCGCTGGTAGAAGGCGCAGGGCACGCTCCGCAATCCGCGCTGCAGGAGCTACATGATTCATTGGCATCGCAGGTCCCATCACCGCAGCTCGAAGGCGTCTGGCAGGTGCCGCAGTCGGACGCACAGGAAGCGCAGTCTTCACCCGCATCGCAGGTTCCATCACCGCAGCTCGGCTCAGGTTCAGGTTGAGGCGACGTGCACTGGTCTTGATTGCTGGGATACCCAGGCAGCACACACAGGTCCTCCCCCGAATCGCGGCCAAAATCGGCGCCGATGTTATGTTCGCATTCGAGCCCGTCCTGGCAGTCTGAGTCACTGTCGCAGTCGCCCTCCCCATAGCCGCAGGGACAAGCGTCGGAACAGTAGTCGCTGTCGCCCAGTGGATCGCTGTGACAGGCGTCGGCAAGCGTACCGCAGACATCGGGCGTCTGACATATGCCGCAGTCGGATGCACAGGAAGCGCAGTCCTCGCCCGCATCGCAGGTTCCATCGCCGCAGCTTGGCTCGGGCTCGGGTTGAGGCGACGACGTGCATTGATCTTGATTGCTCGGGTAGCCGGGCAACACGCACAAGTCCTCCCCCGAGTCGCGGCCAAAGTCGGCGCCGATGTTGTGTTCGCATTCGAGCCCGTCCTGGCAGTCTGAGTCACTGTCGCAATCGCCCTCCCCATAGCCGCAGGGACAAGCGTCGGAACAGTAGTCGCTGTCGCCCA
>CAZAQV010000002.1:0-4987 GCA_964487255.1 uncultured Polyangiales bacterium | reverse complement strand
TGGATCGCTGTGACAGGCGTCGGCAAGCGTACCGCAGACATCGGGCGTCTGACATGTGCCGCAGTCGGATGCACAGGAAGCGCAATCCTCGCCCGCATCGCAGGTCCCATCACCACACGTCTGACAAACGCCGCAATCCCACGTGCAGCTGCTGCAATCTTCGCCGCTGCTGCAGGTGTTGTCGCCGCAGACCTCTTCGGGCGGACAGGGGGGGCACGAACCGCCGCAATCGACGCCTGTTTCGTCGCCATTTTGTACGCCATCATCGCAGGTCGGTGGCACAGTCGTCCCCGCTGGGACGATCGTGATCGTGATCACGGTTTTAACAGCGATCTCGTTCGCGATAGCATCGAGTCCCAAGAGCACAAAGTCGACCTCGTCTACGGTTGGAGCGACAAAACTCTGAACTTGTTCGCTGGGTGCGCCCAACGTAACCGCGGGTCCTGAAAGTTGCGACCAGTAGTACGTCGCACCTTGCAGGCCGAGCAGGTTCGACGCATCCAGCGTGACGAGTTCTCCACTTGTCGCTCGAAGATTGGCCGAGCCGACTTCCGGGCTTTCGCCATTGGCGGAGCCAGGGCCGGCATCTGCATCGGCTTGAAAGCCAGCCTCCCCTTGGCAAGCGGCCGCACACAGCGCGACAAGCATAAGTCGAAAAAAGGAATCAACGTTGTAGAAAAATCCACGTCTCATATTTACTGAGTGCGGAAGAGGAAGCGCAGCGATCAGAAATTCCCGGAGTATCTATTGCTCCAGGTGGAACAATAGGGGCTCCTGCCTTTAGAAGTTGTCTTTGGCTTCGCGCAGGGCGCCGAACGACTCTTCTGGTGTGCGCGTACCTTGCAGGTGCGGCAGGTCGAAGCGCAGGAACGGGTTGACCGCTGCATCGCGCTCGAGTGTCCATGGTACCGTGGGCTCTCCAGCGGCTCGCCTCTGTTCGGCTTTCTCAAGCTCGACCCGAACCTGTGTGTTGTCGGGTTCGACAGTTTGCGCGAACTTCAGGTTGTTCACGGTATATTCGTGCCCGCAGTAGATATTCGTCTCGGCCGGCAGTGCTCTCAACTTGAGAATGGAGTCGGCCATCATCGTAGGGGTGCCTTCGAACAGTCGCCCGCATCCCGCCAGAAAAAGCGTGTCGCCCGTGAACACGTTTCCATCCGTGATGTACGCGATGGCTCCTAGGGTGTGGCCCGGTATCGTCAGGACCCGGACATCGTGTCCGGCGAAAGAGAACGAATCATCATCTTGATGTGCGATGTTTTGCCCTTCGATGCGTTGATTCTTTTTGTCGAACTGGCTTGCTCGAATCGGACCATCGAAGTCGTTCTTCAACTCCTTGACGCCGTCGACGTGATCCCAGTGATGGTGAGTGATCCAAATCTCATCGAGTGCGAAGCCTTCTGCCGCGAGCGCCTGTCGGACGGGCGCGGCCTCGGACGGATCGACCACTGCGACTTTGTTCGTATCCGGGGGCTTGACGATGTAAGCATAGTTGTCTCGCAGACAGGGAACGGGGACGATGCGAAGTGACATGGATGATCACGATGACACGAAACCCACGCTTCGTGTGCTCGGGCTAGCGACATTTCTGGCATTGCCCTTCGGATTGCTGAGCGAAAAGATGATTCGTGCGTTCATGCTACCGCCTGATTTTATCGGTATTCGGCAAGAACTTGAGCCTGTTCTCACGCCGCTGGCGTGGGCCTTGTTGCTGGCTACAGCCGCGCTTACCATTGTCGGTTTGCGAGTTGCTCGTGCGGCGCAAGCGAAGCCAAACAGGGCGGCAAGCATTGTCGGGTTTTGCGTCGGCGCTTCGCTCGTGCAGGCTCCTGCACTACTGGCGGTTATCGTACTTTTTTTTGGCGCGCAGCTTTTGCCGGTGACTCTGGCGGTTGCGCTCAGCAGCATAGCGATTGTGGGGCTGTATCGACAAGCCCGTGCGAACTAGCTCTTGGGTGTCAGGTTGAACGGCGCGGCAACGACCGCGCACGAGCCGCCCTTCGGTGCAGGAAAACTCCATGACTGCGCGACACGACGAACACATGCGGTGACGTCTTTGTCATTGAGGCTACCGCCAATGTTGGTGGCGGTAACCCTGCCCTTGTTGTCGACACGCATGTGAAGCATCAGCTTGCCTTCGAGCAGGTTGTTCGAACGTAGTTGGCGTTCGTAGCAGCTGCGGACCTGACGGCTGTTCTTGCGGATGACCGCTTTGGCTGCTGCCTGCTCGATGTTGCCGCTACACTCCCAGCTGCTTCGCACGTAACGAACTCTAACTTTGGGCTGCTCTTCCGGGAGGCTTGCGTCTGGAACGGCCTCCGGAATCTCTATCGTGGGCTCCATCGTGGTCGAGCGCTCGATGGTCTTGACCTTTGGTTCCTCAACCGGTGGTGGGGGTTGTTTGGGTAGGGCCAGCCAAACGAGCAAGCCGGCACCTAAGAGGAGAATTAGTCCCACAATCGCGTACTTCTTGTTGCTTCCTGACTCAGTCACTCCAGATTCTCCGAGGTTTCCCCCATGCCCATACCGTAGATGTACGAGAATAGCCAAGCCTTGGCCTCCCTCCAAGTTGGGATTGAACATTCGAGGCTGGCAGAGCGTCTGATCCCTAGGTAAACCTAAAAAGACCCATGTTTCAGCGTCTCTGTATTCTCTACCTCACCTTGATTGCGGCTTTGTTTGCCGTCCTGGGGGGCGATCTGGCGACAGCGAAAGCTGACTTCACAAAAACGGAGCAACGCCGACTCGACAGTGGAAAGCTCGTGACCCGCTATGAAACCAAGGCCTTGGGCAACCTCAAGCTCGTAGGTGGCACGAGCTGGCAGGTTGTGGACGCGTCGCCTGAGCTCGTTTGGAAGGGGTTTCGGGATTTTGGGCGCTACAAGCACTTCTTACCGCAATGCGACGAAAGCAAAGTCGTGGGGCGGACCGCAAACGGCGTCGTCCTGCGGCTTGAGCACTCCGAAGGGCCGGTCCGCGCCCATTACCATATGGCCATCAAGGCCAATGAGACCATCCGCGCCGCGCAGTTCAGGCTTTCCACCAAGTATCCCAACGACATCCGGGAAGGGTGGGGCTTTGTGAAGATCTCACCGTACAAGG
Organism: uncultured Polyangiales bacterium; assembly: GCA_964487255.1. Classification (GTDB taxonomy): domain Bacteria; phylum Myxococcota_A; class Polyangia; order Polyangiales; family CAZAQV01; genus CAZAQV01. The sequence goes on along the minus strand of CAZAQV010000002.1, from coordinate 1,885 downwards.
GGGGCCGCACGCTCGTCTCGTTTGGCGTCATGGCCGACATCGGTACAGGAATCTTGGCGGGGGCGGTACGCTCTTCGATTCACCAATGGATGCTCCACGTGCCCAGCCTTTTTAAGCAGGACCTCAAGCGTCGTACCCGTCAAAAGCCCTAATAGAGCTGGGGCGTAGCGCGCGGCCGCCATCCGGGGTAAGGTGCGCGCCCTATGCTCGAGAGTATTCTTCAACGATTTGGCAAGTACGCGGTCGTTTTCATCATCGCGCTGATCTCGCTTGCGTTCATTCTGCAGTTCGGTCCGCAAGCGGACGGTCTGCGTGTTTCAGGCAAGTCCCTGGCCATCGAAGTCCGTGATCAAGGTCTGACCCTCCGCGATGTCCAAGCCAGCACGCGGCTTCTCGAGAGTTCTCCTTTCGGTCGCTTGCCTTCAGCGCAGCAACGCGTCGTCAACGGCCTCGTCAACCGTGAGCTTCTCGCGCAAGAGGCGGAGAAGCTTGGCTTTCAGATTTCGGATGTGGAGGCGATGGAATACGTGCTCGACAACAGCGCAGCGTTGGTAACGGTCGACGCCAATGCCTTGCCGATCGGCATCCCGACCAAGGACAAGGATGGTCAGATTGACAAAGAACTGATGAAGAACTTCATCACCAATGGGCTCCGCCGCACGCCCGGTGAGTTTGCGCGGTCACAGGCGCGAGAGCAGCTCGCCGATCGCATGCGCAATGTCGTTGGTGCAGCTGTCGCTGTCTCTCCGCAGGAGGTGTGGCAGACCTACGTAGGCGAAGCCGAGCGCGCGAAGATCGAGTATTTTAGGTTCAGACCCTCTTTCTACGCCGATGCGATCGACCCGACCGAGGCTGAGATCAAAGCATGGGTTGCTGCCAATCAAGAGAAGGTTGATGCTGAATACGAGCGACTCAAGCATAAGTACACAGGATTGGAAAAACAGGTTCGCGCACGCGAGATCTTGATCAAGATCGCAGAGGACGCGACCGAGGAACAGAAACTCGAAGCCAAGAAACGGGCCGAAACCGTGCTTCGGAAAGCCAAGGCGGGGGTAGACTTCGCCAAGTTGGCGCGAGAGAACTCTGAAGAAGAAGTCAGCAAAGCGCGGGGGGGTGACCTCGGTTACACACCCAAAAACCGCCGGCCAGCCATCTTTGACGAGACAGTTTTCGCGCTTGAGGCCGGCCAGGTTTCGGACTTGGTCGAGACTCCGCAGGGCTACTACATTTTCAAGGCAGAGGCCTTCCGCGAGGGCGATGTTCCGGTCGAAGAAGCCAAGCTTGAGATCGGTGAGACACTACTCCGTGACGAGCTGGCGCGAAGCAAGGCCAAAGAGGCAGCTCAGAAGACGCTTGCAAGTTGGAAGGGCGGCAAGAGCGCGCAGACGCTCGACCGTGAGTTGGCTGGGTTGCCGCCGCTTGCAGAGGGCGAAACACCGGCCGAGGATGAAGTCGACCCACGTGACTCGAAGGCACCCAGGCATGACGAAACGCGCTCCTTTGGTAAGCTCGATTCGCCTATCTCGGGTGTAGAGTCGAGTGCACTAGGGACGCTCGTGTTTGAAGAGCTTTCCCTGGAGAAGCCTTTCGCGCCCGAGCCGCAAGAAGTCGGCGGAGACTATTACGTGGTCAAGCTGGTCGAGCGTGAGCGTGCGACCAACGCCAAGTATACGGATGAGGTCCAAGAGCGTATTCAGACCGGGCTCATTCAGGCCAAGCGCTACGAGGCGGTCGCCATGTACCTGCGCGATTTGCGCTCCAAGGCTGACAAGGACAAGGCCGTCCTCGTGAATCAGTCGCTACTCGATCAGAACGAACAACAAAACGCCCGCTAGTTCCCTGGCAGAAGAGATTTGATCCTATTGCGCCGTGGATCGGGTTGTGA
>CAZAQV010000001.1:214307-322840 GCA_964487255.1 uncultured Polyangiales bacterium | reverse complement strand
ACTTCCCCGCGGGCGCGCCGCCTTTGCGCGGGTCGCTCCATCTTTTGGCTCTTCGCTAGGCTTTGTTCCGAAACAGCGATTTGCTTTTAGCAAATCGGTTCCTCCCTCAAAGACCGCTCATCGCACCAGCTCCCCTCGACACTCACTTCCCCGCGGGCGCGCCGCCTTTGCGCGGGTCGCTGGCGGCGTGAAGCATGCGTTTGCCGTCTTTGTAGGTGATGTGGATGGCCTGCACGTTGGCGTTGTTGTGCACCATCTCAATCTTGTGTCCGCGCGCTTTGAGCGCATCGAGCGTGGCTTGGGCAGGCGTCGCGAACTCCTCGACGCGCAGCGTGTTGGGCAAGCCCTGGTGATGCACGCGCGGCGCAGCGATCGCCTCCGCGAGCGGCACGCCTCGAACCAGCACGTTCCAGGCCACTTGCTGCGTTGCGGTGATGATGCGTGAGCCCCCGGATGCACCGCCGCAAAACACGGGACGGCCTTGGCCGTCGAGCACGATGGTCGGCGACATCGACGACATCGGACGCTTACCAGGCTCCGGCAGATTCGGAATTCCACCGGGCAAGCCGAAGGCGTTGGGCGCACCCGCTTCAGATGCAAAGTCGTCCATCTCGTCGTTCATCACGACACCACCCACTGTGTAGCGCGCACCAAAGGGCAGGTTCACGGTCGTCGTCACGCTCGCCACGTTGCCGTCGCCATCGACCACACAAAGGTGCGAAGTGCCTGGGTTGTCGGGCTGTGTGACCCGCTGGTCACCTGGGTTGAGGGGCTGATCAAAGATCTGCGGCTCCATCGCGAGCGCGTTTCGGAACACATTTCTGCGCTCCGTGACGCGAGCATCGGCCGTAAGCTTGTCGAAGGGAATCTCGACGAAGTCTGGATCACCAAGGTAGGTCGCGCGGTCGAGGTACGGCCCCTTCCACGACTCGGCGAACGCGTGCAAGAGCGGCGCACCACCAACCTTACGCTGCGAACTCGGAATCCAGCGCTCAAGCAAACGCAGGCTCGCCATCATCGTATAGCCACCCGCGCTCGGCGGTGGCGAGCTCACCCACCGCAGACCGACGTATTCTCCCGAGTATGGCTTGCGAATGGCAACCTTGTAGTTCGCGAGGTCTTTGGGTGTCATCACGCCGCCCCATTTGCGGTTCGTCCGCGCGATTTCGCGCGCCAGCGCACCGCGATAGAAGGCCTGGGCACCCGACGCCGCAAGCAGCCGAAGCGTGCGTGCGTGAGCAGGGTTTTTGATCACTTGCCCGACGGAGATCTCGTCCTTCCCTCTCTCAAACCAGGCCGCCATCACGGGGTCCTTTTTGAGCTGAGCCGCAAACGCCTTCGATGCCTTGGCGAGGTTTTCGCTGGCCGCAAACCCATCCGACGCGTAGCGAAGCGCCGGCGCGACAACTTTCCCTCGCGAGACCTTGCCGAACCGATTGAGCATCTCTTCGATGCCAGCCGCCTCTCCAGGCACGCCCGACGAGAGCCCACCGTACATTGACGGAACGCTTAGCGGTCCTTCGCCCGCCTTCTGGTCCTTGAACATCTCTTTGTTGGCGGCGGCAGGCGCCATCTCGCGGAAGTCCAGAAAAGTCATCTCCTTTGTTTTGGCGTCGTAGTAGAGCGCGAAGCCGCCCCCGCCGAGCCCACTGGAGGCAGGATTGACGACACCGAGCGCAAGCATCGTCGCCGCCGCAGCGTCAGCAGCGCTGCCACCCTGTTCGAGCACCTCGGCACCCGCAGCGCTCGCGAGCGGGTGGTCTGCAGCCACGGCATAGTTGCGATAGACGCTGACATTGGCATGGCTATCTTTGCTCTCCTGGGCGTAAGCGCTCGACGTGATGGCAGCAAAAAAGAGTGCGCCGATAACAAACTTAGGCTTCCCAGCGGTCATGGCGGCGAGCTTGCCTCAGCTGCCAGCGGAGTGCTACCCACTAGTGTCTGCCGCTATGAACGTGCTTTTTATCATGGACCCCGTGTCCACGGTCATCGTCAACGAGGACACCACGTTCGCATTGATGGAAGCCGCAGAAAAGCGCGGTCACGATATCTACTTCGCCGAACATCACGACCTCGCGCTCGACCGCGGCGCGTTGCGAGTACTCGCTCGGCCCGCAAAGACCTCCCGCGCAAGCAACCCACCGATCCTGTTAGAGGCTGCAACGGAGCTGCCAGGAGTAACGTTCGGCGCGATTTTCGTTCGCAAGGACCCTCCGTTCAACGACGACTACCTGTGGCTTTCACTCTTGCTTGAGCACCTGCCCGCGAGCACGCAAGTCGTCAACCGACCGCAGGGCCTTCGTGACGCCAACGAAAAACTCTACGCCTGTCACTTTCCAGAATGGATGCCTCAAACATTGGTTTCTTCAAACCGCACTGCCATTCGTACGTTCATCGAGCGCGTCGGTGGCAAAGGCGTGATCAAGCCTGTGGATGGACACGGCGGCGGCGGCATTTTCGCGCTCAACATCGGCGACCCGAACTTCAACGTCCACGTCGAAACGGTGACCATCAACGGTCGACGCCTGGCGATGGTGCAAGAGTTCATTCCCGAAGTCTCCGAGGGCGATAAGCGCATCTTACTGATGGATGGGGAAGCGCTGGGCGCGATCTTACGCGTGCCACAAGGCGGCGACCTGCGCAGCAACATCCACGTCGGCGGACGCGTGATCGAAGCGCAGCTGAGCGATTCTGATCGCGCCATCATCGAGACCATGCGGGCGCGCCTCAAGGCCGATGGGCTACGCTTTGTCGGACTTGACGTCATCGGCGGAAAGCTTACCGAGGTCAATGTCACCAGTCCGACAGGTATCCAGCAAGCCGCACGCTTTTGCGGCGAGGACCTCGCGGGCAAGGTGCTCGAAGCCGTCGAGCGAGGCTCCTGGACGTGAGGCCGCGCGTGTCTCCCAAGCTCGTCTATATGCTCGCCCTAGGGTTGGCCTCGTGCGGCCCGACCCATCTGGCAACTGGACCGACCGTACCCACCGTCGTTCAAGTTGCGCACGACACCGAACGCGACGTGGTTGCCCTGACCGACGCCGAGACCGTGCTCGACGTAATGGAGACGGACGGGCGCGTGTGGGTCGCCACAAACCTCGGCTTGTTTGGTTACTCCAAATCGGGCGGCGCGGTACAAAAGGCCGACTGGCTCCCGGACGGGCCCGTGCACGCCGTATTTCGGTCACAGAACGGAACGGAACTGGCCGCGCTGGGCGATGTGCTCTGGTCTCGCACTGCGTACCGCGACGTGAAGAGCGTCTCCCTGGGAGCTACGATTGTCGACCTCGCCGAGGCACCTCAGGGCGGTTTCGTTGCGTGCACCGAGCGTGGAGTCCTACGCACCAAAGACAACCCTACACAGGGGTGGCTCGCGGGTGAGCTCGACCTTCACTCGTGCGATGCGCTCTATCTCCAAGCAGAAGACCTTTGGGTCGTCGGTGACCGTGGGCGCTCGCTACTGCGGCTCTCAGGAGACACGGCGCGCGAACACGGCCAGGCCATCGCCGAGCTGAGTCCGGGAGAAGAAGTCCTCGTCACGTCACTCGCGCCACTGACGAACGGCGAAGCGCTTGCTCTGCTATCCACCGGCAACCGCGCCCAGCTCGCGCTTTACCGTGACGGCGTTTGGGTGTCGTACACGAGCTTGCCCTTTGATGGCGAGGTTTTGGGGTTGGCCGCCACGAACTCTGCACATCAAGCTTGGTTGGTCACCACAGGTGGGCACTTCATCATCGACGTCGCGGCCGAAGGGGAAGGTGCCGCGGCTGTTCCTGTTGCTGTCGGAAAACCAGATCGCGTGCTCGCATGGAAACCACGCTGGCTTCCCCCTGGAGTCGCCGCGGTCGAACGAGCACACGCCGAGCACTTGGCGGTCGCATCGACCGACACTCCACGGCGCTTCGTCGACGCGCCCAGCGAACCGCCGGAAGCACCCGAACTTCGCTTCTTACTCCTTGAGCGTCCGTCACCAACCGGCACGCCCACGGTGCACACCGCTCAGAGCGGGGTGTTTTTGGCTCCCCCGCATCAAGGCCTCGTGCGTATCCAGCGCTCCGAGAAGGGCCAGCACTACCGAACGCGGTCGCTGGTCCCCGAGACGGGCAGCCCTTACCGGCTCTCGTTGGCTCACCAAGGAGAACGCGCAATGCTGGTCGGCGCAAACGCAGAGATCCTTGTATTCGAAAATGGCGTTTTCTCGCCACTACGAGCCCCTGAGGGAGTCCGGGTGCAATCGCTCGCCAGCCGGGGTGACCGGCTCATCGCAGCAGGCCTGAATCCGCAAAGAGAAACAGCCTTCGACATTTATGAACTTCGAGGCGAGACCTTCGAGCTCACTCGCACGGTCGAGAGCGGCACTCGACTGGCAAGCATCACACGGCTGGGCCTCAGCACCGAAGGCGATATTTGGGTCGCGCTGCGGGTCTTGACCGAAGAAGGCACAGACGTACCCCGAGGCGTGCTTTGGCTGCCCGCGGACGGCCGCGAACCGGTCGCCTTTCATCGCGCTATCGAGGTCATCGAGGGCGCGGTGAGCAAACCCGCTCCCGACAACGTGTTCGACCTCGACCTCGGGCAAGGCGGCTTCGCATGGCTCGCCACGTTCTCTGGCGCGGTGCGCATCGGTGACGATCAGGTCGTCGTCTTCGGTCAGGCCCGTGGGGTGCCCGGCGAAAGCGTCTACGATGTGCGAGCATCGGACGAACGAATGTGGCTGATGGCAGCCGGAGCTCCGGGCACCTACGACAACCGGGACCTCGACTTCAAACTGCCCGAGGTTGCGCGGACGACCAAAGCGACGCGTGTCGCCACTCATGCAGGTCAAGTCTGGCTGGCGGGCCCAGGCGGCGTCGCCCGCTTCGACGGTCGCGACTGGCACAACGTGAAGCTTCCTAAGGAACACTCGGGCGAGACGATCGATGTCGACATCGACCAAAGCGGACGGGTTTGGCTTTTGCTCGAAGACGAACTGCTGCTCATCGACCCAACGCAACAATGAGCGCGCGCGGCTACACAGAGCGTGCCATCGTGGCAATCGACGCCCGTAGGCAAAGGGCTCGTCGGGATAACGTGCTCGTCGAGGCGCCGCTCGAAATCCGCTGGGCCGGCGATGCCCTGGCAACAACGATGCGCACGCCGGGCCAAGACCACGACTTGGCGCTCGGGTTCTTACGCGCGGAGGGCGTGATCCAAAGCGCCGCCGAGGTGGGAACCGTCGCGCACTGTGGTCGGCCCGGAGAAGCGGGCTTCGGCAACGTGATCGACGTCTCGCCGGGCCCTGGCGTGGCGCTCGACCCCGAACGACGCTTGCGCCGTGGGTCGCTCGTCAGTTCTTCATGCGGGGTCTGCGGTCGACAATCGATCGCCGACTTACTCGCTCGCGAACAAGCGATCACGGACGATGCGAGGGTCGAACTCCGTGTCTTGCTCCAATGCGTGGCAGAACTCCCGCACCACCAACCGCTCTTCGAGAAGACCGGCGGCGTTCATGGCGCCGCACTTTTCGACGAGCACGGCACACTCCTAGGTTGCGCAGAGGACATCGGACGCCACAACGCCGTCGACAAACTCATCGGCCGCGCCCTTCGAGGCGAACTCGGACCCGGACGGCTGCTCGTCGTGAGCGGCCGGCTTTCGTTTGAGATCATCCATAAAGCCGCCGTCCTTCGCGTGCCGATCGTCGCCAGCGTGTCGGCGGCGTCGAGCTTGGCCATCGACCTCGCCGATGCCTTTCAAATCTGCGCCGTCGGCTTCGCACGCCAAGGCCGCGCCAATATCTACACCCACGCCCACCGTATCGAGTCTCAATGGGTGCCGGGGGAGGTATGAGACTTGAAGAGCCAAAAGACCGCGATGAACGGTCTTTGAGGGAGAAACCGATTTGCTATAAGCAAATCGCTGTTTCGGAACAAAGCCTAGTGAAGAGCCAAAAGACCGCGATGAACGCTCTTTCGCGTAACCCGATTTGCGACTTGCAAATCGCTGGTTGGAAGCGAAAGGCTAGTGAAGAGACTTAAATCATGCTGCAACGCCTCTTACGCGCGATTTCCGTCATCATGCTGATGATCATTGCCGACCGACTGCTCAGCCCCCTCGGCCTCGGTTGGCTGGCCTACGTTTTGGGTGCGGTCGCCTTTTTGGCCCTCGGCTGGTTTACTTGGCGACGCGGAGATCCCCTCGACCGCCACATCGCACGGTGGCTGAGCGCCGGCCTTGAACAAAGGTCGCGCGCCGAAGCCATCGACGAGGCCAGGGCGGCGCTTGCGCAAGCCGAGCGCCGCCGCGGCAAGGCGTGGCAAGGGCGAGCTCTGCGCGTCCGACTCGCTTTGGCAGAACTGCTCAGCGCCGACGACCAACTCGACGCTGCAGACGCCTCCCTGGAAGTCAACCTACCGCCAACGAATGTCGAAGAGCGTGTTGCGCTGCGCCTCGCGCGGGCGACGGTAGCGCTACGACGTGGCGAGCTCGATGAAGCGCGGAACTTGCTTACGACGTTGCCCGCCAGCGCCTCGCCGATGCTCGGCGTGCAAGAGAAGCTTCTCGAGGTAGCGATGCTGCTGCAAGAGGAGCATGGCGAACAGGCGCTCGAGCAGATCAACCAAGTTCGTCGACAATGCGCCGAGTTTCCCTCCTTGCAACTGCAGCTTCGGCTCTATCATGCGGCCGCGCTCAAACAGCTCGGCCAGGCTGACGAGGCGAGGCAAATCGTCGCCGAACTCGACCCAGCCGCGCGCTCCTCCGCCAGGGCCTACGGGCTTCCCCCGATCCGCGACCTGCTCGGCTAATCAGTCGTTGGCCAGTTAGTCGTTGGCCAGCCGTGTTACTCGTTGGCCAGCGAGCCGAAGGAGGGCTCCGGCGACAAATCGCCACTGCAAAGGCAGCCCTGCGCAGCTTTCGCCGTGTTGATGCGGATACGACCCACACTTCCGCCGCCACCGCCAGTGACGAGATTTGTGCAGCGGCCACCAATGCCGAGATTACGACGTGCGCGGATGCCTTTGAGTCCCTTGGCTGTGAAGCGACGACCGATCCTGCCTGCACGTAGGACCTGCTTGGCCCCTAGCCAAGCGCCTGGGCGCATAGCCCATCGACCTCGGCGCCTTCAGCCGTTAAACAGGCGCGCACACGCTGTTACAAGGTCGATCGCAACACACACGGCTCAAGCACACGCCACTCGAGCACGTCCGGACTCGCAGCTTTGCCCAACTACCGTGTACGCGGGCCGGAACTTTGGAGCACGTCGGCCGTGTAACCGCTATGGAGAATTTGAAATTGATTGCAGCATCGGGGTTGCAAAGACTCCTCCCGGTGCTCTTGTTCACATTCGGCGGATGCAGCATCAGGACAGAGGCCCTCTACACCTTCGTCGTTCAAACAGAGAAACATCTCATCAACGCTGAGCGAGGAAAGTTCCTGCTTCTCGACGAAGGCACTTCTTGCCTGACGTTCCATGAGAGCATCACGGAGAACGCCAAACTGTCGGCTGCGCCCCCAGCCGCCCTCGAAGACAGGCTCGTCTTGCACATCGATCGGGACGTGTGCGGCTACTACGACGGAAACGCAACGCGGGTCTCCACGGTCCTTGCCATCGACAACCTTCCACCCGTTACCACGATGGCCTTCGTTGGCTATGATGAAGGCGCGACAGCGCCGACACTGACGGCTTGTATCAACGGCACCCACACAACCTCCGAGAGATTCGATTTGGCCACGGGCTCCGGCTTCGACCCCGATGAGCCCGCCCGCTACGAGAGCTTCGAGGCGCGCTGCGCGCGATAGCTCCTGCACGCATAGGCACACAACGCGCTCACCCGGCGCCGTCGGTCAAGAATACGCTGGTGTGCTAGATGATCGCTCGTGTCGATCGTGCGACCCATTGTGCTCGCGGCGCTGCTATGGAGCGGCTTGTCGCTTCCTGGAGCCGCCCGAGCGCAGACGCAACCACTTCCGGCGCTTCAATATCAAGCGCCCGCCGGGTGTCCCGATGAGGCGGCCTTCATTATGCTCGTTCAGGCACGCACAGGCGCGCAGTTTCCCGACGCAAAACGCCCCACAACCGTAGAGGTCGCGCGCGGCGAAGCACGCCTACGAGGAACGATGCGCTTGCTCAGCCGAGACGGCGAGGTTCTGGGAGAAAGGACGCTCGAGGTCGGTCCGCAAGAATGCGACGCCTTGGTCGAAGCACTGGCGCTGACAGCAGCATCCCTGCTGACGAGCGAAGCCTCCGACGCAAGCTCAGAACGAGATGACCCCGCAACGCCACCCCCTCTGCCACCACCAACACCCCCGCCCTGGCCGGAGGAGCCACCGACCCTTTCTGCCAACGACATCGAAGACGATACCTCAGCGCCGGTTCGCTGGAGCCTTGCACTCGGACCGTGGTTATCCCTAGGCCGTGCACCAGGCGGCACGGTGGGCGGCACACTCGGCGTGGCAGCCCAAGGAAAGCTTTTTTCGCTTGGCCTCACCCTCATGGCCGGCCTGCAGCCCGAGGTGACAATTCTCGACTCGGGCGACCGTGCGCAAGCCACCCTGCTTCTGGGAAGCCTGAGCGCCTGCTACATTCGTGACCCGCTTCGGCTTTGCGCCGCGTTGGATCTCGGCGTTCTGAGCGCCTCGGTGCCGAACGTCGAAGCAGATTCCGAGCGCCTTTCGACTATGATGACCCTGGGACTGCGCCCGCAACTGCACTTTGCGCTGGGAGAGAACTTCTTCATTCGGCCCTGGCTCGGTGTACAGGCGTCGATCGTGCGCCCCACTATCCACGTCGCAGGCTCACAAGTGTGGGCGATGCCGATCGTCAGTGCCGGACTGGGCGCCGAGATCGGGTACCTGATCGAGTAAGCACCCAACACGATGTTCTATTTCTTCGTAACAACACCGGGTTCGATACAAGCTCTTCACAGCGTGCCTGCCGATGTCCCGACCTTTGAGAAGATCTTCCGCAAAGAAGCACCGTATGTATTGCGACTTCTGGCTCGCTTCGGCATCCCCGAGCGCGAGCGCGAAGATGTGGCGCAAGAGGTTTTCGTGCGCGTCCACCAAAAGTTCGCGAGCTACGATCCCGACAAACCGGCACGGCCTTGGCTCTACGCATTTGCCTACCGCTGCGCCTCCAACCACCGACGCCTTCACCGAAATCAATACGAAAGCCCGCGCGCGGAGGTGCCCGAACCGCCATGCTCCCAAACGCCCGAGCAAGCCCACATCGACAAGGAACGCCGTGCTTTTTTGATGTCGCTTCTCGATGAACTGGACTGGAAGCAGCGCTCGGTTCTTGTGCTGCACGACCTCGAGCAACTGGAGGTCAAAACGATCGCGGAGACACTCGAGACGCCGCCCACGACGATCTACTCACGCCTGCACACAGCGCGCAAAAGACTGAGTGAACTGGCGCAAGCCCATACGACCAAGGAGCTGTCGCTGTGACGAAGAACGATCTACCCGAGTCTCTGCAAGAACTCTACAGCGCTGAGCGGCAGCGCCCCTTGCCGGGAGGGAACGCGGTCGACGCGCTTTGGTCGAAAATCAGCACCCAACTGGGCGGACCCGGCGGAGACGACGGTCCAAGTGGAGACGGCGGCTCGCAGGGCAGCGGCAGCCCTCCCGTAGGCGGCACAGCAGGTGCTGCGGCCAGTTCAGGTGCGAGTTCAGCGCTCACGAACCCAGGAGCTACGACGGCCGTGGGTTCCCTGTCGGCGGTTTCATCGTGGTCAACGATCCAGCTCGCCGGCGCTGTTGCTGGCGCTCTCGTGCTCGGCAGCGTGGGCGGCTACCAGGCGGGGGTGCGTGTCGAGCAGGCCCGCCACGAAGCTTCCGCGAAGGAGCTGCGCGAATCTATCTCCGAGAAACGCGAGGTTGTGTCAAGGCCCGAGCCAGCCGACCCGCCCGAGGCACCCACCCTCGAAAACCCGCCGGCAAACGAGTCGATCGAGCAGCAAGCCACCGCCGAGGTTGAACAGGGCGTGCAGACGCCCGCCGCAAATCACCAAGGCCGCGCGCTTCGCGCGCCGAAGAACCACGCTCCCGCACGGGGGCGTTCAAGGCTCGTGCAGGAGCGCCGAATTCTCGACGTCGCGCAAGGTGCGCTCGACCGCGGTCGCACCGAGCAAGCCCGAAGCGCACTTCGCGAGCACGAAAGCGAATACCCGAACGGGCTCTTGCGCGAGGAGCGCGAAGCGATGTGGATTCGCCTGCTGCGCCAGAGCGGACAGGAGCTCGCCGCCGAGGAGCGGCTCGACGCCTTCGAAGCGCGCTACCCGAAGAGTCTTTTTCTGAACGATCTCGGCCAGTAGCGGTTTTTCTGCAGCGCTTTTCGTACTCCGCGGTGGTCGGCCACAAGTCTAGGATGCGCGCATGTGCTAGCGCTGGAAGGGAAGATTCAAATGAACGCTTGGAAATGTATTGCGTGTACGCTGCTGTTCGCGGGGTGTTTTTCGCCGCAGCACCACGGCCCACGCGACGACAGCAGTGACGGCGGAACGGAAGCCGCAACCAACGACAACGGAACCGATGGCGCTACACACGCTCACGCGGAAGCTTCAGGGCTCCTGTCTGAATCGCTTTGGCTGACGGTCAAGACCGAAAGACAGATCATCAACACCCAACGCTTGCGGACGCTGGTCGCCGAACCGGGAGCGTGTGTTCGGTTGAGCACCCTCGTCGAAACAGGCTTGCTCGAATCTTACGATTCGCAACCGAACGACCCCGTTCTTTGGCAATCAGACGCCAGCCTGTGCAAGTACGCGTATCAAGTTAACGGCGGGTGGGGCAACGCAGCAGAGGGTGCAGCCACCATTGAAGTTCCGGTGCCGTACTACGAACAAGCAAGTGTTGCTGTAATTGGCTACGACGCAGAGAACTCCAAGCCGTCCTTCTTTGGCTGCGTGAACATGGCCACAACCCATGAACTGCAGCTGCGGCCAAGCCCCGGCGAGGGTTTTGACCCCAACGAGGCGGACCGCTGGAGCACCTTCTCGACCCGATGCGAAGCGGAGCTTCGATGAGCATCCGAACTGTTCTTGGTTTCCTTTGCCCGCTACTCCTCGCGGGTTGTCTTTCACCGCAACACCACGGCCCACGCGCCGACAGCAGTGATGGCGGGAGCAACCACGTAAGCGACCTTGAAGGGGCCCTCTCCGTCGAGTTTCGTAGCGACAAGCACATCATCAACACCGATCGTGGGCTGGTGTTGATCGTCGACGCTGACACGGGCTGTGATGTGGTTTCAGCGTCGGTCTCAGCCACCCGGCAATGGCCAAACTTGCTGGACGAAGCCTGGATCGACTGGCGTCACGACGCAGACATGTGTGAGTTCGGCTCCGCAGAGCCCGTTGCCATCCCTTTGCGCGAACAGGCGACGGTCGCTTTTGTTGGCTACAACATCGACTATCGCGAGCCCTCAATCTTCAGCTGCAAACAGGATGCTTCGACCGATGCGCTGCAGCTCGTCGGTTACATTATGGAGGGCTTCGACCCCTACGCTCCAGGTCGGTGTCTGTCCGTGAGCGAGCGCTGCGGTGGCAGGTGCGAAGTCGACACCGAGATCCGCTAGATCCACAAACGATGATTCGCTCTTTTTTGCATATTTTCAAAGGGTTGTGCCTTTTCTTTCGATGGACTCGTAATCTCCGCTGGCTCGCGACAAGTCTAGGATGCGCGCATGTGCTAGCGCTGGAAGGGAAGATTCGATGAAATTTTGGATTGGTTTTGTTTGCCCGCTGCTCCTCGCGGGTTGTCTTTCACCGCAACACCACGGCCCACGCGACGAGGTGGACCAGACTGGCGTCCCGAGCAACACCGACGGTGGACTCGAGACAGAGAACGCCGATGGCGAAAGTGGGCTTGAGGGAAGGCTTTTGCTCGAGTTTCGCGACGACAGACACATCATCAACACCGAGCGCATGCGTGCTCTGATTAGCGACACCACCTTCGACTGCACGGACCACCTCGCCGTTGTTGAGGGGAGTGACTTCAGCAACCCGAACACCAAGATCGAACATCGTGCCCTTCGTTGGCAATCCGATGCCGACCTTTGTGCGTTCTTCGATAGGGCATACGACGACTGGGGAAATGAGCTTCTCGGGGAGGGCCCGCAGATTGCTGTACCGGTATACCAGAGGGCGACCGTCTCTGTTGTGGGTTACGACGAGGGTGCTCGCGACCCCTCGCTTTGGAGTTGCCTACAGATCACACCGACGGATTCGGTCAATCTACATATTATACCTCTCGACGGATTCGACCGGAACGAGCTGAGCCGATACCCGACGATTTCCGAGCGCTGCCAGACAACGACACGCTGAGCGCGGGCCAACGGCCTCAACGCTGACGAACCGCATCGGACCTCGATCCCGTAACATACGACTGATTGCAGCTATTCGGAACCATCCGGGGCGCCGGCCGTATAACGGTCGGCGTCTTCGTCTCGCTCTGAGCGAACACGCCGGAAGGGATGGTCTGATGAAATTTTGGATAGGATTCGTTTGTCCGCTGCTCTTGGTCGGCGCTTGTTCGTCGGGGCATGACGCCAATGCAGAAACAACGGCAGATGGCGGGACCGGCCGGACGCACGACCTCAAAGGGCAGCTCTACGTGGAGTTTCGCGACGACAAACACATTATTAATACCGATCGTGGGCTGGTCTGGGTCGCCGACGGCGATACAGGCTGCGATACGATCTGGACTGCGCTCAATGCTGGCCAAGCGCCGCCCTCGATCGAGGCGTCTTGGATGGACTGGCGTTACGACGCCGACATGTGTGCGTTCGCCATAGGAGAGCCCGTCGCGATTCCCGAGCATGCGTCCGGAAGTCGAACCACGGTCGCATTCGTTGGCTACAATGTGGGCTCTCGCGAGCCTGCGCTCTTTTCGTGTACCCATTCGGATGGAACAAAAACCGTGCAGCTCTATGCCAGCGTCGGTGATGGGTTCGACCCCGATCAACCTGAGCGTTGTGTCTCCGTGCGTGACCGATGCGATGGCGCCTGCTTCATCGACACAGGGGATTGGTAGCCATGCGAGCATCGTTAATCCTTGTGCCCCTAGTGTTGGCCGGCTGTTTTACTCCGAAGTACCACGCGCCTCATAACGACGACGATCGCACCGGCGTCTTCACCGTCAACGATGGCAGCGACGCGGGAACGAGGGATCTGCTTGCCATGGTCGACAGCGGAAGTGGTGCCGCAAACGAGCTGGCTGGCGAGCTCTACGTCGAGTTTCAGAACGATGCGGACATCATCAACACCGATCGGGGACACGTCTTGATCGCCGATGCCAACACCTCCTGCGATGAAATTTGGAGCTGGGCCCGCTACGCCCGTCAATCTCTCGCTTCGCTGGAGGAGCCATGGATCGACTGGCGATACGACGCCGACATGTGCGCATTCGCATCGGAACAACCGGTCGCGATTCCTGTTCGCGCAGCGAGCAATCGCTCGACGGTGGCTTTCCTCGGCTACAATGTCGATTCAGCCTATCTTTCGCTCTTCACCTGCAACTATGTGGATGGAACCGACTGGGTGGAACTGCTCGCGGATTCCGTGGACCCCTTTTATTCGGCTTGGCCGGCTCGATGCCCAAGCGTCAGCGCTCGATGCGACGGAGCTTGCGTTGTCGACACCTCGAGTCGCTGAACCGCAAATCGTGATTTAGGAACACCACGGAACGCTCGCTCGCACCGATCGTATTCGGTCCTCAGGCCGGTTTCGACTGCTGCTGTGAACGGACCTTGACGATCGTGAACGCTTGTCCACGACCAGGCTGTTGAGATCATTCAGAGATCCTCTCGCTCTGTCCTGGTGTGGATCTTGCTCCACCCATAAGAGGTGAAGTTTCGCGCCCTCATCTCCAGCCTGGTCCTACTGTGCGCCCCGAGCGCGTGGGCCCAAGCGCCAGGATCGCCCTTCGGACAGGGGTGGCTCTTGGTCAGCGATGTGCACGGCGATGCGCCACTCTTTGCAAACGAGCGCGCCCAGCTCGCTCAAGCGGTGCACTCGTGGGCGGCCGGGCAAGGCGCGCGCTTGATGCCCGCCGACTCGTTCGAGCGACTGCCCGCCAACCGATGCGCCGCGAGCGCGATCGAAAAAGCGCCACTCGAAGTTATCTATCCGCAGGTGGGTGAAATCGGCGTGGGAGCACTGTGCGTAACCGGGCAATGCAAACTCCGCGTTTGGGTGACAGGAGCCGGACAAGACGCATCATCCTCAAGTTGGGAGTCGAGCGTCCCCAGCGAGCAAGCACACGAAGTCGCGCTCTGGCTCGAGGCCGTCAGCAACCTTCGTCAGGTGTCGAACGACGGCGGCGCTCCCCTCGGCCGTCTCGATGACAGCGACCAACCACTGATGATCAGCAACATCACGGCATACGGCACAACCAACCCGGTCTACAAAGAAGACTTCGAAGCACTCGAGCACGCGCTGCAGATCTGCCATGCGCCCAAATCAAGCGGCTTGGGGCAGGGGGAGTCGATCCTGCTTGCGACGGTTGCGGGCGGACAGGTCAGCGGCTGTGAAGCGGACGTCGACCTCTCGCTAGACCGCAGCGGCGCACGTGCGAGTTGCCTATGCCGCGCAGCCAAGGCCACCACCTTGCCCAAGCAACTTCACACGACGGGGCGCGCACGCGTGCGCATCGATCTGTTCAATCGCGCGTCGAAAACGGGGCCCACGGTAGCCGCTGCCGAAGAGCGCCCGAGCCCCAACTTCGTTAAAGCCGTCGATAGCTCCTTCACACACTTCTTGGGCAGTGTGCAAAACTGCTTTGCGCAACACCCGGTAGCGCTTCCCGACGAACGCGATCTTCGCATTTCCGTAAACGGCTCGGGGCACCTGCTGTCCGCACACCTGACAGGCGGCGGAGCCAACCCTGCGCTGACCCAGTGCCTAACGGCGGCAATTCGCCAGGCCCGCTTTCCGTGCACCGAAGACAACCAAAACGCAACGTATCAGGCGAAGCTTCGGACGACTTTACGCAGGTCGAATCCGGTTGGGACTAACGGCGTAGAGCCAGGCCAAGCCCGCCCGTAAGCTGCCCTATTTCTTGGGGACGCGAAGCGAAGGACGAAGCGACTTGCGCGCGCTGGGGGCGAGTGACATTCGTTGCGGTTTGGAAAGATCAGAGGATGCGGCGACACCACCCGTAGGGATCGGCGCAGCAGCTGGATTCTTGTGTTTCCAGTCAAACTTTCTCGAAATAAATACAGAGCAGCCACGAGGCGCGTCCGCAAACGGCTGAAAGCCCGCCAAGTTAATTTCAATCATGTCACTCGCCCGCAACACCGCAAGGGCATTGGGCTGCCACTCCGGTGTCCGCAACACGATCGCCCCAGTGTCCGAGACGCACTGGAGCGCAAGCTTGGCCAGGTCGGTCTCTTCACCTTCGATCGGTGCGAGCTCGACCAAATCGAGGTTCCCACCCGTCGGAAACGCATCGACCACTGTTATGTTTCCTTTTGGATAGCTCGAGAGCTGCATAGCGCTGATACCCGGTCCTTTGAGAACCTTAACGTCCGCGAAGGTCTCCGACCACCAGCCCAGGCCATCGCGAGCCATAACCCCGGCACTCTTGGACGAGAGGTCATACCCGCCGAGCCAATGCGCGACCGGATACGGCATCTCTGGAATCGGGCGACCCTCGTGATTGCGCACATCTGCTATCTTGCCCTTCTCGAATGGGATTTCGAGCGAAGCGTCATGGCCGAGCTTTTGGTGAAGAACACTAGCCGAATAGAAGGCGCCGCCGCCGACTGCCTGTAGCCTCGCGTAGTCGCCCGATGAGTCATCCTTGAGCACTCCTGCGCTGCAAAGCAGCTCGACATCGGCTTTAAGACTATCCGCGCCGGAATCGAAACCGTGATTGTTGAGAAACTGCGCGGCCTCTTCGCACGAGCGTGGGATCGCGAAAGCCGCCAAGAGGAGCGCCTCACCACCCTCAAACTCTACAAGGTCTTTTTCACCGAGCGCGGTGATCGAACCCTCGAGACAGCGGATGTTTGCAAACGGAGAGATAAAGTATTTGGTGCTCATGGTCGGCGAGTTTCGCACGCTGCTTGGAAACAGTAAAGAGGGATGCCGAGGCATCCGACTCGACACAAGACGCTGGACGGGATGCAGGCCCCGGGTTGAGCGAGTTCTCCGAGCAAGATGCTAACGGCGGAAATCCGATCGAAGAGGTCAACACCCTTCTCTGTGAACCGCAAGGGTCTCGGGACGCGACGGAGAAGGATCCGGGCAGCGGGTGCAGTTTTTCGCGTTCGGCGCTGGCGGTCATTGCGTTGCGGTCAGCTCGCAGGCCGGCCAGGCACCTGCGGGTTGAAGGGACCCGCTCGTTTGCCGTAAAAGCGTAGCTCGTGCGTGCGGTAGCTCAGTTTGAAGCCAAAGTAGAAGCGGAGCGCTTCGGCGCGGTCCTGTTCGCGCAGGGAATTGAGAATCGGGTTGATAAGGGGCGAGATGGAAGACACACCGTCTGGGTCTTCGACGAAGACCAGATGGAAGCTGCCCAAAAATCGTTCGAAGTCTACCGTGAGGCACCCAATGACCCGCGAATCCACGAAGCGCTCAAGGTTGCCGAGCAGCGCGAAAAAGAGATCAAGGTCGCCGAGAAAAAGGAACGAAAGGTCGTTCGCTCGCGCAGGCCTCGACCGATGCGCAGCGGCGTCGCACCACTAACGTTT
Organism: uncultured Polyangiales bacterium; assembly: GCA_964487255.1. GTDB lineage: Bacteria > Myxococcota_A > Polyangia > Polyangiales > CAZAQV01 > CAZAQV01. Next base: position 306,174 of record CAZAQV010000001.1, on the reverse strand, counting down.
ATCTTGATCGCAACATGCGTCGCCATCTACATCCTGGTTGAGGGCTTTGAGCTTCACAGCCTGCGCGCCGCCCTCACGTACGCCAAGCACCCCGGACTTGCGCAGAAGCTTGGACTCTCGCCCCTCGAGGCGGTTGACGGTCAATACTGGCGCTGGGTGACGCCCGCATTCATGCACGCGAGTTTGCGTACGGGCTGGTTCGCGATCTTGCACATCGTGTTCAACATGATGTGGCTCAAAGACCTGGGTACCATCTTCGAGCGTTTTCACTCGGCCTGGTTGCTTGGGCTCCTCGTCCTACTTTCGGCGGTCGGGAGCAACACGCTCCAGTACGTAATGGTTGGGCCCCACTTCGTCGGTATGAGCGGGGTGGTGTTCGCCCTATTCGGTTACTTGTGGATTCGCGGCAAGTTCGACCCCTGGGTGGGTTATCGCCTCCCCCAACAACTGGTTGTCTGGATGATGGTTTGGTTCGTCCTGGGCTGGCTCGATTTTATGCCTATCGCCAATTGGGCCCACGCCGGGGGACTCGCGATCGGTGCGCTCTTCGGCTTTTTGGGAAGCCTGGGACGAAAGCCTCCAGGCGCTGCATAACGTGGACTACTCGCTATTCGACTGGGCAGACGAGTCCAAGCAGGCCGAAAACGCACCCCAGGAGGAGGCGTACTCGGTCGCAAAGCTAAATCGAGAGATCCGCTATCTACTTGAGGACGGGTATCGCAGCATCTTGGTGCAAGGAGAACTGTCCAACGTCACACGCGCGTCTTCCGGACATTTCTATTTCACCCTCAACGATCCCGAAGACAATGCCCAGATCCGTTGCGTGCTCTTCCGTAGCGATGCTCAGCGCGTCAAAGTCAAGATCGAAAACGGCGCCCTGGTCCAGGCGCGCGGCAGTTTGAGCCTCTATGAGGCGCGAGGCAGCTACCAACTCATCGCCCGATCCCTAAGCGCGGTGGGCGAAGGTACGCTTCAGGCGCGCTTCGATGCCGTTCGTCGTAAGCTTGAGGCCGAGGGTCTACTCGAACCGGAGCGCAAGCGTGACTTGCCACTTTTTCCGAGAACCATCGGCGTCGTCACCTCCGCGTCCGGGGCCGCCATCCACGATGTTCTGCGTGTCGCGAAAGGTCGCTCTCCTGTACGTATCGTCGTCAGCGATTGCCTCGTTCAAGGCCAGAGCGCAGCGCAAAGCATCGCAGCGGCGATCGAGGACATCCAGCGCGTACCAAACCTCGATCTCGTGATCGTCACGCGCGGCGGAGGCTCCGCGGAAGACCTCTGGGCGTTCAATGAAGAGGTCGTGGCACGCGCCATCACCGCATGTCGCGTACCCGTCATTTCAGGCGTCGGGCACGAAGTGGACGTGACGATCTGCGACCTCATCGCCGACGTCCGAGCAGCCACGCCTTCAAATGCGGCGGAAATCGCCGTGCCAGAGCGAGCGGCCCTCGAGCGCAGCGTCCGTAATGCAGAGCGACGGCTCGAGCGCGCTTTCGACGCACTCCTCGATGGAAAACGTCTTCGACTCGAACGACTCGGGCAAACGCTGACCGACCCTCGCCATGCCGTTGCAGGCGTCCGCCGGCAGCTTACTTCGCTTGGCACCGACCTCGAACGCCTCGTCTACACACAGATTCGCTGCTCTCGACGTGCGCTGCACGATGCGGCTTCATCGCTGCTGCTCGTGGATCCGCGGCGAAGACTCATGCACGATCGACAACGCTTACTCTCGGCAGGCAGCGCCCTGCCTCCGAGTATTCAGCGATCGCTACGAAACACGCGACACTGCCTCGATGCGCTCGGCGCAAGGCTCGACACGCTCTCGCCAGTCGCGGTCCTCGCACGAGGCTACGCTGTTGTTTTTGCAGAAGAGTCTGGCACGGCATTGGTCGATGCCCAAGCCGTCAAGAAAGATGACGCACTGCGCATCCGGCTACACCGCGGCGAAATCGAGGCGGTCGTACAACGCACAAGCCCCCCTGCCCAGAAGGGCTCTTCATGACACTTCGTTTCGCGCTCCTGGGCCACCCGGTGTCCCATTCGCTCTCGCCCACGATGCACAACGCGGCGTTCCAGCACCTCGGACTCGGCGCGCGCTACGAACTTTGGGACGTGAAGTCAGAAGAGCTTCCCGCTGCACTCGAGCGCGCAGCTCGCGAACTCACTGGCTTCAACGTGACGGTGCCGCACAAGGCTGCCGTTTTCGAGCGTGTCGGCGACATGCACGATGTGGCAACGCAAGTTGGTGCGATCAACACCGTCAAGGTATCGCAGGGTCGCCTTCGTGGACGCAATACCGATGTTTTCGGGATCCAACGCGCGTGTGCCGACGAGCGCTTTGAGCTTGAGGGCGCCCACGTACTGGTGCTTGGCAACGGGGGCGCAGCTCGCGCTGCAGTGGTCGCGGCAGCGCGAGCGCGCGCATCGCAGGTCACGATCGCCGCTCGTAACCTGGAAAAGGCAAAGCTTCTGGGCGATGAGATGCGGGCTCACTTCGGCGCCCAGTGTGGGATCGAAGCCGCCGAACTGGCCGACGCTTCCGTGTACGAACCAGCCTCGCTCGTCCTGCAAGCGACGTCGGCAACGCTCGAGAAGCCGAGCGGTGACACCCCCGACCCGTCCTCGGCAGAGGCTTTCGCAACAACCGTTCCACTCGACGCATTGCCCGACTACGCATGCTTGATGGACTTGGTCTATAAACCCACGCAAACCACGTTGATGAAGCGCGCATCCGAGCGCGGCCTACGAACGGCCAATGGCATAGGCATGTTGCTCCACCAAGGCGCGGCCGCTTTCGAATGGTGGACCGGCGAGCTGGCGCCGGTGGACTTGATGCGCGAAGTGCTGCGAGAAAGCGTTTAGCGAGTTGGCTTTGTGATGAGCTGACCACGTCGAGTTGGGAGCGTCTGCCCCAGCGCTTCAAGAACGTCGATCAGGAGCCTCCTCGGCTCCGTTGGTGGCGAATGAGGACCCCGACACCCATCCGACGTGCCCAAAAGATTTCATCATTTTTGCCTTTGTGACCTGGTACGTTCTGTGCATCAATCGCACACGATGTGCCGTGAGCCTTCTTCTTTTCGTGTGTCCACGCGTTCAGTCCTGTTTCGCAGCGAAGGTGGTTCCATTACGGGGAGCTATCTCGTGCCGATCCTCGCGGGCCTTGTCGTCGTCGGCGCGCTCAGCAACCTCGGCGATGCGGTCCACGCGGGCCTCGCAGACAAGACGTCATCCACGCACCCCACTCCTTCAAGCGTCGCGGTCGGCAATCGTTACGCGGCTGCAAACCACACAACACCGGCGGATCCCGTAGCAGCTGGCATCGCGGCCGTTAATGGCGCGTCCCCCAAAACGCCCGAGCCAGCCGATTCGTTTTCTTCGTTCGCTTCCAGCGTCGCGGCAGTAGCGCGCGAGACGGCAAGGGAACTGGTCGACCGTGCCACGGGCTTCGATGAGCGGCTCTCGGAGCAAAGCGCTTCGCTGAGCATGTCCTACCAGCAGCGAAATTCCTCCTTCACAGTTGAGTTTCCCGGTCGCCTCGCTCACGAGGTTCGCGCCCCGTTCTCTCGACTGGAGGCTGCCGAACGCAACGCGCGGCTCAACGAGCTCGACCGCCAGGCGTGGGCTTCGCGTCCGCTGGGTGAGAAACCCGTCGCAGCCTGGAACCACGGAGACGCGGTTTCGTCTCTGCTGGAAGACTTCATTCTCCTTCCTGGCCCACTCGAGACCTTGCTCGAACTTCTTCCGGGCCAATGGGGTGGGTCTCCATTCGCGTTGATCCAACCAAATCACAACGGAGCCTGGGACGAGGGCGACGCCTTCTCAGCGGAAAACTCATATTTCGGTCCGATCTTCGCTGGTGATGACCACGACACTCTGTCTCTCATGAAGCTTCGCCAGCTCCAGGAGGAGGGCCTCCTCAACAGGCCTACAGCCAAAGATCTGCAAACGAAGCTTGATCGCTATGCCGCGGACGCGGACAAGTTGCGCAAACAACTCGAAGCCATGGATGCGCTCGAGGCAAGCCTCGGAGCAGATCTTGGTGACTACCACGAGACACTAAGCGCGCGGCTGGAGGAACTCGAAACGCTGGAGGTCATGCTCACGCTTGAGCACGCGCGGCTGACTTGGGACGAAACAAACGAAGAGGCTGGGCTCGACCCAATGGAGCTTCTCAGAAGCATGGGCCCCGAGCACGCCGAGGGCGCCCTGGCGGACATCCGCAAGCTGTATCTTGGTGGTGGGGAACCCGACTTGTCGCCGGAGGAGCTGCTCCTTGCAATGGTTGGAACCGATCTGCACGACAAGAGCGTACAACATGCGCTCAACAAACATCAGGAGGCCATCCGCGACAACATCGATCGACTCGAAGACGGCCTCTCATCGACCTCGATCTCGTTTTCGGGATTGGGTCGTCGTACGCAACGCGAAGCGCAGAGCCTCATTGACTCCCGCAAGCGCCTTCGTGACGAATATGTGCGTCACAAACAGGAATACAATGCCCTGCTCACAGCCCATGAGGCGCAGCATGCCCACGGTACGCTTAACGGCCTCAATAGCGAGCAATGGCGCGAGTACAGCCATCGCGCCGAGCAGATTCGCTCCCTCACACAGAAACTCAACCAGCTCAGCGAAAGCGATGTGGTCCTTCGCGATCGAGTCGCCTCCCTCAACCAAATCGGGACGACTCTCGCAGACAACTACCGGCCGCTCCAACCCCGCGATGCGCTAGGCAAGGTTGCCGACCCTGAGTTCTTCTCCAGCCAGCCCGCTGTATCACGCGAAGTGGTGGCCTACGACGACGGCCGTCGATACACCATTCGCGTCGTCGACATCGGAGGAAAACCGGTCGAGGTGGACACGGCCAGAGCGTACCGGCAAATGGCCACGGCCGCACAATCTGCTGGCGTGGGGCTTGAGGTCGTCAGCGGACACCGAAGCCACGAAGAGCAGCAGTATCTCTACAATTGCTATCAAACCGGGAGCTGCAACAACGGGAACCTCGCTGCGCGCCCCGGGTACAGCAACCACCAAAGCGGTCATGCGCTCGACCTGAACTCAAGCGACCGTGGCAGCGCCCAATATCAATGGTTGGCTGCTCATGCACACGAGTTCGGCTTTTTCGAGACCGTCGCTGGCGAGCCCTGGCACTGGGAGTATCAGCCCTAGACCGTAGAAGTGTTTGACAAGTTTCCCCGCAGACAGAATACCGGTCGCATGCGGTGGGAGCGTTTGATTTGCTTTGCCATGCTGTGCAGCTCGGCCTGCGCGAAAGAATCAGCGTCCGCACCAGCCCTCGACGCCGCCACGGATAGCTCGTTCGATGGATCGCTCGACGCGGACTCCGGAGGAAACCAGAGACACACCTCTTTAGTCGCATCTTTTACAGACCTTCGAACGTTCGATCTTGGGGTCTTCGGGAAGAACAAGGACGGCACACTGCATATCGAAGCCCACGGGGATGCCCCGGGTGCGGACTGCACAGTCCAACAGGACGTCTCACCCGGACGAACACTCACCATGGGGACAGTCCCTACCACCCTCGGCGCGCACGAGCTCTCGGCGGTACTCTTCGACTTTGAAGGCGCCCTCACCGAAGAGCCACTCCTGCGTTCCGATTCGGGTAGTATCGAGGTCCTGGAGTACACCAACAACACCTTCTGGGCCGCAATCGATGTCGCCTTCCCTGGCGGGACGATCGCCGGCACGGTCTATGCGATGCACTGCCCGTCCATCGACGAGCCCTGACGAGCCGGCTAGGCGCACTGCGGCATTGTCGTGCACATCTAGAAGTTGAAGATGCCGAGCGAACGCTGGATCTCGATGAAGAACTCGAGAAAGGAGTTGTCTTGATTGAGCCGCTTTTCGAGCTCGGCCATCTCCTCTTGCTCCGCTTCGGTTGGCGCAGCGAGGGCTTGCAAGGTGCTCAAGCGCCTTTGGCGATCGACCATCGCTTTGAGCAGCTGATACGAGACCTGTTCCTCTTCAAGGTTGTAGGTGCGCCGCGAACGAACTTTGACCGCGATGTACTGCGAACGGAAGCGGTCCGATGAGAACACAACGTAGTCAGGGTCTGCGCAGCCGGTGACGTGATCGGGGTCGATCGTCTCGGTTCCGTACGCACAGGTTGGGTCGCCGTCGGGCTGAACGTCCGGGATGTCCCAGCCGTCGCCACTGCCTCGTTTGAACACCGCAAGGCGTTGCTCGAATGAAGTGTCGTAGTAGACGGGGAAGAATGCGGACGCGAAAATCGTGGCAAAGTCACGAAGGATCTCGTTGCTCGTATCGTCGATGACGGGCGAGGTCTCTTCCTCAAACTGCGGGCCGCGACACGGGATTGGGTCGTCGTTGATGTCATCACACGACCCAGCTGCGCGGTACCAAGGCAAGTTGTGCACGACCGGATTCGAAGCGTCGTCGAAGACCATGCGCGGGGCATACCACCTCGGATCTTTGAGGATCATCCCCGTGAAGAACTCGGTCATCTCCACCGGCCACAAATCGTAGAAGTTGATGAAGAAGCGCTCATCCGCCGCCAGTCCCGTGTTCCAGTTGCGAAGCGTAAGCGCGAGGAGCGCAAAGTACTTGTCCAGAAGTACGCCCGCGCGCTCCAAGCGATAGAAGCCGAAATACCCTTCTTGGAACTTCGAATACATCGGGTACCCCGTTCCGATCGGCACCGACGTCGACGCATTGGCCATTTCCATGTCCGGCCCCAGGAAGCGGTAGGTGTTGTCGTCGACGTCGTATTGGTAGGAGCCCGAGCGTGGCAGTTGGCTCATCTCGATCAACCAGTTCATCGCGTCGAGTGAAGCGTAGAACTGGTCGTTGATGCCCAGCGCGCCGTCGTTTGCGCGAAAGTCTGGCTCGTAGAAATAACGGAAGTAGAAGTGCTGGAAGATCTTGACCGCATCAACCATCGCACGAACTGAGACCGCCTTGCTGGCGCCTCCGCGTCGGAAGCGGCGATAGTACGCGCGCGGGTACGCTTCCTCCCAGTTGCGTCGATGGTGATCGACGATCTCTTGAAACGACTCTCCCGCGTCGAAGCGCGAGCACCACGAAATATCGCCGGCGCGGCGATCGGTGCAGAACAAGTACTCAACGGGGAAGAACTCGGCGTTCGAAACCGGATCGCGGAACGCGCCGCCGTCGACGTACGCCTCGAGGTCCTGCTCGAAGCTCGAGCACACACAGTCGTCTTGTCCGCGACACGTGATGGTGCCTGTTGTCTGACGCGGGTTTTGCACGCAGCGTTGGTGAATCGCTTGGCCATTCGAAAGCACCGAGCCTGCGGAATACGGACACTGGCTGTCCTCCGTACAGGTGCCACCGCCCGGGTAGTACTGCCAAAAGACGCGTGGCGTAATATCCGGGCGCTCGATGCCGTCCACGCTGTCGTCCGACTCATGGTAGGGGTCTCCTCGGTAGGCCTCGATCAGATTGAAGTGGTTCCAAAGCGCCGCCGCCGTGTCATAGCGCCCAAGACCCGTTTGGTCCGAAAGGTCGCCATTGTAGTCCATGATCGAAGCGGTCATGGTCAAGCCGATACCTTCTTGAGCGCGTCGGTTGCGAACCTCGCGCAGGTCCTCGGTGTAGTTGGTGATCTCCTCACCGAGCACGCGTCCGTCGCTGTTGCCGCCGCGAGACGTGCGGTCGTAATCGAAATAGCGCGGCAGTGCATTGACTCCGCGAGACGTGTCTCCGTCCTGATCAAACACGACATTGAAATACCCGTCGAGGTAGTTGTTACGGTCGACGCTGCCACCGAAATTATGGCGAAGACCGACGCTATGTCCGAGTTCATGCAGCATGACCGCTCGCAGAATCTCTTGCTGCATGCGGATGCTCGCTTCGCCGGCGGGTCGCCCACGGAACGCCTCGGCATAGTATTCCCAGAAGCGTGAGCGCTGGGGAATGTCGACAGGCGGGTCGAAGTTGAGCTGCTCAAGCTCGTCCCACAGCTTGTCCTCCTCAGAACGAAGGTCCAGTCCACTCTGACGGAACGGAGATACCTCGTCCATGACTTGCTCATCATGTGGCTCAAGGTTGCCATCGATGCGCTCGACGTCGAGCTTCGCAAACATCAGGTCGTCGCCCATGATGTCCATCAAACGCTTCTCTGCCGGTGTGCCTCGAAGGTTCTGCAAGCGCTCCTGCAAGATGTTGGTCTGCCCCTCTGTCCCGTGAAGGTGGCTCGCGTACTCGGCCATCTGATCGGCACGTTCGTTAATTTCCTCAAGTGCATCGGCGCGCAGACCTGGGCGTTCCTCCCCCGCTGGGGTGTACCCGTCTTCGCCCGCGGCCGCGACTGCGATGGGGTGCTCGACGCGTCCACGCGCCTCTTGATAGTCGCGCAGAGCCTCGCCCTGAAAGTACGCCTCATCAGCCCCTTCTTCTCCCTCGGCGCAGCCTTCCGGCCCCTGACATCGCAAGACAGGAAACCAGTTGACGGCGCGCGAGCCGACCGACTCAACCGAGGTGCCAGCCATGTTGGCGTTCGCCGTGATCAGCTCGCCGGTCGTCGGATCGACCTTGGGGATGGAAACCCCGCCGAAACGGACGTTGCCGTGCTCGATGTAATTGAAAAACTGAAATCGGATATCTCCGAGCTCTTCGCACGCTTGCGTAGGGTCCTTGTCGCAACTGTTGGCGTGCAAGACGAAGAGGCACTCTTCGCCTACAAACTCGTATTGGTACGGCGTGCCGTCGTCCGGATACTCGTCGTAGCTCTGCGGGCGCGCAGGCTCCGCCCAGCCGTCAGGTTGTTTGACGTAGCAGTCATAGGGCGCGGCGTAGTTCGGATCGTTCGGGTCGCCGGCTTGCGCTTCGCGCTGCTCCGGGGTGGTGAACGGGTTGTATTTCCACGCGCAACTGCCACCGTCCTCCTCGGGCGAACCGCAAAAACAGTAGGCGGTTGGGTCGTCGTTTTGACAGCTGATGGCCGAACGATTGAAGCGCGAAGGGACGTTCTGGCCCTTGAGGCTACGCATGCCGCGCATGAATGACTCGTTCCACTCGCCAGCGGTCTCGAACGCGGCCTTGACCAGGTGCTTGGGATAGCCGGGGTTGAGGTGATAGGCGACGGTCTGTGTCTCGCGATCCTTCATCGGGATCGTGCACTGCTTGGCGCTAACGTCACAAACAGAGCCCGAACGGTCCACCGGAGGCCCAGAGCCGTCGATGCCGTCTTCGCGCTCGTGACCGTAGCGATTGTCGCACTCCCAGTCCGCAACACACTCGCGTCCGTCGAAAGATGCCTTGAAGAAGTCGTGACGCGGCCGGTAGTGCGCCAAGAAGTCGGTCTCTCCATAGTCTTCGGTCAGGCCACCCACACAAATGTGCTGGTCGTTGTCGCAATTGCCACCGACACCGCAGTCGCCGTCGTCGAAGCAATGAACACGCTGGGTATCGCGGTCCTTGCCTCCTCGCGCGTAAGTTCGTTGGTAGGTGCGGAAAAGCCCGAACTTGTCGAACTCGTCGTTGTTCTGAACTTCAACCGCATACTCGTGATTCGGCGGGACACGCAGAAACGAACTTCGCGCCGTAAGCGCTGCAGTCTGACACGGCACCACGCTCGATTGCAGACAGGTGATGCCTGGCTGGAAGAACTCCTGCGTCACGAAACTCATGTAGTGGACGGTGTCGTTCTGGTCCTCGGACCATTCGTCGACCCAGCGATATGCTGGCGAACCCTCTTTGCCCCGCTCTTCGGCGACCGTGACAAACTGAGGTTTCCAGCTGTCGGGGAAAAGGTCGGGGCCTCCTTCTTGTACAAGTAAGGGCGCGGTCGTAAACCGCCCCCCTTGCGCGCCGGTATAATAGCTGTCGATCGCATTGGTCGACCAGTCGACACGCATAAAGTTGCGTTCATACCAGCGCCGGTCGAAGCTGTTTTCGACCACCACATTGGTCTCCTCGCCGGTGATCGCGCTGTAGTCCTTACGGATATCGACGTGCGCCTCGATCGGAAACGCAACCAACGGCTCACCGAGGTAGTCCTCGTCTGCCGCCTCGTCGTTGCCGCCGCGAATGAGTTCGTACGCGCGGTAGGCGTAGAGGTAATCCTCATCGATGACCCAACGAATACGGGCCATGCTGAGCGACTGGCCCTTGTCGAGGCCTCGGTCCGACCAATCCATCGCCCCCTGAAAGACACCGTAAAGCGATGCAATCGCCTCATCTCCGTCGACGTCGATGGCCGTTCGTGAGAACCACCATTCTCCCTCAAACATGTCCTTGGCAACCAGGTTGGTTTGAACCTGAGAGATACCGTCACCCGGGTCGTTACAGGAAAAGCCGAACAGCAAACTGCCCATGAGCAGAAATCGTGCGAACAGTGTGGAGGTGCGGTTGTGTTTCATGTTGTTCATCGCGTAGCCGTTGTTCATCGGATGATTGTTGTTCGTCGCGTAGCCGTTGTTCATCGCATCGCTCCTCATCGGACGAAGCCCGTGCGAATGCCGATTCTCGACTGTAGCTGCATAAGCTGGTTGAAGAACGACTCAAGCCGGCGCAGCCGGTTGTCGTACTCGCCTTCGTCGTCATCAAGCTGACCGCTACCCGGTGGGATCTCGTAGCCAATGCCATCGGGGTCGGTGAGTTTGGCCAGCTCGTCCGCGTCGAGACGGCCCGGATCGGGGTCGCCGGTGCTCGGGTCGCGCATCTTTTCGATCATCTGCAAAATGAAGGCGAGATCGGACGCTTCTTTGATCATCGCAAAGCCGATCGAACGCTGGTTGGCGACCGTCTGGCTTGGCGAAACCTGCCAGGCAAGGAAATTTCGTCCGTAGCGCTCAGACGAGTAGCGAACATAGTCGACCCCTTCCTCCGCGGACGGCTGCGGCCGGTGACACTGCCCCTGGCCCTCCACACAGATGAAGAGCTGGTTCTGGAAGGTCGTATCGAAATAGACGGGGAAGTAGATCAGGCCGAGCGCGGCTGCGTTGAACTGCACGAAGTAGTTCGAACCACCGTTGACGACCAACTCGTCCTGGTACGTCTCGTCCGGTGCGGGCCGACAGGTCTCCGAACCCTCTGTGCAGTCGCCGCGATAAAAGTTGAGATACAAGATTTGCGGGTCGAAGCAATCGGGGAACTCGCTGCCTTCCGCGCAACGAACGCGCGGCATGTACTCTTCGGGTGCTTCGCGAATCATCCCGTTGAAGAGCTGCTGCATCTCCAGCGGGAAGAGGTCGTAGAAGTTCGTATAGAACGCGACGTCACGGTTGTAGTTCCACTGCGTGAACTGACTGCCACGACTGGTCAGAAGCTGAAGCGCCGCGATGCGATCGTAGTAATTGCCCACGCGCTCGATACGGTTGAGGCCCGAGAGCCCGCGCTGATAGACCGACCACATGTAGCGGCCAGCCCCGATCGGCATCGAAAGCTGCGCGTTGGGTGAGTCGAAGTCTTGGCTTCTGCGCTCGTAGCGACCGAAGCGTTCACTCCACACGTATTCGCCAACCCGCGGCTGCGCGAGCAAGCGCGCGTAGAAATTCATGATGTCGGCAGTCGCCAAAAACTCGTCGTAAAAGCCAAATGCCCCGGTATTGTCTCGGAAGTCCGCATCGCTCACGTATTGGTAAAGCAAGTTCTGGTAAATGTTTTGCAGCAAGATGAGCCGGCGAGACACCAAGCGTGAGTAGTATCCGCCGATACTGAACCCGCGTCGATAGCGTCGAAACGCGGTCCAGAGGTAATCTCGCTCGTAGCCCTCGGCCACGTTGCGCACGATTTCGCGATAGGTTTCACCTTCGTCAAAGCGATTACACCAGCCGATCGACCCCGGGGAAAAACCGCCACCGGCCGCACGCTCGTCGGAGCAAAAGCGGTAGTCGACAGGCGCGTAACGCGTGTCGGCCTGCGCAAGGCTTGCGTGGTCGTCTCGGAAGTTCGAGCACACGCCACCAAGGGCCTCACCCCGTGGGTGCGGCAAGCAGCGCTGGGTCAGCCCTGATGCCATGTTTGAGCTGAGAAGCTCCGCGGCATTGGTCCCATCGGTCGCATAGGGACAGTCGCTGTCGGTCTCACAGCTTTCGCCTCCGTGGTAGTACTTCGCGGCGATTCGGTCCGTGTTGGCCGGTGTGATATCAGCCAGCGCCTTGCTGTCCTCGTTGTCATAGACTTCAGCAACATCGCCGTAGCCAAGCGCGACCGCGGCACGATCGTAGCGCCCAAGCCCGGGCTGAACGCGCTGATACCAGTTGGCGGAGTAGTCCATGATGGAAGACAGCATCCATTGGTCAATACCTGCGAGTTCACGCAGCTCTTTTCGCTCACGATACGCCCGCTCGAATGTTTGTTGCTCGTCGGGACTGAGGCCGGGCTGATCATCCACGTCAAAGTCCGCGGGGTCTGGCAGCGGGAAGCGATCTTTAATGACGTAATAGTCGTCGTAGTAGTTGTGGATGTCGGCGCTGGCGCCGAAGTCGTGGCGTAACCCAAAACCATGGCCGAGCTCATGCTTCTGGGTCTGCGCGAACAGCAGGCGATTGAGCGCAAACTCGAGTCGCGCACGCGGCCAATCCTCGTGCTTGTTCACGAAGTACTGCACCGTCGCATCCTCGTAAGCATCCGGCATCATGAAGTTCGCACTGCTGAGCAAGTTGTCGCTCCGAAGCTGCTCATCGAGCACGTCGTGAATGTCGTTGCGAAATGGAGAGACCGCGTCGAGCAGCTCCTCCCCATGCTCCTCGAGCAGCGTTTCGGTGTCGACGCCTTCGGGAAGCTTCTCGATGCCTGCTGCGATCAGCAGCTCCGGGTTTTTGAACAGCCGCGCTTCGATGTCACTGCCAGCGAGCGCCGCTGCACGGTCGACGAAGGTATTGGCCCGACCCTCATCTCCTTGAAGCTGCTCCGCTCGCTCCATGATCTCACTCATGCGTCCGTCGATCTCCTTGAGCACACCGGGGTCGGCGGGCGCATCGCCAGCCAGCGCAACGTTGAAGTTGATGCGCGGCGGTGCGGGAAGCTGAACTCGGCCCAAGTCCGAAAAGTGAGCGCGAACGTCTTCACCGTAGATCAGGTCGTCCTCGGTGAGGTTGCCATTCAGCAAGTCGTACTGCTGAAGCGCGAAGGTACGAAAACCATCGAGCGCGGGCCCTCCGATGTTGGCATCGCCAAAGATGATCTCGCCTGACACGGGGTCTGCGCGCAGCGTTGCAACCCCCAAGAAGGGAGTTCCCGGCTGGTCGACGTAGGAGAAGAACTTGTAGCGAATGTCGCCTCGCTCCTGGCAAGCCAGCTCGCCCTCGACTTCGCCAGCTCGCACCGCCTCGTCGTGCGCCGCCAACGTCGCGCGATTGCAGCTGTTGACAACCAAGGTTGTGACACACTCGCTGCCGACGAACTCGGCCTCATACCAGCCGTTGAAGTCCGCATCTTTGAGCCGTGCGGCCACTTCGGGATCGGCCATGTTGGGCTCCGCACCGTCTGGAACGGCAACGTGACAGTCGTACGGGTTCTCGACGCCACGCGCGGCGGCCTGCTCTGGCGTCTCAAAGGGATCGTAACCACCCGCACAGGTCGGGTTGAGAATCTCTCCCGAGTTGGGGTCCTCGGTACAAAAACACGGCGCATCCGGGTCGTCGGTCTGGCAATCCACCCGCGGATAACCCGCCACGCTCTGCCCCCGCAGGCTGCGAACCGTCGCCATGAAAACCTCGTTCCACGAACCCACCGTCTCGAACGAAGGCTTGACCAGATGCGCGGGCAACTCGGGCGTGGTGTGCCAAACGATGGGTCGCACTTTTCGTTCTGCATAGGGAAGCGGGTTGCCGTCGGCGTCGGTCCACTGCTGCCAGAGGTTGTGCCGGTTGACGTTGAAGTTCAAAAAGTCGGTCGCGCCCCATTGCACGTCGTCCGCAGCGGTCTGTCGGTCGTAGGTGGCCTGACGATTGCGAAAATAGCCCGCCTTCTCAAAGCGGGTATCGGTCCAGTTGACGGGTTCATACTCGCGGAAATTTTCTCGCCCGGCCTCGTGACGCGAGGGCGAGTCGCTCACCTTGAGAAACGAGCTGCGCGTAAAGGCACGCACCACGGCACACTCGGGTCCGCTTGAGAAGTAGCAGTAGTTCCAGCCGGGGATGACGTCCTGGGGCGAGATGAGCTCCTGTGTTACGAAATCCATGTAGTAGAGTTCGCCCTTGTCGTAATCGCTGGCGTGCAGGCGGTCCTCTTCGCGACATTCGGCGCTTGGATCCCCAGGGCCGTCGCAGCTCATGTAGCGGAACTTGGGCTGCCAGTTCTCGGGAAACTGCGAGTTGCCCTGCACAAAGTCGGAGGCCGGCTGGCGATCGTAAAGAAGGCCAATGGCGTCGTAGAGTTGGTGGGTCTGGCCGTAGTATTGCGCGATGCGGTTGGTCGACCAATCGACCCGCATGTACTCGCGCTCAAACCAACGTCGGTCGGTGTTGTTCTCGACGATGACGTTACGCTCTTCGCCGGTCACCGTGTTGTAGGCGCGACGAATATCGAAATGACTCTGAATCGCGAACGCCACCACCGGATGACCCGTGTGGTCGCCGACCTCTTTGGGCTCGCCGTCGATGCCCTCGATAATCTGGTAGTCGCGGTAGCCAAAGAGCATGTCTTCGGTGATAACCCAGCGCAGACGAGGGATCGTGGTGAAGCCACTACCCACCAAATCGCTCGCAATGTCACCATTGAACGTGCCCAGCGCAGCGCCTTCGTAGGCCACGTCGATGACCGTACTTCCGAAGTACCAAGAGTCGGTGAAGATCGACTTTTCGACGACGTTGACGCCCACGCGATTGATGGGTTCTTGCTCCGAGCAGGCCGATCCGAGTACGAGGCTCAGAACGACAATGACGGCGTGGGACGCAATGCTGCTTTTCAGGATATCGCGGCTTTTGTTCATGCTGTTTTCCCTCTAACTCCCAAGTCTAGGGCCGACCGGTTGATCGGCTTTTGCTCTGTGTAAAATCTGTCCAGATATTTCGGCAACGGGACCTAAAATGCGCGAAGTTGCCTGCGCGCAGCGCGCATTGATGGGTTTGTCGGACCGCCCGCGTCGGGGTCTTTGCCCACGATGATGTCGGTGTAGAAACGGTCGAGCGTAATGGTCGCGCTCAGATTGAACGTGGTGACGTCGATATCGAAAAAGGGGTTGCTTCGATCGCCATCCGGCTGAAACTCACCCTGGAAGGTGTTGAGTGACAGAGACGCGTTGATCCACGGCTCGAAGGTGTACGAAAAGCCGATCGAGAAAGACGTCAGCACACGCAGGTGGGTATCGCTTTGATCGCCGATCGTCAGCTCTCCGTCTGGCTCCGATAGAACCGGCACCGTGGCATCCTTGAGCCCATAACCGAAGTCCCATACCCACGCGAAGCTCACATCGAAGGTAGCGTTCGGCACAAAGGACAGCGAGCTGAAGAGCGCCAGAATGAGGCGGTCGCTCTGGACCGTTTGGCCACCGGTTTGGTCCCACGCAACGCCGCTCACTTCCTCATACGCAACGCATTGCCCTTGCAGAGAATCGTAGCGCCGACACGCCTGACCATTTTCGGTTTCGGTGACGTTGGTGGTACGGAAGAAGTGAAGCCAGCGACCACTGGCGCCGAGGACCCATCCGCTCATGACGTCTTTGACCGGTGCAAGCGCCAGCACCGATGGGCCCAGTCCGAGGATCATCCCTTGCGCACGACTGGTGATCGAGAGTGGTGCCTGGAGACGCAGCCCCGGCGTCACGCTAAGGCCGGCGAAACCGAGATCGGTCGAGTAAGCGCCCGCCCAAATCAAATCGATCAGCGTATCGGAGAGCACCGGCTCGCGGTTGCGGGCACGCGTATCGGTGTCGGTCAGCTCGATCGATAGCGACTGGTCGAGCGCAAGGTAGAGTTGGTCCGTGAGGTAGAAACGCGGTCGGACTCGAAACGACATGCTGTAGGTGGGGTTATACGAGATGCCCGCGCGCTGGGTGAGTGAGTTGGCCGAGAGGCTGTTGCCCCAGGTAAAGATACTGTTGCGCCAGACAAGAGGCGCATCGGTCTCGGGTTCGATGCCCAACTCTTCCTCGACCTCCTCTTCTTGCGCTTCTTCTTGCTCCTCGCCGTCGAGGGTCTTGTCGACTTTGCTGGCGTCAGGAGCGGGAGGGGTACTCGCCGGCGAGCGGCCGGGCCCCACCGCAGGGTCTGTCGCGACGACCTCTTCAGCGGTTTCCTCGGCCTCTTTTTCATCTTCGGAGTCCTCGTCGCCTGCCGCCTCGTCGGCCTGCGTGCTCGGCGATTCGTCCGGCTCGATGCCCGCGTCACCCGCGCCCGCGTCCTGGGCGTTTGCGCCTGCAACCCGTACAAGAAGAAGGACCACCGCAAAGGCCCACTTAAGCAACGACAATCTGTTCATCTGAAACGACTCCGATGAACGCTCTGACAAAGAGCGACCGGGGCCGGTCTATCACCTTTGGAAGTCGCGGAATAGCCTAGAACCCGTCGTTCCGCGGCATTGCTTGTGGTATTGCAGCGTTACGGCAAGCTACTTTGCACCGAACGCGCATGACCTCTCCTCCCACACCAGTGTCCTCAGTCGCCGGCGGGCTCGTGCTCGACGACAGACGTTTGCGCACCTTCTTAGCGCCTCGGCGCCATGCCCATGAGAGCCTCGAAGAGCCTAGAATCGCGGGTTTTTTGGGGGAAACCCTGACCTTGACGGCAAGCCTCGTACCGTCCGAAGCTGGCTCGTTACTGCTCGACGACCCCACGTGCGCCAGCGCTAGCAAGGCCACTCTGACCTTCGTGGCAGCCTTCGGAGATGCCGCCCACGAACTACTCGGCACGAAAATCGCCGCATCGGCGGGCATTGCCGGTCATGTTTATCAAAGCGGAGAGCTGCACGTCAGCAACGATGCACAAAAGGACCCCCACTTCCTCGGCGATTTCGACCTCGGGAACAGCACCTTTCGCTCCCGCTCGATCGTTGCCGCACCCCTGCGTTTCGAAGATCGGGTCTGTGGTGTGTTCGAGCTCGTCAACCGCACCGATAGCAGTGGCTTTAGCGTTCACGACATCGAGATCGTGAACCTGGTGTCGGGCTACATTTCGCGCGCAATTGTCGGTGCGGTCGACGTGATTCGCAAGAACGAGCTTGCGCTTATCGATGACCTGACCGGCTTGCGGAACTCGCGAGGGATGGACCGGGCGCTGCGCAACGCGGTCAAGACAGCCCGTGCGAGCGGGGGAGACGTAGGCGTTCTTTTTATCGACCTCGATCGACTCAAGGCGATCAATGACTCGCGCGGACATCGCTATGGCAGTGCCGCGATTGCGAAAACCGGCCAAGTCATCCGCGACGTGGTTGCCGACTGCGGGTTGCCGTTCCGTTTTGGTGGAGACGAGTTCGTCGTTATCGTGCCTCTCTCCAAAGAGGACGAAGCGGGCGCTCTCGCCAAGCTTGCCGAACGCATCGTCTACCACGTACGCCGCTCGGCCGGTGGCTTGCTCGAGGGCGGGGGTTCTCTTCCTCCGCTTACGGTCTCGGTGGGGGTCGCATCGATGCGACGCAACCTCGCCGCCGACGAAGAACAGAGTGTTGCCGATATCGCTACACGCTTGCTCACGGCCGCCGATCGCGCGCTCTACCGAGCAAAACGCAATGGTCGGGACCGGGTGGCGCTCGCCACACGACGTGACGACACCCTGCAACGACCGATCACGGGTGTTACCCCGCGCGAGGAGCACGAGAACGATGAGAGCTGAACGCTGGGCGGGCTTGGAGTCCGTAATCGCCGGAGGGATCGATCGTGAAGGGGGCGGCGACGGGCCGGTCGTCATATTGATGCACGGCTTTGGGGCCCCAGGCACCGACTTGGTCCCGCTCTGGCGGCTGTTCGAGGTGCCCGCGTCGGTTCGTTTCGTCTTCCCGGCGGCGCCCAACGAACTGGACATCATGCCAGGCGCGCGCGCTTGGTGGCCCATCGACATGATGGAATACCAGCGCCGGCTCATGCTCGGTCAGCGCCGCGCGATGGCAGACCAGACCCCCGAAGGCATGTTGGTGTGCCGAGAACAAATCGTTGCGCTCGTGCAGGAGGTTCGTGAACAACTCAGCCCGAGTCAAGTGCTACTCGGCGGGTTTTCGCAAGGCGCGATGCTGGCGACCGAAACCGCGCTCTTCGGCGACGTTGCGATCGACGCTCTGGTGCTCATGTCGGGAACACTCCTTTCCGAGGACCGCTGGGTGCCGGCATTGCCCAAGCTCAAGGACACTCCGGTCTACCAAAGCCACGGTCAGCAAGACCCGATGCTCGATTACAGTGTCGCCGAGGAACTTCACGACAAGCTGGTCGAAGCCGGTGTGCAGACGACGTGGACGCCGTTTCGCGGCGGACACGAAACCCCACCACCGGTCATCGACTCGCTCGCGCAGTTCATTCGCCGCATATGTCGCCTGGACTGACGTCGCGAGTCTCCGCTTGTTGAGGTTCACCCTTCAGCGCCCTGCACCGCTTCTGGCAAGGTGCTAGAAGCCCCAGGTGAAGTGCCTTGCGTGTAGGAGTCTTCTTGTCTTTTCCGTCGCCTGCGCCGCAACCGACTCTCCAGCCGACCGCCCGGATGACGACAGCGCGACGATGCGCGAGGCGGGCGTGAAGGACGCATCCACTGCAGAGGCCTGCGCAAGCGAGGATGTCACCGTAGGCAGTAACCTGACGCCTCGCCCGATCGACATCGTGTGGGTTATCGACTCTTCCGACAGCATGCGAGACGAGCCGGCTCGGGTTCAAGAGAACATGAACCGCTTTGTCGAACGCTTCGGGTCGAGCGACGTGCAAACCGTACTCATCACAAACAAAGCACGGTCGATGTGCCCCCGCCGCTGGGAACGGACCCCTCGCGCTTCCTGCAGATCGACGAGCAGGTCGAATCGAACAGCGCGCTGTTGATGGCCCCTGCTCGGTGGGACGACTATCAAGATCGGATCCGACCGCAGTCGGTCGTGCACGTGATCACGCTGACCGACGACGAGTCGCTGATCTCGGCGGAGTGCCTCTTGATCCGAATGGAAGAGAAACTAGGCGCCGATCACGACTTTCGCCTGCACACCATCTCCTCAGAAGCCGTCGGCATCGACCCTCCGACAGCCGATGAGGTTCGTCGCGGCGGAGACAGAGGCACGGAGTGCAAACTCGCGTTTCGCTGGCAAGATAACGACTACATGGCCTGTGAGGGCGCAGACCGTGCTGGAAGGGAGTATTGGCGTGCGTCGGCCGCGACAGGAGGTGTGGCAACTTCGGTGTGCGCAGCCGACTGGTCTGCGGTGTTCGATCAGATCAGCGAAGCGGTGCAGCGCGAGTCCGCTTTCGGGTGCGAGGTGGAGCTCCCTGAGGTTCCCGACGGAGCAACCTTCGACCCATCAGAAATCAAGCTCTCGGCGACACGCGAAGGGCAAACCGTCGAGGTGGCTCGCGTACAAAGCGCGGACGGCTGCGGCGACACAGACGAAGGATGGTACCTGCAAAGCGCGTCCACGAAAGCGGTCTTATGCCCTCAGACCTGCAACGACTACGCGAGCGCCGGGGCCTCCCTGTCCCTCGACATGGGTTGCGCCTGGCGCATCCGCTAGACCACTCTGTGACCGATCTAGTGCTCTGACCGGGAGATTGTGAGCCTGGATCGCACAGCAGCGGAGTGAAATCGTAGGAGAGAAAACGATGGACGTGCAGAGTACATTCGAGTTTGAACGACAACCGAGTTCGCTTTGCTGCGAAGCGACACGGCTCAGAACCTCCTGGTCAGAGCACTAGTCGCGCTCACGGTGCTCGGTGCCGCGCTGATAGGCGTGCACCCGATCGTTTTTGGGCGTAAGCGTCCCTGCAACCGAAGGGCTGAGCGCGATCACATGCGTGGCGTTTTGCTCGTCGGCTTCCTCTTCAACCAGGCAGTAGCCGGACAAATAAAAATCGACGCCGTGATGCGCTCCCCCGAGCTTGGCGCGTTCGTCTTCGAGCCACACTCTGGCCTCGCTGGGTAGCGTGTCGCGGATGGCTGCATAGTCATTCGCCAACACGTCCGCGGCTGCTGTATGCGCTCGTTTTTCCTGCGCCATCCGTAGGTGTGCAAAGGCAAAGACGCCTGCTGTGAGCACAGCGAGAACGGTTAGCAAACGCGGGAAGCGAGTCCGAACCATGTCAAAAAGACCGGCCCACAAGACCAGTGGAAGGCCCACGTAGTACGGGCTTTGAAAGTCGTGAAAGGTGGAAAAGCGCTTCATCCCCACAGCCCAAACAAGGCCGCAAAGCGCGAGAGGGATCAACCACCTTAGGCGCTCATTCCGCCAGAGCAGGAGAAGTGCAATAACTAGAACAAAGGAGCCCAAAAGCGCCCAGCCCCAAAGCCCTTCGTTCTCGAAATCGTGCGTCTCGGGCGCAGCGAGTCCAAGCGCGGGTACGGACATTCTGCCGATGCGGTGAAGTTGCTGGGGGACGAAATAGTCCCATGCGTACAGGTGTGCCCACTTTTTTTCCAGCTCCTCGTTCTGCCCTGTTCGCCGCATCAGCGACTCGACCGTGGGGAGCTCGGACCACGCCATGTCCATCACGCGCTGTTCGTTCCACAGGTTGTAAGCCACGATACTCGCCGTTAGCACTCCGGCGATCGCAAAAACGGTCACCGCTTCGTGACGAAAGACTCTCGCTGTGGGCGACCTCTGCTGACCTCGAAGGTGGCGAAACACGGTCTGCATCGCCCAAGCCGCGAGCAGCGCCAAAACCTGCCATCCGAAGAGGACCGCCACGATCACCTTGAGCCTTAGCTGTGTGGTAGAACCCTGTTGTTGCTCGTATTGTACAATGCCATGTGCGGCCAGCAGCACGCCGAAAAGCGACGTCGCGTCGTTGAACACCATGTCGCTATAAAGCGCGAGATAGTACCCGCTGAACGCGGCCAAGGTGGCCGCGATCGTCACCCAAGAACCAAGCCCGATACGCCTTAAAGTCAGGAAGCCAAGAAAAAGGCTACCCACGAAGAACAGCTTCATCAGCACGCGAGCTGCCACAACCTGAGCACCCAGATCATCACCCGCAGCTTCGATCGCAAGGTGGATCAGCACAAAGGTCGTGGCCGGAAACCGATTGTATCCGCTAAGAACTGGCTCCGCGCCGTCCGTTTGGCACCCGACCCGGTCGTAGAGAAAACCCGCATGCGATAGCTCGAAGTTCTTGCCGAGCGTGACGCCGTGCGAAGAAAGGTAACCGTGGTGCCCCTCGCCGAACCCCTCACTCGCGGGCGTAGCAAGAACGCAAACGCCAGCGACGAGAAGGAGGGCAAACGGCCCCAGCCCCGCGAACCATCCCAAACGCGCCCCGTCCACGCGGGCAGTCTACCATGGGGAGTCTCAATCGGAGCCGGGGCCCGATTGAGACTGTTGCGGCTTAGCCGGCGTCGGGCACGCCGCCGTCGGCGTTGTTGACTTCGATCGTATTGCAGACCGCCGAGTTGCGGCAGCCGTCGTCTCTACAGTCCGGATCGCCGTTGCCGTCGTTGTCGATGCCGTCGCTGCACTTGGCAGGGCTCGACTCACAAACGGTCACGTAACGGTTCTGACTGCAGTCTCGATCGTCACAGTCGATGAAGCCGTCGCCATCATTGTCCGCGCCGTCGCTGCACAGCGCATCGGAGTTTTCGACCTTCTCCTCGCAAACGGTCACGCTCGGATCGCGCTGGCAGCTAAAGTCCTCGCAGTCGATGAAGTCATTGTCGTCGTTGGTAGCGCCATCTGCGCAGAGCTCGTCTGGTGTCTTGCCCGCGCTCGCTCCGCACGCGACCGTTTCTGAAGTCGGCCCTTCGCTATTGCAGCCAGGGTCTTCGCAATCTGTGAGGCCGTCACCATCATCGTCTTGCTCGTTCGAACACAAGTCGCTACCAGCCTCGGAGCGATAATCCCCACAGGCCTCGACCACGCGTTGGCAATCGAAGTCGTTACAATCGATGAATTCGCCACCGTTGGCAGAGCCGTCGCTGCACTTGTCTTTCGCGGCCGCTGCCCAGTCGGCTTCAGCGATTTCGACCGGGGTTTCGCCATCACAAACGACAATGTGCTGGCCTTGGCAGTCTTCGTCGGCGCAATCCTCTTTACCATCATCGTCGTTGTCTGCGCCATCGGAGCATTTGGCGTTGGTGGTCTCAAGCACGCACACGCGATTGTCCTCGCAGTCGAAGTCCATACAATCGATGAAGTTGTCCTTGTCGTTGTCGACGCCGTCGGTGCAGGTTGCGGCCGAGCCTTCCGCTTGGCATCCAGCGCCTTCGGCGTAGCAATCGTTGTCTTCACAGTCGATGTAGCCATCGCCATCGTTGTCGCAGCCATCACCGCACCGACCCGCGGTGTTCTCGTCACCGGCTTCGGCCGAAGAGCAGTCTGCGCCGTCCACGCCAGGGCAAAAACCGATGGCACCGGTGCAGCCGAAATCCATGCAATCAATAAAGTTGTTGCAATCGTTGTCGATGCCATCGCCACACATGGCTCCCACCTCACGACCGGTGTCAGCAGGCATCGGCGTGCAGTTGGGGTTACCACCCTCCTTGTTGCCGCCGTCGGGATTTGTCGTGGCGTCGGGCACGCTGCTGTCGGTGCCATTGTTTCCGCTGTCGTCGCCACAGGCCACGGCAAGAAGAACGGTCAGACAACAGAGAAGAGGTCGGGTGGGCTTAAGCATAAGAGGGGCTCCTTGGGGCTGAGGCCCATGGTCTAGCAGCTCTGTCGTGCAGCGCATCTGCCAGCCACGTTTCCAAAGGAATTTGGTCTCTTCCGTCGCTCTAATGGGGCCCTGTTCGCTGGCCATGAGTCCGCCATCGGCCTACGCACCAAGGAGGCTTTCAACCGCGGAGAGAATCTGCTCGCCGTAGTAATCTGCGTGTTTCTGAATGTCGCTCGCAAGCCAGTGGTAATCAAACGTCCCATCGTCGTTCAGGTGAACCTCAACAGCTCGACGAAATTCTTTATTCACGCGTATCTCTTCGATGATTTGGGACATCGAAAGCCCACTCAGTTTCGACAGTTGGTTCAGCGCAGGAACCACGGAGTATCCGTCATCGCTGTGTATTGAGAGCGTCTCGCGAATATTGGGGTCCCATACGCCGGCGTCAGCCAAAAAGTCCCGGTCACAGATCACTTCGTACTCGGGGTACAGGGGACGATTGACTTCGGCTTCGTGCATATCCGCTTCGTACTCGATGTCTTCGCAGCGTCCGCCGTGACACGCCTGGCCCGTTCCACAGTCTGCGTTGCTATCGCACAGTAAATATGCCTCATGCATGTCCGCTTCATACTCGACCTTGTCAGGCGTTGTGTCTTCGACATGGCCCGCGTGTGCCTGATACTCCAGCTTCTCGCAGCGCCCACTTCGGCAGGCCTGGCCGCTGTTGCAATCGCCGCTCGTTTCGCACAGCAGATATGCCTCATGCATGTCCGCTTCGTAGCGTGGGGCTTGTCCTGATCCCGCATGAGCCCCCGAGCCGATCGCAACCGGTGAGGCGCTCACTTGCTCCTGAACAGCCTCGTCGAACGACGTGCCAACGTTCTGAAACCCGACGATGCCCGCCGCGCCAAGACCAATCGCCAACACAGCGCTCTGCAAGCCCGTGCTTCCCTCTTTTCGTTTTTCTCTACCCATGCCCCCATACTGTGCAGCTTTCGTACCACACAAAAAGCGTCGTGTTTTCGGTGTGTTTGGGGGCTGTTGTCCGGGTTCGGCAGTCCCATGGGGGATCAAACCCTCTGCGACATATCGGGGCTTGTCCTACACGCGTTCGAGGATCACGGCGATGCCTTGGCCGCCCCCAATGCATGCCGAACCGACCGCGATCGCCCCGTCGCTCTTGAGCGAGTAGATCAAGTTGGCTGTGATCCGTGCGCCGGTGGCACCGAGCGGATGACCGAGCGCAATCGCGCCGCCGTTGACGTTGGTCTTATCATCGGGGAGACCCAGCTCACGTTGCACAGCGAGAAACTGCGGCGCGAAAGCCTCGTTGACATCGAACAGGTCGACATCACCGATCTTCAGCCCCTGTCGGTCGAGGGCCTGGCGAATCGCAGGCACCGGGCCGATGCCCATCAAGGTCGGCTCCACTCCAGCAACGCCCCAGTTGAGAAGCTTCGCCAGCGGTTCGAGCCCTTGCGACTTGCCCCATTCGCCGTCGACGACGACGAGCGCCGCAGCGCCGTCACAAATGCCAGAGGCGTTGCCCGCCGTGACCAATCCGTCCTTCTTGAAAACAGGCGGCAGTTTGGCCAGCGTCTCCAGCGTCGTCTCGGGACGAGGGTGCTCGTCTTTGTCGAACGTCACGTCCTTGCGCTTGACCTTGATCTGCAACGGGGCAATTTCTTCTTTGAAAGCACCGGCCTCGTTGGCAGCCGCCCAGCGCTGTTGCGACTGCAAGGCAAACCGATCGGCCGCGTCACGCGTGACGTCGTATTTGTCACCCAGGTTTTCCGCGGTAATCGCCATGGGCGTGTTGCAATACGAGTCGGTGAGCGCTTCCCATAGCGTGTCGACGAGCTGTGGTGGTCGGCCGAACTTCGCAGCGCCATCACGCATCCCCCAAATCGAATGCGGCGCCTGCGACATGTTCTCGCTGCCTGCGGCCAACACGACCTGCGCTTCGCCGAGAAGAATTTGCTCTGCGGCCGTCACGACCGCCTGGAAGCCCGAGCCGCACAGGCGATTGACGGTGATGGCGGGCGTCTCGATGGGCAGCCCCGCCTTGAGTCCGACATGGCGCGCGCCGTAAATCGCATCCGGGCTCGTCTGTTGCACATTGCCGAGCACAACATGACCGAACGCCTCAGCCGGAATACCGCTCTGCTCGATCGCCGCTTTCGCCGCGTGCACCGCCAGGTCGTTCGCGCTCACCGACTTGAGCGCACCGCTGAGCGTTCCGAAAGGCGTTCGTTTCGCACCACAGATCCAGATTTCTCTCGGGAGCATTTTCATCCCTAGGGTTTTAGAACATTGGAGCAGCGGGCACCATGCCCTCGCTCACGCTCTGTCCCCTGCACTGGAGCTTTGAGCCCAGCGCAGCTAGTTCGCGCTCGGCTTGGCACGCACGCGCGTCATCCGGCAGAAATACCCGAAGACCATGCCGAAGCCGAGATGCCATTGTGACCGCCTCTACGTCGGAGAGTGGAACGGTGGGCACACGGTCCCGAATCGCATCGGGCGGCCGCCGGGACACGATGTCTTGCGCGACGTTGCTCTTGCAGGTCGACCACCCCTTGCGCTGACAGTCCGCCCTCTGGCGAACGTGCTGGACGAGAAAGTTGCGGATCATCGATCGTGCGCTCAGCGCCCTCCACATCATGATTCAGCCCATCACCGCCCACAAATGGCTTGCGATGCAAGGGACGAATCAAAGCGAGCAAGGCGAACGATGGCCTCGGATCATGGCCTGCCAAGACCGCGTCTTTGAACATGTTGATGAGCACCCAGTCGAGGCGGCGCGCGTCCGAAATCGCGTAACCCTTGCGGCGCACGGCACTTACGAACTCGCCCATCAGAGCGCGCACCCTCGCATCGTCCATGTGCTTGGTTTTTGCCAACAGCGCCATAGAAGCGTCTCGCACCGCACGGGGCTCATCACCGTAAAGCGATTGCACCAGGACAGCAACTTCCCGTTGCGCGTCAACTGTTACGCTACCTCAGCCCAGGCGTTGGCGACCACATACTCACCAGGGCGCTCTTTGGTCGATACGCGCAGGATCACCCGCTCGTCCTCGCGCCACCCCTCGGTGATGAGCGTATCGCCGGGCCACACCGGCTTGCGAAACTGTCCTGAAAGCGCCTTGAACTTCGATGGATCCGAGCCGCAGCAATTGGCGAGCACCGCTCGACCGACGAATCCATACGTGCACAGTCCGTGAAGAATGGGGGCGCCAAATCCGACCTCTTCGGCCAGTTTGGGGTCGGCGTGAAGCGGGTTGTAATCACCGCAAAGCCGGTAGAGCAGAGCCTGCTCGGGGAGAGTCCGTTCTTCATGCACAAAGTCAGGGTCACGCTCCGGCGGCCGCGCTTTGGGACGACGAGGCGGTGGCTCTCCGCCAAAGCCACCGTCGAAGCGGTAGATGATTTCCCACTCTGTTTCGGCAACGAGCTCACCTGCTCCGTTCGTGGTCTGCGTCGAGATGATCGACGTGGCCATTCTACGAAGGTCGTAGATCCCCTCGACCTTTCCAATCGTGGTCAGGGTGTCCTCAGGCTTGAAGGGACGATGCAGGCGAATGGTTTGTCCGCCGTGAACGACGCCTTTCATGTCGCCGCCGACCACATCAAAGAGGTCTTTGTTGGCCTCGTAGGCCGGAATCACCGCATACGTCGGCAGAACTTGCGGCCCTCGATCCTCGAACAGAAAGTCGAGCTCGTCACGCTTGGCGCCGACGCCTAGGGCATACAACGCCACGTCCTGCCAGCGGTAGTTGTGGGTCAGTGGCTCGGTACTCTGGCCGACGGCCTCAGGTTTGATCGCCATGCGCGCTGGCTTACCACACTGATCGCGACAGGCGCATCAGACAGGCTTTTTTTGCGCGCGAATCGGCTCAGTCGACAGCCGGGAAGAACTCGCCGATAGCGGAAAGGCGAACGTTCGGGTCGAAGCTTAAACAGGCAAGAATCAACGCCCCAAGCGGGTGCTCAAAAGGGAGCTTGCGGAGGCCCCTCGTCTGTTCAAAATAAAGGTCTGGCAAATTGCGTGATTGGAACGGCCGCGCGCCAAATGCAAGCTGATAAGTGATTATCCCAAGCGCCCAAAAATCAACCGCTGGCCCAACGTCGTTCCCGCGAATCTGTTCAGGCGCCATATAAAGCGGCGTGCCCAGAACAAGCCCGTCGCTCGTGATGCGATCCACGGAACCAAGCTCGCGCGCGATACCAAAGTCGATAAGCTTGGGAACAAGAGCCCCACTCTCTTGAGCCAAGAAGATATTCTCCGGTTTGAGATCGCGATGAACAATGCCTTGTTGGTGCGCCAATTGAAGCGCTCCCAAGACAGCGTGCACGATACTGGTTGCTTCACGCGCACTCAGCGGAACCCCCTCTGTCATTCTTTCGAAGAGAGTCTCTCCAACGAGTAGCTCCAGAACTTGAAAGTAGCCATTGCGTTCATCGATTCCAAAATCGAGCAAGCGAACGATGTTTGGGTGCCGGAGCGCCAAGGTCGCATCGGCTTCACGCAAGAAGCGCTCCTTACGTGAGCAGGAACGCTTGTCGCCCATGAGTTTCACAGCGACCGTCTCGTCCGTACGCAGGTCGAGCGCAGAAAAAACGGCGCCCATCCCTCCGTGGCCAAGTTCATGCTGTAGCGCATACCGCCCGGCAACCGTGCCAAGCGACACGGGAACGGTTCCCTCTTCATCCCACGCGAGGGATTCATCTATAGCCGGCGGTTGTGCGCTCTCAATCAACACAAGCCAGATCTAAAGCAACATCTGGTCCAACAAAAACACAAGTGATTTCAGAAACCGGTACGGCTTTGTGCACGTTTCGAACACCAGATGCTCCGGATATGGTCTCTTGCTTTGTTCCACCGCCGGGCGATCAGATCGCTGCGACTAGTCGGAAAACGTGATCGACCAGCGATTCAAGTAGCCGTCATACTGCCCGTAGACATCGAAGAGCCACAGCTTCCATTCGCCCTCGATTGGCCCTGTGACCCCTGGCGACAACTCGACGCGGCGTTGGATGTCAGCGGTCCGACCACCGGATTGGTTGTGCAACTCCCAATACTGGCCGTCGGGCGCTTGGACATACACAGCGAGGTCACCGATGTAGCTGTGGGTGATATCGAAAGCGACCTCAACCTTCGCACCTTGGGTTCCACTAGGAACCGAGATCGACGTCGTGACCCCTTGACGGTCTCCGTCGGGTATATCCACCCGAGCGGTGCTTTCAAAGGTCCCGCCACGGGGCGAGGGTGGCTCGGTATTTTGAAAGCCAAGGGACCAACTATTGAGCGTGCCTGTATCCACGCGCGCCGTGTCCCTGACGGTCAGCGTCCAGGTTCCTTGCGCACTCTGCCCGTCGAAGTCTGACACGGCGAGGGCGGTCACCAGGTCGTCCTGACTGCCACCGGCACCATCGTGAAGCGTCACTGTCGTGCTCCCCTTACTGAGTTCCACCACCAAATCGCCGCGGTAGGTGTGCGTGATGTCCAGCGACACGTTGAGCCCGTCGATGTCGAAGCTCTCGCTGATTTCAATGGTGTCACTCACACCCGTGGTGTCGTTGTCTGGGATCGCGACATCAGGCTCAGACTTGAAGACCTTGCCCTCGGTGGGGGTCACGTCTTCGCGAGACTTGCGGACCAGCATGCGAATATCCTCGAGGTCGAGGTTGGAGACGCTTGAACGCGTGAGCTTTCGCGGGCTCCAGAGAAAGTCTGGGTGGTCCGTCCGCGAACGACCGTACCATTCGCCGCCGATGATCTTACCGTCTGCGTCGACCTCAAGAATGTATGTGTAACGCTTGGTTCGCGTGTGGTCGTCTGGGTCGGCGGGCTGTGTGGAGGGCCAAGACTCGACGATGTACCCGGTGCTGACGCGCACGTCATAGAGGGTCGTCGCATCAGGATTGAAGGCGTAGTCGGTATCGCCGAGAAACTGACAGCCATCGATCGGTGTTCCGTCCATCTCGAAGCAATTGTCCTCATCGTAGTTCAGAAGGCGATGCGCGTCTGCGACGGAGACCTCAGTCATACTGTCGACCTCGAAGGACACGACAGGCTGGTTCCAGACCTCGAAGTCGTAGGTTACGTCTTCGGCGAACATGCGGCCGTGCTTACCCAAGTAGTTGGCAAGGATCACGTGAAACGAACCCGGGTTCGTGTCCCGGCATTTGACGTTGAGAGCCCGGCCGTGCTCGTCGCGTTCGACAGCGTTGTCTTCCTCGTCCGTGCCATCGTTACAACGCCCGCCAATTCCGTAAGATGGCGTTCGGTCATAAGCCAAAATCAAGAGCGCCTCCAAATCTCCAACCTCAAACGTCACCCCGTTGTGTTCGACGGCCTTGAGAGGACGATCTTCGAGAATCGAAGCCGGAACCCATGCGTGGCAAAGCCCAAACCACGTTTCGACGCCATCGTTATCATCGAGCTCGTCGATCTCGCCGTCGTCATCGCTGTCCACGCCATCTCGCGCGTCTAGGTTGCCCTGGTTTTGCCCATATGCGTTGCGGTGGTTGGAAATGTAGTTCGCGAGCGGCCCGAGCTTCTCATAGTACTCTGGGTCCCATTCACCGGTTTCGGACTCTCCCGCTCGAAAGGGGCGCAGGTCCATAAAGTCGGCCTCCGGCGTCCAGCCGTTGAAGGCCTTGTCGTACTTCTCCGCCGGAGAAAGTTCCGACGAACCGTTCCAGCGATCGTTGATGCTGTCTTGATAGTTTGGGAAGTAGCTCGACGGCCAGGCTTTCGTCGGGGCCTCACCCTTGTCAGGAAGGTCTGCCAGCACGAAGTCGAAATCGTCGTTGAAGCGGGTCGGGGCATTCTCGGAATTCCACCGATCTCCCTTCTCGCCCACGATCTCTTCTGCTGGTCCTGAACCTCCAGGCCCTTCCCCGATGGACTCCGGGCTACATCCTGCGGCGATCGCCACACAAACAACCGGCAAATAACGCATTTTTCCTCTTTTCTGGGCGCTGCCCATCCACGGGAGCTTTCGCTCCACTCCAAAACACGCTGCGCACATAGTGTGTGCAAGCCTTACCCGCAAACAGAAACCGCGGTCACGGGCTTCATCTCGTGCTCGGGCTCACAAAAGGAGGCACGCAATCGGATCTTCCTGAACTTCATCTATGATCTCAGATAGATCTGTTTCACGTGCAACAGGTTTTCCACAGCGCTAACCCCTTGATTTTGATCGCTTTTTTGCTGTCGCGAGATCAGGGGCTTTTCCGGCACGTGAAACATCTCCAGATCCAGGCAGATCCTAAGCGATCACGCGGAGATCGTTGCACGTGAAACATGAGCGCACGTTTCTCCCCACAGAACACTTCTCGCGCAACCTTCGCGCGTAGAACCCGAGAAGTGTCTCAAATCCAATCGGACAACTCTTGAAAGGAAAGAAGCACACACATGGACCCAATTCAACGTCAACATCAGGGCAGGTTCGACCGCTGGGGCGACCGCAAGATCGAAGAAGCAATGAACCGACAACTGGAGCATCTCGGTCTGAGCATCAATGCGGACGGCACCTTCGATGCGGAGACGGTGGAAGCACTCAAGCAGCTCCAGTTCCACCACGGGCTTCCAGTCACAGGTAAAATCGATGCCCACACAACCAAGTTGCTCGAGATCGAAGTTTCAGACGACGGCTTGATCATTGCCGATAACCACGGGACGGGACCGCTCTCGGAGTCTGGGCGCCCCGATCCTTCCCCGATGGTCGAGTCGGCTCTTGCACAAAGCTCGTTTGAGAACGGTACGGTGAAGGAGGGGACGCTGGAGAAGACGTCCACCCGCGTTGAAGTTGCCGCGCTCAAGGCCGTGGTCGCAGACGGCCCAGCGAGGCACGCGCTGAGCCTCATGCAGGCAGAGGCTTCCCTCAACTTGGACTCCGGATCGGGGCTTGGCGCAGAGGCGGCCTTGCTCAACACGAAGTCGACGTTCGAAACGAAGTTTGCCGACATCCAGATCGAAACGCGGGGCGCGGGGGCGACTGCCAAAGCTGGCTTTCGAAACCCCGATGGCTCGTATGGCAGTCGCGCGGACCTTTCTGCCACCGCTGCCAGCATCAAAGCCACCGTCGCGTTTGGGCCGAGCAAGGAGAACCAAATTACCCTTGGCGGTGGTGTTGGGGTTGGCGCGAGCGGACACTTCGGCGTTCGAGATATTGACGACGACGGGTACACCGAATACTGCGCGGCTGTGGGGGCGAGGCTTGTTGACGTTGGTGCCTGCCGGGAGAGCTTGGTGCAGGTACATGACGACGACGGAGACGGCCGCTTGGAGTTCCGGTCTCAGTTTCATGACGGAGTCGTTGAACTCCCCTACGTGGCATCTCCATCTCAGCAGTTCGCCGTCAAGCTGTTCAATCAAATCGAGCAGGCGCTGATTCAGAAGTCCAAAGCGCAAGACTAACTTCGACGAGGCGTCCGCGTCGCCTAGCAAGCGCCGTGGTATTTCTTGGCCCCTGCCGGGAAGATCTTCCCCGGGTTGAGTACGCCTTTGGGATCGAAAAGCGATTTGATCTGCTCTTGGAGTGCGATGAGTTCGGGGGAGTGTTCGAGTGGTAGGTACGGTGCCTTGAGCACCCCGATACCGTGCTCGCCAGACAGCGTTCCACCAAGTTCGATAACGTCGCGGAAGAGCGACTCGATTCCCGTCTGCACGCGCGGCCATTCGTCGGGATCGTCCCAGAGAAAGTTCACGTGCAAATTGCCGTCACCTGCGTGTCCGTACGATGGCAGACGGGTGGCGCTCGACTCGGCCAGCGCCCGCGTGCGATCGAGCAGTTCTCCAAGTCGCGGCACAGGAACGACGACGTCCTCGCTCATCTTGTGATTCGCGAGCTTTCGCAATGAGTGAGACATCTCACGTCGAGAGGTCCAAACGCGCTCTCGGTCAGAGTGGGTACTGGCGACGAAAATGTCGAGCGCACCAAGCTCGAGTAGCTCGTTGCCAACACGCTCCAAGTCGCGCTCGACCGTCTGTTCGTCTCCGTCGATTTCGACCAGTAGCATCGCTCGCGCCCCAGCGGGGACATCAAGGCCAGCCTCCTTGCGCGCCACCTCAAGCGTCTCCTCGTCCAGTAACTCCACGCAGCGCGGGACGATGCGTTGGGTACTCAGAGCGAAGACCGTCCTCGCAATCATCTCCTGAGACGGCACGTACACCATCAACGCACACACCTGTTGCGGCTTCGGGATCAACTTGAGCGTGGCTTCCGTCACGATCCCGAGCGTCCCCTCGCTACCGACCATGAGTGCTGTGAGATCGTATCCAGTCACACCTTTGCGTGTGCGTCGACCAAGGTCCAGTTGTGTGCCCGCACCGGTCACCGCGCGTAGCCCGAGGACGTACTCGCGCGTGACACCATACTTGAACGCGCGCGGCCCACCTGCATTGGTCGCGATGTTGCCGCCAAGCGTACACGTCGACCACGAGTTGGGGTCGGGCGGGTAGAACAGGCCCGCTTCTTCTACCGCACGATGAAGGTCGCCCGTGATGACGCCAGGACCCACCACGGCGATCCCTTGCTCGGGATCGATATCCTTGATCACGTTTGCACCCTCGAGCGAGAGGACGATCCCTCCTTCTACCGGGACCGCGCTACCCACACGACCAGTCCCTCCACCGCGGGCCGTGACCGGGACACCATGCAGCGAAGCCAGCTCTAGCACCGCGGCGATCTCGGCGGGCTCGCCGGTGCGAATCACGGCAGCCGGTCGCTGCGGCGCGACCTCGCTCGCATCGGCGCTGTACGAGTCCAGGACGTCGGGTTCGCGAATCAACTGACCTCGGTGAAGCACCCGGTCGAGAGCTAGCAAGGCTGCGTCCGATGGCTGCGTCATATCCTCACGCTAGCACCGCCCTCTGACAATTCATCCCCAACACCCATCAAAACGAGCTAAAAGGAAGGCGTGCACAGGCGATCCATGCTCCTCGCCTTGGCGATTCTGTCCGTCATCGCCGCAATCGAACTCGTCAGCGACTTCGTGCAACGCACAGGTGTTCCGAGCGAGGCCGAGTGGATAGCACTGGCGGACTACGTACGGGGCGAATGGCGCGACCGGGACGTCATCATCGCCAATGACACGTGGGCAGAACCGCTTGTTCGCCAGTACCTCGGCGATCACATCTCCCTGCGAATGGCCGGCCGAAGCGACCTGCTCGGCTACGCGCGTGCCTGGAGGATTTCCGTGGGAGAACCCGCAAACGACCCTGGGGACAAGGTCGTCGAGAGCCGCGACTTTGGCCCCCTTTCGTTACGACTCACGGAGCTAAAGGACGAGGCGACGCTCGTTGCAGACTTGGTGGACGCATTCCCGAGCGCGCAGGTCTTCGCGGCGGAGCGCGGGCCCCTCTGCAATCGGCAGAACGCGCGACCGTCCGAAGGAGGGCTCGGCCGAGGTCCAATGCGTCCAGCCCAATTTTGGATCTGTCCTGGAGATCGTGAGTGGATCGGTCGCACCATCATCGAGGACCTCGACTATCAACCTCGGCGATGCGTGTGGCAGCGCGCATCCACCCGAAACCCTTCGCGCGTCACTTTCCCGGCGGTAGGACCCGCCGAACGCCTGATCGTTCACGGTGGGCATTACCTCCGCGACGAACGAAAGCTTGAGTCTCCACCCGTCACGCTCAATGTGTACGTTGCCGGAAAGCTCGCCGGACAAATGACTCACCGCGATGGCGACGGGTGGAAGAAGTTCGAAGTCGCGCTCGACCCCCAACGCGCGGTGACGGTGTCTATCGAACCTGTGGCGTCAGGGAGAAACCAAAACTTCTGCTGGTCCGCAAAGGCCCTGAAGTAGCGCCCGCGCGTGGAGCCGCCAGTCTAATGACGCGAGGGACTTTCAACGCTTTGCCTCTCGTACGCCTCGTCTTCATCAGCGTCTTCGTCCTCAAAGCCGTCGACAACGTTTTGAAGACGCTCCTCGCGGCGCTGTCGGCGGCGCTTTGGAATCGAGATGATGGTTTCGATCACGCCGATCGAGACGTAGCTCAAGAGCAGCGTGAGCAGCGAGTACGAAATATGCGAAACGAGCGCGACGCCGATCGTGCCTGCCAACGCAGCGGCCATCAGAGAAGCCGAACGAACCGAAAAGCGCACATCCTTGAAGGAGCGAAAGCGAACCGTGCTGACCATGAAAAAAGCCAACACCAGCGTCAGCACAAGCATGAGCCAAGGGACGATCGGTAAGATACCTTCCACGGCGTGGTTGGCCACGACCACAGAGACCAAGATGCCCGCTGCGCCGGGAATGGGCAGGCCGAGGATGTACTTGGACGGCGGCTTTGGCGCGCCATCGGCCTCAGCCGCAAGGACGTTAAAGCGTGCGAGCCGGATGGTGCCAGCGACAAGAAACGCAAACGCCCCCACCACGCCCAGTGTCCCGAGGTCCTCGAGGCTCCAGCGATAAACCAGCACCGAAGGGGCCGCTCCGAAGGAAAGGACGTCAGCCAGCGAGTCGAGCTGGACCCCAAAGGCGCTCTGCGTTTTGGTCATGCGCGCCACTCGGCCGTCGATGGTGTCAAAGAACATCGCAAACACGATCAGCAACGCCGCGCGATAAAACCCCTCGGCCGTCGGATGCGCTGCGCTTTCGAGCATGGACAGAAGTCCGCAAAAAATACTCGAGCACGTGAACAGGTTCGGGAGAATGAACACTGTCTTTTTCAGATCAAACCGCAAGACTTCGCCTTCGAGCAACGAGAGGACCTCTTTGTCACAAACCCCACTCTTGTTCGAAAGAGTTCTCGCCGCTCGTTACGAAGATAAGGTCCGGACCAGGGGGCTGTCCAGCCGCAGAGCGGGAGTTTCTAAGGGCTGTCGCTCGCCTCTCGCAACCGCTCACGCATGAAAAGAGCGTGGTTTCGGTAGCGTAGGTTCCCGGTCGAATCATAGAGGTGCTCGTACACGATGGCGGATTTGCTCGGTGATCCTGCCTGGAACAACAATTGCCCTCGCAGCGCTTGCGCATGCTCGCCATCGAGCTGCTGATACGCATCGAGCATGGCCAGGCGTTGAACCGCCGAGGTTCCTTCCGCGTGAAAGGCCGGCCAGCCAAAGTGCGCCAACTGCTCTACCTTCGTGAGACCCGCGGTCGGGGCGAGACCAAGAACTTGGTTGAACCTCGCCTTGTAGAACGTTCGAATGACGAATGCGGGTGCGCGCAGATGCGGACCGCTTGCCAGTCTGTACTGACGCAGCTTTGCGATGGACGCCCCGAGCGCCTTCTCGGCTTCTTGTTGACTCTTGCCACCAAGCAGCGAGGTCATCGCGTCTTCCGCGACGCGGGCCTGTGCCGCTCGCAACTCGCGTGCTGATTTGCTCAGCTTCTGCCCCAGCGCTTGCAACTCGTCCCGCTCCGCGGCGGAATCCCACTCTGGGGGCATCCTTCCGAGTTGCGCCAGGTTCCGGTTCTGGGCGAGCTCAAGTGCGCGCTTCACGTCCGGCTTGTCGTCGTAGCGTACGGCTTCTTGGTCCCGGTCAACGATCGCATCAGCTTCGGGAAGGGAATAATAGAGACCGAGCGACTGCGTGGGAGGCGTCGGCCGTATGGCGACAAGGATCAGCAGCACCGACGCAGAAACCACGCCCCAGGACAGCCACCAAAGCAGCGCCTCTCGTCTCTTGTCAGAGTCACTCACCGCTTGCCCATGAAGCGCTCTGCGAACTCTCGCAGCCGCAACACCGAGGGCACGCCCTCGTTGGAGTTGAACGTCAGGTCCTTGTCGAACTTGATGTGTTTGGCTGCGCGATAGGCGGTGTAGGCGCGTCCGCCTGGGGATCCGAGCAGCGCATTGAGCTTGAGTTCGTAGGCGCCGTTAACCTTTGCGACCAGCGCTTCACCTTCTGCAGAGAGTCTACCCGAAACACCGTTCGCTTCGGCGTTGGTTCGACTTTCGTACTCCGAGGTCTCCGCTTCAATGTTTTCGATCCCCAGCAAATGCTCGTCCGTCACGTACTGCTCCTCGATGCCAAAGACGGTGACGGCCCGCTTGACGTACTCCACCTTGGCCTCTTCGCCGAGCGCTTTGAGCAAGCGCCGAACGACACCGGGAGAGCGGTCCTTTTCAGAGTCGATCAAGCCGACTTGGTACGCGCGATCGATTTCGGCGATACGCCGCTCCCAATCTTGCTGCTTCGCTGAAACCAGCGCGTTGGTTTGCTGGGTGTAGTTGTCGAGCTTCTGCCGCACCGTCGCCACTTCTCGCTTTGCACCATCGAGGAGCTTCTGCTGCTCGTTGAGCTGAATCGAAGCCAGCTGCTGCTCGTAGTCCGGGCGAAAGTAGGTGGCTCGGATGAGCACCCGTTCGGCCTCAAGCTGCAGTCCTTTAAGCTGTTCGTTGAGCGCTCTGGTCGTTTCTGCCGCGATTGCGAGCCGCCGATCGGTATCGTAGAAGTCCTGGCTACGAAGCTGCGCGAGGTGTTCGCGAAGCACACTGATCGTCGTATCGTTTGCCAGGCGCTCAAAACGAAAGCGATTGTCACCTTCGGGAAGGTGATTGCCCGCATCCATCACTTTGTGCGCGTGCCCCGGGATGATTCGGTACGGGACTGACACGTCAAGTTCGACAGTGTTGTTATCTTTGGTGCGGATCACCAGTTTTCGGTCCGCCGTGTAGTTCAGAAAAAGGAAGCGACTTGGCAGCCGCCAAACGCGCTGCAAGCCGACGACCTCCCAATGCCACCCGAGTCCCAGGTCTTCCTCCAAAAGCCCGACCGCGTTGTTGTAGCGAACGCCGACATTACCCGCTTCAACATTGGTCAGCACGGAGACACGAAGGAAGACAAAGCCCAACACGCCGAGCACAAAGACTTTCGAGACCCGTGCGAGCCACTTGCTTTTCATCAGTTGCCTCCTGGGCGATTTTGGTACTGGATGCGTGAGGGCGTGGCGTCGTCGGACCAAGGCTGAATCTCGATCGTCACCCCGGAGAGCTTCTCGCCGATACGCTCCATCACGCGCTCCACGGGCTGGTTGCGAAACGCTGCGATTTCCGCGCGTTTGGCCTCCAGTTTGGCGTTGAGCTCACCCTGCAACTCGGTCGCCTTGCGGCTGGCCGCACTGAGCGCTGCCTGCCCCTCGGCAATCTTACTGATGAGATACGTATCCGCTTCTCGCTTGACCTGCGCTTGACGGGCCACCGCGCGGGCCAGGTCGGCCTCAAGCGATGCGCGCTTCTCCTGGATAATCTTGTTCTTTTCTTGGTCAACCTCGGCCAACACACGATCGCGATTGGTCTCGGCCCGGTTGAGGTTCGAGCGAATGACCTCAAGCTCGTTGTTAAGGCCGTTGCGATCCTCGATCGCCTTTTCGTACGCTTTGTTGAAGCGCGGCCGAGGCGTCACCAGTTGGGTCACCATGACGCCATGCTTCTTGAGCGATTCGTTGAGGCGCGTCTTGGCTCGATTCGCTGCCACACCGTAGGTCGTGGGGTCCGAGACGTCGACGGTGGACTCTTTGCCGAACTCGTCACGAAGGATGGCGCGCGCGTAGGGTTTCATCCAATAAAGAAACCCGTTCTCTCCTCCGGCATCACTGACTGCTTTGACCACGCTCGACGGGACCAGCTGAAAAATGATCGTGGTGTCGGTGAAATGGAAGTTCGAGCCGTCGCTGGCACGCACGGACAGCTCGCTGACGTGTAGCGCATCAACCTCCGCCTCACCCTTCATCGAGAAGGTCTGTGGCTTCGCGTCAAGCACATACACAGAGTGGAGCAGCGGAATCCGCGTGGTCCACCCGGGTCGCGTCACGGGTGTCTGCGAGCCGGTCAGGTTGTTGACCTTGACGGCAGCCTCACCAGGCTCGATGTCCTTGACCGAAAAGATCGCGAGCGTCGCGAAAAGAAGAACGGCAGCGACCACCCAAGACGTGTCCCCTCCCACACGCACGAGACCCAGCGCCTTTTTGAAAATGCCGTGTACGCCTTTCATCATTCCCCTTCTTGTGCGCCATGAGGCTTACCCGCGTCCTTGAGGGCCTCTGGCATCTCGGCCGAGACGTCCTCAGACCACTCGCTCAGCAGGCGCTCTTCTTCTTTGGTGAGCCGGCCTTCTTCCAGGGCTGCCTTGAGTTCGAGAAAGCGTTGCTGCGCTTCACGTAGCTCTTTAGTCATTTCACCGTGCTCTTTGCTGCGAAGCGACTTCGTCAGCGCGTAGGCCACACCGAAAACGACGCCGAATAGGATCGTGAGCTTGACGAGGAGACCAACCATTGGACTTCGAAATTCTATAGAAGCCAGGAAGCCCAGAACAAGAAAAGCGGATCTTCCCTCCCTCTCCTGGGATCCAAGCGGTGCTTGACCCCTCCGCCCAGACGCCAAAGGACAAACCCGTCCACTACGTGGTCAGCACATCTGAATCCACGTGTCTTCTCCCTCCATCGCGCGTTCCGGTGCGCGCAACAGGCCATCTGAGTCACTTTGTCTTCTGCACGGCTCATGCCACGGCGCGGCGATCAGTTTATTCGTTGCTTTTTCGTCGATCCGGGTCGTAGACACGCCCGTCTTCGCCGCCAGTTGAACGCCGGATGGCGTCGACTCTAGGGCGATGGATCTTGGCACACATCGAGCGGCATGCCGCCTCACTAGAACGGCCAGACCGATCGCTGAACTCCTTCAGCCGCAGGCGGTTTGATTCGAGACCTGGAGCTTGGTCCCACCCACGTATTAGAACCGATATTGGGCTTCGATGCGGATCTCGCGCTCTAGCTCGGGTGCGTCGGGGTCGTCGGGGTCGGCCTCGAAGTGTGTCTCGCTGTACAACGCAGATAAGATGCCAATATTGCGGAAGAAATAGAGGTGCGCCGCGGCTCGGAACTGAAGCTCATCCAGGGGACGCGGCAAGTTGCTGGAGAAGCCTCCCACCGGAACGGTCTTAAAGTCCGTCGCGTAGAAGGAGCCGACGTCGGCGGCCAACATGAACCATTTGGGGATCACCAGCGCACTGACCTGCGCATTCCACGCGAGCTGGAACGACTCATAATCGAGCACGTACTTCATGTACGTCTCTGCAACAGCAAGGATGGGACCGGACTGAAAGATGCCGAGTACGTTGGCCGCTGGGTAACGCTCGACCGAGCGTTCGTCGTACTTGAGGCCGACCTGGAACGCCAGCTGCGTCGGAACCGGCGTGTACAGATAGCGCGTATCAAAGCGGCTATAGTAGCCGATCACGTTGATGCCGAGTTGGCCGCCGACCGACCAGTTGAAGTTGCGGTCGTCGTTGCGGAAAAAACGACCGCCCACATTGCCGTTGAACACGCCTGAGCCGCCCGCGGCATAGAGACGGTACTGAAGAAGCTTGCTCGACGTCAGCGGTCCGCTGAACTCGAGCGCGGCACCATTTCCCTGCTCAAACGCATTGAAAAGGTAGAACGGGGCGTCGAGAAGCGGCCGCTTGCCCGCGCTCACGATCAGGCCTGAAGAAAGGTTGCCGCCGCCGCTGTTGATGTTCACATAATGACCGGTGTCTCCGATGGGCACCTGAAAGAGCGCAAAGGTGAGGCGCGGGGTTCGCTCCATACGCGCACTGAGCAAAAAGAACGAGTTGTCGATAAGTGGAATCGGGCCGAGCGCTCGCAGCTGAAGACGCGTGAAGCTCACGTCCTGGGTGATGTTGTCGGTGTCCGAGATGTCGAGTGCGTATCCGACGCCCGCCACGACCGAGAAGCGAAAGTCGGGGTCGGCCGAGCAGACCGTGACCTGTGGATCGAAGCGACAGCCGAAGTCCGCGCAGTCCGTCCGACCGTCAGCATCATTATCGATGCCGTCCGAACACATATAATCGTTGCGCTCGCCATCGTTATCACCAAACGCGCCGATCAAGTCGTCAACCGTCATCCCTTCGTCAAGCTCGGGAAGATCGTCGGGCGCGTCTCCTTGCCCGCCGCCGCCCCCGCTGATGTTGCGCTTGTCTGCTGAGCCTTGGCAAACCGTGACGCCGCGGCCTTGGCACTCGCTGTCGTCACAATCGACGTTGCCGTCGCCGTCGTTGTCGATCCAGTCGGCGCAGGCGTCGTTGTTGTTCTCCGGCGAGCCGCCCGCCTCGCAGTGCGGGTCTTTGTAGCAGTCGGCATCCGCGCAATCGACCATGCTATCGCCATCATCGTCGGCGCCATCACTGCATTGGGTCTCGATCTCCCCGGTCGGCGCAGTGGGCACATCTTCTTCCGCCACGTCGCCGGACTCAGGATCCTGCGCCAACGCAACAGGAACGGTGAGTACGAGAAAAAGCAAGGCTCGATAGGTAATGCGCATAAGGTTCTTTCTTGTTCTCTAACCGCCACAAACGAGCGGCCTCAAGGTCTGTGGGTCCAAACACGGGTGAAGCGCTGGATCGAAGTTGTTGGGCCAATCGCCACGGATCGGGTCCCCCGGTAGGCGCGCAGCCGGATTGAGCGCTGGATTCCAGGAGCATTCCCAGTCCTCGCAGTCCGTAAACCCGTCCATGTCATTGTCGATGCCATCCGTACAATCCGTCACGTTGGTGACGGTTTCTTGGCAGGGATACGCCAACTTCTGGGTACCGTCGGGATAGGTTACCATTTCGGGTCCGTCGAACTCGCGGTCGCCCGCAGAGCAGCCTCGGTCGGCGCAGTCTGTGAAGCCATCGCCGTCGTTGTCGATGCCGTCTTTGCACTTGGCAAAGTTGTTCTCCGCAAACTGCTCACAATAGTCGAGAATCGCTTGGTCGTCCGAGCGCGAACACGAGAAGTCGCCGCAGTCGACAAAACCATTGCCGTCATTGTCCTCACCGTCCTGACACTCGGCGAGCGTGTCCTCCGCATCGCACACGTCTCCCAAGCCGGGGCCTTGGCAGTCGCGATCGTCACAATCAACGTAGGTATCTTGGTCATTGTCGATGCCGTCGCTGCACGCTGCGACCGTGTTTTCCGCAAGACTCGCGCAATAATCGACCGTTGCCTGGTTGGTCATCTGTTCATTGAGGCGTGAACACGAAAAGTCGTTACAGTCCACGTAGCCGTTACCGTCATTGTCGACGCCGTCCATGCAGCGCGCGAGGGTGTTTTCGTCTTGTTTACAGGCAGGA
Organism: uncultured Polyangiales bacterium; assembly: GCA_964487255.1. Taxonomy (GTDB): domain Bacteria; phylum Myxococcota_A; class Polyangia; order Polyangiales; family CAZAQV01; genus CAZAQV01. The sequence goes on along the minus strand of CAZAQV010000001.1, from coordinate 265,452 downwards.
TCCTTCGCACAGCTCGGGTCTTCGCAATCGACGGGCCCGTCTCCGTCGTTGTCGATGCCGTCTTGGCAGAGCCAGCGTATCCCGCCTTGCGCGATTTCCGCCTCGGGACAGTTGTTATCTTGGAAACAGTCGGGGTCGAAGCAGTCGGGCAAACCATCGCCATCGTTGTCTAGCTCATCACCGCAGCGATCTTCGGGCGGGTTGCAAACACGTACAAAACCGCCCCGACACGTGAACTCTTCGCAGTCGACGAAGCCGTTTCCGTCGTTGTCGATACCGTCATCGCAGCGCACGTCCGAAAACTCGCGGCTGCAGCAGGTTTCGCGAATGTTCTGGCAGTCGCGGTCGCCGCAATCGAACTGACCGTCGAGATCGTTGTCGATCATGTCGCTGCAAGCCTCGAGTGTGTTCTCCGGTGTTGGACGCAGGCCTTCGGGAATCAGCTCGCCGCAAAAGCCTGCGGCCAAGCAATCGGGGTCGTTACAATCAAAGAGCCCGTCGCGGTCATTGTCGCGGCCATCAGCGCACGAACGCTCGTCACGTTCGTAGCCGAGCGGCGGCCCATCCGCCGTCTTCTCCCAACACCCGACCATGAATAAGCCAGAGCAGAGGAATACGACGTGGCTGGTCATCCGTGATGAGCGTGCGGAACCAAAGCAAACCGATGTGCGACTGGCACATCGATGTTTGTGACGTGTAGCCGTGAAGAACATCAAGCGCAGCGAACGCTCTTTGCGAGAACCCGATGTGCTAGCAGCACATCGCTGGTTCGCAGCAAAGGCTAGTGAAGAGCAACTCATCATTTTTCGTCCCAGTTGCCCTTGCCGCGAACACAACTCGCACGCCCACTTCCGTAGCGACGCTCAAATTCGGCGAAGATCATGCACGAGCCCTTTACACGTTCGATCGAACCGAGCCGACCCGCAGCTTTCTCTTTCTTGAGCCAGCGGGTCAGCGGCTCCTTGGCCTCCGCATTGACGTACTCGGGGAGTTCACCTTTGCGTAAATAGCGCGCCACAAACTCGCGCAGGTGAAAGTTGTACCACTGCGCCAAAAGAGGCCCGAGCGTCGCGTGCTCTCGGAGGCGCTGCGCAGCCGCATCGAGCGCCTCTTCATCGTAGTTATGGTCGGCCGCACAAACCCACTGACACTCGCTGTAGGTGTCTTGGTGCTTCCACTTTTCGGTGTGCCCATCGCGCGTGGAAATCAAGCGATTGTAGGTCTTTTCGCCCATGCCTTCGGAGGCTGAGTGGGTCGAGGTCATGATGTACTCGGGAATGCCCTTGGCCCACATACCGCGCCCCTCGCGCTGCGCCTCCTGCTGCGCGCGCACGTACTCCGGTTTCGAGGGCGCGTCCTCGACCGTATACACATGCGCGAGACCTTGGGAGACCTGGCTGATGATCAAGTCCGGGCAATGGATCAGCATGCGGCCGTAGCCGTCCCGCTCCTCGTCGGTAAAGCAGTGCCACACGCCGCGGCGACCATTGAGCGTGGCTTGCTTGGCATTGACCAGAAGTTCATACGGGTGCCAGTCGGCCCATTGGTGCGCTGGTCCAAAGGTCTCGAGCGTATTGAAGCCATCGAGGCGCGCCTTGGTGCCGGCGAAGGGGCCCGACTCCACCCGAAAGCTATCGCCGTCGTTGAAGAAGACGATGTTGGGCTTGCCATTGATAAAGACCAAGGTGCCCGCCTCCCCGCGCGCGACCCCAGGCAAAAAAGCGATCCCTAGCCAGAGCAGGACGACAGCGCTCGCTGCCCAAGTCCAGGTCCTCCTCAGCGTTTGCACCCCCGGGGCTTACGCCCTTCGCAGCGATTTCGCAACCAGTTCCGCGCATTTGCAACGATTTCCGCACCCTGCTTCCCGATCGATGCAAGTCGCAGCGGACTGCGCGCAAAACTAAAAGAAGTCGCCGCTCGGCTCCTCGAGGTCAGGCGCCTCACGAATCTTCCGAATCGCAGATCGCGCCGACCACCCCTTCACCTTCTTGACGAGCGCGATCAAGTCGTCCTGCTCGACAACCCGCCGCGCGTGCACGCCCGGGATTTCCACCCAGGCGGGGTCGAGCCATGCACGGAGCAGCTTCTCAAGCGCCTCTTCCGCTGCCCTTTTGTCACGAACGTGCTGATAACACGTGGCCAAAACAAACAAGCAGCGCGCTCGAAAGGCGGGGTGTCCGACCGCTTCGAGGGCATGGCGAATCGCATCACCAAAACGCTCTTCTTCCATTGCCGTGAATGCGTAACCAGCCTCAAGATTCAGGTAACCCATCCCGCTTCGGTACGCGGCCTCCGCGGCTTGCGGGTCCGGCTCGGGTTCATCGTCATCGCTGTGGTCCAAACGAAACGCGAGCGCGGGGTGTGCGTTGGCGATCCTCGATGGGTTTGTCGGTCGTTCAACGCCAGGGATGGACCACAGACGCTCCGAGAGCTTTTGCATCTGCTCGAGACGACGGGGATCGTCTCCGTACGACTGTTGACGAAAAGACAACCATTCCGCGTCTCTCGCATGGCGATCGACGACTTCACCAAAGGAGATCGAAAGTAGCGAAAGAAGCCCGCGCAGATTCGGCGCGACCACCACAGTCGACGCGTCGTCCATGCGCGGAGCGACAAAAACGATCGGTCGCTCTTCGGTAGGAAGCTCGCGGTCCATGAGGAAACCAAAATGGTTGAGGTCGCCCCCGGTCTCCGCGAACGGCAGCACGTTTTTCGGCGTCGCATAGCCGACTTGGGCAAGCGTGACACCTGGTTTTAGCCACGGAAGCACAAACCAAAGCGGCTCGAATGCATCCCAGGGAGCCTCAGGACAAAGCTCTTCAGCCAGCGCGACAAGGGCCGTGAGCGTTGAGCCGGGCTCGATCCCTAGCTTCTCCTGAAGTTCACTTTGTTCCATCGAGCAACGCAAAGGTTTCGAAGCATTTTTGATTTGCTTCTGTTTTCGGTTTGCCCACCTCGGCCGCAACCATGAGCAAGTACGCGTATGGGTGACGCTGCACAGTGCGTGCAAGAAGCTGTTGTCCGGGGCCGTATTCGATAAGTAGCTCGCGCGTCAGCGGCTCTTCAGCCAGCTCCGTCACACGCAACGCCTTGCCGCCGCCTGAGGTGAGTTGGTCTTCGATGACACGCTCTAGCCCGGCCGTGGAGGCCTCTTCGGCGACACGCGAAACGGAGACGACACAGTCTTGCTCAGCGCCACGTACGAACGGATGACCTGTGGCCTGGCCCTCGCTTTTCGGGCTCTCAACTTCGTGGCGCGTTTGGCGATCGACCTCGACCGCAAAGCCGTCCTGCTCAACCACAACTTCCTTCCAGCCTGACTTGGGCTTGAACGACGTTAGAAACCTGTGGGCGTTGAGCGTTCCCCAGGGCATCTCGACCTCGCGGCTCTCCGCGCGCCACGCACCAGGGACTCGGACGTGGAAAAGGTCATGCTCAACCTCAACCGGCAACTCATCAGCCGATATCAGCTCAACAGTTTGCGTTCTTGTGTCGCTCCCGCCGCACGAAAACAGAAGCGCACAACTCAGCATCACACCGTTGCAGCATATTCGAAGTCGGTCACTCCCAAGACAACGCACGCTCATCGAACGCAACCTAGCACTTCATGTCGTCCTCCCCAATTCGTCCGCAAAGGTTGCGCTCGCTACTCGAAAACCTTGACGAGCGCCTCGGTGGGATCTGTGCGCGGGAGAAGCGCCAAATACAACTGACAGGTACAGACCAAGATCATCGTCGTCGAGAGCGCACCGATGCCAGCCTGAATCGTCGCCACGAGTAGCTCCTCGCTCAGGGATCCGATGCGAAGATCCGCGGCCTCCGGACCCTTGACCCATACAGGCACCACGTCTTGCAACTTGGTCATCAGAAACTGTGCGATCCCAAAGGGCAAGAGCAGCACGAAAATCGCGCCTTTGTGACCCATGGTTCGCCGCCAGCTGGTGCGAAGGGCCTGCACTGGACCTTGTCGTTCGCCGACGACCAATGGCTCCGCGAGCGTAAACCCGAGCGCCATCAGCACCCCAGGGACGATCAACATCAGAAACCCGAGTGCGGTTGCGAAGGTGGCGCCGATTTGGTTCGCCGCCAGCGCCATCACGCGCGAGAGGCCAAAGCGGATCGCCTGCCCAGAACTCGCTGCGTTAAGCTGCTCCATGCGAAAGAGCAGCCACGCGTAACACGGCGCCTGTAAGAGCACGCTGAAAATGAGAAAGGGGATCTTGACCAACTGCATGAGCAGCGGCTGTTCGCTCCAAAGAACGACTTCGGAGTAGCGGTCGACCCCCCACCACACGAGCGTCTCGACCATGAAATATGCGGTCCAAACGAACACCAAGGGGCCCGCGTAAACCCTAAACGTGCGCGCGTACTCGGGGAAAAAAACCCCGGTCGAAAGTTCGTCACCCTGAATAATCACTGCATGCGGTTGTAGTAGACATCCGCGAGCTGCCCGGCACGGTTGTCTTCCCAGATGACGTGCACGCGGTTGTTGGCGACCCAGACGTGCGGACGCTGGCTGTCCGCCGAACCGACCGCGTTGGTATCCATGCGGTAGTCCTGCGGCTGGAAGGTAAGACCTCCATCGAGCGAAAAGTTGGCATAGATATCGAGGAGCCCCGAGCGATCGTCCGCCCAGGCGATGCCCACCAACGCACCATCGGCATCCATCGCGATATCATAGCTCCCTGTGTCGCCCGGTTGGCGCCCGGTATCAATCCGGATCGGCTGACTAAACGAAGTTCCAGCATCCACCGTCGCCGCCGAGAGAATGTCGGGGAAGCCGAAGCGGTAGTCGACCCAAGCCACAACCGCCATGTCTGCAAGCGGCGTCACGACCTTCGGCTCGATCGATTCGTGCGGAAGCGAGTCTTGATCGATATCACGCGGCGAGTTGAGCCAGCTTGCTCCACGATCGTTGCTCTTGTTGAGGAAGATGTCGAATGAGTCGCCCGTGCGATTGTCGACCCACACCACGTACACATTGGTTCCCTCGACAGCGATGTCTGGATCAAACGCTGACACGGAGCCCTGTGTCACGCCAACGTTGAGTCGCTTGTCGGTAGCAGAAAAGGTCGCCCCATTGTCGGTAGAACGACTATAAAAGATGTCGGTTCCGCCACCACGGTTGTCACGCCAAATCACGTGAACATCTGAAGCGCGTGCGACCACTTTTGGAGTCGCCGCAAGGAAGGCTGCGCCGCTGCCGTGGTCGATTTGCTTCGGAGCGCTCCAAGACACGCCACTGTTCGCAGAGCGAACGAAGAAAATGTGGCGCGATCGGTTGGTCGTAAACACCTGATAGACGGCGTAGACGTACGCCCCACTGGTCGCGACATCGACATCGAACGAGTCAAGGTTTTGTCCGACGTTGACCCGGGCATCACCTCCAAAAGAGCTCCCGCTGTTTGTCGATCGCGCGCGGTAGATCTCGCGATAGTTGGTACCACCGCGGAAGTCCGGCCAGAGCACGTTGAGCCCGCCGCTCGCAAACGCAATCGCGGGGCCGAACGCGGGGCCGCTCGACTCATCGAGGCGAAAGGGCGCGCCCCATGTTGAGCCATTTGTGGTGGAGCGTGTGAAATAGATTCGCGAGGTGCCTGTCGGGCGCGGAACCGTCAGGTCGGGTGGATCGTCCCAGCTGATCCAGGCGGCATAAAGATGTCCAGCTCCATTTCCTGACACCGCGATCTGACTCGAGTTGCGTGCCCCGGCAGAGAACTCCTTATCGAGTCGTAGGTCGCCACCATCTCGTGCGAGACAACCTTCATCTTTGGTCCCGTCGCAGTCGTTATCAAGTCCGTCACATATCGTCTCGATCATCTGGTATGTGGCCGGGAAATCGCATTGCCAGCCGCTAGAGCCCCGACATGTTGCGGTTCGTCCGGCGCACACGCCTTGCTGCTGCGCGCAGCTCGTAGGAGGCGTGCCGGGTGGTGAGAGCCCATCGTCGACCGCACCGTTGCAATCATCGTCCCGACCGTTACATGTTTCCGCACCGTTGAGCGTACAACCGAACTCACAGCCATCGCTGGGGTCTTTGTTGAGATCGACTTGTCCGTTCTGGCAACCGGCGAGCACACAGGTGCCTTGGTCGCAGCCCGCGACGCCCGCGGGAAAGAGGCAAATGCGGCCGCAAAATCCGCAGTTGTTGGGGTCGTTCTGCGTGTCAAAGCCTTCATCGATCTTGGTGTCACAATCGTCGTCAACACCGTTGCACATCTCGCTGCCAAGTGGCGTGCAGGCGTACTCGCACCCATCCGCATCATCGCCATTGACGTCCACGAACCCGACGTTGCAGCCGCCTTGAACGCAGGCTCCGTTCTCGCAGCGCGCACTCGCATTTTGGTACTGACAGGTTTTCGCGCACGCGCCGCAGTTCGCCAGATCGCGGTCGAGTTCAAAGCCTTCGTCGACCGAGCCATCACAGTCGTTGTCGATCGCGTCACAAAGTTCGGCACCCGACACTTCACAGCGGTACTCGCACCCATCGACGGGTGACCCGTTCAGGTTGTGGTAGCCCACTTCGCAGCGCTCGATCACGCAGTTACCGTCCGTGCATGCCGGAAACGCCTGCGGGATCGAGCAAACCTTGCCGCACGCACCGCAGTTGGCGAGGTCGCCGCTGAGATCCCACTCCTCGTCAAACTTGCCATCACAGTCATCATCGCGTTGGTTGCACACCTCATTTTGCGGGACGCAGTTTGGGTCGATCGTTCCCCCGTCCGGTGGCACGCGGCCGTCGCCCTCAGGGCAATCACCGAAACAGTATGGGTCGACATTGCAGCCCGCTGCGAGCGCAAGTGCACAAAGCGCGACCAGCGGTGACTTCGGACCGCCCGCAGTCGCAGCACGCTTGCGACGGCGAGCGAATGTCATGCCCAGCGCAACGGCGACGAGCCAAAGCACAGATGGCGACTGCTCTTTGGAGATCGCACACGTTGAACCTCCGCCGCCTGTTGCCAAACCATAGTCCGGCGTTTCGTCGGTGTTGTTGAACGAACAGTTTCCCACTGAGCAAGTTGCCCCGGCGGGGCACACGATGCCAACACATGGGTCGTCGACACACTCCGTGCCCTGGCAGATGCGACCATTTCCACAGGCGCCACCACAGTTATTGCTCACGCACTCGCTATCGACACAACTCCGCTCACTGCCGCAACCTCCACACGGAGCGGCCTTGCACTCGCCGTCTTGGCAGGTCTTTCCGCGGCGGCAGGCGCCCTCACACGCTTTGATACAAGCACCTTCCCGGCAAAACTCGCCCGCCTCGCAGGTCACTCCCTCACACGGGTCTGCCATACAGGTGGCATCCTTGCAGATCTCACCAACCTGGCAGCCGCGCCCGTAGCAGTTGTCCTCGATGCAGTCGCCGCGAATACAAATGAAACCATCGTCACAACGGACGCCCGCGCATAGGTTGATGCACTCACCGTTTGTGGGGTCACACACCTCTTGCTCGGTGCATTCGACTCCAGCGCATTGTCCGAGCACGCAGTAGCCGACAACGTTCTCCTCAGGCATGGCCAACGAGCGGTCGCAGATTCGTCCCTGTGGGCACGGAAACTCGCCCGCTTGGCACGGCGAGGCGCATGCACACGCAATACATGCGCCGCCTTCACACAGGGCACCCTCGTCGATCTCACCGTCGCAGTCGTCGTCGTTGCAGTTACACACCTCGGCCGTGAGGCCTTGCGAACCGACGCACGAAAGCTCACCCCCGACGCATTGAACTGTGCCTGGGGAGCAAGTCTGCTCAGGGTCTTCACCTTCTCCAACTTCTCGGTATCCGTCACCATCGGGAACACAGCGCGCGCCGCCTCCGGGATTGCCGTCGTCGATGATCCCGTCGCAATCATCGTCAAGGTTGTTACAAATCTCTTCAGCCGCGGGAGGTGCCGTGCAACCAACAAATTCGCCGTTTTCGCAACGCTCTTCGCCGGTTCCACATCCGGTCGAACAAACACGCGTGATGTTCTCGTCGACCTTCCCGTCGCAGTCATCATCAAAGTCATTGCAAAACTCGGTCGAGACAGCAGGCGCGGTGCAATCGACATAGGTGCCTGACACGCAGATCTCGACACCGTTGCCGCAAGCCGACGAACACGCACGGCTCAGTCCCTCATCGGCCTGACCATTGCAGTTATTGTCCATGCCATCACACACTTCAGTTTGCGGATCAGGAGCGGAACAAGCCCCGAACTTTCCACCTGTGCATGTCTCTAGGCCATCGCCGCACGCTGAAGAGCACGCGCGCGTGACGTTCTCATCGATCTTGAGGTCACAGTCATCGTCCTGGTCATTGCAGGTCTCGGGCTGTGGAGTGCATATAGGCACGAGCCCTGAAGCTCGCACCAGCATGTCCTCGTAGTCGTTGTCACCTCCGCGAAAGAGGTCCTCGAAGCCAAAGTAATATGAGTTTTCGAACGTTTGACTTTCGTAGACGAGGAAGTGCACGAAGTCGCCATCGTCGTTGAGCGACTTCGACGTAAAGTAGATGCGGTTGGCCGTGTCGGTGCGGTTGCCGCAGTTGTCGGCATCGTTTCCGGATCCGTCGACCTTCTCGGGAGTGCGTAGCCAAAAACCGATCGCCCGACCCGGTTGAAACCCCGGCTCGTTTTCAAAGTTGATGGTGACTTGCGATGCCCCCGGTCGCATGTTCTCCGGGTTGCATGGGCATGCGCATTGTGCGTCGTTTGGACGACAGTTGAAGACTGTCCTTAGATTTGCGGGTTTTGTCGGATCGTCGTCGACGTAGTAGTACCCGAAACTGTTGCGGTACCCAGCTCCCTCACCAAGCGCCTTGAAGACAACTGGGTACTTGCCACTGCCGAGCGGCTTTTCCACTGGACGATAGGCCTCGGGAAGAATGCGCGCGTCTTCGACCGCATCGACCGCGCCGGGTACCGTCTCACCAGTACCGCTGCGATCGAGACACTGCTGCAAGCGGTTCGTGATGGGCACGACGGCACCATTGGGCTGCGTAATATAAGCCTGCACGGCCGCCTGAAAGACAAGCCCCACAAGGGGAGCGAGCAGCAACAAGATAAGTGCACTTTTCCAACGTCGTTGATTCACAGCGCGCGAAAGCTAGCGCAGATCCCAATCACCAGCTACCCGACCCCCGGGGAGATATCGCAACATTTGCGATCATTTCCGAACCGGTTTGCACGTACTGCGCAAGATCTACACACTCGATGCACAAAGGTCTGTCGTTACCCGTCAGACGTGATGAGCGGTGTTTGAAGGAGAACGGGATTTGCTAGCTGCAAATCGATCGTTCGGAACAAACCCTAGCGAAGAACCAAAAAGATTAGATCCGCATGGGCATGATGACGCCCACGAACTCGGGCAAGTCCCCGACGGGACGAACGACGCCGGGATCGCGATCACCATCGAGTTCGAGCTGCACTTCGTCGGAGTTGAGGGCGCCCAACACATCGAGCATGTAACGTGCGTTGAAGCCGATCTGCAGCGGGTCCCCCGCGAAGTCCACTTCGAGCTCTTCGGAACCTTCGCCAACGTCGGGATTCTCGGAAGTGATTTTGAGTGTCCCAGGGCTCAGGTTGAGGCGCACGCCACCGCTCTTGTCATTGGCAACGAGCGAGATTCGCTTGAGCGCACCCGAGAGAGCCGAGCGCGAGAGTACGATGCTGCGGCTGTGCTTGGAAGGTATCACCTTCTCGTATGGAACAAACTTTTCCTCGGTGAGCTTGATGCAGAGCAGGACGTCTCCCTTACGAAAGAAGCAGTTGGGCCCGAGTTTGGCGACTTCGACTTGCTCGTCTCCACTGCGGTCATCGAGCAAGCGACGAAGCTCTGTGACGCCTTTGTTCGGGATGAGCATATTGAAGTCGTATGTGCCCTGAGGCTGAACGCGCTCAGCCTTGGTCAGCCGATGCCCATCGGTTGTAACCATCCGGAGAATTGTCCCTCCGCCCTCGAAAAAGGCACCGGCAAGATGCGGCCTCGTGTCGTCGGAAGACATCGAGTACTGGGTGAGAACGATGAGTTCTGAGAGCTGCTCTGCATCGATCGCAAAGAACGAAGCACCACTCGGGTCTGGGAGAGGCGGGAAGTCCTCACCCGGCATACCGGGAATTTTGTAACGGATACGTCCGCTGTTGATCACTGCACTACGTCCCTCATCCGACTTGAGCGTCACCTCACCCGAAGGCAAGTTACGAACGATCTCAAAAAAGGTGCGTGCCGACAAAGCGAGAGTACCGGCTTCTTTGACCTTTGCTTCCGTGGTTGCGCTGATACCAAGGTAAAGGTCGGTTGCTGACATGCGTAGCGTGCCATCTTCATTGGCATCGAGGAGAATGTTGGAAAGGATCGCCATCGAGCTCTTGCGATCAGCAACGCCTTGCACGCGACCTAGAACTTGTTGGAGGAGTTCTTTTTGGATCGTAAATTCCATAATTGATCTAAATCGTCGTCTTCTTAAGGGGTGTGAGAACCGGGGATAACATCGCTAAGTAACCAACAATAGTTGGGCTTTGCGCTGGATAGAACTGGGAGCAGATGTGTGGATAACCCGCCCAGAGCCTACCCACAACCCGTCCACAACCCCAATTCACAACTCAAGCCACAGGCCTTGAGGTGAGGGATCACACACAGCCTGCCCCCCTCACCCCGAGAGGAAGGTTTGAGGAGAAGTCGAGGCAAGCTCGTGCCATGCCTCGTCGGGAAGTGGCCATTGCTGATATGCGTTCTCAAGGGCCTGATGCTCATCATCGCTGCCCCAAAAAACCTGATCCATGTCCCATTTGCTCAGCAATTCACGGAGGAGTTGCAACGCTTCGTCCTTGGGAGCGATGAGCGGGCCACGGTTTCTCTTGATCAAAACCGAAGAGAGATCGATCCAAACCCGCTTGGCGAGTCTCGGGTCTTTGCCGATCGCTTTGGTGAGCACCGAGAAATAGGCGCTCGAAAGCGGCCCAAACCCACCAAGTCCGCCGGCGTGTGCGAAACAGATGCGGAGTTTTGGGAAGGGCCGCACGAGGCGGTCGAGGATCGTCGTCATGTCCGCTTCATTGGGTGCAGGTTTGAGGTCGCCATGACAGGCGTGCATGAGGAGGGGTCGGTCATAGCTGGTGGTCATGCGCACGACCCGCTCAAGCTGTCTGAGGTGGCTCTCTTTACGCACGCGAATGTCTGAGTTCCAAAGGTGTAACTTGAAACCTGAGACGCCCGCCTTGTAACAACGTGAGATCTCGTCAAGCCCGTACGGGCGGAGCGGATTGACGCTCGCGAAGGGGATCAATGCACCGGAGGACGAGTGGCCTGCCTGAAGCACGAAGTCGTTCTCGGCGCGAACAAGGGAAAACTCTTCGTCTTCCGAATTGGCGAGCTGCGCCAGTGGCGACCCGTAAAAGTAGGCGCCGGAAAGCGCAAAGGCGCTTCGAACCCCATGGACCTCAAGCTGACGGAGTGCGTCTTGTCCGTCTCGCTCGCGGAACCTCCATTTCGAACGCTTGCGGGCACGTTGGCTGAGCTCACCACTGTAGAGGTGCAGGTGAGCATCGAGCAGAGGCCGTTCGAACTCGAGGTTGTTGGGCGGCGGCACGATGGATCGGCGAACGCCACAGGCACCGAGGGCAGCCAATGCCGCCCCGGCAACAGTCGGCGTAAAGGAGCGGCGTAAAAGGGCCATTCTGGAGGTTAGCACGCGAGGCGGCGTGAGATGGCGTCGAGCGCCTCTTTGGTATCCGAGTCGCCCTTGTCGATCAGCGAGCAGATCTTGCGCACGGCGCTGAGCGCGGTCGTGTGATCTTTGCCGCCGAAACGGCGACCGAGTTCTGGGTAGCTCGTGCCCAGTTCCTCGCGGCAAAGGTACATGGCTAGCATGCGTGGGTAGGCGATGTTGCGCGCCCTGCGCTTGGAGCGAAGATCGCTCATGCGAAGGCGAAAATGCTCACACACGGCGCGTTGAACGTCCTCGATGGAGAGAATGGACTCGATCTGCTTGAGCATTGGTTCGAGCGTCTGCCGCGCGAGGTCGATGTCGAGTGGACGCTTGAGCAAATCGGCGCGCATGAAAAGGCGCAAGAGGGAACCCTCGAGCTCGCGAACGTTGCGTTGGACTTTTTGCGCGACGAAGAGCGCAACATCGTCGGGCAATGCGATCTCTTCGGCCTCGGCCTTTTTCTTGAGGATTGCAATACGCGTGTCGAGTTCGGGCGCTTGTACGTCAGCGACCAGACCCGATTGGAAGCGCGAGATGAGCCGCTCCTGCATCTCTGGAATATGCTGCGGATTGACGTCGGAGGTAACGATGATCTGCTTGTCGAGGTGGTAGAGCGCGTTAAACGTATGGAAGAACTCTTCCTGCGTCTGTTCGCGACCGGCCAAGAACTGGATGTCGTCCATCAGCAGGACATCGCACTGCTCCCGATAGCGTTTGCGAAAGAGCCCGATCTGGTGCGTCTGCAGGGCGTGGATAAACTCATTGGTGAAATGTTCCGCTGAGACGTAGAGCAGACGGGTCGACGGGTTGGCGTCACAGATCGCGAGACCGGCGGCGTTGACCAAATGTGTTTTCCCAAGCCCAACGCCACCGTAAAGAAAGAGGGGGTTGTAGCGAGAGCCGGGGTGTTTCGCAGCGGCGATACAGGCCGCATGGGCGAGCTCATTGGATGGGCCCACCACGAAGTTCTCGAAACTGTATCGACGGGCCAACCCAGCGTCCGGAGGTGAACCTCCGGTTTCAACACGAGGTTCCGACTTGACCACGGAAGGCGCGATCACGGTTCCTTTTTGTGGTGTTGCAACGCTGTTTCGCGCGTCGAGCACCGCTTGAAGAGATTCGTCAACTTCGAGTTCGAGTTTGAGGGGTTTGGAAAGGTCCGCATTGAGCGCTTCGACAAGGAGGTCCTCATAGTTGGCCAACAGCCAGTCGCGAAAGAAGGCATTGGGAACTCTGAGCAGGAGTTTTCCATCTTCGGGACTGTCACAGACGATCGGGTCGATCCAGGCCTCGAAATTCTGTTTGCTCAGGCGTGCGCTCAAGCGGTCTTTGGCTTTTGTCCACAGCTCCGTCATCCTTGAAATCGCAACCCTTTCAGATACATAGACCCATCCACCCACAGCTTCTTAACAAGCTGTGAACCAACACCTTCTACCCCGGTCAGGACAGGGAAATCAGCAGTCAGACCGCCTCTAACCAGAGCAATATGCGAAGGGCTGGCGAACCTAGCAGGGCGCAAATGGGGCGTCTACACGGAGCGGGCTTCGAATCTGTAACTCGTGAGGATCGCGAAAGTTTTGCAATGCAAAAAATTTGGATCACCAATGAGACTGCCCCGACTCTGCATCAACCCTGATCCACACGGTTCGCAAAGGTCGCGGAAAATATTCATAAGAACAAAGGTTTGCGAGACGAACGTCGGGTAGTTCGAGAGGCCGTCTCATTTGTGGCTCATTGCCACACTTGGAGCGTCGTTTGGCCGTTGCATTTGAGGGTTATTTTGACCGTCGTAGGAACACTGTTAGCGTCGCGCTGGTTTCTTGTTCAGCCCCGAGGTCGTAAACGATGCGCAGATCAGTGATGCAGTGGTATCAACTAAGTAACAAATCTATCCGCGGTATTGCAGTTTTGGCCGTGGCGCTTTTGGCGCAGGCTCCAGCAACGACACGAGCGCAAGACCCGGATCGTCCCGCCGACCTGGACACGCCGCGCGGCATCGCCATGGGGACCGGTGGGCGCGCATCGGCACAAGCAGCCAGCGCATTGGCCTACAACCCAGCCAACCTCTCATTGGGCGGGATTTACCACATCAATGTGTTCACGGGTTACACGCCAGGACCGGAGCGTTGGACGGTTGGCGGAAGCATCGTCGACTCGATGACGAACGAGAATATCGCGATGGGCGTGTCGTTTCGCGGTGTTCTCGGCAACGGTGAAGAAGGTTATTCCGGATTTGACGGGCGCCTGGCGATCGCGATTCCCTTTTCGCCTCAGATCTCATTTGGCGTAGGCGGACGCTACATGTCGTTCGAACAAGAAGGGCAGTCGACCACCACCGGGCTGACCGATGGCGATACGCGCGCCAAGGGCTTTACAATGGATTCCGCACTTCGCTTCACACCGAGTGAGGGCTTGAACATCGCGGCGATCGCGCAAAACTTCATCAATCGTGATAGCGACTTGGTGCCGATCATGCTCGGTGGAGCAGCCTCTTACTCGCTGGATATCTTTACGATCTCAGGCGATCTGCTCTTCGACATGACCACTTTTGAAAACCCGCAGATCGTGGGTGGGCTTGGAGGCGAGCTCCTGGTTGGCGCCAACATCCCCATCCGCGCAGGTTATAAGGCCGATGTGGGTCGAAGCGACCACTTTCTTTCCGGGGGCCTCGGTTACATGGACCAGGTGTTTGGTGTCGACGTAGGCATTCAACAGCAAGTTTCGGGGGGTAGCGAGACCTTCGTCATGGGCTCCATCTCCTACTTCCACCATTAATCGCCCGAGCCCGGCCGCCAGCTGACGATGGTATGGTCGCCCGGCTGGCATGACAGACGATGCGAAGTTCTTGGAGCGGCTGCGGGCGCGCGATGAGCGCGCGTTTAATAAGCTCGTGCTCGAGAACCAAGGGCGCGTCTATGCCCTTCTCTCACGTATGCTCAAAGACCCGGCCGAAGCGGAAGAGGTCGCGCAAGAGGTCTTCGTGACGGTGTTCAAGTCGATCGATTCGTTCCGGGGCGACGCCAAGATATCCACTTGGATCTACCGAATCGCGATCAACCACGCGCGAAACCGGATCAAATACCTCTCTCGTCGAGCGCGCGGGCGCCACCAGGACGTGACCGAGATGGGAGACCGTCTCGACATTCATGACGGGCGCGCGCCCGACGCACCCGACGCCATGCTCGAAGCAAAGCTGACCCAGCGAACCATTGAGCAGGCGCTCAAACAACTTCCCGAAGACTTTCGCGAGGTGTTCTTGCTGCGCGAAGTGGAGAAGCTTAGCTACGAGGAAATCGAAGCGCGTACCGGGCTTGCCAAAGGCACAGTCAAAAGTCGCCTCTTCCGCGCTCGCAAAGCACTCGCCGAAGAGCTCGACAGCCTACAGCCCAAAGAGGAGGACGCATGAGCCAAGATGCAGAGAGTGACACGCCGGATCTCGAAGACGCCGGGATGTCGGAGGAAGAGTTCGAACAACTCGCCGCGACGCACAGCCCTGACATCTTGCGCGGGGTTCAGGACAAGCTCCATCAACGCAGCGGTGGACGCTTTTACCGCGACCGCTTTTCGCGCATGCATTCAACCACGATCACGATTTGGATCACCGCCCTGGTCATCGTCGGTGCATGCGCGCTTTGGCTCCTGTTCAACTAGTGTCCGATCCACCCAAGTTGTCACAGTTTTCTTGTGAGCT
Organism: uncultured Polyangiales bacterium; assembly: GCA_964487255.1. Taxonomy (GTDB): domain Bacteria; phylum Myxococcota_A; class Polyangia; order Polyangiales; family CAZAQV01; genus CAZAQV01. The sequence continues at coordinate 250,072 of CAZAQV010000001.1, read as the reverse complement.
TCGCCCGACTCGGCGTTACTCAAACTCGAATGTACGCTGCACGTCCTTCGTTTTCGCGCCTTGATTCGAACAAACCTCTCTTCGCCTCCTGCGACAACCTGAGTGGATCGGACACTAGCGCCGAGGGACACGGCGGGTCTGTTCCACCCGGCCACCCGTGCTACATTATTGGCGTGAGCGAGTCGTGGTGGGAAATCAAGCGGCCCTGTCCCAGAGCATGGGCGAGCGAGCGTGAGCGGCGCGAAATCCAGCACTGTGACAGTTGCGATACGACGATCGTCAACCTGTCGCGCCTAACGCAGAAAGAAGCACGTCGAAAGTACGACGCTGGGCAACTCAAGTGCGTTCGCTACCATGCGGGGCCCGACGGCGCGCCCATCTTCCGGCAGCCACCACCAAACATGATGTACAAAGCTGCAGCCGTGGGCCTCGCAGCGAGCTTGGCGGCCTGTTCTCCGGTTCCACCGGACCCCGAAAAACTCCAGGCTCAAACAGAGGTGCAGCGCTTGAAGGGTGAACTTGAGCGGGCCAGGCTTGAACGAGCAGCATGGGAAGAAACCAAGCGTCGCGCGAAGCAACACGCCGCAAAACTTGAGCTCGAGGTTAAGCGTCTTCGCGAACTGGTTGATCTTGAACAGCGTTACCCGGAAATGCCGGCTGGTAAGCGCGAACGGGAGTTGGCTCAAAAGCGCGAACAGGACCCTGAGGGTGTTAATATGCCACTGGGCGGAATCTCGAGCTTAGGGTTTTGAACGGTCGCGCTTTTCGGTGGTGCCGCGTGTGTTCAGGAGCGCTCGCCATTGTCCAATACCCGTCGCACGCAGTCCGTAAGTCCGGCCGGTGAGAAAGGTTTTTGCAGGAGTGAAATGCCCTCTTCGACGATGCCATGATCGGCGATGATGTCTTGGGTATAGCCGGAAATATAGAGCACCTTGATGTCGGGACGCGTCTGTCGCAACGCCTCGGCAACTTGTTTGCCTGTGAGTCCCGGCATCACCACGTCGGTGATCAGGAGGTGGAACGACCCCTTGTCTTGGCTGGCAAGTTCCAGGGCTCGCTCACCATTTTCGGCGGCGACAACTTGGTACCCTTCGCGTTTGAGCGAGCGTTGGGCGAGCCGGCGTATCTGGTCGTCGTCTTCGACGAGCAGAATACGCTCCGTTCCGCCACTTTGCTGGGATCGTTGTTCGATCGAGGTCGCTCGGGGTCTCGCCGAAATACGGGGTAGCAAGATCTCGAAGGACGTGCCCACGCCTTGTTCACTACTGACCGAGATGTAGCCTCCCGCCTGTTTGACGATGCCGTACACGGTCGCCAAGCCAAGTCCGGTACCTTTGTCGGTGGGCTTGGTGGTGAAGAACGGCTCAAAGATGTGGTGCCTGGTCTCTTCATCCATTCCGATGCCCGTGTCGTTAACGCAAATTGTCAGATACGACCCCGGAAGGACCAGCGCCTCTTTGCAGCGTTCGTCGTCTTCCCCGATTTCAGTGTCTTTGGTCTCCAGCGTAAGTTTGCCTCCGCTGGGCATGGCATCGCGTGCGTTGACCGCGAGGTTGACGAGCACCTGCTCGAGCGCCCCGGCGTCGATACGAACCGTGCCCACCGCCTGGGCGCGGAACTCGATCTGAATGTTCTCGCCAAGCAGGCGGGAGAGCATCCGTTTCGAGGAGCGGATCCGCTCGTTCGGGTTAATGACGACCGGCTCCACGGTTCGCTTGCGAGAGAAGGAGAGAAGCTGCTGGGTAAGGTCTTTGGCGCGGCGCGCGGCGCGTTGGACCTCCTCCAGATCGTCTTGTGCCGGGTGACCTTTCTCGATGCTCTCGGCCGCAAAGTTCGAGAAGCTGAAGATGGCGGTTAGGACATTATTGAAGTCGTGCGCGACACCGCCCGCAAGGCGGCCCATCGCCTCCATTTTCTGAGCTTGTCGCAGCTGCGCCTCAAGCTTGGCTCGCTCGCGCATGTCGCGCGACACGGTGGCAATGAACAGCAAAGAACCGTTTTCGTCGGCTTTGGCGACCACCACTGAATCGGTGGGGATGAGCTGTCCTGACGCGGCGCGAAGGACGATCTCCCCGGACCACGAGCCGTGGCGAAGGGCATGGGGCACGAGCTTCTCGACGAGTCGATCGCTCTCTTTTTTAGTGTGCATCTCTGAAACAAGGCGTCCGACGGGGTTGATCTCTGTCCAGCCCAAGAGCTTGGCACAGGCAGGGTTCACGTATTTGATCTGCCCATTGCCTGCAACAATGCTGACGTAGTCCGTTGTGCTTTTGAGCAGCGCTTCAAATTCCTCTTGCGTTGCGCTGAGCGCGTCACGCTCTTCGAGAAGCGCGCGCTTTTCATGGAGCAGCTTGGCTTCGCGAATCGCATTGCGAATGGCACGGACTAGAATTTCTGCGGTGAGACCGTCCTTAACCAGATAGTCGCGTGCGCCCGCCTTGAGCGCGCGTACGACGGTGCGCTCATCGCCGTGACCGGTCAGCATAACGACCGGGACCAAGCGGTTCGCAAAATCTGCGATGATGTCGAGGCCGTTCCGATCGGGTAGCCGGTGGTCTAACAGAACGCAGTCTGGCGGCGTTTGTCCGAGGAGTTCCAATGCGTGGCTGGCCGTCGCGCTCTCCGACAAGCTGTATTCGGAGCCGAGCATGCGGCGGACAAGCGTCCGGTCGATGTCGTTGTCGTCGACGACGAGAACCCGAGCCATCGACTAACCCTCCGGGTCGGCAACGAGCGTGACCGACCCACACTTCAGCACCGTCATCAACATGTCCTGCTCGTCATCAGAGATGGTGCGCACGAGAACTCCCGACGCTGAGTCTAAGATCAGCACGAAGGGGCCGCAAGAACTCGTTGCTCGGAGTTGTTACGATATTGTTGATTGTTGATTGTTGATTGTGCGAAAATGCCGCATTCGGATAGTGAGGGCGGTGCCAGGATGTTGATGCGTATCGCTGCGAGCCCTAGAGACCGAAGCGAGACGTGAGAGATGCTGGTAGCTCCAGATTTTGAGGCCTGTCTATCCGATTTCGACCTTGCAAAGCTCGACGATGCCCCGGGAGCAGCCATCGGCATCTGGCCGGATTCGACGATCGCTTATGTCAACGAAGCATTTCGAACGTTCGCCCGCGACAATGGTGGCGGGCCATCGTTCGAGAAGCGTTGGGGCCTCGGAGCTGTGTACCTCGATGCCATTGCTGCTCCGATGTCAGATTTTTTCCGTGAAGCGTTTGCGAAGGCGCTCGAGACCCACACGATGTGGGAGCACAACTATCGCTGTCCAAGTCCAACGCAACAACAACGCTTTCGAATGCGACTATATCCTCTTGCGCAGAGGAGAGGCTGCCTGGTGATGCACTCGCTCTTTTGGGTAGGCCCTCACGAGGCAACGGGCCGCGATAGGGCGGCCAAGTCGGTTTTTCTAAGCAAGGACGGGCTCTACGTTCAGTGCAGCAACTGCAGGCACGTGCGTCGGAACGATCGGCCCGCGCAATGGGACTTTGTCCACGAGTTTATCGTGAACCCTCCGGCAAACACGAGCCACGGACTGTGCCCCACGTGCGCCCCCATCTATGACCACTGATCGGTGCGCGTTTCGGCAAGATGTTGAGCGGAGTCTTGACGCACCCGTTGCGCAAGTACTCGAAGTGCAGGTGTGGCCTCGTCGACACCCCGATCGAAGGTGCGCCTAGACCTTCGATCGGTCGCGCTTTTCGGTGGTGCGCATGATGAGGTGTATCTCGTCGTCCGAGAGATTGTGGTCGCTGGCCTTGGCGGCCTTGAGAATGGCTTTGATGGTGAACGGGTCCGGCTCAATGCCGCGGTGGCGTAGCCAATAGGTCACGTTGCTGATGCCGGACATGGGGCCGATGCAGATTTCTTGTTCGCGGCCGAACATGCCTGCGGGCACGCCGGAATAGACTTTGTCCGCAAGCTCGTCATCGTTCTTTTGCTTGGCCTTGATGATGGCCGATGCGTGTACGCCCGTGGCCGTGCGGAAGGCGTCTTCGCCAACGACCGGGTAGTTGATGGGGATGGGAAACTGCGTGGCTTTGGAAACCAACTGACAGAGTTCGTTCAGGCGGCTGACGTCTTGGTTTGGCAGTTCTCCCAATAGCTTAAGGTTCACGAGCAGGTGATCGAGGGGCGTATTGCCGACACGCTCACCGATCCCGAGCACGCAGCCGTGAACGCGGTCGGCGCCGTATTCGAAGGCAAAGATGGCGTTGACCAACCCGAGACCTCGGTCGTTGTGGCCGTGCCAGTCGATCTTGGTGTCGGTGCCCGTTCCATTGACGATGTTGCGCGTGAACTGAAGCAGGTTGCGAACGCCGTCTGGCGTGGCGTGGCCCACGGTGTCGCACAGACAGAGGCGGCTGGCCCCATGGTCGATGGCGGCGCGAAACAGATCGCTGAGGAGATCGGGACGAGAGCGCGTGGTGTCTTCGGTGACAAAGGTGACGGGAAGATCATTTTTGTGTGCGAACGAGATCGCTTCAATCGAGCGCTTGAGAATCAGTTCTTTGGACCAGTCTTCCGCGAGCTGCCGAATGGCCGACGAGCCAATGAAGGTCATGACCTCGACGGGCATGCCCACTTTCTGACTGACCTCGACCATGGGTTCGATGTCGCCGATGACCGTGCGACCGGCGCAGGTGGGAAGCAGCGAAAGTTTGTTGTCGCGGATCTCTTCGCAGATGCGCAGCACATCGGCGAAAGCGCGCGGGCCCGCGCCAGGAAGGCCGATATCGGAGCTGTATACGCCCAGCTCGTCGAGTAGATGAACAATGGCCAGCTTGTCGTCGATGCCCGGATCGACGACCGACGGGTTCTGGATACCGTCGCGCAGCGTTTCGTCGTGGAGTTTGAAGACGTTGGTTCGGAATGGCGAACCTTGACGCTCTACCTCATTCCAGTCGTAGATGAGTTCGCTGTGCGCGTCCGAAACCATTGCCCGGGGAATATAGGGGCTCGGCCCGCTCAGGGCCAGGGTTACAACGCGGAGCCGTGAAGAGCCGGAAGGTCGATGAGCCGAGCGAAACCAAGGTTTCGTTGTGCTACTCGCACAACGTGAACCGACTTGAGCGTTGGGTGAAGAGCAAAAAACTCAGCGGCAGGCGGACCAGAGGCCTGCGCCCGATGCTTGGGCGGATAACTCGTCGTTGGAAAACTGCGCTGCGTACGAACGGTTGTCGCCGAAGGGATACGCGAATGCGTAACCGCGGCGAAGCAGCTGTCGCTCCCAAGAATCCTGGGGACCGACGCCCGTCCAGATGTACGCAAGCGTTCGCATGCTCGCTGTGCTGTCTGTGCACTCCGCATCGAAGGTGAGCCACACTTGGTGCCCTTCGAGCTGCTTGGTAAACGAAGTGGCTTCGTTGGCATAGCATTCAAGTGGCTGGTCATTGTGCGCAAGTTCAGGCGTGTCCACGCCGATCACGCGAACTTTAACCGACAGCTGCTCGCTTAGGCCTGCAACCCAAAAGGTATCGCCGTCGATTACGCTGGTGACGCGCGCGCGAATCGGCTCACGACAGGGTGCGCTGGCAACGGGCAAGTCGCTTGGGCGGATCGCTTCGACGCGTGCGTCATCGAGCACGATAGGTTGGTCGAAAGGCTGGCCGACCGCAGGGTCGTATTCGAAGGATGGGAGCTCGGAATCCGTGGTCGTGCCACTGTCCCGTTCACCGTTGCTCCTTGGACAGCCTACGAGGGCACACAACCCCACCAATATTGCCGACCGAACAAGCATTCGCCCAATGTAGCGCAGCAAGGGCGTAGGCTCAAAGCAGCATTGGCGGCGTGTCCAAGACGGAAGAGTCAGTTGCCGCAGTCCTCGCGAGGATCAGCGCGTTTGAAGAGCCGGTAGAGGCAGACGAGTGAAGGAATGATGAGTAGCGCACCTGCGCAAAGCGTCGTGGCGAGCGCATCGAGCGTGGCCGGTTCTGCCGCCGCATCGGCCCATTGCAGGGAACCCCCTTCTACCTCGAGCGCCACAGGGAAACGCAACCCCCAATAGCCACCGAGCACACTGGTCACGATGACGCCGATCAGGAGGCGCGGCAACCACACGGTGCGGCGCGGAAGAAAAAGCCAGAGTCCCAGCCACGCCGCCACAACGAGCCCGCCACATATGTATCCGAGTGGACGATGCAGAGAGCGGACGAACCACGGAACGCCCTCGAGCGAGGCGGTCACGGCGACGAGGCTGCTCGTGAGCAAAAAAAGCATGGCGCAGCGTCTCGCGCGGGCGAGCGCGTGATGCCGTGCACCGGCAGCGGTCTCTCCGACAAGAAAAACCGCGGCGAGCCAAGCGAAGAGGTTCACCGTGAAAATGCCGACCATGAGGGGATACCAACCGACCCATGGCAGGACATAGCTCTCTACGACGCCGGTCGCCGCGGTCGGCAGCTTCCCTCGTGAGAGGCTCGCTGCGAGGTGGCCAAAGACTAGCGGGACCAGGGTGCTTCCCCCGCGAAAAAGGATACTCCACAAGCGCTGGGCAGGCGGGTCGTCCCCTACATCGTAGTAGCGAAATGTAAACGCTGTGCCGTGCACGATGATGCCGCCCAGCATGAGCAGAAGGGGGATGTGTAGATAGGTCGTAAGCGCCACGTGCACGTCGGGAAATCCGACGAACAGGATCACGAGCGCGACGATCAGCCAGACATGATTTGCCTCCCAAACGGGCGCAATCGCATGCTCCCCGGCCTTACGCATGGGCGCGCGGTTGGTTTCTGACGCGAAGAGCTCGAGGATACCGACGCCGAAATCGGCACCGCCGAAGATACGCGAGCAGTGATAGTGCCAAGAAACAAAGCACGATGGATTCGCTCATGAGACTCTCCCGCCAAGCCTCGCCCAAGCGCGGAGCGACGCGGTCGGTCCTTCGATTTGCGCAGCGTGACGCACCTGCCGGTGCCACATCCAGAGCGTGCACAGCCCGATCAGCGCGTAGAGGGCGCTGAAAACCGCCAAGTGCCAAACTTGCCCAGGGACCGGTGTCACGGCGTCTTTGGTGCGCATGATGCCATAGATGATCCAGGGCTGACGGCCCACTTCCGTGACCACCCAGCCCGCTTCGATCGCAATCATGCCGAGCGGCGTACTCGCGATGAGGGCACGGCGCAGCCCGCGGTGATCGAGCCAGTGCGGGCGGTAGCGCATCGCAAAAAAGCCGAGGAGCGCGAGCAGGGCAAGCCAGGAGCCGATGGCCACCATGGCTTGAAATGCCGTGTGCACGATGAGCACGGGCGGCCAGTCATGGCGGGGTGCGCGGTCAAGCCCTTCGACGACGGCGTCAGGGTCGTTAAAGGCCAACATGCTCAGTCCGCCGGGCACTTCGAGTCCCCACGACACCGTCTGCGTCTCTTCATCCGGCACCCCACCGATGAGCAGCGGCGCACTCGGTCCCGTGTGAAAGTGTGCTTCCATTGCGGCGAGCTTGAGCGGCTGGCGCTGGGCAACATCTTGAGCGGTCCAGTGACCATGAAAGGGTTGAACCAAGGCAGCGACACCGCCGAAGACGAGTGCAATGCGAAGCGCCAGTGCGTGAGCGCGTCGCTGCCCCGTGTTGGCGAGCGGGCCCTTGTCGAGCCGAGAGAGCAAGAGCGCGTGAACACCGGCCACTGCGAAGCCGACCGCCTCGAACGAGGCGATCATCATGTGCGTGCTTTGCGTGGCCCACGCCGGGTTGAACATGGCAGCCCACGGGTCGATGTCGAAGGCCTGGCCGTCTTGCCAACGAAAGCCGGTCGGACTGTTCATCCAACCGTTGGCCGCGATGACCAAAAGGCCGCTGCACAGCCCCGCCATGCCCACGATGAGGCCCACCCACCAATGAAGCTTCGCAGGGATGCGCTGCCATCCATACATGTAGATGCCGAGCGCGATTGCTTCGATGAAAAACGCCGCGCCTTCAAGTGAGAACGGCATGCCAAAGATCGGCCCCGCGTGCTTCATGAAAGTCGGCCACAAGATGCCGAGTTCGAACGAGAGCGCCGTCCCAGAGACTGCACCGGTCGCAAAGAAGATTGCTACGCCGCGCATCCACATACGCGTCAGTCGATACGCGTCCTCGTCGCCGGTCTTGAGCCAGCGTCGATGCGCGGCTGCCATCAAAAACGGCATCACCATGCCTATTGCCGCGAGCACGATGTGAAAGCCCAGCGATAGAGCCATCGTCAATCTTGCTGCGAGAAGGTCCGTCATCGGCAACCGAGACTTAGGTCCGCGTGCGCCCGGAGTACAGCGTGCGCACCTAGAACGAGGAGCCGGGCTTGTTCAAAAAAGCCTGTTCTTCGGGCGTACTTTCGCGCCCGAGGATCGCATTTCGATGCGGAAAGCGTCCCCAGTCGCGCACGATGTCGCGATGCCAGAGGGCGTACTTGTGGTTGTCGCGAAGCCGGTCCTTGAGCGCACCGGGCGAAGCCTCCTCCGCGAAGGCCTCAAAAAGCTGCACGCATCGGTCTTGGTGCTCGAGCGACTCGGCGTGCATGAGTGGCATGTAGCAAAACACCCGGTGGTCTCCCGAGAGCGTGCGGTCGAAGCCTTTGTAGAGCCCGGCCGTCGCGGCGCGAAGCGCGCGGTCATCTTCGGCATACATCTGGGCGCGGCCTCGAAACATATTTCGGGCGAACTGGTCGAGCACGAGGATGTAGGCGAGCCACGAGAGCGGCTGCTGCAGCCAGTCCTCACGGTCATCGCCCGCGATTACCCGGTAGTCTTCCTCAAAACGTTCGCGCACCTCGTTGTCGAACCCGTCGCTCTTTTCGAACCACCGCTTCGAATAGACCTTGCTTGCAAGACCCTCGTCGTCCAACGGCCCAAACCAAAACTCCAGGATCTCATCCGGCGAACTCATCGGCTGAGCATATCGACCCGAGAAGGGTGTGCACAGGTGTTCCAGGGGTTCACGCGGGCGTGAAGCACGCTTCACGATCGCGTCCGCCTCAAGGGCGAAAAGCTCGAAAAACAAGGATGGCATACGGGTTGCACAGCAGGTCGGCAGGAAAAAGGGGTGACCATGAAACGACTTGGATTAGTTCTAATGATGTGTGGTGCGGGGCTCGGAGGCTGCGCATCGGATGCCGAAGAGCAAACGCTCAGTGCCGTTGAGGCCATCGAAGGAGGAAACATTCGCGAAGCCCACGAAATGTTTGAAGAGGCCCACGAGGCTGATCCCACGCTCAATGAAGCTGCGATCGGTTTTGCGCTGACCGACCTGGCGCTCTTGCCCGAGAGCGACGAGGCCAACCGCATCTATGCAGAGCTTGGCTTCGAAAAGCGCCTCGATGCGCAGAAGGTTCTTTACGGACCGGGCGGCATGCTTGACCTGATGCGGCAAGATCGGTGCGACGAAATCGAAGCCTTGCTTAAGCGCGAGTTTCCGCATCCACTCTACGATACCGACGGTGAACTTCGAATCCTGCTCAGGGAAGACTGGACGGTCGAAGAGGTGATGACAGAGCTACGCTCCCTCGACGCACGGCTCGCTCGCATCGCCGCTGCACTGGACCAAGGCGTTGGCGACGACACCGCGACGCTTCGTTTCGATGCCACAGCGCTCGGACTCGGCGGAGAGGTTGTGTTCACGAACGCCGATCTCAAGATGATCGCCTATTCCGTTCACTGGATGCGCGCGTACATCGCGTACGCTGACGGTTACGACTGGGACATGTCGATCAAGAAGATCACGGGCGGGGATCAAGCTGCCGCCGACGAAATCAACGCGCATTTTCTCCATATCGACGATGCCTCGCGTATGTTCGAGGCGCGCGGCTTGGTGGACCAAGCGCTTCGTTCAAGCGTGGCTGGCCTAGACGCCGCAAAGGTTGCAACGTTTGACCCCGCAGGGCTCGTCAACTGGGGCGCGGTGCCCGACGGTGCGCTTTCAGACTTGAGCGCCCTCGTGACGAGCGTGGCGGATGCCCTTTCGGGTTCCACGCAGATTGCAGGCTTGGTGCCAGCGTCGTCGCTGGACTTGTCCCCTGTGTTCACCTCGCCGCCCGATCTCTCTGGTGGCAACTATTGCGCCATGGTCGTCGACGAGTTCGACCCGACCTACACTTATTTTGACTGCGACTACAGCGGTGCATTCGACGATTTCGTTGCGCAGGTCGACCCACAGTGGAGCGAAGACGTGATGTGGGCGCCGGCCGAGCAATGGGATTACGCGGTGTACTTCGAGACCGCACTCGAACCGCTTCAGACACGCCTACAGCCGCTCGCCTGTTCGGACGCGGATGGCGGCGGCGCGAAGGTGCAGCCTTAGCGAGGAAGGGCTAAGATGCGCCTCGGCATCGCGCTGGGGCGCGTGTTGGAGGTGTGCCCCGTCGCTTCTGCCTGCCGCGACGGGGCGCATTTTTTTTACCGGCTTTCCTGATACAGTGAACTCGTGCGCTGGCCGGTCGTTTTCTTCGTTGTCACGGTTTTTGGCTGTGTCGCTGACGAACAGCTCAATTGGCGTGTACGCGCGGCTGAAGGCGTCGACTCGACGAGCATCATACGCCTCGGAGGAGAGGTTCGCCGCGGGGGGTGCGAGGGTCCCGTGTTGATTGAGACCGATGGACCTCCCGCTGGGGCCATGGCGCCTGATGCGCGCCTGCCGCCTGGCCGTTATGGTTTCTTTAACTACGCGGTCGATGCCGAGTGTCGGCGTGTGGGTGAGGGATGTATCGAGCTAGAGCTCCCCGAAAACGAAGTCAACGTCACCCTCTCCTCTACCAGTGGGGTTGAGTGCACTCTGGACGAATGCGTAGAAGGCGTGTGCGCCAACAGCACCACGCAGCCCCCGCAAGACCAGGATCTGGGTGACGGCGAAGGGCGGCTTCGAACAGGCTGCGGTTTTTCGCATCAACAGCAAGTCGACCCGATCGTTTCTCCCATGCAGACGTCAGAATACATGAACGACTTTTTTGGGAATACGAGCACGTCGGCAGTGCCGGATTACGAGCAAATGCTTTCTGGAAGCACGTCGTGCAGCTTTTCCGAGAACACCGCAGCCTACTGGTTGCCGGCGTTAAAGGCGCCCAGTGGGGGGTTTGTGACGCCGGATGGGGTTGAGCTGTACTATCGCGCCAGGCCGCTCGACTATCGGTTCGGGACCAATTATTTTCCGCCCAATTTTATGATGGTTGCCGGTGGGCTGCAGGCGCCTGATACCGCGGCATACTGGACCTGTGACGGCGAGTCCGACACCGGATATGCGGATCGCAAGATAGAAATCCCCGATTGCCGGGGCGTGCAACAGGAGTGGTTGATCGCACACGTGTTCTTTCCGTCCTGTTGGGATGGCGAAAACATCGATTCGGACGACCATCGCAAGCATGTGACCTACGGTCTCGATGGACAGGGTAACCCGTCCAGTTCCAACTCGGAGACGTGCCCAGCGTCCCACCCCTATAAGCTCCCGCAGCTTGACCTCCGCGTGACGTATCCGATTAAGGACGGCACCGGACACGCCTTCGCGAATGGATCTGAAATTCCTCAAGCAAGCTTTTGGAATACCTGGCAACAGGATGCGCTCGAGTCCCTGATCAACGACTGCTTGCGCACCGGCACCAACTGCGGCGGCATTTCGGACTGATTTCGTTGCTGGTCTAGCTGACGAAAGTTGTCCCACGATGGGACAACTGCTCGCCAAATGGGACAAGTGAGGCGCTGCATGAAAAAAAATTCGTTCGCTAAAAGTCGTGGTTAAGGCGCCCAGGGACTGTCCGTGTGCCACCAACGCGACCCTCACAACTCGTTGAAACGCTTTGTGAAGTTGCTTTCGGGCGAGCAGCTGTGGGCCGCGACGAGCGCCGCAACGGAACAGCACGCGCTCCAAAGCGCTGAAATCATTCCATTTTTTATTGATCGATCCTCTGCGTAAGGACGCACTTCGTCGGTATGAAAACCAATCCAAGAGAAGTGAGTAAGAGGTGTGTCATCGCGACAATTCTGTTGTTGGGTTGCACAGGGAATGTCGCCGATGGACCAGGTATCGCCGACGCCGAAGAGCTTTTGGGAGCGAACGTCTCCAACTGCGTCGAGGCCGAGGCGTTGTGCGAAGAAGCCGATGCGCTGTGTTTGACCGTCAGTCCCGGTCGTTGTGATTCGCTGCAGAAGAAGTGCGCAAAGGCTAGGGAGGAATATTGTCAGGAGGGTTCGCCCTGCGAGCCGGCGACGTGTTCTGCGGAAGCGTGCGGCATTGTGGAGGACGGCTGCGGCGGGACGCTCGACTGCGGCAGTTGCGAATCGCCCTGCGAGCCGGCGACGTGTTCTGCGGAAGCGTGCGGCACTGTGGAGGACGGCTGCGGCGGGACGCTCGACTGCGGCGCATGTGAGTCAGCATGTGAGCCAATCACGTGTGCAGCAGACTCATGCGGCATCGTGGACGACGGTTGCGGCGGTACGCTCGACTGCGGAACCTGCCTCAGCAGCCGCCCACAACCTCCCCGAGATGGTGACCTCGGCGACGGAGCTGGGCGCTTCCGAGTCGGCTGCGATTTCTCCCATCAACTGCAGGTCGACCCCATCGTTTCGCCCTTTCAGGCCTCGGGGCACATGCATGACTTTTTCGGAAATACCATTACCTCGTCCGATCCAGACTACAACCGCATGCTTAGCGGAGGTACGTCGTGCGATTTTTCAAAAGACACCGCCGCGTACTGGTTTCCGGCGCTCCAAGCCCCTGACGGAAGCTTCGTCCAACCCGAAGGGTTTCAGTTTTACTACCGCGCGAGGCCGCTCGACTACGAGTATGGAACAAACTATTTTCCACCAAACTTCATGATGATCGCCGGCGGACATCACGCGCCTGACACGGCAGCGTATTGGACATGCAAGGGCGAGTCCGACACCGGGTATGCCGATCGAAAGACCTACATTCCCGATTGTCGAGGCGTCGAAGAAGAGTGGCTGGTTGCGCACGTGTTCTTCCCGTCTTGCTGGGACGGCGTAAACCTCGATTCGGCGGATCATCGCTCACACGTTGCCTATGGTCTCGATGACGACGGCAACCCCTCGAGTTCGCATCCCGATACCTGCCCAGCGTCGCATCCGTATAAGATTCCTCAACTCGACCTTCGTGTGACGTATCCGATCAAGGACGGTACTGGATACCATTTTGCCGACGGCCACCAAGTGCCTCATTCTGATTTCTGGAACACGTGGCAACAAGACGCGCTTGAGACACTCATCGACGATTGTCTGCGAACGGGAAAAAACTGCGAAGGGATCTCGGACTAGCTTCGCCTAGACCGGCCAACTTCGCGCCATCGGCTCGCACCTGCTTTTCGGGTGCGGGCCGTTGCCGATCGTGGTGTCGAGCCCCGAGTGACCGCTTAGGTCTCACTTTGCAGTGAAGTACAAACGCGTCCACTGGCTCTACAAGCTCGGTGGAGTTAACGAAAAACGTAGCCGAGTTCGCTCGGATCGACGACCAACCAAACCACGCGGAGGTCGACGCCAGATTCCATTTGCGCCTGTCACGACAATTGGGGGGAGGTCATGAAGACTTCTTTGCCGTCTCGGCCTACGCCAAACCCGCGGTTAATGGTGCAGTTGGTGGTTTGCGGGTTTGGCGCATCGAGACATACTCATCAGCTTTGCAAAGAGCGTGCGCAGTCTACGCACCGAAAATTCTTGTAAACCAAGCACGAGAAGCTGCTTAGAAACCCGCAAACCGTGCGCCATCGGAACATGTCAAAAGTGTGTTGTCCCTCTGTGGGGCGCTCTTGTCCCATGCTGGAACAACGGCTGCGTCCTAGGGCGACAACGGTACGGCTTTGCGTGTCGGCTGGTCTGCACGAACGCGAACGGAGACCTTTTGCTTCTTCGACGGGTCGCCGAAGGGAACCAACGTCAAGCGGTGTGAGCCGGCCGCAAGTTTCACAGATAGAGGCGTGCGCCCAAGGCGTTTTCCCTTTTCATCGAGCAGGATGGCCCAGCCTCCCGGAGTGACGATGTTCAGCGTTCCCGTCGCCGGGGCCTCGGGTGTCGAGGCTTTTTGTTTGGCATAGGCGCGCAGCCTGCGTGAAGGGCGCCTGCTGGGGTGAGGCCGGCGAGGTCGCCTTGCCGCGATGTTTCGACGGCCTGCGGCATCGGATGCGTCGTTGAGGGCCTTTGCGTCTTTTGCGTGTCCCGCCGGCGATACGGAGGCGTCGAAAGACGCGGCCTCTAGTGGAGCGATTTGAAAGGATGCTTCGGGGACAGTGCTCTGTACGCGGGGGCCCAACTCCGCGGACTTCGGGCCGGGGTTGCTGCCCTCCGCGAGCAAGAAGTACGCGCTGATGCCGCTGAGCAGTGCCGTGGCGACAAGCGCCACGCGGGCGCGAAGGCGACCGTTATGCAGCCCTGTTTGCGGGCGAATCGAGGCGCTCTGCGCTCGAAGCAGGCGCTCGTGGTGCGCAGTCTCACCATCCGGAAAAAGCTGTCGCATCAAGTTCGCGACGCCGCGGCGACCGTCCCCCTTCTGAGCCACGGCTCGCAATGCGGACGCGAAGTCATCCGCAGTCTTGTGCCGTGCTTCAACTTTTCGGTTGAGTGCAAGAGCGAGGACTTCTTCAAGGGCTGGGTCAACGAGCGGGTAATGTTCGGAGACGGCATCGATCGGTGCTCCACGAACGGCCAAGATCGTGTCGACGGGCGTCGTCCGTCGAAAGAGCGAGCGCAAAGCGATGGCCTCCCAGAGCACGACCCCGAGCGACCAGATGTCGCTTCGGCGTTCTGCGGGCTCACCGTGCATTTGCTCTGGTGAGACATAGGCAACCTTCCCGCGAATCTCACCCGTCTCAGTCTGGTGAACCTTGTCCTTGGAGCGCGCGACGCCGAAGTCGAGCACGGTGATGCGACCGTCATACCCGATTAGAATATTGTGTGGGGAGATGTCCCGGTGGACCGCCTCGAGTAGGCGTCCGTCTGCGTCGCGTAACTCGTGCAGGGCATGTATTCCCTCTGCGGCTTCGGCGGCGACGTGCGCGATCAAAAGCGGATAGCCGGGGTTTCGACGGATCGAAGGTTCCTTCTTGACTTGTTCGAGCACCGCATCGAAGGGTTCGCCTCGCAGGTACTCCATGGCCAGATAAAAGCAACCATCGGCATCTCCAAAGTCGACAATAGTCGCTGCGTTGGGGTGTGAGATGCGCGCGGCAATCGAGGCCTCGTCCAAGAACATCTCGACGAAGCCAGGTTGCTTGGCCAAATGGGGGTGAATTGTCTTGAGTGCGACGACTTTCTTCACCCGATCGTCGAGCTTGCGTACGGCGAGATAGACCGTACCCATGCCGCCCGACGCGATTTCCTCAACCAACCGGTAGGGTCCGATGTACTCTGGCATCGAGGCATCGCGGGGCTTCGTGTGCGCGCGTGCAGCGACGGTCTGTGTTGCCTCGCTGCCCTCGGTCATGGCCCGCTAAGCGTCGGTGCGCTGACGCGTGTGTCTGGCTCTTGTGAGAGGACGATTGCGGTTGTCGCGATGCCCGCGACAGCCACCACGGCTACAGCACCCAGGATCCACCAGGTCAGACTATCGTCGCCTTCCTCCTCACTGGGACCTGCAAGGGGCGCGGCGAGCGAGCGAGCGATCGGGGAAGTTGCAGGTTTGTACTCCCGGCTCGCCTCCGTGATCGCGATGCCGGCGGGGCCAATAGCACGCACCCGAACGGATGTGGATTGTTCCGCCATGCCCTCAAGCCGCGCAGGCCAAGCACGGATCTCTCGGAACGCGCCTCCGCTACCCACGGCGAGCTCGAAGTGACGGAAGAGTTGCGCGGAGTCACCGACCAGCTCCGCAGAGACGAGCAGGTCACGCCGCTCTCGTCGCGTGACGATGGAAATTGCGGGCTCCCCGACGGTCTGTGTGCGAAGCGTCTTGAAGCGTGCTTGCAGATCAGGCGGAATGCCCGGGCCAAAGGCTCGTGCGCGGTCGAGCTCGATGAGTGCGCGCAGGGTTTCGTCAACAGCGGCGGCATCCTGGAGGGCGGCCTGGGCCAGCAACTTGGTTTCCAGTAGGGACAAGTAGGCCTCTTTTGAGATCGACCCGGTCGTCTCAATCTTCTTGGCGAGCTCGATCGCCGTCTCGAAACTCGCGTTCTGGTAGGCCTCGGTGACGTCTTCCGGAGTTTGCGCAGCAGCGATCGAAGCATAGCCGCCGATGAGCAGGATGACGCCCGCGAGCACGCTGCTAGTCAGACGGTTTCGCGCCCTTGCGCGGCCGTGGAATACCGTATTGGTCGAGGCGTCGCATGAGCACCTTGCGCGAGACCCCGAGAGCGTTCGCCGCCTTTGTCTGATTGCCGTCATTGGATTCAAGAGCTGAGAGGATACGCTGCCGTTCCAGCTTCGCCAAATCTGCAGACAGGTCCGCTGAAGGCGAAGGAGGCGCCGATTGTTCGTGTGTGCCAAAGCTGGGCGCATGGGCCTTGAGGTTGGCCGCGACCAGCTTGGCGTCGACCGCCTGACCTGCATGGAGCGCAACGAGCCGGCGGAGCGTGAGCTTGAGTTCACGCACATTGCCCGGCCAAGGATGTTCGACCAAGGCATCGAGGGCACCTTCTGTAAGCTCGATCGTCGCGTCATCGCTTTGTTGGATCTGCTCAAGCAACGTTTCGATCAGTGGCCGGAGGCCGTCGCCCTCTTCCGCCAAGGGTGGGACCTTGAGGTGCACGCCACAGATTCGATAGAAAAGCTCCGTTTGAAACTGACCGGCAGCAGCCTGGCTTTCGAGATCGAGGCGCGAAGTCGCCATCACACGAAAGGCGCTTCGTTCTTCGCGGGAGGCGCCCACGGGGAGGTAGATGCCAGTCTCAAGCGTGCGCGAGAGGCGAGACTGGAGTTCGAGCGGAAGGTGATCGACAGAGTCAAGCAAGAGCGTTCCGCCGTCGGCTGCGCGCAACAGCCCCGGCACGGGCCCTCGCGCGGAATGGTGTCCGAAGAGCTCTTCGGCGAAGCGATCCTCTGAAATCGAAGCGCAGTCAAGTACGACCAGTCGTTCACCCGCTTGTTGGGAGCGCTCGTGAATAAAACGGGCGAGGTGCTCCTTACCGACGCCGCTCGGACCCGTGATGAGCACGGGCAGACCGCCTTGAGCTACGCGCTCAGCCACCGCGTACAGCGAGACAACCTCTTTGGAAGGGTTGAGGTTGTGGGTTTGAGGGGCGTGACCGTCTGCCTCGATCTGAACGACGTGCTCTTCGGCAAGCGACCCGGTTGCCGAGCGGTCTTGGACCACCAAAAGAACGTCGCCGAGTTCGATGGGCTGCCCGAGCCGAAAAGGATGCCACCCTTGAATCGTGATGCCGTTCACGCGCGTCCCGTTGCGGCTGCCCAGGTCTTGCACGGCGAGTGAGTCATCCAGGGAGACTTTGGCGTGCACGCGAGAGAGGCCAGGTGTGTCGATCTGAACATCCGCTTCTTCGGAGCGGCCGATCACAACCTTTGATCCTGCCATGACTTCAAAGCGGTGCATTCTGCTGCCGACAATCGCGACGAGATACAGTGTGCGACCGGAGACATCGATGACGTCGCGCCCGAGGTCATGCGTTGGCTGGTCCGTAGCGCTCACCCAAGTTAATCTAGAGGACGACACCGAGAAAGAAAAAGAGAAAGCATTGTCTCTAGGCAAAAAGCATTGCCGTTACCCACAATTGTACCGCGGGGGCGCGGTGCTCAGGGCGCGAAACAGACGGTGTTCGTCAGTACGTTCCCTTGCCCGAGGTTGCCGAAGTTCGTGCCTGCGGGGCAGTCAGATTCGCCGACGGCGATGGCTGCGCAGCGCTCGGTGCCGTCAAAGGACGCGACACAGACGTTTCCTGCCGGGTCGCCGCAATCGCTCGTCTGCGCACAAAGATCTCCGATGCGGTCCGGTTGTGCGTAGGGGTGAAGCTGGCTGTTTCCGTCGATGCCCATCACGCCATAGAACACTTGCTTGCTGCGGTTGATCCAGGACTGGTTGAGGCGTCGAACAATCTCGTAAAAGTCCGTGGGTTGATGCGCGTCTTGGGCGTCGTGCTTGATGAGGTCCCAGAGTAAGTCGGTCGTTCCCTGTCCGTACGAGTAGTTGACCGTCGTGATCACGTCGAGGTTGTCTTCGCTCTTCGCAGGGTTGGCGTACATCATGTCCGCGTACTGCGAATAAGTCTGACAGCCCTGCGCGACGACAAACTGTTGGCGGTCTGTTTCAAATGCTGCGGTCGCGAACTCTGCATAGTCAACCTGAGCGAGCTTTTCTTCGTCGAGGTAAAAGCCGTAGTAGGGGCCGGCGTGGCCGTTGTAGAAAAACACATCTCGGCTGGTCAGCTCCTGGAGCGCCAGGTCGTGCTGAAAGTCGCGCGCGCCTTCGAACATGTCGGCGTGGTAGATGTAGACCTCGACCCGTGTGGCTTGGCCGCCGAAATACAAGGTCTTGGTGAATGGACCGGAGTCGGCGGTCAGCAGATCAAACTCGGGCACGGGTGTCTCAAAACCCTTGCGCTGCAAAAAGGAGAACGCCTCTTCGGCCTCGCGGATGTCCCAGCGTTCGGTGTTGTAGTCGTAGCCGTAGAAGAGGGAAATATCGAAGAGCCCGTCCTGCGCGAACGCCGCGTATTGGGGGTACGCGTTTCCCACCTTTGGAAGCGGGCGAACTTCCATGCGCACCAACTCGATCTCACCTTCGTAGGTCTCGGGGTTGAAGCTGCGGAACTCGCCGCGCGGCACTTCGTTGGGGTCCACGCTTTTGCCAGCAGGCATCGCAAATTCAAAGACGAAGGGACCAAAGCCCGGATCCTCCGCGGGAGGGATTAATGAGAGCAATGTGGGAGGTCCTGCCATGTCGAGCGAGAACGTCACGTGCGTGTTTCCGTCGGCGTCCTGATAGACGTCTTCGGGTGCCACGGTCAGGTTGCGAACCATGCCTTGAAAGTCGCCCCAGCCCACGTTGCGAAAGAACACCTCGTCGTCCGAAATTTCGCCATCGTCGTTGCGATCGATGCCCTCGAACTTGTCGGTCACATAACCTGTGAGGTAGAGGCCGACCGCCGTGATGCGTCGGTTAACCAGTTCCATGCGAACAAGCTCGTCGTCGAACTCGGCCTGCGTCATCTCAACCGCGACCGTGCCGGTCAGCTCGAACTCAGCTGCGACATCGGAGTAGTAGTTGTCCGCTTTTCCGTTCGCGACCAAATGCGGCGAGTCAGAGCCACCCGTTGCGCTCCCGGTGTCAGGGCTGCAAGCGACAGGAAGAAGCAAGAGAGGCAGTGCGTGCGAGACGAGACGGCGATTCATGAGACTGAAATCATGCAAGAAATGAACCGCGAAGACCCACGTGCGGACAGCCCCAAACATCGGCGTTTTTGAGACAAGCGATGGGCCGCGCTGGCAGTTTGAGCAGCCATCTGAAGCCCAGAATTCCCGATAGGCCCGATAGCAAGGAGGCCTCGCGTTTACTCGAACGGCACGCGCCAGCCGGTCTGCGCGATAATGTAGTCGCCGAAGATCGAGGTCGAGTGCGCAACGTCGAACGAAAGATCGAAGGTCGAGCGACTCAAGAAGGCCACGCCCGAGTCTTCGAGGAAGGTGAAGGGAAGCGAGAATTGCAGGCCAACCAAGTGCGTTTCGAACGACTGCATCTTGCCGTCTGCGGTGTAGT
Source organism: uncultured Polyangiales bacterium (assembly GCA_964487255.1). Taxonomy (GTDB): domain Bacteria; phylum Myxococcota_A; class Polyangia; order Polyangiales; family CAZAQV01; genus CAZAQV01. The sequence goes on along the minus strand of CAZAQV010000001.1, from coordinate 230,460 downwards.
ACTGGTCTTCCGGCTCATAAGCGCTCTCGTAAAAGAAAGCGTCCGTCTGTACATAGAATCGATAGCGCATGCGCGTATGGAGCGCGTTGCCGAAAGACTGATAGAGGCGCACTTCGGGGTTGAGCGCATAGACGTCCCAGCTATCGCCGTAGAGACGCATCATGCCGTGTACCGCAGTTTTCGTTCCAGGGAAGTACACGGCTAGCCGCGAATGCAGTACGTGGCGGTGACGCATGTCCGGGTGAGACTCGGCGAGCGGGGCACCTCCGAGGCTGACCGATCGATATGGGTTTGCGAGGTATCCGCTGAGATAGGTGTAGTCGTAGCCCGCGGATAGAACCAAGGTCGGCGATAGATTGTGCGACGCGCTCAAGCTGCCATTGATCGAGGTCAGCGTGCCGACCTGTCCGCGGTCGTCAATTTCGCCTTCCACGCCACCCGCGCCGCGAATGACGCTTGAGATGTCGTCCTGTAAGAAGGTTCCGCGAACGCCGAGCGAGGTGTTTTTTTCGTTGAACAGAAGTGTGCTCGAGAGGGTGACCGACTTTGAGAAGTAGTCAGGCTCGGTACTGACGCGGCCGGAGAGGTCGATCTGTAGCTCATCGTCTCCAACGCCTGAGGTTGCGCCAATGCCGAGGCTCACATCGTGGCGAATTTCCGTGAAACCCACGTCGACGCGCGTGCCAGCAGCGACGCTCGCGCTGGTGATGCTGTCGACGAGGTAGTGGCCTTTGATACGTAAGCCCTCGGGACTTTCGAGCGTGACCCCCACCTCGGGAGCGACGACACGCGTATTGCGCTCCCAATAATAGTTGCCGCGCACTTCGGCCTGGCCGGTCCATGTGCCGCTGGTCTCGTCGGCGAGGGTGCGAGTCGGGCCTGGAAGTGTTGTCACCGGGAGCAGCACGACAAACCAGCCGATCGTCTTGCAGAGTGTCACCTGTGGACAGTTCTTGGTTGTCACTGACGATGGAGAACTGGCCTCCGGTGTCGCAGGGCCGGGCACTAGAAGAGGACCGTTTGGCCTTTGGGGGGTGCGAGGCCAAGGTGTTTGTAGGCGTGCTCGGTGACCATGCGCCCGCGGGAGGTGCGCGCCAGGAAGCCGCGCTGGATGAGGTAGGGTTCGTACACGTCTTCGAGCGTGTCGCGCGGCTCGCTGAGCGCTGCCGCAAGGGTCTCGATACCGACGGGGCCGCCGCCGTAGTGGTCGATGACCACGCGAAGAAGCCGACGGTCCATTTCGTCGAGACCGGCTTCGTCCACGTCCAAGCGGTCGAGTGCGTCGGCTGCTTGCTCTTCGTCGAGCGTGCCATCACCGAGCACTTCCGCGAAGTCGCGCGCACGACGAAGCAACCGGTTGGCAATGCGAGGTGTGCCGCGCGAACGTCGCGCGATCTCTTGTGCGCCGTCCTCACTGACATCGATTTGCAAGAGCCGTGCGCTGCGCGAGACCACCTTGGCGAGTGTCTTGCTGTCGTAGTAATCGAGGCGTGCGACATAGCCAAAACGCGAGAGCATGGGACGTGTGAGAAGCCCTGTCCGCGTTGTTGCGCCAACGAGCGTGAAGGGACGAAGCGGGAGCTGCAGCGTTGCTGCGTACGGTCCGTCGCCATGCACAACATCGATGCGGAAGTCTTCGACGGCGGTGTAGAGGTTCTCTTCGACCACCGCCGACAAGCGGTGGATCTCGTCGATGAACAAGACGTCGTGCTCTTCGAGCTTCGTGAGCAGTGACGCGAGCTGCCCCTTGTGCTCAATCGCCGGGCCTGAAGCGAGATGCACGTGCACGCCCAGCTCTTGGGCCAAGATAAACGCAAGCGTTGTTTTGCCCAGTCCTGGTGGGCCGCAGAACAGAACGTGGTCGAGCGGTTCTTTTCGCTGCAGGGCGGCCTTGACGAATACCCGAAGGTTGTCCTTGATTTTGTCTTGTCCGACGAAGTCGTCGAAGCGTGTTGGTCGAAGCGTCGTCTCGTAACGGCGCTCTTCGGGGGATGCCTCGCCGCTCATGGTGCGCGCTCGAATGTCTTGATCGCCGGTCGTTTGCCCTCCGATTGTCACACGCACTTGTATCGCAACGTCGCACAACAACCAAGGCAGAACAAAAGCGGCTAGTCGGGCAAAATGCGTTGTTCGGGAAGCTGCACGGGCGTTCCATCGTCCTGAACGAGGCCTGGGACCTCGCTCCAATGAAGGCGGCCGCTCGCGCCTGCTTCGGGGTCGGTCAGCAGCTTGTGATGTGCCAAGGCCACAGCGGCTGCGTCCGACCAGCGATCGACCGCGACCACGTTCATGGCCTCGAGCAGACGATCGTCCTTGTTGTAGTTCCATCGAAAGACGATGCCCAGAACATCGACATTGTTGCGCGCGAGGTAGTCGTCGAGTTCGGCAGCGCGTATGCCACTTGCAAAAGCGCGCTCGCGAAGCTGCGAGGGGGCATTCGCGATGCGGATGTCGGCAATATTCATGACATTGTCTTCAAATACGGCGTAGACATTGCCGGCGAAATCGATCTTCTTACCGCCCATCACGGCCAACGAATCTACGCTGTCGCCAAGTGCGCGAGAGATCCACCGCGCAGAGTCAACCGGCACGCGGCGGTCGATATTTGTAAAGTCGGGGCCCGTCCCATAGCGTTTGGTCACGACACGAATCGGCCACTGTTCATGGACGAGCGCCACGCCCTCTTGGGCTCCGGGCAGCAGTGGCATCCGCGCGTAAAACCCTTGTTCGATGAAATACCGGTGTAACAGCGAGTAGTTTGAATAGGCTGTGGGGGCGGTTCGCAGGAAGGGCTCAAGCTGCTCCTGTGACCCGAGCCAGTCCTTAAGGGCCTGCAACTTTGTGCTTCGCGGGCGGTCATTGGCCAGGGCGCGTTGTGTTGAGGCGACTGCTTCGCGCATGTCGTAGTGACGGTTGTTGCGCGGAAACGTATTGCGAGAGGCCCCAGTGAGAGCATGCGCTTCGTCTCCGAAAGCTCTCGTGAAATCGGACACGACGTTGTCGACATCGATGAGCGCCCACAGGCCGTCTCTGTTCGGTTTTTCGCGCACTGGGCGGTAGAGCGTGAACGTGTTTCCGTTGGGGGCTTCGAAAATGACTTTGCCATTGTGAAGCGGTGCATGCGCCGCTTCCGTACGGAGCGCGGGGCTCGTCTCGATTGCTCGGACCGCGAGCGGAGATATGTCATACAGCTTGGTGGCTTCGTCGATGTCGAGTTTAGACGCCGGCGTTGTTGCACGGCGTAGTCGTGAGCCGACGGCACGGAGGACGTTCGCAGGCGAGAAAGCTTCGCTCCGACTGGAGAGGGTTGGTGTGGCGCTCCGTGACGCGAACGATTCGCCGGTGAGATTCTCCCCGAGCGAATGGCCCAATAACGAAAAGGCGCTCACGGCGGCCGCGGCGAGCAACGCGAGGAGTGAATGCTGCAAAGCGTTGCTCCAACTGTGCAATCGTTGTGCCACGACAATTGTCGCAAGAACACCAGAACTAACGGTTCGTCCCGAGAGGTTCAAATGGATAGCATGGCCAACTTTCGGCAACTGAGCTTGCCGCTCGCGTGGTCGCAAGCGCGCGGTCTCTAGTTCGCTCGAATCGGAGCTTTGGTTAACTTTACCGCGGTACCATCGGCGTTGACGAGCCCGGGAACCTCACTCCAGTGAAGCTTTCCGCTCGCACCAGCGCTGGGATCGGTCAACAGTCTGCGGTACGCCAAAGCCACCGCCGTTGCATCCGACCAGCTGTCGACGGCCACCACGTTGGGCGCCTCAAGGATTTTCGCGCCATCGTTGTAGTTCCAGCGAAACGCGATACCGAGGACATCCACGTTGTGTCTGGCGAGGTAGTTGTCCAGCTCGGTCGCTTTCACACCGGTCGCGAATGCGCGCTCGCGCAGGGAACTTGACGCGTTGGCTGCGCGAATCTTCTCGATGTTGCTGACGCTGTCCTCAAAGACGGCATGCACATTTCCCGCAAAATCTGCTTTATCACGGCCCATCACGGTAACGGAGTCATAATTTTCGCCGAGCATGCGCGCGATCCAGGCGGTGGAATCGGCCGGGACGCGACTGTTGACGTGTGCGAAATCAGGTCCGGTCCCATAACGTTTTGTGACCACGCGGATGGGCCACTGTTGGTGAAGCGTTTCAATTCCTTCGCGTGCCCCCGCGAGACCCCTCATTTCACGATATAAGCCCTGTTCGACGAAGTAGAGATGTTGCAGCGAGAAAACAGCGCGAGAACTCGAAGGCTCGTTTAGGAAGGTTTGCAGTTCGCCGCGCGCGCTGAGCCAATCGCGAAAGGTGCGCATTGAGGCGGGGAGCTGCGCGCCCGACTGCAAAAGGTGCTGCACGGGTTCAATGTACTCTTCTAAAGCGTAGGAGCTGGTGTTACGGGGAAAACCCGACCGATCGAGTCCAGTGAGTTGCGCCGACTTATCACCAAAAGCGCGTGAGAAATCCGCGAAGACGTTGTCGGCATCCAAGAGGGCCCAGGTGTTTTTTAGGTCGCTGCGCACCGTGAGAGGTCGAAACAGTTCGTGCTCGGCTCCGTCGGCAGCTTCAAACACAACGCGGCCCCGATGAAACGCCTTGGCCGCGGCGGAACGTCGCGCTTGCTTGCTCGTTGTGATCGCCTTGACCGCGAACGGGGAAATCCCGTACGCGGCGGCTATCTTGTTTGTCGAACTGCCGTGTGGTCGCAGGCCGTCCCGCTTCACGAAAGAGGGAGAAGCGCGCCGGCGTACTGAACGAACTGCACGGCGTGTTGCATCGGAGGTGGCAGCCAGTCCTCGCAAGGCGCTCGTCCCCGCGGCTTGCGCATGGCTCGCCACCGCTGGCGAATCGTGGTTTGGAAGCGACGTCGCGGTTTGGGAAATTGCGTTGGAAAAAGAGGCGCCAAGCAACACAAATGCGCTGAGTGCTGCTGTCGCGAGCGCTGTGATAAGAGCGTTCTGCATGAGACCTTTCGTGAACTCGGGTGCTTGAAGTTCAAGCAATCGACGTGCCACGACGTCGCGAGCTGTCGGGTTCCAATATCTCAAAGAATCGCCCATGAATTGGGCCCTCACTCGGTGACGACGGGCAGAAGACCCGCTTCGTAACCCCACAAACTGGCTAAACGGTATGCCAGTCGATCCGAGTCCAGGTCTGAGCCTCAACCCAGTTGCGCGAGCGCGTCGCGAAGCAACTCTTCGGGGGTTTTGACTTCGGCGTTGGCGATGTCGGCCACGGCACGTTCGGCTTGTGCGCGTTTGAAACCCATTTGTACCAAAGCCCCGATCACGGTTGAGCCGGGCGCGCTTGTGACCGGACGAGGAGCTCTGATTTGGCCAGAACTCGAGCCATGGATCCGCGGGAGTTTGTCCTTGAGTTCGAGCAACAGGCGCTCCGCAGTCTTTTTACCGACGCCGGAGATGCCTTTGAAGGCGCTCTTGTCCTGACGCATGACCACCTCGGAGAGCTGCTGGGCGTTGAGCGCACCCATGATCGCGAGCGCGATCTTTGGTCCTATGCCCGAGACGCCCAAGATGATGCGAAACGCGGAGCGGTCTTCAGGTGTCGGAAAACCGTAGAGGAGCAGCGCGTCTTCGCGCACGTGGGTGTGAACGTGAAGCGTAACCTCTTCGTCGCTGTCAACGAGTCTGCCGAGACTGCCCAGCGGCAAAAACACCTCGTAGCCGACGCCGGCAACGTCGAGAATGCAGCTCCCGTCGACCTGCTCGTCCACCACGATTCCAGTCAGTCGCCCGATCACGGCCGCACGCTACTCTGTCTTGATCATTTGACACAAGGTTGACAGCGCCTCTGAGATCGGGCCGGTCGGGCGTAGTGATGGTCTCAACAGGTGCCAAAAGCGCTTTGACAGCTGGTCGGGCCCGCCTATACTGCCGGTCGTTCATAGAACGGTTGGCGACGTAGCTCAGGTGGCTAGAGCGGGCGTTTCATACGCGCTAGGTCGGTGGTTCAACTCCACCCGTCGCCACGAACGCTCCACCCGAACGACTTTGTGCTGTTGGCACAAAGCGTTCTAGGGCTTCGCCTGCCTCTTTTGGTTCTTCCGCTGACGCGTCATCACATGGTTCTTCACGGCTCGAAGTCGGAGCAGGGATTTGCAACTAGCAAATCCGCTCCTTGGTTCTCGCACGCTCATCACGGGCACAAAGCGTTCTAGGGCTTCGCCTACCTCTTTTGGTTCTTCCGCTGACGCGTCATCACATGGTTCTTCACGGCTCGAAGCAGGGATTTGCAACTAGCAAATCCGCTCCTTGGTTCTCGCACGCTCATCACAGGCGTATTTGGGCTTCGCCTGGCTCGTTGATTTGCCTGACCACGGATCCACCTGCATATTTAGCGCATGACTTGGTTTATGCGGCTTGGCGTGCTGTGCGCTGTGCTTTGTGCTGTAGCGTGCACGGGCAACCCGAAGCCACTTCCACCCAACGAGGCCCAAGACGGCAACATGCCCCCGCAAGATGCGAATGTCTCACCCGACGGCAACGTCTACCAAGATGCGCATGTCGCTCCAGACGCCGCGTCCGACGGAGGCGTCTTCGATGGCGGCGTAGACGGCGCGCTCGACGGCAGCACAAACGATAGCGGAACGACCGACGGGGGCCGCGCGGACGCAGGGCGTTTCCATTTCGATGCGGGTCTGTCCGTGCCAGATGGCGGTGTGCGCAAACGAGACGGAGGCCCAGTGATGACACCTCCCCCGTCGCAAGAGTAACTTGTCTCGAATTGCATAGTAAATACCCAGTGGTGCTTGCACGAACTTGCCTATCGTTGCCGCGCTGCGGGACGATTGGCCGGTGAGACACATCGTTTGGCACAAGCAGGTGGGTAGAACTGTAGCGGCGGCGTTGCTTCTCTACGCAACGGGCCACGCTCTTTTCCAAAATGTAGCGAATGCAGAAAGCTCAAAGCTCAATCTGCACATCGACTTGGCATATGCACAACCGATCATCGGTCCGCTGGCGCCGGGCGATGGACCGATGGATCCCGAGGATCGACGCGGCATGGCGGGCTGGGCCAACCTCGAGTGGCAGTTCGATGCGCCTTGGGGCGCGGAAGCGACCGTGGGACTTGGCTACCTGTGGGAGACTTCGGACTTCAGCACGCAGATCGGTGACATCTACACGAACTTCGCCCTCGGTCTTCGTTACCGCTTTATCGACGACAACACCGGCTACGCCAACCACGAATGGGGCAATTGGTGGGGCAACGGCTGGGCCGCGGCGCATCTGGGCTTTCAGCACTTGGACGGCACACAACTCGGCTTCGATCTCGCCGCGGGCTACGAGTTCTCGGTGTTCCACCCGATTCAACTCGGCCTCTTCGCCAAGTGGCAAGTCGGCTTTGGGGGGCAGCGATCGACGGCTGATTCGATACTCTTCATCGGCATTACCGGTTCCATCGAGCTGCTCGATGAGGACGGACCCGTCGATAGTGATGGTGACGGCATCGTCGATCGCGAAGAACAGAAGTTGGGAACCGATCCACTCGATGCCGATACCGACAGCGATGGGATCCGGGACAATGTTGAACTCGAGACGAAGACCGACCCGCTCATCGTCGATACCGATAACGACGGCATCAGCGACGGCATCGAAGACCGCAATCGAAACGGCAGGGTCGACGACGGAGAAACCGACCCGCGCAAAGCCGACACCGACGGCGGTGGCATCTCCGACTCGGACGAAATTTCGATGCCCGGGCAAGACCCCCGCAACGCGTCCGATGATGACCACGACGGCGATGGTGTGGCGAACCCGTATGACCGCTGTGCGGGGACCCCATCGAAAACGGAGGTCGATGACTTTGGCTGCGCCGAAGCGCAAGAACAAAAGATTGAGGGCGGCACCTTTGAGCTCAAGGGCGTGACCTTCAAGTCGGGCAGCGCCAGCCTCACCGACGAGTCGGAAGAGGTTCTCGAGAAGGCCTACGAGTATCTCGACTATCACAAGAAGTTGCGCATCGAGATCGGCGGTCACACCGACGATCGCGGGGCGCGTCGACGCAACCGGAAGCTCTCGTTGCGGCGCGCCAAAGCGGTTCGTGCCTGGTTGGTCAAACGCGGCATCAACAAGTCTAGGCTGCGCGCGCGTGGCTACGGACAAGCCAAGCCTAGGGTCAAGGGAACGAGCGATGAGGCGCGTGCGGCCAACCGTCGCATCGAGTTCAAGATCCTCAACTAACGGCCGCTCGCCCTGGTCACGAAAAGATTGCGTGCTGGGACATCGTCGCCGCTGAAATTGCATGCCGTGGCGCAAGTTGGCACGCCATGTTTGTTGAAATCACAAGGTTTTTTTCGGCACGAGTCATGCATCAGTCGATGACCATGCACTTGCCTTTTGGAGGAAACATGAAACGAAGAATGCTTCCGACCGTCCTTGGTCTTCTGACGGTTGCCACCGGTTGCGCGGAATCGCACACGAGTGATGGGTTTGTGGTGCCCGTACGTTCGGGTTTGGTTCGTGCGCAGAGCTGCGCGGAGCTTGAGGGGGCCCTGCAAGACGATGCGATCGCCAAAGTGCAGCTCGAAGCCAACCGCTACTACGAGATTCTCGACCGTTACGGGCTCGATTATTCGGATTCGGTCGACGATGGCATCGCTCCGCCGAGCGCGGTGGACGCTGGTGTGAGCGAGGAGCCGACGGGAGAGCCTCAAGCGGGTGGTGATACGGGCGGAGAAGGTCGCGCCTACAGCGAGACCAATGCGCAAGTTGCAGGGGTCGACGAAGCGGACTTCGTCAAGACCGATGGCACGCGGATCTACATCGCGTCGGGCAAGCAGCTACACGTGCTCAACGCGTGGCCAGCTGCGAACACCGCGCTTGAGCGCAGCATTGAGCTCGAAGGCTACGCTTCAGAGCTCTTCGTTGCCGATGGCCAGGTGATTGTGTTCGAGACGGTACCGGGAAGTGCTGAGCTCGGCGCGCGCGATCTTTGTGCGCGACCGAGCTATGGTGGCGGTTCTGGAGGCTTTGCCGACGGCGGCGGCGACCAGCCCGAACCCGCACCCGAACCTACGGATGCGGGTACGCCGGAGCCGGACCCCGACCTTCCTCCCGAAACCGATGCGGGGCCCGCGGACGAAAGCGATCCAGTTCCACCTGAAGACGAGAAGCCGACCGAGGAGCCCAGCGATTCGCATTGCTATGGGGCGTTCACGAAGATCTCCGTCATCGACTTGGCCGGTGAGCCGACACTGACCAGCGAAACCTATTACGAAGGGAACTATCTCACTTCGCGGCGACACGACGATGCAGTGCGCGCGATCATTCAGAGCCATGTTTACACGCCCGTGCAGCTGCTGAGCATTGAGCAGTACGCGTATCAAGAGGGCATTGAGCAACCCATGACCGAGAGTGAAGCGCGTCAGATCGTCAGCGATTGGGTGGACGCTGCGACGCAGGCCGCGCGTCAAACCACGCTCGACGACTGGCTTCCAGCGCGCGCTGCGCGCGTCGATGGGCAGCTTCAGGCCTTGCCGCCCTCTTGTTCTGACTTCTATCTCCCATCGCCCGGCCTCACGAACTATGGTCTGACCCAAATCGCGGGTGTGTCACTTACAGACGGGAGCCTTGGTGGTGCGGCGATCCTTGGCCAGACTGCGCAAGTTTACGCGAATAGGGGCGCGCTCGTTCTTGCCCATCACGACTGGAGCTGGAACTTGCGGGAGGCTGAAGGTTCGCAGACGGCGCTTCATGTGTTTGCGCTTGGCGATGGCCTCAGCACGGTGTACCAGGGCTCGGGTTTCGCGCCGGGCAATCTGCTCAACCAATTTTCGATCCACGAAAAGGACGGCACGTACTTCGTCGCGACGACGCAGGACCTCTGGGGCGGTTGGCCGGTCGCGGTCGAGGGGACCCCGGGCGACACGGTCGAAGTGGACGCGGGCAGCGGGTCGAGCGGCGGCGGGTCGAGCGGTGGCGGTAGTGCGCCGCCTCCCGAGGATGCGGGCACTTCAGAAGAGGACGCGCCGATCGGGAGCAGCGAAAACCCGCTCGATGGTCCCGAGCCGCCCTACAGTTTCGTGACCGCGCTCGAACTCGAAAACGGGCAGCTGCAGATCGTGGGTCAGAGTTCGATCTTGGCCCCTGGTGAGCGCATCTTCTCGGCACGCTTCGTCGGGGATCGCGCCTACGTGGTCACCTTCCGTCAGGTGGATCCGTTGTTCGCGATCGACATCAGCCAGCCCACCAACCTCCGCGTGCTGGGCGAACTCAAGATCCCGGGCTTCAGCAACTACATGCATCCGTTGAGCGATAACCATCTGCTCACGATCGGACGAGAAATCGACCCGAACACGAATGTCGATCTGGGCCTTTCACTCCAAATCTTCGACGTCAGCGACGCAACCGCTCCAGCTCTGGCGCACAAGCACGTCTTCTCTCGCGAAGGCTGGTCCGAGGCCAACGCCAACCACAAGGCCTTTACCTACTATGCGGAGAAAAAGATCCTTGCCTTCCCGTTTATTTCGTACGAGGGCGCGTTCGAAAGTTCGCTGCAACTCTTTGAGGTTGACGTGACCACGGGCCTCACGCCGCTCGGCCAGGTGAGCCACACCGATCAAATCGGAAGCGCCTGCGGTTGGGAGGATTCCGTCGAACCAGTGCCCGGGGATGCCGTGCGCAGCTGCTCCATCTCCCCAGAGATCCGCCGCGGCCTCTTCATCGAGGACAACGTATACGCCATCAGCTGGGCGGGCGTCAGCGCGCACTCGCTCTCCGATCTGAACACCTCCCTTGCCGAAGTCTCTTGGTAGTGGTGACGAGGTATTTAGAGTGAGTTCGCGTGTGACCAGGCTGTGAACCCGACGGTGCGTCCACGGCGGTCGGCGCGCGTCGCGATGAAGCTGGTGCCATAAGCGACGTTGACCAGTTGCGTGGTCTCGGACGCTCGCATTCCGTCGAACCAATCGACGTTGCCCGTGTGGTTGCGCAAAAACCAAAGGTAGTCGTACGTGCGTTTGACCGCGGTATCCGCGATCGAGAAAGCCGGATAGCCGGCGCGGTGCAAGATGACCGCCGCCGGAACAAGACCTTCGAGGCCCACCCACGGGTATTGCGTGTAGCCGGGGTACACCTGAAACTCGCCGCCGCGGCGCATGTCGTTGATGATCGCGCCATCGATGCGAACCCCTTGTTTCTGCGTACCCTTCGGGTTGATCGCGCAGGGGTTCTGGTCATCGTGGGCCCAGCCGTAGGCAACACCTTTTGATAGATCGATGCCACTGGGGTCCGGTGCCCCGAGGTCGCAGACGTGTCGTCGGTACCGTCCCCATGCCCAATCGAGTTCGCTTTGATCCCCGAGATAGGCTGCAATCGCAACATGGATGAAGCCCTCCTGCGCGGAAGCGTTTGAACCCGAGGCCCATGCCGATTCGCGAAGGGTGATTTGCTGGCTGCTATCGTTGTTGTGGCTGAGGGTGCGCGTCAGAAAGCGCGCCAACCAGGCTTCGACCCGTGAGCCATCGCTGTTCGGGTCGCCGTCCGCGCGCAGGTTGAGAAGATCTGCGGCGATTGCGTAGGCGCCGACATTTCGTCCGACCGCGAGCCAACGACCTCCGGACTCCGTGTCGATGGCGTTGACGAGCGCTGCCTGCGCGCGCTGGCACAAGGTCGCATCACCTGTGCGGGCACACACCAACGCTGCGGCCAATGTATACTGGTCATGGTGAGAGTCTTGGTCGGAGACATTCGCGCCGCTCGGGTCGAGGTCGTTCGCGGCCGACAAGAGGTTGTCCCACGCGGTTCCCGACGTGGGCAGTGACGCGAGAACGCCCGGGCTAACCCAGATACCGTCCGACACAGCGGGCGGGTTGGGTTCCTCAGTCGAGGCGTCCGGTTCTGAGACCGAGGCATCCGGCTCTGAGACCGATGCGTCCGGTTCTGAGACCGATGCGTCCGGTTCTGAGACCGATGCGTCCGGTTCTGGGTCGGGCTCGACCCATGCATCTGGGTCCACACACATCCCGCAATCGCTTGGACAGTTGTCGCACGACTCATGGCCGCGGCACTCTCCATCGCCACAATGCTTGAGCTTGACGCCAGCTTGCGTCGCATCCAGCGAGCCATCGCTGATATCGCCGCTACACGCGAAAACCATCGTCAAATTACCAAAAACGAATACCACACCAAATCCGTTCCACATGTTTGGCGAGAGTTGCAGGAGGTGTGCCCCACCTCCGACACGGGAGATGATTTGGTTTTTTGAAAATCAGAATGAGCGGGGCGCCCGAGCCGTTCCCTTGGGAGCACGGCATGGGGGGAGCAATCAGAGCTCCCTTTCGCTGAGCGGCGAGCGCCCGTTCCAGCGGTTCAGGGCCTACATGTTGCGGCTGGAGTCCAGTCGCAGCCACTCACTCAAGACCTTCGAATAGGTCGCAATGCCGACGGGTTCGGGCTCAAGCGCGGTCTGCACTGCGGGACCGAGGAGTAGCACAGGTACGAGCGCGTCGTAGTTCCACGGCGTCCCGTGGGAAGTGCCTGCGCCACTCGACATGTCGTCGAGCAAGTGTAGGGGCTTGGGTACGATGAAGAGGTCGCCCGTCTCCGCAGGGTAGATACTTGCGGCGACAGCGCGTTCGGTAGCGTCTTCCGAGTTACGAAGCTTGTCGACTTCCCGAGGATCATATGCGGCGTAGATTTCCGGCAGCTTGGAAATCACTTCTTTGAGGTACGCGACGATGGCGTCTTTGTGCTTGCGACCATCTTCACCAAGGTAAAGGTAGGGTTTGACGAACGCTTCGACCCACTTTCCTTTGCCTCTTTTCTTTTGCACGAGCTTTTGGGCAATCTCCGCGAAGCGGTGGTCTTGGCGGGACGACGTCTTGCCTTCCCTTTCGCTCCGCTCCGGCAAGGGTGCAGAGCCGTGATCCGAACTCAACGCAATAGCGATACGCTTTTCCTTGCGTAGCCCGTCCACGAAGACGCGCAGCATGCGGTCGACACGCAGCAAGTTGTCGCGGTATTCCCATGAGTGGACGCCAAACGTGTGGCCCACATAGTCCGTGCCGGAAACCGAAACCACGAGCAGGTCCGGCACCTCGTCTTCGCCGAACTCGAGTTCACGGATGAGCCGGTTGCCAAAACCAAGTAGGTACGCCGTAGATGCCGGTGTCGTGATGAAGGCACCCATCACATCTTCGACCTTCTCGGGTTCGTGCGGAAAGGTGCTGCCAATACCCCAGCCACCTTCACCGAGCTGGTGGTCGTCGCCCAGTTCTTCTTGCAAGGCCTTCGGGTCGAGCGGCGTCCATGGGCTCAGATCGGGTTGGTTCTCTTCGGCCCACTCCGTTGTCCACTCTGGCAGTTCTTCAAAATAGTAGTTGCTGGAAGTAAAGCGACGGTGTGTCTTGTCGAACCAGAACACGGCGTCGGCTTTCGTTTCTGGGCTTTGTGCGTGTCCTGCAGAAGCGATTGCGGCGCGCGACTTGAGTGAGATCACGGCAAACTTCGCGCCGGGCTTGTCTTGTTTGAGCCAGGAGCCGACCGCGCTTCGCTTCATCGCCAGCGGACTGGCGTAGCGATCTTCGAAACCGAAGACCACGTGCTGTCCGGCATTCTCCCACGCCGTCTTCTTTTGGTTTGTAACGTCCCAAAAACGGTTGCCCCAAATGCCGTGCTCGCTCGGTAGCGCGCCGGTGAAAAGAGACGCATGCCCGGGAGCTGTATAGGTTCCGGCATATGGATAGATCAGCGTCGTTTCCTTTCCGTTCTCAAGGAGCTCTTTGATCAGGCCATCGTTTGCCAAGAGCGCCTCACGGTGAAAGTTGAGCGCGATTTCCCCAAACTGGTCGAGAATAATTGCCAGCACCAGCTGCGGTGGCTCGGGCGCCTCGCTCGTCGCTGCGGGCTGTTCAAGTGTAGTCCTCTGACGCTTGGCCGCGTTACCACCACACGCGAATAGGACGGCAAACAAAACACAGAACGCACGAACTCGAAGCATCGCCCCCTTGTAGACCTAGAGGCGGCGAGCGCCAAGCGCGGGTTTAAGCTTCGGCAGACTCGTGGCCGCCCACGACGCGGCCTGGGTCGACGCCCAGCATCTCGAATGCAGCGGACCAACGTTTCTCGATGTTCTCCGAAAAGATGAGCTCGGGATCGAGGTCGGCGATCAGCCACGCGCCCTCGCGAATTTCTTCGTCGAGTTGACCGGGGCCCCAGCCAGCGTAACCGAGCACCATCGCCATGCGACGCGGACCCTCGCCGCGAGCGGTGTCTTGCAGAATCTTGATGTTCGCCGTCACACAGATCCCTGGCGCGACTTCGATGAGACCGTCTTCTTGTTCGCGAGGGTTGCCTTCCGGATCAAAGAGGACCCAACCCGTGTCCTGTGACACCGGCCCACCGTGCATGACCGGCGTGTTCGGATTGAAGCGCCGGGCTTCCTGCTCGCCCGACTCGTCACAGCCGACCTGTTCCATGACGTCGACAAACGAGACATTTGCGGTGCGGTTGATGATGAAGCCAAGCGACCCCTCTTCACGGTGGTCGACGAGCAACACCACGGTGTGGTCGAACTCGTCCGAGCGCATGGAAGGCGACGCAACGAGAAAGCACGGTCCGATGGCGTCTGCTTGCAGAGTGTCGGGAGCACGCCGTCGAAATTCGATCGTCGGGTTGTCCATGCTCTCTTCTCGAATGCTCACAAGATCATTGTGCCACCGTTCCAGAAAAATCGGTAGATTGAACCCATGTCTCGAGCCATGCGTGAGTGGCGTGCCACGCGGCGCGTCATGCAATCTGCCGTGATCACCGCAGCTGATTTGCTGCGCGCAGAATTTTACGCACGCGCGTCGAGCGCGCCGGACGATGTATGGCGAAGTCGTTATCAGAGTTGGGCGGCTCAGATCTTGAAGACTTACGGGCTCGATGTGCGTCTTTCAGGCGAGCTGCCCTCGCAGCGGGACAATCGCGGCGTGCTTCTCCTGTGCGCGCATCGTAGTCCCCTTGATATTGCTGTTCTGGTTTCACGAATGCCGGATCTGCGCTTTTTGAGTCGCGCGGATGTCGAGCATTGGCCGATCGTGGGGACTGCGGCGAAGCGCGCGCGCACGCTCTTCGTGGAGCGTGGCAATCGAAAGAGCGCGCTACAAGCGGTAGAGCAAATGCGTGCGGTTCTTGCCGCGGGAGATTCGCTTGCCGTGTTTCCCGAAGGAACGACGAAGAGCAGTTCGACGATCACTGCGTTCCGCTCGGGCGCGTTTCGCGCAAGAGCGGGCCTCGACGTGGACGTTTGGATCGCCGCCCTTTGCTATCCCGCAAGCTTTGGTTGGGGCCGCAACGGGCAATCGCTCCTCGAGCACTTGCGGACCGTCGCCGCCCAAGAGACGACGCGTGTCGACGTTGCGTTTGAGCGGCTTGTTGACTTGCCGATGTCGCACACGGAGGCCGCCCGGGTTTCTCGAGAAAAGCTGCAAGATCTCGACCATTTGCTGCGGGTTCGTGCGGGTGTGTGAACAAACGTAAGCCGCCCGTCGTCGAAAGCGAAACGAGCCATGGTACCGTCGGCTCCAACGGGAGAACGAATCAACATGCCCCCAAAGACTATCTCTACCTTTCGCAACGTTGCCTTGCTCGGCGCAATCGGGCTCATGCTATCCGGCTGTGTCGTTCACACACGCGGCCGTGCGCACTACCGCGCCCAGGCTACGTTTCGCTATCAACCTGCTCATGTTGTGGTGACGAAGCAACCTCCCAAGGTTCGGGTGGCAAAGGCAAAACCTCCGCAGCCGAGCGCGGGTGCGGTTTGGGTAGAGGGGCATTGGTCTTGGCAGGATCGATGGGTCTGGGTCGACGGTCGTTGGGTTGTGCCGGAGCGGCGGGGCTACGTTTGGGTAAAGCCTGTCGCAGAAATGCGAGTCGATGGGAGTTACGTCTATCATCGAGGCTACTGGCGTGCTCCAAGTGCCCGCCCTGCCGAGGTCTACGTCGCGACGACACCCGCGCCCACGCACAACGTCGAAGCTCGCGGGTCGGTGTCCACGCGCCCAGCAACGACTCGGCGCGTCCAGGTTAACGTGACGCCGGTGAGGCCGCCAAGCGTGCGAGCATCGGGCAACGTTCGCGTATCCGGCAACGCGAGCACGGATACCACCACGTCGACCTCTGGCCGCACGACGGTCAAAGCGCCCACGCATGCGCAACCGA
>CAZAQV010000001.1:202021-214207 GCA_964487255.1 uncultured Polyangiales bacterium | reverse complement strand
CCCTCAAAGCTCCAACCACGAGTACCGCACCGGCGGTCAAAGCGCCCACGCATGCGCAACCGACCCTCAAAGCTCCAACCACGAGTACCGCACCGGCGGTCAAAGCGCCCACGCATGCTCAACCGACCCTCAGAGCTCCCGTGACCGCCAAGACAACCGTTCGTGCGAGCACCACGCATTCAGGCACCGCAACCGCCACGGCACCCGAAGGCATCAAGTGCAACATCAAAGCAACGCGCCTCTCGACCGGGGGCTATCTGACGCTTCAAGGCCAGGGCCTTGCAGCCATCAAGACCGTAAAGATTGGCGGCAAGTCGGTTCCGCTTTTCTCGAAGCGCGACAACATGCTGACGGCCAAGGTTAGCGTTGGGACCAAGTCGGGCGCGGTCATGCTCACCACCAACAAGAACAAGACGTTCTCATGCGGTCAGGTTAGCGTGCGTTAGTCGAGACCCTGCGTGAGTCGATGTGGCCGAGCGCGCGCATGCGCGCCGAGCCCTTGGATTGGGCAACCACTCTTCGATCTGACATAGTGCCGCTTTGCGACACCCTATGTTCGACAGAGACAAACGCAGCGCTTACGACGCCCAATACGAAGCTCAGAAGTTGGCCTTCGCCCCGGTCGCATTCCAAGTTGCCCGGATCTGCCGTGACTGGGGCCTGCTACAGGCGCTGATGGATGCCGGTGAAGCCGGCCTCACGCACGGCGAGGTTGCCGAGGCGATCGAACGCGACGACTATGCAGTGACGGTGCTGCTCGAAGGCGCCATCGCCTCCGAGCTCGCCTACTTGGTCGATGAGCGCTTCAAGTTGACCAAGGTCGGGTACTACGTGCTGACCGATAAGATGACGCGGGTGAACATGGATTTCACTCACGATGTCTGTTACGAGGGCATCTTCCGCCTCGAACGGGCGCTCGACGAAGGCAAACCTGCTGGGCTGGAGGTCTTCGGCAACTGGACCACCATCTATCAGGCGCTGGCCGAGCTGCCCGAACCGGTGCGGAAGAGCTGGTTTGGATTCGACCACTTCTACTCAGATGGTGCTTTCCCCGAGGCACTGCGCGTCATTCAAGAACGCGGCGTCAAACGCATGCTCGACATCGGCGGTAACACCGGTAATTGGTCACGCTACTGTTGCGAGCAGGATCCCGCGATCCAGATTACCATCGCTGACTTGCCTGGGCAGCTCAAGGAAGCCCTCGCCACTGCGAAGGAGCTCGGCCTTGAGGGGCGCATCCGCGGCCACGAGGCGGATCTGCTCGATTCCGCTTTGCCTTTGCCCACAGGCTTTGATGCGGTCTGGATGAGCCAGTTTCTGTGCTGCTTCTCCGAAGCCGAGGTGCTCTCGATCCTCCATCGGGCTAAGGCGGCGGTTGGTCCCGAGGGCAGGCTCTACATCCTAGACACGTGTTGGGATCGTCAGCGCTTCGAGACCGCCGCCTACTGCGTGATCATGACCTCTCCTTACTTCGCTTCGCTCGCCAACGGCAACAGTCGCATGTACAGCGCCAGAGACTTCATCCGCCTGTTCGAAGCTAGCGGTCTGAGCGTCGAGAGCGAACACGACGGCCTCGGGCTCTCGCACACCCTCTTTTGCTGCAAGGTCGATTAGTCGATGTAGCCGAGCGCGCGCATGCGTTCTGCGATCACGCGTGCGTCCCCAACAAGTTTCGTTTCCTGTCTGTCGGGGTGCGTTGCTTTTCGTGCAGGGGAAGTCGCGTCGTGCGAATGGGCGAGACACTGAGCGAGAACCTGTCCGTCCGCGCAGCGCGCCAACTGAGGATCGAGCGTGGCGAGTAGCGTCGCGCCCGCGTCGAGGATGTGAAGCGATTGTCGTCCCGCTGCGCTGTATGTTGGACCCGCGGCGCACCAAAAGCCGTGGGAACGATGTGCCCCGGGCAGACTTCGACCCTTCTTTCCAAGGCGTTCGTGTAAGTCGAGTCGCCGTACGACCGGCCCAGGGCCCCCAGAGGGCATCAGGTTGTAGCTGTAAGATTGACCGCTTTGGCGATCGAGATTGAGTTCGAGTACGTAGTCAGGCGCCCGGTCACAATAGGGCCCGGCAAAAAGCTCTTCGCGAGGAACGATTTGCTTCACGATCGGTTCGCCGCTCCACGGATCGCGAAGCGCCAGAAGCGCTGCGTGCAAGCGCGAGAAGATCGCGTTACGATCATTGGGGCTCACTTGGCCCATGGGTTCGCGACCCAGCAAGTTCAAGTGCAGAGCCGGGAAGTAGTTGAGTTCGTCACTGAAGACTTGCGTGTGACGCATATCGATCGATGAAAAGCGCGCATGCGACTCCAGCCAGCTCGGAGCTGCACGGCCCGCTAGTGAGAAGAGCCGTTGGCGCAGGGACGGAGGCAGCCGGAACGCGAGTTTCTTGAGGTTTGACCCTGCTCCTGAGAGGCCGACCGAACGAAAACGGAGCAACCCAGCCTGCTCCAGCGCGCGGTTGAGGTAGACGACCTTGTCGGACGCCCCACCCGAGCCATGGTCACTGATGAGTGTGATGTTGACGTCTTCGCCGGCGCTTTGCGTGAGCACGCCCAGGCTTTGATCCAGCGCACGATACACCTCAGCCAATGGACTTTGTGTTCCGGGTTGAAAGGGGCATCTTCGCGCCCAACTGTCCGGACGTCGCGGCGAGTGCGCATCATGCGCGGGCCACAGGTAGTGGCTGGCCGTATCGCTCTCGCCAAAATAGACCGCGAAGACATCCCATGCGGTCCCGTCGAGAAGCCACTCGCAAAGCTGAGTCTTCCGCGAAATCCGGGTCTTGAGCGCGGGCGCGAGCCGCGTCAGCCAACCTGGGGTATCCGCGGCGAATTCATCGACGTCGTCGAACGTGGGAGTCCCGAATCGCGCTTCGATCTGTGCGTACCAATGTTCGGGCCAGACGAAACTCTTGTCGGTGCGAAAGGACACGGGTGAGTCCCAGCCGCTCATGAAGAGACCGCGTTCAAGTCGTTCGGGCGGCCATGTCGCGGGAAACGAGAGGCAGGCGACTTTGGCGCCACGGCGGTCCAAGGCACGGAGCCAAGTTGGTACCTCGCGAACCGTGCCGCCTGTGAAGGACACCCGATAGCCTTCCCGCGACGTGAAGTCGAAAACTCCGTGTCGGCCGGGGTTCACACCCGTCAAAAAGCTCGTCCAGTTCGGTAGCGTCGCCGGTGGCTGAACACTCTGCGGTGCACCGAAAGAGCCACGCCTCATCAGCGCAAAGAGGTTGGGCAGCGCAGCCTCGCCAAGCTCTTCGATCACATCGAGGTCGGCACCATCCCAACCGATCACCAAATGCTTCGCGGGCATGTCGTGGGTCTAGCACAGCTTCTTTGCGTCGAAACCAGTGTGGCTTTGCATTGCCTTGGGGCCCGAGCGCTTGCCATAGTAAGATTGGTGGCGGGTCGAGACAATGAGTCGATCGTAGTCGTTTCGGGACTTCCTCGCTCCGGGACTTCGCTGATGATGCAGGTCCTCCAGCAAGCAGGGATCCCACTCTTATGCGACGAACAACGGCCCGCCGACGCGGACAACCCGCGCGGTTACTTCGAGTACGAGCCTGTCAAACGGCTCGCGACCGACAATTCGTGGCTGCCTGCAGGGCGGGGCAAAGCATTGAAGGTCGTCAGTCCTTTGCTCAAGCACCTTCCTGTGAACGAGCACTACCGACTCATTCTGATGCGGCGCGACGTGGGCGAGGTGTTGGCTTCGCAACGCGCGATGATGCAGCGACGCGATCAAGACGACGCGATGACGGATCGTGAGCTTCGCGCGATCTATGAGGGCCATTTGTTCGAGGTCAAGACGTGGCTGCGACGCAACGCCGCGTTCGACGTGCATGAAGTGCTCTTCGGACCCCTCGTTCGATACGGAGCGGGTCTCGACGAGCTCGCAGCGTGGCTTCCGGGCGAGATCGACGGAGCTGCGATGCGCCATGCGGTCGACCCAACCCTCTATCGTCAACGCCAAGCGCCGGCCTGTCGCTCCTGGACGCGATCGGGACGCGGGTGCTAAGGGCAGGGCATGTCGCAGTTGCAGATAGCGGTAATCGGGGCGGGGACGATGGGCCATGGTATCGCGCAAGTCTGCGCCGTTGCAGGACACAGTGTTCGGCTTGTGGATGCCAATCCGGATGTTCTCGAGCAGGCGCAGGTCAAAATCAACCAGAGTCTCGACAAGCTCGTGAGCAAAGAAAAGCTGAGCGAAGCGCGCGCGCGTTTGGCACGGAGCAATATTCAGCCGACGGAGGCTCTGTCGGCAGCGACCGCCAGTGCGGGGCTTGTGTTGGAAGCCGTGCCCGAACGGCTGGAGCTCAAGCAGGCGCTGCTAAAGCAAGCGGCCAAACATGCAAATCCCGACGCAGTGCTCGCGACCAATACGTCGTCGCTCAGTATCGGAAGCATCGCCGAGGGGCTTCCCAAGCCCGAACGCGTCATCGGGTTGCACTTCTTCAATCCGGTTCCATTGATGGCGCTGCTCGAGATTGTTCACGCAGAAATGACTTCTTCACAAACCATCGAGTTCGCACAGAACTTCGCGCGTGGCTTGGGTAAGGAACCGATCGTCGTGCGAGACGTGCCTGGTTTTGCAAGCAGTCGTTTGGGTGTCATTCTCGGAGCGGAAGCGATTCGCATGCTTGAAACCGGGGTTGCGAGCGCAGAAGACATCGATAAGGCGATGGTGCTTGGCTACCGCCATCCGATGGGGCCGCTGCGTCTCACCGACCTGGTGGGACTGGACGTACGGCTGGCGATTCTCGAGCACCTGAGCAAAGAGATCGGGCCCCAGTTCGAGCCGCCGGCGCTGCTTCGGAAGATGGTTGCGGAAGGAAAGCTAGGTCGCAAAAGCGGTCAGGGCTTCTACTCCTACGAATGACAGAAGTGGACAGTGCGCTTGTGTCGTCAAGCGAGTCCGGTTCGAATCTGGGCGAGACGCGACTCCTACACATCGCAGCGATGCCGTTTCCAACAAGGCAGGGAACCCAGGTCTGCGTCGATGCGATGTGTCGTGCCTGTGCAGAGGCTGGGCTGAGCACACACCTGCTGAGTTATGGACAGGGCGTCGGGGTGGCCTATCGACCCTACACCCTTCACGGGCTGCCTTCGCAGATCGGTGGTGTTCGCCCCGTCGATCATCGCTCGGGACCCTCACTTCGAAAGGTTGTCTCCGATGTGCGGCTAATTCGTGCCATTCGCGACCTTGTGCAAGAGATACAACCGACACAAGTGATTGCACACCACGTTGAAGCGGCCATTCTCTGCCAGTTTGCCCGTGTGCCCTACAGCTGGGTTGCGCATACCGATCTCGGTGCCGAGCTCCCTGGCTACTTTGAACGCGGCGCAAGAACACTCGAACGAGCGGGAGAGTTTGTCGATCAGCTTTGCGTCCAACGAGCGCGTGGCGTTGCTGCCGTGAGCCCGCTCCTCGCACAGCAACTCGGCAATCGCGAAGACGTGCATGTTTTGCCAACGCCGTGGCTTCTCGATCAATCGCGTGTCTCGCAAGACGTGCGCAAACCGGAGCTGATTTATGCGGGCAACCTCGACGGCTACCAAGGCTGGGAAGACCTTGTGGACGCGCTCGGCATTTTGGCCAAACGCGGTCAACGGCTGCGGTGCACGCTTTTGACGGCGTCTGATCCCACGCCCTGGCTGGCGCGCGCTGAAGCGCAGGGTGTGCTGAGTGAGCTTCGAATTGTACGCAATGGCGGCGAAGAAGACCGGCTCTACGCGATGCGCCGTACGCAGATCGCCTTGGTGCCCCGCAGGGTGCCGGGAGGCCTTCCGATCAAGCTCTTGGACCATTGGAGCCTGGGCCACGCGGTCATTGCGCAACAACGTGCCTTGGCGGGATACCCTGCAGAGCGCGC
Organism: uncultured Polyangiales bacterium; assembly: GCA_964487255.1. GTDB lineage: Bacteria > Myxococcota_A > Polyangia > Polyangiales > CAZAQV01 > CAZAQV01. Next base: position 208,336 of record CAZAQV010000001.1, on the reverse strand, counting down.
GCTGATGTGCGTTGCCGACGACGACCCTGAAGCTCTGGCCGAGGCGATTCATGCCCTCGTCGCCGACGTCGAGTTGCGTCATGCCCTCGCACGAAGTGGTCGCAACTATCTGGCGACGGCTCACAATGACGCCACCTTTTTGCGCGCGCTCTCCGAGTGGCTCAAGGCCTGAGAGCCCACGGCGGTGCGCTTACGCCGCCAGCCACCGAAGCACGTCTCCCGTGGAAACAATGCCAACCAGTTTGTCGTTCTTGTGGCTCAGAATCGGTACATGGTGGAAGCCTTCGTGCAACATGAGCAGTGCTGCAGAGCGGATCGGGGCATCGTCTCGAAGAGCAAACACCTCGCTCGTCATGACGTCCTTTACGCAAAGGTGCGGATAGTCGCGCACAATGTACTCGGCTGCGCGAATGCCCAGGCCGCTGGCGATCAGCTCGTCCAGCACCTGTGGACTTTCAAGCAGAGATCCGTTGTGCGCTGCATACTGAAAAAGATCTTTGGTGGAGAGCATGCCCTCGAGGCGTCCGTTCGTGGTGACCGGTGCGGCTGAGAAGGAGTTCTGTTCGAACAAGAAGACGGCGGACTCGATTGTTTGTTCGGGGCTAAGTGTCTTGGGCTCGCGAGACATGATCTCGGTCACCGCAGATGTGGGGCTCCGATCTCGCGGTTTGGTTCTGTACTCGGCGTCGACGAAAGGAAGGCGGCAGTTGACAACCGCGTCCTGACCACGAAACAGGATTCCATCGGCATGACCACAGCGGACGCAATCGTCGATGTATTTGAGAGCAGAGGTTTTCGGACAGCTTACGAGTTCTTCGGTTTCGGCCTGTCCTTCTCGGTTGATGCGGAGTCGTCGCACCGATTCGATGCCGTTTTGATGTGTTTCAAGTGTCCGTCGAATGCGTCCCATGTGTTTCTCCTCGCTCGAGACAGGAACGCAAGCTTTGTGCCTCACAGAAAAGCTTTGAAAAATAGGCGTGGTGGGTCCGCCAGCCTGAATCCATTGCGTTGTCGTGACGCGCTCACGCAAACTTTGCGCCTCTCAATGGGTGCCGGGGGAGCAATGAGACTTCCGAACATGCGTGAAGGCCCGCCGTGCGCTTTCGACCAAGCGCTCGAACGGACATAGGGACGCGAACTCTTCAAGCGTGACCCAACGAAACGCGTCGTGTTCATCAGAAAGCACCACGTGCGAGGTCGTGACGTGCGCCGTGAACATGTGTACGCGCATGCGCCGCTCACCATAGGGGGCCTCATACGTTTCAAGCGGTGATCCGCACACGAGCGTGTAGAGGCCGCTCTCCTCCGCGATCTCGCGAGACGCAGCCGCGCTAAGATCTTCGCCGGTGCGCACACGACCCGACACTACCTCCCAGGCGCCCGCGTGGATCTTGCGATCAGCCGATCGCCTGAGCGTCAAAAGGGTTTGTTCATAAAACACACATGCACTCACCACGTCGATCGTCACCACCAGGACAGGATCCAAGCCGACGAACCCTTGTCAACTTCGAGGCAGGACAACCACGTTTTTTTTATCCGAGCGCTTCATCCTCTAACATCGTGAGTCTAAGTCGATGCAGCTCGTGACAGACGAAACCAACCCCCGCGTGCCCGCCAAGAAAGAGTCCGCTCCGCGGCTCGTGACAACGCTTTTGGGAAAGCCCTTTGAAGAGCAATCGCCGTCCGTTCATGACCTCGGCGCAGCACTTCTGACACTGGCCGCAGGTCGCAAGATCAAGGCCCTTCTCGCTTGGAACGATGCGCCCTACGAGCTTGCGCTGGAGCGGCGCGAGGGCGCGCTTCTCGTCTCGCTCTACCAGACGGGCCCCTTGCCTGAGGTCGCGATTTTGAGACGCCGAGTTGGCTTCGAAGAGGCTTTGACGGCGGCTGCGATGGATGCGGAGAGTTGCGCGAGCGGAGCAACCGAACTTGACCGTCAGGTGCTCTTGCGTCTCGCCGCTGAGCTGCGTGCGGCAAACCTTGAGGCCCCCGCGCTAGCGTATGTGGAGAGACGGCGCGTTGCGGGCGTCAAACCCACGGAAGAGGACATCGCATTGGCGTTCGGCTTCGAGGCCATGATTCCACGTGGTGCTGCCAACACCCGAGACGGCGCCAACCGCGCCGATATCCACGCACTGCTCTTTGAGGGCAAGGTGTGGGCGTGGGTCCGAGGACGAAAAATCGAACTGTGTCAGGGGCCCATTTTCCTGCCGATGTTGAACATGCTTCACGGCGTGGGGCTGCTCTTCTCGGCACTCGATCGCGGTCGGTCTCTCAATTTGAGGTTGGCTTCTGGACGGTTTCGTTTTGGGTTGCGACTCGACCGTCAGGGCGAGGTGACTTTCGAGCTGGCGCCGGGTCAGGGTGAACCTCTGACACTTCGCGGTCTTCGGGTCGATGAGGTGGCTGGCGCCGTGCTTCGGCTTTCGTCCGATTTGACGCGAGCGATGGTCGTGGTGGACCGTACGCAGCTCCGCAACCTTCGTGTCCAATCGGTGCGTGACGAGGTGCGAAGCCTGAGGCGCCGCATGCGCGAGCGCTCAGAGATCAAGTCTTTTACCAACGGAAATCCGGATCGGCTTCGCGCATCGAATCACTCGCTTCCGCCTCCCTCAAAGCCGCAGGTGGAAGCGCAGCCGCCTTCACGGTTGCGCTTCAGTGAGCGTTGGTACCTCGAAACGGGTGACCTGGATCCACATGGCGTTACGGTCTCCCAAGACCTTATCTTGCTCAGCAACAAGTCGCGTATCATTGCTGTCGACCGGGCCGAAGGCCAGGTGGTGTGGACCGAGCATGCCCGCGCTGAGCGCACCATCATCGCTGCAGACTGGCTTGTGCGCATTGATGACGAAGGGCTGGCGACCTTTATCGATGTACGCACGGGCGAGCAGACCGGGTCGCTCATGCTCCGGCTCGAGGCGGGCTCGTTCCAAGCGCTCTTTGCGGGTCGCAGCAGCCCCCCACCGAGCCTCATCGTGGTCGAGGACCGACGACTTGTTTCGGTCGATCTGCGCAGCGCCGAGCGACGTTGGGCTGTTCCGGTACGCGGCGCGGGGCCGATGCGGCTCTTGCGCCAGGGTCGGCTTCTCATTCAGCAACAGAGCGATGGCAGCATCGCGGGTCTCGATGCTGCTGACGGTGAGGCGGTTTGGCAACGCACCGGCCTGGCGATGAGTGGCCCTCAAATGTGGATAGCAGATGAGAAGGTCCTCGTGCCATTGCTCGGTGAAGAAATCGCTGCGCTCGATCTCTATCGTGGGCAAGAGCTGTGGCGTGCACGGTTGCCCGGTGAACCTCGCGCCATTCAATACGTCGACCGCGGGTCGATGGTCGTTGCGACGGCAGAGGAGCGCCTGTGTCTGATGGACACACGGACAGGGGAGACGTTGTGGACAGCGCACGATCCCGGTTTGGGCCGCGGCGCTGGCGCGCTGGCGGTTGATGGGCAGCTCTTTTTGCACTGCACCGACGGCTCGCTGCGAGCGCTCAGCTTGAGTGATGGAAGCGAGAGCTGGGCGAACGAGCCGCCAAGCGGCGCCCGAGACTTGCTCCCCGGTGAGCTTAAGCCGCGCCTGAGTAGCGGAGCGCTCTTCGTTCCCTCATCGCATCTCAAAGTGGTCTCACCCTCGGACGGCAAAGTTCTCAGCGAAGTGATCCCGAGCGACTTGGTGCCCGACTGGCTTACGGTTGACCCGCGCGGTTGGGCGTACATTGCCGAAGAAAACCACGCGATCGCCGCCTACGCCCCGAGCGCCCGCCTACGACTCGTCCGTACCTAGCTTCTCCGTTCGGCCGGGTCTTACGCAGGTGGCTCGCTGGAGTTGGGCGAGTCTCCTTGCGGGTCGAAACGAGGGAGACGGATCGAGAAGGTTGAGCCCTTGCCAACCGTACTCTTGACGTCGAGTTTGGCTCCGATGCGCTCGGCGAGGTGTTTGACGATGGCGAGGCCCAGGCCGGTTCCGCCCCCGTCGGCGGCGCGTCCCCGGTCGACGCGGTAGAAGCGCTCGAAAATTCGGCTCAGGTGCTTCTCCGGGATGCCCGGACCGCGGTCCGAGACGTCGATATGAACCACGGACTCTTGCTCGTAACAACGCACGGTCACCGTATCACCCGCTCTGGAGACTTTGAACGCGTTGTTGATGAGGTTTACCAAGATATGGTCGAGCGCGACGGCATTGCTGAACGCGACAGGCTGGCCATCGAGCGTCGCGTCGAAGAGTACGCCTCGTTGCTTCGCCTGTTCCGAGAAGGTCTCGCCCAAGTCCACGAGGACATCCTGCAGCTTGACAGGACCGAGGTCGAAGTCTTGGGTTTTTGCTTCGGCTTTCGAAAGATGAAGCAAGTCGTCGGCGACCACCTGCAAGCGCATTGCGTTTCGGATGATCACATCGACGAAACGTCGCGCTTGCTCCGGGTTGTCAATCGCACCATCGCGCAGGGTCTCCGCGAAGCCACGGATCGCGGTGAGCGGCGTTCGCAGTTCGTGACTCGCGTTTGCCACGAAGTCTCGTCGGATGCGATCGGCCCGGCGCAAGGGCGTCACATCGTGGATCATGATGACAGCTCCACCTTCTTCAGCAAGCGCACTCGCCTGGACGAAGAGCGACCGGTCATCGCCGTCTGGCGAAGCCATCTCTACCGTGTCCACGGTGTCCGCCCCACCGAGCGCCGACCAAACGCTCTTGCGTATGCCGTCATGACGAATGACGTCGACGATGGGACGGCCGGTGGCATCGGTCGCGAACAGTTCATCGAAGGCGCGGTTGCTCAGCGCGATCTGCCCACCGCCGTCGGTCAGGCATACGCCGTCTTGCATGCCGTTGAGCAGCGTATGGAGACGAATGGACTCACGCCGTTGTTCGCGCAATGTCGTCTCCATCTGTTTCGCCACATCGTTGATCGCTTCGCCGAGGTGGTTGAGTTCGTCCTCGCGGTCGAGAGAGGTCCGGACGCTCAAGTCTCCCGCGACCATGCGTTGCACCACACTTGTGAGGCCTCGAATGGGGGCAATGACCGAGCGAGAAAGAAGAAGCGTCGCGCCCCAGCCGATGATGAGCGCTGCGAGGGCGGCGAGCATCAGCCAGCGGGTCGCGAGGGTCAACGTCCGTTCGTGAACAAACGCCGCGACCTCCTCTGCCGGGCCCTCCGTGACAGCGCCCGGCAAGGGAGTGACCGGGATCTCGGTCCACATCAGAAAAAGCGACGTCGCGACCATTACGGAAACGGCCAGAAACAATGTCGCTAGTAGATGGCGGAGCATGCTCTACTTACGGTTCTTCGCGGCTACGCGTCGCAACCATCGATGTGGTTGATACCACATCGGGTTGCTTAGGCTTCGCACGCTCATCACAGAACATTCGGAGGACTCGGCTACGCGTCGCAACCATCGATGTGGTTGATACCACATCGGGTTGCTTAGGCTTCGCACGCTCATCACGACACGGGCTCGTCGCGCATCCGGTAGCCTACGCCGCGAATCGTCTCAATGTATTTCGCGGCCTCGCCGAGTTTCTCGCGAAGCCGCTTGATGTGGGTGTCGACCGTGCGTGTCTCAACGCCAGATTGGTATTGCCAGACGCGTTCCAGCAGGTCGTCACGGCGCTGCACTCGGCCCGCGCGTTCGGCGAGGTCACGCAGTAAGCGAAACTCGAGGGGGGTAAGATCGACGGCCTCGCCTTGATAACGGGCCTCGTGCTTAGCGATGTCGATCGTGAGATCCCCGGTACGCAACAGCTGCTCAACGGAGGAGCTGCCTGCGTTTGCGCGACGAAGGATCGCATCGACGCGAAGGCTCAGCTCCTTGGGTGAAAAGGGCTTGACGACATAGTCGTCGGCTCCCGCCTCGAAGCCTGCGATCCGGTCGGCCTCTGCGCCCTTCGCGGTCAGCATGATGATCGGCACTTTTGCCGTGGCCTCACGCGCGCGCAGGTTGCGGCAAACTTCGGTCCCCGAAATATCGGGGAGCATCAGGTCCAAAATGACCAGGTCTGGTCGCTGCTCGGCCGCAGCGCTGAGCGCCCGAGCGCCCGTGTAGGCCACGGTGACGGAGTGTCCGGCCTGCGTGAGGTTGAACGCCAGCAGTTCCGCCAGGTCCTTTTCATCTTCGACCACCAACAGCGCACTCATGACGAGCGAAGTGGTATCTCAATCTCTGCGCGCTTGCACTCTGCGCGGCTCCGGATTCGGCCGGAAAACGTGGTTGTCACGGACTTGTCACGCTGCTTTTCCGGGAATTTTGGCCGGCGAAGTCTACAAGGGCCGCGCGGTGCTGATAGCACAGCACTTCTCGGCCTCACTGGCCTCATCACGCAGAAT
>CAZAQV010000001.1:84285-201921 GCA_964487255.1 uncultured Polyangiales bacterium | reverse complement strand
TTCGAAGCGCGGTGCTGATAGCACAGCACTTCTCGGCCTCACTGGCCTCATCACGCAGAATCATCGGTTCTTCGGCTCTCGTTCGGTTCGAAGCGCGGTGCTGATAGCACAGCACTTCTCGGCCTCACTGGCCTCATCACGTGTTAGATAGGTCGTCTATGGGCTTGTCGGTCGGTATCGTCGGGCTTCCGAATGTCGGAAAGTCCACCCTTTTCAACTCCTTATCATCAAAACAGGCGGAGGCCGCGAATTACGCGTTTTGCACGATCGAGCCCAACCACGGCGTTGTTCCAGTTCCCGACCCACGCTTTGATCAGCTCGTCGCTCACTTTTCACCGGCCAAAGTCGTGCCGGCGACCGTCGATTTCGTCGATATTGCCGGCCTGGTTCGCGGTGCCTCGAAGGGGGAAGGCAAGGGCAATGCCTTTCTAAGCAACATCCGCGAAGCCGATGCCATCGCGCATGTCGTCCGCTGCTTTGAAGACGACAACGTGGTGCACGTCGATAACCGAGTCGACCCCGCTGCGGACATCGAGACCATCGAAACGGAGCTTCAGCTCAAGGACCTCGACGCTGTACAAAAGCGGCTCGCGAAGGCTCAAAAAATGTCGAAGAGCGGCGATGCGATCGAGAAAAAAGCCTTGCGAGTCTGTGAGGAACTCAGCGCGATCCTCGACCAAGGGCAGAACGCGTCGAAGTTTTCGACCGATGACGAGGACGAAAAAAAGATCCTCCGCGACCTCTTTCTGATCACCACCAAACCACTCTTCTACGTCGCGAACGTCAAAGAAGACCAGATCGGCGATGCGGCAAACGACCCGCTGGTCCGACAAGTCGCTCAAATCGCCGCCAGACAGGGCGCACCTTGGGTCGCGATCAGCGCGGCCATTGAAGCGGAGATCATGCAGCTGCCGCGCGAGGAGCGAGCGGACTTTCTCGAAAGTCTCGGGCTTGAAGAGCCGGGACTCAATCAGGTCATTCGGACCGGATACGAGATGCTCAATTTGATCACCTTCTTCACGGCGGGCGATCCCGAAGTGCATGCGTGGACGATTGAAAAAGGCACCAAGGCACCGCAGGCGGCGGGCAAGATTCACTCCGACTTCGAGCGCGGTTTCATTCGTGCCGAGGTGATGCAGTGGAAAGACCTGATCGAGCTTGGCAGTGAAGCCGCCGTCCGGTCTGCCGGCAAGCTGGCGACCGAAGGCAAAGAGTACGTCGTACAAGACGGCGACATCATGCACTTCCGTTTCAATGTCTAACCGACGACGAGGAAACCCTGGATAGAACAGTCGCCACCCGCGGCGCCAAGCAGGGCTTTGGCTTTTGCTCCCGAACAGCTTCACGATTGAAAAGACTAAGAAAAAGCACGCGACCAAAGGATGGTCCTGATCTTGCTTCTGTCCCGCTGCATGAGTTGGCAAGCAAGAGCAATGGTGCGCGCCCTGCGGCGTGAGGGTGGCGTGAGTATTCCCACAGCTCTGCTGCTTACGACTGTCGGTGTTCTCGGCGTCTCGATGCTGCCGCAGCTAAGTCGCGGCTTTGAGAGGTCGATCGCTGAGCGAAGCACAGCAGCGCCCTCGGCGACGCAACAAGTTTTGCCATCCGTGGGCATGCGATCCGAAGCAGCCCTTAGCGCGGCGCGCCTGTTTTCGATGCTCGATCAGTTGCCGGATGTAGCGCGCGCTAGCGTTGATGCGTACCGTTTTAAGGATGCGTTGGCGACCGCCTTTAAGCGTCAGGATGGTGCAGGTGTTGGGCGCGCATTGGTTCCTGAAGCGTTGCGTAATGTCGGCGGTGAAGCTGCTGTAACCCACTCGCCTGCACCAAACGAATATGAGAGCGCAATGCGCCTCTTGGCTCGCAGCGAGGCAAAGGGTGCTGCTCCCCTTGTCGGGCTCCGGAAAGTCTATGATCGCGCGCTCAATGAGACACTTCCACATGTTCTTGCCACGATGCGTACACAATATTCACAAGCCTTTGCTGAGCTGAATGCGGATGCGCGCAGATGGGAGGCGTTGCAGAAGAGGGCCGAAGACCTCGTTGTGGAGATGCGCGCACGAACAACGCTTTCGTCAGATCATGTCTTCGCACTCGTCGAAGCGTTTGAGAGCGCAAAGTATGGCTTTGAGGTCGAGGTCCCGCGCAGTTTCACGCCCGTTTTCTCTGAAAGCCTCGTCAGAAGCCGTTCTGTCGATTTGGTCGACTCCTTCACCGCTGCCCGAGAACTGTACACAGAAGGACAAAAAATTCTCTTTCCTCACGAAGTCCTTCCCCCGACTGGCGCTGAATACCCACCCTCGCCCTATAATCTGCTCGTAACTCCGGGAGCGAAGCCGGCTTCGCTCAAGCCTGCGGCCGATCGTACGTACAATGTTCGCGATTTCATCTCCAACGGCTCGCGACGCGGGTTGCTCATGCCTGAGCGACTTCGCCGCCGCGCGCTGCTTCGTGAAACGTTTCCCGGATCGGCGCTCTACGAGACGCGTCCTGAAGATGCCCGCAAGATCATTGCATCCACGTACTTGAATACCGTGACGACGCGGCAGCAGAACAAGTTTAACGAATGGTTCGTGAAGGTTCGCCAGCACGTCAAGACGAACTTGACCGACGAGCAGCGTGCAATGGTCCGCAAGATCACCTCCTTGCCGCGTATCCTATTCGGAACCAACAAGCCCTGAATGAAAGGCAGCCGTTGGGGACCGTCCCACGCCTGGAACGCAGCATTTCACCACTTGCCCTAGTCGGGGCCGATGAGCGGACTATCTTAAAGAGATGATTCAAATCCGTCGCTCCGATGAACGCGGGCATGCCGACCACGGCTGGCTGCAGAGCAAACACACATTCTCGTTCGCGGGCTATTACGACCCTCGCTTCGTGGGCTTTCGCGACTTGCTCGTGATCAACGAGGACCGGGTTGCGCCAGGCGCGGGCTTTCCGACGCACCCGCACCGCGACATGGAGATCATCTCGTACGTAGTCGAAGGTGCGCTTGAGCACAAAGACAGCATGGGCAACGGTTCGGTGATTCGTCCCGGTGACGTGCAACGCATGAGTGCAGGATCCGGCGTAACCCACAGCGAGTACAACCACGCCCAAGATGAAACACTTCGCTTCTTACAAATTTGGGTAAAACCGCGGGCTCGCGGGCGCGCACCAAGCTACGCGCAAGCGCACTTCGACGCGCAGGCGCGGCGCAACCAACTCAAGCTCGTGGCTTCGCCGGATGGAGCTGAAGACTCCATCCGCATTGACCAGGATGTTCGCCTTTACAGCAGTATCCTCGAGAAAGACGCATCGCTCGCGCACCACTTCGACGGGCAGCGATACGCTTGGGTGCAAGTCATCGAAGGTTCGCTCGATCTTGATGGTCATGAACTCCAGTCGGGCGATGGTGCCGCGATTGGCGAGCAAAGAAGCATTTTGTTCGATTCGGACGAAGGTGCTCATTTTCTATTGTTTGATCTTCGATAGAAAAGGTGTGAAGAACCATTATGGCGTTTCAAGTTTTGGGAATCAGCGGAAGCCTGCGCAGAGGCTCCTACAACAGTGCGCTTCTGCGCGCGGCGGGGATTGCGAGCGATCGTATCGCGCTCGAGGTGGCGACCATCGACGACATTCCGCATTACAATGAGGATCAAAACACCGACGACAAACCCGTCGCCGCGCAGCGATTCATCGATCAGATTGCGGCTGCCGATGCGGTGTTGATCGTGACGCCTGAGTACAACTACAGTGTTCCTGGTGTGCTTAAGAACGCCATCGATTGGGCATCGCGTCCTGCCTACAAGTCGGTCTTCGCCGCAAAGCCGGTGGCCGTGATGAGCGCGTCTAGGAGCACGATCGGAGGCGCACGCGCACAGCAACACATGCGCAACATCCTGTACGGCATGCTGAGTCATGTGTACGTCAGTCCCGACTTTGCCCTTGCCGCCGCACACAAGAAGTTTGAAGACGGTCAACTCATCGACGCGGATACCCAGAAGCGACTGGAGGGCTTCATGGATGGGTTTGCCGACTGGCTCGGTACCCGACACGAATAGAATCGCCAGGGCCTTGTCCTCGTCCGTGGCCATACCCAGAGCGCAGTCGTTTAGCGACGTGGCGCCACCCGCGTAGCAACGAGCTGGCACCGTTGCACGGGATGGGTGAAATCGCGGAATCGCGAAAGGGTCGTGTGCGAGCGCAGAGCAAAGCCCGTGTCCGTACAGAGTGCAGCCCACTCTCGGGCTGCGCGAAAGTGACAGGGCCCAGTACGCGAGCGCCAGCGTCGGTCATGCAGGCGGCAAACCAGTCGATCCCAGCTCGTGGTAGGAAGGTCTTCGTAGACAACGAGCGCTCCGCCGGGACGTACGAGTCGGTGCATTTCTTTGAGTAGACTCGGAGCGTCTTGACTGTGGTGCAGAACAAAGGTGCAGATCGCAGCGTCGAAGGAGGCATCCGTGAACGGAAGCCAACGTCCGTCGAAAGGGCGATAGTCGATAGGGGCTATCGTTTTCGGTGTGATGTCGACGCCGATGACTTCACAATCCAGCGTCGCCCCGAGATGGTACGAGACGAAGCCCGTGCCGCATCCCACGTCGACGATGCGACTCGCGTCAGCGCACCATGGTGCGATAAAGGAGAGAGCGGGTCGTCTGTGAGAGCTAGCCGGATTGGACTCAATGAACCTGACGTCATCGGTGACGAAGAGAGCAAGCGCGGTGCCAAGTGAGTTTCGTGTGTGATTATTGGCGACGCACGCGATGTGCGTTGGTGCAACCGTGAGTGCCGTGCACATGTGTGGCGCGAAACGCACGCGGATGACCCAGGAAGCGCTTGCTGGGTGTGCCGGACACGCGTGCCGTGGTTGGCACAGCGCGGCGCAGGGTGTGCCAAGCGTGAGACTAAATAAGCGAAATAATTACATTGCTTTGGTCGTGTGGTGACGGGCATGGCCTTTGCTCAATCATGCGGTCATGATTCAACTTCGCTTCTCCCTCACCGTCCTGTTATTGACCGCCACCGCATGCTCGAACGCAAGCATGAGCGACCCGCCGAGCATGAACCAGCCGCCGGGCATCAACCAGCCGCCGGGCACGATCGACCCTTGCACGTATCAGAGCACGGGTGAGCCGACGCGTTGGCGGTCGTTTGCCTTGCTTGGTGAGACAGCGTCCTACGTCGACCCGGAACTTGAGACGTCCGGCAGTTCCGGCGAAGAATGGCACGAGCCGCTCGTACTGACCAGCGACATGGTGATCCACCTGCGTGACAATGGAGATGTGCCCGAGGCATGTTTGTCGGTGCGCTGGGGCGGACGCGACTGTTTAGAGTGGAACCCGGACTCTTGCTCGTTTGAGGGTTGGGGCCGTGCTGGTCATGTTCCATCGGAAGTGTCGTACGAGTCGCTATATTCCTCTGACATCACCAAACTTACCTTTGGGTTTGAACGAACCGATTCCGGTTTGCAGCCCCGCGGTCAAGCAACGTTCGCGGGTGAAGAGTCACGCTTGGTGGACAACCATGTTGGCGAAAACGCCGAGATGAGGGGTACGCTCTCATTCGCCCCCGACACCGTATCTCCTGAGTTTCGCGTGAGCCAAGATGAGTTCGCGCCTTGGTCCCCCCTACACGTTGTTTTCTCAGAGCCGATTGCCGCCTCCGTGGTGGCGAATACGATTGAACTGAGCATAGAAGACTTTGACTATGTGGTGCCCGCTGATCAGGAGTTTCTCGCGGGTGTGGTCCTAGAGCCCAATGGTTGGTGGGACGCGGATGCGGTGCAGAGCATCGATTTTCCTGAACTTGAGGATGTCGAAGGCAACGTCACGAGTTCCGAGGCACAACTTCTTTCGATCCGATTTCCCAACGACTCGGGCACCAGCGAGGACTTCGATGCACAAGCGTGCGACGGTGGTTCGATCAGCAGTTGCGCGGAGTCACTCGAAACCGAAGTACGGCTGACTTCAGAGACCCCGTTTACGACGGTGTCGGTCCGGCTCTGGTACGAAGGACAAGTGATGTGGTTCGGAGATGATTACGGTCGTGAGCAATTCGAGAAGAACTATCGTCCTACGATCGGCGTGGCCCCACACGGCAAGCAAGGAACCCAAGTCTGGCTTGACGAAGAGCACGTGCGCGGAGTTTGGCACGAAGTGAGCATTTCATCCGAGGCACCAACCACAGAGATGATGGTGCGCGTGGCACTCCCCGACAACTTTTGGGTGGGCTTCTCGAACGTCGAAGTTCAAGATGCGACGCTGCGCGTGGACTACATCAAAGTTGTCGAGTGACCGTAAACTTGGGGACGCAGCCAGGGCGTAAACCTATCCAAACAAGTTGACGCTGGAGGCGCGTCCCCAAGTTTACGTGCGGGCGGCGAGGACGTGTTTTTTGACGGTGCGTCGGTCGAGTCCGCTGATGCGCGCGACGTCGGCGTAGCTGCCGTGACGCTCGTATTGTTTGGCACAGTAGAGCGCGAGCAGCCCTTGGGCGTCGAGCTCGGTCTCCCGCAAGAGCTCGGACAAGTCTGACCGCTCTGGAACGCCCGTCGGCGCGGCCGTCGTCAGCGAGACTTCGCCCGAAAGCAGCACCTGGCGCACGCGCTGTTCGAGCTCGCGCACGTTGCCGGGCCAGGGGTAGTTCTTGGGCATGCCTGCAAGGATCTCGGCCCCGACTTGTTCTTGCAGTTCCTTGCGCGACTCACCAAAGATTCGTGTGAGCACGGTGCCGACCAACAGCGGTAGCTCATTGCGATCTTCTTGGAGGCGCTGGCGTAATGACGGCATCCAAATTGAGTGCGTTGCCAGTCGGTGGTAGAAGTCTTCGCGAAACGAGCCATCGGCGATGCGTTGCGACAGGTCGCGGTGGGTGGCCGCAATGATGCGCCCGTGGAAGCGCTTGGTGTCTCGTGAACCGAGGGGGCGAAAACGGCGCTCTTGAATTACGCGCAGCAGTTTGACTTGGGTGCTGACGCTCACTTCGCCGATCTCGTCGAGAAACACCGAACCATTCTCCGGGCAGCGAGCGAGCAGTCCCTCTTGGCTCTCATTGGCACCTGTGAAGGCGCCTTTTTTGTGACCAAAGAGTTCGGATTCGATCAGCGTTTCTGGAAACTCGCTGAGGTTGATCGGCACAAAGGCGTCCAAGAACGAGTGCGCAAAGCGCTTGCGCTTCGGGTCGTAGGCAATGTGTGCGGAGCGACCGATCGCGGCGGCGGCCTGGCCTTTACCCGTCCCTGTCTCTCCCAGCAAGATGGTCGAAAAGTCCTCCATCCGTTCCCACAGAAAGCGTTCGTAGCGCGTGACGTCGTAGGAGAAGATGCTGTTCCAGAGCGCTTCGCGAACGTCTCTCATGCATGGCGCTTTGCCGATCAGCCACCGATCGATGAAGAAGTAGGCGCGACGCATTTGAAAGAGCAGCTCCAAGATGTGCTTGGCACGTTCCACCGAGATGCCCCCGTGGCGCAGCCGCACCCAGACCTCGCCTGCAAAAAGCGGCTCCGGGTCTTCGCCTCGCAGCGTCCGCTGCAGGTATTCATCGATTTCGGTGTAGTAGCTAAAGAACGCGATGAAGATGTGGGCGTGCTCTTCGAGGCCTCGCTGGTGGTCGTTCTCCGGCGCAGGTGCGTTCGCCAGCTGTGCCTGAGTTTGTGCGACCGCCCAGGCGAGCGGTTCTTTCGCGGAGCCATATCGTTGTCGCAACTCTCGGTCGAGCTGTCGTCGTGCCTCGCTAAAGGGATTGATGAACCCAAACTGACGTACCCATTCAAAGAAGGCATAGGGCTCCTGATAGTCCATACTATGCATTGGTAGTATACAGAGTATGTATATCCGTGCATCCAAAGGTGCTTTTTAGCTGGCGCATGTCACCTCTTTCCAGGTGTTCGAGCTGAGAATATTGTTTTGTATCGTGTCGTTGCTCGCTGGCTGCTGACTGACAGGCTTGAGGCGGCGAAGCAGGGCAGGACGGTTCGAGAGCCTGCTCCGGGCGGCCCGACGTGGGTTGCCCAGCTGTGGAACTGTCCGCGATCGATAGCCACTTGCTCCTCAGCAGGGATCCATGACCCGTGTATTCATAAAATGATTGGAAAGTATACACTGTATGTACACATCCTATCCACCAAAACCATATTTCCTCTGTAAATACTGATGAAACTGTCTTGGCACGTCGCTCGCATTGTATTGGGGTATGGAAAGACGAAGGTCACTACATCCGAGGAAGGGTCAGCGTGGTGACAGCCCCAAAACCGAAAAAATGGGTGTTTGGAGTATGCGTAAAACCAGTCTGTCGTTCGGAGCGGCGATGCCGTCTCGAGCGACAGCGATTTTCGGGGCACTTCGTCTTTTCGTGGGAGTTCTACTCAGGAGCATCTATCGCCTTGATGTGGCGGGTCGCGAGAGGGTCCCGGATGTTGGACCGGGCCTTCTCGTGGCCAACCACGTCACATTTATCGACACGCTTTTCATCGGCTTGGTGGCCGGACGCCCCGTGCGTTTTGTGATGCACCGGCGCTACTACGAGTTGCCGGTCGCCAAATGGATGTTTCGCCTGCTTGGCTGCATCCCCATCACCTCCGCCAAAGAAGACGCGCAGTGTCTTGAGCAAGCTCTCGACGCTGTCGATGTTGCCCTCGCAAACTGTGAACTTGTCTGTTTTTTTCCCGAAGGGTCTCTCACCAAAGACGGCGCGCTAGGCCGCTTCCGTCCCGGCGTGGAGCGAATTTTGGCGCGCCGTCCCGTGCCTGTCATTCCGATCGCCCTGACCGGGCTCTGGCGCAGCGTCTTCAGCCGCAACCCCAACGCCAAGAGCCTGGGCCGCGCCATCGACCGACTTGGCGCCCGCGTCCGCATCGCCGTCGGCGAACCCCTCGAGCCTGCTTGGGTGACTGCGCCTCTACTCGAGCTTCGAGTCCGTCAGTTGGGTCACGATCGCAGCGAAGGGCTGGGCGGGTGCATATGATTGCGCCAGCTTGATCTGAATAAATGCCCGCAAAATGCGCGTTTCTACGGTTTGACGAGGTGCGCTTTGGGCGTTAGAGCCAATGCCTACTTCGCCCCTTTTCGAACTTTTTCCAGATTGGAGCAGCTACATGGCGGGATACGTATTTACTTCAGAGTCGGTCACCGAAGGCCATCCAGACAAGATCTGCGATGCGATCAGCGATTCGGTCCTCGACGCGATCTTGGCGCAGGACAAGACAGCGCGTGTTGCGGCGGAGACCATGGTCAAAACCGGTTACGCGTGTGTCGCCGGCGAAGTCACGACTTCGGCGTGGATCGATCTTCCCAAGATCGTGCGCCAGACCATCCGTGAGATTGGCTACACCGATTCGTCCATGGGCTTTGATGCCGACACGTGTGCGGTGTTCAACGCGATCGAACAACAGTCCCCTGACATCGCCCAGGGCGTGGATGCAGGCGCAGGCCTCTACAAGGAGCAGGGCGCGGGCGACCAAGGCCTGATGTTCGGCTACGCGTCCGACGAGACCAAGGTGCTGATGCCGGCACCTATCCACTGGGCGCACAAGCTTACACGCCAGCTCGCAAAAGTTCGCAAAAGCGGCAAACTCAAGTGGCTTCGCCCCGACGGCAAGAGCCAAGTCACGGTCGAGTACGACGCGAACGGCAAGCCCGCTCGTATTGACGCAGTCGTCATTTCGACCCAGCACGCAGAGAGTATTTCGCACAAGAAGCTCGTGGCTGCCGTGCGCGAAGAGGTCATCAAAAAGGCGCTTCCCAAGAAGCTGCTCGATAAGAAGACCAAGTTTTGGATCAACCCGACGGGACGATTCGTTATCGGTGGACCGCACGGTGACGCAGGGCTCACAGGTCGCAAGATCATCGTGGACACCTACGGCGGCATGGGCCGGCATGGTGGTGGCGCGTTTAGCGGCAAAGACCCCTCGAAGGTCGACCGCAGCGCGACGTATTTCGCGCGTTATGTGGCCAAGAACATCGTCGCAGCGAAGCTCGCCAAAAAGTGCGAAGTGCAGGTCGCGTATGCGATCGGCGTTGCCAAGCCGATGGGCGTGTATGTCACGACCTTTGGCACCGGCGAAGTTGACGACGAACTTCTCGGCAAGCGCGTGAGCGAGTTCTTCGACTTCCGCCCTGCAGCGTTGATCGAAACGCTCGACCTTTTGCGCCCCATCTATCGCCCGACAGCGGCCTACGGTCACTTCGGTCGCACCGAAGACACCTTCACGTGGGAGAGCACCGCACGTGCCGAAGCGCTCGGCGACTATGTACGCTCCGGCAAGTTGGTGGCTGCGAGTGATAGTGGTGGAAGCCAGCCCAAAAAGGCGGCGGCTAAGACCACCAAGGCCAAGCGAACCCCGAACAAGAAGGCTGCCAAGCGCAAGGCGGCACCGAAGCGAAAAGCTGCCGCCAAGAAGGCGACAAAGAGCTCAGGCGAGAAGAGCAAGCTCAACGGTCGCTCTTCGACGGTGCGACTGAGCCGCGCGTCCAGCTAGTCGCGTCAGCTGGTCCTCGACGCTCTCAAGAAACGGGTTACGCCTTTTCGGTGTAGCCCGTCTTTCGTTTAAGGGACACCGAGATGCGGAAATACGACGTTCACGCGGCGATACGTCCGCGAGCCGGATAGTCGTTTTGGAGAGAAAACTCGACCGCGTCTAGCATGTCGTCAGGGTGTGGTCGGCCAAAGGGCATGCTGTTGATACCCACGTAAAAAAGTCGGCGGTTTGGACGGACCAGAAACAGTCCTGGCTCGGAGAAACGCAGCGGCTCATCGTCCTTGATCGACTCACTGATGTAGAGGCCCCACATCCGGGCAACCCTTTCTTTGAGGCCATAGCCAAGGGGCAGTTTGCAGAGCTCCCACTGCTTGCGCGCTTGCATTGCGCGATCTTTATCGTCCATGCTGAGCGCAACGAGCTCGACCCCGAGTTCGACGAATTCCTCGTATCTTCGCTCAAACTCGCGCAGATACGATCTGCATATTGGGCAGTGAAGGCCGCGATAGAAAATGAGCAACGAGAATGTCTCGGGGGTCGCTTGATCGATGTTCCAGCGGTCCTCGGCAGGGCCGAGAACCGGAAACTCCAGGTCAGGGCACGTCCTGTTAGGGAGGAGCGTCATGCCCATAGTTTGGTGCACGTTTCGTTCCAAGGAGTAGTGTGAAGATCAAAGCGCTTCTTGGGGCTGACTTGTCGCAGATCGCCGCGGCTCGCAAGAACGCCCCGTAGCGCAGAGCACGTCTACCGAGGAGTGTGCTCAACGACGCCGGACGATTGCTGCGTGAGAGTCGCCTCGCTCCAGGATTGAGACCTCGTAGCGAGCTTGATCGAGCTTGCCAAGCGTCGTACGTGGGTCGAGCAGCTCGGTCACATAGGCAACAACGCGTTCAGCCGAGCTCGCGTTCAAGAACCGATCGCGAAAACTTTCTTGGGCTGCTTTTTGGAGGACCTCCAATCGTTGGGCGCTCCAGCGCAAAGTCAGCGTGCCACCTGTTTCAAGCTTGCGCGCCGCGTCGAGGATGGCACCACGATTCTGGCGGCCCGAGAAGTCCGCGAGGTTACTTCCGAGGTCGATCGAAGAGAATGCTTCGTCGGGCAACAGCGCCAACTCGTGTGTGCCACGCAGGTCTTCCGCGAGGCGCAGCGCTCCACCCTGAGGCAAATTGTCGTGCCACGACTGCGGCAAAAAAAGTCGCCATTCACCCGGACCGGTGTCCCCGTCGACGTAGGTTTGGACAATCTGTTCGCCGTTGAGCGTCGTGACTGGTCGATAGTGAATATCGCTGGCGGCGATCACCGGTCGATTCGAGCGATCGGCCACTTGCTGTGCGATCGAAAAGCCTTCGATCGGGCAACCTCCTGCAGAGCAGGCTCGAAACAAGAGTGGTACACCTTCTGGCATACCCTCTTGTTCGATTCGGCTTACGACGTCTTTGACGGAAATCGGGCTCGAACCCAGGTCTTCGACCTTGGACTCCCCCGAGCGCAGTTTGATCTGCTGTCGAAAGACTTGATGAGCGCGTCGTGGGTTCGCTGGATCGTGCTCGAGTATAATCGCGTGGCGACTGAGGCTGTTCGGGCTGCCATGCATGTACACCGAGAACACGCCCTCGGGCGCATAGACCTTTTGAGAGGCGCTGCGCTGTGTCATATCCATCCCCGTAAACTCGTACATCGTCCGCTCTTGCGGCGCTTGAAAATAGCCGCGCGCGATCGACTCGTCCCACGCTTGGTTGAGAAGATCTTTGAGTCGTTCGGTTTGCTGTGCATACGCCTCGGGAGTGTGGGCGATCTGTCGTGAGTAGGACTTGTAGTCGGGAATCGCGCTGACCTCGACCATGCTCCCGTTGCGAAGCGCAACCTGGGTGCTGGACTGTCCTGACGCAAAGGCCTCGCTGGCGGCTTTGCGAATCGCGCGGACGTCAACTTCAGTCAGTGCACGGGCAACTTTGCCGATATTGCCGAGCGCACCTAGGGCCGTGGCTGTGACTTGCGGTGCGCTCGCGTCTCGCAGTGTCTGCCCCGGGTCGGATAGCGCCGTTCCGCGTAGATCGATCGCAAGCGCTTCGCCGAGTGTTCCGAGGGGCGCGACCGCGAGCAGAGCGAAGGCAAGGAGCGAAGCATAAGAAAAGTTCACAGCTTGCGTGTAAGCAACAAGTGTACCTTGCCCGAAATGGCGGTAAGAGTACTCAGCCGACCAAGATCATATGGGTTTTTAGCGACTGCGTTGACCGCCGCAGGTGCTGATGTGGAAGCTTGGGTTGGGCTTTCCGGTGAACCGTCTGGTCACATGCGCTCAAGGCATGCGGGCGCTCGGCGCCTTAGCGCCTTCGACTGCGGGCTTTTTCGGCACGCGCGCGACGGCGCGCAGACTCCTGGCTGAACCAGGCGCCGGTGAGCACGTCGAGGATTCCCGTGAACTCGTCGATACGCAGTTCGAGTGAAGCGCGAGCGAGCGGCTCTTGCGGGGGACGAAGCGCCAAGCGCAGCACGAGCTGACGACGCAGGAAAAACGTTCGCACGACCTCGAGCATGACGTCACGCTGGACACCGACCAGGCCGTAGACCTGGACTTCGGCCGGGTTGAACACCAGTTGGCGGAAGTCCCAAATCGCGCCGACCGTGAACGAGTTGTACTTGTCGTTACGCGCTTGGACGCCATCGAGCGGTACCACGTCGTCGATCTCTCGTGCGTCGACAGCGAGGTCGTAGAAGCGGTAGCCGGCTGCGATGGTAGGCAGAAGCGCGCGTGTCTGCGCGGCACTGCGCAAACTGTCGAACGCTTCGGGGCTGACGCGGAAATAGCCGAGGGCTTTCTTTACGGTCTGCGCCGCTGTGGGTTCGTACTTGAAGGGGTCGCTCGTGGTGGCGAGTTCATCTGCGGTCACGGCGCGAGCGCTTACGCTCTCCTCGTCCTGTGCGGAAGTGTGCCCAGCAAACGAGCCAAGGGTGGTGAGAGATAGCGAAATAATGAGGACTAATCGGATCATGGTTCTTCTTCCTTCCAGAAGCGCTTTTTGACAGAGGGCAACGGTTGGCCCATCCAAAATTCTAAGGTCAACTCTAAGAGTTCGATACGCTCGCGTAAGACAGCGATCTGGTAGGTGTCGCTCATTCCGTCTCGTAGACGGCGTAGCAACATCACGCGCTCGTGCCAGGCGTCTTCGAGCAGGAAGTCGATCTGACGACGCAGTTCATAGAGCTCGGCCCTTGTTTCGTTGTCTTCGCCGGGGGCGTTGATGCCAAAGGCAAAGTAACCGAGTAGGTCGAAGGTAAACCAGCGGGCCTGCACCGCGATGTCCCACTGCGCCTCGGTATAGGTTTGCACATAGTCGCGTTCCATCGCGCCGGTTTGGGTGCCACGCAGGTTCATCTGGTTCTGCGAGTAGGAACCGAGCACGCGAACGTCCGGCAGAAAAGCGCCCGAGTGGCGGGCGCGCTGCCACATGCCGTCCATGGCTTCACGTGAGAGGCGGTAGTGGTCGAACGCGATCTCTTTGACATCGTAGAGGGCCGGGTTCTTCCGCAATTTGCGTTCGGCCCAGGCTCTACTTTCGGTATCGACCTGCGCTGAGGCGCGCTGCGCATCGAAACCCGAGTGGGTGGACCAAACGCCGCCGCCGGTCGCAATAAACCAGCGCCCTGGCTCTCCGGGCACGTACGGCGTGGCGGCCATCCAGACGGGACGCCGGCGCGAGACGCCAACGAACCAGGGAAACCAGCTCTTGCCGCCGTCGTCGGTCGCGTACACGAACGAGTTGCGACATCGAACCATGGTCGCGGTCGTCGGAAAGCGCTTGAGTGGGGGCTCAGGGCAGTCTTCGACAAATACTGCGATACGAAGTTTTCCGTGTTCATTCCCGCTCGCGAGGACTTGTTGAACCGGGTGTGCGTTGAACAGATACGGAGCGACGATCTCCCAGTTGACGCCGTTGTCGCGTGACACGCGAAGCCCGTCTCGGGTCGAGAGCCAGATCTGTCCATCGGGCGTTGCGGTTATCGAAGTAATGCGCGCCCAGGGCGCGGTCTCGGGATTGTCGAAGTTCGGGTACGCCCACTCCAATCCCTCTTGCCGATCAGGGTGCCCTCGGAAGAGGCGCACATCGAGTCCGACGAGAGTGATCTCGCGTCCGGTTTCGTCGACGTTGCCAAAGTTGACGGCGTAGGCCGGTTCGCCAGGCCGCGCGGTCAGCTCGGGGTCGAAGGAGTTGCCGCCATCGGTCGAGTAAAAAAGGCCAAAGTCTGTGCCGACCAATACCCGCTTGGGGTCACGGCGAGAGCAGCGTACGCGGTGCATGCGGATCATGCCCGGGATACGCATGAGGCGCACCCACGTGATGCCATCATCGGTCGAGCCGAAAAGCTCGTCGTACGTTGCCGCAAACACCGAAAAGTCGTTGCCCGGGCACACCGCGATCATGCGTACCGGGGACGTCTCGAAAAGCCGTCCGCGTACCGCCCGCGTGAGCAACGTGTCCCGCTGCTGAAGGCCGCTCGCGCTATAGAACACGTCGACATACGACGATTCAGCGCCGCCGAAGAGCGCGCCCCCGCCGAGCGCATTGGCAGGCGGAAAGATGCCATCGGTCGCTCTGGCGCCGTCGTAGAAGATCACTTCGCCGACATCGTCGGGGAAGATCGCGAGCGAGTAGTTGTTGTCGAGACCGAGGCGTGCATTCTCGAAAAGCGGGAGTGCACCGGGAGGCTGGAGTGTGCCTTGATAGCCCTCCGAGATGCCTCCGTTGAGCGACGGACGGGTCGGAACCTGCAGCTGTCGCGCCGAGATCGTAAACGGCAATAGTTCGACTTCGCGCCACGTCACACCGCCGTCATCGCTACGGACGACCGTCGCTTCGTAGGTTCCGACGAAGATCCTGTCCGGGTTGTCGGCGTCGACCTCGACGGTGTTGAACTGTCCCGAGATGCGCTGGTTGGCGAGGATCTGCTGCCAACGAAACTCCGGGGGCGGTGTGACCAGCTCCGGGTTCATGTTCGGAACGACACCCGGGTGCGGGATCGAGGGGTCGCCGCCGGGGACGTACCTGCGGGTGTCTCTGCGGTAGTTGCGCCGGTGCAGTTCGGCTTCAGCCTCCTCGGCCTCGGCCGCACTGATGGCCGGAACCGTCTGCCCTTTTTGCGTTTTGTTGGGGGCCTTGGCCTTGTCAGGGGCCTTGGCCTTGTTTGCAGGGGCCTCCTCGTCACTCTCACGCCGCTGGGCGCTCACCACGGGCGCGTACCAGGTACCGAAGAGCAGCGCGACGGACAGACAGCGAGCGTAACGAGGGGCGGCGCGATTCATGTGTCGTTGTTCCCGTAGTCGTCGGTCCAGAACCGTCTTTTCACAGAAGGCAGGGGTTGTCCCATCCAGAACTCCAGAACGAGTTCCAGCTGTTCAACGCGTTCCTGCGTGACCGCGATTTGGTATTCGTCAGTCATCCCGTCTCGTAACCGACGAAGGAGCATCACGCGCTCATGCCACGAGTCTTCCACGATAAAGTCGATTTGTCGGCGAAGCTCGTAAAGCTCACCGCGTGTCGCGTTGGCCTCGCCAGGCGCATTGATGCCGAACGCAAAGTAAGCGAGCAAGTCGAAGGTAAACCAGCGTGCCTGCACCGCGATGTCCCACTGTGCCTCGGTGAAGGTCTGGATGTAGTCGCGCTCCAGAGCGCCGGTTTGAGCCCCTCGGATGGACGCTTGCAGGTTCGAGTAGGTTCCCAGAACGCGAACATCTGGCGCAAAAGCGCCTGAGAAGCGGGCTCGCTGCCACATGTCGTTGAGGTCCTCGCGGGAGAGGTTTTGGTGGTCGAAAGCGATCTCTTTGACGTCGTAGAGAGGAGGGTTCTTGCGGAGCTTCGTCTCTGCCCAGGACTTGGCCTCGAGGTCGATATTCGGGGCATTGCGTTGGGCGTCAAAACCCGAGTGTGTAGCCCATACCCCGCCGCCGGTTGCGATGAACCATTTGCCAGGCTTTCCTTCTTCGTAAGGCGTGGCGGCCATCCATACCGGCCGTCGACGGGAGACGCCGACAAACCATGGGAACCAGTTCCGGCCCCCGTCGTCGGTCGCGTAGATGAACGAGTTGCGGCAGCGGACCATGCTTCGGCGTATCGGTCGTCGTTGAAACGGTGGTTCGGGGCAGTCTTCAACAAACACCGCGATGCGAAGACCGCCGTGTTCGTTGCCGCTGGCGATGACCTGCTGCACCGGGTGCGCATTGAAGAGATACGGCGCGACGACCTCCCAGTTGATACCATTGTCGCGCGAGACGCGCAGACCATCGCGGGTGGAAAGCCAAATCTGACCATCGGGGGTTGCTGTCACCGTCGTGATGCGTTTCCAAGGTGCTGTCTCTGGGTTGTCGAAGTTTGGATAGGCCCATTCGAGGCCCGCCTGTTTGTCGGGGTGTCCACGAAAGAGACGCACGTCGAGGCCGACGAGAGCGATCTCCTGACCCGTCTCATCGACGTTGCCGAAGTTGACCGCGTATGCGGGCTCGCCAGGGCGAGCCGTCAGCTCGGGATCGAACGAGTTGCCACCGTCCGCGGAATAAAAAAGGCCGAAGTTGGTGCCCACCAAGACCCGGTTTGGGTCTCGTCGCGAGCAGCGCACGCGGTGCATGCGGATCTTGCCAGGAATGCGCATCAAGCGCACCCAAGTGATGCCATCGTCGGTGGATCCGAAGAGTTCGTCGTAGGTCGCAGCGAACACCGAAAAGTCGTTGCCGGGGCAGACCGCGATCATGCGAACGGGCGAAGTCTCGAAAGCGCGTCCGCGCACTGCGCGCGTGAGTAAGGTATCGCGTCGTTGAAGCCCACTGGCGCGGTAGAAGACGTCCACGTAGCTCGACTCGGCGCCACCGAAGAGTACACCCGCGCCGAGGGCATTTGCCGGTGGGAAGATGCCATCGGTGGCCTTGGCGCCGTCATAGAAGATGACTTCGCCCACGTCGTCCGGAAAGATCGCGAGTGAGTAGTTGCTGTCGAGACCAAGACGGGCATTTTCGAAAAGAGGTAGAGCGCCGGGCGGAATGAGCGTGCCTTGATAGCCCTCGTTGATGCCGCCAAGAAGCGAAGGGCGCGTTGGCACTTGTACCTGACGCGCCGAGATCGTGAAGGGTAGCAGTTCGAGTTCTCGCCAAGTCACGCCGCCGTCGTCACTGCGAACGACTGTGGCCTCGAACGTTCCGACAAAGATCTTGTCCGGGTTGTTGGCATCGACTTCGATCGTATTGAACTGCCCGGAGATGCGCTGGTTAGCGAGAATCTGCTGCCATTCGAATTCCGGTGGGGGAGTCAGCAGCTGTGGCGTCATGTTCGGAAGGATGCCAGGGTGGGGGATCGACGGATCTCCGCCAGGAACGTACTCGCGCGTGTCTTCGCGTGCGTTCTGTTCACGGAGCCGCTGATCGAGCGCGTCTTTTTCGGCCGCACGCTGAGCCGCTTCTTCGGCGGCCGCCCGTTGCTCGGGGGTCAGCTCCAGTTCTTGCGCGAAGCACGGTGTGGTACCCAGTGCACTCAGCAACGCGACCGCCGCCACGGCGAGCTGCCGTGCGAGACTTCTGCTGACGCGGCTCTTGGGCATCGAACTACTGGGTCACCGAGATGCGCAGCGAGTAGCTGGCCGTGTCGAGCGAAGTGCGCCCGAATACCCGAATCAAGTACTTACCGGGCAGAAGTGCGCGGTAGAATACGCTTTCGTCGTCGGTGGTGGTGGTGGATGCGATGAGCGCCTCACCACCGCCCGGAGGCAGAAGTTCGAGGTCGAGGTTGCCCTCGGCGTCGGAGAACAAAATGCGGACGTTCACGGCGTCCGCCGTGTCGAGGTTGACGCCGTAATAGTCAACTTCGTTCGCGCACAGCGTGAGGCCGTCGTAGACGTCGGGCTCGTAACCAGGCACCACCGCCGCGGTGTCGTTGGGCTCAAGGTAGTCCGCGGTGCAGCTTGAGCAAACCGGATCGGCTGCATCGGCAAGGCCGTTACAATCTTCGTCTCCGATGCGCTCGCAGTCTTCGACCTGCAGGCGGCAGCCTTCGGGGTCGGCGCCTGAGCAGGTGCGGAGGTTTTCGATCTCGGTGGTCACGGGGGCTGCCGGATCCATGGTGACCATCACGATTTCGCGCCGCTCGCTGACCAGGCCATTGGCGTGCGCCTCAAGTGAGTAGGTGTAGTCGCCTGGCTCATCGGCGGGCATGTCGAAACAAAAGGAGCCGTCGCTGCCCAGCGGCTGCGCGATCGGGTTTCGGCCGTTTTGCATCAAGATGACGCGCTCTGCGCCCGACGCCGCACCCTTGATGGTGATGACCGGGTACGGGATGCGCGCCGGGATGGGTTGCACATAGGGCGTTTCGGGCGGCGTGGGCTTGCCCGTGCCGCCGCCGTCTCCGGTTGGGCCGACGCCCGAGTCGTTGTCGATCTCAGCGACGGGATCGCTACACGCCAGAAGAAGAACGCTGAGGGAGCAAGCTACGAAAAGGCGCAAGCGGCTGTTGGGGTCATAAGCAAAGAGCATGAAAACGGTTTCCGGTGTGGGCTGAGCGAAAGGAGCGGGGCCTAGAAGGCGCCCGAGCAACCCTTGAAGCACTCGGCTTCAGGCAGGTCCGGTTGAGGGAGGGGATTGCAGGTCTCGCTCTTGTGCTGCGCGAGCGCGATGTTCCAGCTCCAGTCGACGTAGCTCACTTTGCCGACGAAGTCAGCCTCGCCACATTGGTTGTAGATGACACCATCGCCGCTCTTGATGAGGCGTGTCTTTTGCGTGTAGAGCGTGCATTTGTGGCGCGCGATGCAGCGAACACCATATGACTGACCGACCGAATCTGTCACCGTGACGGACTCGCCAACGCCTGTGGTCGTTCCCTGTGTGTTGGCTCGGGTCGCGGACTGTGATGCGGTCGTGGTCTCCGAGCGATTAAGCGTTTCGGTTCGGCTCCGATCTTGGCTGGTCACCTGGTTGGACTTGTTTTCCTCGAACCAGCGGTGTGACCCGTTGATCTCGCCGCCGAAGTTAACGACCGCAAAGTTGGCGCCACCGTTGGCCGAGCCGCCGACCGTGTCGTGCCAACCCCAGTTGAACTCGACGCCGTTGGAGGTGCCAAAGGCGATGCCGTTGGCCACGCCTTGGCTGATGGTGCGTTGGCTGCCGCGCTCCACCGTGATGCTCTGCTGCCAGCTGTCGCTCCAGCCGAAGTCGTATGATCTTGTTTCGCTCTCGGTGCTGGTGATCGAAAGCTCGCGGGTGACGTTGTTCTTACCGCCGTCGATGCACAGGGCTTGGCCCTCGACCGGTTGCGGCTCGTAGAACTCGGCGATTTCGACCGGTCCGGGCGGGAAGAACACATCGAGCGGACGACGAACGGCCATCGCAAACGTGGAGTAGTGCGAGTCACCCTGCATGTCGACGGCTTCGATGTTGATGGTGGCGGCGTAGAAAGGCACGTCGTCGGGCACGGGCGGGATCACAAAATCGCCCTCGTCGCCCAGCGTGTCGAAGCGTCCGTTGGCCAGCCGGCGAAGCGAGTAGGTTGGAATCTTGTTTTCGAGGCCGGGTGCCGAGACCGTGTAGGTCACCGTTCGGGGCTCGAAGCCGAGGCTCTCGATCTGCATGCGATAAGGCATCCCGCCGATCAGGCGCTTGACCTCTCCGTTTTTGCAGTTGGCGGTCACAGGTTGAAGCTCGCGAACTGCGATCGAAGGCTTGACCTCGAAGGTCATGTCCATCGGCTCAAGGTCGGTGTAGGTCGTGTCGCCGTCGCGGTTGCGCACCTCGGCCGAGATCGTGCCGTCGAACATGCCGGGCTGTTGACCATCGCCAAAGGGGATGGCGTAGGGACCAAAGCCGGTCCAGACCGCGCGGTCGACGTCACCGAACTCCAGTTCGACGCTCTTGAGCACGAGTGACTCGTCGCCGCTGTCAGCGATCCAGCGACCCTCGAAGGTCAAAAAGAAGCGACCTTCCGCGGGTGTCGGAAAACCGGTGCCGTACACCTCGATCGGCGTGCCCAAGCTGGCTTCGTACGTACTAAGCGCCGAAATATGCGGCTGTGGACCCAGTTCGCCGGTCTCCCCACCGGCGCAGCCCACACCCAGCATCGACGCGGCAAGTGCTAGAATGAAGGCGTGTTTCGAAAAATTCTGGCTGTGCGTTCTCATGTTCGTCTTCCTCAACGACCCTCTCTCGATGCACAAAGCGATCCAATCGCAGTTACAGTCTAGTAACAAGCCCGCACCTCAGAAAAGTCAGTTATTTTAGTGATTTAACCGCCTGACGCCCGATTCAGCGACAACTTAACTGGGGGATCCACCCCTCAGCCAGAGACCACTGTAGACCCCACCCGGCCAGCGTCGTCACCACCTGTGTGCGTTCAGTCCAAGATTCTTGAGAGGTACCAAAAACCTTGAACAATCCGCTCTGCATCAATTGAGGGGGGAGTTCCCCCTCAAGCTCCCCCGAATCTGCCTCAAAGGTGGTCGATCAAGTGGTCACCGGGACACTATACGAGCCAAAAGATGGGGCCCATAGACCTACGTGAACCGACATTTTCTGTATTTAAGTAAATAGTTTCGTCACGGGCTCGATTGGCAAGCGGCTTGCAGTAGCTTCGAACAACGGCAGCAGATGCTCCGTGTCAGCAACTCCCAACCCTCCCTCCCTTCCTCCCATCCCGCTGGCATGTTGAATCTTCGTCGTGATGGCTGCAGCTTTTCGGAGCCGCGGCCATCGAAACTTTTAAACCATCAAATGAGCCTGCTGCGCGCCTCGTGTCGACCGCTGCTCGTGGTGCTTGTGCTCGCGACGTTGGTGGCGTGCGCGGGTCGGTCACCGGTTCAGGCGAAGGTGCGGAAGGCCCAAACGACCCGTTCAGGTCTTCTTCAGGCACGAATTCTCGCACCGAGCGTCGTTCGCTTCTCGCAGTTCGACAGCGAGGTTGTCTCGCCGATGCTCCAGCCGCAGTGGCAGACTCATCTCTCCTTGCCGGCCGTACCGACGCTGCAGGTTGAAAGCGAAGAGCATTGCCAAGCGATTTCCACCGAGCATCATCTCCTTCTCAAGCTTTGCGCAAGCCCTGAAGAGCAGAGTTCAAAGCTGGAGTTCTTTGTCGCGGGTGATCCTGCGCTCTTTGGTCTAGGACAGCACTTTACTTCCGACGGTCGGCATAGTCTTCGCGGCGGGCAACGTTTGCCAGGCAACGAGTTTGGTAATCGCATGGTCAAGTTCGAAGGCGGTGCGGTCGGAAACACGCAGATCCCCGTGCTGTACGTGTTGAGCGAGCCCACACCCTTCGCTCTGTTCGTCGATACGAGTTACGCCCTTCGCTGGGATTTCTCCCAAGATCCATGGCTGCTGTCCGTTCATCCAGAGGCCCCTTCGCCGTCTATCTATGTGTTCGCCGCTGATAACGTCGGGAACCTTCGCCGCCACTACATGGCGCTCGTTGGACATGCGCCCGTCCCGCCCCGCAAGGCGTTCGGCTTCTGGCTTTCGGAGTATGGGTTCGACAACTGGCAAGAGGTTGATCGCAAGCTTGGCGCGCTACGCGCCGCGAAGTTTCCCCTCGATGGCATCGTGCTCGACCTGCAGTGGTTTGGCGGGATCGAAGAGGATTCCGAGCAAAGCCAGATGGGCAGCCTCAGTTGGGATCGAGAGGCGTTCCCCCACCCCGATGCCAAGCTTCAAGAGCTTGCTTCGCAGGGGATCGGCGTCATCGCAATCGAGGAGTCCTACGTTGCCAAGGGGCTCGACGAGCATCAAGATCTGAGCGAGCGCGGGTATCTCGTCGTACAGAAGGAGACCGGGGACCCGGTCTACCTCGACAAAAACCCTTGGTGGGGAAAGGGCGGCATGCTCGACTGGACGCACCCCGAAGCGCGTACCTACTGGCATGCGCAAAAACGCGTGCCGCTCGTGAAAGCCGGCCTGGTCGGGCATTGGACCGACTTGGGCGAGCCCGAACTTTTTTCGCCGACTGGCTTGTATCACGGCGTCGAGGGCTTTGGGCGAAACCAGTCTGCCGTCCACAACTTCTACAATCTGCTTTGGGCACAGGGGATTGCGGACGGTTACCAGCAACAGCAAACACGTCGACGACCTTTTATCCTCACGCGATCTGGAACCGCGGGCATTCAACGCTTCGGAGCGGCGATGTGGTCCGGAGACATCGGCTCGAACTTCGAGAGCCTGCACGCCCACCTTTTTGCGCAGTCGCACATGTCGTTTTCCGGCATCGATTACTACGGTACGGACATCGGCGGATTCAAACGTAGTGCGTTGCGAGGCGACCTCGATGAGCTTTATACGCAGTGGTTCGCCAATGCGATGATGTTTGACATCCCGGCGCGCGCACACGTCCTCAATCTCTGCAACTGCCATCCGGTTTCGCCGCACGAAGTGGGCGATATCGTCAGCAATCGCGCGAACGCCGAGCGTCGGTATCAGCTCATCTCGTATCTCTACTCGCTCGCCCATCACGCGTTCGAAACGGGCGATCCTGTGATCGCACCGCTTGTGTTCCACTATCCCGAAGACAAACGCACGCATGCGCTCGGTACACACAAGCAGATCGGACAGCTTCTGGCTGTCGGTGTAGCGCGTGAGGGCGCTCAGAAAGAGGACGTGTATCTTCCGGCGGGTGAGTGGTTTGCCTGGGACGGCTCGTCGCGGGTGGCGAGTCGCGGGCAGTGGCTGCGTGATGTGCCGCTGCGCCCAAGCGGGCGCTTTACCCTGCCGCTCTTCGCACAAGCTGGCGCGATCGTTCCGCTCGATCGCGTGCAGCGGGAGCCTGACGGCAGAGGCGCGCGCCGCGTTCGGGTTTTTGCGGGACCCGCACCCACGCGTTTTGTGTTGGTCGAGGACGACGGCGAGACGCTCGACTACCAGAATGGCGCGACCCGGCGAACGATGTTCACTCAGCAAAGGCGTGGTCCTGAGGTGCATCTCAGCGTTCACGCACTACAAACCGAGAGCCAGCCACCAACGGCTGCCTATCAATTCGAACTGGCAGGTGTTACGGCTGTCACGCAAGTGCTTATTGGCGACAAAGCGCTGCCCCAAAGACGCACGGCGAGGGCCTTTGAACGAGCGCGTTCTGGCTGGCTCGACGAGCCTCCGTTCGTGCACATCAAGACGGGCGCGCTTGAAGTGCAGACCCTGCGTGTGATGACCGATGAAAAGGAGCAGCAATAATGAGCGTCGCCGATTGGCTTGTCGTCGCGGGTTACTTTGCCGTGGTTTTTGTTGTTGCGATCGTGGCAACCCGAAGAGAGCGCAAAGC
Organism: uncultured Polyangiales bacterium; assembly: GCA_964487255.1. Taxonomy (GTDB): domain Bacteria; phylum Myxococcota_A; class Polyangia; order Polyangiales; family CAZAQV01; genus CAZAQV01. The sequence goes on along the minus strand of CAZAQV010000001.1, from coordinate 178,197 downwards.
GGGCTCGACCGAAGACTATTTCTTGGCGGGTCGTAATGCGGGTTGGTTTGTGATCGGCGCCTCGCTTTTCGCCTCGAACATTGGCTCGGAGCATTTGGTGGGCTTGGCGGGTACCGGTGCATCAAGCGGCGTCGCGGTCGCGCAGTTTGAGATCATCGCGTCGCTCATCTTGCTGCTCCTGGGCTGGTTTTTTGTGCCCTTCTACCTGCGAAGCGGGGTGTACACGATGCCCGAGTTTTTGGAGCTTCGTTACGCGCCTGCGGTGCGCTGGTACCTCGCTGCGATATCCATCCTGGCGTACGTCTTGACCAAGATTTCAGTCACCATTGCAGCCGGCGCCATTGTGTTTCAAGCGCTCATGGGTATCGACTTTTGGACGGGCGCGGTCTGTGTGGTCGTGGCGACGGGTGCATACACGGTCTTTGGAGGTCTTCGCGCCGTTCTTTACACGGACATGCTGCAGGTTTTCGTCTTGATCGGCGGCGCGATCGCGGTCTGCTGGGCGGGGCTGGTCGAGCTTGGCGGCTGGAGCGAACTCGGGGCGCACCTTGAGCCGACGGCCATGAGCCTGTGGCGACCGATCAACGACCCCAACTTCCCGTGGACCGGGATTGCGGTCGGCGCACCCATTTTGGGCATTTGGTACTGGTGCACCGACCAGTTCATCGTGCAGCGCGTTCTGTCGGCAAGAAGTCTTACGCAAGCGCGGCGCGGCACCATCTTTGCCGGCTACCTAAAACTTACGCCACTTTTTCTCTTTGTGTTGCCGGGCATGATCGCAGGCGCATTGGCGGCGTCCGGCAAGCTCGAACTCGATGATCCCGACAAGGCGCTTCCGACGCTGGTTGCCGCGCTCTTGCCATCCGGTCTGCGCGGCTTGGTGATCGCGGGCCTTTTGGCTGCGCTCATGAGCTCGCTGTCGTCCGTGTTCAACTCGTGCTCGACGATGATTACCTGGGACGTCTACAAGAAGCTGCGTCCAGAGGCGTCGGATCAGCGACTGGTGGTGGTTGGCCAACTCGCAACCCTGGGCCTCGTGCTTTGCGGTCTACTGTGGGTTCCTTTGATGAAGAACATCTCGGGTCAGCTCTACACCTATTTGCAGTCGGTGCAGGCCTATATTTCACCGCCGATCGCGGCCGTCTTCCTCGTTGGGCTTCTCTGGAAACGCGCAAATGCGACAGGGGCGGGTGCGGCTTTGGCGGTCGGTTTCGTGCTCGGGACTGTGCGACTGATTGCCGAACTCGCAAAGAGCAGCATGCCGGCATCGCTGCGTAGCTTTGCCGAAATCAATTTTCTGCACTTCGCGGCGTACCTCTTCTTCGCATGCACGGTTGTCCTCGTCCTGACAAGCATGCTCACCGCCCAGCAGCAGACTCCCGAACTCGACGCACGGAGCGCACGAAACCCCGTCGACCCTTCCATCGGCCGGTTCCGCGACGCTTCGTTGAGCGGCGTTCTGCTCGTGCTCGTGTGCGCGCTCTGGCTCTTCTTCAGCTAGCTGTGATGGATCAGCCGACTAACCGCCGAAAGTGAAGAGCCAGGAGATCCGGCGGGCGAGATCCATATTGTCCACGAAGTCGCCGAGTTCATCGTCCGAGCCCTGCGCCTTGAGGGCATTGGCATACTCGATCATTTGTGCGCCAACCCCGAGCTGCTTGCCGTCTTTGATCACCGACTGCGCCACGTAGGTCAGGCCGCTCTCCGGGTCGGTGAACTCGACGACCGGCGTGCCGGACGCGAACTCAACCCCGTTGGGACTGCCCTTGACGAAAATACGGCTGTTGTTGAGATAGCTCTCGTCGTAGGTCTCCGGGATCAGTGCCTGACCGTACACCGCCGCGTAGAGCTGGATGGTAAACGAGATATTTGGATCGATTGGCGTGCCGTCCATGTCGCGCTCTTGGAGGTCGAGCGCATCCGGGAAGACCAAGCTGCTTCCTTCTTTGACGCGAGGCGCGAGCGTTTGCCAATCGTTGGACTGAGCTGCGCGTAGGAAGCTCGTCATCGAATCGGGGAAGCTCGTATAGTAGCTGAGGGCATACTGTCGAACGTCCGCCGACGTGTCGCGACCCACAAAGTTGGTGCGCGGATCGGTGAGCATCATGATGGCGATCGCTTTGTCGTAGAAGTAGCCAGCGCGGTCGACTTGATCGAACCAGTAGTAGCCGAGGTCGAAATCCCAAGTTGTCGACAGCGGTCGACCCACAAAGTTGTCGACGCCCACGCTTCCGCTAGCACCGAAGGGATTGGTTGAAACGAGCATGCCCTTGCTGCCATCGGGGAGTGTTCGCGACGTGTACGTGCCGGGCTCCGGCGTGGTGACCACCGTTGTCAAAAGCCCAAAGCCTGCACCTACCGCGGCTGTCCACGCGCCCATGCCATCGGGCTTGACCCAGAATTCGTCGAACCCTTCGCCGCCACCGAAGATGTCTTCGAGCAGGCCACGATACAGCGAGTAGATCTGGTTGGTATACTTAATCTTCTTGAAGTAGCGATCGGCAACACGGTTTGCATAGCCGCCGACGTTGAAGCCCACGCGCCCGCGTCCGTACGCATTGAAGATGTAGTAGTTGTAATAGTTGTCCATCACCGACTGCAGTGACTCGTAGGCGTCGGCACCGCTGTCGTAGCGAAAGCAGTCCGGGTTCAAGTCGGCTTGTTCATCGGAGCAGAACATGTAGGGCACGACCGGACGGCCTTGCGCGTCTTGCAGCCGATCGCTGAGGCCTTGCTGTTGCAAGAACGGGTCGGGAACGATGTCGGCGTACGTGACGTCGGCACGTTTCTTCAGGCCTTCTACCCCGCCCGCAAGTTCGGGGATTTCAGTGTACGTGTACGCGCCAGGGGTGCCGCCCGTAAACGATGAAAGCTTGAGCGGGATCGGCCAGCCCAGGCGTGTGATCGCATGCACCCAGTTGAGTGCGCCCGCGTCCTTGGCCTCGGTAAACACTTCGATCAGGTCGCCGTAGCCCATCTTGATCGCTGCGGTGTCGTAATAGCCGATGCCTTCGGCGTCGGTGACGACGAAGTTGTTTCCGTAGTCCATGACGGTGGAGTACTGGTACTCCTTGATGCGACCGTCTTCCTCTTCGAGGCTGGTCGGGTCGAGGTAGCGCGGCTGCATGTTGCCGTCGTCGCGAAGCTCCCAGTACTCGGGCTTGTAGTTGAGGGAGTCGAAGCTGCCGCTAAAGTTGTGGCGAAGGCCGAGGGTGTGACCGATCTCGTGTGCGGTGACCGCATTGAACATCGGGTGGATGAGCATCTTGCGGACCGCCTCGTAGTCGATCTCGCCAGCCGCGTTGGCCACGGTGTAGTCGACGCCATACCAGGTCAGTGTTCCGTCGCCCTCGTTGGCGGCGCGTACGATCGCCCTGGCAAGACCGATCAGCCCGTCGTCCGCAAAGTCTGCATGCACGAGGCAAGCTTCTTCTTGCACGCGGTCTTTCATGCGCTGGAATGCGAAGATGGCGTGTGGATCCATTTGACGCAGCGGTGAAGCTTGGTCGAAGAGCGAGTCGGTCCGGTCACCCACGTCACGAGGGTCAATGCCCGCCGCGAGCAGCATTTCGCCATTGGTCATCATGTCTTCAATGTCGGTGTCGCGAAGCGACTTGAGTTTCGAAGAACCCGCGCCGACGTCGCGGCCAAATGCACCGCCGCGGAAGAGTGCCTCACGAGACGCCTTCGCGATGTGCAGGAACTCCTCGATATTTTGTGGCGCGCGATAGTTTGGATCTTTGCTGATGCCGCGAGCTTTGGCCCATGAAAAGTCCATCGCTTCGTTGATGCGATGCACGTTGTGCCCGTCGATTTTCATGTGGTGTTCGTCCGCCGCGCGGCCGATTTGGTCGGGCGGGGCCTGTTGGTTCTGCACCCAATCTGCGATCTGCTCACCATTGGTGATCTGCGCGGCATCGAGGTCGCCATTGAGCACGGCGATAATGTCACGGGCAAACGCGGAAAGACGCTCGACACCCGCGCCATACACAAACGCGTTGGCCATCACAATTTCGCCCGTCTCGGGATCGGCCGCGGACGGACCGTAGCCGAGTGGACTCGAGAGGTGGGGCTCGTTCACCCAACCGAGTAGCGAGTAGCGAAGGTCGCCGATGTCGGCACTCGTGCCCGCCGGTCCGCACGCGGGATGGTCGTCTTCGGTTACTGGGTTATTGCAAAGGGCGAAGATGCTTTGGTGATCTTCGCGACTACGCTGCGCCGCGCAGTCGTCCGCTGAACCCCCATTCTTCAGGCACTCGTTTTCACGGAGCGAGGCGACGGTGTCGACGAACGCGCTATTCCACTCTGCTTCGAAATGATGGGCGTCGGGCAACAGCTCTTCGGGAAAGTTTTGCGAGAGGTGATAGGTGATGGGGCGGATTTCGCGATCCACGTAGGGCACGGTGCACAAGCCGCGCGTCTTCCCCGAGTCGGCAAAGACCCAGCGGTTGGCTTTACCGAGGTCGAGGTCGCACACCGAACCGGCGCCTGGGCAGTGTGCATCTTCGCCGCAGTAGTCGGGTTTCCCGTCGTCGTCGATGTCCTCGATGTGACTGTCGACCCAAATATTATGACGGTTGGCAAAGCGGAAACGGGCGGGCTGCACCACGCCATACTCGTCGTTGTAGCCCATGCGGTCGGTCACGAAGTAGCCGAAGCGCTCCATACGATCGCCGGTGTACTCTTGTGGTTGATAGTCGCGTTCGGAGTCGACCTTGAGAAAGGAGTTGCGTACGGTGAGTTCGCCTGGCGCGCAGTCGGCTTGTTCGCTGCCGATCAAAAAGCAGGAAGGAATGGGCTGGTCGAAGCCGGGAATCATGACCGTTTCAGGGCGAACGAACATCTTGTTGACGAGGTCGATGTAGTTCACCTCGTCGCTACCTTCGGGCGCCTCGAATTTCGGTGCGTGCGGATGGTCTTCTTCGAGGTCTTGTACGAAGTAAGAAACGGGTTCCATCTGGATGCCGTTAAAGAGCTTGGCGAGAAGTAGAAAATCGTTGTTGGTGATCAGGTTTTGCGACCAATCGACGCGCATGAACTCGCGCTCATACCAAGGACGGTCGCTTGTGTTCTCCATGATCACGTTCTGCTCTTCACCGGTGACGGTGTTGTAGGCACGTCTAATGTCGAAATGGGACTGGATCCGATACATGGCGATCGCGACGCCACGAAGGTTCTCTTCCGCGATGCCGTCTTGTTCCGCATTTTCGATGTGCTGATAGCTGCGGCGGGCGATCAAAAACTCTTCTTGAATCTCCCAAGAGATCTTCTCGAGGCTGCCCTGTTCGCCGACGAAGCTGTAACCTTTGTCGTACGGCGTATCGATGACCGTCTGTAGGTAGTACCACTCGCCCTCGAAGGTATCTTTCTCGACCACGTTGGCCTGCACGCGGTTGATCGGATCCGCGGCTTCGTTGCAGCCCGCAAGCGATGACAACGCAACAAACGCGCACACAAGTGAGGTTCGCGAAAACTTCTTCATAACCATTTCTCCCAGTCCGGGGCTGCGCCCCCTGATTCCCTTTTGAGGCGGAGCCTGTGAACTCAAGGCGCACCCACAAATCGACCGAAGTGTGCAAAACACACACACGTTTGGCAAGCCGGCGAGCTGATTTCACGGGCTTTTTCGAACGACCCCTGTGAGTTTAGTCTCGGATTCTTGAATCTTGTCGATTTCTTGGAGGGGATCGACCGAAGGGTGTACCTGAAATACAAGTCGGGCATGGGTCAAAAACGCATTCAACTCGTGATCAAGGGTCGTGTTCAGGGCGTGTACTTTCGCGCGACCGCACAGCGCGAGGCGCGTCATCTTGGCCTGACCGGTTGGGTCAAGAACCGTGGTGATGGCACGGTGGAGATCGTGGCCGAAGGTGAGGAGGAGGCCGTCAAAGACCTTCTCGCATGGGCACAACAGGGACCGTCCACCGCGCGTGTCGACAAGATCGAGACGCGTTGGCGAAGTTACACGGGCGAGTTTACCAACTTTCGGATCGTTCCCGACTCATGATGCGTCCATCCACAGCTTTCGTTTTAGTTCTTACGCTGGCTCTTTTCGCATTGTTGAGCGTGACGGACGCTGTCGGCTCGGTGACTCACGCTCAAGAACTCGGTACGTCGCAGGACGACCTGCTCAGCTACCGCGCGGACCTGGCGCTCGATGCAGACGCGCGCGAGCGAGCGATTTACGAATACTCGCGCCTATCGGTGGAGGCCGAGGCCGTGATTCGGGCACGTGTTGCTGCGATTCGCGCGCAGATTCGCGCGCATGTGCAGGCCGTCCAGTCAGCGGACGCCGCGATCGAAGCCGCAGAGGGGTCGACACCTGACGCGCAACGGCTTGCAGAGGGCGAGAAGTCACGACAAGCGCTTCGAGAACTTGCCGATGCGATCACCGAGTTTCGCAAGGCGGCAGGCGGTGAACTCGCAAGCGACATCGTCGACATCGCGGATGGTATTCAAGACGCGCTCGAAGCTGCGCCGCAGCGTGCCGATGCGGCCGAAGTCGTCTTGCTTGCGCGGGCGCTCGAGCGCATCGGGACGCCGCGGGCGATCGAGGCCCTGGGCGACCTTTTGGCCAGCCACAAAGGGCTCTTTCGATGGGAACTCACGCGGCTCATCGCGCTTCGCAAAGAGCGCTTTGTTCCGTTCTTGATCGCGTGGCAAGACCACCCGCAGTCGTGGGTGAGCAGCAAGGCCAAGGATGCGCTCGAAGAGATGAAGGTGACTTCGGCGGGCCGTGCCTTCGCACTTGCGCCCGACGCGGAGCAACTGGTGCGAACGTTGGCCGTGTATCAGCACGACAGAAGTTTCGACGCGATGGAAGCGGTCGCATCACTGATGAACCATCCTGCGATCCGTGTGCGCACCAATGCCCGTAAGTTCATTCGCTGGTATGGGCGGAATGCGATCTGGCAACTGCGTAGGCTGTACCGCAACCAGCGTGGTGAAGACGCGCCCAAGACGTGGGGGTGGAAGAAAGTCTACACGGAAGTGCTTTCGCTCATGCGTGACGATTCTGCGTATCGTGTGCCAGTCGGTGTGATCGAGGCCGAGCCGCAAGTGGAAGCGCGGGCGCCGATCGGGTCGGCTGAGACTGCAAAAAAAAGCGAAGAGACCGTCGAAGGAGCAGCCGCCCCGGTTTTTGAGAAGACCAAGCAGACCACCGCGCCGAGTAGGCGTACTGGCCCGAATCTCATCGTGCTCGGGCTTGCTGCGGTGCTCGTGCTGGGAGGCGGGTATTGGTCACTTCGCGCGCGCCCTCCTGCGGTTGAGCAGAGCGACACCGTGCCCGATGCGAAAGCTTAGCGCTTGCGAGTCGTCGGAAGTTCGGACTCTTGGGCGAAGGCCTTTTCGAGGAAGAGTTGTTCAAGCGTTCGGGCTTGTCCGTCGTGCTCGAGCAGTTCGTCCAGCGCGCCGCGCGCGGCGATCTTGCCCCGCCGCATAATGGCGACGTGATCGCAGAGCGTTTCGACATCCGAGAGGATGTGACTGGTAAACACGATCGTCTTTCCTGCGGCGTGCTGTTCGGCGAGCAAGTCGCGAATCTGCTTTCGACCGACCGGATCGAGACCGCTCATCGGCTCATCCAAGATGATGAGTTCAGGGTCGTGTAGGAGTGTCTGCGCCAGCCCCACGCGCTGGGTCATCCCTTTTGAAAAGCGACCGATCTGTCGCCCAATGGCGTGCTCAAGACCCACCTTTTCGATCAACTCATCAGCTCGCTTCTTGCGCGCTTTCGCGCTCATCCCCAGCAGCCGTCCGCATAGGTCTAGAAACTCGAGTGGTTTGAGATACTGATAGACATATGGGTTTTCGGGCATGTAGCCGATGCGCGCAAACGATTCGCGTTCGAGCGGTTGACCAAAGAGCTCGACCGAGCCTCGCGTTGGGAAGATGAGTCGGAGGACGGTCTTGAGCGTGGTGGTCTTGCCGGCGCCGTTGGGTCCCAGCAGTCCAAAGAACTCACCCCGTTCGACGGCGAAGCTAATGCCGCGCACGGCATCGACACGCTTGCGCCAAAAGCCGATGTGAAACGTCTTGTGTAGGTCCTTGACCTGCACGATGGGGGTGCTCACGCCACCTCCGCGAGCTGTTCGATGAGATAGTCGACCTGTTCATCCGACAGCGAGGCATCACAAGGAATGGCGATCCCCACTGCAGCCACAAACTCGGCGTTTGGGCACGCATCGGCGCCTTGAATCGAGCCGATTGTGGTGAGCGCGTACGAGAGCGGTCCGACCCCGACTTCCCTTGCGCGAAGCTTGGCCATCACGGCCGCGCGTTCGTCAGGTGTCTGCACCGAGTCGAACAGGACGCCGAGCGTTTGGGCATTCGTGGTGCAGCCCTCCAGCAGTCGTTGAACACGTACGGGTGCACGCTCCTCCACAGCGCGCCGCACTTGCTGGCGGCGCGAGACGCGGGCATCGAGCGTGGTGAGGTGCACGTTGCCAAGCGCGGCGTGAATTTCGGACAGCCTCGCGTTACCGGAGGCTTCAAGAAAGTGCCCAGGTTTACTCTGACCGTGGTTGCGCAGGGCTCTTAGCCGCGAAGCGAGGGCATCGTCGTCGGTCAAGCACATGCCGCCTTCTGCGGTCGTGAGCACCTTGAGCGGGTGGAAGCTGAGACAGGAAATCGCACCAAAGCTTCCGCAAGGCCGAGACCGATAGGTGCTTCCAAGCGCGCACGCCGCGTCTTCGATGACGGTAACCCCCGGCAGAGCGCGGAGGATGGCGTCGTGGTCGGCCGGCGCACCGAACTGGTCGATCGCGATAGCGACCTTTGTGTGCGGACCCCGGGCTAGTGCGAACGCTTCTGGCCCGGCATTCCACGTTTCGGGATCGACGTCGACGAGGCGAAGCTTGGCGCCCGACGTGATCACGGCGTGTGCGGGGCTTGGCCAAGTGAGCGCGGGGCACAGCACCTCGTCGCCTGGCCCGACATCGAGCACCCGCAACGCGAGCTCAAGTGCACTGGTGCCGCTGCTGACGGCGATTGCGTGCTTTCGCCCGCAACGAGTGGCCAAGGCACTTTCGAATGCTTCGACTTGCTCGCCTTGCACCAACAGACCACTGCCAAGAACAGCGCTGATCGCCTCCGCGTGCGCTTCTCCAAGCCCGAGTTGAAGTCGAGGAACCTTCATTCGTAGTAACAGTGGTCGATGGCGCCAACGACGTTGGCAGCGCACTTTGCGCCGCGACCGCAGTCGTTGTCGCTGTCGCAGTCGCAGTGGTAAGCGTCAGGGTGGGTGCCGTCCCCGGTCGGGTCGTAGCATACGGTCCCCGGCTTGCAGTTGGCGTTCGCCCCTGCGCAGAAACACGCAGCCCGACCGTTGCCCAGGTCGTCGCAACGACCCGTCGTGCATACCGTGCCGCAGCTACCGCAGTGGTTGGCGTCGGTGGAGAGGTTGACGCATGTGCCGCCGCAGCAGCGGTTCGGGTGGGCGTCGCAGACCGTCCCGTCCGGTTTGTTTTCGACGGTGCAACTTCCGTCGTTTGGGTTGCAGGTTCCGACCTTACACGGGTCGCCACTTGCACAGTCTTTAGGCTTTGCGTTGCACAGACCGTCGCCGCAGACGTCGTTGACGGTGCAAGGGTCCCCGTCGTCGCAGGCTCTTCCTTGGCAGTCGCTGTCGATGCAGTCGACGTCGCTGTCCTCGTCGTCATCGATTCCGTTCGAGCAGATTTCGATCGATTCACAGCCCGCGTCAGAGCTGTTTCCGCAGATGCATTTGCAGACGTCTGCGACGCAGTCGACGGCGGAACAAGTTGCGCTCAGTAGCTCTCCACAGTCGGCGGGGCTCTGGCAGCTTGGGCCGTTTGAGAAGTTGAAGGCGATTGCCGTGGTGCCGCTGATCTCGAAACCGCGGCGCTGAGAGTCGACACGAAGCGCCCCGCTCGACAGCGTCAATTCGGCCAGGTACTGGCCCGCGGGAATGCTTTGTTCGCCGTCGTCCAAGAGTCGATACGCTGGCGAGAACTTGTCGGTCGAGCGTACAGAGGCGGCGATCGGGTCAAACGGACGTTCGCCCTCGCTCGTTGTCCCGGAAAACACATCGAGGCGAACCGTGTCGAAGTCGATGCCTGGCGAAAGCTCGGTTGCGACATCAACCACCAAATACGCCGGTGCCGGAGGGTCCGAACAACCTACCAAACCCAGAATCGCAAGAGCGCTCAACAGCACAGGAGTTGCCGCGCCTTGGATTTTGGATGCAGCTTTGAGCGCGCCCGCAGAGAAGGGCCGACGACGTATGTGCAGATACTTCGAGGCCCGATCGAGGACGAAAGCCAAAGATGCGCCCAAAGACACAAGCGGGTTATTCGCAGGCATGGCGGCCGTCCCTTTCGCACCAGCTGATCGCATCACCTGCCCAGCAACCCTCGATCTCACACTTTCCGACGTTTACCTCCTTGGCCTCGCTGCCGGGCGGAATCGACTCGATCGCACGATGCATGCGGGTTGTTTCGAGTAAGTAGTGGCTGCGCTCGATGCGGTAACCTACCTGCGGCGCCTGACCCAGGGCATCTTGTGGATCGCTGCAGTCCTCTTCGAAACAAAAGCTCACGCGCAGCCGCATCCCCGTATCGCGGGTTGCGGGCACACCGAAGGACATGGTTGCGGGTTCGGCCAAAAGCTGCTCAGCCACGCCCTCGCCCGGAGGCCAGAAAAAGTCGCCTTCGGCCTCGGCTTGAACCTCAGCAAAGGCCCAAACACGTGTCCCAACCCCTCCGGTCCTGGGTAACTCGAGCTCGACCTCAAGCAAAGCACGCTCCTCGCCACAGGCGCTCAGCAGCGCCACGAGAGCAAAGCCGATGAGCAACGTGCGTCTCATATCGGTAAGCATACTCCTTGGCAGCTTGGACCCTCGTCGCCCGAACTGCCGGCGAGGATGACGGCTCCGACCGCCAGTGCTGCGGCCGCCCCGGCCGCGATCCAAAACCACGGTTGCTCAAGCAGCGAGTCGTCGTCTTTCGATTCAAAACGCACGAGTACCTCCCGCGTGTGTCCAACAGTGACCTCGCCTTCCCACTTGAAGTACTGACCGAAGCCGTCGCGTAGCTCGATGGTGTGGAGGCCAGGAATAAACGAGAAGAAAAGCGGCCTACGCTTCGCATCTTCGACCGGTTCGCCGTCGAGCGTGACTTCGACTTCGGTGTCGGGGACGCCCATTAGCCGCAGAAGTCCGACGTGCTTCTGCGCCTCTGCCTTGAGTAGGCGCGTGCGCGAACGCAGGTCGGGCGCGAGGCTCTCATGGTCCTCAAGGATAACCCGTGTGATGTCTGAGGTGCGTTCGTGGTCGAGCATCAGCGAGTATGCGTGTGCAAGGGCGAACAGGGGCAGCGCTGCACCACTGAGCTCGTAGGCTCGAAGGAGTTTGTCGACGCCGACCGCGGCGTGGCCCGACTCGACCAGTTCGGCGCCCTCCTTATAAAGGTCTTTCGCGGCGTGCTCATCGCCGTTTTCCAGTACGGACGGAAGTCGCTGTGCATGTGCTTCCGCACTCGCGAAGATGACGGCGGCAAGAAGCGCCAATGTGGAGCAAACCCTACGCATACTCGTGGGCGAGGGTACCAAAAAACAGCAAATGGTGGTGACAATCCTGCCGCTCGTAGCGCTCCGAGCGACGCTCAAGTGGACCCGTCGGCCGTGCGAAAAAAGCCTAAAGGACTACGCTATCGGTGGCATTTGAGGCCCCGGGCTTACGAAAACGTAGTGTCATCCGGTCACTTTCACCGATTGCCTGGTACGTTGCACGATCTTGGTCGCCGAGCCGCAGAACCGGCGGAAGCGTCCACACGCCTTCAGGGTGGTCCGTCGTGTCCGCAGGGTTCGCGTTGATCTCGCTCGCTTCTTCGAGTTTGAATCCGACTTGTTCTGCGAGCGCGACGACGTGTGCCTGCGGCACGTAGCCGCTTTGGGCGCTTTGCTCTACATCGGCACCCTCCTTTGCGCGGTGTTGGACGACACCAAGCACTCCGCCCGGTCGGAGGGCCTTAAAAGCCGCTGTATACACAGCCTCTTCGTGACCACTTTGGATCCAGTTGTGGGTATTGCGAAACGTAACGACCATGTCCACGCTCGACGGTTTGGCCAACTTGATCGGCTTCTCGGTGTCGAGCACAACGGTGTGAATCGACTTGTAGAGCGGATGTTGCGCGACGAACTCATCGAACGCTTGCTGGTAGCGCGGCGGCACCGCCGCGATGAGCTGACCGTTGGGCGAGAGGAGCGCCGCGAGGATTTCGCTGTACCAGCCGCGGCCGGGGGCTAGCTCGACCACTGTCATCTCGGGCTTAAGCCCAAAGAACGCCAACGTTTCCTTGGGGTGACGATAACGATCCCGAGCACGATTTGCCTCAGATCGATGTGGGCTTGTTACTGCAGCCTCAACCGAGCCTGTTTGCGGGGCGACTGGTTCGGTGGCTGCGGCGTCAGTCACCAGTGGGCGTTCTTCGGATGTTTGCGGTGTCGCAGTTTGAGTCGTTGCGGAGCCTCCGCAGGCGAGCAAACTCAGGGCGAGGAGACTTCGGGTGGCGAGGTGGTGCATGATGGCATCACCATGGTGCCAGCCAGGCTTTTGTCCAGTGCTCGAGGAGCACAGCCGGTCTATGGTCTGGGGATGGGCAACGAACTACGACTTTCGCATGCAGATGAGCGGGGCCAGGTGCGCATGGTGGACATCTCGGGCAAGCGCACGAGCGAGCGTGTGGCCGTTGCGCGTGGTCGCGTTCGAATGAGCCGTGCGGCCGCCGCTGCGTTGCAGAGTGTCCACAACAAAAAAGGGGATGTGCTCGCGACGGTTCGCGTGGCAGGAATCAGCGCGGCCAAGCAGACGTCGAATCTAATCCCGCTGTGTCACCAAGTGGCGCTCGCGGGCTGTGAACTCCTCATCGGGGAGCCCCAGGAGGAGGGTGAAGAGACCGTGATTGAGTTAACGGCGCGTGCGGTCGCCAAGGATGCGACCGGGGTTGAGATGGAGGCGTTAACCGCGGTCAGTGTCGCCGCCCTCACCCTTTACGATATGCTCAAAGCTGTCGACCGCAGCCTGACCATCGAACAGATTGCGCTCGAGAGTAAGCGCGGAGGTCAAAGGGGCGATTACCAACGACACTCGCAGACCGAAGCAGGTGTGGGGGAAATCTGAGGGGGAATTCTCACCTCAAATAGACAAGCAAGAAGTTCTCGTTTTTGGGCACTTCCAAAAAAGGATGGACTGGACGGCTTATGTAGGCGTGCGGGTGCGAAAGCGGTATGGTTCCACGCATGACGATTCAGCGACAACTCACTACCCCGCGTTTTGCGAAGACAACCGTGTTTTGGATGACCGCCGTCGCTTGTGCAGCGGGCACTTTCGCCGGGTGTGATGACGAGGAAGATGGCTCGATTGCCCAGCAAGCTTCCGGGGCATCCACGGCGCCAAAACTGCCTTCGGAGTTCGACCAACCCGAGGCGCCGGAGCAGCTCGCTCAACCGGAGATACCAACGGAACCGCAAGGCGAACTACCCGAAACTGAGCTGGAGCTCCTTTCGCCAGGCAAGGCGCCGCACGCCGAGCTGCGTTACAAGTTTGAAGCCGGACGCAAGCACGAGATGGTCATGGACATGCAGATGGACATGCGTATGACGATGAACGGCACGCAGGCGCCAGCGGTGAGCATGCCGAAGATCCGCACCCGGGTGACCCTCGAGGAAGAAAAGGTGTTAGATAACGGCAACGTTCGCTCAAAGGCCGTCATTCGCGACATGCGTGTCCTCGACGAGAAGAGCGCCGATCCGGCCGTCCTCGCGTCGCTCAAGCCCGAACTCGCTCGCGTCGAGAACCTTGAGGGGTGGTCTGAGATGACATCGCGCGGCTTTATCGTAGGCGGGGAGTACACGACCCCACCCGGCGCGACACCGCAGTTGAAGCAAATGGTTCAACAGCTCCAAGGAAACATGAAGCAACTGTCGTTTCCGCTGCCTGAGAAGCCGGTCGGACAGGGCGCCAAATGGCGCGTGATTCAAGCCGTTCGCAATAGCGGCATGACCATCGACCAGACCTCGACCTGTACGCTCAAGTCGCACAAGGGTTCCGAGGCCAAGCTGAACTGTGCGATCGCCCAAGACGCGAAGGTGCAGACACTCCGGGAGGGCTTGCCGGCGGGCGCGGTCGGAAAGCTGCTTTCCCACAAGGCGAGCGGCGATTCGGAGATCGAGCTTAACCTCAACAAGCTGGTCCCCAACAGCAAGGGCGAGATCAAGGCGACCACGGAGATGTCGCTTTCGACCGGTGGGCGGAACATGATGATGAAGACGCAGATGACCATGAACATGGAAGTCATGCGTAAATAGGCCTATGCTGGTTTGCTAGAATCGTGACCCAGCAGCAGTGACCGACTAAGGTGGGCGCGGTGACGGATGCGGCCAAGAAAAGGTCAGAAGACCTCGCGGTCTGGGTCGGCGCGATCGCTGCGGCACTCATGATCGCTCAGCAAGTCGCATCGAAGGCGGTGCGCGACGGCTTCTTCCTCACCGAGTACTCGCCGACATCGCTGCCATACATCATGTTGGCTTCTGCCTTTGCCTCGTTTCTGGCAGCGCTCCTGTTCGGACGTCTCATGGGTGCGTTTAGCCCAGCGGCGGCCGTTCCGGTGATGTTTGCACTCAATGGCGTGCTATTCTTCGTCGAGGCGGGGTTTGCCGAAGCTTTGCCGCGTATCGTTGCCGCTGCCGTCTACATTCACGTCGCAGCCCTCGGTATTGCGATGATCTCCGGCTTTTGGTCGGTGATCAACGAGCGTTTCGACCCCTACTCTGCCAAGCGTGCGGTCAGTCGTGTCGCGGTTGGGGCGACCGTCGGCGGTGTGGTCGGAGGCGCGCTCACATGGGCTTTTGCAGATATCGCGCTGCAATTGCTACTGACCGGATTTGGCATTGCCAGTGGTATTTGCGCGGCACTGATCTCGATGGTCGCGCGTGGCATGCGCAAGGAGAGAAACAGGCGGAGTCCACAGTCGCTGTTTTCTGGTGTTGGCGTGCTGGCGAAGCATCGCTACCCGCGGACGATCGCGATCGTGGTGTTTTGTGGAGCGATGATGTCGGGCCTCATCGATTACGTGTTCAAGGCGGAGGTTGCCGAGTTGTCAGAGAAGCCGGCGTTGGTCGGCTTCTTCGCAATCTTTTACACGGTGACCGGTATCATCACGTTCCTTGTTCAGGCGTTCGGCTCACGAGGTGCGCTTCGCAAGCTCGGTGTTGTTCTTACGGTGTGCGTGTTTCCAGCAACGGCGATTGTGCTCCTGCCGTTCGCGATCGCAGCCCCTGGAATTGTGACCTTGGTCGCGCTTCGCGGTGGAGCTGTCGTGATCGAGAACTCGCTCTATCGTTCGGGGTATGAGCTTTTGTATACGTCGATTGCACGTGCTCAAAAACGCATCGCCAAAGTCCTCATCGACCTTGGCTGTGATCGCCTGGGCACCGCGGTCGCCAGCGGGCTTGCATTGGCCGTGCTGTCGGTCGTAAGCGATAGCGCGACGCGTGTCTTGCTCGGTAGCGCTGCTGTGGTTGCGGCGGGCATGGTATCGGCCTTGATCGTCGTCCGCCGCGAGTACGTGACGGCACTTGCGGAGACCCTGCGAGCGCGTCTGCAAAATCGAGACTCGCAGGCGGATACGCCCCATGCCAAAGTCCTGGCGGGTACTTTCGTTGGCGACGCCCGACTTTGGGATCCCGATGAGACCGACTTTGAGCTAGAGGGCAAGTCCGAAACGGCCTCACGCCAGGCTTTGCTTGCCCAGGTACAAGCGCGGGCACTCTTGAGGCGCCGTGACGGGGAACCGCAGCCTCAGCGCGTGGTCGAGCGCCTGCCAGTTGATGTCTCCGAGCGCTATTTGGCGACGCCGCTTCGCCAAGCCCTACGAAGCATTGACGACCCCAAATGCGATGGCTGGCAAGAACTCGTACAGAGCGCGCCAGCTATGGTGGGTCAGCTTGGCGATCTCGCGCTTTCACCACGCGAGAGCGCGCCCGTTCGAATCCGGGCCATCCAACTTTTGGCTGCGATGCCGACTTCGCGTGGACGTGACAGTCTGCTGGAGGTGATCGCCGACGGCGAACTGCGCCTGCGTCGGGCAGCCGCGATCGGTCTGCTGCAAATCACTGGAACAAGCGAGGGGATGCGACCGCAACGCAAGCTTCTGCTCTCGCTTGCAGAGCAGGAGCTGCGACGTCCATCGATGACGATCGAGCCCGAGAGCGAGTTCGAACGGCAGTCTCCGTTTCTGTACGATTCACGCGGGCGTCAGCTCGCGACGAGCGTGGAATACGTCTTTTTGCTTTTGGCAGTATTGGGCTACGGTGATCGACTGAAGCTGGCGCTTGCTGGGATTACTTCGGACGACGAACATCAACGTGGCACCGGACTCGAATACCTCGATAATCTCTTGCCGAGTTCCTTACGCGACAGGTTGCTTTCCTTGGCACGTGATCCGGAGCGCACGGCGGCGCAACCGATATTCGATCAGGAACGAATCGACGCCATGGCGCGAGAGCTTCGCTCTGGTGAAATCGACCTGACGACGCTTCGAAAACACTACCAGCGCGCTCGCCGCGAGCAGTATCACGAGGCCTCATAGTACTTTTGAGATGAACTGCTCGCCGTCATTGGTACTCGGCATGCGTGTGTCAGGAACGTTGCTGCAACGGGTTGCAATCACCTCCCGGTGCTCGGACCACCAGATGTTTGCGTCGCTTTGCTTCCACTGTCGGAAAGCGGCGCACGTTTCCAACCGCAGCGCGAACTCACGTGCATCTTGGGGGCGTTGACTAGGATCCTTTGCGAGTGAAGCCAAGATCAGCTCGTTTAACTTTTCGTCTTCTGAACCAGGGCTCGATGGAGCGGTGGAGAGGTGGTCAGCCAGCACATCCACCAGTGTTGGTCCCTGAAACGGCGCGTGGCCCGCTAGCAGGAAATAGGCGGTCGCGCCCAGCGCGTAAACGTCGCTCTGCGGCGAGAAGCTGTGCTCATCCAGAATGGTCTCGGGCGCAAGGTAAAGCGGGGTCCCTGTGAGCGATCCTCCGCCTTGCTCATCGTCACCTGCTGCCGAGTCTGCTTCATCGGAGATGTCTCTCACGAGCCCAAAGTCGAGGACCTTAAGCGTGTCAAAGTTTCCGCCGCGCTCACAGAGCATCAGATTCGAGGGTTTAATGTCACGATGAACCAAGCCACGACTATGTGCTTCGCCGATGGAACCGGCGGCTTGTAAGAGCAAGAAGACGACGCGCTCGGGGGGCAGCGGCCCTGTTGCGCGTACAATCTGCTCGAGCGTCGCGCCCTCCACATATTCCATCGCAAAGTAGAAAACCCCTTCCGGGGTGCGCCCATAGTCGTAGATGTCAACGGTATTGGGGTGGTTGAGCGTGCTCGCCGCCTGCACTTCTTGGTGAAAGCGTTCGCGCGCTGCCGCTTGGGAGCTGTCCCGCAACAGCTTGATCGCTGTCGGGCGATGCAACATGGCGTGCTCCGCCAGAAACACTTGTCCCATACCTCCACTGCCAATCGCGCGAGACAGGCGATAAGGACCGAGCTGGGTTTTTGCTCGCATGCGTTGCTCGAGCCCGTAGACCGTATGCGACGTGACCGTGGTGACGGCGACGACGATACCGGCGAGGCTCCAGAAGAAAGCAAGAAACATGGAATCGTCGCCAACGAACACTGGGCGCGCCGCATATCCGGGAAACGCCACGCAGAGGGCCCCGATGATGGCGGTGACTGTCGCTGGGCTGGGCACCAGCGAAGATCGCAAGACCAAGATGATGGTGACGATCAACAGTGAGAAGAGGGCGGCTGCTTTGTCGTTGGCTGGGACGGCTCGCGTTGCCCCGTAAGTATAGAACGCCGTTAGGATCACCGTGTTGACGCCCACCGTGATGTTCGATGCGATTGCCGAAGGGCTGCTCTTGGAGATCAAGAACCAAGCCATGGCGTTTAGCGCGGTCACGCCCCAGGCAGCACCGATCATGTGCTTGTGCATCTCGCGTAGGTTGCCGGCGGTGAGTCGAACGATGACGACCATGATAACCGCCGACAGCAGTGCGTTGATGATCGTGGTCACCCGAAGGTACAGTCGAGCGCGCTCCGCAAATGCGGTCGCAAAACCGGCCGTAGACTCCCCGAACATGGATCGAAGCGCCGATCTTGCCTGCGGTTTGTGTTCGACCATGCTAGCGAGTTCCTATCAGTGTCCGTCCCCAGTGCAAAGCAAGCATTCTTTTTCTCGAACGAAAGCCGACGAGTTGCCCTGCGCGTTGTGTTGCTGCTGTCGTTCGCCCAATGCCTCGCGCTTCCGGCTTGCGCGCAGCCCCAGTGGAGCAAGCCTACGAACGAGCAAGTTGTGCTCACGCTTGGTGGCGTTGGTACCGCCGTCGCTTTGCGATTGACCAATAGCAATCTAAGTGAGCCACGTTGGTCCCTGTTGTTACCTTTTGAGCGGGGAGTTCGCGACGCACTGCGTCCAGCAACGCGTGAAGAGATCGAAGTGCTGCGTGACATCAGCGATGTTTTGCTGCGGTCGATGCTGCTGGCCCCATATTTGGTGGACATCCCGATAGGCGTAGGTCGGTACGGTAGCCGAGGGATTGAGCTTGGTGTGATCGCACTGCATGCGGAGGCGTTCACGATGCTCATCACCGAAGCCAGCAAATACCTCCTCTCGCGCGCGAGACCGTACTCGTACACATGTGGTGGCGACACGCCGGATTGGCGATGCGCGTCGAAATCGATCAACGAGTCGATGATCAGTGGACACTCTGCCGGGGCGTTTTCGGGTGCGGGGTTGCTCTGCTCGTTTCATGTGCGCGGTGATCTCGCGGACAATGACATACTCAATTATTCGATCTGCGGAGCGTCGATTGCCGTGGCGGCGACCACGGCGCTGCTGCGCGTTGCGACCGACGACCACCACCTGACCGACGTCATTCTCGGCTCATTGGTGGGTTTTGTGATCGGGTACGGGTTACCGATTTGGCTCTACAACATGGGCGATGAACCCAGCGCGCTCGACCCGACCAGCAGTTCCGCGAACCCTCTGACGTTCAGCTACGGCATGAGTTTTTGAACGTGATGAGCGTGCGCAGCCAAAGCAACCCGATGTGCTAACAGCACATCGTTGGTTGCGACGCGGAGCCGTGAAGAGCCATAAATAGAATCAGAACCAATACATTGGCGTCCAGCGGATGCCCACTTGGCCGAAGTTGGCACCTTCGAAGCCGATCGAGTCGGGCGTCACCGCAGTCGCCATGAAGAACGCCCGTACCGCAAGCTCATCCGTGACCGCGATCGCGATGATGCCGCCGGCCCGTACGGTGAGCTCTTCGCGGTTATGCGCCCAAATACCTTCCACGGCAGGTGTAAGTTGCACTGGAAGCGTGTTCCAGTCGAAGCGAAAGCTCCAGCCGAGCATACCCCGAAACAGCCACGGAGGGTCCGTCACGACACGCATGCGCTCTTCGTAGACATACCGATTTGCCGGCGCGAGCGTGATGTGTGTGACGGCAGCCTCGATCCACAGTGCGTGGCGCCCGAAGTTCGGGGTGAGTGTGAGTTCCACTTCATTGGCGAGATACTTGGCGCGGGTGACGGGCATGTCGCCGACCCGCCGCTCTTCAATTTCGTCTCGAGTATAATGTTCTTGGGGGCGCAGCGCGGCACGTTGGATTGAGTACGCGACACGCGTACCAATTCTCAGGTTTACGAATTCCCACTGAAAGCGCAGCCCGCCGTACGCGCCGAGGTCGCTGAGCGAGATGACTGGGTTAAGGTCGAGCCCGATCCAGTCTGTCTGGGGGTTGCCATATCCGAACATGATGCGAGGTCGCAGATAAATGAGTCCGAAGTCGAGCGCACTGCCCAAAAACCAGCCCACGCGTGGAGGCTCTGGAACCTGTTCGGGTTTGACGACATCTTCGGCGGGTGGTGTGTCGGGAAGGTTCTCGATCTGCGCGTCGACCCGCGAGGCAGCGGTTACGCACAACACGAACACAAGGACGACGCCGAGTGCTCGCAGCATTAAAACCACCCGTAGAGCGCAAGCCCGTTTCCACTGGGCACCAACGTGACCTGCCGCGAAGCCTCGCTCTTTTCATGGCCGTAGTAGGAGAGATACGGCAATAGGTAGCCGACCAACGTGCCGATTGCTGCGCCGGTGATTACGTCACTGGCGTAGTGCTTGTCGCCCATGATGCGCGCAACGCCTGTGAAGGTGGCAATTGTATAGGCGCCGGCACAGGCCAAGCTATCCCACGCCCCGCCATACAGTTCGTAGTGGCTGTGGTGGGTGCACACGAGCGCCGCTGAGCCGAACGAGAGCGCGGTGTGTCCGCTGAAAAAGCTGTAGTATCGCTCGTCCGCAACGCAGTCGTCCAATGCGTCATAGAGATCGTCGCCGCAACGCGAGCCGTAGGGACGCTCCCGACCCACGGCCGCATTGGCGATGGTCTGTATCGCAGCCAACACGCTCATCACCTCAAGATTCATCAACGCCATCTGAACGGCGGTGTTCTCTTGATCGTTCATTCCGAGTGCGACGATAAACGCATCGAGAAACGGCCAGCTGGTGGCAAGAGAAAGGGTCAAATCACTGAAGTCGAGGATCGTATTTTGATGGTTGCGCGAAGAAAGGAGCAGGGTGTCTCGTGCACCTTTGTCGAAGAGAATGGGACCTTGACGCGGCTTGTCGCGGTTGGGGCCCAAGAGGCGGCTGATCAGCATGGCGCTCATGCTGGTTGTCGTGATGATCAAATCAACGTCGGAGAACTCGGCATAGCGCCATGACAGATCGGGAGTCGCTGCTGCTGCCTTGGCAAGCTCGGACTCGACGTTTTGCTGCGCCCAGCTGGGTTGGGCGACGAGCGTCAAGATGGCGATGACCGCAAGCGAAAGACAGCTTGCGGGTAGCCCCCCCGGTCTTGCCCTTGACGAAAACACGAGTGAAAAGCGGTACCGCATTGGGAAAAATTGCGAAAGTGCTTTCGCGCTGGGAGCGGCTTTTTCCAAGCGTTTGCCATGGATCGAAGCTCTTCCTGTGTCTCCGAGACCTAGATTCCGGCGACTTTCGTGCAACTCCCGTGCAGGTGCTGGCTCATTGCGGGAATCGTTTTAGAATTGGAGCGTCAGCATGACGGTCGAGGCAAAAGCAACCAGACTCAGTTCCGTACTTGCGGGACTCCTTGGTCGCGCCATCGTGGTGGCAGTCGTTTGCATCGGCGTCTGTTACTCGGTGCAAGCGCAGGCAGTCGAGTACGATGTTGATGAGATACCGCTACCAGAGAAGTGGCAAGACAAGTCTTTCGAGTACTCCGGACTGAGCTGGTACGGGTCTCGGTTGGTGATCCTGCCACAGTACCCACAGCGCAGCGAGCACCGCATTCCGGTTATTGAGCGCTCGGAGCTGCAGCGCTTCGCTCAAGAAGGCGAAAAGTACGTGGGTCCCATCCCCACCGAGGAAATGACACTCGACACCACAGGGCTGCGCAAACAACTGGTGGGCTACGAGGGCCTTGAAAGCATCGCCTTCTATGGGCGACAGGCTTACCTCACGATTGAGACCGAGTATAACGACCGTACAGCGGGCTATGTGGTCCGCGCCCTGGTGGACGGCTCGGAGATTCGAATCGAGCCCGAGACATTGCGACCGCTGTTTACGCAAACAAAGATCGGCAACCTCGCCTACGAGGCCATCTCCGTGAACGACACGGGCGTCCACGTGCTCTACGAGCTCAATGGCGGCCCCAACCAGCGTCCCCGTGTCCTCAGTTTTGATCACGACCTCAACTGGAACGGCACGCACGTGCTCGCGCATCCCATTGAGTACCGCATCACCGATGCAACTTCCGAACTCGATGACGGTTCGTTCTACGTGATGAACTATCACTGGCCGGGCGATGGTTGGGAGTCGAACGCGTGCTTACTCACCAAGGCTTTCGGGCGGGGCAAGACTCACGCGAAGTCCGAGGTCGTTGAGCGCATCGTCCATATCCGGCCAGAACTCAAGTATGGCGGCTACGTAGGTGATAAAGATGCGCCGCAGCAGCTGCGTCTGGCGCCGGATGAAGCTCGAAACTGGGAAGGCATCGAGTACCTTGAGGGGATTGGCTTCTTGCTGATCTCGGACGAGCATCCGCGAACCATGCTTGGTTTGGTTAAGCTCCCTGAGGGCGCCAAAAAAAGGCGGCTCAAGCGGCTCGACGCCAAGCGCTAAAGCGCGCACTATTCGCCTTCAAGTTTCCGGATTCGGCGCTCGTGGTCGGTCACCACGATCTTGATCGCCGACTGCTGGCGGAGGAGTGCTTTGATTTCATCGAGGGAGCCCGAGACAGAGAGGAGCTCCGTTGACGTCCGCATTTCGCTTTCCGCGATACGCCGCCTGAGGGCACCGCGCTCAACGCGACTCAGTTCCAACGCGTTTTGCAAAGATTCTCGTTCCGCTCGCGCCAGGAGAAATCCTTCTCGCATTTCGTCCCGCATCTCGGTGAGCAATCGGATCGTGTGGTCTTTTTCCGACATCGATATTCCCTTTCAAGTGTAGCATTGACTACGCAACCTACATGCCACCGAGAAACCGAAGCATTTTAGCGCACGCCACGCTTTGAGTACGCCGATCGGCGAGGAATTGGCGTCGATGCTAAGCGCGACCGGCCCTAAAGCGCGTCTTCGTCGCGGATGCCCTTTTCCTTTTTGAGTTGTATGTAGCGGCGGGCGAGGAAGAACGTGAGCACGAGCCAGAGGGCGATGATGCCAATGTTGATCTTGCCCACATCGTACGATTCCATGCTGAAGCGTTCGATGATGAAATAGACCACAAGCGCTGCGGCGACGTCCCCGGCCCGCACAAAAAAGGTGTCGACAGCCTGCTTGGCGTTGTACTTCTCTTCACGCGTGGTCGGCAGCCAGAGCATCGCTTTCGCTGTGTTCATGATCGAGTAGTCGGTCGAGTTTTCTGCCGTCTTGGCCCAGCGAAACACCGCAAGCCCGACGCCCGCAGCTGCGAAGGCGTAGGTGCCGAGAGAAACAAGAGGCAAGGCGAACAAGACGCCGCGAATACCGAACCACTTGACGATTCGCGATGCGACGAAAGCTTGCAGAAAAACGCCCGCGGCGTTCACGAATGAAAAGAAGGTTCCGTAGAAGGTGCCGATGTGTTTGCCTACAAAGGCCTCTTTGTCTCCGCTGCCGTCGTAGGCTGCTTCGGCGGCTTGTTTGGCCAGGTCGGCCAGCACGTACTCGCCGAGTGTGTTGACCAGATTCAAGAGGAGCATAAGCACGGCAATGAGAATCAGGTATGAGTTTTTAAAGATCAGCGCGAAGCCGTTGGCCTTGTCCAGCGCCTCATCCTCTTTGGCCTCATCCTCGGCGCTGTGTTCGTCGAAGTCGATTGTCTTCTCCGAGAGCCAGTAAAGCAGGGTGTGAACGACCAATAGCGCTGCAGAGACCTGGAGGATGATGAAGGGGCCGAGTCCTGAATCGAAGAGCGCAGCTGCGACGACAGACCCGACCCAGCTTCCGCCCGTCATGCCGATCGCCACGATAGGAAATAGACGTTCCCCACGGTCCGTGTCGAACACATCGTTGGCGAACGACCAGAACTGCGCGATCACAACGAGCGAAAAGATGCCGACCCAAACATAGAACGCAAAGCCCAGCATCGGAGTCTCGGCGAGGCCCAACGCGAAGAACGCTTCGATGCACACCAAAAAGAAGATGAGTAGAGTGGGGATCGATTTTTGGCGGGGAAGACGTGAAGTCAGCCAACTGTAGGCCGGGACGGCGAGCATGAGCAGGGCGGCTTGAACGCCGGATGCGTACGTCTTCAGCTCCGCACCGCCGGTGGTGAGGATAAGCGGCTCACGCACTGTCTTGATGATGTAGTAACAAACCATCGCAACGAAGATGTTGGCGGTCAGAATGGCGACGACTTTGCCCTCGCCTTTGCGCATGTCGCCGAAGAGGTTTCCGAATTTATGAAGCAGTGCTCTCATTCACCTAATCGATTCCGTCGCGGTGATCGGGCCGTTCGACACCGACCAGAATGTAGTCCTCCGGACCTGTTTGATAGAGATGAACACGCAGCGGGTTGGACCAATCGTCGCGTTCTCCTCGCTGGGCGAGCACCTCGTAGACGAGGTAGGCAGGGCGTTGCTGGGACGCGCCTTCAACGGTCGGCAGGTCGAAGCAGAACTTCCCGTCTCGTTCCGTCGCGTAACGACGGTCGCTGGTTTCGAGCTGCGAAAGATCGGAGTAACCACCCCACGCGCTCACGAGGTAATCGGAGTTGGTTGCGTCGGCGACGTCGGCTTGCACCGCGAGGTCGGTTACGCACAGCTGACGGCCGTTTGTGACGGCTGGATCGCTAAGCGGCGAAAGATTGCGAAACCAGCGCGCGAGTAGTCGCTGCCGGCGACCGAGTAGAACGCGCCCCAGCTCTTTTTTGAGCGTCCTGCTGCGGAACTGTGCCAGTTCTGCTGCTGCGAGAATGTCTTCTTCGCTCATCTTTGCGATGATGCGCGCCATCCAGGCCGCGTCCGCCTCTTGCATGCGCGAGAATGCCGGGTTCGGGTAGCCCGGCTTCCACTCCTCCGGGTCGAAGTACGCGACGTTGTAGTACTGGAAGATGCGCCCGGCCGGTCCCCACTGCGGGTCGTGCCAGACGCGATCGATCGCGCCGAACGTTAGCCAGTCCGCCATAATGTGGCGAAAGTCGAGGTAGTGCGAGTGGCCAAGGCGACGTGTGATGCCTTCGAAGGCCCACTCGCTACCAAAACAGTCGCCGAAGTCGATGTAGTAGTGGCGCACATGGCCGCGCTCGTCGCTCTCGCCGTCGCTCATCCACGCATTCATCGTGTTCTGTTCGCGCGTATCAAAGTGATTGAGCCACGACGCAAGCACGTAACCACCACGAAGTTCTCGACGGTCTTCGTGTGGGACGACGTCGTTGGGGTCGTCGTCGCGTGTTCCCTGGTACTTCCACGGACCGATGGGTTTGCCGTCCACGAAGCGGCTCGAGCTGCCACGCACACGGCCGTCGTCGAGATGCAGGGCTTTTTTGAGTGCCTCGTCGACCACCGCTTTGGTGAGCGGCTCTTCTTCGCCTGCTTGGTTTTCGTAGGTCATGCCATCTTCGATCAACAAGATGTCGGGATCGAAGAACTGGACACGGTTGCAAGGCGCGAAAAAGCCAGCGTTATGGTACAGCACCGAACCGATGACATCGGCAGAAGTCGCGCGCTCAGGCTGCTCGGTACCGTCGAACTTGAGCAAGTAACTTGTCTCATCGGGCGCTTCGACCACGAAGCCTGGATTGGCGCCGTTGAGTTTGGCTGACGTGACCTTCCACGGGCCCTTTTCGGGGTCGAGCATGGGACCGTCACCGCAGGCTGCCTTCACAAAGGTTTCGGTGTCGCTTACTTGGTCGATTCGATTGGTGAACCAGCTTGAGTCCGGGACCTCGTCAAGGGCATTGACGTTAACGGCACGCCCTGCGGGGTCGACCGCGAAGAAACGCGATACGGGACGGAAGATGGTTTGGTCGGCGGCGTCCCAACCAAAGGGCGAAAAATACTCCTCGGGTTCGGGCGAGAACGGTTTTTTGTCCGGGTCTTCCGCCATCGGCGCCCTCATCGGAAAGCGGCGCAAACTGCTGGAGCAAGCGACGGCGAGCCCTGCCAAGCAGAAGGCGAACAGCAGGGTGCGTCGAGGTTGGGTTGG
The DNA here is from genome assembly GCA_964487255.1 of uncultured Polyangiales bacterium. Classification (GTDB taxonomy): domain Bacteria; phylum Myxococcota_A; class Polyangia; order Polyangiales; family CAZAQV01; genus CAZAQV01. Next base: position 152,462 of record CAZAQV010000001.1, on the reverse strand, counting down.
AATAAGGGCCATCGTCAAAACGCGGAGGTGCCCCCTACGAGGAAGCGAAAGGATTCTGGTTTTGCGCCTTCGGAAAGCGTGCGCGTACCGAGGCCGATAATGAACTCGAGCGCGTGGTCGCGGCTGCCGGTCGTTCGAAAACCGAACCCGGTTGAAAGACGCAGGTCTTCAAAAGCAAAGTCTTTGAAGTGTTGATCGAACACATTGCCGACGGAGAAGTGGAAGAAGCCGTCGAGAAACATCCATACGGGCCAGCCGTATTCGAACACACCTGCGAGGGTGCTCTGGCCGAACAAGCGTCCAGGGCGGAAGCCGCGCATGATCTCCATGCTGCTCGGTTCGAACATTTCGGTAAATGGCACGACGCCCTCCGCATAGATCATGTCGTGCGCATGAAGCGAGAGGTTGACGATGTGCTGCGCGCCGCTCAAGTCAACAAAAAGCCCGGCCTCTCCGCCGAGTGCGAGCCACCGGTTTCCCGCGTAATCGCCGAGCCCTTCCCCGTACAGCGACCGGCCGGCAAGTCGGATGCCCGTGCCGGGTGCGGGGCGTTCGGGGCGGGTGTCAAAGGCCCCGCTCATGCGAAAGCGCAGCGCCTCGTAGCCGCCAAAGCCGGGGGGAACATCGTTGAGCTGTCCGGCGGCAATGCGCTCGGCGACCGACGTATCGCAGAATGTTTCTTCATCAAAGTCCATCGAACGGAGGCCGCCAGCAAGCTCAAAGTGGCTCGAAAGATAGCCCGCCCACCGATAGCGCAGTTCGCCCTCGCGTTGCCAATACGTGAAGCGGCTCTCCGCCTCAGGGCTGTTCTTTCCGATGCCGTGGTAGAGCCCGTCTGGACGCCACTCGAACTCGCCGACCAGCTCGACCTCCCAGGGAGCGCCGATGGGCGAATATGCGTCGGAGAAAGTTGCGGTATGCCAGCGGTAACCGCCAAATGCGTAGTGTATGGCGAGCGTGTTGTCTTCGAAGAAGATGTCCTTCGAGCGAATGTAGACGCCGACATTGGGTGAGAATCCAAAGTCAACCAGTGCGGTCGGGACGATGACGGTCTGTCCCTCAGAGCCGAAGGTGAACAAGTCGACAAGTTTCTCGGGTACCTGGTTTTCTTCAACCGTCGAGGTCAGTGCGCCGAGTGGTCGGCGAATCAGAAACTCGGACGTCAAGTAGAGGGGTGACATCAAAATGCGGGGCACCCAGATGAGAACGTCATCAGCGGTCGTGGGTTCATCGCGACCGTCGTAATCGGGCACGGGACGCTTTTCCGGTGGGTCTTGTGCGCGTGTTGAGGCTACGCTGAACGTCAAACACAGAGCAGCGAGCAGGCAAATCGAATGTCGCTTGTCGCGGAGCAAGGCGAGCGGCAGCCTACGGTTCTGTGTCGCTTTCGTCCATAGATCTCCGGTGCCTAATCGCTATGGCGTTCTGCCACGATCGGGGCCAAAAGGAACACGAACTAAGGTTCTCCGGGTGATGGATCGTTGTTCGCGCTTTCGTCGTCCTGGCTCAGGTAGCGCAGAATACTGCGAACCGTGCTGTAGTCTTCGTCTTCTCCCGGCACGAAGCCTCGAAGCTGGGGTGCCGAAGAAAGAACCTCGACAGCCGTCGGGCTGCCTGGCCGAAGCTCCAACAACGCGTCGCGTAGCGCGCGGGTTTCTTCTTCGCCCATGCTGGCCGAGGCGCAGTAGGCATCGTACGGGATACGGTCGGTTGTGGCTAGGCTACGCAGTCCATGAATGCCGTGTTCGTCCGCCTGAAACAAGATATCTTGGTAAACCGCCGCTCCGTCGCACGCGCCCGCCTGCAGTGCTTTGAGGGCGCTGAGGTGGTCACCAGCGAAGCGCGTGCTCGAAAAATCGTGGTCCGGGTCGAGTCCGGCGCGGCGAAAAATGGCGCGCGGGTACAGGTAACCCGAAGTCGACGTGGGTCCGACGTAGCAAAAAGCTCGACCCTTGAGGGCTTCGAGTGTGTCGACGCCGCTGTCCATGCGCGTGACGATATGCCCTACATAAAAAGGACCACCGGGCAAAACGGCGGTGGCGAGCAGCCTTGGGGGGGAGTCCAGCGATTGGGAGCGCACGTAGGTGTAAGCCGAAAGCGCCGCCAGCTGGAGACGCCCCGACTGAAGCTCTTCGGAGAGGTCGATCCATTCATCGTGGATGGAAAGCTTGACCGGTCGATCGAGACGCTCTTGAAGGTAATTCACCAGCGGCGTGTGCTCGGTTTCGATGACGTCTCGGGAGGCGTAATGCTTGACGCCAAAGCGCAGCACAGGGCCGGTCGGTACGACGACGTTCTCGTGGCCTTGGTTCATGGTCGTCGCGGAGCTGTCCGCTGCCAACCACAAAAAGTAGCCCCCAGCGCCAGCGGCCAATAGCGCGACCGCCGCAAATATCCAGAGAGCGGTCGTCGTCTTACTCGTTGGAGGACGCGCGCTGCTGGGGCGCGGCTCGGGTACGGTCTCGGCTTGTGCCCCGATCCCCGCGCCCACGTCCTCGGCAGACGGTGGATCGGAGCGATAGCGGTCGGTGTTGACCGCAGGCAAGTCGGATAGGCTGAGCTGCGAGGCGTGGCTTCCAAGAGAAGGGACGGCGGCGTGAAGCCCCTCGAGAAACTCTTTGGCGTCGTTGTAGCGGTCGCGTCGGCGCGTTGCCATTGCTTTCATCACGACATCGCACAGTGCATCGGGGATGCCCTCGCGGACGTGTCGCGGGTGCAAGGGTCGGCCTTCGAGGATCTTTTCGTAGACCTCTTGCGAGGAAGCGCCCGCGTACGGGAGTTTGCCCGTCAGCATCCGGTACATCATGACGCCTACGGCGTAGAGGTCCGCCCTGCGGTCGATGGTTTCGTTTCCCGTAACCTGCTCGGGCGCCATGAAGTTCGGCGTACCGACGATGGTCCCGTCGACGGTGACATTCGTGCCGACGCTCACGCCGACAAACTTGGAGATACCAAAGTCGAGTATCTTTGCGCGGGAGGAACCGTCGAGCCGCTTGGCCAAGAAGATGTTGCCGGGCTTGAGGTCGCGGTGAATCACGTTTTGGTCGTGCGCAACGGCGAGTCCACGGAGGATCTGTGCCGAGATCTCGGCCGTCGCTTGCGGCGTCAAGATACGCTGACGTCGCAAGATGGCGGACAGGCTTTCGCCGTGGAGGTACTCCATGACGATGTACGGAACGCCACTGTCCTCGTCGGTGCCGGTGTCGGTGACCGTGACCACGTTTTCATGTTGTACGGCGGCTGCGGCGCGAGCCTCGCGCTGGAAACGCTTCACGAAGGTTGGGTTATCCGCCAGTGACTCACCGAGCAGCTTGACAGCGACACGGGTGCCCAATCCGACATGCTCCGCTTCGTACACGGCGCCCATGCCACCCTCGCCGATTTGGCGGCCGAGTGTGTACTTGCCGGCCACACGCCGGATCGACGAAACGACCTCGGTGCGTTCGAGTTGTCGTTCCGGCAGTTTTTCGTCGCCATCCATGCCGTGTTACTGGGATGAATATCTACCACGGCGCAGTGCGAATCACGAGTCTACCGGCCCCTCTGGGACAATAGATGACAGGGGTGTACACATCTGGCACAAATGCGGCATGGAAGGCATGCAGCCGGCTCCCGGGGGAGCGGTCGAACCGGAGGCGCGAACGTTCGGAATGCTCACTCACCTAGCGGCCTTCGCCGGCTGGATTTTTCCCTTTGGCAACATCTTGGGGCCGTTGATCGTGTGGCTGGTCAAAAAGGACCAATACCCCTTCGTGGACGAACACGGAAAAGAGTCGCTGAACTTCCAAATTACACTTGGGATTGGCCACATCATCCTTGTGATCATTGCGGTGGTCAGTTGTGGTATCGCGGCGATCGTGACCGTCCCGCTGAACCTCCTGCTGCTACTTGGGGGAACGATCTACTGTGTCATCGGTGGAATCGCGGCCAACAATGGGCAACCTTTCCAGTACCCGATGACCTGGCGCGTCATACGCTGAATTTCTGGTTCTTCGCGGCTCCGCGTCGAAACCAGCGATGTGCCGATAGCACATCGGGTTTCTTTGGCTCCGCACGCTCATTACGCCCTACAGGTTGTCCGCGCTTCCGATGACGATCTGATAAATGCTTTCGAGCACTTCCATGCGGACGCTCAGCCGGTAGTAGTCGTCGCTACGGACCGAGTCGCCGATGCTCGTGAGGTAGTCTTCGATGAGAGCCAACTTGTCGTTCGGTAGGTCGAAGTGGGCGCCCCAGCCTGGTGCGTCGCTCTGCACGGCACACTCGAGTGCAATGCCCAGCGGGTTGAAGCGAAGTGGCTGCCGCTGACAAACGATCCGCCAATTTGCGTAGTCGGGCAGGCCTGCGTCACCGTCAGGGCAGGACCACTGCCCATCATCGACCACGGTGCGCGCGAGCTCGCCAAAATAGGCTCCTAGCGCCGGGACGACCATGCCGGTGACGTCCTCACGGTGCTCGTCCTTGCGTAGCAAGCTCAGGTAATGGTCGAGGAGTGGAAGCGTGTCGGGAGTACCGTCCAGCTCGATCGTCAGAGCATTGCTCAGGAAACGCCGGCAAGACGCCGATAGATCAGCAATTACCTCAGGAGTGCCCACGCTGCGGTGCTAGCTCTACTTGCGGTTCTTCGCTAGCCCAGAGAAGGGATTAGACCGGTCATTCCGCCACGCTGATGAATGTCCTGTGGAAAAAGGACTGGCGAAATCGCGCGAAGGCTGCTTAATTAGCAGGCTCTCCATGCGGCTAGGAATCTTCAGCGACGTTCACGCAAATATCGAAGCGCTTTCTGCCGTGCTCGAGGCTTTCAAGTCAGAGGAGATCGACCGTTACTTTTGCGGTGGCGATGTGGTCGGTTACGGAGCGAGCCCGAACGAATGTGTCGAAAAGGTTCGGGAGGTCGCCGAGGCGACGATTTTGGGCAACCACGATGCGGCCGTCGCAGGTCGTATGGACTATTCGTATTACTATGATGCGGCGCGGCATGCGCTTGATGACCACGCTTCGCGTCTCACCGCCGACAACATGAAGTGGCTCAAGGAGCTTCCGTACAAGGTTGAGCTTAACGACCTCAATGTTCACCTTTGCCATGGTTCGCCGATTCGGATCGAAGAGTTCGAATACATCTTCGCCCCAGAGCAAGCCCGTGAGTGCTTGGCCATTTGGGACGAACTTCCTCAGCTGACGCTGATCGGGCATTCCCACCTTTGCAAAGTGTTTTCACTTCGCCCCGGGAGTGTCGAGGAGCTTCCAAGTGAGGACTTCACGCTCGAAGAAAACAAGAAGTACATCGTAAGCGTTGGTTCCGTGGGGCAGCCGCGCGACTACGACAATCGGGCGAGCTACACCGTGTTCGACACGGACACGCGCGAGTTCTTCTTCAAGCGCGTCGAGTACGATATCGAGTCGGCCGCGTCGAAAATCTTCAGCGGCAACTTGGAGCACAACTTCGGACACCGCCTTTTTATCGGAGTGTGATGAGCCAAGCTGGCGGATAACCCGATGTGGTATTTCCACATCGATGGTTAGGAGCGAGCGTTAGGCGAAGAACCAGAAGCATAGTGAACGGCTGATCCATCGCCGATCGCTGCGTTGCGGTCCGCTTCCGGTGCGCAGCTATCTTTAGGTAGCCTTACGCTCCGGTTCTCCCGCTGCCTTGCGCTCGACGCGGCTCAGCCGTTCAACAGTCGCATCGCGTCGCCGATCGCTGCGTTGCGGTCCGCTTCCGGTGCGCAGCTATCCTTAGGTAGACTTACGCTCCGTTCGGGAGTTTAGCGGCGTTTGCGACCGGTTCCGCGCAACAGCTCAGTCAGCGAGTCGGTATGTAGATTCGGCGACAATGACGCCCTCGATGGGGGTGGGATCTCTGGAGCGCTTTGTCGTGGCGCTTCGCTATTCACTTCTGGAATACGAACCATCCCGGTGTCTGAAAGCAAGGCGGTTGCGACGACTTCGCAGAGGCGCATCGCAACTTCGTCCTCTTGATAACGCCGCAGCAATTCGTGGTACAGATGGAAATAAATAAACGTGCGAAGTTGGTCGGCTCCTTCGGGAATGCCCGGCATGCCCGATGCACGTAGCGCACCTTGAACAATCCGTGAACAGTCCGTGCCGCACATCAACTCAAGTTCACGTTGTATGCGCCACCGTCTTGACTCCGATGCACGCGCGCTCTTTCCCAATCCCATTTTCTTTGTCCCCGCTACACAGTGTTGCGAGTCCGAGTCTAAAGAGCAAGCCACCATATCCATCGCTGTGACCAAATGTGGACGATGGCTGACAAGCGAGAGGCCGCGTTCCTTCGACGCTTAGCGGCGCTTGCGGTGGTGGTGCATGTAAGCCACTTCGGCCAGGGACTGAGGCCCGGACGCGGGTGGTATCGACATCCGAACGGGCGGGCGAATCTCTTCGCGTGACGGTACGCGCTCTCGCTCCACCGGCTCGCTATCTGGCAAGCGAACGATGCCCGTGTGCGAGAGAAGCGCAGTGGCGACAACCTCACACAGACGTGTTGCGACCGCGTCGTCCTTGTAGTGCTTTAGCAATTCGTTCTTCAGATAGAAGTAGATGAAAGATCGCAGCTCATCTGGATCGTCGGGAGGGTCGCCGAGTCCGGCCTGGCGAAGCGCACGATCGACAAGGCGGCCGCAGTCGATTCCACACACAAGCTCCAACTCACGTTGGATTCGCATGCGTGGTGATTTGATGGAGCGCAATCCGATTGCTTTGCTCATACAAGTTCTCTCCCCTCCCTTAGTGTTGGTCACGGCAGGCGCGAGATCAAACGACACTGGTGCCTCGTGTGGGAGACTGTGCTTGCTGTGCTCCCTTTGGAATGCGAAAAAAGAAGGACTATCGAAAAAGTTCGGCCCAAAGAGAGCGCCCATCCCATATCTCGTCGAGGGGTGGCGATTGCATCGATCCGATCGTGCTGATGCGAGGCGGGGTGTTTTCATTGACGACCAGCCGGCCGAGTTCACCCGTTGTGCTTGCGATTGCCTTAAGCAGTGGACCGACTTCGGCCATCACTTCTTGGCATTGTTGCGCAGAGCAAACGCAGACACTGATGTGGCGATGACCAGGAGAGGGCTCGAACGAGGCTCCGCGGCGAAGCCAAAGGGCATGTCGAGGGTCTCCAAAGAACTCATCTTGAAGCGCGCTGGCGCGCCAGCGTAGCGCTGCGATGGCCGTATCGGTATCGAGTTGGTGCGCGAGTGAGTTCGCGCGCTCATCGAGGGCCACGTTTAGAGCCTCGCACAGCCCTCTCGCCTGTTCGAGGGAGCCGTCGAACCAGACCACGTGTGGCGACAGACAACCCGCCTGATCGTACGCGATGATGTCGTGGGCAATGGCTTCAGCGACATTGCCCAGATCGATGAGATCTGCCTCTTCAAGGACGATCGCGCCGAACCCGGGGCCGTGAACGGAAAGCCGCTGTGAGGCATCGAGTCGGCTGGAAATCGAATCGATCGACACCTGTCCACCGTAGACGGCCACGTGTTCAACGTTCGCCAGAAACGCGTCTAGAGCGTCTACGTCGTCGCTTGAAAAGCGCATGACTTCGATGAGGCCCCCGATTTCCGGATCGGCTTGCGTGAGCGCAGACCAGAAGAACTCCGAAAAAGGGTCCCCGGGTGAGGCCGGCTTGATGCGAGTGGGTACTCCGGCAAGTAGTGCGATCGCAACAGGACGAAAGGCCAGTGTAAACACGTTGCCTGCGAGCACTATAGCTTGCGACTCAACCGTGGGTCCATCTGGTCGAGAGCGAGCGAGTGCGTCGAGCTGAGACTCAAGCTGGCTCAGCGTGTCTTGCAGTCCCCTTTCGATGATTTCGGGGTGGTGCCCTTGTCGTTGAGCGACGGCTTGGCGAAGCGCGAGGCCGTGTGGCGTCATGGGGTTGAGCAGCATCTCGCCTGCGCGTGCGATCGCTGCGCTCGCTTGCCCCGGACTCATTGTGAATCCCCGTGGTGCTTGGGCTTCCATTGTTCCGTGGTGAGCGAACATCCGCGCGCGGGAGCAGACTCGATGCGGCCATGTAATACGAGGCTGTTGCCGTCGACTTCGCCCCAGTCGAAGGTCTGCAGTGCGATACACGAATCGAGGTTGGCAAGGTCGTCGATGCGTAGAATACCGCGTGAGTCGAGCGGTTGCGACGCGAGCAGGCTTGCGGGTGCGGTGGGCGTGACGCGTACCCAGCCAGGGATCCAATACTCGTGACGAACCGGACGATTCGCGAGCGCGTCACGCAGTGACCACTCATAAAACTGACTGCTCATTTCGGTCATGCCGTATTCGCGCACCACGAAAGGCTCAAGGATGCCGTAACGCCGGGCAAGCAACGCGCGCAGCGCGTCCGGTTCCACGGCGATCGTTTGGCCCTTGAAACCGCCGGTGTGCATCAGACGGCTACCCGGCGGAAGGGAGAAATTCTCAGAAAGGGAGTCTTCGAGTTGAAGTAAAGCCAGAGATGTTCCGAGAAGTGCGACCGGTCGGCCGCTCGATTGGGCGTCGCGTAGGGCGTGTTGCAGACCTGCGATGTCGATCTTTCCGTCATGAACAAACCACGAACTCTCTGCGCCGAACCAGTCGGCAAAGCGGTCCAGCATGTAGAACAGCGAAGAGGTGGGAACCTCCTGGCTGGGCGGGGCAACGATCAGCAGGTCGATCTCTTCGCGGTCAGGAAACAAGGCAAACTTTGCCGCGCTCCGGGCTGCCAAGTCGTAGAGTGAAAGGTCGCGGTGAAGGTGGACACCGCGCGCTTCGGTTGTCGTGCCAGAGGTCAAAAAGCGCCCGCGCTCCTCGGTTCTGTCAAAAGACGCAATGCGCGAGCTGCGAAACGCCTCTGTGGGCAGAGCGCTGTCTTCCATCACCGCCGCCCACGACGCAAGAGGCGGGACTTGTGTGCACTGCCAAGCGAACACATCGTTGATGAGCGCGTCGCGTGTGACCTCATCGCTCGAGCCATCGGACAGCCGCGTGATCAGTGCCTCGATGCGCGCGCGTAGCGCGTCTCGCTCGTGCTCATGCATGGCCGAGTTCAGACAGCGCCTGGTCGAGCGCTTTGGAAAAGGTGTCGATCGCGTCAACAGGAAGGTTGAGGGGGGGCGTGAGCTGGATGCCTGAAGCATCTGCGCCGTTCGGAAGTACCAAGATACCGAGCTCTCGCAGGCGCTGCATCAGTGCAAGCCCGACGCCGGGAGCCTCGAGGTCGAGAGCGAGCATCATCGCTGCGCCGCGAACGTTTCCGCAGCCACAGTTCTCCAGCACGGAGCGAAGCAGAGCGCCTTGTGTCCTCGCGGCGTCGAGTGCGTTGCTTTCGTGCCAAGCCTCGATGAACCCCAAGGCGGCAGCGCAACTGAGCGGGTTCCCGAAGAACGTGCCGGTGTGAAGAGCCTCGCTGGTCGGTGCACCCCAATGACGCATGTGTTCGATTGGGCCGATACAGGCCGAGATTGGAAGGCCCCCTCCGAGCGCTTTTCCCAGGCACAGAAGATCGGTGCGAATACCGGCCTCTTCGCTCGCCCAGAGCGCACCTGCGCGGCCAAAACCTGTCAACACCTCGTCACAGATGAGCAAGATACCGCGCTCGTCACAGAAGGTGCGCAGCGCTGGCAGCAAGCCGCGGGCGGGCACGACGATACCCCCGCGTCCTTGAATGGGCTCGACGATCAGAGCCCCAATCTGGCTCGTATCGAGATGGCGTAGTCGCGCCACGAGCGCAGCAAGGTGCTCTCCACTCGTGGCAAAGGGCACAAATTGAACGTGGGGATTGAGCGATCCGGCGAATGGTTCACGCATCGCGCTGCGATAACCGTTGAGCGCAAGAGGGCCGCTGGCCAACCCGTGGTAGCCCCCCTCGAAAGCGATCACGCCCGGCTTGCGCGTAACCAGTTGTGCGGTCTTCAGTGCCCCGTCGACGGCGTCCGAACCGCTCAGGCTCAAGATGACCCGTGCGTCCTCAAACGGGCTGAGTTCGCACAGGCGCTCCATAAGCTCGATCTTCCTGTCGGACGGGTGTACGTCGCCGAGAGCGTGCCACAGCGAGCCGAGCTGTGACTCGATTGCAGCGCGTATACGCGGGTGATTGTGGCCGAGGCTCATGACACCAAACCCAGCCGTCAAGTCGATGTATCGTTTGCCCGATGTGTCCCAGACGAACTCGTCTTGGGCACGCGCCCAGACAAGCGGATCTTCTGCAGCGCCCGCCTGCTCACCACGGCGCGCCCTGCGAGCCGTAAAAGCCGGACATTCGACCAGCGCCAATCTATCGATCCAACCGCTCACAAACCGCTTTCAGAGCGTTACGTCATTCGCAGCGCTGTTGCCATCGATGTCGAGAGCCCGCACGCGAACAGTCTTTCCTGTTCCAAGCAGAGCTCGAAGCTCGCTGAGTGGGACTGTGTGTGAGACCGGCGGAACATCGAAGTGCTCGTAATGCGCGATTCGACCGTCAACGAGGTACGTGATGAGTGCGAGTCTTGTACTGGCCGTTATTGTGACGGAGGTCTCACCAAAGGAGATCAACGGCGGCGCATCAGTTGTGTAGGACTTTGCCTCGAGCGATGTGTAGCGACTATGCGCCCACCAAAGGACATTGGCTGTCGCGAAGGAAGGTTGCTGGTCTGTGTTGATGCGATCGATGGCGTCGCCTGCTGCGTGGTCCGGTTCAAAAATGACGTACCAACGATTCAGATGGTCGAAACCTCGGTCAAGGATGTCAGAACCCTCGGCCGTGGGCCCGAGACCCGCGCGACGGGCGATGTGATAGCCTACCAATCCGAGCGAAGTGGCGTAGTTGGCCCACGCACGCTTTCGACCCACCGAGTCATCGTAAAAGGTTGTGCCGTCAATAACGCTCTCGTCGGTAAACCTTGAGGCCACCTCGTTCAAGCTCGTGGCCCAAGTGTGAAGATCGGTCGAGCCCTTGATCGCGAGGCGACTCCCGTTAAGAACAGGACGTGCGCTGAGCGTCATGGTTTCAGCGTCATAGCGGCTCGCGGCGATGGTGACGTGGTCGAAGGTTCTGTCGCGGTTCGGTTGTCCCTCGAGCTGCTGGTAGAAGTGGCTCCAAAGCTCATTGTCGCTCATTGTCACGAGTTCAGAGCGAGAAAGCGGGCTACGCAGTTCGGCGACGATGGGTTCGCCGGCCTCGGTGCGAAGAATACGGAAGGTGCGCCGAGCTTGCCCGGCGCGATGCGATGCCTCGCCGAGCCAAGCTTGAACGAGTTCCGCGCCCAGAGCCATTCTTTGCTTTGCGCTGGTTGCATCATTGGGCTCTCCATCACGGGCTTGAAAACGACCGTCCCCATCGGCGGCGAGTGCGTAGATGAAGCGGACGGCATAGTCGTTGGTTTGCGGCTCGTAGCTGAGCTGAACAGTGTGCTCCTGGTCTCCAACGCGAAGCACGACATCGTTGTTGCCGGGGTCGAGACGCACAGCGGCGAAAAACGCCCCCTCGCGCATCGGCCAAGAGGTTTCCCGCGCGCCAACAATGGCTCGAATGTCGGGAGCATCCGCGTTTGTCTGGCCGTGCAAAAGCGCGATTGGATAGGGAAGTGTGTCGCCGGAGGACACATTGTCCAAGGCGACGGTCAGTCCCTCGGTGGAGGTGTCGGTAGAAGCGTTCGCTGAAGCGTCGAGAGCGCCATCGGTTGAAGGTGATGTGTCCGAACGGTGTCGAATGACGGTATAGCTTCCGCCCTCCGCCGGCCCACAGGCGACCGCGATAAAGACAACGCACAGACACACTCGCGACATGGCTAAACTATAGATCGTTCCCATCGAAAAACGAGTCAGCGGCTCCGCCGCCGCAGATCGACCCGTTTGACTGTCGATGGCTGCCTGCGGTTTGTGATGCGCGATCACTTTTCGAGCATCGCGCTCGGCCTGGAATCACAGGGTTTTGTCGGTCTCTATGCAAGTGCAGGGCTCCACCCACCTTCAAGTGAGGAGAGCCCATTCGCAGTGCCCAGAGACGGACTTGAACCATCGACACAAGGATTTTCAATCCTCTGCTCTACCAACTGAGCTATCCGGGCAACCCTTCTAACGAAGGCCGGGACGATAGCCCGAGGGTATTTCCTGTCAACCCAGAAGTGATGATTCTGCGCTCGGTAAAGCCTAGTTGGAGCTCGGCCAAGGGTCGCGTGCGAGAACATCACCATTGAGAGCGGAGAGCCGAAGCCGCAAGTTGACCGGCGGTCCGTAGTACTCGGTGAGCTCCGTGCCGTTTCGCTCGCTTGGGCGCGCGACTGCTGCAGCCTGTTTGATGCGACCCCCACGCCAGAGAAAGGCGCCATCCTTGCGACCGAAGGCATAGGTTTCGAAGTTTCCTCGCGTATCCGCAGCTCGAAACGTGATGATCTTCTCGCCGACTGTCGCTCCGTCGAGTGTGTGATCGACGCTACGGTAGATGCCCTTGCGCCAAAGCGGGTTGCCGTCCTGATCGACCAGCACCAGGTACGCTTCAAAAGTCTTGCCGTCGGCCCGCGCGAGTTGAAGCGACGACCCGTCGTCGAGTACACGCGATGCAAGAATCTCAAGCTTCTCGGACTCGTGCCGCTGCCAGAGCCCGATTGCGGAGAGCAACAGGATGACGAGCACAAAAACAGGAACAAAATGCTTGCCGGTGAGACGCGCCTTCATGGGTGGAGACGCTCCAATCGCTCCTTGGCGATCTCGATGTCGTCGCGATGTTCGCGTCTTCGCACACCGAGGATCCACGCGGCGGTCCCGACGAACGAAAGACCGATGAGCAGCGCGACGACGCCCCAAATGGGTCGGAAGGGCAACAGCAGTGCTGCAACGATGGCGACCGCGATCGACCAGCGCGGAAGCTTGCTCCAGAAGCGCTCTAGCTCCTCGAGTTCGCGCTCAAGCTGAGCGATCCAGTCTTCGAGCTGTTTTCGGCTGGGCGGCATGGCGAGCCCGAACCCTAGGTTCAGGGCCGTCCGGCGTCAAAGCCTAGCAATGAGCAAAGACTCCCGCGATGAGTGCTCTTTTCGAAAAGCTGATTTGCTATTTGCAAATCAATGCTTTGGAGAAAAGGCTAGCGAAGAGCCATAAATAGAGCCCTAGCGAAGAGCCAGCGAACGATAGTACGCGTCGACGCGTGCGGCGATCACGCTGCGGACGCGCTCAGCGAGGGCGGGGATTTTATCGTCTGTGATGCCGGCTGTCTCGATGGGGGCTTCGCAGTAGACCGTGATTTCGTTTCCTGGATGGAGCATCAGAGACTTTGGGCGCATGACCTCGAACATGCCGGTCACGGCCACCGGAACGATCGGCAGTCCAAGGTCGCGTGCGATGCGAATGACACCGGTTCGAAAGGGCCCCACGCGGCCTGTCCGCGTCCGTGTGCCTTCAGGAAAGACGAGCAGCGAATGACCGCGTTCGACTTCAGCGCGCATGCCTTCGCGCAGCGCTTCGCGTGCTCCGGGACCCTTCGGTCTTACGGGGATGGTTCCGCGCTGCCTCATGTACCAACCGTAGACCGGTATCTTGAAGTGTTTTTCGAGCTCGATGCCCTGCTTGAAATGCGGCGTCGCGTTGTACATCGCAACATGATCGAGGTTGTTGGTGTGGTTCTGACAGAACATATAGGGCGTATCGGGGTCGATCGCCGGGTCGACGACGGCGTGCCATTTGTTGCCCGTCAGCGCGAGCTGTCCTTTGCAGTACAGGCGGTTGAGCCACTCGATCTGGTCGGCGCGCAAAACCGTCTGCGCGGCCATCATGCCGCCCATCATTGGCACGAGCCACGAAACACCTGCTGCCCAGAGGCCGGCAGAAACAAGTTTGTCCAGCGCACGCTCTTTTTCGCTACTCATGACGCGCCCCTGGGGTGAACGATACGCAGCGCTGCAGGAACGACGCGCAGTGCGCGCATCCTGAGTCGAAGGATTTCGCCGTCGATCATAATGTCGCACTCGGGCATATCGTCGAAACGGATTTCGGAAGCTTCGCGTATGTCGACGACGTCATCGCGAACGTGCTTTCCACTGTAGATCTTCGGAAAGGTGCGCAGGAGGCGAACGCGCGACATGGGTTTTGCGATTACAACACTCATCTTGCCGTCATTAATCGAGGCAGCTGGCGCCATCATCATCGCGCCGCCGGTGAAGCGAGAGTTGCAAGCTGCAATAAAAATATGCTCGATGTCTTCAAAAACGCCGCCGTCGAATGAGCAGCGCGTCATATGCGTATGGAGGCGGGCGAGCGACGTGAAAACCGCTGCTGCGTAGCCGGCCGTGCCCAGCCACTTGAAGCGGTCGTTGGTCAGTGCTCCGACCTCCGAGGTGAAGCCAAAGCTTACGATATTGATCGAATAAACCGTTCCGCTCCCATGCTCGATCTCGACCACATCGCAAGGGGTCGTCTGGTCCCCGAGCAGCGATGCCTGTGCGACATCGAAGTCGTGTGCGCCGAAATCTCGCAGGAACGAATTGCCCGTCCCCAGAGGTAAGATAGCGAGCCGTACGGGCTTTTGCGAGCCGTGTTCCATGATGCCTTGAACGACCTGCTGCACGGTGCCGTCTCCGCCCGCGACCAGCAGCGCCTGCGCGCCACCTTCGAGCGCGGCCTTCGCGAGCTCGCTCGCGTGTCCTGTCGCCGTGGTGTACTCGGTGCGCTCGATCCGCCCGTCGGCCTCCAAACGGCCCAGCAGAGCGCGTGCGCGTTTACCCAGCCGTCCTTCGCCCGCCTTCGGATTGACGATGACAACGTATTTGTCGGCACGTTCCATCGCGCCGACTCATAGCACCTCAAGCTCTACTGCGGAATGCCCCCACCGTAGGCTGGGGAGCCATGGTGAGGGGCATCGAAGTACTCGGCACGTGCCTCTGCCGCGCGTGCAATGGGATCGGTATGCACTTGAAACGAGTTTGGGGCGTCGGCGAAGGCATCACCGTAGAACTTCGCCTCGCCAGCGTTTCGTCCCACGTTGCGTTGTAGTCGGAACAGTCAGCGCACCGGCATGACTTGCTCGCCGCTTGCGTGATGACGCAATGCGTCGGCAAGTGCGCTTCGCTTGAGCTTCATCGACGCTGTGCGTGGAAACTCGTTGGACCATGCGAGCAAACCCCAAATGCGCTTGTGTTCGGGTAGCTGGTGATTTCGGCGGCGCACCTCTTCGACCAGCGTATCGGGGTCGCCCCCTTGCGCGATGCCAATGAGGCGATCTTGGTCCAGCGAAGCCCCGCTCCACAAGTACTGGCTCGCGTAGACCGCGAAGCCATCGCAGGGAAGATCTTCGAAGTTGGTTTCGACGTCCTCGGGGTACACGTTCTTGCCGCCCGCGGTGACGATCATGTTTTTGCTTCGACCCACCAGGTGCAGGTGACCGGATGCATCAATGCGGCCTAGATCCCCTGTTTTGAGCCAGCCGTCGCAGAAGGTCTGCGCTGTGAGTTCGGGCTCGTCCAGATAGCCCTTCATGACCGTCGGGCCCTTGATCCATACCTCCCCCACACCTTCTTGGTTTGGTTCGTAGATTCGCAATTCGACGCCGGGCGCGGCCGGGCCTACGGAGTCGGCGCGGAACGGACGCACGTCTTGAACGGTCGCGACGGTGCATGCCTCCGTGAGACCGTAGCCGATCACGACCGGAATCCCGAGTGAGTAAAAGAACTCGGCGCGCTTGCGGTCTGTAAAGGCTCCACCGCAAAACAGAAGCTGGAGGCTGCCCCCAAAAGCGTCGTGAACCGGCTTGAGCAGGCGTCGGCTGAGCCAGGGCTTTGCACGATCTTTGGTGACCAAGGCATTGAGCTGGCGAAGACCCTCGAAAAGAGAGCGTTTCGTCTCTGTCGTTTCATTGAGCTGCTCGCGGATGTTTCTTTCAAACGCTTCGAGCAACAGCGGAACGACCGCCATGTGGGTCACGGCGTATTGCTGCATGGTCCAGCGAATAAACTCAGGACGAAGCGCCTTTTGATGCACGACCGTGGCTCCGCAACCGAACGAACCGATAAAACCGCACATGAAATCGATGGCGTGATTGGTGGGTAGGATCGAGAAGTAGCGATCGTCTTCGCCGATCGGGTAGAGCGACATCAGGCTCTCATACTGACTCAAGTAGTTGCCGTGGGTGAGCATGCAGCCTTTGGGACGACCGCCCGTGCCCGACGAATAGACGATCGTTGCAATATCATCGCGCGTGCGATCAGCGACAAAGCCGTCCTCGAAGGCGAGTGGCCTCTCGGCAGCAACCTGCGAAAAGTCGTGGACCTTCGCCGTCAAAGCGTCTTTTGTGTCGACGAGCGCAACGTGCGCAAACGCGCGAGGATTGAACGCGGCACCTTCAAGTGCGTTCAGGGCACGCCAGATCCCGCCCTCCGTGACGAGTGCCTTGGGTCCAGCATGGCGAAGCAACGCGGCTTGCTCCGCTGGCAAGAGCTTGTAGTCGATGGGCACGACCGTTGCGCCAGCGAAGAAGGCGCCGGCGGCCGCGATCGGATAGGCGCTTTGATTGGGCAAGATCACCGCGACGCGGTCGCCAGGCTCGACCCCGGACGCCCTCAGGTGCGCGCAGTAGGCTTGCGCGCGGCGCCACCATTGGAGGTAACGCAAGCGCGTCGTTTCCCGCTTGCGGCTCGCTTCGATGAGCGCGGTGTTCTCTTTGAACTGAACCGCAACGTCGTGCAGAAACTCGCCCAGGTGCTTGGCTCGTGTTCCGTCGATCACCCAGCCGGTTTAGCTCGGAACGTCGCTGTTGGCCAAAGCGAGTGCCGGAGGGGGGTCAACCGACCGATCCACGGGCAAGGCGGGTAGAGGAGTAGCCACCAAAAACGGCCACTTTCCTCCATGATCTCTATATTGATGGTGCGATGGAAGCGCGCCTCAAGTCCGGCATGCAGTTGGCGGCTGGAGAGGCCGTCGAGCTGAGCGTTTTTGGTCGCTAGCTTGGTTGCCAGCCTTACTAGAGCCTGCGGGCGATGACTTCGGCAAGGGCCTTGAAGCTCGTGACGCCCTGAAGCTCGTAATCGGGCACTTCGATGTCGTAGTGATCCTCAATCTCGGTGAGCAGGTCCATGGCCTGGTACGAGTTGATGCCAAGCTTGTCGAAGAAATCGTCCTCAACGGTCAAGGTGGATGCGTCGACGGAAAAACGTTTTGCGGCGAGCTCCAATAATTCGTCGTGCAACCTCTTGGGCATGCCGAAGGCTTAGCGCAAGATCGTTTCGCCCTCCAAAGGAAATGCCCAGTCCGGCATGTGGGAGTCCGGACTGGGCTTGTTGGGATTGGGATGAGGTTGGAACTGGGAGGTGTTAGCGCTCCAAGCGACCGCTCCGCGCTTCGGTCTTGGTCGTGACCTCTGCTTCTGCGGCGCGTGCGATGGGCAAGACGTGGACCTTGAAGGCGTGTGGATCGGTGGTACTGGTGGCGTTTCCGTCGAACGAGCTTTTTCCCGCGTTGGTGGTGATCGATCCGTCAAGCCAAGTGAACAAGCGGTCATCCTCGTGTTCGGCGAGGTACTCAACCTTGAGCGTGTCCGAGCCCGCGACGATGGTCTCTTCCCAACGTGCATGGTAGTCCAGGGAAGCAAGCTCCATCTCGCGACGAATCACCTCTTCCATATTGGCTCCGAACGCGATGCCACTGATCTCGTACTGGCGCCGAACGGAACCATCGAGCAAGGTGACCTGGGCGGTCAATCCATCCGCATCTCCGGAATAGCTGACGTTGAGTAAGCCGCCGTTGTTGGCGACCTCTAAGTAAAGGCTGCCCTCAACCGAATCGACTTCGTTTGCGTCGAGGAGTGCTCCGTCGGCCACGCTGGCCAGCAAGTGTCCCGAGCCGGCTGACCAAGAGGTGGCTTTTGTGTTGTGAGGCGTGCTCTGCTTGGCGAACTCTGAGCGAGGGAACATTAAAGGGCCTTCGGGGCCTTCCGTTTTGACGAGTTTGGTAACCGCGCCCGGATAACCAAAACGCGCATCGTCCACCGGGATGCTCGCTGACTTGGAAGACACGATGCCGCGAACTTTTCGCTGGGCGCTGCCGAAAAGGTCCTTGACGTCGCTATAAGCCTGTCGAAACGCTTCGCCCGCTCGAGCAAAAACGGCGCGCAAGCCACCCATGGAATAGTCAAAACGGTCGCTGATCTGATTGAAACCGTCGCCACGAATCAGTGAGCCGAGCGTCGCTTCGAGCGCGGCACCTGCAGCGTATGGAGCCGCAGCCACGAGGGTTCCGGCTCCGAGTGCGACGCCGCTTACGAAGTTGATGAAGGCGCCGCCTAGCTTGCTGACGAGCGTTCCAGCGGCTCGTCCCGCAGAGCGAAGAGCGCCATTGACCGCGCTGCCCACTGCCGATCCAACCGCGTCCGCAGAAATATTGAAGCCAGGTGTCGCAGCGTTCAAAGTATGGGCAGCGAGAGCTGCCCAACCGCCTGCAAACCAGCCGGCTCCTGTAGCACTAGCGCCACCGACCGCGCCGAGCCCAGCCGATAGCAGGTTGCCGGTCAAGCGAGCCCCGTATGCGACCAGGCCCACGCCCGTTCCTACGGCTCCAAGCGGGTCGCCGGCTGCGAGTTTGAGCCTACCCCAGAAGCCTTGTCCACCCTTCGGCGTTGAGGTGATCTCCGCGTTCGGGTAACGAGCCTCGTCGGCTGGTGCATCAGGCTTGAGTTCGAGCGTTGGCGTTGCTTTGAGGGAGAGCTTGCCGGCACCGGTGGGGTCTGCGTCTCCTCTCGTGGTGGCCGCGAAGTTGGCATTGCCCATTGCGACCGCGTCTGCAGCGCTCTTGTCGGCGATCAGCTCCTCGCTGGCCGCGCCAAGTCCACTGATCGCTGGAATCGCCACCACGCCCACTGTCAGCACAATCGTCAGCAAGCCGAGCTGGCTGCTACCGCGTTCGTCCAAAACCAAAGGTTGTCTAATTCCCATCTTCATTCTCCCATTTCCGTGGCTGGCTCCCACGCCGCGCACGTAGGAGGTATACGCACACGCTATGCCAATACCCACACATGGTTTTTGTTGAGTTTTTTGTTCGAAAGTGGGTAGATCGACCGAGGTTGGCGCGTAACATGTGCCCTGCGCGGGTCAGATCGGGGACTCAAAACCCCAGCGATGAAACGCCTTTGGGACTTCAACTGGGCAGATAGGGGCGCAGGTCGTCGCTTTCGGCGAAGCGTTTGAGCGCAGCGCGGACCGTCGGCGATGCGAACATTTCCAGGAACAGGCGTTTCTCTTCGTCGAGTGCTTCGCGTGGCAGTGGCTTTGAAAAGCGTTTCGCCTTGGCAACCGTCGCGCTATCAAATCGATTCATCTGCCTGGCCATTTCTTTGGCGGTTTGAAGCCCTTGCCCGTTTGCGACGAGGTGCTGGACGAGGCCGATCTTGTTCGCACTCGACGCGCGCATGCTGCGGCCCGTGAACAGCAGATCGCGCACGACGGCATTGCCAACGTCGCGTTGCAGACGCGGAATGCCGCCGAACCCAGGAACCAGGCCCAGGCGGAGTTCTGGAAAGCAAAAGCGAGCGCTCTTTTCGGCGATCAGAACATCCGCAGTTAATGCGAGCTCAAAGCCGCCGCCGAACACCACGCCGCGCACGACGGCGATCGTGGGCATGGGTAACTGATCGAAGCCGTCGAAGACGTCATGAATGCGATCGATGAAGGTGCGTATTTCATCGAGGGCCTGTTCGGGTTGGGTCCCATCGGGGTCGCGTTCGACCAAGCCGACGTAAAGCGCGCGCAGGTCTGCACCTGCCGAAAAGCCCGTCGGAAGCGCGCTGTGCCAAATCAAGGCGCGGGGCGCTTCGGTTTTTGGCGCACGCAACACGAAGAGTAGCTGTTCAAGTTCGGCAAGAGTCTCGAGGCCGATTTCGTTGCATGGGTCGCGGTGCAGCGTCACGCGAAGTGTCTGATCGTGAAGCGTCCAGCTCATCGTCTTGCCGCGGTAGTCGAACGAACTCATCGCTCCGCGTCATAGCGCCCCGCGGCGAACCACGCACCTAGTGAAAAGAACCAGGGCCCCATCGCAAGATGCGGTGGAGCCCTGGGGGGGTGGTGTGTGTGTGTCAGTTGAAGGTGCACCAAGACGTGCTCGCAGTCCGTTCCGAGGTTGGCGCGCACCGTGCCCGGGCCGCCGAAATTCCCAGCTGTGCGCGAGTGCGGGCTTACTGAGTAGGCCCGACCATCAGCGACGTAGACGGAACCTCTCCGACCCATGGAAGGTGTGTACGTAGTTGTCCGAGTCTGTTGTGTGTCGAGAGTGAACTCCAGCGAAGGCTGGCGCTGGCGTCCTGAGCGGAGCTTGCGGTGCTTCCGAGTACGGTCAGCCGGCCCGCTTCTTTGAGGCCTTGCCACCAGTCGGTTTGCGGCGCGTCGCCGGCCTCCGATGGCACGCGTACGCCGAAGAAGTTCCAAACCTTCTCCTTGCTCTGATCAATCCGAGGGTACCAATCGTGGTAGTTCGACAAGAAGACTTCCTTGAGTCCGAGTGGGTCGTGTCCCCAAAACAGGCCACCAACCTCTTGGATCACGGTGAGCGTGAGTGCGGTCCCAGCAGCAAAAAGCCGCGAAGTCCACCTACGAGCAGTTCGCGCAACCTCTTGCCCTGCCATTTCTTCTCCGCCAAAGAGCCCAAAACGAGAATCGAGACCCAACTGGTCATAAAGGAAAACCGCAAGGTTGGGAACGACCTCGATGAGCAGTAAACGACCGATGTCGACGACGCCCATTGCGATTGCGCTGCGTAGCAGCATCGAAGAGGTGCGAAGTGGACCGAAGACAAGTTTGGACGCGATCTTTACGATGCCCTTGAACGACGTCCAAGAGGAACCGGCAAGCACGCCGGTCGCCAAGGCGCCACGCCACCAAACGCGCCTCCACGGCTCAGCGTTTGGGTCCGGGTTCTTGCGTACCAACGCGCCCCAAAAAGCGCCGAGGCCGCCCACTTCTTCGACCCCTTCGACCGCCTCGTCACCGGTTGTCGCGAGGGTATCGAGATCGGTTTGGTGGCCTTCACTCGCAACGTCTTGTGCAGCGCTAAACGAGGCCCCGATGGCGGCGGGCGTAGCAGCCGACGGCGGGGTGCCCGAGACCGAAGCGGCCGCGTGGGCGTCCGCGACAGCCGCGTCACCGATTGCACCAGAGAGCGAGTATCCGAGTGCCTGGATGCTGGATAGCACCATGACGCAGAGCGCCACGGCGATGGCGAGGTGGAGTTGCACGGAGCCAAGGTTGTTCCCGCGGAGTCCTTCGATACCTACCCGGGTTCGCTCCACGCCCCGGGCATCGCACGATCCATGCCAGCGAAAAAACAGCGGAATCGCAACAAAAGCTATCGCCGAAGCGGACGCTGCGCTGGCCATATTGCGACCTTTTAGGACACTCGGCTGTCCAGTTCGTGGCCAAACTTAGCGTTCGTAGAGCGAGTTGAGCGCAGGTTCGAAGTGCGACTCGAGCGCGCGCCGCTTGAGCTTCTGGTTGGCGGTCAAAAGGCCGTTCTCAGGCGTCAGCGATTCGCCCGAAATGTGGTGCTTGCGAATGCGTCGGTAGTGCGGCAACTCCTCGTTAAGCGCGTCGATGGCACTTCGAACTTCGTTTTCGTCGACCTGCCCGGTGACCACGGCCGTCAGAAAGGGGCGACCGTGACCGAAGACAACGACGTGTTCAGCGCCAGTGATCCGCTCCAAGAGATGTTGCTCAAGTGGTTCGGGTGCGATGTTGTGCCCGGACTCTGCAACCAAAATGTTTTTGGTCCGCCCAATGATGCGGAGGTTTCCGGTCGCGTCGAGTTCTGCGGCGTCGCCGGTTCGAAACCAGCCGTCTTCGGTGAACGCATGACGTGTTGCCGCTTCGTCTCGGTAGTAGCCCTGAAAAATGTTGGGGCCTCGAGTTTGAAGTTCACCGTCGTCGGCCAAGCGCAATTCAATGCCGGCGACAGCGTGCCCCACGCGTCCAGGTTTGACCGCGCGCGGCTCGTCCATGCTCACGATAGCGGTCGTTTCCGTGAGGCCGTAGACCTGATAAACGGGTAGGTTGATCATCTCAAACCAGCGTTGTGTCTCCTCGCCGAGCGGAGCAGAACCGCAAATCAAGAACTGAAGGTTTTCCCCGATGCTCGAGCGGATCTTTTTGAAGATGACCGCGCGTGCAAGCGCCAATAGGATACTGTCCGTCGCGCGCCCTTTTCTGGTCGCCTGCCTTAAATGAGCCTCGTTCGCCGCGCGATAGAGCGACTGCACAGGCTTGCCTTGACTGGCAATCTTGCTCTCGACGCCATTTTTGATGCGCTCGAGCAGGATCGGAACGTTGAGGAAGTAGCTTGGTTTCGCTGCCAGGAACTCCTCTCTAAGGTTGTCAAGATTGGTCGAGAGATAGAGTGGAACGCCACGGACTAGACTGGTCCACAGCACAATGCGTGAACCCGCAAAACAGAATGGCAGGTAGTGAAACACGCGCTCTACTTTTGGTTCTTCGCTAGCCTTTTCTGCGAAGGATCGATCTGCACTTAGCAGATCGCCTTCTCGCAAAGAGCGCTCATCAGGGGTTGGCTCACAGCGATCCACCTTGCTTGGCGTGAAGAGCTTGTTGAGGGCGTCGGTGGTGGCTGGGAGCATGAACTCGATGTTGGCGCGGCTGAGCACCACGCCCTTGGACTTTCCACTGGTGCCGGATGTGTAGATGATCGTGACGGGATCGTTGGGACCGAGCGGATGCGGCGGTGCGTCGATGGGCATTCCGCCAAAGAAGCTTGAGAACGTACAGAGCTTTGCGTCTGGGTAGTGTGCGCGAACCGCGTCGACGAGCTTCTGGTCTTCACACACGATGAGCGACACCTGCGCGTCTTTGACGATCGTCGCGAGCTCAGCAGGCGCTTGGCGTGCGTAGAGCGGAACCACGATTGCGCCCTCGGCGAGGATCGCCAAGTCCGCTGCAACCCATTTGGCGCTATTGTTCGCAAGTAAAGCCACGCGTTCTCCCGGTGTGATACCGGAGAGTTGAAGCGTGCCACGCGCTGCGGCAATCCAGCGGATCAGTTGCGGGTTGTCGAACGCGCGTCCGTCGCCGCTGTGCATTTCGGTCACGAGAGGTTGCTCTGCCGAGGCTAGATTCGAAAGTGCGTGTTCTACAAAGGTCTTTTTCGCTTCTGCGGTCATGTCCTTCTCGTTTCGTACTCAGCCGCCACGCTACACCAGCCGCAGCGCAGCTTCCGTGCTTGGCGCCAACAAGCTTCTCTCCGGGCTTCCATTGCGACGAAGCACTTCTTGTAGGCTTGGTGAGAGCGGCGGCAGAAACGCGCGTGGGTCGGCGGCGTCGGTCTGTGCTCGCGTGGGTAGGTCCGGGTGTCGCTCTTTGACATGTTGCAAAAACGCACGGCCCATTTCGGCCATGCGCAAAAGGTTGACGCTTACCGTGCGTAGGATCGCATCGCGGTGCTCGTCAGGTTTTGTCCAAACCGCAGACATCTGTTCATGAAGTCGGACGTCGAGGTTGTTGTCGTCACAGCGAAGTGCGAGTCCCGGTTGGCCGCGGTCTGCCATCAAATTGGTGATGCGTTCGTCCATCGTCACACCGATCGAGGGTGTTGCGGCAGGCATGCTGGTGACAATGGCATGGTAACGTGACGAAACCAGCAAGCGTGCTTCGCGCACGATCGCAACCAGGTCGAACATGTCGTATTCATCTGCGATGAATGTCGGCGCTTTGAGCGCGCTTGCCAGCTCAAGACAGGCTTTGCGATCGAGCGCTTCCATTCCCACGACAATGGGAAACACGGAGCGTTGGGCGACGAAGCGCTGCGTCGCGTGCTGCAGCGCTGCGAGGTAGCGCCCTTGGCGCGCTCGAATTTCGGGGCTATCGGCGTGAAAATAGAATGACTTGTAGTGGCTCTCATCCCGCGTGCCGCCCAGCGCCACCGAAAGGCCGCGTCCGAGCGACGGACGGACGGGCCACCAGTACGCGTTGATGGGGCAAACGCAGACAATTGGCGTCTTGCCGTCCCAGCCCTGTGCCCGCAAAAGTTGGTGAGCACGAGGCGAGGGTGAGGGCTCAAAAGTCCAGGCGGTATCGGTGCCCGGTTCGGCCTGAATACCCAGTTCGGCGAGCACGTCGACCGAAGCCTCATTTCGCGCCCAGATTCGTGTTTCCCGACAATAGTCTCGCACAAACTTGCGAAGCGGCGCGTCCATCGCGCCGGCCTCACCCCCGTAACCGACGGCGACCTTTCCTTCGACCGCGGCGAGTCCGAGCGACCCCGCCATCATGGTTGAAAGTGCGTTGGCAAATTTCGACTTAAACATCGAACCTTCGCACGCGATTACGCCGTGATGCTGATGGACCTCGCGAAACAAGAAAGCTGGGTAGGCGGAAGGCAGGGTTAGTTGACGTGCGCCTCGGAAGTAACCTTTGGAACGGCCGGGATCGAGCGTGAGCACCGACAGGGACAGGTTCTCGTCACCAAACATGTGACGAAACTGTCGAATCATCTCTTCAACCCGAACGTCGGCCCCCGTATTGCGCGTGCCACAGTAGCCAGCAAGTAGTAGTTTGAGAGGAGTTCCGGGCCGCCACTGCGCCCCGGCATCGAGCGCGTAGCGTCGCTTCGCCAACTCGATCGCGCCTGACATCGAGGCGATGAGCGCGCGATCTGGGTCAGAGACGAGGTTCTGAAGTGCGCGAATCATACGTGTGACGATTGCTCTTGATCGTGTCCGTTCGATTCGCCGAGCTTTTCGTAGGGGTAGCGAAAACCGTGTTCCTTCGCGAAGTCGTAGAGCGGACCGCAGTAGGTTGAAAACGCTGCCGGCACGGTTCCGAGCTCTGCGACGACGCGGGAGTTGTCAAAGACCGTGTCGTACGTGATGTACGGCCAGAACACCTTGAGTAAGGCGCCGAGTTGTTGCGCCATGTCGCCCCATTTTCCAAGCCGACCGCCGCGCGGCAAACGGTTCAGTGCGCGAAAGAAAGCATCGAACGTTTTTCCGAGCTGCGGCAAATAGCGCGGCGCTGGTCGGTTTCGGTGTGCGGACAGGGCGTTACACACCTCCCCGACCGTGACCGAATGTACCCCGCTCGAGAGATGGTACGTGTCGTACGGCGAGTTTTCACGCATGTGCAGGGTCGCGATGGCGTTGCCGACGAAGTCGGCTGGTACGATATCGAGTCGCGCATCTGCGGCAAGAGGCAGAGCGGGCAAGTCAGCGAGGGCACAAAAAGCGCGCACCATCTCGAACTGTGTCGTCGCACCGAAGCGTGAATCGCCTAGCACGATCGAGGGACGGAAGAAGATTTTTGATGTGTTGGGTAGCAGGTGCCGGCCCATGTATTCTGCGAACTTCTTGGTCCGCGCGTACGAGTCGTAGTCCGAGCGCTTCCAATCGATAGCATCATCTTCGCTGACCGTTTCGTGGTTTCGCTCGCCCGCAACCGCAACGGTGCTGACATGCGAGTAGCGACGGAGCGTACCTCGTGCGCGCACCTCTTCGGCAAGTTCGAGCACATGGAGGGTCCCGCGCAGGTTTGCGTTCAGGCACGCCTTTTCGCTCTTTCGGTTCAGCGAGGCGGCGATGTGAAGCACCGAGGTGGCGTTCTGCACGACATGCGTGTGCGCGGCATCGACCAAACCCAGGCCGGGTTTTTCGAGGTCGCCCGCCACAAACGAAATGCGAGGCAACGCAGCTGAAAAATCCTCCGCCGTCCAATGCATTTGCATCGCGCGCCAAAGTTTTTCACGTGCAGCTTGTTTCTCTTGTGCTCGCGTGAGCAGAAGCAACGTGCAGTCGGTGTCGGCAAGTAGCCGTTCGATCACATACGAACCGAGGTAGCCGGTGCCTCCCGTCATAAAGACGCAATCTTGCGAGACGGAGGAGAGGGGGTTGGCGCTGCTCATGAGGATGCTCCTTTGCTTTGGTGAGGGGTCAGGTGTCGGTCGGCCTCGCTATTTTGCACGCGTAAGCGGCGCGCATCCAACGCGATGTCGCGAGGCGGAGGGTCTTCGTTTGGGCGTTCCCCACGCAAAATAGGAAAGCACCATTTCTCGAGGCCCGGAATGTGTATGTGTAGCCAGTAATGACGCCAGTCGAGCGTCTCCAAGTCGAAGCCGAAGTTGGCGCGATCTGGTTCACTGAGCGCGGCACTAAGGCGTTCGATCTCCTCGGTGACGAACTGATAGGCGTTGTCGTGAATGAAGGGCTGGTACATCTGCAGCACCTCCTCCATACGTGAGCTGAGCCGCTCGATGTTGCGCAGGTGTTGCGACCAGTCTTTCTTGAGCTGGGAAACGTCGGAGCCCAACACGCCGGCGAGCAAACGAGCGCCGGGCTGGGCATCGTCGAGGCTTGTCAGCGTCTTTCGCGTCTTTGATGCCATGTCGGCGAGCCACGACATGGAGGGAAAGGGGTCGTGCTCGGCCGATCGCGGGATACTGTCGGTTTGCGCCATCAGCCAAGCGAGCGCACCTCGCTTGTTTCGTCGTCGCCGTCCCGCGAAACCGGTCAGATCGATGCAGCGGCCAAGCATGAGTGGGTTGACGGATGAAGAACCGAAGTGCAAGACCGGTGGCGCCTGGTCGCGTAGCAGAGCGGCGAGTTGGACACTCATGCCGCGCGCGACCGTATCGACGGGAATGACGTCGAAGCGAAGGTCTGGGTTCGCGGGGAAGCGCCTGAGCCACCCCATGAGTGCCCATGCGAGCGGGCCCGATGTGTTGACGCCCTCGTTCCAGCCCGCAAACGGGTAGGCGCGCGACGACTCGACAACCGCAGGGCGTGCGATCGTCCAACGCACGTCATTGTGACGCTTGGATGGGTTACAAGCCAAGAACTGCTCGGCCAACGCCTTGGTGAAGGTGTAGATATTCGGGTAGCCATAGCGCTTGCCGAGTTCGGCCGCGGCGTCGACACGTTCGCGTTTGCTCTCAAGTTCTGCCGTTTGCGATAGCTCGGCCAGCGCACGCATGGGTTCGAACACTTGTCCCGCGAGAGAGCGTCCCAGTGTTACTGACTCTGGCACGACGCCGGGCGC
The DNA here is from genome assembly GCA_964487255.1 of uncultured Polyangiales bacterium. Taxonomy (GTDB): domain Bacteria; phylum Myxococcota_A; class Polyangia; order Polyangiales; family CAZAQV01; genus CAZAQV01. The sequence goes on along the minus strand of CAZAQV010000001.1, from coordinate 125,499 downwards.
GAGGCCTGCCACGAACGCGGTCGAGACATGAAGCAAACGCTTGCCTCGCGTTGCCTGTGTCAGCTCTGCGGCGTGTACCGTTCCTAGCACGTTGGTGTGAAGCGCGAGCTTGGGGTCTGGCTGAAAGTCGGTTAGCCCAGCGATGTGCACCACCGCATCAACGCCACGAACGAGCGCTAGGTCGACGCCCAGGTGTGGCTCGCTCGCGTCGCCGCGCACGACGCGCAACTTCTCGTACGCGAGACGTTCGAGGTCAGCACCAAGCTTGGTTCGGAGCGAACGAAAGGCGGGGGAGCAGAGCAACATCTCCCGCAGCCGCTCTTCCGCAGACAGCGTGCGTTGGTCGCGGAGGAGGAGCGTGATTCGCCCAACCGTGGGAGCGTGCTCAAGCAAGTGCGCGAGCCAAACTTTCCCTAAGAAACCGCTGCTGCCGGTCACAAATAGGTGCCGGCCATCGAATTGGTGGCTGAGGGAAGGTGCGTTCATATTCTAGTTGATCGTGGGCCAATCGAGGCTATCGGCGCTCGCGCGTAGACCGCGATCCGGCCAGGCTGCGCAAGGGTTGCCGACACTTGCCAAAAGAGGCGTGTCTTCAGACTGCCCGCCGTAGGCAAAGCTTCGCGAGAGGTTGATTTCCTGCTGCCGAGCCCAATCTTTAAGCCAACGCGCAGCAGACGTGCCGTGCACGACTGGATCGAGCAACCGTCCGGTTGCGCGCGGCCCTTGAGCTTCGCTCCCTCGGTACTCGAGTTGGTTGCAAAGGACGGTGTCAATGGAGAGGGCCTGTGCAACGTGGCGTACGATCTCCGTGATACTGCTTGAGACAAGTACGATCCGGTTCCCGCGACGGCGGGCATCTTCAAGCAGCTCTTGAGGTCGGTTCCGAAGCCGGCCGACAATACGCTCGAGCGCAAACTCTTGTCCGAGTTCCTCGATGCGGTCGCGGCTCAGGCCCTCGAGTCCCATCCATGTGATGCGGGTGCGTTGCGTCGGATCTGTCCCGAGGGTGCGACCTGGGACACCCAGCATGGCGCCGCCGACGCGAAGCACGCGCGTACGTAGACTTGTCGTGTATGACGCCAGCCACGCGGCAGCGAGCTCCGCTGGGACAGGGCTGAGCACGCGCTCAAGTCGAAAGATCGCCGCGCTGGTCGGGTTCGGTTGCGTATCTGTGCGCTCCCCCGCCTGCCTAGCAGAGCTTCCATTGGTCTCGACCGCCTGCACGGGCGTTCTCATAGCAAAAACTCGCCACGCCGCTATGCAAACTCAGCACACCGCAGAGTCCCCCCTTCACGGTGGGCGCCGTATCTGTAAGTGTTTGTAATAATGCGGGTTATCTGGGAGTTGGCCATGGGCGCGTAAGTGGCCCTTCCTTCAAGGTCGGTCAGGCCCCACACGCGTCGGTCGTCTTGCTGATGTCGTGAGTAAATTCAAACGGTTGGGGCAGAGTGCGTGGCACGATGCGCCAAGCATGGCCCATCCACACCAAACCAATGTTCTGGCGATCATCAGCATCCTCATCGGCGTGATTTCCATTCCGTTGGCCTTCGTTTGCTGCATTGGTTTTTTTACAGCCATCATCGGTCTGGGTTTCGGCATCGCTAGTTTGGTTCAGGCCAATCGCGGCGACGCCGCAGGCAAGAAGCTCGCGATTGCGGGCATCGTCGTCAACATCCTCGCGCCGCTCATCTATCTCGTTGTCTTCCTTGGCGTCTTAGCGTTTGCTGTAACGACGGAGGACCAACCGCCCTCGCTGCTCGATACCGATCCCTTCGAGCAACTCGACGACTAGTGTCCGATCCACTCAGGTTGTCGCAGGAGGCGAAGAGAGGTTTGTTCGAATCAAGGCGCGAAAACGAAGGACGTGCAGCGTACATTCGAGTTTGAGTAACGCCGAGTCGGGCGAAGCTCACAAGAAAACTGTGACAACTTGGGTGGATCGGACACTAGAGCCGGTTCTATCTCTGTGCAGCACCGAGATCGAGTTTAGATGACGACGTGCATGCAATCGTGCGCGATGGTTACCTCGTTGTCGAAGCTGCGCTTGACCGAGCTGACAACGGCGTTCTGATTCTTCTCGACCGGCGGCGTAATGTGGCTGAGCACAAGCGACCCGGCGCCTGCTTTGCTCGCGACTTGGCCAATGCGCGTGGGGGCGGTGTGAAGTGCGTAGAGCTCCTTGGGCGAGTCCGGCGGGTCGAGTACAGCCGTATCGTAGACCAGAAGGTCGACACCCTTGGCAAATGCAGCGAGACTTCCGCTGGTGGACGTAAGGTCGCCCGTGGCCACGAGCGCCGCGCCGCCGTATTCCACGCGATATGCCAGAGCAGGTACATCGCCGTGCACCACACGAGTCGCATGCACCACGAGCCCGTCTTGCTCGAGCAGTGTGGCACGTGCACTGCCCGAGGTCAGGACGTCTTTGGTCTCCAGTTCGAGGCGGTTACGAAACTTCGACAGGTAGGCGAATGCGCCGTTCGAACCGAATACACGCTTCACAAAGTCCGACGTCTTTGGGTATGCCGTTCCTTCGCCCGGACCGTAGATTTGATATTTGACCGTTTTGTTCATCGAGATGTCGCGTGACTTGATCACACCGGGAAGGTCTCCCGCATGGTCAATATGCAAGTGCGTAAGAAGGATCGTGTCGATTTGTGCCTGCGAGATGCCCAGCTCTCCCAGCCGCGTCACCGTTCCGGGACCGACATCAATGAGGAGCCGGGGCACACCGTCGATGACGACCAGATAGCCTGAACCCGCGCGCCCGGCGGCCTTCGGACCGCCTGACCCCAGCACCACCAGTTCGAGGCCCGAGGCAAACTGCTTGGGAGCACACACCTTCGCTGAAGACGTCGCTGTGCGCGTCTCAGTACGCTGTGGCGCCGGCGCTTCTTGAGGCGTCTGCACCTCGGGTTGAAGGTCCTCCACTGGTGTGGCCGTCGAAGCTTGCGGTGATGCAGAGCCGCAGCCAACAATCGACGGAGCGAGGACAAGGCACAACGTAAAAGTGCGGTAACGGGTCATGGGCAGTCGAAGCTGCAAGCCTCAGACCAGCGCGTTTTCTTCAGCGATTCTTGAAGCGTGTCCAAGGACGGCCGTTGTGCATTGGTATGGCCGTGTCCTTTTGCCTCACGTTGAGAGTAGGCGAAGTAGCGCTTTGGGTTGGTCGACGTGGACCCAGTGGCCGGCATTCCTGATGGTGTGCACCTGGCCAAACTCTGAAAAGCGGCGCTGGTCGTCTGTGCTCACGACATCCGATGCGGCGCCGACGACGAGGTGTCGCTCGACGCCTTCCATGGTTTGCAATCGGTTCCAGTTGTCGACCCTGAAGTAGTCGCGAAGAAGCTCTTCAATGGCATCGAGGTCGAGTGAAAAGCGTGCCTTGCCGTGGACGGTCGACTGGAGGTTCATCGCCAGCCAGATGGCGACGGCTTCGGAAAAGCCCGCGTTCTGTAGCTGTTTCAAGAAACTCTCGCGCGACGCGAACTCCTGGCCGAGACGTCGAAGCGTGGATACGACCTGTGCGCCTGATGATCGCTCCCAGCCGTCGGGCTCTGCCGATGGCGTGCCATCGATCAGCCAGAGGGACTCAAGATTGGTCTGCGCTTGCAACTCAAAAGCCGCCACCGTTGCTACTTTTGAACCCAGGCTGTGCCCAACGATGCGTGTCACACGCCCGATCTCTTGCGCGAGCTGCACGACGTCTTGCGCGGCGCGCTCGATGGTGTGTGGACCGTCGAAGCCTTGCGATTCACCGTGAAGACGTAAGTCCGGCAGGAGAATCTGCTGTTCTTGGTCTGCCTTGAGAAGCTTGCGCGCGATCGAACCCCAGTTGTTCTTGCGGCCTAGCACCCCATGCAAGATCAGCGTGCACCGGGAAGCATCTTCTGCGCCCATTCGTCGATGTGCCAGCAAAGTCACGCGCAGACTCTAGCGATATTTCCTACTCGGTGCTCCACATTGTCCGGTTCGGTGCCGGGCACGATTGTCCGGTTCAACGCTCTCTCACGACGTACCCGAAGAGGAGGCAGCCGGCAGCGATGAAAACCAGGTCGTAGGCCGCGAGTAGGCGCAGCCAGTTGCCGAGGTCCGCCAAGCTCGCGCCCGCAAAGAGGTCGCGTGTGGCGACCGTGGCACCAAGCAGTGAAGGCGTGACCAAGGGAAACACGACCGTGGAAAGCGTCAAATCACGCGCCGAGCCACGAACGGTGAGTGCACCGAAGAAGCTTGCCGAAAACACGAAGCCGGTCACCCCGAGAAGCAAGATGATGCTGAGTGGTCCAAGCCAAGCCAGCAGTTCGAGGTTGAAGAACAGAGAAACCAGTAGCAGAAGCGCGGCTACGACGATGGTGACAAAGATAAAGATTGCGAGCGTTTTTCCGAGGTAGATCGCTGCGGCTGGGGCGGGCGATCGCAGCACCGCGCTGAACACACCGCTCTCGCGTTCCCGCGCCCAACTGCGTGAGACCGCCAGGATGCCGCAAAACGCGATGCTGATCCAAAGCGCGGCGGGCGCGACCTTCGTGGAGAGCACAGGGTTAAGGTATAGCGACATCGATGCCAAGACCGAGATGAGCAGCGCGAATAGGAGCGTGGTCGACAGGACCTCCTTCGTTCGTGCTTCGATCCGCAGTTCTTTTCGCAGCGTGGCGGCAATGCAGGCTCCAAACCGGACTTGGCCCGGTTTAGTCGACACGGTCTTGCTCCTTCACCGGTGCTGCACGACCTCGCTCGAGCCTGAGTTCGCGGTCCGGTGACAGTTCATGTAGCGCCTCGTGTGTGACCCATAATACGAAACGCCGCTGTTGGCGGTTTTCGGCCACGTAATCGTACAGAATCTTGCGAGCCTCGTCGTCGAGGCCCGTCGTAGGCTCATCGAGCAGCAAAACGGGAGCGTCCGCCAGCGCCGCGCGCGCAATCGCGGTGCGTTGACGTTGTCCCTGCGAAAAGCCTCGAACCGGGCGATCACAAAACGCGCCCAGCGCAAAGCGGTCGATCTGCTCATCGGCGGTTGACGCGGATGCGCCCCAGTATGTTGCAAAGAGTCGGAGGTTCTGCCGGGCGCTGAGGTCTGGGTAAAGTCCCGCTTCGTGGCCAAGCACACTTGCCAAGGGAGGTGGCTGGAGCTTGCCCTGTGCGAGAAAGTGAATGTGTCCGCGGGTGGGGCGAAGCGCCCCTGCAAGAAGGTGTAGCAAGGTGCTCTTACCAGAGCCGTTTGCGCCGCGCAGCACGGTGAGTCCGGGCGCGATCGTGGCGTCGAACTTGCGAAGGGCAGGTGTGCTCTCGAAAAAGACCGACACTTCCTTGAACACGATTTGGTCGATGGCGGCTACCAAAGCTTTGGTCCTGTCACGGGTGCGTACCGAGGTAGTGCCGGTAGTAGCTGAGCACGCGACGAACATAGCGACGTGTTTCGTCGTAAGGCGGGATACCGCCGTATTTTTCAACCGCACCGGGGCCGGCGTTGTAAGCCGCGGTCGTCAGAACCAAGTCGCCACTGAACTGGTTGGCCAAGATGCGCAAAAAGCGCGTGCCGCCCAAAATATTTTGCCGCGCATCGAACGCGTTGGTGACGCCCATGCCCTCGGCGGTGAAGGGCATCATTTGCATCAGGCCCAGCGCGCCGGCGTGAGACACCACGTCCTTCATGTAGTTGCTCTCAACCTTGATGACAGCACGAATGTAAGGCACCGGAAGTTGGTAAAGCGCAGCGGCTTCGTGAATGAAGGCGTCGTAGCGATAGAAGCGGTCCGGGGAGTCGTCGCGGACCGACGGCGGGGCGTTGGCGGGGCGTTGGCGACCTGCGCTCGCTCTCTTCGAGGAAAAGAGCTTCTTGCAGCGTGCTCCATGCTCGCGGGTATTGGTGTAGTGGAGCGAGCCGTCTCGCCGCCGACACTCGTAGAAGTCGGCCCGCGCCGACGAAACGACGAGGACAGTCAGATAAGCAACGCACGCTGAGGCGAGCCAGCCCTGGGGCAGCCGATGCACGCACAAAGGATAGGTCAGGATGCCCCAACCTTCCAAGAAACCCCACACAATTCCGGTGGTCGCGAGGGGAGCCGGGGGCTCGTTCAGACCCGCTCGATTGTGTGCCGCCATCGATCAAAGTAGCGTGGGCTCGTGCAGACCGACGTTCTGGTGATCGGCAGCGGCATTGCCGGTTTGAGTTTCGCGCTCGAGGCGGCGGAACGCTGTCAGGTGGTCGTCATTACCAAGCGGGGCCTGCGCATGAGCAATACGGCGTGGGCGCAGGGCGGAATTGCAACCGTGCTCGACCCCGAAGACACCTTCGAGGCCCACGTCGAGGATACCCTCACCACCGGGGGAGGCCTCAGCGACCCGGCCATCGTGCGCGCCATCGTTGAAGAAGGTCCGAATCGTTTTGCAGAGCTGGTGGAGATCGGTGCAAAATTCTCTCGCAAACCGAACGGGAGTTACGACCTCACGACGGAGGGCGGGCACAGTGCGCGACGCGTGATTCATGCGGGAGACATCACGGGGCGAGAGGTCCAGCGTGCGCTTTCCGACGCTACGCTTGCGCACCCCAACATCACGGTCCTCGAGGAGCACATGGCCGTGGACCTCATCGAGCTGTCACGATTGCGCACTCCGCTGAGCGAAGCACGGCGTGTCGTCGGGGCGTATGTGCTCGATGTGCAAGCCGACCATGTTGAAACGATCGTTGCTTCGCACACGGTGCTGGCGACGGGTGGTGCGGGCAAGGTCTATCTCTACACCTCGAACCCCGACGTCGCGACCGGAGACGGCGTCGCTATGGCGTACCGCGCGGGTGCCGAGATCGCGAACATGGAGTTCTTTCAGTTTCATCCGACCTGCCTGTACCATCCGCAAGCGCGAACTTTTCTCATCAGTGAAGCGCTTCGCGGTGAGGGAGGGGTGCTCCGGCTTGAGGACGGCACCGCATTCATGCCGCGTCACCACGAGCTCAAGGACCTTGCGCCGCGCGATGTGGTCGCGCGCGCCATCGACTTTGAAATCAAGCGAACGGGCCACCCTTGCGTGTACCTCGACATGTCGGCGCGCGAGTCCGAGTATTTGGTCAAGCGTTTTCCGAATATTCACCAGACCTGTCTCAGCTATGGCGTCGACATGACCAAAGGTCCGATCCCCGTCGTGCCCGCTGCGCACTACATGTGCGGCGGTGTTCGCGTTGACGAACGCGGCAAGACGTCGGTGCCGGGGCTTTGGGCGATCGGCGAAGTGACCTGCAGCGGCCTTCACGGCGCGAATCGCCTCGCCTCGAACTCGCTTCTCGAGGGGCTTGTGTATGGTCATTGGGCTGCTGAAGCGATTGGCGCGTCCTCCACAGAGCGGCAGCTTCCCGAGGTGCCGAGTTGGGACGAAGGCGAAGCGGTCACCAGCGACGAAGCGGTCGTGGTCGCACAGAACTGGGACGAGGTGCGTCGCTTTATGTGGAACTATGTTGGCATTGTGCGCACGGACAAGCGGCTCGCTCGCGCTCAGAGACGCGTGAAAAACCTCCAGGAAGAAATCAAAGAGTACTACTGGCGCTATCGCGTAACGCGTGACGCGCTCGAGCTTCGCAACCTCGCCACGGTAGCGGAGCTGATCATCGAGTGCGCCTTGCAACGAAAAGAAAGCCGCGGCCTTCACTACACGCTCGACTATCCCGACACGCGCGAAACTTTCGAGCGCGACACCGTCCTCCAGCGCCCATAGGCGACCAAGCCAAGTAGCATGGATAGGCTCAGGAGCAGCCCCGGTGTCGCGCGGATCGGCCGGATATTGCAGCCTCCTGCGCTGTTTGCGGTGTCGCAGCTGAGGTTGATTTCGATCGTGTCGGAACTGAGTACCGTTGCGGTGCCTGGAAGCGCGGCTTGGAACTCCACCAGGTGCGTGCCTTCGCTGAGTCCGGGGTCTGCGCCGGGGTCTGCGCTCTGGCAATTCGCGTACAGCAGGTCCATCGCGCGACCCTGCCATGAGGTTCCGTGCGTGTTTTGGCCGGCGTATGAAGACCTCGGTTCCCAGAGAACGCCATCCACCCATGTTGAGTACTCAAACAGATGACTCCAAGGTTGCGCTTCGTCGGAGAGCCGAAGGTGAACGTCAGTTTGCGTCGCTGTGATCTCACTTGAGCAGCTTCCGCTGTAGGTCGACACAGTCAGTGGCTCGACTCTCGCGCGAAGTGCTCTTAGGGTCCCCAGGCTCGTCGGAAAAGGCGCTTCGTCGGCTGCGGTCTCAAACGAGGTGGTCGTGCGGTTGCTGCCGCCCGAGTTCGAGGGTGGGCAAAACGTCGCAGCATCGATTTCATACTTCGCGCCTGGGGCGAGCGCCTCGTCGAGGATGATCAATGTTTGTCGTCCGCGGGTTTCGAGTGTGAAGCCGACCTCCTCGGTCGTCGCGCCGTCGGTTCGCACGAAGCGCACCGCTGTTTCAGAGGGAATGCCCGAGTCGCCCGCGGCAAGCGGCGTCCACACAATTGCCGGCAGGTTGGGCGGCACAACCCCGTGGGCTGGGAGGAAGCTTCCTCCGAAGCAGTCCGAATACGAGCACGCTCGGGCAGGCGCGGTGAACGAAAGCAGAGCCGTGGTGACGAAAGCGGCGAGGCCGATACGATGCATGTCCCAACTTCTACGCAAGATCTACGCCGACGAAAAGCGGAGCAATGCGTAGCCAAACGATGTGTCACCGTGCGCCAAAGCGTGCACGGCTGGGCGCTAGATGACGTGAATGTGTGCCGCTTCAGTCGGCGTGTTGCCGCGCACGTTCATCGCCGAGTCTCGCGCAAGCCGCTAGGGTCTAGCGGTCTTGCGTGCGCTGTCTTGGTGGCGCAAGGCGTTGGCGAGGGCGTCGGTGAGCTCGCGGCGCTTGCGTGCGTAGTATTCGGGACCCACATCGCCGGCCTCTTTTTCGGCTTCCAGTTCTTTTGCCTCGGCGAGCAGCGCTTCCGTAGAGGCTTGCTTCTTGGCATCTGCAACGTCATCGCGTCGGCGCATGGCCAGCACGAGACCTATCAGAACAAAGAAGCTTGCAACCGATGCTGCAATCCAGCGGGTTGGACCTGGTCCAGGGAGCCCTGCATAGGTGATCTGGAGCGTCTGGATCAGCTCGTCCTTACCCGGAACCTGTCGGTGTTGCGCGATCAGATAATGTCGCCCTCGGTCTTCGTGTTCGATGGTCTCGTGCTCGAAGCCGGCAACCTTAAGGGTCGCTCCCGGCGCGCCGTCCGCTTCGACGCTAAGGTTCATCGTGGGGAATGGGACACCGATCGACAGTTTGAACTCGGCGCCCTCTACCGGCATGTCAAAGTCCCAAAGCAGCGTCGCCTGGCCCGGCGCGATTGAACCAAAGAGCCGTACGCCCTCGGGCTGCTCGACGATGCGTTGGTCGCTCATGTTCTTTTCGCTGCGAAACGAGAGCCTGTCCTTGGGCAATTCGACCAAGAGGCCGTCCTCGGGGAAGCGGTAAATCTCTGAGCTCAGGTTCATCAGCACCATCTGCTCAGTGACGCGGATTCGGCCCTCGCGAAGGCCCAGTCCGATGCGTGCCAAGCGACCGATGATGAAGCGTTTGTCACTGCTGACCGGTAAGCGCGTGAGCGTGACGCGCATGCCTTTGTCGTCTTCGAGTCGGAAGGGCGTGCTGTTTGTCTTTGCGCCGTCGTGCAGGAGATTGATGCGATACGCCTGTGCAGATCCCGTCGCGAGTCCGCTAAAAACGGCTTTGCCGGCGGCGTCTGTCTGGCTCGACTTCGAGTCCCGCGAGCTATCGCGGTTCATGATCGCGAGCTCAATTTTCTGATTGGCTACCGAGAGGTCTTGGCTTTGGACTTGCACCTCGATGGTACCCTTCGGCAAGTCCGCGGCCACCTGCTGTGTGCTCAGTTGTGGGTTGCGACCGCTTAGCCCTGCGTGTACCGGATCGTCCGGCTGCGCAGAGGCCTGCTTCGCAGCCCCGAAGGTTGCTACGATCGTGGCGCACAATAAAAGACGCATCAGCAACGAATGCGCAGAGCTCATGACTTACCAACACTTTCTTGAGCTGTTGCTTGCGAGAGCAGCGCTTCGGCGCGCTCGCGATAAGGGTCGAGCTGAGCGTCGAGTTCGCGCAAGACCTCTTTTGCGCGCTCCCGCGTCCGCTTTTCGATGGCATCGAAGTCGGCTTGGGAGAGCTTCCCGGTTTCAAGGTCGTGCCGCAGGTCGCGAAGCGTCTCAAGTAGCGAGCGGCGTTCATCAAGGAGTTCGCGGCGTCTCGGATCGTCTTCGGTCTCGAAGCTTGAACGAGCGATCTCTTTGCCGCTTAGCAGCGCGACGGCAAGACTGCGCCAGAACGCGTACAGGCCGGCGAGCAGTGCGATCACCGCAATGCCCAAGAGTCCGTTTGCGAGGACCGGGTTCATCGCTCGAACTCCGCAAGCTCGCGGTCCAGCTGATCGTCGTACGGGTCCGTTTCTGTCGAGTCCTCGCCGTTGTGGTCGCCGGATGGCGAGGCACCCTTCGTCGCGTTGGCAGCACGAACTCGCCAGCGCGCCCCGAGCCAGAAGAGGCTGATCAGTGCGAGCGCACCCAGCCCAAGAGGCAATGCCCATGCGGCCCGTCCGAGGCCCTCGTCACGAGGAATTGAAATCGCGATCTCGCCGTGTTCTTTTCGATATTGCTCCACGATTTGCTCAGGCTTGGTTCCGGCTGCGAGTTCGGTACGTATTTCGGCACGCGCATCGACGGCCCAAGAGCAACCGCAGGTCGAAAGCTGAAGGCGTTGACAGTCGCCACACATGCACAAGAGGCGATCGAAAAGGCTGCGTTCAGTGTCGTTGTGCATGATGACGGTGCCGGCATGAAGGGACGAGCTACCGCCCTGGTCCTGCGCGGTCGCGGTACCCACCAACAGCGCCAAGATGAGTGCAATGAGGGTGCCCACGGTCAATGCGGACTTTCTGCGTGCCGTCGCCGGTCCGCGCTCGGACAAGATTTGGTTCAGTGACGGGCTCATTGCGAGCAGTGTGCCCAAGATCAGAAGAAGCGCGCCGATCCAAATCCAAATCACCAAGGGACGCACGATGGCGCGAAAGGTGCCGAGCTGAGTCTGTGGGTCGATCGTGCTCATGATCACGTAGAGGTCTTCGCTCAGCGACGAGCGAATGCTGACTTCGGTGGTCGGCATCTGTGGGTGAGTGCGGTAGATAAACTTCGCTGGCGTCACTTTGCTGAGCTCGGCGCCGCTTTTGTCAAGCACGGTCAGCTTGCCGAACGCCATCTGCTTGTTGATATCGGCGTTCGTCACCGGGCCGTCATAACGAAGGCGGTAACTGCCGACTTCCAGCACCTCGCCCGGTTTGAGCGTGGCCTCGTTCTGCACGTCGTAGGCTGCGCCGGTGAAGCCGAGGTACATGACCGCAATGCCCACGTGCACGATATAACCGCCGTAACGGCGTTTCGCGCGGAACGTAAGCTCGCTCAGCGCGGTAAACCAAGGCTCGCCTTTGCTTCGCACACGAGCCCGAGTGCCGCGCACGAACTCCTGCACGACCGAGGTGATCAAAAACACGACCACAAACGTTGAAGCCACCGGTGCGATCACGAAGATGCCCTGCAAAAGGGTGCCCGCCGCGGTCACATAGATGCTCTCACCGCCTTCAACGATGGCTGGCATTCCGAGCGCTGGGCCTGCCACAATATGCAGGACGCTGAAAACCACCGCAGCGATCGTCGGTGCGAGCATGGCGCGGCCGAAGCTCTTACCCGTCATCTTTCGCCAAGAGAGCAGTGGGCCCATGCCCGCCAAGAACAGCAAGATGAGCCCGAGCGGGATCATCCAGCGGTTGTAGACCGTGGGACCGACGGTGGCGGTTTCGCTGCGAATCCACTCACTGATCAAGGGATACATCGTCCAAAACATCACGAAGATGAGCATCAGGATGAGGATCCAGTTGTTCAGCAAAAAGGCGAAGTCTCGCGAGAGCAACGACTCCATGCGGTTTTCGGCGCGCAGTTTCGGAAGTCGCCATGCGATGAGCCCGAGGCTCACCACCGCGATGACAACCATGAAATACACGAAGTAGATGCCGATATCGCTGCGAGCGAACGAGTGCACGCTCGCGATCATTCCCGAGCGGGTCAGAAACGTGCCGTAGATCGTCAAGAAGAACGTCAGGCAAATTAGGAACGCGTTCCAGACCTTAAGCATGCCGCGTCGCTCCTGGACCATCACCGAGTGGAGAAACGCTGTGCCAGCCAGCCAGGGAAAAAAGGACGCGTTTTCGACGGGGTCCCATGCCCAATAGCCGCCCCAACCGAGTTCCTCGTACGACCAGACCATGCCCAAGACCAGGCCGACCGAAAGAAAGAGCCAAACCGCGAGCACCCAAGGTCGGATGATGCGAAGCCACTCGTTTCCGAGTCGCCCTGTCACCAACGCGGCAACCGCGAAGGCGAAGGGGACGGCCCAACCCACGAAGCCCATGTAGAGCGTGGGTGGATGAATGGCCATCCAGTAGTTTTGCAGTAACGGGTTGAGGCCCTCGCCATCGACGGGCGCCGCCGCGGGGTTGACCTTGAAAGGGTTGGCGGCAAACAGCTGCAGGACCAAAAAGAACATGACGATCGCCATCAGCGTGGCGAACAGGACCGGTTGGTACTCTTGGTACCGCTTCTTCAACCAAAGCAGACAAACGCTCGTCCACCCGCACAGCAAAAAAGTCCACCAGAGCAGTGAACCGTCTTGTCCGCCCCAGAGCGCCGCGAGCAGATAGCCCGTCGACATGGAACGATCACTGTATCGAGAGACATATGTGATCCGAAAATCGTGCGTCTGAAAGGCGTAGGCCAAGAGGCACACCGCCACCGCCACCAAGGCACAGGTGCTCAAGGTCGCGAAGCGTGCGGAGCGCAGCAGGACCACCCGACCTGCGAGCACCTCGCGATGGGCTCGCACGGAGACGAAGAAGGCATAGCTTGCTGCAACCAGGGCCGCGGATAGCAGAAAGGAGCCAAACGCAGGAATATCCACGCCTTGCATAGTCCCGAAGTGTAGGTGTGAGCTAGACCAGAAACAAGCGCTCTGTCTCAACACCACCCCGGCTCCCATTGAGACTGTGTTGTCGGCTCTTCGCTAGGCTTTCTGCGAAACAGCAATTTTGCAGATAGCAAAATCGGTTCCTCGAAAGACCGCTCATCGCGGAGTCTCATTCGGGCCCCGGCTCCCATTGAGACTCAGGCTTGACGGGCAGACTGGCGGGTTTTTTCGGCTGGGAGCGGAAAGCTTATATTGTGTGGCCATGCTCAAGAGCACGTTGATGGGCCTAGGTGCAACCCTCTTGTTCACGGGTTGTATGTTGCAAAATACGAGCAAGCCCGAACGGCTTCGAGACGCGGTACAAGGACTGAACGAAGAGTCGCGCTGGGGACGCGTCGACCTCGCGCGTCAGCGCGTGACGCCGAAGTACCGAGCGACCTTCGAAGTGGCGCGCTCGAAATGGGGCAAGGATATCAAGATCGCGGATGTCGAGGTCGTCGCGATGAAAATCCACGAAAGCGACAGCGAAGAGCAGGCGCTTCGTGAGCAGGGGCTGAGCGAAGAGGAGATCGAAGCGCTTCCTGACGCGACCTCACGGGTTCAGTACGCCTGGTACGATCAGCGAGACATGGTGCTTCGAACGACGCTCGTTGAGCAAACGTGGAACCACGGGATGGGCAATTTCTATCTGGTAGAGGAAAGAGTGGTCGACGGAGAAGCTTCGCTGCTTTTTGTTCCCGAACCAGAAGAGAAAGAAGGCGAGTGGAACGAACCCCCTGATTCTGAAGTTGCGATCGAGCGCGCCCATGGCGCAGGCGCGAAAGCGACCGCGGCCAAGCCCTAAAAACCTCCACCCAGGCCGATGACAATCCTCTCCTGCTTTGGATCGACTTGCAGGACTGGTTGGAGGATGAACTCTGGGCGTCGCGTGTTGCGTCGATGACTGAGCTCGTAACCCGCAAACGCGCCCACGCCCGGCAAGAGCGCAAGGGCGATGACGCCCAGCGGGGAGCGAAGCGACTTATCAAAGTCGACTTCGTTGTACTCGCTTAGGCCTGCGACGGCGGCAAGGCCCAAGCCCGTGCCCGCGATGGCGCCAACGAGAGTAGCGCCGAAGTCACCATTGCCTCCGGCGAGATCCCCACCGGCGGAGACCCCGCCTGCAACCCCGATTGCGGAAAGCGCAAAGTACCCAAACCCCGCGAACACCGTTGCGAAGCCAGAGCAAAAAGCGTCGTCCCAACTGTTTGCCAGCCCGCAATCTACGGAAAGATCATCACTGCTCAGGATCCATAGGCCCGCTCCGGTTGCCAGGCCTTGCATCAAGAGTAGACCTCCGAGCTGCCACGGGAGTCGCTCGTCAAATGAAGCCGCCTGAGGGGCTTCCGTGGGCGTGGTGGGTTGGATCCACGTCGTCCGACTCTGCGCGACGGGCTGATCACGCATCGCCTGTGCGTCGGCCAATCTTGGAGACGTCCCAAAAGCCGATACGACGACAACGACTACAACTGAAGTGCGAAACTGCGAGCTAATCATAGGCCCAGTGTGTGATCGCAGAAGACCCGAGAATACTCGCGTTCAGCCCGGCCACAGAGGCCGGTCTGGCCGCTATTCACAGGTGATTTTCACAATCGCGACCCGACCTTCGCGAAAAGTGCTCGCATTCTTTTCGGGCTACTCAGTGCGTAAGAACTCGAGCTGCTGCGCCTCGGAGTCTTTGAGCGTGCCGTGCCACGCGCATACGGAGACGCGTGCGCTTGAGTGCGCTCGCTCTTTGCGCGCGGTCAGACAGGTGGGTTCCATCACGATGCGACAGCCCGCGCCTTTCGCTCCGAGGTGCTCGATCAATGCACGAGCGATGTTGTCGGCAATGTCTTCTTGCAGCGCCAACCGTTTTGAATAGCAGCGCGTGAGCTTTTCGAGAGCACCAAAACCCACGACACGTTTGGAGGGCATGTACCCGATGTCTGCGTATCCTGTGCTCGGCATCAAGTGGTGCGGGCAGATGGTCGAGATCGGCAAGTGGCGCAGTACGACCATGCCCGGTGCGTCCGAGTCGGTGGTTTCGGCAAGGATGGCACGCGAGTCCATTGCGTAACCCGAAAGTAGGTCGTGACACCAAGCATCGGCCACGAGCTCGGGAGCCTTGCTGACTTCTGGATCATCGAGTGGTGCGCCCACGGCTTCGAGAAACGCTCGAATCGCCTCCTGCGCTGCTTTCTCGTTGGCCATGAGGTCACCGTAGCGCACACAAACAAACTCCGCGACCTACGAAGCGTCAGCAACGCTAGCGATGAACGTGCGAGAACCAAAGCCCGGATTTGCTAGTTGCGAATCGTTGGGCTGACTTCGAGCCGTAAAGAGCCAGAAAGTCAGCCGCGATGAACGTGCGAGAACCAAAGCCCGGCCATCAACTGCAGCGTTTCCAAAGAACCCGGAGGGCCCGCGGCAACTTGTCGCACTGCATTTTTTCGCACTCCATGCAGTCCTGAGGAAACGAGGGCGTTTCGCACGACGCGCAACCCTCAAGTTGGTTCTGCATTTGCGAAAGCTCGTTTTGCAGGCGCTGTAGGGTTTCGATCTTCTGCGACAGTGCTTCTTGTTGCTCAACCAAAAAGCTGGTCATGTTCTTACTCGCACTCTGTGGGCAACCCGCGCTCGCCTTGAGTTCAAAGAGTTCTCGAATCTCGGCGAGCGAAAGGCCGGCTTCGCGGAAGTCGAGAATGAGCTTGAGGCGCTCGGCAGCCCATTGGTCAAACGCGCGATGCCCACCGCAACTTCGGTCGGCTTCGATGAGCCCCTCTCCCTCGTAGAAGCGAACTGTGCGCAGCGTGGCACCGCAATGCTTCGCGAGTTCGCCGGTCGTCAGGTACCCCTTCTTGGAGCAGTCGTCCGGCAACTTCGATTCGTGATCGGTTGTTGCTTTACTACTCACTGCGTCCTTTTTTGCTGAGACAGCACCCATAGAGATCATGCGTCATTTCGCGCGTTCGCGGAAGGTCCCTTCGTGACCTCCCCCGTTTAAGGCGCTAGCCGCCAAGAACGTCAAGGGGCCCAATCTTTTCGCAACCCACCGAGCGCGGCCGCCGATGAACCCGTTGAAAGGAGTTCCCACATGAAAACCAATCCGATTTCCCTATCCTCCAACCCTCAAGTCGCACAGACACGCCCCCGGCAAACGGCACTACCCGCTTCACGACGCTTTGCGTCAGAGCTGAAGTCGAATGTCGCCGCGGGAGCGGGCTCTCTGCTTCGAGTTGGAGGTGCGATCATGGGCGCGGCATTGCCCGGAGCGGACTCTGGCGCGACTTCAGTGGCTTCGAGTTCCGTCTCTGCGAATGTCCTTGGTGCGGGGGGATCTGGCTCCGGGACGGACGGCTCGATGATGGACCAGAGCATGGAACTGCTCGCGCTACAGCAGCAGATCCAGATGGAGAACCAACGCTATACGACACTCTCCAATGTGCTCAAGGCGCGCCATGAGACCAACAAGAACGCCATCAGTAACCTCCGCTAGCGGGCTTGAGCGCGGCAGAACTTGGCGGTCTGGTTGTTCGTCGGGCATGGTAGCGTTGGACTTAGAGGTGAAACGATGAATATCAAAGGACCGAAGGGTCCAGGCGGTTCCAGCCCAACGCCTGAGGTCGTAAAATCAGCGAGTTCGAAAGCGGACAGCAGCTCGTTCAGGGAGGTGCTTGAGTCCAAAGCCGGTCCCCAAGCGGCGGGTGTGCAACAAGGCGTCGAGCAAGTCATCGCCTCGCTTTCGGAGCGAGTTCGCGCCGGGCAGCTCACCCCCCAAGAGGCGCGAAAGGCGCTCGTCTCCGAAATCGCGAAGGCGATGGGACCGATGCCGGACGAGATGCGCGGGCGACTCGAGAATTTCCTAGAGGCCCAGTTGCAGTCTGACCCGAGCCTCTCTCGGCACGCGGCGGTGATCTTCGAGAGCGAGTCGTAGTTTTTCCGTGAGATCGATCGTCTACAGTCTTGCCAGCGTACTCGGTGCCATCGTGCTCGCGAGTGCATTTGGCGTTTCTGCACAAGAGACGACGCGCGCCACCGCGATTGTTTTTTCGACCGGCGACCTTGACCGTGCTGATCTCACACGCATCGACATGGGTATTCGTCAGGGCATGAGAGAACGAGAGGGGCTTCGCTACGTCTACGTCGCAGATGCGCTCTCTGCAGACGCCGCAGACCAAAGCCTCGTCGAAGCCCTCGATTTACTCGACCAGCTTTCGGTCGGGCTGCAAGCCGACCCTTGGCCCTTGCAGTACAAACGATCCTCTTCGGTTGTAGAGACGCTTCGTCAGAACCTGAGTCTGGTCAAGCGCTCGGATCTGGCGCGGGCCATGGCGTATCAAGCTGTCTCCGCGTGTGCCTTGGGCCGAGACGACGAGTGTGAGCAAATCATGAGAGACGTGTTCACCTTTCGTATCGACTTTCGACCCGAAGAGCATGGGATCCCGCCGCGTTTCCTCGATCAGTTCGACAAGGCCTTGCGCGATGTGCAGATTTCACCGCTGCATTTTGTTACGATCGATAGCGTACCCAGTGGCCTTGAGGTGTTTGTGGACGGCAGCTCCAAGGGGGTCACACCCAAGGAAATCGATGTCTCGATGGGGCTACATTACATTACAGTTCGGGGTTTTGGTTATGACAAACACGTAAAAGAAGTGCGCGTCGAAGGGCCGGCGCGTCATGTTCTTGAACCCTCGGAAAGTGAGCGTGCATTGCTGATCGAGCGCGAGCGAGACGGTTTGCTCAGTGAGATGGGCTCCGAGCGAGCAGGGCAAATCACAGCGGGCATGGACAGCTACTTGTCCGTTTCACAAGTTGCCGTTGGGCGGGTTGACACGGACCTCAAGCTTGAGATCTGGCTTTACGACCTGCGTACCAAGGCGTTGCTCTCGAGTGTGGAGGGCTCCCTCAAGTCAGCGAGCCTCAGTGATGATGCGATGGCGCTCGCTGCAGAGCTCTATGAAGGCGTAGACTTGGGCGGGGCGCTCACCCTCGAGGAGGAGGAATCCGACGAAGGGGAGGCCATCTATGAGCAGTGGTGGTTTTGGACCGGGATCGGCGCGGTCGTGCTAGGTGGAGCGATCACCGCGATCGCACTGAGTTCGGGATCGGACCCCGACGTGCCAGACGGAACGCTTCGCCTGACCCCACGTCTAGACTGATCAGGGAACGGGCGCTAGGTTCTTCGTGTGAGCAATAAACCCTACATCGGAGGACAAGCGGTGCTCGAGGGCGTGATGATGCGCGCGCCCGGCTGCTTGACCGTTGCTGTTCGGCGTCCTGACGCTTCGATCGCGATCCAGGAAAAGCCGTTCACCTCAAAGATTGCGAATTCCAAACTTTGGAAGTTTCCCGGCTTACGGGGCATTGCCACCTTGGTTGAGTCGATTTCGCTTGGTTACCGCGCGCTCAACTTCTCGGCCGAGCAACAGATGACCGAGGAGGAGCTTGAAAAGAACAGTGCTGGCGGTACCGGCGGCATGGTGATCATTTCGACGCTCTTCGCCATCGGGCTCTTCGTTGCGTTGCCCCAGCTTTTGGCATCAGGCGCGGGTGCACTGGTCGGCGCTGAGTTTGGTCTCGACGACACGAGCTTTCACATCGTCATCGGTGCGTGCAAGTTGCTGGTGGTGACTGCGTACATGGTTTTCGTAAGCCAGATCCCGGAGATGCGCCGCGTGTTTCAGTATCACGGCGCCGAACACAAGACGATCTACGCGTACGAAAAGGGCTTGCCGCTCACTGTACAGAACGTGCAAAAGCAGTCGACGCTTCATCCGCGCTGCGGCACGACGTTTCTGATTATGGTGATCGTGGTCTCGGTGGTCATGGCTGCAGCGATCGTTCCTCTCATCCCACTTCATGACGGCGCTCTAGGCTGGGTCGAGGTGCTTTTGATACGCATTGCGCTTTTGCCGCTGGTAGCGGCACTGACCTACGAGCTGCAGCGCTTCACGGCTCGTTACTGCACCCGCGGCCCACTTCGCGCTTTGCTATGGCCAGGCTTTTTGTTCCAGAAGATCACGACGCGTGAGCCAGACGATGACCAGGTTGAGATCGCCATCGCGGCAATGCAAGCCGCCGAGTGGCGAGAGACCGCGGGCAAAGAAGCCCCGACGAGTGATGATGTGCTGGTTTTCAATAGCTTCATTGTGTTCTCAGCGGCTCTTCCCCATCTGCGGGGCGAAGCATCTGCAACGGAGCTCGCCGGATCGTAACTCGCCGTTACGCTGACGGTGACGCCCACAGCTGCTTTCGTGTAGACTTGGCTCCGCGATGCTTCCGACCGACAAACTAGACTCTCTCTCGGCTCGTTTCTCTGAGCTCGAAGAGATGCTGTGCCAACCGGAGATCGCCGGGGACTCCAAGAAGTTTCTTCGATATTCGAAGGAGCGCGGTGAGATCGAAGAGGTAGTCAAAGCGTACGAGCGTTACTCTGAGCTCGAAAAGCAGCTCGCAGAGGACCGTGAAGCCTTGAGTGACCCCGAGCTGCGCGAGTTGGCCGAGGCGGAAATCCCCGAACTTGAGGCGCAACTTGAAAACCTGAGCAAGGAGCTTCAATTGCTCTTGCTACCGAAGGACCCCAACGATGAACGCAACGTCATCCTGGAGATCCGCGCTGGAGCCGGTGGTGAGGAGGCCGCACTCTTCGCGGCTGACTTGTTTCGTGCCTACGGACGTTATGCCGAGCGTAAGCGTTGGACGATGGACCTGCTCTCGACCAGCGATGCGTCTGCCGGTGGCTATAAAGAGGTCATCGCACTGATCAGTGGTGATCGTGTCTACTCACGGCTACGCTTCGAAGCGGGCGTTCACCGGGTTCAGCGCGTGCCCGCGACCGAATCACAGGGTCGCATCCATACTTCGACGGTGACGGTGGCAGTTCTTCCCGAGGCGGACGAAGTGGATGATATCGAGATCCGCAAGGAGGACCTGCAAATCACAGTCTCTCGTGCGGGCGGCGCCGGAGGTCAGCACATCAACACAACCGATAGCGCGGTGCAAATCATCCACAAGCCGACGAACATCATTGTGCGGTGCGAAGATGAGCGTTCGCAGATACAGAACAGAGCCAAAGCGATGGTGATTCTCAAGTCGCGACTTTTGGAGATGGAGCAGCGCAAGCAGCAAGAGGCGATCGCCGACGAGCGGCGCGGTATGGTCGGTTCGGGCGACCGTTCAGAGAAGATACGCACGTATAACTACCCGCAGAGCCGCATTACCGATCACCGCATTCAACTCACGTCGCACAACCTCGATGGGGTGATGGACGGCGACCTCGACGAGTTCGTCAACTCCCTGCGTGCGGAGCATCAAGCCGCGCTTCTCGACGCTCAAAGCGACCACTAAACTGTTGGGAGCTACTCGTTGACCGCGTTTGCGGCGTTGACGAGAGACGCAAAAAGCGGGCTCGGTTTGGGTAGCGCCGGTGTCGTTTCGAGACTTCCGGACACGTGGTCGGCGAAGGGTGTGGCCTCAAGCGCTTGCATACGACGCGTCGCCACGTCTGCGTGTTGGCGGCCAACCTCGGATTGCTCATCGAACCCTAACGTGACCGCCCAGCCGGTAAGGTGCTGACGCAGCTGTACGCTCGCAGGCCGTACGCCTGTCGCGCGGAGCTCTTCGATCGCTTGCTCGGCGCCACCCCGAGCGACAAACAGATAGTTGGATTCCGTCACAGGCTGTGCCTTCTTGAAGACAATGCTGGCCGATATGATGGAGCCAAGCGCACCACCGGAGCCGATGACTGTGGAAAGCAGGTCTGGGCCAACGGCGCGCCGAGGCGCAGGCCGGATCGTGAGCACCTCGCCGCTCACGAGTTCGAGTTCAACACCGCATAGAAGCTGGTCGACGGGATCGCATCGCCGGGATCGAACACCAGGCAAACCTTGCTCGATCCATTCACTCACTGTCATGTCCGGCACTTGGCCACCGAGCGTGAAGCCGCGCGCAAGCAAGTCGTTCTCGAGGTGCGGGAGCGGCATCTCACCATCGACCTTGACCGTCATCGAGGTTTCGTCGAAGCCCAAGATTGGGTCGCCGAGCACTTGGTGAGGCTTGCGTCGCAAGCGGTTTCTCGGTTTGGGCGGGGGCAGTAGCGCACCCGGATTGAGGATGTGGTCCGGGTCGATATCGGCCTTGAGCGCGTGTAGCAGGTCGATGCCGACACCCTGTTCGGGGCGGAGTTGAGGCGATTTCGAGCGTCCTACGCCATGGTGATGTGAAATGATTCCGCCTGAGGCAACCACAGCGTCGAGCGCCGCGCGCCACAGCGCGTCGTACTTTTCGAGGCACTCGGCGTCATCTCTGCCGCTGCCCGCAAAGGTAAAGTAGATGGAAGCGCCGTCGGGATACGCGTGTGAGAAGTGAGCCATGACGAATGCGTAGGGAGCGACGGCGCGTTGCACCGCTTCGTGCACGGTGAGCAGGTTCGACCAAGGCGAAGCGACCTCCATGGTGTCGACAAAGCCGCCTGCAGCGTAAATGGGAGACTGCCGATAACTGACGCTGTGTCGGTGCTTGAGCCAGTGCACGGCTGGCGCTTCGCCCGTGTCGTCCGCGCCGCGCCCCAGCGCGATGTCGGTGGCAGCGACGCGCTCAGCCTTTGCGATGTCGGGTTCGTCTTCCCACACGAGGACAAGTTTCGCCCCGCCTGTGACCTGCGCAGGAAGGTTGTGGATGAGCATGTTCATGATACCGGGTGCGCGCAGCGCGCGAGTCAGCATGCGCGTTCCAAGCCCCGGGCCGTCTTCACTCGCCACTTCGTTGTCTTGAGGGCGGTCGCTCTTGGCGCTGGGGCCCTTCACGCTGCCGTGGCGGGCTATCAACGAGTCAAAGGAGTCGTAGAGGCGAGCGACGGCTGGACGCAAGCCTGACTGATAGATCGTGCGAATGATGTCGAGGCCCGACGCAGTATCGGGACAAAGGAACGACGCGAATGTGCGCTCCTCGGGTGCGCGAGAGATCTGTAATGTGGCTTGGGTGATGACGCCAAAGATACCCTCGCTGCCAATCATGAGAGGTAGCAGGTCGGGGTGCTCGCCGCCGCGCTCGCCGCGCAACCGTCGACCCCGTCCATCGATTGCCGAGAGCGCGGTGCACATGTCCTCGATTTTCCCGTAGCGCCCTGAACACTGTCCCGCCGAGCGGGCCGCCAACCACCCGCCGAGGGTGCTGCAGTAGATAGACGACGGGTAATGCCCCAGGGTGAAGCCCCTGTGCATGAGGTGATCTTCGAGGTGTTGGCCCAAAACTCCGGCTTGTGCAGTGACTTGAAGTCGCCGCTCGTCCAGCGAGAGCACGCGACGCATGCGCTTGAGGTCGAGTACGATCGCTTGGCGACTGGGTTCGATGCCGCCGCACACGCCGCTGCCCGCGCCAAAGGGAACGAGCGGTAGACCGCGCGCACCGGCAAATCGGATGAGCGCGATGATTTCCTCCTCGTTCTCGGGCCACACGACCAGAGCGGGCGGAGCCGGAGCGGCTTCGCCGGCGCGCGTGCGCAGCTGCTGGCGCGGCCACAGGTCGCGTGCGTACGAAACCCGGTCGGCGGCGTCGGAGGAGACCCGTTCGATAATGCGCTGTACGTCGGATTCAAGACCGTCCATGGCTCAGCGTCTCCGGCCTAAGTAGGGCATTGGCAAGCCACCGTACCGTGGATAAATCGAGGGCGCTACTTGACGAATCTGAGCTTGAGACCCAGACTTATCCAAGTCGCGGAACTGCGAGAGCTCGGCGCCAACGCGTACGTGCAATCCCCCACGACAATTGCTGCTAGAAAAGGCACACGTTGTTAGCAAAAGAAGGATTGGCCATGCCGGCTCCCGTTTCTCGTTACTCTGAAGCAGATATCCCTACCGAATACGGCACCTTTCGCATGGTGGTCTACCGGGAACCCCGCAACCCTTTTGAGCACGTTGCCATCGTCTCAGGGGACATTAAAGGAAAGAGTGGGGTGCTAACTCGTGTTCACAGCGAATGCATGACCGGTGAAGTGTTCCACTCACTCAAGTGCGAATGCCGGGAGCAGCTCGATCTGGCTCTCCGCCGAATTGCTGAACGTCGCTCAGGATTGCTCCTCTACCTTCGTCAGGAAGGCAGAGGCATCGGACTCGGAAACAAGATTCGCGCCTACCAGTTGCAGCAGCAAGGGTTTGACACCGTGGACGCCAACACCGAACTCGGCTTTGAGGCCGACCAACGAAGGTTCGACGTTGCCGCGGCGATGCTCGACGACCTGGGCGTCGACTCGATCGTGCTGATGACGAATAACCCCCTCAAAGTTGACTCGTTACGCGAGCAAGGCGTGGTCATCGACAAGCGCGTGTCGCACTTGATCGAGGCGCACGATACGAACCGCGCATACCTTGAGACCAAGCGTCGGCGGATGGGGCACCTGATGGAAGCCCTTGTGTCCGAAGGTTAGACCGCGGACATGCAGAACTGACCGAGCCTGCGCGCCCCGCGACGCGCCCGCGGTCTAGACCTAGACCTGGACGGAGTTGCGGGGAATTTGTTCGAGCGAAAAAGCTTTGAGCATTGAGCGCAGCGAATCGTAGTCGCGTTCAATGCCGAGCGTAGGCGCGAGACGACGAAACACGTCGGCGGGGCGTTGTCCGTGCTCTCGGATGGCTCGGATCGTCGGCGAGTCGTGGCGTTTGCTGAGGCGTTTTCCGTCGTTTCCCATGACCAGCGGAATATGCACAAACTGCGGAGGTTGAAGACCAAGTGCGCGGTAGATCGCAATTTGCCGGGGCGTGCTGCTGAGCAAGTCATCGCCGCGGACCACCTCGCTGACTCTCGCTTCTGCATCGTCGACGACCACCGCAAACTGGTACGCCCACAAGCGGTCCTTTCGCCGCAGAACAAAATCGTCGAGCCACTCGCTGCCATCGACGGGGCCTACGAAACCGTCGTCAAACTGAACCGACTCGTCTGCGCTCGCAAAGCGGACGGCGAAGGGCGGGTCACCGATCGCCCCGGAGCGGCAAGTCCCCGGATAGCGAGGTCCGAGCTCCTCCGCATCGTGCGGTGCGCTCGCCACAGCGGCAATCTCTTTTCGGGAGCAGCTGCACGAGAAGGTGCGGCCAGCCGCTTCGAGCGAGTGCAACGCGCGAAGATAGGTCTCGTTTCGTTCCGACTGGCGGACGATGGGGCCGTCCCAGTCGAAACCGAGCCAATGCAGGTCTTCGAGGATACGCTCGGCGGAGCCCGGCACTTCGCGCGGCGGGTCGAGGTCTTCGATGCGAAGGATGAGCGTTCCGTCCGCCTTGCGTGCGCGAAGCCATGCCACAGCGAAGGTGCGCACGTGGCCCATGTGCAAGTCGCCCGTCGGAGAGGGCGCGAGCCTGCCCACGTAGGAGCGCTGCACTACTCGCGACCAACCATCAAGAACGCGAACACGCAGATCGCTGCTGCCGACAGTCCCAGGGCGAGCCCGGGGTTGGTCTCGGGAACGCTTTCCATCACCTTGCTGGCACGCTTGAGAATGAAACCGTAGATGACGGGACCGAAGCACAAGACCATGGCGATCGCGGTCAGTTTCGAGAAGAACTGTGCACGGGCGGTGTTTTTGGTGGCTTGGTTTTCGGCTGCCCTGAGTACGTCCGTGGTCGCGTCAGCAAGCCTTTGGTCGACCGAGTCTCCTTCTGCAAGCAAGGCTCCCAACAGCAATGCGTAGCTGCGGTCTGAGGTCCTCTTTTCGGCGCGTTGAAGTTCTTTGCTGAGGACGTCTTGTGCGGGTGTGCCCTTGTGCATGGAACGTAGCAACACGGCGAACCGTTTGGAGAGCCAGCCGCAGTCACCGTTGGCGAGCTTGCTCACGATGGTCTCCAGACCGTCACCGGCCGACGAATAGAGTCGAGCGTGGGCGATCCCTCGTAAAAGCGCAGTTTGGCGGCCTCCAGACATGCCCGGCGTGACAATATCATCTGTTCGAGAAAGCGAAAAAGAGATATGGATCGGGCATGCCGAAGGACACGTTGACGATTACCGATAACCGTACGGGAGAGACCTACGAGTTGGACATTCAGAATGACACCATCAACGCGATGGACCTGAGGCAAATCAAGGTTAACGACGAGGACTTCGGGATGATGTCGTACGACCCGGCCTATAAAAACACAGCATCCACGAAGAGCCAGATCACCTTCATCGACGGTGACAAAGGCATCTTGCGGTATCGCGGCTACCCGATCGAGCAACTCGCGGAGAAGGCGAGCTTCTTGGAGGTGGCTTACCTACTCATTCACGGTGAGCTTCCGACACGCCCCGAGCTCGACCACTTCGTGGCCAACATTACGCAGCACACTCTGGTGCATGAGAATATTCGAGAGTTGATCGATGCGTTTCGGTATGACGCGCATCCGATGGGGGTGTTGGTCAGCACGATCGGCGCGATGTCGACTTTTTATCCCGACGCAAAGAACGTGACCGACCCCAAGGCGCGGGAACTGCAAATCTACCGTTTACTTGCCAAGGCACCGACGATCGCTGCTTACGCGTACCGTCATCGTCGTGGCCTCCGTTATGTCTACCCGAACAACGAGCTTTCGTATTCGGGCAACTTCCTCTCCATGCTCTTCAAGATGCAGGAGAAAGAATACCAACCAGATCCCGTGGTTGAAAAAGCGCTTGATGTGCTCTTCATCTTGCACGCGGACCACGAGCAAAACTGCTCCGCGAGCGCGATGCGCAGCGTGGGTTCGAGTCATGTCGATCCGTTCAGCGCGGCTGCCGCTGCATGCGCGGCGCTCTATGGACCCTTGCACGGTGGCGCAAACGAAGCGGTGGTTCGCATGCTGGAGAAAATTGGGTCGAAGGACAAGGTTCCTGAGTTCATCAAGCAAGTCAAAGAGGACAAGTCGGTCCGCCTCATGGGCTTTGGCCACCGCGTGTACAAGAACTACGATCCGCGCGCGAAGGTTATCAAGAACCTGGCCTACGAGGTGTTCGATGCAGTCGGCAAGAACCCGCTCATCGATTTGGCAATCGAACTTGAACGCATCGCGCTTGAAGACGACTTTTTCGTCGGACGCGGCCTCTACCCGAATGTCGACTTCTACTCCGGCCTCATTTACCAGGCCATGAAGTTGCCGATGGACATGTTCCCGGTTCTGTTTGCACTTGGCCGTATGCCGGGCTGGCTTGCGCAGTGGCAAGAGATGATCGTTGACAAAGAACAGCGCATCGCACGGCCCCGCCAGGTGTACTTGGGTTACGGTCACCGTGACTACAAACCCATCTCCACCCGTTGAGCGATCTCCTTCGCGATACTTCGTTGTCGTCTCCGCTCCCTGCGCACGTACCATTTAGGTACGCTTACGCGGGGTGCTCGACTCCGCCTTGTCTCGCTCGAATCTCCCTCAACGGGTTCTCTCGCTGCATTGCTCTCGACGCGGCTCGAACTCTAGGACTATGATGCGCGAATGGCTCTTACGTTCTGGCATTATGAGAAGTGTTCGACCTGTAAGAAGGCGAAGAAGTGGCTCGATCAGCACGGCGTTGCGTACAAGGCGAAGCCGATCGTCGAGGAGCCTCCATCCAAAGCCACGCTTGCCAAAGTGCTCAAGCAGAGCGGTCTCGATGACAATAAGCTCTTCAACACCTCCGGGCAGTCCTATCGGGGTGGCGGCTTCAAGGAGCGCCTGCCCTCGATGAGCAAAGCGGACAAGCTCGCTGCTTTGGCGGCGGATGGTAAGCTCATCAAGCGACCGATCCTTTTTGGCGATGGCATTGCGCTCGTGGGCTTTCGGGAAGACGCGTACGCAGGCGCGCTCGCCTAATCGTCTTCGGTCTTATCTGAGCGCTTTGGCGTTCTATCCCGCAAGGCAGTGGCGTTTCGTACGAGACGGCCAGCACGCCTGTCGGTGGACCACTCGTCGATTCCAGCGTCCGGAAGGGGCGGCTTTTCGAAATTACTGAACTAATTGGCGAAACAGTTGCTGAAACTGGTCCTCACAAAGGGTAAATTGCGACACTTGTCGTCCGCACGGGCGGCCCGGCAGACGCATGCGCAAGCGATTCCCAGCACTGGTGACTTTTGTTCTCTGTCTGCTCCTCCCCGCGGTCGCAGCGGCTGGTGGCGGAGCGGCCAATCCCGAGCAGACCCAGTCGGCCGTGATGCTCCTGCTCGCAGTTGCCGGCATGTACTTGGTGGCCGACTTTGTCGTCGACTGGATCGCAAAGAAGTTTCTCTTCCTTGCCGGCGTTGAATACATTCTTCTGGGCATTCTGATCGGCGGTCAGGTCTTTTGGCAGAACAGCCTGCTCGGAAAGACGGAGTCGTACTTGCCCTTCGTCGCGCTCGGGCTTGGTTGGCTCGGTCTCATGCGCGGCATGGAAGGGGGCGTACGCGAACTTCGCGGTGGTCCCAACGGGGTGTTCTTCTACGCGTGGGCCGACGACATCGTGACCGCGCTCTTCGTCGGTGGCGGCGCCTACGGAGCGCTCACCCTTACCGGTTTTGAGAGTAACCCTCTTCGTGCGTTCTTTTGGTCGGGCGTGCTGGGTTGCATCGCCTCAACGGGAGCGACGGGCCCCATGAAAGCCGTTCGTCAACGCTACGACGTCGAAGGCCCGCTTGAGCCGTATCTAAGTCGCGTGGGACGGGTGGGAGATCTCATCGCGGTACTGCTTTTCGGATGCCTGCTTGCATATTTTCGAGAGGGCGAAACCCATCCGCTGACCGGCGACCTTTTGCCAGGTGCTTGGGTGGCTATCTATATCGGTCTCGGCACCGGTTTGGGGCTGCTGTTCGCCTTCTTTCTCGGTCCCGACAGTGACGAGAACAGCCGCTTCCTCTCCCTGGTAGGCATTACTACGTTTGCGGCCGGCGCCGCCTTCTTGCTCGACTTTTCGCCACTGTGCATCTGCGCCCTGGTCGGTGTTGCTCTTATCAACCAGAGTTCCGCGGGCGCAGCGATCCGTCAAACCCTGCAGCGCAGCGAGCGGCCGATCTCGCTACTGCTTTACGTGTTTGCCGGTGCGCTTTGGGTGCCGCCCGAGGACCCCACGCTCACCGGTTTTGCGTTCCTCGGTTTTTTGCTTCTGCGTGCGATCGGAAAGCGTGCTGCGGGTACACTCCAAAGCTGGGAGGGCAGACGCGATTTGGGCCGGGGCTTACTCGGCTTCGGTGATACCGCAGTTGCGATGGCGATCTCACTACGGCTTGCGTTCGCCGAAGAGGCGCTCACGCACGTGATCTATAGCGTGGTGTTGCTTTCCGTGGTGATTCACCAGGCCCTGGCACCGCGCGCTCTTCGCAACTTGCTGGTGGACTCTGGTGCGATTCGCCGAGAGCAAGAGGGGGCAGCGTGAGCGGCGGCGACCATCAGGCAACGCCTGTACGCGGACTGGTGATTGTCACGGTCCTTCTCGCGCTGACAGCCTTCCTCTTCGAGGCGCGCTCTGCCGTCGTGCCCTTCGACGCGGCGCCCCTGATTGCGCTGGGCTTCGTCATTCTTGCCGGTTTCGCGATCGGCGAGCTAGTCGGCGTGATCAAGCTGCCGCACATCACGGGCTATCTGATCGCCGGGTTTATTTTCGGCGAGTCGCTCGCGCACCTGACGATGCCGCACTTGCCCTCCGCTGTGCGATTGTCTCCCTTCGACGAAGGACTTCTGAACAAGGGAGTCATCGAACAACTCAAAGTGCTTGATACACTCGCCTATGCGTTGATCGCACTTACCGCGGGAGGCGAGCTGCGGATCGAGACGCTTCGCAAAGGACTTCGCGTCATCATCGGCGTGCTCACAGGACAGATGGTCACAATCGTGATCATGATTACGGGGTTCACGTGGGCTGTTTTAGGCGGCATCCCCGCAATCGCGATCCCGGGTGTTGAGGAGCTTCCGAATGCAGCGCGCCTCGGACTTGGGCTGATCATGTCTTCGATCGCTATCGCAACTTCGCCTGCAGCCACGATCGCGGTCATCACCGATGCGAAGGCCCAGGGCGAGATGACAACGGCCGTTCTCTCGTCAGTTATTCTCAAAGATGTCGTGGTGGTGGTGTTCTTTGCGATCGCCTCGACGCTTGCGTCCGGCTGGATGGGGCGTTCGTCTGGTGATGACAACCTTGTGCTCACACTATCGTATGAGGTCTTCGGGTCGGTCGGCGGCGGGGCGATCGTGGGCTTCGGCATGGCACTTTATTTACGCTATGTCGCCCGTGAAGTGCTGCTCTTCATCGCCGCTGTTGTCTATGTGGTGACGCTGGCAGCAGGACTCCTGCATCTCAACGCCTTACTCATTTTTATCGCCGCTGGTTTCACCGTTGCCAACTTCTCGACGGAGGGGCACACGCTCATTGACAAAGTCACGCAGCTGTCGACGCCTGTTTATGTTGTGTTTTTCACACTGACCGGGGCGCGGCTTCATTTGGATGACTTGGTCTCCGTGTTTCCCTTCGCGGTCGCGCTTGTGGTTGTGCGTGGACTCGCTTTTTTTCTCGGCGTGGGTGTGGGCGCTGCTCTAGCAGGTGCCGATGCATCGACCCGCAAGTATGGCTGGTTAGGTTTCATGTCGCAGGCCGGCGTCGCACTTTCGCTGGCGAGCATGATTGGCAATCGCTATGGCGATCCCGGAGAGATGCTCGCGGTCCTCATCGTTGCCGGCGTCGCGCTCAACGAGGTGTTTGGGCCTATTCTCCTGAAGGTCGCCTTAGGCCTCGCAGGTGAAACGGCCGCGAGAGGTGCTGACGCTGCCGATGCTGGCGATGACGTAATCGCCTCCGAGTCAGCCGAAGCTGAGGAATCGGACCCCCTCGAAGCCCTTCCTGAAATTCTCGTGCCGGCAGGTGACCCGTGGCCAGACGCAGACGAACGATTTCACGATGAGGAATTGCTCTCCCTGGTCGCGTCGCTTCAAAAGGGGTTGCGCCGTCGCGTCGAGGGTGTCCAGCAGGGCTCGATCCGGCGTTTTCGCCAATCGGGAATGGACTTCCTTGCCGATCTGCGGCGCGAGTTCTTGCGACACAATCGACGCCTATCCGTGGCCCTACGCGAAGCGCGCACAGAGTCCGAGGAGGATGCCAGCGCGTCCAGTTTTTCGGAGGCCTTCGCGGACGAACGCGTCGCAGTCGCCTCGTCCTGGCGCTCTCGGGTGATCAATCGAGCGACGCGAACAGCACACACCGGGTGGAAACCGCGCGCCTTCATTGAGGCCATCGACAAGCTGTGTGGCGGGCTTCCGATCAGCGCGCTCTTTCGCGTTGAACCAGCTAGTTATCGGGGCTTGCCGGGTGAAGGGGCGATCACTGGATTACGGCGCGCCTGGCTGCGAACACGCGCGGGTATCGTGCGCTTGTTTGGGCGTGAATATCTTCGCCGGCGAATCAGCGTGCGAAGTCTTGCGCAGTATCACCTTTCGTATTTGCTGCCCGCCGAACTCGAGCCGACCCTAGGCGCGCTCGTTCAGGCCGACCAACGAGTGACGCTGCGCTTGCGAAGGTTGCTTGAGCTTATCCTGCGCGAACCGCAAAAGATCGACGATGGCGAAGAGATCGACTACGAGCAGTTCCTGCGAGTGAAGAAGGATGCCGTCGAAGCAGCCTTTGACGAGATTCAGACCGAGTTCGAACACCTGGCGGATGCAGCGGCTGATTCCCTCTCCCATGCGTGTGGCCGGCGGCTTGGTGAACTCTACAATGACCTCGAGTCCGCGGGGACACCGGACCTATCCGGGTCGGACAGGCGCAACTCGCGAGTTCACCGCGGTCGCCTCGAGGCCATTCACCGACAAGAGACCGACCTACCGGCGGTTCGACGATCGTTAGCGGCCGGCTACAGTCAACTCGCACTCGAGTTCGAGCTTGTCGGCTTCGAGTCGACGCTGTCGCGACTGATGGCGGCGCGCGACCGCGAGCTGGTCAAAGGTTTGCGAGGGCGAAGTTATGTCCAAGTTGAGCGTTTCGATGCAGCACTTGAGGAGGCTCTCTCGGCCATCGAAGATGCTCTCGAAGAGGCAGGGGAGACGGAGACGACGGCTGGAGAGTTGGCGGCGACGCTACACCAAGTCGGCCAACCGCTCGAAAAGGTTGCTCTAGAAACCGCTGCCCAAGTCGGCCGGCTGTTCGACGACCTATCCGACGAGCACGTCATTGGTCCGTTGCTCGAATCGATTCGCGCGGCCTCGCGTGAGCTGACCGACCGGTACAAGGTTCCCCAAAAGGCGTTGCGTATCGAGGGGCAGGGCATCCCAGAGCCGGTCCCGGTGGTCGACTTACGTTTTCGTGAGGCCATGGCGACGCACGTCGAGAGCTCGATCGTGCCCGCTCTTCTCGATGTGACCCGTAAGCAGGTCGATGCCGTTCGTCCCTTTGCACGTTCCGTTCAAGAGGAGAGTCGCGGCATTGCATTCAACCTTGAGTTGACGAATACCGAGCTCGACCTGGCGCACGAGCAGCCCGTGGAGGGAGAGCTGGAGAAGCTTGTTCAGGAACTGCTCCTCAACAACCTAGAGCGCAGCCATGAGACCCTTCAAGGCTTGGTCCACAGCTCCGAAAAGTGGGCAGATGAATTCGGGGAGAGCATCGATGCCGCCGCGCGACGCGTGGTTTCGGATCTGCGCGGCAAGGTTGTACGCGGTGAGCTCTCCGAGCTTCGTGTCGAGATTCTGCGTCGGGGCGGCGCAGGTTTGCGTGAACGTGCCCGCGGCATTCGCTTGGTCCTCGAACAACTCAAACGCTCTTTCGAACGGGTGCTTGAGACCTTCGTCGGGGACGCGGAGCGTGAAGCTTGGCGTGCACGCCTGGGTCTTCGTTCAGAATCTATTGTCAACGACTTCGCCTTCTACGAGCCAGAGGTCTCTTCCAAGATTCCACTGACGTATCGGCGGCTTTTTGCCACCGATGCACTCGAAGTACAGGACGTGCTTCCCCAGGACGCGGCGATGATCGAAAACGCAAGAAAGATTCTGCAAGACCGCGTTGAAGGTCGGATGCGGACGGTGGTTGCGGTGGGCCCGGACGGGACGGGCAAGGGCGCGATCGTCCAGACGCTACTTCGGCGCAGTGCGATCAAGCACGTCAAGCGATGGAACTTCCAAGAGCCACTCTCCGTCGACGAAATTGACGCCATGTTCAACGAGCTCAATGAGGGCGCCCTCGTTGCCATCGAAGGCTTTCACTGGCTGGTATCGCGGCACATGAGCGGCTTTGCACCGTTGCGTCGCTTTGTGCATCGAGTGATCGAGAACGAAGGGAAAAATGGCTTCGTGTTGAGTATCGATTCGCCGGTTTGGCGTAGCGCTTGCCAGGCTTCCGCGATCCGTGATGCATTTGCGTTTACCATCGAAGTTCGACCGCTGACTTCGACCGAGCTTCAGGCGGCTGTAATGGCGCGCCATCGCCTCAGTGGTTACGGCATTACATTTGAACGCGAAGGCGGACTGGGCGCATTGGAGCAGTTTGTTGCCCGGCAGGTTGCTCGCATCCGTCGCCCATACGAAGGCTTCTTCCGCCAGCTCTATCGGCTTTCGGGCGGAAGAATCCGAGATGCGCTGCGCGTGTGGCTCTTGGCGGTCGAACACGTGAGCGAGAGTGACGACTTGATACGGATGGGTGAAGTCCCAGCATCTCCGATCCCGGCGCTCCGTGGCCTCGAAGAGCGCCTTCTGCTTCGACTGCTCCAGGTCACGCGTCAGGGATGGATCGATACCCCAACGCTGTGCGCGCTCTTTCGTCTTTCACAAGACGAAGCCGACGCCGAAATTGCATTGCTGGTGCACCGAGGACTTCTAGAACCGGTCGGGGGCTACTATCGGATACCGCTCGCGCTGCGCGGACCCTTGGTGAGTGTCTTCGAAGAACGGAACTGGCTATGAAATTTTCGTTCGAGCCACGATTATGGTCAATGGTCGCAACGCTTCTCCTGGCGGTGTGCGACCCGGCTCATGGCGCAGCGCAGGACGCTCAGGTCGAGGATGCGGGTGTGCCGAGTGATGGCTCCGTCGACGCCGAACTCGACTTCATTCCCGGGCCCTGGATGCCGCCAGAGCAGCGGGCGCGGCTCAAGCAGACCGAAGACACAGGCCACGACGAAGCTCAACCTGATCGAGCACGAGATGCGGGGACAAACGACTCCGGCTTTGTGTCGAGCAAGTCGGAAGGGCATGAGTCTGACGTCGAGCAGCAGGAAGTGTCGGCGAAGGAGTCTGCGGAGTCTCAAGAGCGGGCTGGCCAAGGAGCTTCACCACCGCTGGTTTTTGAGAGAGAGACGTCCTCGAAAGCACCGGAACCGGGCGCTGCGTCTGAGCTGAGCGATCTGGTTTCCGTGGTCGTTGATGAAACACACGGGCCGGCCGCGTTTTGGGGCTGGCTCGTACTTGCGCTTTTGGCGTGGCTTCTCGATCAAGCTCTCCGCAAACGAGAGGCAAGCTTCACCGACAGCGGATTTCTCCCGAGTGTGCAATCGATCGCGGCACTACTGTGGCGGGCGTCCCTTTTGATGGCCTTGCTCTTTTTTGTGCTCCGAGCCGTTCCGTCGAGCTGGCTTCCGGAGCTCAAGTGGGTCGTTCTGGGCGGCCTTCTGATCGCGGTCTGGACCGTGCGTGGCGTTCTTACCGACCTCGTGGCACGCATCGTCATCGCGATCGATGGCAAGGTGCGTCCGCGGCTCATGATTCAGACCAGCGAGATCACGGGTCGAGTGGCTCGAGTGGGTATCCGCAAGACAGATGTTGTGGACGCGATCGGCCGCACGTGGGCGCTTCCGAATCGGCGCTTACTTTCGGCACGCGTTCGCGAACCCTCGGAAACACACGTGCACGCGAGTCTCACGCTAAATGTTCCTGATAAACGTGTCATCGAAGATGCCGCGCTCGCGTCGGCGTGGATCCACCCCAACGCGGTCGTTCACGTATGGCGCGATGAATCAGACCCAAACCTGTGGCACGTGGAGACGGAACTGATCAGCCACGATTATGAACGTGTGTTTCGGAGTGATCTGGCAGAACGCGTCCGTGAGTACCTTCGAGACGGACCGCCGACACCGATAGACAAGGCTAGTAAGTCGAGTGAGCCGGCGGCTTCCAAGCCGCCCGAAGCGAGCGAGCACCCGTCGTAGCGACATCAATGACGGTGCTGGCGAAGGTACTTCTGGGCATCGCTGCGCTCTACACGGGTGCCGTGTCGTGCGATTTCCGAGAGTGTCTTGACGGCGTCTGGCGTACCGATCTGACCGATCGATGAGAGCGCCGCGCGCCGAACTGAAGCGTCATCAGATTCGTCGAAGATCTGCTGAAGAGGGTCGAGCGCGTGTGGGAAATACAATTGCGAAACGGTTTGGATCGCGGCCTTTCGAACGTCGATATGGGCGTCACGGACGCCCTGTTTGAGAATTCGAAACGTTCGCTTGAAGTACAGACTGGACGCTGCGTGCATCACCGCGGTGCGGACATTCGGGTCAGGATGGTCGCTCATGCGTTCGAGTGGTGCGAGCGCCGAGTAGATCTCCGTTCGACCAAGCAGCCGGGCGATTTCGACATCGTGGTGCCCATCGGTATGGAAAAGTTGCGGGCTCAGACTATAAAGTCCGCAGGCGAGTGCACGCGTGCGCGTAAAGCTCGGCCAGTTCTCGTCAAGCAGCACTGCCACCATCGCTTGGTACGGGTCACCTTCGAGTTCGTACTCCTCGATATCGGTTCGCCAGATGTCTGGATACGCCATTTGCGAGCGCAGGTGTTCGGGTAGTGGCATGAACTGCGGACGTCGGTCCGTTTCACGCGATACCTGAGCCGAGAGTCGCGCGTAGCGGGCCTTACGAAGTTCAGGAAGAGGCAGGGCGCTGAGGCGGTCATAGATCGTCGCGATCTCCGTAAACAACCCGAGCGCTAAGTAGTCGTCGATGGCGGCGGCGTAAGCATTCTCTACCAGCGGAGCATTGGCGGTCTCGCTCCACAAATGCTCGGCATGGGTCACGTGTGAACGAGCCGCCTCGCGTTGATAGAAAGAGGCATAGGGAAGTCCACGGCTACGGCAAAACTGCGCCGCGTCTCGGGCCACACTGCTGGCCGCGGAAAACTCGTTTCGCTGCGTCGCCTTCCGATAAAAATCGTCGTAATATTGAACCACGTAGTTCTGGAGGTTGTCCGCGGCAAGCACGCGAATGCTGTTGAGGTATCCTTCCGCCAGGTTCTCGAAGGCGCCCGTCTCGCCGACCTGCAAAAGGATCGCGAAGCAATCGAACGCGCGCTCCCGCTCACCGTGAGATTCGTACACATCCGCGGCCATCTCCAGCAGCTGAATTGCATGTATCGCTTCTCGTCGCGCTTCGTCGGCTATGCCCAGCTTACTCAGAACACGCGCGCGGTTGTAGCGAGCGAGACCGCCCTCGTAGGTGCGATCTTTGATCCGGCCCGATGCCAGGAAACCTGACCAAAGGGATTCGGCCGCCTCAAGATTTCCGCCATCTTCAGCGCACAGCGCCGCATGGCCATCCCATCCGTGTTCGTGATACGCGCGGGCGGCGGCAGCATAGTTTCGCGCTGCAGCGAGCGCGCGTGCGTGGTCAAGAGGGCGCTCTGCCGAGAGCTGCCGGGCGGCCTCATGGGAGCCGCAAAACATGAAGGCGAGGGCGGCAACGCGCTGAGAAGCTTCGTCCGATTGGTTCTCAAGCAGCCGCCCGAGCATCTGTACCGCGTCCTTGTGCAGGGTCGTATCGACCGTGTCGGCGTTACAAACTCGCCACAGCGATGCCAGGGCTTCTCCGGGTCGACGGCTGCGTAGCGCCTGCTCAGCGCGTCGGAGTTCGAGCGATGCATCGACGTAGGCCACGCGTTAACCCTCGAGCCCGTGATAGGCCGACCAGGCCTCTGGGCTGAGCGGGTCGAGGTGCTGCCACGCTCGTTGCTCTGTTGCGTCGTCGACGATGGCTTTTGCGCGTTCCTTGCGCTCTTCGGGTTTCTGAAGAGCGCTGCTGTCAACGACCTGCACACGGTCAAGCAGGTCGCCGTACTCGATGCTGAGTTCCCCGGAGCTCGGCAGTATAAAGACACCATATAGATTTGCTTGGGCACGGAGACGTTCAATCGTAGCGCGTGGAATATGACACTCGGCGTGCGTCACCA
This sequence comes from uncultured Polyangiales bacterium, assembly GCA_964487255.1. Lineage (GTDB taxonomy): Bacteria > Myxococcota_A > Polyangia > Polyangiales > CAZAQV01 > CAZAQV01. The sequence continues at coordinate 89,419 of CAZAQV010000001.1, read as the reverse complement.
GGTAGACCGTGAGTCCCCCCGGTTGGAGGCGACGTTGGCTTTCGATGTCGCTGGCGAGCAAAGAAAAAACTTTGGGATAATTGCGACCGTGTTCTCCTCGAAAGCCCAAAAAGGAGGCAACGTCGAAGTTGGCGGTGCGGGGGTTGGCGTGCATTCTCTCGTAGAGGTGTGAGTCGAAAAAACGTACGTAGACCTCTTCGCCCTGAAGTAAGATTTTCTTGACGAGCGTGAGTGCCAGGCCGCGCGCGAAGGTTGCGCGTTGTCCGCGCATCGACGCGCTGGCATCGATCGCGATGTAAAAGCGGTGGCTTTCTTCTTCCTGGTGCTTTTCGTGCGTGAAATAGAACAGCTCTTGCTCAGCGAAACGAAGGTCGAACAGCAGGTCGTCGTGCGCCAGCTCGCTCAGCAAGAGCGAATCCAAGGAGCCCTGGCGTGAAATGCCCGCGTAGCCGTCCATACCAAAAGTTTGCTGGCCCTTGGCGCGGGTCGTCTCCAGGATGCTTGGGAGCAGGTCCATCGAGAAGTTGACGACGTCGTGCGCTTCGGGCGTGCTCAGCACCTGAATAAAGTCGAGGGCGGAGAAGGCACCTCTTAGTTCGCCGCCGAACAGACCCACGATCTGGAGCGTATCGAGGTCGACCTGTTCAAGTGCGAGCAAGAGGCGCACCTTTTCCCTCAACAAGTGGGACAGAAACGGCAGTTCGGCTGAGCGGAGGTCGTTGCCGACGCCGATGGTTCGCACGAGCGTAGCGTGGTCGTAGGGCATGTCCTGGCTCGAGGGCATCGGCACCGCGCCCTGGTAGCTCGCTTGAATGGGCGCGAATGCACGCTCGATGAGGACGCAGATGAGGGCGTCCCCCGGACGTGCGCTACGTAGCCTCTGTGCGAGCTCGGTGTGTGCGACTTCACGTAGTAGCGACAGATAGGGATCAGGTGCGCTCGGGGGGAGGCCATCGGCGCCGAGTAGCAGCGCCAGTCCGAGGTCGTGGATCAGCCAAAACGGTGCGCGGCTACCGAAAGCGCGCAGCTCGTTTCGCCAACGTACGGCACGCATGAGCAGGGCCGGATCACGGTGTGCGAACGCGGCCACGCGCAGTTCTCGAATTTCGCGGATGAGTTGCTCGTCCATGCTCTGTTCACGGTTCTTTGCTAGGGTTTCTGCGTAGCAACGATCTTGCATCTAGCAAGATCGGCTCCTTGAAACACCGCTCATCACGGTCTTGACCTGCTTGCATCACGAGAACCTCGAGCCTTGAAACACGTGACTGAGGAGTTGGTCGACGCGTGCGATCGCCTCGTCAACATGCGGGCCACCGATTTGCTCTAAGGCGGCCTTGATGTCGCCCAGCGCCTTCATTTGCGAGAAGAGTTGAATGTCACTGAGTTCAGCCCCACTGACCAGCAGCTCGCGAATGCGGTTGATCTCTGCGACCAACGCGTCGTAACCAACCTGCACAGCGCCTAGGCGTTTGGCTTCGGGGTGCGAGTCGTACCAAGCTGATGTGATCGGTTCGACCAGTCCGTCGAGCAACGCGCGCTGATCGAGGTTGTTCCAAACGTGACGAAGAATGAAGAAGTCGCTCGGATCCGGTTCGTGGCGTCCGTCGACGAAAGCACTTGCTGCGAAGAGCTTGAGCATCTTGATAGCGCGCCGGTCACTCAGCGAAATACCCTCGCTTCGGATTTGGAAGACCAGGGCCTTGTACTGTGCAAGAAAGTTCTCCGAAAAGTGCATGTGCTGGTCAAAGCCCGAATGGATCGCGTGAAGATGGGCCGCACTCAGCGTTGGTTGGAGCCTGTCATACATGCCGCGAATCTTGTTCAGTTCGTGCGCGATGCCTCGATCCAGCAAATCGCCAAACTGAAACGATGCGAGATTGTCGCTATGCACCCGAAGCAAGAAGCGATCGAATACCGCGGATAGCCCGTCGTCATTTGGCACTTCGTTGGAGGCGGCGAATGCCGAGATGAGTGGTGTCTTATGCCGGATGGAGCCAACCGTATAGACGCGCTCGTTGAGGACACTCAGAAGCGAGTTAAGAATCGCCGAATTGGCTTTGAACACCTCGTCCAGGAAGACAATCTCGGCTTCGGGTAACATGCCCTCCATCCGCCGCCGATAGTCGCCCTCGCGAAACGCGGTGATGTCGATCGGACCAAAAATTTCGTTGGGCTCCGTAAAGCGCGTCAGCAAGTACTCGAAGTATTTCGCATCGATCAGACGAGAGAACAGTCGGATCAACGCGCTCTTCGCGGTTCCGGGCGGACCGATGAGCACCAGGTGCTCGCCGGCGACTGCAGCGATCATCATGAGGCGAATGACCTCGGACTTTCCAAGGAAGGTCTGGTCGAGGATATCGGCGGCCTTGCGAAGCCGATCGGCGTGCTGCGTGTTTTCGGGCGTCATGTCAGTGTTCTGTCCGGTTGATGTTGTTCGGGCTCATCGCGAGGTTGGATCGTGCGATGCGTTCGTCGAATAGAGATATGGTCTGCGCTGGGATGGCGTCGAGGAGCTCGTTCAATGCGTCGTGGCGTGCGCCATACGCTCGCAGGTCTAGAGCCAGCGACACCAAACTTTGTCTGAGGGGTTCATCGGCTGCGGCGTGGAGCCAGCTCAGCCAGCCGAGCTCCTGCTCGCACGTGGTCTCGGCGACAAAGGCACGAAGAGCCGGATCCCGTAAGACCGCAACCAAGAGACGGTTGTCGGGTCGCTGTTCGCTCTCGATCCAGCGATAGGCGTTGCACAGCCATGAAACGGGCGAAGCTGCCCAGAAGGCGTTCAAGGGTGCGTCGAGTTCGCTTGGCCACACATCTTGGAGACTGACATTTTGCGTGCTGGTTCGAACCCGGCGTAGGCGTGGAAAGACGAGAATCCTCTTCGGAACGTCGCGCCCGCGAAAAACTCGCTTTCCCACCCAGAAGCGCACGGTCGTGTCTTTTCGAACGCAGCGCCCAAGTTGTTCGAGCAGGGCCCAGCGTACGAGCAGCTGGTCGTAACGCTCCAGTGCGGGGAGTAATGCCAAGGTCTGCTCGAGAAGCGGAATCTGCTTTCGTCGTTTGCGCTTGCTCAGCTTGGGGTCGGCGAGGGCGATGAGATCGTGCGCGGCAACGCTGAGCAAGAGCGCGTCCGTGTGCGGCCAGGGGACGTCTGTGGCCGCGCACGCGTTGCTCTTGTAAAAGATGCGCTCATACAGGGTCTCTTGATCACTGCCCGCGTAGACGCCCTGAGAAAATGCCCGGCCCACTTCTGGGCCGAGGACATCGTCGATGACCGGTGATTCGTCTCGCACCTGCCAGAAGGGCAGCAAGAAGGCTTGAACAAAGTGTGCGGTCCGCTCCGAACAATCGACCGTGTGCGAGTTGCTCACGACGATTTGATTCTTCGCCTCTTTTTCTGGCTCTTCGGCCAGGGCCTCATCGTTTATCTCCTCCATCTAGCCGTCGTAGTCCACAAAAATGAGGTCCCGGGTTTCGTAATGTGGCCGGTTGGCGGAGATGAGAACGCCCTCGATATCGCGCACCGCACTGCGTGTGAGCGGACCGAACGACTCTTTGGGTACATAGAGTGTGCGGCTTCCCGGACCGATGAATGCCAAATGCGAACCGAGCAGCGGTAGCGCATGGCGAAGCTCGTCGTCTTTGAGTGCGGGCTGAAGTGTATGACCTGAGGGAACGAGCAGGTCGGGCAGGTGAGGCACGAAACTCTGACCCAAGGGGAGCCGCTCAAGTCCCGTGGCGCGGTAGATGAAGATCCACGATTCCGAGAGCGCGACCTGAAGGCCTTCGAGGGCGGACTGCGGCATCAAGTACATGAGCTTGGCAAGCCACAATCGTTGGTTTGCGGCAATGATCGTTGCGACCGGTGCGCGGCCCAGTGGACCGGGTGTGGAGCGCAGGGGGACGGCGAGCGTTCTCGCTTCTCCGGCCGCCTGTGCTTGGACGACATGCTCCCCTTCGGGTTTGAGCTCGAGCGTGTCGTACAGCCGAACGAACGCGGGTTCGGGGTCGATGCGGATCGCACGGCCGTGAGCGTGAGCGGCGGACGGCCCCTCAAACAGGTGGAGGCCGGGGCCCAGTCTTTCCTCCAGCAAGACAAGGGGTAGAGGGTGTCGGTAAGAGCGCTGCACGAACGTGCGCTTTGACGCCGGGACGAACACGCGCACTCGCGGCATGTCGACGAAGAGCTGCACCACCCAGTTGGGTGCTTGAGTCAGCCGGAATAACGTCACGGTTTGAGGGCCGTCGTCGAGAATCGAGTCGGTTTCGACATCGACGACCGCCATCTCCGTCGGTACGTTCCGCGCGAGCAAGTATCTGCGCGTTGTCTCGATGAGCCCGGGTGGCATCCAGATGAGCGCCTCGCCGATGGTCTCTCCAGCATGAGCCTGCGGATCGGCCCGCAAGTCGAGTTGGGAGATCAGGTCGACGAGTGACAGTTTGCGTCCCCAACGCATGTTGAGACGTTGGGTTTCGGTGTAAAGCACCAAATCGTCATCGCCTTCATCGAGCGCAGCGGCGTCGTAGCCTGCCGGTCCTCGCACGTCGCGGAAGGGAACAAAGTGTTTTCGACCGCCGATGAAGGTACGCGCCGAACACAGACGCGCGATGCTCGAGAGCCGATCGAGCTCGCGCCCCGAGGTGACTTCAGCAGATATGACGAGCTCGTGCGAGCGAGCCTGGCTTTGGACCCGGCGGATTTCGAGCGAAGAAAGCATTTCGCCGAGTGCGCCTTGGTCCCCACACATGGCCAAAAAGCTTACGGCTCGGTCGAGCGAGGCGAAGAGGATGATGATGCGCTTTCCGACCAGCACTCCGCGCGGGTCTCGAAACAGGCCCGGCACACGAAACGTGTGCTGCTGAATGCTTACGCGCTCTATCATCGGTTCTTCACGGCTCCGCTTCGAAACCAGCGGTGTGGTATTACCACACCGGGTTTCTCTGGCTGCGCACGTTCATCACAAATCATTAACCAAACGCTTTTATCATAATCGGCGTGCGATGAGGCTTAGGCCGAAGAGCCAGAAAAGTCAGGCGAAGGGGCCAAATCGCGAGGTGCTATCTGCACCGAGTCGATTGTCCGGAGCGTGCGATGAGGCCTAGGCCGAAGAGCCAGAAAAGTCAGGCGAAGGGGCCA
>CAZAQV010000001.1:51097-84185 GCA_964487255.1 uncultured Polyangiales bacterium | reverse complement strand
CAAATCGCGAGGTGCTATCTGCACCGAGTCGATTGTCCGGAGCGTGCGATGAGGCTTAGGCCGAAGAGCCAGAAAAGTCAGGCGAAGGGGCCAAATCGCGAGGTGCTATCTGCACCGAGTCGATTGTCCGGAGCGTGCGATGAGGCTTAGGCCGAAGAGCCAGAAAAGTCAGGCGAAGCACCAGATCGACGTGAGCTACGAGCTCACGGGCGGTCGTGCGGAGCAATCCCAGGGAGGGCGCAGCCGACCAGGCGCGGTTCGGGCGTGAGAAGCACGCCGAAAGTCTCGTGCACACCCATGCGGATTCTCTGGGCGAGATCGAGCAGGTCGTTGGTGGACCCGCCTCCGTAGTGAACGAGGGCGAGGGCGTGCTTCTCAGAAATGCCGACAGCACCCAAGCGCAGCCCCTTTTCGAACCCGGCCCGTTCAATCAGCCACGCGGCTGCGAGCTTGCTGCGTTGCTCTCCGGTCGGGGAGGTCACGACGAAGCGTGGCATCGTGGGAAATCGTTTGGCGAGTTCCTCCGCGAATGGAACGTCGACGATCGGATTGGTAAAAAACGACCCAGCGCTTCGCGAGTTCGGGTCTTCTGGGTCAATCACCATCGCCTTACCCCGCCTGAGCTCCAATACGGTCTCGCGTACGCGTTCGAGCCCTGCAGGTCCAGGTTCGAGGTCGTTGTCGTCGCCCAACGCGTGGCGCAACTCATTGTAGAGCACCGTTGGTTTGCCGTTTCTGCGCAAACGAAAGTGCACACTGAGCACCACGTAGCGGCCGGGAGCGACCCGCTTGAACGCACTGTCGCGATATCCGAACTTGCAGTCGTGATTGGACCACTCTTGGATTTCGTCTTGGTCTGCGTCGTACACACGAACGGAGCTGATGGTTTCCGAGACGTCTTGCCCGTACGCCCCCACGTTCTGCACGGGCGTGGCACCGACCCGGCCTGGAATGCCTGAGAGGCACTCGAGTCCCGCCCAGCCACAGCGTGTGGCGAGCGCGACGAGCGGGTCCCAAGATTCGCCCGCCTGTACGTCGAGGATCACGTCGCGACTACGCTCATCGACCTCGATGCCTCGTGTATCGACATGAATGGTCAGCCCGTCAAAACCAGCGTCGCCGACGACGAGATTGGAGCCATCGCCCAAGATCATCCAGGGATGCTTGTCGGCTTTTGCCCAACGAAGTGCTGCGAGCAGATCTTCTTCGCTCTGAGCCCGGGTGTACCAGCGACTTTCGCCCCCAAGACCGAGCGTGGTCCAAGGGGCCAGTTTTTGGTTCTCGGCAAGCTCAAAGGGCACCGCGGTCATGGTATAGCGGCCTGAGCCCGAACAAACGAGCCGTTACGAATGGTTAGTCGCCCGACAGTTTGTTTGAGAACCAGCCAGCGATTCGACCCATTAGTGATTTTTGGGGCGCGGCTGCGCTTTGAGTGGTTTCCACGACGCTTTGAGTGGACTCAGGCACCTGCAATCCGCTTTCGAGGCGGGCATAGCCGTCGCTGGTCGGAACATCGAGTCCGTTCGCTAGTCTCACGTAACCCTGGTTAGACTGGCCAGTCACGAGTAAGCCACTCGGTCGCGATGCGACACCGTCTTCGGTTTTTCCGGGTACAAATAGGCCGCTGGGTCGTCGGGCCACGTTGAGTTCGGTTTGGCCTGGCACAAACAGACCGCTTGAAAGCTGGGTCGAACCATCGTCGGCGGGTATGTGCAGGCCGTTGGGATGGCGAACGAAACCCTTTTCATCGATAGGGCCGAGATTCACATCGAGCTTCGATGTGCCGGGAACCCATAGTCCGTTTTGAAACACGTATCCGCTGTTGCGAGCACCGGTTGTCGACAGGAGATCGCCGGCTTCGGCTGCCACTTGCGCTCCGCCGCGTAAACCGGAGGCGTGACGGGCGGCTTCGGCCAATGGGGCCACGCCCTGCGTATAGGCGTAGGGGCTAAAGGCGCTCAGCCAGGGAAGAATGTCCATCCACCACGAGCCCATGGCCCAAGAACCATTGAGGCTGTTTTTACTGCCAAAGGACTTGAACTCGTGGGCCATCGCGGGGCCCATCATTCCACTACCGAGTGTCAGAAAGCCGTTAAAGATACCATTTTCTTTAAAGCCACCCATCATGATGAGCCCATCGAGCATGGCTCGCGCCTCTTTGCTTTCGTGAAAGGGTCTCGGATCAAAGAACGGAACTTTTTCGATGAGGTTATTGAGTCCGATCGGAATCATCCCAATCATGCCGAGGAAGCCTGTGGCAACTTCGCGTGCCCCGACCTCGGCTGCGTATTGGTTTTCTGCCTGTGTTGCGATTCTGATCGGTTGCAACGCAGCATTCTTGAGCCAGGTCCCGAAAGAAGCGTCATGCTCAGGTTCTTCAAAAGGTAGTTGCGTGAGGTCGATCCCGCTGGATCCTTCCGAGCCGTCGATCAGGCGCCCGGAGGAGCCCGCCGCATGGTTCGTTGACGTTATTGCGGAGGGGTTGTGCGGCTCCGGATCAAACTCCGAGGACGTTGGCTCTTGCTGGGCGTTCGCCTTGTCGTCGTCGCGCACCTTATCTGCGCTCGAGGCCGCATGGGAGTTCGATGCAATCGCGGCACCTTCCGCCTTGCCAAGTGTGACAAATGCAGTGCCTCCAAGTGTCGCCGCGGCGAGTAGGAGCGCACTCGCGACGGTGGCTTGGCCGGCCTTGCGCTGGCGGGTTTTCATTGTCCGCCCATCATTTGGTAGTTCGGGTCCATCCTTTGGGCGAGGAAGGCCTCCGAGCGTTTACGAAATGCGTCGTAGCCATAGTAGGGGTTCGAATGCGCCAGGGCGCTTCCCGTGCCATAGAGCAGCGGGTGACGTGTGAGCACACCAGCGCCCGGTCGAATGATTTTGCCGAAGCTATTGGGTGCGCGTGTGATGCTTACGAGGCCTTGTCCAGCCCGCTGAGGTACACCAAAGTTCACGCGGTTCCAAAGGCCACCGACACGACCTGCCGCTTGGCCGATCGGACTGAGCGCGCTTCCGATTGCGTTTGCCGGTGCCGTGTTCAGCAGACGGTTGGAGGCAGTGCGGGTCCACATGCCGACACGGGTGCGCCCAATAACCGTCGGCGCCTTCGCGCCCACGATTCCTGCCGTTGCCGTGTTGTGGCTGAGGACCAAATCGTCGATGGCGTCGTCGCCGAGGGCGACGCCTTTTTCAATGGCTTCGTTGACCGCTGCGCGTGCGCCACTCATGGCGGTGTTGGCTTCGGTGACCGCTGGAGAGACTTGGACGCCGCGCAGGCCATGGGTGCCCTTCTTGAGCGCTGAGACAGCCTTGCCGCCGCTCCAGATCAACGCGATGTCGAGGCCGATGCGTCCGCAGGCATTGCCGCGACTTTGTGTGCTGCCACCGAAGAGACAAGTTCCGCCATTTTTGGCCATGCTCCACACGCCATTGACGAGTGCCCCGGGTGTCTTGACCAGGGCGTTGCCGATGGAGCCAGCCGCTTCGCCGAACTTGCCGTGAAGCACTTGGCCCCAGAGGAACTCGCCGAAGAAACCTTGGCCGACACCGGTTGCGACACCGGCCGCAATGTCCTTCACACCGCCCCAGAGACCTCCGAACGTGCTCTGGAAGAACTCGAACTGGTCTTTGGGTCGCAATAAGCCGAGTGGCGACAGGTTCGAAGCAGCGTTGAGGAGGTTGCCTACATGGCTGACGCCGGGAATGCCGGTGCCTTGAAGCCAGTTGCCGAGGCCTGCGACGGGATTGAGCCATTTGGTGACGTTTTGGACCTTGCCAAGCATGTTCTTTAGGCCTCCGAAGAAACCGCCGCCGCCTCCTTCGTCGCCAGACTCCGCCTGCGGCTCTTCGCCAACCTGGGGCTGCTCGCCGCCTTGAAGCTCTTCGAGTTGCGCTTGATCTTGCGCGACCGCAGCCTCAAATGCGCCAGGCTCGACGAGGCCCATGGACTCCGCTTGCTTGTAGAGACGCTCACTGCGAACCAACTGACCGTTGTCGTCGTACTCCAGAAGTTGAAGCGAGTGTGAGCCCTCGTAGGCGTCGGGGCCGAACATGTCTTCAAAGGTCTGTCGCTCCAAGGTGTACTTCAGCGCTTCGCCGTTGAGCTGCGCGTCCATGAACGCGTTCATCTTTGTTTCACTGCCCGCGCATGCTTCGGTCGCGGCCATCATGCCGTTCTCGTCATAGGTCGGCTGGTTTTGCGTTGCCCAGCACTGCCCAGCGATGTCCGTTCGTGCGAAGGATTCCATGGCTTGCATGTAGGCCTCTTCCGTCTGGACGCCTTCGATTGCGCTCGCGAAGTCTGCGTAGAACTGCTCGCCCTTTTCGTTCTGGCAGGACTCGTTCACTGCAGGGTAACCCTCTTCCGTAAATGCTGGAGCCGGGCTAAGTGCGGTACACTCCTCGAGAATCATTTGTGCGTCCTGGATCGACTGCGTGAGTTCGGCCTCGCTCATCGAGCCAAACTCGCGGTAGGTCAGCTCGCTGGCCGCCTCAGAGAGCAGCGTGTAGTAGACGTCGTCGGCCATCTGGAGGACGGCCTGAACCTCTTGGTTGTTGGCGCACTCTTCCGTGAGTTCCTGGTCGGCAAAGCACTCTTCTGGAATGTCCGCGTAGAACGAGTTAATGAGTGCTTCCATGGCCGGGGTGGTGCCTTTCTGGGCGATCAGAGCTTCAAGTTCCTCGTCGCTGAGCTCAAGAATCTCGTTGAGCGCCTGCTGCATCGGGTTGCTGGAAACATCGCGAGCTGGAAGGCCAGCTCCGGCCTGGGAGCTGGATCCCACGTCGGAGTCCGCGTTGGCGGGTCCCGCACCGCCCCCGTTAACGTCGGGTTCGGGCGTAGGCTCGCTTGCCGTGTCGTCGAGAGGAAGCTCGAGTTGCTCGCTGCCGCCTGCGTTGGCGTTACCGCTGCCGCTATTGTGGTCGGCGGCGGGTGTGGAGTCAGGGGCCGGTGTATTGCCCCCGCCAAAGAGCGCGTTGTCGGACTTCGGCAGATAGCCAATGAAAGCATCATTGGTTATCCCGAGTGCGAGATAGCGTTCAAGGGTGTTGTTGGCCTCGTCACAGGGCACGCGAATACGCGTCACGTCGTAGCCACCGCTTTGGACGACGTATACGTCGTCAAAGCCGCTCGCGCTGACATCGGCACCGTGGCGCTCAGCATTCGACTTGGGCCCAGCGAAGGTCTGCACGTAGCACATGCCTTCCACCTGATTGGCGGTGTGCGCCATGCTTTGGCTTCCGAGGGCAGGCAGTGCACTGGCGTGGGTGGTGTCGGAAATCGTCTTATCCATTCCCATCCCGAAGGCCCAGAAAGGAACCGCTCCCAAGGTTCCAATCGCGGTGACGATCAACAGGTACTCAAGACCACTCTTTCCCGCGGTATCACGCAATAATCTTTTCATGCCGCTCAGGATGAGCACGATCCATGCCACGGAAATTGCTGCGATTGTGATCGGGAGATTCTTGGTTTTTACGCACTTCCAAGGGTGCGATCGCTCCGGTCGAGATACCCCACCGGGGTTTACAGACCAGGTCCGTGGGACCCACAAACCCACGATATCGTGCAAATTTCGTACAATGTGCGAAAACGTACTGCGTCGAAAAGCTGTGATAAATGCTGAACACATGTCCAGCTATATTCCGCTTTGGGTGAAGAGCAACTACTCCTTCCTCGAGGGAGCGAGCCACCCCGAAGAACTCGTCGTGCGCGCCCATGAGCTGGGGCTTCATGCGCTTGCACTCACCGATCGACACGGCGTGTATGGCATCGTTCGCGCGCATCTGCAGGCGCGGTCGCTAGGGCTCAAATTGCTGGTTGGTGCAGAGCTGCGTGTAGGCAATGGTCGCATCGTTTTGCTGTGTAAGTCACGAGAGGGATACGGCCAGCTCTGTCGATTGATCACACGAGGTCAGGCACGGACCCAGAAGGGCGATGCGCTCTTCAGTCTCGACGAGGTTTGTGGAAGCGCGCGCGGACTGGTGATGCTGTGTCCGGAGCCAAGGCTGCTCTGCAAAGTTGGTGAGGCTTTTGGGGACGACGCTTTTGCACTTTGCGTGCGTCATCTGGTCGAGAGCGAGTCACTCACCGAGATCGCGCTCCACAACGCGGCACGCCTAAGCGGTGTGCGGCTCGTCGCTGGCAATGAAGTGCTCTTTCACGATGCGACTCGAAAACCGCTTCACGATGTGCTTCGTTGTGTTCAAAACCATTGCACCGTGGCAACCGCAGGGCGATACATTCGTCCCAACCAAGAGAACCGGCTCTTGTCTCCTACGCAAATGCTTGAGCGCTTCGAGGGACAAGAAGAGCTGCTTGAAATGAGTCTAGAGCTTGCCAGTCGCTGCGACTTCTCACTTTCGGAGCTTCGATACCGCTACCCCAGTGAGCGGCTCCCGAGCGGAAAGACGGAGATCGAATGGCTCGGCCAGCTATGCGCACACGGTGCACAACAACGTTATCCTGAAGGAGTGCCTCGGGCGGTTGCCGAACAGCTTCGAAAGGAGCTCGCGATCATCGATCAGCTCGAATACGTCGGCTATTTTCTAACGATGGTCGAGGTTGTTCGCTTTTGTCGCGAGCGCAACATCCTGTGCCAAGGTCGAGGCAGCGCTGCCAATAGTGCTGTTTGCTACTGTCTCGGTATCACCGCCATCGATCCGGTGCACATGGACTTGCTCTTCGAGCGCTTTTTGAGTCTCGAACGCGCTGAGCCACCCGATATCGATCTCGATATCGAACACGAGCGCCGCGAAGAGGTGATTGCACATATCTATGACAAGTACGGTAGGCGCCATGCTGCGATGGTGGCCAACGTCGTGCGCTATCGAGCGCGCTCAGCCATTCGTGAAGTCGGTAAGGCGCTCGGCATTCCCAACCCCGAGATCGACCAGCTCGCCAAGTTTACGAGTCACTATTTTCGTTCCGAGAAAAAGTCATCGACTGCCTCGGACCGCGATCAGCCCTTTGAAGAAACGAGCTCGCAGCAGCAAAAACTTCAGGCGCTCGGCATTGAGGTGACCTCGCGCCACCGGCTTTGGCTTGAGCTGAGCGACGAGATCCAGGGCTTTCCTCGACACCTTTCGATTCATCCAGGAGGCTTTTTGTTGGGGCACGCTCCGGTTGATTCGCTCGTCCCGATCGAACCCGCGACCATGGAGGGGCGCACGGTGATTCAGTGGGACAAGCAAGATGTCGAGGACCTGGGGCTCTTCAAAGTCGACTTGCTTGGACTTGGTGCGCTCACCGCAGTTCACCGATCGTTCGACCTGCTTCGTGCACACAAGCAGCTCGATTTCAATATGGCGACCGTCCCGCAGGAAGACCCAGCCGCCTATGCCATGATTCAAAAGGGCGACACCGTCGGCACGTTCCAGATCGAAAGTCGCGCGCAAATGTCGATGCTCCCTCGGCTCAAACCCCAGACCTTCTACGACTTGGTCGTCGAGGTCGCGATCGTTCGGCCTGGCCCGATCCAGGGCGATATGGTGCACCCTTATTTGCGCCGAAGGGAAGGCCTCGAGGAGGCGAGCTATCCGCACCCGAAGCTGCGTAAGGTTCTACAGAAGACTTTGGGTGTTCCGATTTTTCAAGAACAAGTGATGAAGCTTGCGGTCGCTGTGGCTGATTATACGCCTGGTGAGGCTGACCAACTTCGACGCGACATGGCAGCATGGCGTAGCAGAGGGAGAATCGAAGCTCATCGACATCGGCTCATCTCTCGCATGATCCAAAACGGTATCGAACCCGCGTTTGCTGAACGAGTATTCTCGCAGATCGAGGGCTTTGGCGAGTACGGTTTTCCAGAGAGCCACGCGGCATCATTTGCGCTTATCGCGTACGTGACCTGTTGGCTCAAATGCCATCATCCAGACGTTTTTTGTTGCGCGATGCTCAACGCGCAGCCGATGGGTTTTTATTCGCCCAATACGCTCATCGAAGATGCCAAGCGGCACGGCGTAACCGTCTTGCCCATCGACATCAACCACAGCGCTTGGGATTGTACCTTGGAAGAAGAGGGAGCTTCGGACGTGCTTGTGAGGCGCGCCGGAATCGAGGCGGCGGGAGAACCGGAGCGGAACGTATGTAACGAGTACTTGAGCACCGGAAGCGGAGCGACAACAAAGAGTCCGGCGATGGATCGCAAGCTCGCGGTGCGGATGGGGCTCCGGTATGTGAAGGGCCTCGGACAGCGGGAAAAAGAATGGCTCACGGCGTTTCCAGGTCCGCATCGAGACTTTGTGACCTTCGCGCGGAACGCGCGCTTCAACCTTGGCGCGTTGCTCGCGTTGGCCAAGGCCGGTGCTTTTGAGTGCTTCGGTCTTTCGCGACGTGAGGCGATTTGGCAAGTGCGTGCGTTTGATAAAGAGCGAAAGAACACGCTCGGGTTTGGCGCGGCTCGTGCACGAAGTGTGTTCTCAGAGCTCACGGAAAGTGAGACGATTGGGTGGGACCTTCAGCATGCGTCGCACAGCACACGCGGACATTTGATGAGCGCATTTCGAGCGGGGCTATCGAGCGAGGGGTACCCGACAGCAGAAGAGGTTGGCGCGAGCGTTGACGGTGAAGAGACCTCGTATATTGGTGCGGTGATCTGTCGGCAACGACCAGGAACCGCGAGTGGTGTCGTGTTTTTTACACTCGAAGACGAAACCGGCTTCGTCAACCTTGTCGTCTGGAGCACGGTGTTTGAGAAGTACGCACTGATCTGCAAGACCGCGCCGATTCTTGGCGTAGATGGCGTTCTGCAAAACCAACACGGCGTCACGCACCTGATCGCGAGACGACTTTGGGCACCTAAACTTCGTCCGGACCAAGACACGCCCCTTCGTTCCCGCGACTTTCATTAGTTTATTAAGGGGTTGGCACCCATCCCCTCTCTCGCTGTGACTCGCAGCAACGTGTGCATGGGTGTTCACGCTCAACGCGGCAAAAACAGGAAGAAAAACGACGATGGCAGATTGGCACGAAGTTCGCTGTTGCGATGGGGATGACTTTCGTCGGTGCGCTCCAGGTTGTCTATTACTTGCTGATTGGCATTGCCTCGTTCTGGTCCTTTGCTGGGCTTTTCGCGATTGGGCGAACGCGGCACACAACCCGTGCGCTCGCCGCCAAAGAGGGGGGCCTGTCTGAGCCGGTCACAGTGCTTAAACCGTTGTGTGGCGCAGACGATAACCTCGAGCGCAACCTACGCACTTTCTTTGAGCAGGACTACGAAGACCTTGAACTCGTTTTTGGCGTCAAAGGTGAAACCGATCCAGCAATCGAAGTCGTGCGCAAGCTCCAGCGGCAGTATCCGCAGGTGCGTTCGCAGCTCGTCGTGCACAACCTTGAGCGTGGACTCAACCCGAAGGTAAGCAACCTCCGCGCGATGATGTCTTTCGTGCACACGGATCTGGTCGTCATCAGTGATTCGAACATCCGCGTGCAATCCGGTTACGTGAGGGAGTTGGTCGAAACGAAACGAAGCTCTGGCGCAGCGCTCGTGACCAACCTGATTCGCGGTTATGGGCGGCGCACCTTCGGCGCTCGAATGGATGCTTTGCACCTGAACGCTGAAATTGCAGCGGGTGCGGCGATACCCACGGTTCTCGGCAACCACCCCATGGTCGGAAAGTCGATGCTCTTCCGGTTATCGACCCTGCAAGAGCTGGGAGGTCTTGCCAGCGTCGCGCATATTCTCGCCGAGGACTACGTGATTGGGCGAATGTTTCACGAGGCCGGTCAGCGAATCGTTCTTGCACCAACGCCGATCGAAAACGACTGCGGCAACGCAAGCGTTTCGGCTTTCTTTCAGCGACACCTCCGCTGGGGAATGATCCGCCTTCGGATGCAACCGCTCGCTTTTGTCCTCGAACCGCTCTCAAAGCCTTGGTTTATCGCCATGCTCGCACCCGTGGGTGGCGTGCCTTTGTTGGCGGCCGCCGTTTGGGCTCTGACGCTGTCCACCGTGCGCGACTGGACGCAGGCTGTGCTGCTCGGTGGGCGGGTCTCGCTCTTCGACATCCCGGCCTCGATCGTGCGCGACATCGTGGCGATCGCTGCCTGGTTTGCCGCGCCCTTTCGTCGTCACATCCGTTGGCGACAAACTCGCGTGCGCGTCAGCGCCGGCACCCGGCTTTACTCCGCCTAGAACGCCGCCGTGCAATTAGCACGGCACGTTCTAGGCTTCGTCTGACTTTTCTGGCTCTTCGGCGAAGGCCTCATCGCGTCCGCCCAACCGTAAGACTGCAGATAGCAGTCTTCGGATTGGGGGCTCCGTCTGATTTTTCTGGCTCTTCGGCGAAGGCCTCATCGCGTCCGCCCGAACGAAAAAACCCGGCACGAAGGCCGGGTTCTTTCAGTGACGACGAAGTGAAGCTAACGCGTGGGGCGCAGTTCTGCACTCGTCTGCAGCGTGCTTAGGCACGATACGTCATAGCTATAGCGGAAGTCGACCGCGAAGCCCGCGCCGACCTGGTTCCAGTCGACCTGTGTAATATTGCCATTACCGTCGGCCGTGTATGCAGCGTCCCAGTTATTGGTGCCACTGCCATCCGAGTCGTACTGTACTCGCGAGAGCGCGCCGCGCGTGTCGTAGCTGTATTTCTCTTCGTAGTCGACATTGCTGTCGTTCTCATAGTCGTAGGTGTAGCGAACCGGGTTTGCGTAGGCGTCGTATGTCCACACTTGCACCTCGTTTGCTGTGCCGGAGTTGGTGTAGTCCTTCTCATAGCGTGTGAGGTCACCGTTCGCGTCGTACGTCCAGCTCTCGGTGTAGTCGACTGTTCCCATGCCGGCGGGTGCAGTCACTGCAGTGCCTCCGTTATAACCATAGTCGTCAAGTTCGTACTTGGTACGGTTTCCGTTGCCGTCGTAGCTGTAAGTGATGACAGCGTCGGTGCTACCGCTGTTGTCGGCATCGATCTCAAGCTTGGTCACGTTGCCGCCGCTGACCGTGTACGTGTAAGAAGTGTCAACTGTTCCGTCGGCGCCGCCGTTTTCATCGTCACCGTCAATTTCGAGCTTAGAAATGTCGGCACCATTATACGTGATCGTTTGAACGTAGTCGGCAGTGCTGTCCGCGTTCATGTCGTCCTCGTATTTGGTGAGGTCGTTATTTCCGTTGTAGGTCAAAGTACGGATGCGGGTGTTGTCGCCCGCAGAGTTCTTGTCCACCACCTTCGTGATGTTGCCGTTACCGTCGTAGGTCAGGGTGCGGCTGCCCAGGGTGGCGCCTCCGGCGTCCTTGGCCACGACATTGGTGATGTTGCCCTTGGCATCGTAGGTGAACTCGGTGCTCCGCTCGACGGACGTGTCGCCTGCGCTGGAGAGCTGGTTTTCGCTCGTGGTGCAAGCAACCGGCTCGTGCTGGTCAGCCTGCCGAAGCAAGTAGCCCGTGCAATTGGTCATGCACGAACGGCACACGCCCCAACCGTCTGGGCACTCATCGTCGTACTTCGTGGTGTAATCACAAGCCTCACCCCCGTTGACCGAACCGTTTCCGCAGGTCGCGGGAACAACCGCGTCGGGTGCGGAGCCGTCAGGAACGGTGCTATCCACGCCTGCGTCTTCTGTCGAAGCGTCAGGCTGTGGTCCGATGCTGCCATCGGTGCAGCTGTCTGCGATCGCTTGCAGGCCGTTGTTGGCCTGTCCTGCGATGCACGTAAAGCAGTCGCTTGACAGCGCTGCAAGCTGGTCGCCGCAAGAGTTCGACACGCAGCCGGCGAGTTCGCCGGGCTGTACCCCGCCGCAGTTCATCGTCGTGCAAACCAGAAGAGGCCCTGCCTCCGCGTCTGTGCACGCCACGACTTGCGCATCACCGGTGATCTCTGCGTCTTCGTTGAGCGTTGCATCTGGCGAGATCGTCGCGTCTGGTCTGTTGATCGTCCCGTCCGGTCGGTTCGTCGCATCAGGGGCGCCTGAGTCGCGGCGCACGGTCGAATCGAACATGAAGCTCCCGTCGGGGTCTGCGTCGTTGCGGCCTTCGCTACAGGCTGCAAGCAGTGCAATCAAGGAGAGCGCGGCAAGGCGTGAAGAATAAAAAGATCGTTTCATAGGGGCTGCGGCATAGCAGCGCTTGGGGGCTGATCAAGTCGTGCACAGAACTTTGCCCGCTTGTGTTTCCGATGTTTCGCGACTGTTTCAAGTTCGTTGCGCCGGACTTTGACCCGTGCGTCTCACGATTTCTGTGCGAGGGTAGGTCATGGCGAGCAGTGACAATGCCAAAAACGCAAGTAATATCAAACGAGTGGGTCTGATTTTCGCAGGTGGTCCGGCCCCGGCCGCCAACGCCGTGATCTCCGCAGCTGCCATCTCGTTTCTTGAAGACGCCCGCGAGGCCTATGGTTTTTTCCACGGCTACTCGAACCTGATGCACTACGACCGCGAAACCGCGCCGCTGCGAGAAGACGAGCATTATCGTAAGTTTAACGAAAAGGACGTGCGCGGCCTTCGAAACTCGCGCGGCATCATGATCGGCACGTCCCGCGCCAACCCGGGCAAGCCCATCAAAGCGCCCGAAGATCTGCAGGACCCCGAAAAGACCGAGGGGCTGCGTCGTGTCCACCAGGCCCTGGTCGATCACGGCATTGAAGCGCTCATCTCGATCGGAGGCGACGATACGCTCAAGAGCGCGAACTTGCTCTACGAGTACCAAAAGACGCTGCCCGATGATGTGGCGCGGGTTCGTATCGTCCATCTACCGAAGACCATCGACAACGACTACCGCGGGATCGACTTTACGTTCGGGTTTTTTACTGCGGTCGACGTCATGGCGCGTGAGGTGCAAAACCTTCGCGCAGATGCGATCTCGACCGGCTCGTACTTCATCGTCGAGACCATGGGGCGCAAGGCCGGATGGCTCTCCTATGGCGTCGCCATTGCGGGCGAGGCGAACCTCGTGATCGGTGTCGAGGACCTGGACGAGACGCTTGCGATCGGCGAAGGTCCAAACAAGCGGCTCAAGGTCGAAGCGTTGGTCGATCGCGTCGTCGAACTGATCGAAACGCGCGAGTCACGCGGCAAGCATTATGGTGTGATCGTGCTTGCTGAGGGGCTTGCGGAAATGTTGCCCGACGATGTTCTTGAAGGGTTGCCGCGCGACGACCACGGTCACTTATCGCTTGCGGGCATGAACCTGGCCAAACTCGTCTGTCATAAGGCGATGCGTCGCTACGAAGAGCGCACGGGCCAGCGAAAAAAGATCACCGGGTTGCAGTTCGGCTACGAGTCGCGTTGCGCGCCTCCACACGCGTTTGACGTCATGCTGGGTAGCCAGCTCGGCATCGGTGCCTATCGCGCGCTGGTCGAAGAGGGCTTGAACGGGCACATGGTGAGCGTTTCGGGGCAGCTGGATCTCGAGTACGTGCCCTTCTCGGAGCTGGTCGATAGCAAGACTTTGCTCACGGAAGTGCGCTTCATCGAGCCCGGAAGCGATTTTCACAAGCTTGCCCGCTTCTTGGAGACACGGACCACAGACCGAGCGGGCGCCTGGCGCTTGCCGAGACGGCAAGAACAGCCGTAGAACGTTGGCGCATGTGGTCTTGGTTGGATCGCGAACTCGAGGCGTTGGAGCGCGATGGTCTAGGTCGTTCGCTCCTCACGCTTGAGGGTCTCGCTGGGGCCAGCATTGCGCTCGAAGGGCGACCACTTCTCAACTTTGCGTCGAACGACTACCTGGGTCTCGCGAACGCGGCAGCCACGCGCGAGGCACTTCTGTCCGGCACCGCCGAATATGGCGCAGGCGCGGGTGCGAGTCGACTGGTCACCGGAAACTTTGCCGTACATGAACGTGCCGAGAAGGCACTCGCCGAGTACGTGGCCCAACCGAGTGCGCTGCTCTTTTCGTCCGGCTACGCGGCGAATGTCTCACTTCTTAGCGCCCTTGCGCGGAAGGGTGACGCGGTGTTTAGTGATGCACTAAACCACGCTTCGATTATCGATGGTGTGCGCCTAAGTCGTGCGGCGCGCTTTGTTTATCCGCACGGTGATATTGAGGCGCTGCGAGAGCTTCTTGTGGAGACTGGCGTTCGGGGTCGACGTTTCATCGTGACGGAGTCGGTGTTTTCGATGGACGGCGATCGCGCTCCGCTGCGGCAGCTGCGTGCTCTGGCAGACCAGTTCGACTGCGTGCTCATCGTAGACGATGCCCATGCGCTCGGCGTTCTCGGCCCTAAAGGAGCAGGACTCGCTCACGGCATCGCGCACGTGACCGTCGGCACGCTCGGCAAGGCGTTTGGCCTTTGGGGTGCATTCGTTGCCGGACCTCAGACGCTTCGTCGGTGGTTGATTCATCGAGCGCGCGGCTTCGTGTTTTCGACCGCGGTTCCGCCGGCTCTTGCGTCTTCAGTCTTGACCATGCTCGATGTGGTTCGTGGTGCCGAGGCCGAGCGAGACCGAGTCCTCTCATACGCGCAGCGGATCGCGGCTGCCAAAGGTGCCGAGCAAGAGAGCGCCATCGTGAGCTGGCGCCTTGAGGGCGATGACGTGGTCCGTGCCTTGGATCTGGAAAGACGACTGCGCGCCCGCGGGCTGCTCATACGTCCCATGAGGCCCCCAACCGTTCCTGAGGGAACAGCTCGGCTGCGGATCGTACCGTCCGCCGCCCACACCCTCGAAGACATCGACACGTTGCTGGCTGCGCTCCAGGAGTGTGGCGCATGACGCGGCGAGGCGTCTTTATCACGGGCACAGGAACAGGCGTCGGCAAGACCGAGGTTGGCGTTCGGCTGTGCGTTGCACTTCAAGCTGCAGGGGAGCGAGTGCTAGCGCTCAAACCAGTCGAAACCGGGGTTTGCGATGTTCCCGAAGATGCCGTGCGCTTGGCTGAAGCATGCTTGGAGCCGAGGCTTGCCCACGCACCCGGTTTCTACCGTGCGGCCGCTCCGGTCGCCCCCTGGGCGGCGACGCTCGCTGGCGAGCCGAGTCTTTCGCTCGTGCACGTTGAGGAGGCTATTCGAAGCCTCATCGAGAGCCACCCTGACGCATACCCGATTGTCGAAGGCGCAGGCGGACCGCTCGTGCCACTGACGGAGAACTCGACTGTTGCCGACCTCTGTCGTTCACTTGAGTTGCCCGCGCTTGTCGTGTCGCGAGATCGACTGGGCACGCTCTCGCACACTCTTTCGGCGTGTGAATCGCTTCGGAGCCGTGGAGTTGAAGTCGCAGCCGTCGTGCTCAATCGCTTCGGAGCAACGGATGTAAGTCAAAGGTCGAACTTTTCGATTTTGGAACACTGGCTCGATGTCCCCGTGTATCGAGACGATATGCTCCAACCGCTTGTTTCTCAGCTGTTGCGTTGATGCGAGTTCCAAACATTGCCGTGCGATCAAGAATGTGGGAGAGCACAGCCGTGCCTGTCCCTGGAGCTCACCTGTCCGCCCTCGGCTACTATGAAGCGAGGCCTAGCGACGTCGTCGATCAGGACATCCTCGTTCTCGATGTGCGGCCACCGGCCGCGCTGAGCGAGTCCCGAATCGCCGCGGCGCAGCGCTTCGATCCGCGTCACGACTTTCGCGCACTGGCTCAGATGCTTCCATTCGACTTCTGCCTGGTCGTGGTGTGTGAGAAGGGACCTGAATCCCGGCAGGTGTGCGAGCGTCTGGTCAGCATGGGCTACTCAAACGTGCATCACCTCGTCGGCGGCATGCGCCGCTGGCGTGCGGAGAGACATTCTGTGCGCTCCGGCATGGGGTGGCAATCCTTTGCTGAGCCGCTGCCGAATGTTGAGGTCTTACCATGAAGAATCGTGATGAAGAACCGAAAGCACAGCGCCATTGGGTCGTGGGGCTTGGGTCGAACTTGGGTGATCGCAGACGGAATCTAGAAGATGCGATCGGACGACTTGCAGAACATCCGGACATCGATCTGCAAGTAGTGGCCATGCTCTATGAGACGCCGCCGATGGGTCCTCCCCAGCCTGACTACCTCAACACGGCCGTGCGCATCCGAACCACGCTTCGTCCACGCGAGTTGTTGAGGTTTTCGTTATTAATCGAGAGCGCGCTGGGCCGGAAGCGACGCAGGCGATGGGGACCGCGGACGATCGATATCGATCTGCTCGACTGGGACGGCCCCGCGATTGACGAACCTGGACTGACAGTGCCGCATCCGGGTCTGCGCGAACGCGCATTCGTTTGGTTTCCGTATGTAGACGTGACTTGGCGAACCTCACTGGAAACGCCCCTAGACCTTCGGCGCCCCGAACTTGCGCCGACTCAAACCCAGAGTCTGTCCGTTGGGCCCACCTCGACCGGCGGGTTACAGTCGGGTTCGTCGTCGTCGCTATCAAAGGTTCGTCAGCACGGCACCTAGCACGAAAACGATAGTCAACAAGAAAGCGACGCCCCCGCATACCGCAAGGCCCGCACCGATGAGAAGCGATGGAGACCCGCTGGTCCTGCGGAGGCGAGCGGAAAACAGTGGAACAGTGTCGTCCTTTCGCCGGCCGGGGTGACGTCGCTTTTCGATGCCCTGCGGCGCGCGATTGTGTTGCTGCGCAAGCACCTCCACGCTCTCGAAGTCATCCGCAACGCTTGCACAGACCGTGTCCTTCTCCGAGCCCCACCAAGGGTGTGCATTAGAGTCGCTCGCACCCGGCTCTGCCCTCGCTGGGTCCACGACGGTTGGAATCTCGTCTTCCGGTGTTGTCGGGCACATCAATCCAACGAGCGTGCCGCCTTTATGAGTGGCGTCGTTCAACCAATGTGAACGCGCATTCGTGCGCGCCGACTCGGGCTCTATCTCCACCTCTTTGAAATGGCGGTCTCTTTGTTCTTCGTCCTTGGTCACGATGGCCTCCCGGCACCCTTAGTTCTACTTCAACGGGCAGGGGCCGGCCGCTCCTTAGGACGAGAAAAACTCGAACACGTTTCGGATCCTGTGGCGTATTGTCACGTTGTTACCGAACGGTTTTAGTTGAAGGACGAAAAGGTTTCTATTCGTCTACAGTCTTCTGTTTGGAACGAACAAAGAGCTGCTGGATTTTCGCGAGTTCAGTTCGGCGCAACTCTCCGCTGACAACCAACACGAGTATAAAGGTCGATACGCCCGCGCTGCCCGCGATCAGCGTTTGAACGAACGACGTGCCAGCGAGCCAGTCCGCACAGAACCACGCTGCGGCTGCGCCTGCTCCGCCTCGAACCCAAGTTGTGAGGGGCAGGTAGGTGGAGAAGCGATGCCAGACGAACGCGATGCTGACCAGCCACGCGGAGCCCATGCCGATGCTGGTTGCCCATGCCGCGCGTACCAAGGTTGAGGCGCCGAGTTCTGATTGTGGCACCAACCAGAGGTTCAATCCGATGACCAAGATCACTCCAACGAGCGCGGCAGTCGAAGCACGACCGGGTGAGCCCGCACTCGTGACGATGGTGGCCGAGATGACGAACATCGCGAACGCGGCGAGCCCGAAGACCAGCACTTCGAGCGGCGCGGCGGAGACCGCAAAGGTCTCAGGGTAGGCCACGCGAATGACCCCTTCCGCGGCCGCCGAAATGGGTGCGCTGACCGCGAGGAGAAACAGAAACGAGATGCGAAGTGAGTTTTGGATGTAGCTCCGGGCGCGATTTTTGTTGCCTTCAGCGACCGCTTTGGAAATGAGCGGAAAGATGATGAACGTAATGCTCAAAATGAACTGATAGGGGACAAAAGCAAATGCCTGCGCGGCATGGTAGTAGCCCGCGTACCGTGACGCCATGTCGGCCGCAGCTGAGGCCTCGAAGCCTTCGCTGCCCGCGATCAAAGTCGCGCTTCGTTTAAGGAGAGGCTGGTCCATTTGCATCATGGCGTTGAGAGCCGCGTGATACAGCCAAAGCGGAACCATGAACTTGAGCCACATTCTCGCCCCGCCGTTGTAGGGGACACCCCTTCTCGGAAACCCAGCGACGATCATTGCGATGGTGAGGATCACCAGCGACGCGATCGCGAATCCGGAGATTGCACCGGTTGCGCCAAAACCGATGAGTACGGCACCGATGATTCCTAGTGTTCGAAGGGTAGAGAAGCCCATGTCGAGGGCTGCTTGATGCTTGAAGCGCTGTGTACCGTTGAACCAGCCCACGAAGGTCGCATAGAGCGCGTAGGCGAACGGCACCACGGCCAGAATGCGAAAGAGCTGGGTGAGCTCGTCGTCAAACATTTTTGAAGCTAAGAGTGGACTTGCGACGAACAGCATCGCGCCCAAGGTCACAGCCAAAGACAACTGAATGCGTAGGGCATAGCGCACCACTCCATCTGCCGGCCCCTCTTTCTCACTCACAAAGCGACTGACAGACTGGACGGTGGCCACAATGAGCACATTGTTGATCATCGACACCACGCGCATCGCGGTCGCATACAGACCGAAATCGATTTCTCCGAGCAGACGCGGAAGCGTGAGTTGCACTGCGTACGACGTGATGATGAAGAAGATCTTGGCGGAGACGATGAAGAGGAAGCCGCGACCCGCATTTTTCGCCTCCGCTTGTGCTGTCTTCTGCTGAGTGTTTCCCGTCACCTCCTGTTGTGATTGGCCCGCCATCGCCGATCTCTTGCTTGTAACGGACCCGAAGAGATTGGTCGAAAAACGCGTTCAGACTCAGCCGTCCCTCGGCTCCCACGGAGACTGTGCTACGCACAAATGTGGCGAAGAGCCGGAAGCCGAGTGACCAGGGTGCGCAGCCCGAACAAGGAAAGTCTCTGGATGCAAATCGATCGTTGCGGCGCGGAGTCGCGAAGAATCAAAAGCAGCGAGTCGACAAGTTGCTGGTGGAGCGTGGTCTCGCTCCGAGTCGCCAGCGCGCCCAGGCGCTCATCATGGCGGGCAAAGTGCATCTCGAGAATCGGCGCGTTGAGAAACCAGGCCAACTCGTGCCCACGGAAACGGCGCTTTACGTCAAGGGTCAAGATCACCCCTACGTGTCGCGCGGTGGGCTGAAGCTGGCTGGCGCGCTCGACGCTTTTGGCTATGACCCGAGCGAAAAGATTGTTGCCGATTTCGGGGCATCCACAGGTGGATTCACCGATTGCCTCTTGCAGCGTGGTGCGAAGCTCGTTTTTGCAATCGATGTCGGGTACGGGCAACTGCATCAGTCGCTCCGTACCGACCCCCGCGTTGTGGTGATGGAGCGTACGAACGCGCGGCACCTTGAGCAGCTTGAGCAACCGGTCGATTTGGTGGTGATCGATGCCTCGTTCATCTCGCTCACGAATCTACTTCCTGCCGCCAAGCGCGTTGCGCGGGCGGGGGCGAGCACGATTGCGCTCGTGAAGCCTCAGTTTGAGGTCGGTCCCGAACGCGTGGGGCGCGGTGGCGTGGTGCGTGAGCAAGCGCACAGAAACGCTGCTGTTGAGCAGGTTCTTCGCGCGGCCCACGAGCTGGGCATGCGGTTGGAGCGGCAGGTGGACTCATCGATCCGTGGTCCGAAGGGAAATCATGAGATCTTGGTGGAGCTGAGACACCCATAAACACCTACAAACAACGACATTACAGATTTACTGTACTGATTACAGTTCTCTATGTACGATGTTTGCACAATCGGAGGGAATGCGATGTGCAAGCGAAAAACGCGTAGGGCGAGTTTGGTGGTGGGTCTTCAGACCATGGTGCTCGCGCTTGGCTGTGGTGGCTCGGAAGGTCGCGCCATCGATCAAAACAGCGCCCCGCTTGTCGCGTCCACAGACGGCTCTGGTGTTTCCCTCGACCTTCATCATCACGCAGATGATCACGTGAACTCGCTTTCGTACGGCATCGCACAAGCAGACTTTGTTGGACATGTCGTGGTGAGCCGTGTGGAAGGAAAACTCGGCACAACAGGACGTGCCGCACGTCCTGCGATCTGGTCGAAAGTGGAGTTCAAGGTGCTTTACGCCGTCAAGGACCATGGCGTGAGTTCCGACGCGCGCTTCGCGCTCGATTTTCTCGGTGGTCAACTCGGTCCCAAAGAGATGCATGTCGATCACGTTCCGCGCTTCGCGGAAGGTGACGAACTCATCTTGATCGCTCGCTCAAGCGAAAAGCCATGTCCATCCTTTGCAGGCGAGTACGGCGTGCTCCGGGTCCGCGATGGGCAGGTCTTGACCTACTCTGGTCATACCCTTCGTGACATCAACGAGAATGGGTACATCGTTGCTCCGCCTCGTGCACATGCTCCGACCGCTCCGGCGCCTGTACCTATCGGAGCAGCGTCGGGCCGTCTCGTCGCGCCACCGGTTGCAGAAGAGGGCGAGAACCTCGATGTTGGCAACGCTCTTGCGCGACTATCCGCGATCGTGAACTCCGGGGTCTGAGTTGCGGTCATCGCGCATCGCTCTTGCGCTCTTGCTGGTCGTGCTTGGCGCGGCAGCGGGCGCGTCACGCGCCGAGGCGTGGGAGCCTGTCGTGTGCGAGTCCGATCCCTCGCGCGCAATCTTCTTTGGTGATGACGGGCGTCCTTGGCCACTCGCGACGCGCGACAACGTCACGCCCAGCCTGCTCGACACGATTCGCAGTGCACAATCGCTCTGGAACGGCGTTGAAGGCGCCTACGCACTGGTCGAGGTGGAGGACCTCGGTCTCGATACGTGTGAACTGCCCGATCACTCAGGCTACTCTCTCATCGGTCTCGACGATGGGACGTGCGCGGACCAACTTCGCTTTGACTGGTGGGGCGGCAACGCCAACGGCGTACGGCAGTACTGGGTCGAAGACTGTCGTGTGATCAATGAATCACTTTACTTCAACCCACACGACCCCGAGTCATCGTCCGAGATCGGCGATGTCGTGCTCCATGAACTCGGCCATCATTTGAATTACGCACACAACTGGTTTGATGTCAGCGTCATGGGGTACGGCGTTCACATGTACTGGTACCTGACGAGCCAGGATCAAGGCTACATGCGCTGGCGTTATGCGAATGGCGAGTCTCTCGGGCCGCGTGTGCACTTGCACCGCACGGTTCTTCTCTCTGCGATCGGCGAGGAGATGCGGCCGGGTCGGCATTCTCAGACACTTGCCCCCGAACCGACTTGCTCTGGGGGCGACTGCACAGTGCTTCGTTCTGGCGACACGGTTTCCCTTATGATGACCTACGGCAACACAGGGGACACGACAACCGACGGCGCGGTGCGTATTTCAATGTCGCTCCGTGACCGCGGCGGACGCAGCAGCGAAATTGGCGCGTGGATGGCGGGTCCGCTGCCTGCGCATTCGTACAACACGTATGTCTTTGAAGCGCCTGTCCCGTCAGGGTTTGCCGCGGGCAGTTACGATCTGCGACTTGAGATCGATGCCGAGGGTCGCACCATGCCACAACAGGGACCGAGCTCGACGCGCTACCGTGAGTTCAGTGGCTTTGAGGTCGTCGATGGCAGCTGCACCAAGTGCGATGCATTCGACACGGATGCGGGACCAACCGAGGAAACCCTTTTGCCCATCGTGCACGAACCATCACTCGATTGGGGAGGTTCGCTCGATGGTTCCGGTAGCCGCCGAAGTGGAGGCTGCGCGGTGAAGAGTGAACCGTGCGGGCTTGGCGCTGTTACGGTGCTGCTCGTGCTCGCGCTTATCGTTCGCCGCCGCCACCGGGGCTAGACGTATTTGGCTAGCCAGCCCGTGAGGTTGCGATGGTGCTAGATTGTCGATGTGCGCGGAGCTTTATTTCTTCTTGGCATTCTGTGGCTGTCGAGTGTCGGTTGCGTCGAGGACGGGGAGCTGATCGTGCGAGACAACCTGGTTCTCCAGGTTCAGGCCCCAGCGGGCTACGTAGCGCTCGGTCATGCTGGCTCGGTCAGTATCGGGATGTGGCTGCAGTATTCGGTGACTTGGTACAACGCGGCCTCGGTTCCGAATTGCGGCTTTGCCGGCGTCGATATCGTGCCGCTGGACCCATCGAGTGGACCCATGACCATCGACCGCGTCGAGGTGCTGCACCCCGGTGAGGTCCACGACACCGACAACCTGGACGAGAACAGCGGCTGCTATGTGGTTGCGAGTGCACGCTGGACGCCAGAGCAAGAGGGAGAACACCAGTTCGTCGTGCGCCAGCATGGAGCTGCGGTTGGGCAGCCCTTCGTCATGCATGCGGTCTTGGCAGACGGTTTAGAGATTGGCAGCGTCGAAGCGCCTGTGGAACACCACTCTGGCTATGTGCGAGGCGGGCGCTATGTTTTTGGTGCGCGCCCGCTCGGGTCGGACAGCGCTTTTGGCTTTGTTCGGCTGGGTGACCTCACGTGGTCTACAGCGGACAGTTCGAGGGTGACGCTCACACAAGTCGGTGAGGTTGCGCATGCGGATCTGACTGCCGCTGGGTCGACGACGATCGCTGTCGAAAGCGTCGGTGGGCTCTCCGGAAAACGAAAAGTCCTCGTCATTCGAAGCGAGGAGATCCAGAGCGTCCTGCTTATGAACCCAGCGACCGGAGACATCTATGGTGACGGCGAGGTCTTCGAGTTCGATCCGAGTGACCGAAGCTTGGCGCTTTACGTGTTAGCCACCACCTCCAATCCAGCAGCGCCTTTGGTTCTCCCCGATCAGCAACGGCTGTCCACGGTGATCGAGGGTGGCAATCAGTTTATGGGGAACGTGATCCCAGTTGTGCTTCTCAAGTCGCTGATCGGAGACATCTGCGTCGAGTACTTCGATCACCAAGCCTGCATCCAAACCGCGATGCAATGATTGGCCGCTTGCCCCCTAACGGACGACGATGGTGCGCAAGTTTCCTCCGGCCGGATACGCGTAGGTGAGGAAGCTTTCTTTTCCAAAGATCACTGTGCCAACCGGATCGGCAGCAAGAACGGTATGCTGGCCGGGGAGAATCTTCCACCGCCAGACACCAAACTCGGAACCTGAGACCACACTAAACGCAGAGGTGGGCAAACTCTCGCCGTCGACCTGAGGCGCGGAAGCCATTGTCCCGTAGAGGTGCACGAAGCTCGTGGGGTGTGAGTCTGGCGTGAAGAAGGAAAGAGTGTCTTGGTATTGCTCGACGGGAGTAATCACAACAAAAGAAGGGGAGCTATCTTCCGTGCCATCGGTTTCGGAAACTGTGAACTGACCCACCAGGATCGGCTCGGTGGCGTTGACCGTAAACACCGAATCGTCGGGAACCGCCATTTCGAAGACTTCACCACTCAAGAGCACCGGCTGTTCCGCGGTAATGTCGTTTGGAAAGGAGAGCTGCGTGTTGTCTGTCTGCGCCACGATTCGCACCCTCGAGGGGATGGTGCCAACCGACGAGACCACGAACGCTTTGCCCCAACTTCGGTCAGGGGGTTGTTGTTCGAAGATCATATCGCTCGTGCTGTCTTTGTCTACGGGGATGCGTGCGCTGTAGTTTCCTGTGTAGACCGCGACGGGCGCTGTAGAGGAGATCACCGTGCCGGTGACGTCTCCTGGGGCTTCTCCGACCAAGTGCAAAGCATCGCCCTGCAGCATCTCGAAAACCTGTGTGGTGTTGGCCGCGATTGCGTTAACTTCTGCGCCGTCTTGCGTTCCCGCGGTGAAGTCGTCGCGGGCGTCGATCGTCACCATCGTCGTGCCTTCGGCGGTGGCCACGATGCTCGCGGTGCCGCCATAACGGATCTGCTCCGTAAAGATATGGCCTGGGTATGTCAAGATCGTGTAGCGCTCACCTAGCGCCGGCGTAGGTAGCATGAGCGCGACTTCGGCCGCGGCGTCTCCAATCGTATCGTCGGGTAGATTTCCGCTGGTGGAGACAACTTGGTAGGCCACGATGGGGCGGTCGGCGCGCACGCGGTAGGCACCGCCTACGTGAAAGGAGGAGGTCCGCGAGCGTGCAAAGGCCTCCTCCCAGTCGAGGATCACAAACTTCGACTCCTGGGCGGCAAGCGTCTCTTCTTGCACTAAGCTTGTGGCCTTGCGGGTGATCTCGATGGAGACTTCTTCGGCATTCGGATTGGTGAGGTATACGCCGAACGAATACTCGTGAATGTCTGTGTAACGATTGCCAGGGATAGTTGCTGGCCAGAACTCACAACCGAGGTTGCTTTGTTCGCCGTCTACCCCCTCGCATGGTGCGACGCACTCACCGCTGATGCAGACGCTGTTGTCCCCACAAGCCGCCTGATCTTGCCACTGCATGTCGGTCGTGCAGAGCTGGGGAACCTTCGAGTCGCCTGGTTTGCAGCGCGATAGGTCTGGTGTGCACGCGACCGCGGCCTCTGGCGAAGCGTCGTGTGTCGCCGCGTCCGAATCCGGATTCATCCGCGGTTCGTCATTGCAGCTGCAGCCGAAAACAGCGAAGGGGAAGACCAGACCTACCACGATGCGTATAATCATTGCGAAGAGCGCATATCGTAACTTGAGACGAATGCCAACGAATCGGCTGATCGAGCGGCAGGGGGAAAGCACAAAGTTGCTTGGAAGAGAAAGGTTAGCGAAGAGCCGAATGTGTTGAGCCCAGTGAGACAAAAGGTGAAGAACAAGGAGTAGGCCCGCGATGAACGTGCGAAAGTCCGAAGAACCCGATGTGCTATGTGCACATCGTTGGTTCTGAAACGGAGCCGTGAAGAGCCAAAGGTGTGATGAGCCCAGAGAGCCAAAGGTTTCGTTGTGCTATTTGCACAACGTGAACCGACTCGAACGTTAGGCGAAGAGCCAGAGATAGAGTTCCCGGTGATGGATTCGAACCACCATTCGCGGCACCAAAAACCGCTGTCCTGCCATTAGACGAACCGGGAATTCCGTTTTGGTGTGAGGCGTGTCTACCACCCGATCCGCAGCGGGACAAGTCAGTCGTTTGGGCGGGGCAGAGCGAACGAAAAACGCCGCCTTCCCGGAGGAAAGCGGCGCCCGTTGATCAGCATAGGGCTACTATTGGACCGTCGCGCTTCCCTTAACGAGGGCGCTGGCGTCGCTCGCGTACTGGTTGACGAAGTCTTGTGCTTGCGGCGCCACGGCCATTGTGATCGTATTCGCTAGAGGTTTGAGGGCGAACGGTTCGTTTGGCTTGTCGTCTGGGACGGGCTCGATCGTGATCGCAGCTTGGTGGTTCATCGACAGAACACGCGCGGGATCAATGTAGTCTTGGCCCGCGAACTCGCGTGCTTGCGCCAGGTTTTCGGTCCCTGCGTCGGGGCCTGCATTGTCGTCATCGCCCTTCGTCGGGTCGCCGTCGATGAACTTGCCCGTGGAATGAGGCGTTGGAGGGTTGGTGCTGGTGTCGATGACCCAACCCTCGTAGGTCCATCCTGTGGCGACTGCGGGCAGCATCAAACTCGAAAGCGGAAGTGTGCCCGTCGGGGTGTCTGTCGCAAACCAAATGCCTTGATTTTCATCGTTGGTCGCGCTCGTTGTTGGCGTGGCGAGCACGAACTTGCCAGTGGCCTCGGTGTAGTCGCTTCCGAGGGCTCCGCCGTGCCCGATCGTCAATGTTGCGCTGCCATCCACAATATCGCCGCCAAGAATCTTGGTGTTTGAGGGTGCCGGGTTCATGTCCGGGTTCGGCTCGATCGAGATTAGAACGGCCGTAGCTGCGCTGGCATCGTCGGCGATGAAGGCACCCGTGAAGCTTGGGCGGGTGCCGAACGTTCCGGCCGAGACGGGCTCGCCGCCCACCACGACCCATGCTTCATACACGTACCCTGCGCCGAGCGTCGGGAGGTTCTCAAACGTGAGAGAGACCGTGGGTCCGGACGGGCCATCGTCGCCGCCACAAGCCGCGAGTAGGGAGATCGAGAGAAGAAGGGAAGCAAAAGCTAGTCGCATGTTTATAGACTCCTTGTCTGAGGGCCGAGACGTTACCACCGACCGACTCTGGTGTACAAAACTGACGAACAAATAGACGAAGACACACGGCATTTCGGCCCGTATGTCCTTGACGACACAACCCACTGTCCGCGTCTGTCAGCTTGACGACATAGCGGCACTGTCCAGTCTTGTCGCTCTACTTGGTGAGGCGGCGATACTTGATTCGCTTGGGGATTTCGGCGTCATCGCCCAAGCGGCGTTTTCGGTCGGCTGCATAGTCCTGGTAGGAGCCCTCAAGAAAGACCGTTTGGCTGTCACCTTCGAACGCCAAAATGTGCGTCGCCACGCGGTCGAGAAACCAGCGATCGTGGCTCACGATGAGCGCGCAGCCGGGGAACTCGAGCAGCGCTTGCTCGAGCGACTGAAGCGTTTCAACATCGAGGTCGTTCGTTGGCTCGTCGAGCAGTAGAACGTTGCCACCCGACTTGAGGAGCTTCGCCAGGTGCACGCGGTTGCGCTCGCCGCCGGAGAGATTCTTCACGGGCTTCTGCTGGTCGCTGCCCTTGAAATTGAACCACCCACAGTACGCGCGCGACTTGATCTCGCGCTTACCGACGAGCATCTCGTCGCTGCCCTCGCTGATCTCTTCGTACACGGTCTTGTCGCCGTCGAGCGCGTCCCGGTTTTGGTCGACGTAGGCAAGTTCCACGGTTTCGCCGACGTGGATGCGGCCAGAATCGGGCGTCTCTTCTCCGACGATCATGCGGAAGAGCGTCGTCTTACCGGCACCGTTGGGCCCTACAATGCCGACGATCGCGCCGCGCGGGATCAGCATGTCGAGGTTCTCGACCAGCAGTTTGTCGCCATAGGCTTTGGTTACAGCCTCGACTTTGATGACCGAGTCTCCGAGTCGGGGACCAGGGGGAATTTGCACTTCGTTGTCGGAACGTCGCTTGTCTGCGGCATCTGCGACCAAGGTCTCAAAGGCTGCTAGTCGGGCTTTGCTCTTGCTTTGTCGCGCCTTCTGTGACGAACGCACCCAGTCGATTTCGTTAGCAATCTTTTTCTTTCGTGCAGATTCTTGTTTCTCTTCTTGAGCGAGGCGCTCTCGCTTCTGTTCCAGCCACGACGAGTAGTTACCTTTGAAAGGTATCGCCTTGCCGTGGTCGATCTCCAAGATCCACTCGGCGACATTGTCGAGAAAGTAGCGATCGTGCGTTACGCAAACGATGCACCCGCCGTAACTTTGCAGGTGACCTTCAAGCCACGCAACGGTCTCGGCGTCGAGATGGTTGGTCGGCTCATCGAGAAGGAGTAGGTCCGGCTTGCGAAGCAAAGTCTGGCAGAGTGCGATGCGACGCTTCTCGCCGCCCGAAAGAACAGATGGGTCGGCCTCTGCTGGTGGAAGACGCAGTGCTTCCATCGCCAGTTCGAGCGTATGGTCGAGGTTCCACCCGTCGACGGCGTCGATTTTATCCTGAAGCTGACCCTGCTTTTCGAGCAGCTTGGTCATCTCGTCATCGCTCATCGGCTCGCCCAGCTTCATGCTGAGTTCTTCGAACTCTTGCATGACGGCCTTTGTTTCTTTGACGGCCTCTTCGACGGCTTCTTTGACCGTCGTGTGATCGCCGATATCAGGCTCTTGCGGTACATACCCCACGGTTGCGCCAGGACGTAGCCATGCCTCGCCTGTGAACTCTTTGTCCTCGCCGGCCATGATGCGTAAGATCGTGCTCTTTCCGGAGCCGTTCACACCAACGACGCCAATTTTGGCGCCGGGCAAAAAAGACAAGTACACGTCTTCGACGATCGTGCGGTTTGGCTGATGGACCTTCTTGAGGTCCTGCATCGTAAAAATATAATCCGCCATGGGTTATTCTCTTTAAAGCAGAAAGGCGTCCGACGCTACGTCAGACGCTCGTCTGCTGGTTCTTCGCGGCTACGCGTCGAAGCCAGCGATGTGCTGGTAGCACATCGAGCTTCTTTGGCTGCGCACGCTCATCACGCCATCCGCTGGTTCTTCGCGGCTACCTAAAGTAGGCGTTGGCGTCTTGAGTGTGTGCCTCCACTTGCGCGGCGCAGAGGCGGATGCCCTCAAGTGCTTTTGCGAGGTTTCGTGGACCACCGCGAAGCTCCGCAACCTTGTCCTTGAAGAACGCCTCGACCTCGTTGGCCTTGGCTTCGCTGCAGAAGCTTCCCGCGAGGTAGGGGGCACCGCCGGCACCATCGGTGGTCACGCGTTTGACGTAAGCGTCCCAGTTCTCCTGCAGCCACGTCCACGCCGCCTCACGTGTCTCGCGTTGATCAAACTGAGGTCGCAGCAGGTTGTAGATTTCATTGGTGCGAACCCTTTCGTCGAACGAGAGGTCTAGCGCAATCTGACCCCGTTCAACGTCCCGGGTCGAGGCCAAGGCACTGAGCAGAAAGGAGCGCGTGGTCGCATCGTCGTTCGTGAGCGCTGTCTCTTTGACGAGATCGAAGAACCTCTCGTCACCGTCTTGAACCGCCACCGAAAGCACGATCGGCGCGAGATCTGAGCTCACGGCCTTTCTGTTGACCTTGCCGTCGGCAACATATGCCTCGCCCTTTTGTTTTGCAGTGCGACGCACACGCTTGTCATTGGCGACGTCCGTCATGAAGTTGACGATCGTCATGCGAAGGAATGCGTCGTCCGGTGACTCGTCCTTGTTGGCCGTCCAGCCCAAGCGTTTGAACGTTGGCTGATAAATCTTGGCGGAGCGACGTTCCACCTTTGGACGCACCTTTTCGTCTACAAGTCGCGTGTACGCGAACGTGAGTTCGCTCGCTGGCGTGGAGGCGACCTGTCGAATCGGACTCTTGGCCATCGGCTTGAGCGCTTCGTAAAGGTCCCCCGCCTTGAGTTGTCCGTTGTCGAAGCTCGCTTGCAAGCTGTGGGCGAACGCGATCTTCTCGCGCTCGCTCAGTTCAGAGAAACCCTCTTTTTGAAGAGCCTTGAGCGATTTGGGGTCCATGCCAAAGCGGTAATAGCCTGCACCATCGGCGTTGGGCATGATCCAGCTCGGGCAACCCCCTTCAAGCGTCATCTGCGCTTGAGCCTCTGAGATCAGCGAACATGTTGTTTTGGGCTCACCATTTTTCGCGCCGTAGCGAACGCAAACGGGAAGCGTCCAATGTTGCTCAGCACTCGCGGCTGAGCCGAGAGGCAAGAAGCGCGATTGTTCGATCGACAGTTTGGCCGGCTCATCCTTCTCACCGCATTCGAGCGAAGTCTTAAGGAAGGGCACGCCCGGTTGCGTCAGAAACGAAAAGAACACTGGCGAAACATCTCGTCCAGACTGTTCAGAGAGCGAAGCGACGAGGTCCTCTGCCGTCGCCGTCTTGAATGCGTGTTTGCGCATGTGAAGTCGCAGGCCATCGCGGAACGTTTCCTCGCCGAGCCAGCGCTCGAACATTTCCAGAACAGCACCGCCTTTGCTGTAGGTGATGCTGTCAAACGCATTGCTGATGTCATGGTTGCTCTCGATTGGCTGACGGATGCGACGCGCGTTCGCAAGCGAGTCCGATCGCATCGCACTATCAGTGCTGTCGAGGAAGGAGAGATCTGCGCGGTATTCGGGATTGACGTTGCGAACGACTTTGTTGCCCATCCATGTGGCAAACGCTTCGTTGAGCCAAAGGTCGTCCCACCAAGGCATCGTCACCAGGTTTCCGAACCACTGGTGTGCGAGTTCGTGCGCCATCACGTAGGCGAAGGATTGGTACTGCCATTGCGGCGCGTTGTCGGTGTCGATGAGAAGGAGTGGTTCACGGAATGTGATAAGGCCAGCGTTTTCCATCGCGCCGGCTGCGAAATCGGGAACCGCAACGATATCGAGCTTGTCGTAAGGGTAAGGGCTTGCGAAGTACTGCTCGAGGTTCTCGAGTAGGGCTGGTGTGTGCTCAAGCGCGTACTTGAGTTCTTCGCCTTTTCCTTGCGCGGCCAGGCCACGGTATGGAAGAGGCGCCTTGCGCACGTCATTTGCAGCGATCGCTGGCATTTGCACGACGTCGAGTGGGCCCACCGCCCAGGCAATGAGGTAAGTGGGAAGCGCGCGTGTCTTGGCATAGCGCACCGTCTTCATGCCCCCCTCGGCGTCTTGGGTTTGCACGACGAGCGTATTCGCTGCGGCTTCGTAGTCTTTCTTGGTCGTAATGCTGACCTCAAACGGTGTCTTAAAGCGAGGCTCGTCAAAGCTCGGAAAGGCTTGTCGCGCGTCAATCGCTTCAAATTGTGTGAACGCGTAATGATGGTCACCGCTCTTGACACGGTAGAGGCCGTTGAGCGCTTCGGAGTACTTGGCAGCGTACGAGATCGCGATCGTTGCGCGCCCGGCGGGAACCGTCTCTGCCAGCTCAAGCTTTGCCACACCGTCCTTGTCGACTTGGGTCCAAGTCGCGTTCACCGGTGATTGACCCTCCACGATGACTTGGGCGGCGCTGACCTCCAAGTCACGACCATGCAGCCAGATTTGACGACGTGACTCGCTCAGTTCAACCGCGATTGCAGCCGTGCCCGAGAAAGTCTCCTGGTCGGGAACGATCGTGAGATTCAAGTTGTAGCTTAGCGGCTGAACATCCGTGGGTAGTTTGCCGAGCGGTGGCGTGGTTGAGATTGCGAGCGCGTGCGGCGTCCCGTCACCCGTCTCAGAGGTGGTTACCGTGGCGCTGCCGCCGCAAGCTGCGGCGCTGCCAAGGGCAACGAAAGCCAGCGCTGTCAGTGGAGAGGAGGAGTAGAAGCATTTGAACATGCGCGCCGGAGTAGCCAAGAAACCCGCCGTAGGCAATCCGCGCGCAGTTTCACGAGGCTTTCCGGCGAGTCGAGCTGATATCACTGGGCAAACCGTGGTCCCTAGCCCACCGCGCTGTTAGGGTCCTTGGGTGATTCCGTTGCGTGATGTCAATCCGCTCTACCGCAAGCCGGTCGTGGTCTACTGCATCATCGCGGCGAATACAGCAGTGTGGCTCTACCAGGCTTCGCTCGGACCGCAGTTGTTTGAGGACTTTGTGCGCTTGTACGGAGCGACCCCAGCGTTCTTAAGTCAGGGTGAAGGCCTACTGACGGCGGCTACCAGCATGTTTATGCATGGTGGATGGCTGCATTTTTTGAGCAACATGTGGTTTCTCTACGTGTTTGGCGACAATATCGAAGACGTCCTCGGGCACGCACGGTTCGTGGTCTTCTACATCGCTTGCGGTGTGCTGGCCGTTGTGCTCCAGGTTGTTGTCTCACCCGATAGCATCGTGCCAATGGTTGGCGCGTCCGGTGCCATCGCGGGTGTGCTCGGCGCTTACGTGCTCAAGTTTCCGCGGGCGCGGATCCTCACGCTCGTGCCCATCTTCATCTTCATCCAACTTGTTGAGGTGCCAGCTTTTATTTTTCTCTTCGTGTGGTTTGGGCTGCAGCTTCTCGGCGGTTTTGGCTCGCTCGCCCACCTCAGTGTTGGCGGAGGCGGCGTTGCTTACTTCGCGCACATCGGAGGATTTGTGGCCGGGGTGGTGATCTTCAAGATGCTGTTTATCCACCCACCTGACAAACCTGACCGTCCTGCACGCAGTCGATACGTGCCGAGAGACCGTAACAAGAGCAAGCGTGCACGAGCGGTCTGGGGCCGCGACCGTCACGGTCCCAGTTAGCGGCCCCAGCGTTCAGGTGCAATAGCCGTACTTGAGTTCGCCTTTGAAGAAAGGCTGGCATTCTTGGGTCCCCGAACACCCTCGACCGCTCGACAGTTCACAGTACCTTCGGCATTTCCTTTCCTCAGTGATCAGGTTTGCAGAACACGTGAGCCCGCTTTGACAATCGCTTCGGCTTTCGCACATTGTACCCACGCCTCCGGTCCCCGCCGGACGGCAATACGTGAACCCACCATATGCATATGCAAAGAGGCAGGCCATCCCTGGGTCGCACCCGCTTCCATCAATAGGATCGCATTCTGCTGTTTCCAAGCACGCGAGAGCCACAAACGGTGGCTGCGAGCTGATCGGTAAGGCACAGATGGCATTTGGACCACACTCGTCGCGTGAACCCGCTGTGCAGCAAAAAGGTAGTGGCTCCGAGGTGGGAAAGCAGGCGAGCGTGGCCTCAAGGGCGTCTAGGCTTGTGGGGAGACAGGACTCACCGACCCCGCATCCTTCGTTGGTTGCCAACGTGCAACTGCCATCCGGACACAAGACGTGCTCTTGCCGTGGCCACTCGTTCGGACCCAGGGGCGGAAAGGTTGCTGCGCGCTCCAGCATGCTGACAGGTGCCTGCGCGCAGCCGACGAGGAGCACTAGCCCAATCCGGAAGGTGCGCATCTTGCCCGTTTAATACTGCATCGACGCCGACAGGGTAAAGAACCAATCGTCTGTTTCGTCGAGGCGGATGAAGAAACTTCCGCGCAGCCAGCCGATCTGAAGGTCGGCTTCGAACATCCCGCGGTCGTAGGTAAACTCATTGGTTACAAACGTGCCGTCTTGCAGAACCCGTTCGTCACCGCTGTCATGGACGTACGCGCCGCCTACGCCGATGGAGACCGGGGTCTTCTTGCCGAAAAAACCCGGCATGAGGAAGCGGTAGTAGGCCACACCGTCCAGGATCCAGCGTCCATAGTTGCGGCTCAAGATGTCCGTGGTGAAGTCATCATCGGACAAGTCTTGGGTGCCGAGCGCGTAGGCCGCACGCATCGTAACACCGAACATGTCAAAGAAATCGACGGATGAGCTGAGCTGCAGACCTGCGCCAAAGGTGCTTTCGTTGCCCGCAAAACCGATGACGCCACCGCCCAGGCGCATGCGAATGCGACCCAGGTACTCCTCGTTCTTTCCCTCACCGTGTGCGTTGTAGAAGCCTTGCACTCGGTGTGCTGAAGTCGCGATCGATGAGTGATGCTTCTTTTTAACCCAACGAATGACACCCAGCAGTTGGCCGTTCGGAGCGACAACTGGGGCGCCTGCGAATGTGTCGGGAAATGAGTTTCCGAGCAGAAGCGCATCTCCGTCACGGCTCGAGATCGTCGCGCCTTGCACCACGCCGTTCGTGAGCTTGTTGAGATCGACACCCCAGCGTTGCCCTGCGCCGTAATGGTTACCGATGACCATTGCGTGACCGAAGTGGGGGCCCTTGTTTTTCGCCGCACGCAGTGGCTCGGCGTCGGAAAGCTCCGCGTCCAGCTCAAGCAGAGCGAGGCCCGCCCCGCGATCCGTGCCTACGATCCGTGCATTGATTTCTGCGCCGTTGTAATCGATGACGTAGGTGCTGCGACCGGAGTCGACGACATCGAGAGCCGTGATTACATGTTGACGCGAGCCGAACAAAAAGCCAGTTCCGCGTTTACGAGCGTTGACGACTCGCACGACACTCCTTCGAGTGTTCTGGAGTCGCTTCATCATCTTGTGGTGACGGTGTGGCTTGCCAGCGCCGTGTGAGTGGTTGTGGTCTTCACCGTGTG
>CAZAQV010000001.1:0-50997 GCA_964487255.1 uncultured Polyangiales bacterium | reverse complement strand
CATGGTCATGATCGTGCATATGCAAACGATCCCCATGCGAATGCTCATGGTTGTGGTCGTGTGAGTGGTTATGGTCTTCACCGTGTGCATGGTCATGATCGTGCATATGCAAACGATCCCCATGCGAATGCTCATGGTTGTGATCGTCCAGCGGAAAGGCCGCGGCGCCTTCAGGAATTGGCTTCATCTTACAACCGCCGCAGGCGTCACCCTCGCACTGCTCGCAGGTTACGCCGTGCACTTCGAGCAACTTGCCCAGTTCCTCACCCGTCGCATTCGTGTCACCCGCGCTCTCTCCCTTGCTGTTTCTGGTTGCAGGATCTTTTTTCTTTGCGGCGGGTTCCTTCTTTGCCGCGGGAGGTTTCGAGTCTTGTGCGGACACGCTTTGTAGCGTGCACAGGCTTAGTGCAATTGAAATGGCGGCCACCAGGCTGAAGTGGGAGAATGACGTCATGTTGTTCGTGTAAAGCCAAGAGGTAAAAAGGACAAGCGATGCGTGCCTTTGCGATAGGTCGAGGAGACCTGGAGCCGTGGCTTATTGGTCGAAGTGTGATGCTTGTGATACACCGCCGCCCATGAGCACGACAGATGTTCTAGGTATCTTCGTCGGGGGACAAAGCCGGCGAATGGGTGGCTATCCGAAGGGGCTCTTGCGCACTCCCGACGGACGAACCCTTGTGGAGCAACATGTTGAGTTGGCTCACAGCTTGGGGATGCGACCCATCCTTGTTGGGGCGCGGGCGGAGTACCAGTCTTTGCTGCCCGGTGTGCACAGTGTTCAGGATGAGACCCAACTGCAGGGACCGATCGCCGGTTTGCGCGCGCTACTTGCAGAAACTCACGGCCAAAATGTTTTCGCCGTCGCATGCGATATGCCGCGGCTGGACCAAGCGCTGTTCGCGCAGTTGCGTGCTCAGCCGCTCGCCCTCGTGACCGCATCTCGCGTGCTTGGGAGCGATAAGTGGAACCCGTTTCCCGCTCGATACCAAGGTGCGCTAGACGTTCTGGAGGCCGCCATCGCTGAGGGTGTTCGCTCGTTCCAGGGCTTCTTTCGTTACGCCGATGCGCAAGCATGCGAACTCACGCACGCAGCGCTTGTCGATGCCGATACGCCCGAGGCTGCCTCTTGGCTTCACCTTCGCCGTGCCCCCTACTGGAGTCTCAACGGGAGCCGGGGGACGAATGAGACTGGTCAGTCTTCGGCAGGCGCGAGTTTGACGACTGCGTTGTAGTCGGGGACGAGTCCGCCCGGGTCGACGCGGCCCTTGGGAATCAAGACGTTTGCTTCCGGCCAGAACATCTGCAAGTTGCCGTCGCTCATCGGCGCTTCGAACACCCTTCCGGTAAACGAACCGTACTCGTTGTAGACCTGCACGGCATCGTTGTGTTTGAGTCGTGCGCGTCGCATGTCCGCTGCACTCATGAACACATGGTCGCGATCGGCACCCGTCAGACTGTCGAAGTCGTTTTGAACGATGCTGTTGAACTGCTTGCCACGCCTCGTCTGCAAGTGAAACTCGCCGTAGGCGAGCCTGCGTGTCGGTACCTTCGCCGTCACGAAACGCGCGCGCCCGCTCGGCGTCGGAAAGTCGCTCTCGTCGCCGAGCAAACGTCCTCCCCACTGGAAGGCGTCACCTTTCTTCTTGAGGTTGCGGATTTCTGCATACACGGGAATGGCATTGGCAATGTCTTCACGGATGTCTTGCGCAGTTTCGTAGCGAATAAACGCTCGCTTCTCGGGTAGTGCGCTCTTCGCAATGTCGGCGATGATGCGCCACTCTTCGCGTGCCTCGCCGACCTTGGGTCCGTCAATCTTCGGGCTGAAGATCACGCGGCGTTCGGTCGAGGTTTCGGTAATACCACCTTCGTGTTCGTAGCGCGTTTTGGCTGGCAAAAGGTAGACCGCCTCTTTGGCGGGCAGAAGCATCGGTGGCGTAAGAAAGATGTCCTGGTGAACGCGCACGGGCACGTTCTGCAACGCGACGTTGACCGCGTGAGGGTCGGGCAACGTGTCGCGGAAGTTGCCGCCAACGCAATAGAACACATCGAGATCGCCCTGTGCGGCGGCCTCGAGCATGCTCACTGTATCGAGGCCCACCCGTGCAGGTGGCGAAAAACCCCAGATCGATTTGAGGAGATCTGCGTTGTCTTCGTTGATTGGACGCCCGCCCGGGAAGACGGTTGCGTACGCGCCCATCTCTGCGCCGCCTTGAACGCCAGAGTGTCCGCGAATTGGCATCAAGCCGCACCCCTCACGCCCCACCCAACCTTGCGAGAGCCCCAAGCAGCAAACCGCCGCGACGGTATCGGAGCCATGTGCATGCTGCGTAAGCCCCATACTCCACACAAACACACCTGTCTTGGCTCGCGCGAGCGTCCCGGCAAGTCGCTTGACGTCTGCGAGTGTCGCCCCTGCTTGGTCGCACAGCTCGCTGACGGTCATCCCACGTAGGTGCTGCGCGTACTCATCCCAGCCTTCGGTGCGTGCCTCGATAAACGCGTGATCGACATCGCCACTTTCGATCAGAATTTTCTGCACGGCATAGGCGAGGGCCAAGTCGCCGCCACTCGTCACGTGAACGAAAGCGTCCGCGATATCTGTGCCGAAGGTGGCAGAGTCCACGTTCGACGGAATCCAGTACTTCTCCATGCCGGGTTCGCGGTAGGTATTGATGACGATCACCTTGGCGCCGCGCTTCTTGGCCTCGTACAGGTACTTGAGCGCAACCGGTTGGTCGTTCGCCGGGTTGCTTCCCCAAAACACGATGACCTCTGCGTCGTACCAGTCGCGATAGGAGCACGTTGAGGCGGCGACTCCCATCGTCGCTTTCATGGCAGACGTCGACGGGCTGTGGCAAAGCCGCGCAGCGTTGTCGACATGGGGAGAACCCAGGTATCGCCACGCCTTTTGTGCGACGAAGTAGACCTCGTTACCGATGCCGCGCGATGTCATGTAAAGCGCAATACGGTTGGGATCGGCTTCGCCGAGTTTGGCACCCAGTTCCTTGTTCACGTCGTCCCAAGAAATGCGTGTGAAGCCCTGCTCGCCCGCGCGCCTGCGCATTGGATAAGGAAGGCGCCCCATCTCGCGCAAGTCCTTGGCGCGCTTAGGGAGGCCCTTGACCACCGCCAAGTCGTGCGGATCAAGCGGACCCATGGTGTTTAACTCGAGCAGATTCAGACGTACGAGGCATAGGTGTGTCCCGTCGATGGTCCAGTCGCTCATGCCCGACGTGCCGAGTGCGCAGCCGTCGCACACACCGTCTTGAAGGATGCGCATGGCGTACCCCCACTTGCCGCGATTGCGCCAAGCGATCTTTGTCATCTCGCGAAAGTGTTTCGGCTTCGTTTCGCCAAGACCGAATATCCACGACGCTTTGCGCTGCTGACCCATATCCCGACAGTACAGAGTGCGGTTGTGTCGTCAAGGGTGACAGATCTGGGCAGTGCGGCTGGGTTGTGAAAGGGGCTACTCGGTCTCGATGTGGGCTTCGGCCTCGAGTTCGTAACGGCCTTCGGCGTTTGCTTTCGGTACTTCGACACTCGGCATGCACTCAAGGTCCGCCGTGGGTGTCCCCCACTCGTAGCCTGCGGTGATGAAAAGCGCACTTCCGACGTCGTCTTCGCCAAGCCCGAGGCGTCCTTCGAGTCCCACGTTGATACCATAGCCATCGCCCGAGCGCGTGCAGTCCACGAAGCGTGCACCAATGCCTGCATCGAGGAAGTATCCAGTCTTGTCAGGCGCACCCTCACCACTTTGCCAGACGTGGCCTGCGCCGGCTTGTAGGTAAAGCGGACCGAGGAGCGTGCGAACATCGAGCCCCACATCGAAGTTGTTGGTCGACGGTGCGAGGGCGTCGCTGGGTTCCACGATATAGCGATAGGAACCTTTAAGGCGAGGCTCAACATAGTTCCCAATCGGCACGCCAACGCCCAAGCCGACGCCCAGTCCCGGACGAAGCGGCGCAGGATCTCCTTCGAGCGAAAGACCACCACCGATACCGAAGTGAAACGATAGTGGCCAGTCGATCGGTTCTGATTCCGATTCGACCTCAATCGAAGCGTCGGCCGTGACGTCCGCTTGGGCGTCGACGCCCGCTTGCGCGGCGTTGTCACTCTTTATCTCGACCTCGCGTTGCACCTCGACCTCAGCTTGCGCGCGGACTTCACCCTGGGCGCCCGTTCGGGGCCGGGAGGGAAGTATCTGCGTCTGCGGGCGACCGATCGGCCGGTCGAGAACGCGCGTTTCGATCGTTGGCGGTCGGCAAAGCAAGGTGTCTTTACGGTTGCGGCCCGAGTACTCGACGCCGACCGCGAACATCAGACGATCGAGTTCATCATCGGAGTCGAGAGCGAGTTGTCCGCGCACGCCTGCGTAAAAGTCGACGGGTGCTTCACAAAGACTGAACCATCCGTAAACACCGGCGTCGGCAACAGGCCCCGTGAGAGCGTCGGCCTGTGGTCCGTAGCCTATCGCGTAACCTGCGCCCGCCTCGATTGCGACCGGCAGCCAACGATCGAGGTAGAGTTTTGCGCCGGCACTCAAACCAAGCGTTGCATCCTCGTCGAGACTTAGGCCGTTTGCCGCCAGGTCAAAACGAGCTTCAGGCGCGAGCCAGTCAGTGACGAGATAGCCCGCATGAAGGCGCATGCCCCAGGTCGAGCCGACGGCCATTTGCGCACCGAAGGTATGAGGCGTGGGCGTTACATCTTCAGTCGGTCCACTGTCGAGCATGAACCCGAGCTTGAAGCCCGTCAGTAGCTGCGCAGAGCGATAGTCGGAAAGGTCGCCGAGTCCCTGCTGCAAGCGTGCGCCGAGTTCGAACACGAGAGCGCCATTGCTGTCGCCGGCGTGGCCGCCCCGACCACCCACTCGAAGACCGACCTCGCGCGTGACATCGGCCGACAGAATGAAGCCGTCCGGCATCGCGTGTCGACCAAAGCCATACCCGCCTTCCAGCGCGAAGCGCCAGGCTGCGAAATCGTCGTAGTCTGTGAACAGGCGGTACTGCGGTCCGACAAAGAGTCCATGGGTGGTCGAACCTTGCTCGGTGCCGGTAGCCGGGTCCACGCTCAGCCAACCGTAGCGCGTGCTCACGCCGAAGGTTTCTCCGAACTCTGCGCGTACGCCGACCAAGCCGCCATAACCGTAACTCGATGCGGGCGTTTGGGTCGGACCAGCCGCCATCTCGAAACCGATAGCCCATGGGAAAACGATCGGTGCTGACGGCTCCTCGTGGACAGGCATGTGCCATGGCTCCGAGTAGCGTTGTTCTTCTGGCCATTCGACAGGCTTGGGCTCGCTTGGCGTGGGTGCACCGATGCGGATGCCGCCTTCGGTCTCGATCTCTGCGTCGGGAGTAGGTGGCTCATAGACCCAAGGTTCTTGCGGTGCGTCCGGCACCTTTCGTTCTCGGATGACGACAGCGCGTCCGGG
This sequence comes from uncultured Polyangiales bacterium, assembly GCA_964487255.1. Taxonomy (GTDB): domain Bacteria; phylum Myxococcota_A; class Polyangia; order Polyangiales; family CAZAQV01; genus CAZAQV01. The sequence goes on along the minus strand of CAZAQV010000001.1, from coordinate 45,560 downwards.
AAGTCGCTGCGACGGCGGTGGCTCTGGGGGACACTCGAAGCGAGACGCGACGGGTCCACCCCAGCTGTACCCCAACGTTCCAAACCAGCCGGTTACGTGGTCGTTGTCTTGCAGACCAACACGCACTTTGGTTCCGATCGTGAACGCACCCGGAGCACTGTCGAGTCCACATGTCGAGAAGCGGAGTCCACCGCCAAAGTCTGCGAATGCGCCAGCGACAAAAGGCGCGTCGGACCAACCATAGCCGACGGCGCTATCGACATAGAGAGGCGCCCAGGGGTTCAGACGAAAGCGCACACCCGTTGAGGCACCCGCTGTATTCACCCAGCCACCGTCGATGCTGCGCGCCATGACGTCGCCGCGCAAAAACGGCTCGAGGTGTAGACCGATCGGGAAGCCGACTTGCAGGCCCACGCCAGCGGCAAACGTCGCCCCTGGTAGGTCGGCGGCCACACCAAGGCCAGCACCTAGATAGCCGTCTATACCGAGCGCGATCGGGCGGAACAGTGCTTCCATCGCGTTCTGTTTTGCTCTTTCGATTTGTTCGCGAGGAACCTCGACTTGTAGCTTGGCTTGGACCTCGGTTTCGGCCGAGCCAGTAACCTGCGCCTGGGCAGAGTTCACGAACGCGACCGAAAAGGCGACGAGCAAAGACGTGATCAAGCGCTGGAAAGAACCTAAGGTATGAGAGTGCACGGGGGGGCGATGCATGCTCGATGCATCAGCACACATTGTGCCAGGTCGTGTTTTTGAGGCACGTTAAGTTCGATCCTGAGGACCCGAAGTGCCGATCGTAATCCGCGTTTCACAACGTGCGTGTGAACCTAAAATCACAAAGAAAAATAGTTTTGTCGGGGTTGAATAGAGCGTCAACTTGAGCGTCGAAACTTTGCCTTTCGTGCACGCACCGACGCGTTTTTACTCGCTCACATCGTCGACATCGTTGGCAGCTTGCATCGCGCAGCAGCGTTCATTTCCCTCATCGTTGGCAGCGCAACCTTCTTTGGCCATTTGCCGTCCGCGCGCCCGCTCTTTTCTCGAACGCAGCTTGGCTTTGGTCTCTGCGGCCATACACCAGGCGAGCCGATAGTTTTGGTGCGATGGGGGAATCGTCTTCAGCACTTGTTTGAACGCCGCGTCCGCCTGTCTCGGCGTTCCTTGGTGAAACTCGACGCCGGCCCAGTTCAAAGCGATGCCTTCGTGCTGTGGCGAGGCGCGCAAGGCCGAGCGAAGTGTGGTGCGTGCGGCTTTGGTCTTGCCAAGCTCAAGCTCGATGAATGCGCGGTGCTCCAGAAATTCGGCGACCGGGCCACCTTTGTCGATCGCCTCGTTCACCAATGTGAGGGCGTCCTCGAACTCTTTTTTCTTAAACGCGTCCCAACTCAAGCCGTACGCTTCGCGCGCGCGTAAAGGAACAATCTCGAACCCATTGGGTGCACAGAAGCGTCCGCGGGTGTAGACGTCTGAATAAATGGTGTAAGTCTTTGGTCCGCACTGAACGGTCCACGTGTCGAGCGGAAGATCTGTGTTGTCTTGATTGGGGCGCTTGTACTTGCCCGTGGCCCCGCTGGATCGCTCTTTGATTTTCGCGAGTCGGTTGGCGGGGCAGATCAACGTGCCCATGAACAGCTGAGATCCAGCTGCGGCGCGGCCGACCTGAAGGGGGGTTTCGCGGTCAAAGCCATACCCATCCGAAACGCCCTCGCAATCACCTCGTGTTCGCTTGCGGATGTAGCGTTCCATATCGAGCATTGCATTGCGTTCCCCTCGCGCGATGCGGTCTGCGAGACGACTATCGGTGGTGGCCAGCTGGACCCCGACCTTGAGAAAATCTTCCTCCGACAGTTCGCCATGTTCGTTGAGCTTGTCGCGCAACGGATAGAGCGCTTTAAGAACTGCCTCGCCGCTGGCTCCGGTTTCTGTCATTAGGCGACGAACTAGGTCGCGTGAAGGAAGACGCGTCGCGGCTGGTGTTTCTTTCGTGTTTGCGTCTTCGGAGTGGTCATTCGCGGGCGAGGTCGTCGTTTCGCCGCGTGTCTCGGCCGCGCCGCCGCAGGCGAGAAGGAGGGCAGTAGTGGGGAGCAGAAGCGGAACGACACGGAAGCGACGCATGCCATCTACCTTATCAGGGCCGACACCTTGTCACGAGCCGATGCCTTTTTGGCCCTGACCCGAAGCTTTGTGCAACATGGGACGGACCCATGCGCATGACCGATCGCGACAGTTGGCTACCTCAGATCGCCGGGTTGGTCTTTGTGCTTAGCCTGCTCACGTACATTGCGACGTTGTCAGCGTATGGCAGCTGGCTCGATGGAGGTGAGTTCGTTGCGAGCGCGGCCACGCTCGGGGTGACCCATCCGCCCGGTCATCCGCTTCAGTCGCTTTGGTCGGGGCTGTTCACTCTGCTACCCGTCGGCACGCTCGCGTTTCGTGTTTCGTTGGCTTCGGCGGTGGCCGCGGCCTTTGGCTGCAGCATGCTCTTTCTCTTGACGGTTCGATTGCTTGGCGCGTCATCGCTCGGTCACGCTTGGCGTTTAGCGTTGGCGGGTGTTACGAGCGTGAGCTTCTCCTGGATGCCAAGTTTGTGGTCGCAGGCAACCCGCCCTGAGGTCTACGCCTTGCAGTTCATGCTTTCCATGGTTGTTTGCGAACGTCTCGTGGTTGCGCTGCAAGTGCAGCAGAACCGAGACGGTGAAGGGGGGCGCGCCGAAAGAGCGCTTTTCACTGCGGCCTTTGTGTGGGGCCTTTCGCTGTGCAACCATCACTTCCTCGCGCTGCTTTTGCTTCCCGCTGCGGTACTCGCGCTGCATCAGGTTGCCTTTGGTGTAGGGCTGCGCTGCGTCGGCTTCACGCTTCTCGGGCTATTGCCCTATGTATACTTGCCGCTTCGCGCGCTGCGCGGACCGACCCCGAACTTTGGGCAGCCGACGAGTCTCTCGCGGGTGTTTTGGGTCGTGAGTGCGCAAGCGTTCCATAAGAATACTGGGCATCAAGTCCCTGAGCCGGCCGCCAAGCGTGTGCTCGATGTGCTCGCTGTGTACGACGAGAACATCTCCATCGTAGGTCTCTTGCTGGCTCTGGGGTGCATGTTTCTATTGGTTCGGCGGGCAGACTCGCGGCGCACTGCCCTCATGCTGGGTTCCGTCATTCTCTTGAGTATCCTTGCGCGAAGTTGGCTCGGTCATACGGCGGCAAACCCGGATGCCGAGGGCTATTTGGTGCTTGGCATTGCCCTGAGTACAGCCTTCATTGCGCTCTTCGTCGGGTTCATCCTTCAGGTTGTCACGGCTTCGCTTCAATCGGGACGGGCAAAGCGACTCGTGGTCAGTGGTGTCCTCCTCGCACTGTTCGCTGTGGGAGGTTTCCGAGCCCGAAATCACCTTCACGCACAGGACCGCATCGCATTCGCGGACACGGATAGCTTTGATGACGTGGCCTTTCGGCGCGCTCCGCGGCACGCGATCTTAATTCTCCACGACCCGGAAACGATTTTTCGGGCGCTTGAGTACATCGTCGAGTACCAAGTTCCCGCGCGTGAACTGCTCGTCGTGCCAACCCCATTTCTCGCGTATCCCGGCATGATCGAGACCCTGGTGTCCGAGGAGCCGCTGTTGCAGCAGGCACTTACCCATTACGCACTCGATGGGCAGTGGGACGCTTCGCAGCTCCAGTCCTTGGCTTCGTCACGGACGCTGTTGATCGAAATGGATCCGTTTCTGCCCTCAGCGGTCATCCACACGTTGATTCCGAATGCCTTCTTCTTCGAGGTCCTTTCGAGTGAGGCATATCCCGAGGATCGGCAGGCTGCGCTTAGCCAGCACGAACAAGGCCACGAGCACTTGCAGAGGCTCCTTGGTGCGCAACCTCGATATCCAAAGACACGTGATCGATTGCTTTTGCACCACTATCAGGATGCGCTCTACTTCGCGGCGGTTGGGCAGGCGGATGCCGCCAAAGAAGCCGTGGTTCATGGACTTTCGCTCAACCCGCATGCACAAGAGCTGCGCGCGCTCGACCGAGCCCTGGAGCTCCATGAAGGACCTATCGACATCGCTCCATTTTTGCCGCCCAATGCCCGTTAAGTGAGAGCTACGGACAGTTCTGCGTTGTCACAAACAGGCACCGTTGACAGTGTAGGTCGCGTGCTTACGTTGGCTTTATGAGGATCGACAGACTTACCAACAAGACGCGTGAGGCCCTGGTTGCGGCGCAGTCGTCGGCGATTGACGCCGGACATCCCGAGATCACGACCGCTCACTTGCTCAAGGCCTTGCTGGAACAAGATGAGGGCGTGACCGCGCCGATATTGGCCAAGCTTGAGGTGCCCAAAGCCAGCCTCTTGCAACAGCTCGATGCTCGTTTGGCGAAGTTGCCGCGTGTGGAGGGAGGGGCCGAGCCCAACATACACCGCTCGCTTAAAAAGGTGATGACGACGGCTTGGAAAGAGACAGGGCGGATGGGTGACGAGTACACCTCGGCCGGCCACGTGCTCTTGGCGATTGCAAAGGAAGAGCCGGAGCTTCTTGGTGTCGACAAGAAGCAGGTGCAAGATGCGGTTTCAGAGATTCACGGCAGCCAAGCCATCACCGATCAGGATGCGGAAGGGAAGTTTCAGGCGCTGGAGAAGTACACGCGGGACCTCACGGCGGATGCGCACGCTGGAAAGATCGATCCTGTAATCGGACGCGACGAAGAAATTCGGCGCGTGATGCAGGTCCTCTCACGCCGTACCAAGAACAATCCTGTTCTTATCGGTGAGCCCGGAGTGGGCAAGACCGCCATCGTTGAAGGGATCGCGCAGCGCATCGTACAAGGCGATGTTCCGGAGAGTCTGCAAGACAAGCGCCTGCTCGCGCTCGATTTAGCCGCGTTGCTCGCAGGAACCAAGTACCGTGGTGAGTTTGAGGACCGACTCAAGGCGCTGCTCAAGGAAGTGCAGAGCGCAGAAGGGCGCATCATCCTGTTTATCGATGAGCTGCATACGCTGATGGGCGCGGGCGCTTCGGGAGGTGCGATGGACGCGAGCAATATGCTCAAGCCGGCCTTGGCGCGCGGCGAGCTTCGCTGCGTCGGCGCGACCACGCTCGACGAGTACCGAAAGCACATCGAAAAGGACGCTGCCTTCGCGCGGCGGTTTCAGGCGGTCTACACCGGCGAGCCCTCCGTGACGGACACCATCTCGATCTTGCGAGGCCTGCGTGAGCGTTACGAAGTCCATCACGGGATTCGCATTCAGGACGCTGCGCTCGTTGCCGCTGCAACGTTGAGCGACCGCTACATTACAGACCGGTTCTTGCCCGACAAAGCCATCGACTTGGTGGACGAGGCAGCGTCGCGTTTGAAAATGGAGATCGAGTCGCTGCCCACCGATATTGACCGTGTTGAACGGGAGATCACGACGCTGGAGGTCGAGAAGCAAGCGCTCAAGCGCGAGAAGGACGCGGGTAGTAAAGCGCGACTCGAGGCTCTTGAAAAAGAGCTCGCAACTGCAAACGAAGAGCGGAACCGGATGCGCGCAATCTGGCTCAAAGAAAAGGAGCTCATCAGCGAGATCAAGGAAAAGAAGGCACTCGTCGAGCAACTCAAGATCGACCTTGAGCGAGCGCAGCGTGTTGCCAACTATGACGATGCAGCGCGCATCCAATACGGAGATATTCCCGCTGCGCAGAACGCGGTTGCCGAAGCAGAGGCCAAGCTCAAAGACGCGCAGGGTGAGCAAAGCTTCCTCAAAGAAGAGGTAACGGATGAGGACATCGCTGCCGTAGTCTCGAAGTGGACGGGCATCCCCGTGAGCAAGATGCTCGAAGGTGAAAAAGAGAAGCTCCTTCGCCTTGAGTCGGTGTTGGCTCGGCGCGTTGTGGGGCAACAAGAGGCGATTGAAGCTGTGTCCAATGCGGTGCGTCGCTCGCGGGCTGGCATTGGTGACGAGCATCGCCCCATCGGCTCCTTCCTGTTCTTGGGACCCACCGGTGTGGGTAAGACTGAGCTTGCTAAGGCGCTTGCGGCGTTCTTGTTCAACGACGAGCGGGCCATCGTGCGCCTCGACATGAGCGAGTACATGGAAAAACATGCCGTTTCTCGTTTGATTGGTGCCCCTCCTGGTTACGTCGGGTACGACGAAGGCGGCCAGCTCACCGAGCCTGTACGCCGTCGGCCATACTCCGTTGTGTTGTTCGACGAGATTGAAAAAGCGCATCCCGACGTCTGGAACGTCCTGCTGCAGGTTCTCGACGATGGGCGACTAACGGACGGGCAAGGTCGGACCGTGACGTTCAACAACACGGTGATCATTTTGACCTCGAATGTTGGCTCACAACACATCATGAACCTCAAGGAGTCAGAGGCGATCCGAGAGGCCGTGCAGCGCGAGCTTCGTGCGAGCTTTCGTCCCGAATTCCTCAACCGCCTGGACGAGCAAGTTATCTTTCATCGTCTCGAACGCGAGCACCTACGGGCGATTGTCGACGTACAGCTCGACCGTCTGCGACGTCGCCTCGAGGGGCGCGAATTGGTGCTCTCGGTCAGCGACGGGGCAAAGGACTTTTTGGGCAACGTGGGTTTCGACCCGGATTTCGGCGCGCGACCCCTCAAGCGAGCTATTCAGCAGTACCTGGAAAACCCGATCGCGCAGGGCATCCTGGCAGGCCACTTCGCCCCTGGGGATCGCCTCGAGGTCGAGGCTGAGGGTGGGGAGCTCCGCGTGGTCAGTGCAAAGTCGTACCCAGCGGAAGCCCCTACGAAGGATGCCTCGCACCCATCGTAACTGAGCGTTTGATCAGTGCCTTTCTGGGTCGATCGCTTGGTTGCGCAAAGTACCTGGACGTGGCACTTTGCGCGCCCTCAAGGAAGTACCTGAATGATTAGCGAACCAGTTGAATGCAAACCTGTTGAAGTTGTTGTTGGCGACCGCGGTGTCGATCGCGCCGTAAAACAGCTCAAAAGGAAGATGGCGAGCGAAGGCATTTTGCGCGAGCTCAAGCGCCGACGTCACTACATGAAACCGTCGGTCAAGAAGCGCAAAAAGAGCGCTGAGGCTGCTCGTCGACGCAGAAAGCGCGACCGTCAACCCAGCGTCCGCGACTTCGGGTAGACTTCGAGTATGTCGGGGGAGCGCAATCTAGATGACGATCTTGATTCGCTGGACCTAGGCTTCGTGGGAAAGGCTGCACTGGCACTTTGTGCCTTGAGTGCGGCCTCTTCTTTTTTCACCTTCTTGCAGCTCATGCTCTTCGTGCGCTTCGTAGGATGGGCCAAGTACGCCCCCTATGCATTTGCAGCATTTGCCGTGGTCAGCATCGTGCTCACGGCAAAGTCGTGGGGTGGCCGCAGTGCTCCGGCGGTGGCACTGCTGATCGTGATAGCGATGCTCTTTGTATTTTGTGGTGGCTGGGTCGTTTACAGCTTCATGTCGGGCTTCTTCGCCCCGCTGCCGCTTCTGACCGCCGCGCTCTCAACGTTGGCGACGGCGGTGCTGGCTGTGTCGATGAAGTCGTTTCGGCGCGTCGATGCAGCGAAGAAACGCTTGGCCGAAGGCGGCATGACCGTCGGGTTCTAGAGGTGGCTATTTTTGCTGTGGTTACCTTCGTGGTTCTTATCGCTCTGGTCGCAGCTCTTGCGTTGGTGAAGCGCTTTCGGGTGCGGCCGGTCGACAACGCGATCGCACTCGCAGAGCATGCCGTCCATGAGAACGACGAGAACGCGGAACAGCTCTGCAAAGAGGCTGTTCGCATTGCGGACGACCGTTCGATGCGCGATCTGCATCGGCGCGTTCAGGCGCGTCGCTTGCTTCTTGGCCATTACTCTATCGTCGATTCGACTGCAGCGAGCGATCTTCTCGATGAGATAGTTCCCTTATGTGACCCGGACCCTATGCTGCAGGCTGAATATCTCGAAAGTCGGGCATGGTTTGTCGCAGTGCTCGATGGTCGAAATTCGGATGTCGAGGCAGACCTTGAGCGCGCGAGGACCATTCGTATTGAAGCAAATCGCGACAGTCCGATCCCGGCTCTTCCGACTGTGTCCATCGAATCTCGGATCGCCTGCGACCTTGGTGATGTTAGGCTCGCTGGGAAGTTGTTGCGTTCGGAGCTGAGCAACCTTCCAGATGATGTACTAACGGATCGTGCAAAGCGTGCCCTCGCTAGTGAGAGCACTCCTCTCTACGCAGCCTATGGCGACCTGGTTGCGCTGAGTGCCATGCTCGAGGAGACGGAGTGGCTCAGCTGGGCTCGCACTAAGATGGAACTGCTCTACGGATCATCATCCACGCACGAGCAAGTTTGGATGAAACTCTCGCAAGGCGACCGGTACGCGCAACAAGGACTCACAGGTTTCGCGCTCGCGGAAGCGCGCTCTGTGCTGAACGATTTCGAACAGTCTTCCGAAATCGTGGTTGACGAGCTTCGCCTTAACATTGCAGAGCTTGAGCGCGACCTCGGCGATTTTCCGATTGCGCTTGCACGCTCCGAGCAGTGTCTTCATGTCTCGAACACCAGCCTTCGAGAACGGGCCGAGCGTCTCAGGGCCCAAATCTCATACCTCTCACACGAGTCGGATGCCGACAAAGTCGAGTGGCTCGGGGATTCATTTGATACTTGTCGAATTCAATGGTTTGACCATTGTGGTAAGCTGGAGCAAGCCGACGCTTTGGACCGAGCGCGCCTTGAGGCTGCCAAGCACCCGGCGTCATTTCGTGTAGCACTTGCCCAGAGCGCTGCGAGATCCTGGGATCTCGGGGATAGACCTTCCTTCGAGCGACACGCCCGAACCCTTCGCGAGCTGCCACGCGTTGTGTTCGACCCGATGCGTGCGCAAGTTGAAATGCTTGAGCAAATTCTAAGTTCTCCGGACGACGTATTCGAGCAGCTCAATAGGATTGGTGGAGGCGGGAGCTTTACGAACATCATGCAACGAGAGGCCATGTTGATGTACGCGAGTTTGCTTTGGGGCCGGTACGGACAGGCGCACGCGCACGCGGTCGAGATTGAAAAGCGAACCCGAACAGTCGGGCATTCAGGTTCGCCCACCTTCGCGTATGCACTCCTTACACGTGCGTCATCCGCGATCCAAGCCAAGATAGACGACGATGTCGAAGGCGCGATTGAAACTGCGAGGCACCTGATCGAGCAAAAGGCCTCCTGTCGTGGGCTACGCGAAGCACTGGATCACGCATTGGCGTTTCGAGCACTTCGGCGCGGCCGGTTGGATTCGGCCGAAGAACATGCGCGAAACGGACTGAAACGCACCACCAGACGCTTCAGGAACGCCGGTTACCCAACTACCAGACACCTTCATGTATTGTCTCAGGCGTTAGCGGCCCAAGGTCGGCACGAGGAGGCGGTTAAGACTTTGACCTCCGCGGTTGAGCGTTCCACAGCGTTCTTTGGCCCCACTCATCCTGCGACGCTTCGCTGGGCTCGTCCGCTTGAGGACCTACGTAAACAGAACGCCCGCTAGCTGTATCCCCATGGTGCGCAACAACGTAGCTCTTGTGATACGCACGCCGAATATACTTAGAGCAAACCAAGATTGCGTCGCTTGAAACGATGTGACGTTACGCACAGATCGTTGGTGAGAGTTTGCGCACGGCTGGATAGCTTCAAGTTCGGTGTAAAGAAAGCGCAATTCTCGTACATCAGAATCTGGTGTACTTTGTTTGCACACGATAGCGTCCAACGTGTGATGTATCTCAATGGGAAGGATAGGGTTGTCGTTTGGGTTTTCTCACTGGGAGCGTTCGCGCTCGGGTGTGATCCGGACGCCGTTGGCGGGGATTGTCCCGCGGGCCAGCATGCGTGCGCATGCGTGGAAGGTGTGTGTTTGACGGGGCTTGAGTGTCGCGGTGGGGTCTGTGTGGACCCCAGTGCACTCAATACGGATCAGAATCGGGAGTCGATGTCACCGCGTGACTCGATGAACTTCACGGATCCCGACGCGGGTCCAAACCCGGATGCCTTCTGGGAACAAGATCCGCCTCCGATGGTCTGCAACGAAGACGGCACGCGCGGAGCACCTGCTGAGGTCCCTGGTGGTACGCCCGAATGCCCGGACGATAAGAACCGCGAGGGCTGCGCGTGTCCAGAAGAGATGGTCGGTCAGACGGCTCCGTGCTGGCCAGGTCTGCGGGTCAATCGCAATCGAGGTATCTGCATGGATGGGGTGACGACCTGCCAACGCCTCGGCGAGTTCATCACGCAATGGGGCGAGTGCGAAGGAGCCATTCTGCCCGTCGAGGGTGTCGAGCTAGGCCCGGAGTCATGCGGCTGTTTCTCAAGAGGCAAGTGGGAGCTGAGCAATACGTCGCCGTGCTTTATTACCTACCCCGACGGTTCGCTACACGCGGTTTCGACATTCGAAACGGGTGATGGCATCAGCTGTCCCACCGACATCGACGCGAGCAGTCCGCCACCGAAACCGGAGCCCGGTAAAGTGTTTTCTCAGAACACATTGACCGTCGATTGCGAGGGGCAATTCAAGCTCTGCTACACGATCAAGGCGGGCGACTTCGACAGCCCGGAGGCTAATGACTGTGTGCTTGCGGAGACGTGTACAGAAGCCTGGTACGAGGAGCGCGACCTTCCGCAACAGCTGCCACCACTCCCCTCGTGGCAAGGAAGTTCCTCGCTGTGTGCGACGCAGTTTCAGACCCGTGGCGGATACGGTGAAATGTCCGTGGTCGGCCTCAGTCATGAATGCGAGGAGATCGGTAGTGCGAACGCACCGGTCGTCTTCAACCGCGTCAAGTATTGCCCGGCGTCCTGCCGCGAGAACCCCAGCGCACCCGAATGTCAGAACTGCGGCAACGGCGGCTCCGGGACATTCTGAATCTGGCGCAGTTGCGATGAGCCCAGCGAGGGTGAAAACGGGTGTGCTAAGTGCACGCGCGTTGGAACCGAGCGAGAGGCGAAGAGCCAGTAGTAGAGCGGCAACGGCGGCAGCGGCACGTTCTAGAGCCGGCAATGGCGATGAGCCCAGTGAAGAGTCAGTGACTCACGATGAACGGTCTTTCGAGGAGCGGATTTTGCCGCTTCGCCCGAACGGGGCGGTGCAAGCCCGTTCTACGCTTCGCCTGCCTTTCTAACTCTTCCGCTGACGCGTCATCGTGCTGGCAAATCGTTGGTTGGAAGCGATAGGCTAGCGAAGAGTCAACGACTCGACAGCATGAAAGGGTAGGTCACGGCGACGATGCCGCCGTCTTCGGGCTCGGGAAAGCCCCAGCGACGGACTGCGCCTGCGATGCACTCCTCGACATTTGCGTCTTGAACGGAAGATTTTGCGACCAGCGCGGATTGAACCGCACCGGATGGAGCGATCACGAACTTGATGGCGACCCGGCCGGAGAGATCTGGGCGCGAACGGAGTTCGCTTTCGTAGCAGTGACGAACTTCGTTGAGGTGGCGACGCACCGTGCGTCGAATCGCTTCCTTCGATAGCGATCCCGTTGTGGTGATTTTTCCAACGCGGGGCTTGGGGACACGAGAGGCTCGCCCTGTACCCAGTGAAGTCACTCGATCGTAACCGCCGGTGCAAGGATCGGGTCCGTCGCACCCGCGCCCGAGGCCCCCGATCGTCGCATGATTGCCAACGCCAATTGTGCCTTCACCCGTGCCACCACCGTGCCGTCCGGTTCCGTTCAAGCCGAGGCCATTGAAACCGAAGGTGTCGCCCACATCTCCGAGCAGTCCGCCCATCGCAGCCACCGCGTCTGCGCCTTGAGCATTCTGTTTCGCAAACGGAGAGGTCGGCCCGTCCGTCGTCAAGCGTAGGTTCGCAAGCGCGCCCAGGATACCCGCGGTTCGTGCCTGAGCTTCTCTTATCGCGGGTGGCAAGCTGGGGGCCGGGTTGTCACGGGGGCCCTTCACAGCTGTGCGCTTCGGTTCTTTGGCTGCGCTTTCGTCGCCGAGTTTGCCTTCGTCGCCAGCGCTCGCTACACCTTCGACGCCCGCGCTTGAGGCCATGGCGCCGGCCATCCATTGTGGGATCGGATCGTCTTTGCTCTCTTCGACCTCGATCAAGTACTCGGCGAGCATTGTATCCTGTTCAAGCGAGCCTATGTTCAGGCCGGCACTCGGTGGCGACAAATATGCGAAGGCCGCGATCAACAGAAGTAAGAGAACGCCGGCGCCGGCAATGTAGAACAGCGGCGCGCGCTCGATTTCAAAGCCCTTTCCGATTTGGCGCCCGCCCTTGCTCAAGCGCACGCGGAACACAAATTCGCCGTAACGCACTTCCGCTTCTGCACCTTCCGGCAGTCGGTGCAGGTGAGAGCCGAAAGGTTCACTATGGGCAATTCCGCGCTCGGCGCTGAGCATACGTTCGCACTCTCCAGCAAGGCGAAGGGTCGCCTTGGCTTCCCGAGGCACGAGCAAATGTGGTGCACCACCGTGCTGTATCACCAGCGGCAGTGAGGTTACTCCGAGCGCTCTTTTGGCGATCAAGAAGTCTGAGTGACCCCGCGCATCGCCTTCGCCCACTGTGAATGAGCGGTTCGCCTCGACAACGGTCGAGTGGAGCAGACTCTCATCCCCCCATAAAACATCCACTTCAAGAACAATATCCGTAGTTTCGAACTCCTCAAGATCCGCTCGCGTCTCTGGGAGCGGGTTGGCTAGAACGACTTTTTCTTGCATGGCTGTGCTCATGCAATTTGGTGTCACTCGAAACCAAGAAGTTCCGGGTGCTGTTCAATCCTTTCTGGAGGGAGAGGGCGGTAAGAGTAGGCCCCTGCATGACTCGTGGTTAGCCCTCCACCAGTTCGGCTTGGTCATCGCACTTGTCTGCTCTTCACGCGTTATGCGCTTGCTATCGGTTGCTCTCTGCGCGGGGTCGTCGACTCCCTCGCGACCAGTGCGCCTGCGTCGATCTGGAGGTCGCTGCGACGTTCTTTGAGCCGGATGTAGTCGGCATGCGTGGTGGTGAGAAACACCTGTCCACCCAGCTCGGCGAGCACCTCGAAAAGAAGCGTGTTCCTTGTGCGATCGAGTTCGCTGGAGACGTCGTCGAATAGCAGCACGGGCACACGACCGAGGTGTTCGCTTAGATACTCGAGCTCCGCGATCTTGAGCGCGAGAACAATCGCGCGGTGCTGCCCTTGTGATGCGTAAAAACGAGCAGATCGATCGGGCCGTGCGTCGAGTGCAAGCTCGTCCGCATGCGGGCCTTCTGCAGTAAAGCCGCGAGCTCGGTCCTTGGAGAAGCTTTCGCGTAACGCGCGCACAAGGGTTTCTTCGCTTGGATCAACGCGCGGTTCGTAACGAATCGAGAGCGGCAACTGTCCGTCGGTGACGCGCGCGAAGGCTCGTTCTGCCCAGGTGCGGAGTTCGTCGATATAGGCTGCACGTGCTCGACCGATGACCGCGCCACGTGTCGCCAAGACCTCGTCGTAGGCGGTCACAGCCCGAACGTCGACACCGTCTTGCTTGAGCAGGCGGTTGCGGCTGCGGATTGCTTTTTGGTAGTCCGCCAGCGCGCTGGCGTATGCCGGGTCGAGCTGCTCCAGCGTAGTATCCAAGAAGGCCCGGCGAGCACCCGCGGCGCCCATCGAGATCTCGAGGTGACCCGGGTGGAAGATGACGCGTGGGATCGTCTGCAGCCACTCGGTATTTTTTCGAGGCCGCTTCCCGTTTTTCTTGGCTTGTCGGGATCTACCGCGCTGGAGCGAGACATCGAGTTTGTCGTCGAGCCCAACGGGGCCGCTCCAGCTGGACTGCAGGTGCGCCTCTTCACTCTCGGCGCCGATGAGGTCCTCGTTCTTCGCGCCGCGAAAGGAACGAAGCGAGGCAAGGTAATAGATCGCTTCGAGCAAGTTGCTCTTACCGGCACCATTGTCGCCCGAAATTATATTAAAGGCAGGACCAGGCTGCAGATCGACAGCGCCCAGGTTGCGAAAGCCACGAACTCGCAAAGCGCGAAGGCGTACCGGTATGCTCATGCCCGTCACAGGTCATAACGGAAGCAGGCCCTGCCCGCCACCCGAGTCTCAATGGGAGCCGGGGAAGGAGTGAGACTGGCTCCGTTGGTTAGCCTGTCACCAGGTGGTTCCACCAGGCGAGGGTCGGGGGGGCGACCGGAGGATCAAGGTTGGTGCTGAGGCAGCGAAGTGCGAGCGATTTGAGCGCGTCCGGCTCCCTAAAGAAGGCGTCTACATCGTCGGCGAGTCCCTTGGGCTTGCCCTTCCAGTGGGTGAACAGAGAACTCAAGTCTTGGCTCAACTTACCGCGACGAAGCGAGCACCAAACAGCGTAGGGAAGCGCAGCGCCGAGGGCGTCATGCTCGCTTTCAAGCTTGTCAAAGACATGAAGCGTTGCGCGTTCGAGCAGCTCGGTCTGTTCGCTGACGTGGTACTCGATGTAGTTGCAAAGCATGAACACTTCACCGCCGAAGGGCCAGGTGCTCTCGCTGCCGTCACGTTCTGCGCGAAGCTCATAATACTGCGCGACTCGATCGAGGTCGATCGCGTTGACCGCCAAGTGCACGTAGAGCACGCCAAAATGGCCCGCCAGGCCTGGGTCCATAATGGTTGCTTGCCCAAGCCCCTCCTGTTTGTCTTCCATCCGAGGCAGTCGTCGCGCCATCGTACTGCAACGCATAGCACGACAGTGACAGAGATGGACAGTGTGGTTCTGTCATCAACAGTCTCTACGACTGGTGGATGCGGATCTTCCGTACAAGCCAACCGTCAGGCTTGTGCGTCAAATCGGCGAAGATAGACCACTCGCGGTCGTTGTCCTGCAGGCGCAAGACCAGCTTGGCAGCGTCGTCTTTCCGATCGACCGTCTTCTGGACGATGGTCTCACCACGTACCTGTACATCCTCAAGTAGTTCGAAGGCATCGCGGTTGCTATCGCGGTCGATCGTCACGCGAGATTTTCCCTGTACGATTTCGACGGGTACCCGTGCGGTGTCGATGCGTTCGACGATCGCGGCCGCGAGGTTGTCGGTCTCACTCCAGTTTTCTTCGAGTAGATCGAGCTCTTCGCTGGGGGTGCGAAACATCAGGTCCGCGACCATCCCCATGCTGAGCAAAAGACCGGTGGCGATGAACAGTCGAAGTTTCATGCTCCGCACAGGGTGCAGCTCCCGTGCCACAGAAAAGAGTAATCATTCAGGTGCATCAGCCGCATTTGAACGTCACTTTGCCGTCTTGAGACGAGGCTAGCTGACAACCTGTCAATCGCGGCCTGGCCGCAAGTTTCCGGCAAACCAAAGCACACCCACTACAACGAAACCGAAGCACCCACTACAATGAACATTGTGCGGCGGGAGCCAGGGTGGGTCGCGTACCTGATAGTTGCGTGCGTTCTCGGTCCGGCAGGCTGCGGACGGTTTTACTTTGAGAACCTCGATCGAGCACCAGACGGTGGTTCCGATGGGTCGGCATCGTCCGATGCTGCAACACCCGTCGATGTCAGCCTGAACGATGTCAGCCTGAGCGACGGTGGCCTAGACAATGCAGCCGGCGTTGACGCCCGTGCCAATGATGGGGGCGAAGATGGTTTCACGTTGTTGGATGCGGGCTCGTTCGCGTTGTGTAACAGCGTTACCTCGATTCCGCCGATCGAGTGCGAAGCGCTCGTGGCGCTCTATCAAAGTACGGATGGCCCAGGCTGGAGGGATGTGACCGGCTGGCTTATCGACCCGGATCCCTGCCTCTGGTTTGGCGTGACCTGTGCCGCAGGTCGCGTCGTGCGTCTGGACCTCGGTCAAAACCGGTTGGTGGGCACTTTACCTCCTGAACTGGGAAACCTTGGTGCGCTTACGAGTGTGCAGATGCCGATCAATCAGCTCAGCGGAACAATACCAGGTTCCATGGGCGCCATCTCGACGCTGCAAACGGTCAACCTCAATGCCAACCGCCTGAGCACGATCGACGCACTGCTGTGTGATTCAGGAAGCCTCCGGCAGCTCTATCTTGATGGAAACGACGTGGCCGCAATTCCCTCGGAAATCCGCAACTGCAGCAACTTGCAATCGCTGTCTCTTGCTTTCAATCGGCTGACCGGAGCCATCCCATCCGCGCTCGCCGAGTGCACCTTGTTGTCGAGCCTCAATCTGCGGAGCAATCAACTCACAGGTTCAGTTCCGTCCGGATTCTCGAACCTCTTGGACATGCAGTACCTTGATCTGAGTGAAAATCAGCTCGGTGGTACGCTTGCCGATCTGCCACGATCGAACAATTTGCACACCATCTTTTTGCACAACAACAGCTTTACAGGAACCGTACCGGCGTACCTTGTGCAGCTCTCGAGCCTCAACGGTCTGCGGCTCAATGGCAACCAGCTTTCGGGCGAGCTTCCAATCGAGTTGATGAGCGTTTCTTTCGTTGTGCTTACGCTCAGTGGACAAGCGGGTTGCCTTACGGCGCCCAATGCGTCGTTCGCGACGTGGGTTGCTGGACACGACCCGAATTGGAACGACGGCTGCCCATAGCGCAAGGGCTCACACGTTGGATGACCCAACGCAGACGGTTGCCCATCTATGTCGGGTCAGCGCTTGGCGCGTCGTGTCCGGGCAAGCAGCAAGAGCCCAAGCAAGAGGGTGGCGAAGGGGAAGGTGGTGGGGAGGCCTTTGCCTTGCGTTGTGATGATGCAGCCGCCGCTAATGCCTTCGTGTTCGTATGCCAAGGTTGTGGGCGTGCTTCCTGCATAGTCGACCGAGCCAAGCTCAGGCGACTCAGGTTCATAGACTGGCACGGTCTCGGTCTCGCCGTTGGCCTTTTCGACGACGATCGTGCGGTCGAGCCGGACGATGTCGAACGACAGCGAACCTTGCGCTTGTGTGCCCGCCATCCAGTGTTGTTTTTCGGCCTCGTGCACGAGACCGACAAACATCTCGATCTTGTCGATGCTGTCGGGAATGTTTGCGTCGAAAGAGAATCGGCCCACGGCACCAGGCGCTGTCGCTTGTTGCACTGTGGCCAACTCGTTTGAGGACAACCAAGTGGGTGTCATAATTCCGGCTTCATCCACAGGTGTTGGCGCAGCCAGTACGAGTTTGACCTCTTCGGGGTTCCACGTTTTTCCACCGGTGTTGCGGAAGGAGAACTCCACGGTGTGGATCTCGCCGTCGTATCCCGAGATCAGCACGCGGTTGGGATCGAGGGAGTCGCTTTCAGCGAAGTCAGCCGCCCAAGCCGGTTGGTCAATGTCGAAGTAGATCTTGGTTTGGCCAGGCCCACCGATGAGCCAACGCTTGATACTTCCATTGTCATAATGAAGGGCCACACGAAAGCGTAGACCATCGCGACCGGCGGGAAGGCGTGCGTCGAAAGCGAAGCGAGCGCTCTCTCCCGGTGATACGCGCGAGCCTAGTGCACCCAACACGCGAGCCGCATTCCAGCTCGGGGTTCGCACATCGGCTGCCACATCATCGGTGACCGCGGGCGCGACGAGCAATCGGATCTCGCCAGGTTGCCAATAGTCTTGCCCGGTGTTCTTGAACGCGAACTTGACCGCTCGGACGTCGTCGACTTCACCCTTGAGGGTCACCCCGTTTGGATCTGTATCGCCGAGTTTGGTAAAAGCGGCGGCGGGTTCTGGGCGCTTGATCTCAAAGTGGATCGGGTCCTGGCCATTACCACCCGCGAGCCACGTTCGTTTGTCGCCAGCATCTCGTACGAGCCCGACATACATGCGCAGGCCATCGTGATTGGAAGGCAGACGCACATTGAACGAGAAGCTTTGCGTTTTCTCAGGTCCCACGTCCGAGGAGAGTCTGCTGATGACGGAGCCTGAACCCCACTTGCTGTTAATCGTCCTCAGCGTACCCTTGCTCGTCCGGCCAGAGACGACAAGCTTGACTTGATCGGCTTCCCACGTCCCGGTACCCGTGTTGGTGAAAGCGAAGGAGACCGTTCGTGTCTCGCCCACGCGTCCGGACAATTTCATGCCGTTGACGTCGCTACCGTCGAGCTTTGCAAACTTCGCTTTGAATGTGGGTGGTGCAGGTGCAGGCGCTGGAGCGGATGAGCCGCCACCGCCACTCGAGCCGTTGTCGTACGGTCCACGGTGAGGTCCGCCATTGTTGTACCAAGATGTGTGTGCGCCCGCGCCAGCGTCATTGAACTCAATGTGGAGGTGGTCGTTATGACTGCTCGACCCACCGTAGTACGTGATGTATCCACGCGAAGCCTTCCAGGTGGAGCGGCGCCAGATGATCATCTGAATGCCGAGTGCCTTGGCGTTCATCGCCAACCAGTTTGCGAGGCGGTCGCCGTTGCTGTAGCCGGACATCATCACATCGATGGCGCGCCCAGTTCCGTGGATGGAGTTGGATGAAGATCCTGCGATCTTGCGACAATACGCGCCGCGCCAAATCTTCCATGAACCCGCAAAGTGACGTGCGACGTAGTCGCTGAGCGTCCGAACGCCGCTGAAGAGAGTTCCGCCCGCGACGCACCCGTCAAAGCCTTCGTAGGCCAAGGTCTGTGTCTTAGCGATGGCTGCGACATCGGCGGGCATTTGCCACCGGTTCGAGCTGCTGTGCGCTTGGCTCGTGCTGCTGATTTCGATGCCATGGTCGTGCTCGGCGTGGCCCTCCTCGAGGTAAGGTGCATCCCCAGGTGAGGCGGCCATGCAGCTGACCACAAAGAACAGCGGGGCAAAGCGAACTCCTCGTCTTGCCGATGGTCGCCAATCCATTCCCACGCCCTGGAGCTTTGCACGCTCTGTGCCACGTTTAGCACCCGCCTTTTGACCTAAAAACATGATAAGTTGGGGCTTCTTGGCCCTTGGTTAGGTGTTGTGCCGATGTCCCTGGGCCCCAGTTGGGGCACCTGGGGTGCTCCGTTCGGCTGAGGAGGTTCGCTTGGGCTAGGCGAAGGTCTTCTGCAGCTGTGCTTGCGTTTCGGCAAGCGAGCTTGGCTGGGCGTCTTGTTGGAGTAACGCGAGCATGCTTTCAAGGTGGGTGAGGGCCTGGTCGAGAACTGGGTCGCTGCCCGGCTCGTAAGCGCCGAGCGTGACAAAGTCGCGCTTATCCTCATAGTGCGCGAGTAGCTTGCGAAGTTGATCGGCGGCTGATCGCTGCGCAGGTGGAACTAGCCGGTGCATCAGTCGGGAGACGCTGCGCGTTACATCGAGAGCAGGGTAGTGACCACGCTCCGCGAGCGAGCGACTTAATACGAAATGACCATCGACGATTCCACGAACCTCGTCGGCCACCGGTTCATCCATATCGTCGCCTTCCACCAGCACTGTGTAGAGTGCGGTGATCGAACCACGCCGACCACGACCTGCCCGTTCCAGGAGGCGTGGTAACTCTGCAAAAACGCTCGGTGGATAACCGCGCCGCGCGGGTGGTTCGCCCGTGGCCAAGCCGACTTCGCGTGCTGCGCGGGCGAAGCGCGTCACGCTATCGACGAGGAGCAGCACGTCCTTGCCTTGGTCGCGAAAATACTCAGCGATGGCTGAAGCCGTGTGGACCGACTTCATGCGTAGCAGAGGCGGCGCGTCGCTCGTCGCACAGACGACAACGCTCTTGTCGCGTACATCGACGATGGCATCGCCCACAAACTCGCGAAGCTCGCGCCCGCGCTCTCCGACGAGGCAGGCCACAAAGACGTCCGCAGACGCGTACTTCGCGATCTGCGCAAGCAGTGTGGTCTTGCCGACACCGCTCGCGGCAAACAACCCGACGCGCTGGCCACGTCCAACCGTGAGCAGTCCGTCGATCGCTCGCACGCCGGTTTCGAACACCTCGTCGATCATCGGACGGTCCAGAGCGGGAGTCGGATCAGACATGATGGGGATCGAATCGCCTACGATCGCGCCCCCGCCGTCCATTGGGTTGCCCACAGCATCGAGCACGCGCCCAAGGAGTTCGTCTCCCACTTTGACGCGAAGCGGCCCCCCTTCTGCGCGCACGGAGTCGCCCTGAGCGATACCGATGGTGGTTCCCAGCGGCATGATGATCGCGGCATCGCCGCGAAAACCGACGATCTCGCCGAGCAAAGGCGGCTGAGCGCGGCGTTCGATGCGCACCACGTCGGCGAGGCGCACCTGAGGCAGCTCGGCCGTGAGCGTCAACCCCACAACTTCGCGTACACTGCCCTGAGGTGCGGCAAGCTCAGCACCCTCAAGTTGCGCGATGATTTCCTGCAGTCGATCCACCGGATGCCTCGTCGAAAGCCCTCAGTCGAACGCAGAGCGGAGGCGCTCGAGAAAACCTCTGCGCTCCGGTGTGTCGTCGCCAAAGGCGCGTCCAAGAGCCTCGACCGCTTCACGCTGCGCGCCCGTGAGTTCTTTGGGCACCTCGATGTAGACCTCGACCAGCTGGTCCCCTTTGCCCGCGCCCGCCAGCATCGAAATGCCTCGCCCGCGAAGGCGTAGCACCGCGCCCGATTCGGTGCCGGCGGGGATGCTCATCTTGACCTTGCCCTCGAGCGTCGGGATTTCGATATCGTCACCGAGCGTGGCTTGCGCAAACGAGATCGGGACTCTGCAGCGAACGTCTGCACCCACGCGTTCGAAGAATTCATCTTCGAGCACTTTGATGTAAACGTGGAGGTCGCCGACGCCGCCTTCGGTCTCCTCGCCCGCGCCGCGTACGGTGCGCACCGCGCCGTCTTTGACGCCTGCAGGTACCTTAACGGTCATGCGCTCGGACAAGATGCCCGTCCGTGTAGGTCGATCGATGGTGATCTCTTTGCTTACGCCGAGCGCGGCTTCTTCGAAGCGAAGGGAGAGGTTGTAGCGAATGTCGCGACCGCGCCTGGGTTTCTTTGCACCAAACACCTTGCCCCAGACGCCTTCAAGCACCTCTGCAACCGCCCCAAAGTCGACCGGATCGGGACCATCCGAACTCGAAAACGCGCGATGTCCCGAACGGTCGTAGCGTGAACGCTTCTCGTCGTTGCTCAGCACCGAAAAAGCCTCGCTTGCTTCTTTGAATCGGTCTTCTGCGGTTACGTCGTCGGGGTTGCGGTCCGGATGAAGCTCGATCGCAATCCGACGGTACGCTTTCTTGATCTCCTCGCCGGAGGCCGAGCGAGCGACACCGAGCACTTCGTAGTAATCGCGTTTGACCACAGGCATGGGAACTGAGCTTTGCTCAGCCGCGGCCAGGAATCAATCCCGCATTCGGAGCCTTTGCGCTTGTGTCGAAACGCCTTGCAGCGCACGCTAAATCGATGAGCGATCAGGTAAGCGTTCGCGTAACTGAGCTCCACGATGGTCGCCGCGCGGCGGCGGTTCTCGCCGCTGAGCTTCCGGCTGTAGGACGAAAGGGCGCGAAGGAACTCATCGCGCGGGGACGCGTGCGTCTGGACGGTCGAGTGCTGAAGAAAGACGTCTCCGTCAAGGTGGGCGAAGAGCTTGAGGTGAGCGGGCTCGTCGACCGGCCGCGGCCGAACCCAAAGCTCGAGTTCAGCGTCGCACGGGAGGCAGAGCATTGGTTGGTCGTCAACAAGCCGGCAGGAATGCCTTGTCATCCGCTGCGCGCCCAAGAGATGGACACTCTGATTAACGCGCTTTTGGCTCACTATCCGGAGGTCGCTGGAGTCGGCTATGGACCCCTTGAGTCCGGTCTCGTGCACCGCATCGACGTGGACACTTCGGGTGCGCTGCTGGTTGCCAGGAACCAAGGAGCATTCGAAGCGCTGAGTGGTGCTCTCGAAGCAGGCGAGATCTACAAAGAGTACGTCGCGATTTGCGCCGGTACGCCACGTCGGCACGTCATCGATGCGCCGATCGGCAATCACCGCACGGACAAGCGGCGTGCGGCAGTCCGGCTCGATGACACGCAGGGCAAACCGTGCGTGACGGAGGTGCTCCGTGTTGTGAAGCGCGGCGCCTTTTCTGAGGTGCACGTGCGCGCGGATCGGGCGACGCGGCACCAAGTACGCGTACATCTCTCGTGGATCGGCCACCCACTTGTGGGTGACGTGCTGTACGGTGGACCTCCTTGCACCCTGGGTCGCCACCTCCTCCACGCCGCGCGCCTCAAGTTCGAATTCCACTCAGAGTCCGTCGATGTGCACGTTCCGCTTCCAGCTGATGTCCTGAGCTTTCTTCAGGCCTGACAGTCTCATTGCGGCCCCGGCTCCCATTGAGACTGCGGAAACCTTTTCAAGTTAGGGCACGCCCACCATACTTAACGGATGCTTCGATTGGTCCTGGTCACGCTGTGTTCGGCGGCTTTGTCGGCGAGCGCGTCTGCGCAAAGGCCAGGTCTGGGCGTTGTGCCTTGGCCGACGAGTGCACGCTCGGCTGAGGTGCACCTTGAAGGAGCCGTGATTCGTCAAGCTCCCGATGGCGACGCAAAACGACGGGGTACGGTAAAGATGGGCACTCGGTTGCCGGTGCTTGAGCGTCTCTACGGTCCTGGGTGTGAACCCGCGTGGCTTCGCGTGGGCGACAAGGCCTACATTTGTGAAAGCGCGGTACAGAAGAGCCGCGAGGTTCCTTGGGGCGAAGATCTCAGTTCCGCGAAGGGTGGTCTGCTTCCGCGCGAGTATGGCTTCATTCGCGTCGACGGAACGCGAGCGTACGCCCACCCTCATGACGCCTACGCCGGTGAATATGTCGAGGCGTTCGGCAAGGGTTTCGGCCTGGTGTTGGGTCGAGAGCAAGTTTCAGGTGGGGTGCCCTTTGTGCGGACTCGCAAGGGGCTCTGGGTCGAGCGCAGTGAAATCAGCCG
This sequence comes from uncultured Polyangiales bacterium, assembly GCA_964487255.1. Lineage (GTDB taxonomy): Bacteria > Myxococcota_A > Polyangia > Polyangiales > CAZAQV01 > CAZAQV01. The sequence continues at coordinate 22,928 of CAZAQV010000001.1, read as the reverse complement.
CGCCAACCCGAGCACCTTTCGCGGCTACGCGCTCGAACCGGGCGTGCGCCTTTCCCAAGTCGGTTTTACGATCAAGTCGACGAGTGTTCACGAGGCCGCTGCGGGGAGAAAAGCGGGAGATCTTGATCGTCACGTCCGTGTCTGCATCAGTGGTGAGAAGCGGCGGTGGCTCGAGCTCTGCGACGGACTCTGGGTGCGAGCGCGCGACGTGGCACAACCCACGCGCAGCATTCCTCCGGTCGAGATGACCCCCGAGCGCATCGCGGCCAAGCAGCGTTGGGTCGACGTCGATACAAGCAGCCAGACGATGGTGGCTTACGAAGGAGCGACGCCTGTTTACGTGACGCTGGTTTCAACGGGTAAGGACAAGCCCACTCACCGGACACCGACTGGGACCTTTCGTATCTGGGTCAAGCTGGTTGATTCGGACATGGATGACTTTGAGCGTGGCGATATTTCTGTTAATTACTCGATCGAAGCGGTGCCTTGGGTCCAGTATTTCGAGGGATCCAATGGCTTTCATGCAGCGTTCTGGCACAACAATTTCGGCTACAAAAAGAGCCACGGTTGCGTCAACCTCGCCCCGCTCGATGCCCAATGGCTCTTTCGTTTCACCGGCCCGAGTCTTCCCCCAGGTTGGTATGCCATCTTGCCCACGCCTGAAGATCGCGGCACCCTCGTCCGCGTGAGATGAAGTTTGCGTTTGAAAAGTATGAGGGGCTGGGCAACGACTTTGTCGTCGTTGGTGATGGCGACTTGCCCAAAGAAAAAGCGATGGCGCTTTGCGATCGACATCGCGGCGTTGGCGCGGATGGTGTCTTAGTTTGTGGAAAGAACAATGCAGGTTTATTCATGCGTGTCATCAATGCAGACGGTTCCGTGCCCGAGATGTGTGGTAATGGTCTGCGTTGTGCAGCACATTTCCTTCGCGCGAAGGGCTTGCTCAAGGGGGACGACGCGGTTGTGAATACGGGCTCTGGGCCGCATCACGTGTGGTTCGAGTCGTTTGACTCTCTGAACGCCTCGGTGCGTGTTGAGATGAATGCACCGTCATTTGATCCGCAGTCGATCGGTTTAGAGTCGGATTCGCGGTGGATTGATCAGGCCTACTTTATTGACGATCTGGAGCTTCAGATCACGGCCGTCTCCATGGGCAACCCTCACCTTGTCACCTTCAATGTTGTGGACGAGAGGCGGTATGGGTTCGCGCCCAAAATGCAGAGTGACGCGCGTCTCAAGCACGGGGCAAACGTGGGGTTTTGTGAGCAACAAAGCGCCTCGAGCTTTGTCTTGCATGTTTTTGAACGTGGTGCGGGTTGGACGCAAGCGTGTGGGACAGGTGCATGCGCGGCTGTTGCCGCAGCGGTTGCCACCGAACGCGCCAACAGTGGGTCGGAGGTCGAGGTGCTGTTGCCCGGAGGTTCGCTTTTCATCACCGAGCGTGGCACAGGAAGACCGATGTGGATGCGCGGACCTGCGCGTCGCGTGTTTTCAGGTGAGCTCGAACTCTAAGGCTGAGTACCCGCGTCGGCCTGAGCGGTTTTGGCGGCTGCCGCCTCGGCTTGCGCAGTGCGTTTTGCGACGATCTTTCGCGCGTCTTCGAATGCATCGAGCACTTTGGGTGGGGTGACGACCTCGGGCAATTCAAAGTTTGGGTCGATGGAAAGCAATTTATCGAAAGCTCCCACAGCGCCTTCTCGGTCGGAGAGCGCGATCTTGCTGACGGCCACTTGATGCCAGAGCCGTACTTGCTGACCTGTTGTGGCGTGCCCGCCCCCGAGCAAAAAGCTGGCCCGCGCCAACGCCTTGAGGTACTTACCCCCGCGAATTAGGTCTGCGATCTCAGGCAGGGCGACGTTGATGCTGTCTTGCGCCCGCCGCATCTCTCCCGTCGCAATCTGGGTGCCGAGAGCAAGCTCCACGAGCGTACGTCCTTCTTCCGAAAGCTGCAGATCGGTCATGGGGACAAGGACAATTTGGCCCTGGGTCAATTTCGGCGACTTCAGATCATTGAAGCGGCGCACCGCCCGATACGCCCTGCCAGGTTTGTCGAAGTAGAGCTTCACGACGTCATTGAGAGTTTGGCCCTGGCTCGCGACGTGGCGAAGTGGGTGTGGGATGAGAATCTGACTGCCTTCTTCCGCTTTGGCACTACTGTTGGCTTCCGTAAGTACAAAAGAGCGATCGGGATTGCCGTACATTTGAGAGGCAATGCTTCTCCACGTGTCCTCTGCTTCGACGACATAGTAAGTGGCCCAGGGGATGGTGAGTCTCATTCCGGTCACCACAACAGAGCCGCCTTTGACATCGAGGCCGTTTTCAGCAACGAGCAAGCTTTCGTACTTCGGGTTGCCGTAATAGCGCTCTGCGATTGAGGCGAGCGTCTCGCCATCGCGAACGGTGTGGGTGAACGATGCGTGCTGGGCGCGCACACTTGCCGAGGCCAAGGTAGTGAAAAGCAATGCGAGCACAACCCGGAGCAGGAACGTCATTTGCCAGGCTCCAACGTCACGCTGACCGTCGTGTGCTCACCCGATGTGATGGTCACCTCGCGATCTGCAGCTTTAAAAAAAGGGTTTGAGAAGCGTAAGAAGTGCGTTCCCGGGCTGACGTGAATCGGGTGTCCCATGGGGGTGGTTCCGATCTTGTCTCCATCCAAAAATACATCGGCCCAAGGTTCTGCCACGACCGACAATGTGCCAGCATGCTCATAGGAGAAGCGTTCGGATCCGCCGCCGAACTCCGAAGCCTGTGCAGAGAATTTCCCAGTCGTCGTTTGAATCATCACGCCGCCTGCAACCGCTAGAATAAGTAAGAACACTTGCGTCAGGATGGTCTGTCGTACCAGTGAGCGATCGCCCAGATCGCGACGGATTGTCTTCGGCCCACCCGCCGCGAGGATCTCTTTGGCGCGTGAATCCGAGACTTCGCCGATCTGGTTGAGAAACCCGACAAGGTGAGCGCTGTGATTGTTGGGAACGCGGTTGTGGAGAAACTCGGAAAGGTCGTCAATAAAGGCCTGCGTTGTCGGATAGCGGTTGGCCGGAAGTTTCTCCATGCAACGGCCCAGCACACGCTCAAGTGCACGAGGGGTGTCGGCGATGATTTTGCGCGGCGACGTGTATCGGTCGAGACGGATCTTTTGCATGACCGTCTTGGCGTCGTCTTCGAGAAAGGGTTTGCGGCCGGTGAGCATCTGATAGAGCACGATACCCGCGGAAAACAGGTCGCTCCGGAAGTCGAGTCGGTCGCCGAGAATCTGTTCGGGACTCATGTAGCTTGGCGTGCCGAGCCCCGTCCCTGTCTCGGTAAGATCGCGAAGCGTGTCGTCGCGTGCGATACCGAAATCCATGAGCTTTACCTCGCCTTTTTCGGAGATCATGATGTTGGCGGGTTTGATGTCGCGGTGAATGATTCCGCGGAAGTGTGCGTAGTCGAGCGCACGTCCAACTTTGAGTGCAATGATGGCCGCAATATCGGGGGGCAGCACAGGTTGTTTTTCGAGCAGGTCGTAGAGGTCGATGCCCCGTACGTACTCCATGACCATGTACATGCGCTGTCCGTCGGAGACGAAGTCGTGCACGTTGAGGATGTTCTCGTGCTGCAAGTTGGCCATGAAGCGCGCTTCGCGCTCGAAGCGTTCAGCGAACTGACTGTCGACGGCGACCGAGGGCTTGAGCATCTTGATGGCGACGGGGCGCTCAAGCGGCTCTTGGATCGCTTTGTAGACGAGAGCCATCCCACCGATGCCAATCTCCTCCTCGATCCGACAGTTTCCTAGCCGTTTAATCATCTGAGCCACCAATTTGTATCACAGACAATGAGTCGTTGGGCCTTGCATTATCTTCCCTTGCCGCACGAGCTTTGATCTTGGAGCAAGAAACGACGTTGGATTCGGAAGGAGATGCAAGCGAGGCAAGGAGATGACAAGGAGCCCGCGTAAGCGTACGTTTTAGTACGTGCGCAGGCACCGCAGTCGTTGACGAAGTCACGTGCAGCATATCGTTTCGAAGGCGACGTCGTTTTAGTCGCCGCGGAGGCCGTAGCGTTTCGCTAATTCCCGCAGATGGTAGCGGGTAAGGCCCGCGGCCTGAGCGCTTCGCGTGACGTTGCCATTGTGTTTGTCGAGCAAGACCTTGAGGTAAGCGGCCTCGAAATTGTCGAGCACACGCTGCTTGGCGTCTTTGAAGGGCACGTCGTTTTCGACGAACTGCTCGGCAGAGGTGCCACCCGGAAGGACGTCGGCGGGTGTTTTTTGCGAGGTTGGCATCAGGTCGCGCACGTCGAGTTCAGTGCTGTCCGCCAAAGAGGCCGCGCGCTCAATGGTGTTTTTGAGCTCGCGAACATTACCTGGCCAACTGTAGTTTTGGAGCCGGCTCATCGCGTCGGGCGCGACTGTGAACTTGCGTCCCTCACCGGGGTAGCGTCGCGCCGCCAGGTCGTCCAAGAAGCGCTCCACCAGCATCGGGATGTCTTCGGGCCGCTCGCGCAAGGCCGGCATTTCAACCTGAACGACCCCCAAGCGATAAAATAGGTCCTCGCGGAACGTGCCCTCGTTGACCATGGTGCGAAGGTCGCGGTTGGTCGCTGCGATCACGCGGACATTGACGGGGATGGTCTTGTCGCCGCCGACGCGCTTGATCTCGCGGTTTTCTAGGACGCGGAGCAGCTTTGGCTGCAGGCTAATATCGAGCTCACCGATTTCGTCGAGAAAAATCGTGCCGCCATGAGCCTGCTCGAACGAGCCTTTGAAGCGGTCGGTCGCCCCCGTGAAGGCGCCGCGTTCGTGCCCGAACAGGGTGCTTTCGATCAGATCTTTGGGAATCGCGCCGCAGTCCTGGACCACAAAGGGGGCCTCGGAGCGGGCTGATGCGCGGTGGATCGCGCGCGCGACCAACTCTTTACCCGTACCCGTGTCGCCGCGAACGAGTGCAGTCAGGTCAGAGGACGCGATCTTTTTGAGCGTGGCGAAAATTTCTCGCATCTTCGCGCTCTTGCCCAGTAGTTCGTGGAAGTGGTCGTCCTCAGAGAGATCGAATTCCACCATTCCCTTGCTGGGCTCGAAGCGCATCTCGGTCTGGCCCGCGCGGATTTGTATCCCAGGCGTGACCCAGGCTTCATTGATACGGATATTACCCAAAAAAGTGCCATTGGTGCTGCCCAGGTCTCGGACCAAAAACCCGTTTTCTTTTGCAACGATCTCAAAGTGGGTGCCGCTCACTGCGCGATCGGCCAGCGAGAGGTCGCATATCATGCTGCGTCCGACGGTGATCTGGTCTTTTTCGATCGTAAACGACTGGCCCTGATCATCTCCTTCGACGACCGTAAGTTTCGCTCGTTTGAGCTTACGTTTGTTCGATTTCCGATCGACGAAGATGGTTTTCTGTGAGGTGTCGTCCTCAGCTGCCATGTTGGTCTCCTTTGAGTTTCGCTGCTTCTCTCAGGTCCACGATGGCCCGACCATAGTCGTTTGCGCCGAAAATAGCACTCCCTGCGACCAGGGTGTCTGCTCCCGCCGCGACCACTGCACCGACCGTCTGTGGATTGAGGCCACCGTCGACCTCGAGCGCGATGGCGCGCCCAGAGCGAGCGATCCGCTCGCGAATATCTCGAATTTTGGGCAAAACGCCCGAAATGAACGACTGGCCTCCGAAGCCCGGGTTCACTGCCATCACTAGAACGAGGTCCAGGTCGTCCAGCACATGCTCGATGGATGTCGCGGGTGTGTGGGGGTTGAGCGAGACCCCTGCCTTGAGGCCACGACCCCGAATTTGTTGGATCACGCGGTGAAGATGAGGGCAGGCCTCGACGTGGACGGTGAGGCCGTCGGCCCCTGCGTCTGCGAAAGCGTCGATATAGCGCTCGGGTGACTCGATCATGAGGTGGACGTCGAGGGGCAGTCTCGTGCACGGCCGGACCGCTTGTACGACAACGGGACCGATCGTGAGGTTGGGTACGAAATGACCATCCATGACGTCAATATGGATCCAATCGGCGCCCGCCTTTTCGACGGCCTCGATTTCCTCGGAGAGCCGAGCAAAATCGGCTGAGAGAATGGAGGGCGCGACGGTAAGAGACACCGAGGCCAGTTATGCGCGGGGCCAGGCCGGTGTCAATCGAAGTTTTGCAGAACTACCGGATTTGAGGGGCAGCTCAGACTTGACTTGCGTAGCTCCATAAAACGACAATGATGGCAACGTTTTGCAAGCAGATGGAGGACTCGGCAAGAAGATGACGCACGACCGTTACCGCGTGGTGGAACGGCTCGAGGCCGGCGGCATGGCTGAAGTCTTTCGCGGTGAAGCGGTGAGCGTTCAAGGGTTCAAGAAGTCGATCGCAATCAAACGCGTTCTTCCGCACCTTGCGCAAAACAAAAACTTCATCGCCATGTTCCTCGACGAGGCGCGCCTCGGTGCACGCCTCAACCACGCAAACATCGTGCAGGTGTTTGATATCGGAGCTGCCGACAACACGTACTTCATCGTCATGGAGTTCATTGACGGCGGTAACTTACGGTCGATGATGGAGTCGTTACGTAAGCAAGGTCGCACGGTGCCGCTCAAGGAGGCTTGCTGGATTTGCATGGAAGCGTGCCGCGGCCTCAGCTACGCGCACGAGTCGATCGACGAGCAAGGCGATCCGCTGGAGATCGTCCACCGCGATATTTCTCCGCCCAACATCATGCTCAGTCGTCGTGGTGAGGTGAAGCTCACCGACTTCGGTCTTGCCAAGGCGACCACGCAGCTCGAAAAAACAGACCCGGGCGTCGTCAAAGGGAAGTACTCCTACCTCTCCCCGGAAGCCGCCTCGGGGCTTGGCGTTGATGCCAGGGCAGACCTCTTCTCGCTCGGCATCGTGCTGTGGGAAATGTTGACAGGAAGACGCCTCTTTCAGGGCGACAACGATTACCAAACCGTCAAGCTCGTTCAGCAAGCGAATGTCCCTTCGCTGGTCGGTCACCACGTCGAGATCGACCACGAGTTTGAAGGGATTATGCAAAAGGCGCTGGCTCGCGAACCGGCCGAACGCTTCGCCTCGGCGCGCGACTTTGGTGACGCCCTCGCGGACTACCTCTTTAGTCACCAGATGAAGGTGACGTCGTACGACATCGCCAACTTGGTCAAAGAAACGCTTCGCATCAAGAAGAAGAAGAAGGATCAGTCGATCATCGAGAACTTGATCCAAGAGGAGCTGGCAGACTTCACCTCGCTCGATGACATGGACGATCCCCTCAAGCCTGGTTCTGCCCCCATCGACTTGATGAGCGTGTCTGGCGCGCAACCGCTCAACCTCGGTTCCTTCGAAGATCCGAAAAACTGGTTTGTCGACACCAACGCGGGGCAAGCGCAGCCGCCTTCGGGGGCGCGTCCGGTCAAAGATGGGTGGAACGAGCGCGGTCGCGATAGTAGTGACGAGCTTTCGACTCTCCTCGAAGGTGAAGACTCGGTGGTGCAAACGGACGCGTCGCCAATACCTGCTCCGACCCCGGCGTCCGAAAAGCCCCAAAAAGGCGGTTCAAAAACCTGGCTTTGGGTGACACTTTTGCTCGTGCTGGCGCTCGGTGGCGCGGGCGCATGGCTGTTCCTCGGTGGCGGGATGCAGATGCTCGCACCGCACTTGAAGTAGCGAGTTTTCTTCGTGCGGGTTGACGTCGTGATTCCAGCGCTCGACGAAGAGCGCGCCATCGCGCACGTGATCCGTGCGCTGCCACGTGACAGAGTTCGTCGAATTGTCGTCGTTGACAATGGCTCCGTCGATCAAACAGCACGGGTTGCCCGTGAGGCCGGTGCAGAGATCCTCGTTGAGCCCGAGCGCGGCTATGGGGCGGCGTGTCTCAAGGCGATCGACGCTCTTGCGGGGGACCCGCCGGACGTTGTTGCGTTCGTGGACGGAGATTTCAGTGACCATCCCGAGGACCTACCCATACTGCTCTCTCCGATCGAAGCGGACGAGGCAGATTTGGTCATCGCTTCGCGTGCAACGGGTTTCTCCGAACGCGGTTCGCTTACGCCTCAACAACGCCTTGGCAACGCCTTGGCCTGCGTTCTGCTCAACCGACTTTACGGAACTGCATACACGGATCTTGGGCCGTTTCGTGCCATCCGGTGGAGCGCACTAGAGGGATTGGGAATGCGTGATCGGAACTACGGTTGGACGGTCGAAATGCAGATCCGCGCCGCGCGTGCAAATCTCCGCGCGGTCGAGGTGCCCGCGCGCTATCGCGTCCGCATCGGCCAGTCCAAAGTCAGCGGCACGGTGCGCGGGACGCTCGGCGCCTCGTACAAAATCTTCAAGACCATCGCGGTTCACTCGCTCGATCGTTGACTCTTCGTGGCACCGCGTCGAGGCCAGCAATCTGCACCATCGCGCGGTTAGCCTTCGGTTAAGAAAACCATTCGATGGCCGTTCGACGGTCAATCGTCTCGGCGCGTGCTAGAGCGATAGAAACGAGGAGTGTGTTTATGATTAACAAGACAATTGTCGCGGTCATTTGTTGTGTTTCATTTATTGCTTGTTCGTCAAATGACGAACCCGGCGGTGCGCCGAGTTGTGCACAAGCGTGTTCGAGTGCGCTTTCAGCGTGTCCCGAGCTCGCCCAGCTGGGCGGCAATTGCGAAGCAAACTGTGCCGGTTCCAGCGCATCTTTACGCAGCTGCCTGGCAAGTGCTTCAAGTTGCACCGCTGTTGAAGCGTGTGAAGACGACACCACCGTCGACCCTGATGCGGGCAACGCTGATTGCCCTTCAACGACCTGCGACGGAAATGAGCTGGTTGTGTGCACGCTCGACAACGGCGTCAAAAAGACGCAGCGCATGACGTGCGAGGCGGGCTGCACGAACGGCAAGTGCGTGGATCAAGCGGCGGTGTGTGAGCCAGCGTTTCGTGAAGGTGGTGCGTCCTGTCCTTCGGGATGTGGCGACGTGAGCATTGTTGTAGACGGCAAGTCTTATTGCTCCGCGCGCTGCGTCGGGGGGGGCGCCTGTCCCGAGGGGACGGAGTGCAACACCGATTACAATGGCGGAACCTGTCTTCCAAAATGCGGCACGGGCGGCCAGTGCCCAGAGGGGTTTCTCGAATCGACGGTCGGGAGCTGCTCGAGCGAATGGTGTGGTTTGAACTAGAGTCCACCACCAGCGGTTCCGAGCGATCGTTGCCTCATCTCCAACGCGTTTTCGCCTTCGTGCACGGTCAGAAGACGCAGTATTTGTTTCCTATTGATTGTCGCTAGGGGGGCGCCTATCGTCCGCGTCCGGCCCTAGCTTGGCCGAGAGAGGACGTACGACATGGCAGAAGGACTCAATAAGGCGATTTTGATAGGCAACCTGGGTGCAGACCCTGAGTTGCGTTTTACGCAAAGCGGCCAAGCCGTGATGAGTCTTCGCCTCGCGACGAGCGAGTCGTACGTGGACAAAAACCGTGAGCGTCAAACGCGGACCGAGTGGCATCGCGTCACAGTCTGGGGTAATCGTGCCGAAGCGCTCAACAAGATCTTGAGCAAGGGCCGCTCCATCGGTGTTGAAGGTCGCATCCAAACGCGTCAGTGGGACGACAAGGACGGCAACAAGCGTTACACGACCGAGATTGTCGCGACCAACATTATCCTGCTGGGTGGTCGCCGCGAAGGCGGTGGCGGTGGTGGTTACGACGGGGGTGGCTACGATCCGGGTCCTGGTCCGGGCAGCGACTACCCGCCCATGGGCGGCGACGACGGCGACGACGACATCCCCTTCTGATCCAAAGTTTCGCTCGCAGACCATGTCCATGACTCGACCGACCTCTCATATGCTTCGCATTGTTGTGCTTGTTGCCGTGGGCCTCTTCGTGCTTCCGGCGTCGAGCCGCGCGCAGTATGCCCCCACGTACGTTGAGCCATCGGGCAACCCGACCTACGTCGCGCCAGGCTATGGCGTGGCCGGTCCAGGCCCAGCCCGACTTGAGTTTTTCGGCAAGTTCGGCTTCGCCGGAAACCTGAACTTGAGCGTCAGCGATGGCACGCGGACGGAAGATGTCGGCGACCTCGACCTCGACCCCACCCTCGGTGGCGGCCTTGGCTTCACGTATCTGATCGTCAAATACTTTGGCATCGGTGGACGCTTTCAGGTGGGGCGAATCACCGCCGATGATCCCGACGCTGACGACGGCATCTTGGCATTCGACTTTGCACTCGTCCCACGCGGGCGGTTCCCATTTTCGCGCGATCGCGTGGCGGTATACCTGGCCTTGCCGCTCGGGGCGACGCTCTTTGTTTCGGAGGCGGATTCCGCGGACGAAGACGAAAGCGGGTTCAATGTGGGCGTCATGCCGGGCTTCGAGTTTTTCGTAAGCAACCGTTTCGGCTTCTTCGCGGAAGTTGGCTTTCAGTACCGTACGTTCAGCCAGACGGGCGGACTCGGCGCTGAACTCGATTTCGCGTTCACCGAGCTATCTCTCGCGGTGGGCGGCAAGCTCGCGTTTTAGGGATTGGAAACTGCCAGGTGCGCTCTTGACCTACCCTCATGGGTGCTTATGTTGAGCCTGTTGCCGCCAGAATCATCAATAATCTGGTGAAGAAACAAAGGATTACGGCGTCGCGAAACATTCCTTAGGCGTCAGAAAAGAGGCTCAACATGGGTAAAATTATCGGAATCGACTTGGGTACCACCAACTCTGTTGTCGCGATTATGGAAGGCAACGAGGCTAAGGTCATCGTCAACGAAGAGGGTGACCGTACGACGCCATCGGTTGTGGCTTGGAACGACGACGGCGAGATCCTCGTGGGGCAGGTTGCGAAACGTCAAGCGATCACCAACCCCGACAAGACCATTTATTCGTCCAAGCGCTTCATCGGTCGACGCTTTGATGAGCTCGGCGATGAGATCAAACGTGTGCCTTACCAATGCGTGCGTCGAGGCAATGGCGACGTCGGGTTCAAAGTCGGTGACAAAGAGCTGACTCCGCCCGAGGTTTCAGCACAAGTTCTAAGAAAGCTGAAGAACGAGGCTGAAAAGTACCTCGGTCAAGAGGTGACCGAAGCCGTCATCACGGTTCCAGCGTATTTCAATGACTCGCAGCGCCAGGCGACGAAAGACGCCGGCAAGATCGCGGGACTCGATGTTAAGCGCATCGTCAACGAGCCCACGGCTGCCGCGCTCGCTTACGGACTCGACAAGAAGGAAGAAGAGACCATTGTCGTCTACGACTTTGGTGGCGGTACATTCGACGTTTCGATCCTCGAAGTGGGCGACAACGTTGTTCAGGTCGTTGCGACCAATGGTGACACGCACCTTGGTGGTGACGATGTTGACCGGGTCATCATCGACTATCTCATCAGCGAGTTCAAAAAGGACCAGGGCGTCGATGTCTCAAACGACAAAATGGTTATTCAGCGTCTCAAAGATGCCGCCGAGAAGGCCAAGATCGAGCTCTCTTCGAAGCTAGAGACCACGGTCAACCTTCCGTTCTTGACGGCGGATGCTTCTGGACCGAAGCACATGAACATTCGCATCAGCCGAGCCAAACTCGATTCGATGATCGAGCCACTTGTCGATCGCAGTCTTGAACCTTGCAAAAAGGCCTTGGCCGATGCTGGCAAGAGCGCTTCGGACATTGATGAAGTGGTGCTGGTGGGTGGTTCCACGCGCATTCCGCTCGTTCAAGAGAAGGTCAAAAAGTTCTTTGGTAAAGAGCCACATCGCGGCGTCAATCCCGACGAGGTCGTTGCGCTCGGCGCAGCGGTTCAGGCGGGTGTTCTTTCGGGCGACGTCAAAGACATGGTGCTGCTCGACGTCACGCCTCTTAGCCTTGGCGTCGAGACGCTCGGTGGCGTCATGACGCGGCTCATCGAACGCAACACGACGATCCCGGCGCGTAAGGAAGAGACCTTTTCAACCGCCGAAGACAACCAGACCAAGGTTGAGATTCACGTTCTTCAAGGTGAACGCGCTGAGGCGAGAGACAACCGCTCGCTCGGACGCTTCCACCTCGAAGGCATCATGCCCGCGCCACGCGGCGTGCCGAAGGTCAAGGTTACTTTCGATATTGATGCAAACGGCATTCTCTCGGTGACCGCAACGGACGAAGCAACCGGTAAGGATCAAAAGATCACCATTACCGCGAACAGCGGTCTCGAAGAAAACGAGATCGAGCGCATGGTCGAGGACGCCAAGAAGTACGAGGACGAGGACAAGAAGCGTCGCGAGTCGGTCGAGCTTCGCAACAAGGCCGACCAGCTTTGCTACAGCATCGAAAAGTCGCTTTCTGAGGTCAAAGATAAACTTCCTGCCGACAAAGTCAGTGACGTCGAAGCCAAGGTCAAAAGCCTGCGCGAGTCGATCGATGCCAACGATACGGACGCGATCCGCACGAAGACCGAAGAGCTTGAGAAGGCCATGCAAGAAGTTGCATCCGTCGCTTACCAAGCGGCTGGCGAAGGTGGTGCACCGGGCGGTGATGCCGGCGGATCTTCGAACGGCAAGAAGGACGACGATGACGGCGTCATCGACGCCGAGTTCGAAGACGCCAACCCGTAACCGCGCGATCCATCGCCCTTGGCGTTGTTGAATCTGTGCTCCGGTGCTCAAGTATCTTCATATACGTTCCGCTCCGGTGCTCGATTCGCCTAGCCAAGGGCACGCCTCGCACGGTTATTATTGTGCTCCGCTGACTTCGCATGGCTGGGGGAGCAATCCTTTCGCGCTCCCCCTGACCTTGCACGGTTATTATTGTGCTCCCCTGACCTTGCACGGTTACCCTCGCGCTCCCCTGACCTCGCACGCTTAACGCCCTGGGTGGTTTCCGCTCAGGGCGTTTTTGTGCTTGTGGCAACTTGCCATATTGACTTCGGAAAAGGCGGTCACAGATTGTGACAATGAGGGCTTTCTTCTATCTGATTCTTACCAACTTGGCAGTGCTGTTGGTTTTGGGCGTGGTGATCACCGTGCTTCAAGGTGCGGGCATCATTCCCCCGGACGTTTCGTATCTCGGCTCGTTTATCATCTGCGCGATCTTCGGCTTCGGCGGCTCGTTCATCTCGCTGATGATGAGCAAGTTTGCAGCCACGCGTGCGGTCGGCGCAGAGGTCTTCTGGAAGTCCGATATGCCGATGGATCGTCTTCGCAACCTTGATGGAACACGTCGTTGGCTCGTCCAGACCGTGGCGGAGCATGCACAGAAGAGTGGCATCGAGATGCCCGACGTCGCGATCTTCGACTCACCAGTTCCGAACGCATTTGCGACGGGTCCGTCAAAGAACAACGCACTTGTTGCAATTAGCACGGGCTTGCTCCGCATCATGAGCAAAGACGAAGCTGAGGCCGTGATCGGACACGAAGTTTCGCACGTCGCGAATGGCGATATGGTCGTCATGACGCTGATTCAGGGCGTGCTCAATACCTTTGTATACTTCTTCGCGAATCTGATCGCGGGCATGCTGACGCGCAGCGACAGCCGCGAGAGTGGCTTTGGCGGCGGAGGTTTTCTGATACGCATGGTGCTGCAGATGGTGCTTGGAATCGGTGCCAGCTTGATCGCCGCGTGGTTTAGTCGCCGGCGGGAGTTTCGCGCAGATGCAGGTGGCGCCAAGCTAGAGAGCCCACAAGCGATGGCGGGCGCGCTCGCGGCACTCAAGCGCGTGCAAGATGCGCCAAGTGACTTGCCGCCGAAGCTCGCGGCATTTGGTATCCGTGAAGGAGGCGGGCTTAATGCACTTTTCAGTACCCATCCCCCGCTCGACGAACGCATCGCGCGCCTTCGGCGCATGAGTGGGATGGTGAACGCCGCATAGCGAACCAGCCAAGAGAAATTTGGGCCGACCCAAAGCCTGCAATATTCTGCGGCGGTGCAAGAGCGCTTTGAGTTTCAAAGCTGGTGGGGAGCCTATGTCCCACTCGCGATCGCCTTAGGCGTTGGACTCTTACTCTCATTGGTCGACTTTGGACTGGTCATCGCTTGGCCCTTTCGCATCTTTCAGCATGAACTCGGCCACGCCATCCCATCTTGGTTCTCGGGTCGTGCGGCGCTTCCGCTGCCGTTTGGCGTGACCTTCCGCAACGATGAACAGTCGTGGTTCGTGATCGCCTGCATGGTGTTTTTGATCGGCCTGTTCACCTATCGGAGCTTTCGTGAGCAGGCCTGGTTCGCCGTGGTTGCGGGCGTTGCCATGCTCTTGGCGCTCGCATACGGGTCCTTCGTCGTGCAGCCGACGATCGCGGTCGAACATGTGCTTTTCGGAGGCATGCTCGGTGAGCTGCTCATTCCGTGTGTGATTTTCGTGCTCTACCACTACGAGCTTCCCAGTAAGCTGCGCTGGGATTTCTGGCGGCTTGTCGCAATCTTTCCGGCTGCGCTGACGTTCTTTCCCGCATTCTTGCTTTGGATCCGGGCCCGACACGACGCGCTCGAAGTGCCTCGCGGTGGCATGCTCGGCGATGGCAATGGCGACGTCGACCGCTTGCTCTCTGAGTATGGCTACACGCTGCTCGGCCTCGCGCAATGGTACGCCCGCATCGCGATCATCGTGGGCGTCGTTACGCTTGTGCACTTGTTTGTGCACTTGGGACTCGACGCGCAACGCGCCCAACGTCCGCAATGAGTTGCTAGCGACCGGGTAGGTAAAAGCGCGCGAACTCGATCGTGGGCCCGTCTTTGCCGTCGATCTCGTCTTGGAAGAGGACGAGCTGCGTTGCGCTCGCGATGTTGTCCATGTTTTGTAAGCGAATGACACCGTCTTCGGGGCACTGTGTGACGTTGGAAAACCCACTGTCGGGACCGGGAAAGACTTCCACTGACTCCGGAATAAGTTGAAACACTTGGCGCGTGTACAGCGTTTGGTTTTGATCATCACGAAGCTCCGCCCAGTGCCCAGAATGCGTTTCGGTAGAAAAAGGTCCATCTGAGTCTTGCACGACAGCCTCCGCAGCGATGTTCTCGAGTTCGATCTCGGCTTGGTTGCTTTCGTTGAGCCGATACGTAAGTTCGAAGCGAAGTCCGTTGGCGTCGGAAGGCGTGTCGGTTGCAGTGACGATTGACTGAACGTTTTGCCAAGCGCTGAAACAGTCGCCGCCGGCGTCTTCGGGCACGGATGCGTCCATCGTGAGCCGTGCGTCCATTTGCGCCCCATCTTGCTCGACGGAGGTATCTTGGGCGCGCGCGTCTGTGGTCATGAAGAGGGCTTTGCGGGCGGCCACTTCAAAGTCTTGGGGCAGGTCCATTTCCATTGCGCAGGCGCGAAAGTCCCCGAAAGAGAACGCATTGGGTAGCGATGCAGGACAAGTGAAGCCCTGCTCGGTGATCGGCTCGCGGTACAGGCAGTAGTTTGCGGTGTGGTGTGAGAATTCGGTTCCCTCGCCACATACGGAAGGGGTCTCGCTCGAGCATGCTGCGATAAGCAGCGCGTAACTCGCGAAGAGAAGAGCTGTTGAAGGTTTGTTGGTACGCATAAGTCACTCCTTTTTGTCTTTGCTGTCGTCCCGCTTGGACCACAGCAAGGAAATTTGAAAATCGCCCGGCGGATTGTCGTTCGGGCAGCTCTCGAGAGCCTCTCGTTCGAGGGCGCCCAAAAAAGGCCAAAGCTGCTCTTCGTAAAACGCTTCGAGTTTCGCGCGTTGTTCATCGCCGAGGCGTAGGTCGATCGTGCGGGCAAATGCGTCCGGACGGTTTTTGAGCAAGCGTGCGTCGACAGTTTGCGCGACATGCCGGAGCAGCGCTTTGAGTGCGCCGAGCTTGGCTGCCCAGGTTGGCCCGACGATCCGGTCTTCGGCGTGCGTGACTTCAAAGGTGGTTGTACGTCCTTCGCGTGCGCGAACACGTCCTTCTTGTGTGAGTTGTAAGAGGACGTTTTCGATCCGCGTGGGCGTCTCTTCAGGAAAGATTTGCTGCAGCTTTTTGACGCTACGCGGCTCGGTGCGAAGGGCATAGACCACCTTCATGGGGAGCGCGTGGTCTGCCTCAGGATCGAGGAAGTCGTCGCGTAGTTCTTTGGCAAGACGCCAGCCTGTGGGTGTGCTGACTTCGAGTCGTGCACACGCGTCTTCGATGGTTGCGCCTTCTTTTCGAAGCGAGGCGAACATGGCCAGGCGACACCAACGCTGCAAATCGCCTAGTGAAAGACCGAAGCGGAGAAACACTCGGGCCACGAGCTCCACAAAAGAAAAGGCGATCGATCGACGCAAACGCTCGTCCACCACACAACAACTATCACAATCAATAGTTATTGCAATTGTAGAGCGTCTTTCTTGACACTGAAGATGCGTTCAGTATTATGATCCTTCCCTTTGTGGGTAGGACGGTGATCGAAAACGTTTCTAGAAAAAGAAAAAGCTGAATTAAAACAGTCTGTTGAAGTGCCTTCGCGGGTGCCTTGGTCGGGCCTTATTCAATTGTCGGGTCTGGGGCTCTGTTCCGCGGTTTTACCTTGGCTCTTAGATGCCCAGGCGCAGTGCGAACCCATCGCTTGGGTGGGGTCCGAGGCAAGTCTACCTTTTGCACCAGACTTGGTCGGAGCAGGCCTCGATCTCTCGCGCCTCTTGTGGGTGCGACCGGATGTGGGGCCGGAGCGAGCGCGAGTGCGAAGTGAGCGCACACTCAAGGCACAGCTGCGCGCGACAGAGCTTTTGCTTCGTTCGGGTGCTTTTGGGTGTGTGGTGGTCGACCTTGGAGAGAACGCTGCCGAGGGGTGGGCACGCAAGGCGAGTTGGCAGAGTCGTATCGCGATGTTGGCCCGAAAACATCTGAGTGCGGTCTTGCTGCTGACCTATGACGACGCAGAGACTTCGCTCGGTGCGTTGGTCAACGTGCGCATTCGTTATGTGCGTGGTGAGGGGCGGGTGCTGCGTAACAAAACTTCTGTTCCCGTGGCTCAATGCTTACTTCGTCTTGAGCGTGACGATCCAGATGGTGTCCTTTTTGCACGAACAATGCTGAAGCCTGTCCCCAAACAAAAACCATGCAAGAAAGGCACGGCGATCGGCTTTGGAGAGTAAGTCTGGTTCCGGACAAACAAAGTCTGTGCCGGTGGCCTGTTTTGTATTTCCTTGCTTGCCACTACAACTTTTGCTCAAAAAAAACGAGCACTGGCGAGGAGAGCCGGTGGCCGTGCTCCGAGATGGTCCTGCTTCTAAGCAAGGTGAAGAAGTGCTTTCTTTTGTAAGCGACCGCGCTCGGCAACAAGGCCTTCGTTCAGGTATGCGCTTGGGAGCAGCGCTCGACCTGGTGCCAACCTTGCGTGCTTCACGCGTGAGTCACGAGCAAATCAGTGTGTGTGAGGAAGAACTCGGGAGGTCGCTGTTGCAGTTTTCTCCCCGTGTCGAGAAGGCTCGCGATGTGAGCGCAGCACCAGGGGTGTTTTGGGTTGATCCATCGGGTCTTCACCGTCTTTACGGCGGGCCTTCAGCGTGGTGCCGCGCTGTACGCGTGTATTTCACCGCGCAGCAGTATGCGCTTTCCGTGGCGGTTGGTTTGGGACGCTACCCGACCTATGCTCTCGCGCAGCATGGTCACCGTAACCGCAAACACGTGCAGGTGTTTAGCAGCAGAAAAACACAGTTTTATGCACTGCGTGAGGTTCGACTCAGCGACTTGGAAATCGAGCCAAAGCTGGTTTACGAGTTGCAACTGCTCGGCGTGCTCAATGTTGGGCAACTGCTCGCCCTCGATCCTTCGGAACTTGCGCTTCGTTTGGGCACGGCGGCCAAACAACTTTACGAGTCGTTGTGTGATCGGCACCGCATGCCGATTCAGGCGCGTGCGCCACAGCAAGAACTTTCAGTGCAGATCGAGGTCTCACCGCCCGATGACCATCTCGAACGACTTTTGTTTGGTGTCAAAAGTGCCCTTCACGACTTGGTGGCGCTGGTGAGCTCCCAAGGGTTCTGTATTCGAAGGTTACACATCTTCTTTCGTTATGAGCGTGGCGGCGAGCATCGCGAACAGCTCGATCCCGCGACACCTAGTCGTGACGTCTCGCTTTTCTTGGAATTGGTGCGTCTTCGTTTTTCGAACTTGTCCCTTCAGAGCGAAGTCAGCATGTTGCGTCTTGAGGCGGAGACGAGTGAGCTCGAGGGCGATCAGTTGTCGCTCTTTGATGTTGCGGAAAGTGTCCGCCACGGCAGGCCACCCCGTGACCCTGAAGCGGCCGAACGCGCGATTGCGCGCCTGCAAGCGGCCTTCGGCGAGCAATCTGTGCAGTCGTTCGTGTTACGAGACGGACATCTTCCGGAGGCGCAGTACGGCTATGTGACGCGTGAGGCGAGAGGGTATGCGGGTCAGTTCCGTGTCCCTGCTGTTGCACCGGTGGGTTCTGATACACAGAAAGTGCGGCGTTTGTTTTCCAAACCCAAGCGTTTGCACAAACTCGAGGGCGTTGTGCAGCTTTTGGGCCCATACCGAATCAGTGGTGGTTGGTGGAACCGTTACGTCGAACGCGACTACTATTACGGGCAAACCGAGCGTGGAGTGCTGCTCTGGCTCTACCAGGACCGCGTCCGCAATGCTTGGTTTTGGCATGGTTTCGTCGACTAGGGCAGCAAGAAAGGCGTGAAACTTAGCGTTAGCTCGTTCGCCGCGGGCGCGTTATTCTTCGATCGGCGTGCTCCGCAAGTTGGGTAAATACGAGCTACTCGGTGAGATAGGCCATGGTGGCATGGCAACTGTCTACCGCGCGCACGACACCCGACTCGATCGTGACGTTGCGATCAAGATCTTGCACCCACACTTGCGAGGCGCAAAAGAAGCGCGTGGCCGTTTTGTACGTGAGGCGCGTTCCGTGGCCAGGCTCCGTCATCGCAACATCTTGGAAATCTTTGACAGCTCTGACGAAGACTCCGAAGAGGCGTACATTGCGACCGAGTTGCTGACGGGGCCGACCCTACGCGCCTTGGTCGAAGAGCATGGTCCGATGCCCGCCGAGGTAGCGGCCGCTTTCTGCATCGAAGTTGGGTACGCACTCAGTGAAGCGCATGCCTCCGGCATCATCCACCGTGATGTCAAACCGGAGAACGTTCTCGTTCACAAAAAACAAGGCGTGAAGCTGACCGACTTTGGCATTGCTCAGATGGTCGACTCACAGAGTTACACCGCGACGGGCCAAATCCTTGGCTCACCGGGCCACATGGCGCCCGAACAGGTTGACCAGGGTGACTGCGATGAACGAACCGACGTCTTCTCGCTGGGCACTGTCCTCTACTATCTCGCGACCGGCGAACTACCGTTCCAAGGCAAAACGGCGCACCAAGTGTTGCGCAAGGTGATGGATGCTGAGTACCCGGATCCAGTTCGTTTGCGCCCCGTGATCGGTGAGCAGCTCGGCGAGGTCATCCGAAGAGCGATGGAGCGCAAGCCCGTCGATCGCTATGCTTCCGCAGAGGCCTTTTGTCGTGCGCTCGAAGAGCTCCTGCGCGAGACGGGGTTCGAGTCTCCACGCGCCATTCTCATCGACTACCTTCACGACCCCAAAGTCGCGAGCGACAAAGTTCATCAACTGGTGATCGAGCCTCTGCTTGAGCACGCACGTGAAGCGATTCGTGTTGGTGACCGTGCTCGCGCCGCCGCCTTTTTGAATCGCGTGGCGGCTCTCGAACCCGGACATCGCTCGGTACAAAAGCTACTTCGACGCGTGACTTGGCTCGATCGTGTCAACCGCATCTCTATCGTAGGGGCGTTTCTTGGTATTATCGGAGTTGCTGCGATGGGCTACACGGTCTTCGTGCGTCCTTCTGCCGACATGCTTGCGTCTGCCGACGAGCCTGATCCGGTCAACGTTCCGGTTGTCACGTCGACTACCACTCCCACGGAAACAGACGTCGCAAACGCCAAGCAACCAACTGAAACAAAGCCGTTTGACAGGAAGATCAAAGTTCCCGCCGTTAAGCCTCGTGGACCTCGTACCGTCGTTTTCTCCCCAACGCCGCAAAACGTCTCGATCGGAATCGATGGCACGGAACCCAAACCCTTCGGGCCCTCGTTTCGACAGCTTGAACTGAGCCCCGGCAAGCACCGCGTCGTTGCCGTAGGCGCGGCGGGCTGTTGTGAAGACCTGCGCACCGAGTTCACGGTCACGGCAGGAAGCGGGCCCATGACACTGCCGTTACGGCTCAAGTTCAAGCCCGCGGGGATCTACGTCGCGACAAACGTTCCGGCAGACGTTTCGGTCGGTAACGGCTTGGCCGAAGGCCGCACGCGAAATACGATCTTCGCGCAAACCGGCGGGCGTCTGACGCGCAGTGTCCCCGTCAAAGTGACATCCGATGGCTACGCCCCGTACGAAGGTCGCATCACACTTCAGGCTGGTGAGGTCAAGGAACTGCGTGTGACGCTCAAACCGAACGACGTCGCGAGCCCCTAAAAACCGGCGTATGCGGCTTAGGTGACAGCACCGGTACGCGCACCGTATAAAGGGCGGGTGACGCGCGGCGCTCTCACGACCTTGGTACGCTCCTCCGTGTTGCTGTTTGCCGTGCTCGGTAGTGCGCCTCTTGCGCGTGCTGACGACATCCAAGACTTCGAACAGGCGCGCAAAGCCTATCGACAGCAAGACTACCAAGAGGCTCGAGATCGCTTTGAGGCGCTCGTCGGAGGCGAGGTCCCAAAAGTTCAGAGCCGGCCACTCGTGCTGGAGTCGCGAAAGTATCTCGGCGCGAGCTACCTTTTTTTGGGCGAACCTGAAAAAGCGGACGCCCAGTTCGAGATGCTTCTACGTATCGACAACACGTACAATCTCGACCCGCTGGCTTTTCCAAGCGAGGTCATTCGCGCCTTCGAAAAGACCCGCGAGCGTGTACAACGGTTGCTCGAAGAGGCCGCGCGAGCCCGTGCCGAAGAACAAGAGCGCCAACGCAAGGCCGAAATGCAAAGACTCATGAAACGTCAGGAGCGTCGCAAACGCATCCAAGAGCTTGCTCGAACAGAGTACATTGAGACCCATAACTCGCGTTGGGTCGCTGCCGTGCCCTTTGGGGTCGGACAGTTTCAAAACGGCCACGAAACGCTGGGCGTCGTTTTCCTGCTGAGCGAGGGCATTCTCGCCGCCACGAGTGTCACGACCTACTTTCTTCATGAGTCGCTTCGTAACGAGACTCCTGGGCCGCAAGAGCGACAGCGAGCCATCGACTTACGCGATGGTTTTCGCATCGCGAACTGGCTCTCCACCGGGTTGTTCGCCGTGGTCGCCATCGCCGGCGTGATCGATGCACAGGCGCGTTTCGTTCCCGTGGTCCGTGAAGAGCGCAAGCGAGAACTCGACCCCGAGCTCAAAGAAGAGCTTGAGCTTCACCTCTCGCTCTCCCCAGGCGGCCTCACCCTCAACTGGTAGACCGCTCATCGCGTGAGCGGCAAACGCGATGAGCGTGCGAAGCCAAAGCAACGCGATTTGCTATCTGCAAAACGAGTTGTGACGCGGAGCCGTGAAGAGCCAGAGATTCAGCGTGGACGAAGTTGCACGACGCCACCGCTTTGCCCGCGGAACCTGGTGATGTCGCGGCCGTCGCGGAGGACGAGGATTGTCACCACGGTGTCGGCGCGAAAATAGGCCACCCCCGTGAAGTTCTGGAAAGGCTCGCGCCCCAAGATGGTGTCGATTTCAGGCTTGCCATCGCCGTAATCGGCCCAGTGAACGTCTTCGAGTCGAATCGCCTTTTCCCCAAGCTCGCCGTTGGCCCAGGCCTCCAGCGCCTCTGGCGCGATGCGCCCGCGGTAAGTGCTGGTGTACTTGGTCCCCTTGTTGGTCTCGAGCTCCACCCAGACCTCATTGTCCTCATCTGCCATGATCGGAGCGGAGCATGACCCTGTTCGTCACATAGGACAAGCCCCCGATCGACGGATCTTGCAATAATTCCAGACGATGGGGCGTCCGGTTGGCAGTGATGAACGTGCGAAGGCGTGAAAAACTGATGTGCTATTCAGCACATCGCTGTTTTGGGGTGTAGCCGTGAAGAACCAAAATTAGAGCCTCGCCTTGACAGGGTGAAGGTCGTGGGTATTCTTCCCGACCGTTTTCGGCCCTGGTCTGTCCAGTGGCCTCCTAAACAAGCTGGATTATTAAAGAAAGTCAGTATGCCGACAGTCAATCAATTGGTTCGCAAGGGCCGCAAACAAATCAAGGCGAAGACGATGTCGCCGGCCCTTCAAAACTGCCCCCAGAAGCGTGGCGTCTGCACGCGCGTCTACACCACGACGCCCAAGAAGCCGAACTCGGCACTGCGCAAGGTGGCTCGTGTTCGACTGTCGAACGGTCTCGAAGTCACGTCGTACATTCCGGGCGAAGGGCACAACCTCCAGGAGCACTCCGTCGTGCTCATTCGCGGTGGTCGTGTGAAGGATCTTCCGGGTGTTCGTTATCACGTTGTGCGCGGAACACTCGATGCATCAGACGCAAAGGGACCGTCCAACACCAACAAGGCAGAGCGCACGCAACGGCGTTCCAAGTACGGCGTCAAGCGCCCCAAGAGCTAGAGTCTCGACCAGATTAGGATATAGAAGAAAATGCCACGTAGAAGAGAAGTCCCTAAGCGCATCATCATCCCCGATCCCAAGTACAACGATCGACTGGTTGCTCGATTCGTGAACATCCTTATGAAGCGCGGCAAAAAGTCGACGGCTGAAAAGATTCTCTACGGTGCATTCGACATCGTTGAAGGCCGATACAAGGCTGACCCGCTGGAGGTGTTCAAAAAGGCGCTCGACGCGGTGAAGCCGAAGGTCGAGGTTAAGAGCCGTCGCGTTGGTGGTGCGACGTATCAGGTTCCGGTGGAAGTCAGGGCTGAACGCCGTTTGGCTTTGGCGATTCGTTGGATCGTTAATTACGCCAAAGCTCGTGGTGAAAAGACCATGAAAGAGAAACTTGCAGCAGAACTGTTGGATGCGTCTCAAAGTGTTGGGAATTCGATTAAAAAACGGGAAGACACTCATAAAATGGCTGAAGCCAATAAGGCTTTTGCACATTACCGCTGGTAATCATT